>NZ_VWSF01000009.1 GCF_008629685.1 Adhaeribacter rhizoryzae | reverse complement strand
TTAGTGCAACTCACGCTGCTGGCTTTGTTTGCCGCTAGCAAGATAATGCTCTTGCACCTGGCTTCTAAACAGAAAGAAGCCGTGCCGCTGGCAGAAAGCTTTACCCGGCAAGAAGTCGCTTGTCTGCAGGCTTTACAAAAACGTTATGAAGGAAAAACAGCCAAGCAGCGGAATCCTTACCCCCAAGACTCTTTACAATGGTGCTACTGGATAATAGCCCGATTAGGCGGGTGGAAACCCCACGAAAAGCAGGCGGGGGTGATTACCCTTTTGCGCGGTTGGAATTACTTCCAGCATATCTTGCACGGGTGGACCCTGGCCCAAAAATTTGTGTCCTAATCGTAGCCCTAAATTAGGGAAGAAGTTCGGCCGAACCGGAACGTTGCGGATTAGCTTTGTTGAGCGGGCTTGTTAATTATTAACAATAATTTAAGCTTAGAAAAGCAGCAGCTACTGGCATCTGACATCAGTTTGGGCAATGAGGGCCTTCTAAGGTTGTGGTGCGCAGCATTCCGACGATAGGAGGAAAACAAGCTTAGACAGCCCGAATGACCAAACGGGCCCCACCGGGCAGGAGGCTACTTAGGTAATGGCCAACAGTTAGCACTTAGGCATTGAAAGATGAAATCTTTCAAAAGGTAAACAGGTAAAAAAATAAATTTGCTTGCCGGTCATAAGACACGGCAAGGGCGGAGTGCTGACTTTGATTAGGTGTATTTTACATAGCACAAACCCTTATATGCATAAGCCTGCACAAAACAAAAAAGGGAAGCTGTTAAAGCTTCCCTTTTTTATATGTGATTAAAAACCAAATTACGCTTCAGCCGGCGCCTCAACGGGCAACACAGATACGTAAGAACGGTTTTTAGCACCTTTTTTAAATTCAACCACGCCATCAGCTAAAGCAAATAAGGTATGGTCTTTTCCTAAACCTACATTTTTGCCAGGGTGGTGTGCGGTACCCCGCTGACGAACAATAATATTACCAGCAATGATGGCCTGGCCACCATAAATTTTTACACCCAGTCGTTTGCTATGCGATTCACGACCGTTGTTCGAACTACCTGCTCCTTTTTTGTGTGCCATCTCTTTATAAAATTAAAACGGTAAAGCGTCAATTAATACTTTGGTAAATTGTTGGCGGTGACCATTTTTCTTTTTGTAACCTTTGCGACGTTTCTTTTTGAAAACGATCACTTTGTCACCTTTTACATGGCCAAGTATTTTACCGGTTACTTTAAAGTTATCAACAAGCGGAGCGCCTACAGTTACGGTTCCGTTGTTGTCGGTTAATAATACATTGGCGAACTCTACGGCGTCACCTTCATTGCCGGAAAGCTTATTGGTATAGACGAATTTACCGCCTTCTACCTTGGTCTGACGACCAGCTATGTCTACGATTGCGTACATGTTGCTTTCTTTTTGTTTTGATAATTAGGGTGCAAAAGTAACAGAAATTTCAGAAAGGGCCAAACAACCAATAGTTTATTTTGTTAGAAACAGAAATATAGCTCAACTTATATGTGCTGTTTGGGGATAACTAAGTGACTGTTACGGATAAACTTGTGGATAAACAGGTACTTAATCAACATTAACTGCTGTATAACTTGTGGAGAAATAAACCTTTTTTAGGGCGGTATAAAAAGGGGTTGTTCCGTATATTTGACTCAAAGATTCGCTTAAATAACCCCGGTATATCCCGGAATATTTAAAAAATAAAAAGGTAATTAAAAGTGAATCAAAGGGTTAAATATTAATCTTTCTAAAATTAACTGATAATTTAAAGAGCAAAGCATGGAGCCAATCTTAGAAGAAAACCCGAATAGGTTCGTCCTGTTCCCGATTCAGCACGACAATGTGTGGCAGATGTATAAAAAGGCGGAAGCAAGTTTCTGGACGGCCGAAGAGATTGATCTTTCGCAGGACCAGAAAGACTGGGAACGCCTGAACGACGGGGAGAAACATTTTATCTCGCACGTGTTAGCTTTCTTTGCCGCCTCGGATGGTATTGTAAACGAGAATCTGGCCATTAATTTCATGCAGGAAGTTCAGATTCCGGAAGCCCGTTGTTTTTACGGTTTCCAGATTATGATGGAAAATATCCACTCCGAAACCTACTCTTTATTAATAGATACTTATATAAAAGATCCGGTAGAAAAAGACCGCCTCTTTAACGCGCTCGAAACCGTGGATTGCGTGAAGAAAAAAGGCGAGTGGGCGTTGAAGTGGATTAACTCCGAAAACTTTACCGAACGCCTGATCGCCTTTGCGGCCGTAGAAGGTATTTTCTTCTCGGGTTCTTTCTGCTCTATTTTCTGGCTGAAGAAACGCGGATTAATGCCTGGCTTAACTTTTTCGAACGAATTGATTTCCAGGGACGAAGGATTGCACTGTGATTTTGCGTGTTTGCTGTACTCAATGCTGCAAAACAAGTTAACGGAAGAGCGCGTACAAACCATAATTCGCGACGCCGTTAGCATTGAGCAGGAGTTTGTAACCGATGCGTTGCCCGTTGACCTGATAGGTATGAATGCCAAATTAATGAGCCAATATATCGAGTTTGTTGCGGATCGCCTCCTCGTAGCTCTGGGCTGCTCTAAAATCTACAATGCTACCAACCCATTCGACTTTATGGAAATGATCTCGCTGCAAGGCAAGACCAATTTCTTTGAGAAACGGGTAGGAGAGTACCAGAAAGCGGGCGTTATGAGTGACCGGACGGATAACATGTTCTCGCTCGACGAGGACTTTTAACCTAACCTTTGCAAGATGAGGAACCTGAAAAAAAGAAATTTAAAACTTCTGCCCTTTCAGGTTCCCCCGTCTACTTTCATCTACCACAATTTTTTATCTATCAATGTACTGTTACACCGGTTTTGGCCGGGTGCAGGGAATGTTTTGCTTTGCCTGTTCCACAACCTTTTAATTCCTCTATTTGCCTATGTTAGTTATAAAAAGAGACGGCCGACGTGAATCGGTTAAATTTGATAAAATTACCGCCCGGATAGAAAAGTTGTGCTACGGGCTGCACATGGAATTTGTGAGTCCGATTGAGGTGGCCAAAAAAGTGATCGATGGTATTTACGATGGCGTAACCACCGTAGAACTCGATAACCTGGCCGCGGAAATTGCCGCTTCCATGACGACCAAACACCCGGATTACGCCATTCTGGCTGCCCGGATTGCCATTTCTAACCTGCACAAAGTAACGGCTAAGTCGTTCAGCAGCACCATGAAACGGTTGTATACCTACGAAGACCCAAAAACCGGTGAAAACGCTTCGTTGCTGGCCAAAGACGTGTACGAGGTAATCCGGAAACACGCGGCTTTGCTGGACTCCAGCATTATTTACGACCGCGACTATAACTACGATTATTTCGGTTACAAAACCCTGGAGCGCTCTTACTTGCTGCGCCTCGACGGTAAAATTGTAGAGCGTCCGCAGCACATGCTTATGCGCGTGGCTATTGGTATCCATAAAAACGACATTGAGCAGGCCATCGAAACATACAATTTAATGTCGGAGAAATGGTTTACGCACGCTACGCCTACTTTATTTAACGCCGGCTCACCCAAGCCGCAGTTGTCGAGTTGCTTCCTGCTTACGATGAAAGACGACAGCATTGCCGGCATTTACGATACGCTGAAAAACTGCGCGCTTATTTCGCAGAGTGCCGGTGGTATTGGCTTAAGCATCCACGGGGTACGGGCAACCGGCTCTTATATTAAAGGTACCAACGGAACATCTAATGGTTTGGTGCCGATGCTGAAAGTGTTTAACGACACGGCCCGCTACGTAGACCAGGGCGGCGGTAAACGCAAAGGCGCTTTTGCTATTTATTTAGAGCCTTGGCACGCCGATATTTTCGAGTTCCTGGATTTACGCAAAAACCATGGTAAAGAAGAAATGCGGGCCCGCGATTTATTTTTCGCCCTCTGGACGCCGGATTTGTTTATGAAGCGCGTAGAAGAAAACGGCGACTGGAGCCTTTTCTGCCCGAACGAAGCGCCTGGTTTAGATGAGTGCTGGGGCAAAGAGTTTGAAATGCTTTATGCTAAATACGAACGTGAAGGCCGCGCCCGCAAAACCATAAAAGCGCAGGAACTGTGGTTTGCCATTCTGGAAGCCCAGACCGAAACCGGTACGCCGTACATGCTGTTTAAAGACCATGCCAACAGCAAGTCTAACCAGCAAAATTTAGGTACCATTAAGTCTAGTAACTTGTGTACCGAAATTATGGAGTACACTTCCGCCGACGAAATTGCGGTTTGTAACCTGGCCTCTTTGGCTTTGCCGCGCTACGTAACCGGCGAAGGCGACCACAAGCGTTTCGACCACCAGAAACTGTACGACGTAACGTATCAGGTAACCAAAAACCTGAACAAGGTTATTGATATTAATTATTACCCGGTACCAGAAGCCAAAAAATCGAACATGCGCCACAGGCCAATTGGTTTGGGTATACAAGGGTTAGCCGATACGTTTATTCATTTGCGCATGCCATTTGAAAGCGAAGAGGCACAGCAACTGAACAAAGAAATATTCGAAACCATCTATTTCGCGGCCATGACGGCTTCGAAAGATTTGGCAAAGAAAGACGGCCCGTACGCGACCTTCGAAGGTTCGCCGCTGAGCCGGGGTATTTTCCAGTTCGATATGTGGGGCGTAAAACCCGAGTCGGGCCGTTGGGATTGGGAAGCTTTGCGCAACGAGGTAGTAGAGCACGGTGTGCGCAACTCTTTATTAGTAGCGCCTATGCCAACCGCTTCTACCGCGCAAATATTGGGTAACAACGAAAGCTTCGAACCTTATACCTCTAATATTTATGTGCGTCGCGTACTCAGCGGCGAGTTTATGGTGGTAAACAAGCACTTGTTGAAAGACCTGATTAAACTCGGCATCTGGAACGATAACCTGAAAAACCAGATTATTGCGGCCAACGGTTCGGTACAAAATATTCCGAACATCCCGCAAAATATTAAAGGCCTGTACAAAACCGTATGGGAAATTAAGCAGAAAACCATTATCGATATGAGTGCTGACCGCGGCGCGTACATCTGCCAAAGCCAGAGCCTGAACCTGCACGTGCAGAACCCGAACTTCGGTAAACTTACTTCGATGCACTTCCACGCCTGGAAACGCGGCTTGAAAACCGGTATGTACTACCTGCGTACCAAAGCCGCCGTGGATGCCATCAAGTTTACGGTGGAAAAACAAGCCGCCGAAACGCTCCAGCCAGTCTACAACAACAGCAGTGTCGACCAAAACAAAAGCGACATGGCATGCTCTCTGGATAACCCGGATGCATGTGAGGCTTGTGGTAGTTAATAATCCTTAATAAAAGAAAAAGGCGGTTTAACTAAACCGCCTTTTTCTTTTATTAAAATGGCTTAAAGATGGTTTGAGGGTTTTCTGATTTTAACCTTCCATAAAATTCTATTGCATATCTATCAGTCATCCCTGCAATGAAATCACAGATTATTCTTTTTCTATAAAGATCAGCACTTGGGATTCTGCTAAATACAAACTGATAATCGTCAGGCATTAATTGATAGCCTCTGTCATCTTTATAAAGGGCATCAAAAATCGTCTTAACTATTTCCTTGCCTCTAACCTCAGCTATTTTTAATCTTGAGGACTCGATTTGAGAAGTAAAAGTAAAATTTTTTAAAACCTCAACTTCTTCTCTGGTTTGCTTTTTTAGATATACCTTTGACAGAGCAGGGATATCTTCATTCGGTTCAAAGTCTACACCTTCTATAAATCTATTTACCAGAGTAGATGTCAGTTGTGTCCTTAAATAACCATCTTGCGCTGCATCTAAAGCCATCATATATGATGTTGATGCGAAATGACTAGCGAATTCGGCTACTCTGCGGGGATTTAACTCATCGTCAGAAACTGAAGTAAATTCAGTATTAAACTTTGATACAATGTCTTCTGGTGTATATGCTAAAAGCTCATAAAATAAATCTTGAATAATTATACTTATATCGACCTCACTATAAATGGTGGAAACGCCTTCCTTTTCCATATTTCTTGAGACTTTTGCAGCAACTCTTTTTAAGCTTTCCGCTTTAGCACCTAAAAGATCTAAGGGTGTTAAAAATTTTGCTTTAAAGGCATCTTCTAAATCATAAGTAGAATACGCTATATCATCTGCAATATCCATAATATAACATTCTATTGTCCTGAAATTATCAGAAAATCCAGGCCTTCCTGTTACATTATGCTTTATGCGTTTAACTAATTCTTTATCATGATGATAATAGCCTTTATGAACAAAAGGGTTTTCTCCTAAACTTTCTGGGATCTCTTTATCATGTTTTAGAATCGCCGCTAAAGTCCTATAGCACAAGTTTAATCCACATCTATTGTCTATATTGCCATTATAATCAAAATGATGTTTATTGCCTTTAAAGGCTTTTTTTTCAATTTTTGTTAAGATTCTTAATGTCTGTGCATTTCCTTCGTACCCTCCGGAATCAAACATTAATTCATTTAATGCTTCTTCTCCATTATGGCCAAATGGAGGATGACCTAAATCATGTGCCAATGCGGCAAATTCAATAAGTTCAGTATCTATTTTTCCAACATTTTTAAAAAACTCATCTTCATTTAATTTCAAAGCTATTGTTTTTGCAATTTGTGCAACCTCGATAGAGTGAGTTAATCTATTCCTAAAAAAATCAGACTCTACACCAGGAAAGAGCTGGGTTTTTCCCTGTAATCGTCTAAATGAGGATGAATGAATTAGGCGTGCATAATCTCTTCGGAAATCATTTCTATAAGCTGTATCGTTTATAGTAGGTATCTCCCGGTCACAATCTGATATTATATTGTATAATTTTTTCATCTTAAAAAGTTAAAGGCGAGCAAATATATCTGCTCGCCTTTAATCGAAATAATTAAAATTTTATTAATACTATTTATTAATAAATGTAGATGCTTTATGAGAATGCCTAGTGCTCTTTTCCTCACTAGTTTCTTTTCCCTGTCTTGCAGAAGTTTCGGTCCTATTATTATACTCTGTATAATAAGATCTTTGAAAGGCTTTTTCGCGCGATTCCTTAAACAAATTACCAAAAACAGATTGTCTTTTCATGATAGCAAAAGTATTAACTTTTTTGATATAATTATATATACGCTATATATTTAAAACTGTTAAAAGAATGTTCAATAATGGTGCTAATGATTATTTTATCTAAACTTATATATAATTTATTACATAACGAATAAAAATTAATATTATTTTTATTCGTTATTAGCTCAATAGATTGTTTGCGTTATAATGGTTTATAATTCAATGATTTATATTATTTCTATTTATAGTTTAGGAAGCCAATCTACCTTGTTGTGCGTAGAGTTAGCGGATCGCTCTACTTATAGCTAAGATAAATCTTGTTAATTGGAATTGAAATATTAGGCCAGCATTTTCTCCAGATAAATATTTGCTACGTATCTTTAGTTAAAACAAAGGTAAAATCCATGAATATCCAGGCGCTTAAATACGAAATTATAGAATGGGTAATCCAAACTCAGGATAATTCTTTGCTGGAAGCGCTTAAGTCTATTAAAGATTCTAATGCTTCTTCCACCAATTGGTTCGATGAATTAAGTCTGGCCGAAAAAGAATCTATAAACCGGGGTAAAGCCAATCATGAGCAAGGCGAGGTATTAACGAACAAAGAGTTCTGGGCTGGTTATGAAGACAAGGTATAATATTCTTTGGTCGAAGGAAGCAAAACTTCAGTTTACCAAAATTGTAGCTTATCTCTTGCTGGCGCGAGGCTCCGCCTCGTGTCTTTTTATTCCAAAGGCCTCTGGCCGGTGTGAACCTACCTGTTGATAAAATTTTAAATAATAAGTATAGCGGCCAGAGGCCGGAGGAAGTAATCACGAGCGGGACGCTCGCGATAGGGTGGTGTTTGGTTGGGGCAGATTAACTGGTTTTGGAAAGTGCCGTATAAGGCGATATTATGTCGAGGCGGTATAAAACGTATGAAGGCGGTTTATTCTTTGTAACGCTTACCGTAGTAGGCTGGATAGACGTATTTACCCGCCGCGAATATTGCGATTGCCTGGTACAAAACCTGAAATATTGCCAGGAAAAGAAAGGACTGCAACTCTACGCTTATTGCATCATGAGCAGCCATGTGCATTTGATTGCGGCAGCAGAAACCGGGCTGCTTAATTTTCTGCTACGTGATTTCAAAAGCTATACCGCTAAACAACTGCTGCAATTGATAACCGATAATCCGCAAGAAAGCCGCAAAGAATGGTTGTTGTATTTATTCCGACACTTTGCGAAAAGTACGGCTAATACGCAAAACCAATTCTGGCAGCACCACAACCATCCTATTGAGTTAACCAGTAATAATTTAATCGACCAGAAAGTAGCATATATCCACCAGAATCCGGTTACTAGTGGTTTCGTAAATGAACCGCAGGATTATTTTTACAGCAGTGCCAATCCGCTAAGTCCTTTAAAAGTTCTGCCGCTGTAGTTCAGTAACTCTGGCGCGAGCGTCTCGCTCGTGTCTATCATTTTCAGGCCCCTGGCCTGTGTAATAATTTAATGTTTACAGCGGCCAGAGGCCGGAAGAAATAATCACGAGCGGGACGCTCGCGATAGCGCGATAGATTATTGGTTATTCTACGCATAGACTTTTGCGGAATCCTGTTATGCGTAGAGTTAGCGCAGCGCTCTACGTATTGTTTGGAAAGCCAATCTCTGATTGGCATATTCGCTAATAATGTATATAAAAAATAATAGTCCGGCCAAACTGCACTCCTTATTCTACTACATAAGGTATTGTTATATAAGTAAATAAGTTAGAAGAATAATGTTTTTTCGGGTTACGCCAATCAGAGATTGGCTTTCCGAACAATACGTAGAGCGCTGCGCTAACTCTACGCATAACCCAGCATAATAATTACCAAAGCGGTAGCATTGTGTAGTATCTGATTCCCGAGTTCACGTTAATTTAAAAGCAGGCTGCTTGTCCATTAATATTTATTAAATATTTTTAGAAGTTTAACTGAATGTTTCAGTGTAAGGCTGAAATATTTTTAGGGTGGTTGTATTTTGAATATTTTGGTAGCGCCGGATGATTGGTTAGAAATGCAGTAGCACCTTATTTGTTATCTGCTGCTTTTATAAACTGGTGGGCAGCATATAAAAAGAAAAAGGTGAGCTTACAGGCTCACCAGCTTTTTGGATAAATTTACGGATTTACTGTTTTTATGGGTAGCCTTACGGGGCTACTCTGGTGGCTAGCGTAATTTATAGCTGCTCTTGGTTGCTTTGTGAACTTACGGGTTCACGGTAGCCAAAGTGGGCTTACAGGCGCACGGTGTATTCAAGGGTTTTAGAACAGGCCGTTAATTACCGGGCTTATAATTTTACTTTTTTTAAGTCGGATAGTTCGCTCAGCAGCACATAACCGGTTTTGCCGTTTACAGTAATAATACCCCATTGGGCATTATGCTTGCGAATAAACTGCACCCGGTCGTTCGCGTTCAGGGTTTCGAGTACGTTAGTAGAGGTAGCAGCTTGCTGAAACATTTTTACGTTTTCGTGACGAACCTGGGTTTCGAGGGTGGTATTGTTGTGAGCCATGGCAAAACCTACTTGTACTAAAAGAGCGAGGGTGAAGAATGCTTTTTTCATAATTTTATCTGATTTGTTTTAGACGTTGCTTATTTTTTTATTAATCTTTTATAACTGGTTATATAAAGTAGTTTGCAACGCTTGTGCCAAATCTAAAAAAAGCCTAAAATAGGCTAAAAAGCCTGTTTTTGCGAATAACAGCTTAGAACTGTTCTATTACCGAACAATTAATGTTCGGTATTAATACAGTTCAAACACGGGCTGCTACATTGCCGGATGCCCCGGAATACAAGTAGGCACGCGCTTGCCAAACCAATTAAAATTTCTTTCTGGTTGAAGATATATTTCTTTAACGTAACCCTTAGAAACGAAACCGCTGTTCATAAAATATGAATTCGGTACAGATTAGAATAGGGGCCCGGTTGTAACTAATTTATTAGCGGTTTAGGCTATTGTAACCAAGGTTAATTTACTCAGGTAAGCAACTGACGAAAAGCTTCGGGGGTTTGGCCAATGTGTTTTTTAAAGAACCGGGCAAAATAAGAATTATCGAAATAACCCAGTTCGGCGGCAATTTGGGTAATGGTTAAGGACGAATGCGTGAGCAAGCGCCGGGCTTCCAGTAATATCCGCTCCTGCAATAATTCCGAAAGCGTTTTACCCGCAATATTTTTACCCAGGTCGTTTAGTTGCTTGGCGGTTAGGTGCATTTTTTCGGCGTAAAAGCTTACCGGCTGGTGTTGTTTGTAATGCTGCTCCAATAATTCTTCCAGTTGCTCCCAGGGGGTATTTGCGTTAAAAGCCGGCTGTCTGGAACCGTATTGGGCTTGGTAAACCCGGCTCAGCAGAATAAGCAAAATATTCAGGTAACTGGCTACGGCATTATCCCACTGCGGTTGTTGGTTTAGTTGCTCAGCGGCCATTTGTTGAATGATAGTGGTAACCGGTTTTACGTGGCCGGTCGGCAGCATTAAAGTTGGTTTTGGCAGCAATGTATTAAAAAACGGGAAGCGGTATATTTTGCCCAGCGGCTGCACGAGCCGGTAAAAATCTTGGTTAAAAAACAAAATATAACCAGCGGTATCGGCGGCTAATTGCCAGGCATGCACCTGGCCCGGACTAAGAAAAAATAAGGTGTGCGGGTTTACAGGGTAAGTTTTAAAATCGATGGTATGGGTGCCGGAGCCTTGGGTAATCAGCAGAATAATATAAAAATTGTGCTTATGCGGCTTCTGAATAAACGCATGTTGTTTTAAATGGGCTTCGAACCGGTTCAGGTAAAAGCCCGGACCCTGGCGCGAAGCTTCGGTAAAATCGTGGATCTGGTAAATGGGTAAAGGCTTTTTCGGCATTTGGGTTAGGTTAGCGCCAACCCAAAAATACAGAAAGGATATTACACTAACCTATCCGGGTTTACTTTTTCGGAATCAGGCTGCAAGGCCCTTCGTACCGGATAAAAATATTAATCCAGAGCGCCCGCGATAACCGGAACATAACCGGCAGCAGGCCCACTACTACTACCAATACTGCTACTGCCACCATGGCTGTGGTTAATTCTTCTACAAATAAGCTGAGTAAAAATAAAACAACTAAAAATATACCGGTGCTGAAACCAAAACTCACGTACATGGCGCCGTAATAATAGCCTGGTTCCGGCTCAAAAGTTTGGCCGCAGCAATTACAATTAGGGTGCATATCGGCAAAACGGCGGGTGTACAAAGTGCCCGGCGGAAACATATTGCCCTCGCGACACCGGGGGCATTTGGTGTTTATAATACCGTATAATAATGATCTTTCTCGCGGTTCCATAAATAAAAAGAGCTTTCTTGCTTATACTCTATCCTGGCACAAAGGTATTCCGGTAAGGTTAATTATTTACCGGACAGAATAGACAATTTATAGCATAATCTGGCCTTAACCGACCGGTTTATGCGTATACGTCATAAATTTAAACAAGGCTTTGTTCCGCCCGTTTGGCAGAGAGCCCTAACCAAAACTATTTTATTGGGGTTAATAAATTATTAATTAAACCTATACAACCTTAAAACACAAAACGATGAAATCGAAATTAGTAGCGTATATACTTTGGTTTTTCCTGGGATTTATTTCTTTGCACCGATTTTACCTGGGTAAGGTAGGAACGGGTATATTATACCTGGTTACCTTTCAGTTATTTGGTATTGGCTGGCTGATAGATGCGTTTACCTTAAGCGGCATGGTAGATAACTATAACAACGAACGCCGGATAGAACAACTGGAACGGGGCTACCGCTAAAAATTAGGCTCCGGGCAACGGTATTAAGTTGCCCGGAGCCTGTTGGTAATGCAAGGGTTAGTTTGTTTCTTCCGGTTCTATTTCGGCCACCCGCCCAATCTGGCCGTCTTGTAGCCGTACTTTAATGCCCCGCGAGTGAAACAGTGCGCTGGTAAGAATATCTTTTACAATGCCGTAAGTAAGCTTACCGCTGCGCTGGTCTTTTTTTAAAATAATGGCTACGGGTAAGCCCGGGTAAATGTCTTTTCGGTTTTGGCCGCTCATGTTGGGTAAATTAATATTTATCTGATTTGTGCCGTTGCTAACTTTAGGTTAAGGTGCGATCTTGCTGTTCGTACAAGGCTAAGCCGTAAGCCGTTGCTAATACATAAATAAGCTGGGTGCCGGCGGTTCCCCAATCTTCTTTTAAGGTAGTGCCCAACAGCAGCGCCCCTAGTATCAGGCCGCATAATATTAAGCCGTAGCGGCCATATTTACCACCAGCCAATATCAGAATGCCCGCTAGAAATTCCAGTATTGGCAATATCAGTAAAAAAGGTTTGGCCAGAGCGGTAGGTAAAAACGTGCCTTCAAAGCCCGTGGCCATTTTAGTGGCAAACGCGTTTAACTTGGGCAAACGTACTAATCCGTGCATGAGCATATTAATGCCTAAACCCAGGCGTAAAATAAACAAAGCTGAGAAAATATTCAGAAGCTTGGGCATGATAGCAGTTTTTGGTACGGGTGCAAATAAACTATTTATCCGTAACTTGAACAAAGAACCGGCCCAAGATAATCTGGTTGCGTTTAGTTTACCGTGAAAGGAATAATTATAGTTTTGGGCGCACCCAACGATGAGCAGGGGCAATTAAGTATTATGGCTTTGAACCGGCTCCAGACGGCTTTAAGGTTTTACCGCCATAACTACGGTTTTAAATTTTTGTGCACCGGCGGCTTTGGTCCGCACTTTAACACCACTAACCAGCCCCACGCGTACTATGCTGCCCAATATTTAATGAGCCGGGGCGTGCCAACCGCTAATATTTTGCCCTTTGTACTAAGCCGCAATACCGTAGAAGATGCTACCCTGGTGCAGCCCCTACTAGCCCAACATCAGCCCGATAAGGTGGTGGTGGTTACTTCCGATTTTCACCTGCCTCGCGCAGAGCTGCTATTTAACAAGTACGTAACCAACCAGCCTGTTTTATTTCTGCAAGCTGTTTCTACCTTGGATGCGGCTACACTAAATAAATTACAGGGGCACGAACGCAACGCCTTGGCGTGGTTACGCCAGCAGCCGGATTTTAACTGAGAAATATGGCCTGTTCAGAAGAGCGGTACAGGCAGAAGTAAAAAATAAAAGGCGCACAATATGCACGCCCTTTATACCCAAACAAACAATATTTTTAACAGAGATTTATCGCTTAGCAGAAGCCGCCGCCAGGGTTTGGTAAGCAGTTGGCTTAACTAACTCGGAGTGCAGTACGTAGCCGGCCTCGCCATCTACCATTACAATGGTCCACTGGTTATTCAGGCGGCGTAGTATTTCCACCCGGTCGGCGGTAGTTAATGATTTTAACAGCTTAGAAGCCGTGCCGGCCTGCTGATACATTTTTACATTTTCGTGACGCACCTGGGCTACGTTTTTGGTTTTTTCGGTGGCCATGGCAAAACCTACTTGTACTAAAAGGGCGAGGGTAAAAAATGCTTTTTTCATAGTTGTATAGTTTTTTAGATTTTCTGTTTTTCTTTTTTCAATAGTTTTATGCTGACTTCCGGATTACGCTTGTTTAGGGTAGTTACCGGTTAATGGCTTCGGTATAGTTGTTTGCAACCGTTGTGCCAATTCCAAAATAGCCTTAATAGGCCCGAAAAGAAGCTTTTTTGGGTAAATAACCCAAATAGGTTGTCCGGATGCGGACGGTCTGGTTCATTATTGTTCGCTTCCGTTACAATTTAATTGGTGCAGCTAACGGGGTGAATATTTTATGCTTAGTCCCGTAATTTTTTGAAGTTAATTAGTGATGATAACCTCATAAGCCTAATGCGGTAAACCTGTTTGTTGGCTGTTTGGGCAAAGCTGTTAAACGAATATTTCAACTTCATTCGCCAGGTTAAGTATTTTTAGGTAAACAGTAGTTTTGGGCCCGGAACCCAGGGGGTAACTATTTATTCCGAAACAGGGTATCCCAAACAGATTAAATCAGCTAAATGCGGGCTGGTAAGAGTGAAATTTCAGTTGCTTAACGCTGCTTTTTGCATGAATTTATTATACAAGGTTTTAACCATCACGAAAATACAGGAGGCGGTAGCTGGCTTTAAAACTTTTACTTTTGCGCAGGAAGCAGGCAACGAAATAACATACGAACCGGGGCAATATTTAACCTTGGTACTTAAAACGCAACACCAGGAAATCCGGCGGTCTTATTCAATTACGTCGGTGCCGCTACTGGGCGAACTCTTAACTATTGGGGTAAAACGCATTGATAACGGCCACATGTCGCGGTACCTGGTAGATAGGGCGCAGCCCGGCGACCAAATATTAACTACGGGCGCCGGCGGTTTTTTTACTTTACCTCCGGATGTAAGTACTTATAAACAGTTGTTTTTTCTGGCGGCTGGCAGCGGCATTACCCCAATATTTTCATTAATTAAGACCGCGCTGCATGTTTATCCGGCGCTATCGGTAGTATTAATTTATAGCAATCACGAGCCGGGTACCACTATTTTCCGGGAAGCCTTAACCCAATTAGCACAAAAATTTCCGGACCGGTTCCGGATTGAATTTGTATACAGCAATTCGCCGGATTTAACCCGGGCACATTTACACAAAGATTTATTGAAGCAATTTTTGGCAGCTTACGGCCAGGCTAATCTCGCAGAAATATTGTGCTATGTGTGCGGTCCGCTTAATTACATGCGCATGTGCACGTACGCCCTGCGGGAAGCCGAGGTGCCGGCGGCTAATATCCGGAAAGAAAACTTCAGCCGCGATAAACCAGTAACGCCTAATCTGCCACCCGATACCGAACCCCACTTGGTTACTTTGCATTACCAGAATCGGCTATACCAACTGCCGGTACAATATCCGGTTACTATTTTGCAGGCGGCCAAAAAACAAGGTATTTCGTTGCCTTATAGCTGCGAAGCCGGTAAGTGCGGTAATTGCGTAGCCCGTTGCAATACCGGCGAGGTTTGGCACAGCTACAACGAAGTACTAACCGATAAAGAAATTCAGCAGGGTTTAATTCTCACGTGCGTAGGTTACCCCATCGGCGGCGACGTTACGCTAACTATCTGAAAATCATTTGTACGCTGTTACAAGTGTTGGCTGCAGGCTGAAAATAAAAAAGCACGGATAAGGAATATCCGTGCTTTTAAAATATGTTCTGGCTAAACTTATGAGCTTGTTTTCAGGTATTGGGGTTTTAGTTTGTGCTTAAACTCTTTTTCGAATTTACGCACTTTGGGCGCCGATACATTCTGGATGTAAGAATCGTTGGGGTTATGCTGGTAATAATCCTGGTGGTAACCTTCGGCTGGCCAGAAAGCGGAAAACGGTTGTATTTCGGTTACAATCCGTTTGGAATATTTGCGTTCGGTTTCCAGTTTTTTTACGTAGTCCTGGGCTTGCTGCTTTTCCGCGTCGGAGCGGTAAAATATAGCAGAGCGGTACTGGCGGCCAACATCCGGACCCTGGCGGTTTAAAGTAGTAGGATCGTGGGTAGCAAAAAATATTTGTAGCAACTCGGGGTAAGTAACCACTTTGGGGTCGTAATAAACTTGCACGGCCTCGGCATGGCCGGTTTTGGCGTAACTTACCTGCTCGTAGGTGGGCTTTTTCTCTTTGCCACCACTATACCCCGAAATAACTTTATCTACGCCTTGTACCCGCTCAAAAATAGCTTCGGTACACCAGAAACAACCGCTGGCAAAAGTAGCAATTTCCTGCCCGGCGGCTTTTACCTGGGCTTCGGCCGGTAATTGGGCCGGTGCCTTTTGGGCCTGCTGCGAACTGGCATCAGTACAGGCATTAAATATTAATATAAAGCTTAATAACAAAAAATTGGAAAGCCGTTTCATAAGAGTACAGAATAACAGTTAGGTATAACCAGAACCAAATATAAGGGTAAAATAATTCCTTTGGATTAGCGGTATGGGCGTTAAGCGCCGGAATAATATTTTAAACGGAAGCTATTTTTTTAGCTAGTTCTGTATTGCGCACAGCGGTAGCTTCACCAGCAAGTAGTTTGGCCGCAACGTTAGAATTGGCAGTAATAACACCACCAATGGCGTCGTATTCTGCTCAAAACAGGTATACGAAACAGCCGCTAGAACTAGTATAGTTACTGAACAATTTACTGCGGCAAAAGTTTAGGCATTTATGAAGGCGTACAAGGGCAAATAATCCGGGAGCATCTTAATGTGCATTGCTGATTTGGTGCATTACTTTTTCTACCATCCGGTCGCAATAAATAAGGTTAAACTCGTAAATATCTTCGGGCGCGTACATTTTTTCAATTTCTTTGCGTAGCATGGCTTTGGCCCGGTTAAGCCGCACCTTTACGTTGGCTTCCGATAAAGACATGGCTTCGGCAGTTTCGGCCACACTCATGCCGTTCAGTTCCCGTAACGAAAATACCAGCCGGTAATCAACCGGAATCCGACCGATGGCTTGCTCAATAATTATCCCAAGCTCTTTGTGCAATATTTTTTTATCGGGGTCTGCGGGCTGATGCGAAAACATAGGAATTTCTTTTTCATTAATGGCCGCATACGCCGGCCTTTCGTTTTTAAAACGCAGTAGCTGTTTTTTGTGGTAACAGTGGTGGAGCATTATTTTTACCAACCAGGTTTTAAAAGAAGCGCGGTGCTCAAATTTAACTAAGTTTTGATAAGCACTTATAAAAGTATCTTGCATTAAGTCTTCTACATCTTCCTTATTATAGCCATAAGCCCGCCCTACCTTAAATAAATAAGGGTTGTTCCGCCGGATTAATATTTCGTAAACCGCTGTTTCGCCGGCTAATATTTTGGTTATCAGTTCTGCGTCTGATATTGTTTTGGTTTTCAGGATTGCTTCCATGTTACGAGTGCTCAATACCTACTTTATCTTTTAACAGTAAACTGGCACCCCAATAATTGCCGGCCGTTAAAAGGCCTACTAGCCCTAATTTTAAAAGCAAATTTAAAAGCGTTGCTGCGGGCAAGTGGGGGTACAGATCTAACTGCATAAAACCCATTATGGTATAAAAAAATATTACCAACGAATTAATGCCGCCGTGCAGGTAAGCTTTTTTTATAACCTGGGGCCTATCGGCTGCTATTTGGGTTAAATCTACGGCGCCAAAGAAAACAGCCAGCCAACCGGTTATTACGCCGCCGGCCAGCGCAAAAAAAGCAGCATCTCTAAAAGCGGTATCTGCTGTATAAAAATATATAAAAGAACAGACTAAATCCATCGGGAATAAGGCTGCCGGAAAATGAACCATTATTAAGTGAATGGGGTGCCCCAGTATTTTCATGGCTGTAAATATTAGCAGGGTTTAAGCAAAGCACCAGAGTTGTCGCGGGTACATTAGTCAGAATAAAAATAAGCGTGCTGCTCCGGAAATGAATAATTTTAGCCTGTTACTAGCGTGCGAAGTATTATTTATTTAGCGCAAATACGAGCAGGAAGATAAAACCCGTTACCGCCAGCAAGCCGTGGCCAATGGCCAGTATTTTAGGAATTTGCCGACCGTTCAAGTCCCGGAACAACATGT
This sequence comes from Adhaeribacter rhizoryzae, assembly GCF_008629685.1. Classification (GTDB taxonomy): domain Bacteria; phylum Bacteroidota; class Bacteroidia; order Cytophagales; family Hymenobacteraceae; genus Adhaeribacter; species Adhaeribacter rhizoryzae. The sequence goes on along the minus strand of NZ_VWSF01000009.1, from coordinate 200,168 downwards.
AAAGTCCGCCCAAAGCTGCTAATAAAAACAAAACCAGGCTTTCTATTGGCCCAGGGCCGCCTCGCGAAATGTAGATGATTAATAATATTAGCCCAGTAGCGGCTAAAGGACCGTGTGTGAAAACAACAGCTTTGGGCGTTTCCCGGCCTTTTAAAACAAAGGTTAATAAATATAAACCAAATAAAGCGGCTAAGGCAAAGAAACCAATGGAGGCATAAAGTATAGTCATGGTTGTATGGGTTAAGGGTTAGTACAATCTGATTTAGATGTTGCTCTTGCGAACAAGCGCTTTTTTTTAATTGGTGCTTTTTGCTTTATTAATACCCAATAGAGTAGCCAATCCCGGTGGAGGTTACAACTAAGTGTAAAAAAATATTAGCTGCTTTTGCTCCGGAAAAAGGCTAATATTTTTGATCCTCGATTATTAAAACTGTGTACCGGTTAAGGAATTTAGTGAGAGGTATTTTGCCGCGTAAGGTAAATTTGAATCTGCCACCAATGCGCTGGTTATGCCAAATTTATTTAAGCTTTTGCATAAAAAAAGGAAGCCGTTAAGGCTTCCTGTATAGATTATAAATGTTTACTAAAGCTTACCAAAACAGCCCTAATATTTAGGGCGGCGGGGCCGGGTTTCCGCGTCAGGAATTGGCGGCGAAACCGGCTGCAAGTTAGGGCTATTAGTAGCTGGTTCGCCGGATTGACGCGGCATTTTTTTTATAAAAAATATGCTGCTATAAAAGCCGCGATTACAACTAATATTATAATTAAAACCATAATTGAAAACGCGCTAAAAGTAAATAATTTAAAATGTTTACCCCAGGGTAGCGTGTACAGTTGTATTTTAGCTTAAATTAGGACATTATACGGAGCCCACCGGAATAGCCTTTATGTAATAATACGGAGAAAATTGTACCTAAAGGCTTATAAAGCAATAAGGGTACACCACCCGGCATACCCTTGCTGCAACAAAACAGAATTATTTACTTGGCAATGCTTACTTACGACTGGTTTTAGTAGAGGCCAATGTTTTTATTTCGAGAGTTTGGGCTGGTTTGCCTATTTCGGAATGCAGCACATAACCTGGCTGACCATCTACCATTACAATGGTCCACTGGTCGTTATAACGGCGTACAACCTCAATTTTATCGTTCGTAGACAATGACCTTAAAATAGTGGTGCAGGTACCGGGTTGCTGGTACATTTTTACATTATCTTGGCGGGCCTGGGCCACAATGGTTTTGTCGTTAGCGGCAAAAAGAAAGCCGGCTTGTATAATTAAGGCGAAGGTGAAGATTAACTTTTTCATAGTTTTAGATTTTATGGGTTTAATTATCAGGTTAAAAAATGGTTTTTATTAAGGTGCTGGGGTAAGTAAAGGTTGGTACTATTAATTTAATTAAAGCTAAATGGTGTTTAAACTGGGTTTGGTTAAGCAATTGTTAAATAAAATCAAATACAAGATTAAAGTTGAATTGGTATTTTTCAGAGCTTTAAGGGATGTAGCTGCTGCCGGAGAGTGTCAATACAATATTAGTCTTGTTTTAAAAACAAGATTTTAGTTCTATTTAGTAAGGGTTGATGCTTTTAGCACTTAGCCAATTTGATGAGCTAATTTACAAGGCCAGCGCGGTAGAAGAATCTAAATTTAAAAGTGCTGCAATAACTGTTAGTTAAAAGAACCAGGGAATGTTTCGTACCTATTAAAGAAGTTCACTTTTGGCACAAACCGGCAAAAGACAGGCTAGGAGAAAAGGGATGCGAAGGGTAAAAAAAGGGATATAAAATATATCCCCCTTTCCAACAAACAAACAAACAAAATTTTTAATGTCTTAGAAAGTGTTTTTGCGACTGGCTTTATTCATTGCAATATTTCTTGCATTCTTGTTCAGCGTCAGTTCCGAGGTGAGTACATAACCAACCTGGCCGTTTACAGTAACAATGGTCCAGTTAGCATTATGTTTCCGGATTACAGCTAACTGGTCGGTGCTTTTCAGGGCTCTCAGCACTTCGGTAGAAGTGGCAGCCTGGCGATACATCTTTACGTTTTCGAAGCTGGCAGAAGCAGTTTGATCTGGTCTGGCAGCAAATAAAAATGCAGTTTGTAATAAGAGAGCGAAGGTGAAGATGATCTTTTTCATAGTATTAATATTTAGTATTTATGGTGTTTTTGTTTTAGTAAGCTTTTTAACTTTAGGGAGCTTAACCCTGGCAGCTGCTTTTGTTATTTAGATGCAGCTACTTACTTGCTGGTTGCCTGCACGGCTTTTTTTATTTTAAATTAATTTTACAACTGCTTCTAACCCAACACACTTGTCTTATTTTTAAAAGTTACAACCCGTAACTGGTTTATTTTAAATCAAGAGCTGTGCCATAAGTGCCTGGTATTGTTATCCGGGTATTAATCCGGTGGGCCTTGTTGCAACGTGTTAGTCAGCTACCAACAGTACAAATATTGCACAGCCCACACAAAGCCCAAAACGGAATGGTGCGAATAGCCTGATAAGTGCGGTGAATAGCAGTTTTAGCTGGTTGAAATGTATTAATCCGGGACTATAATTCCGGTGAAAATGCTGGTTTTAACTTGTTCCGGTAGTAACTTAGCAGCTAAGAACAACCCAAAATATTTTATTAACTTTTTAAAAACATAGGTTTAAACAGAAATAAGCGGCATTTTTCTGTTCGTTTCCGGACAAAACAATGTTCGGTTTTGTTACACTTACCCAGAACAAGATTTAAGCAGGTTTTACGTTAATTAAATTACGCTGAAACTGTTGCAGCTTTATTATTTATCCTTACCTTATATTCTATACCCTAGTAATTTATGAAATACCGATTGCTTTTAATGATCTTCTTTTGCTTGCCCTTGTTTACCATGGCCCAGGTTGGTAGCGATAGCGACCCCCGCACCCACTTTGTAGGGCTGCAGAATGGCCAGAAAGTGTATGCCAAGCGGGTACAACTAAAAAATCCTTTCTTAAAAGATAGCTATTTTCTGCTGGACGATACCTTGCGCTATCCCATGGGCAGCGTAAAATATTACCAGAACGATAATGGTTTTTTCCTGCGCATCTCGGACCCGTACGATCGCGACGATTTTGCCAAACGAACCATTAGCGGCCGCATCTCTAAATATTACGTTTCTAAAACTTTTTACAACAACATGTATAGCCCTTATGGGCGGTACGGCGGTTACGGCTACGGTGGTTTTGGGGGTTATGGCTACGGTATGCCCTCGTCGCGTAATATTTATTTCTTTACCAAAGACGATGGCCCGCTGCAAAGCTATAATTTCGAAAACATACGCGAAGCGCTAGCCGATAACCCCGGCAGTGTGGCGCTGCTAAACCAGTACCGCAAAGGTAAATACGTAGAAACCGGTTTGTCTATTGCGGGTGCTGCTATTTTGCTTTACGGTATGTCGCAAACCTTTAAAAGTTACCAAAACGGCCAGAGCGGCAGCGTAGCTCCTACGGTTTATGTAGGTGCCGCGGTAATTAGTATTCCTTGGATTTCGGGGTTGTTTAAGAAAGACAAAATAACCCAGGCCGTAGAGCTTTATAACTACGAAAGAAAAGACTAAGTAGCGTGGTGTTAAGCGAAGTTTAAGCAATTAATCGTTGTCATTCAGGAGGAACCTATTTGGCTGCCTACTAAATAGGTTCCTCCTGAATGACAGGTGTGGGCACCATAGCCTTTAATCAGTTTGGTAGATTAAGCAAACCTCACAGGTTTTAAAACCTGTGAGGTTTTTCTTTCTAACTCAGGCGCGGGTTACTTTGCCTTTATTATCCCAGTGACTTTTTATTACGGTAATGCCATTGGGCGCGTATTGCAGGTGCCGTACGTAACGCTCGCCGGTAATACTGCCGTCGGGGTTACGTTTACCTATAAACAGCGTAATGGCCTGGCCGGCTTTATCGGTAATAAACGTAATATCTTTGCCCCGGAAGTTATCGTCTATCCGGGCCGAGGCAGTTTGGGGCTTGGCTAGTTTGGCTTCTAAGGCCGGATTTAAACCCATAATTATTCAGGTTATAACCGTGTAAAATATTTTAAGGTTAATTTTACGCCGGGTTGGGGCTTGGGTTTTAAACTGGCTGGTTAGGTAAGTAATATTTTTTGGCGTATGAAAGTTTTACAATGTAAGTGGGGGTTATTGGGTTTGGTGCTACTGGTAATGGAAAGTTGCACCGGTAGCCGGGCTTTTACCCAAACCGGCCAAGCATCTTATTACAGCAATAAATTTCAGGGGAAGAAAATGGCGAACGGCCAACCCTACCGCAAAGGTAAACTAACGGCGGCCCATAATACCTTGCCTTTTGGCACCAAAGTAAAAGTTAAAAACCAGCAGAACGGCCGCACCGTGAAAGTTAAAATAACTGACCGGGGACCGCACGCCAAAAGCCGTATTCTGGACTTATCGCTGGCCGCTGCCCGGCGCCTGGATATGATACAAAGCGGGGTTGCACCCGTTACCATTAAAGTAACCAGAAAACCTTAGTGTTAAGCCAAAATAATGGTTTAGCGCTGCCTGGTAATATTTTTAAGTAGCTTAAGATGCTAAATTTCTGGTTTTTAGCTGCAACATTTTTCTTTTATCCGCAGTAATTATAGCTGTAAATAACACCTTTATACCTGGTTGTTTAGTATACTTTTATTTAGTGGTTTTTCAGAATTGTTTAACTATTAACTAAGGAGGTTACTATGGCAATTCAAAAATTTGGTGGTTTAATGGACGATTTTGTGCCACCCACCTTTAGCTCCATGATCGACCGTTTCTTTCAGGATTCGGTTAACCAGCGCCGGCACTTAACCGATTTTAGTCCGCAGGTAGATGCCTGCGAAACCGAAAGCGGATTTGAAATTGAATTAACCTTACCTGGACTGAAGAAAGAAGATATTAAGATTGAGTTGCAGGAAGGCCGCCTGACTGTTTCGGGCGAAAGAAAGTTCCGGAACGAAGATACCAACAAGCGTTACCAAATAATTGAGTCGCAGTACGGTTCTTTTTCCCGTTCTTTCCAGTTGCCCAATAATATCGATCCGAATGCGATTAGCGCCGAGTTTCAGGATGGTATATTGCGGTTAACCGTACCAAAAGACCAACAAAAAACACAAAAGCATCAAATACAAATTAAAGACGACGCTACCCAAACCCGGGTAGCACAGGGGCAAAACGCCTCCGACAGTGGGCAGCAAAATAATCAGTCCGGCGAAAATGGTCAGAATGGTCAAACCATTAACATCGACCAGCATCAGAAGAAAACAAAAGCTTCGAAGTAGGCTGAACTGCACCACGACTCTAAAATAATAAAGGCGCTCCCGGAGCGCCTTTATTATTTTAGAGTTTCGCCTAAAAATTAACGCTGATACCCGGAAATAATGTTTTAAAGTTATTTGTAATATACAATTCTGGCATTAGCCGGATGGCTTTGTTGGTGATGGGGTAAGAGTAGGAGAGCTTAAAGGTGTTTTTGCCAAAATAATCGCCTTTAGAATAAACTAAATAGCCAATGGTTAGTTTCTGATAAACATCCACATTTTCCGGTCGGTTAAATAATTTGGTGCCGATACCAAAATCCAGGAAATTATTCATGTATAATTTAAATTGCCGGTTTTCTTGCCGTTCAAAAAAATAATTCATGTCGTAGGTTACCGAATATTCCATCCTTTTCCGTTTAAGTGCCAGCGTAGGCGATAATTTAGGTACTAACTGACTGCGGATTAAGCCTGCTCCGGCCCCTAAGGTTAAGGCTAACTGGTCGTTCTTGCGTTTGTAGCTTACATCGTAACGTAAATCGGGTTTATTTACATTTTTAGTAGTAGTATCGGGTGGGGTTTTAATATTTCCGGCGGAAGCTGCCTGCACTTGTCTGTTCACCTTTCTAACCACCGAGTCGAGGTTTATTTTATCCAGTTGTTGCAGTTTATTTATATCATCGGTTATTAACAGCAGCTTAATATTATTCGGTAGTTCTACCATAACAGAGTCTTGCTGCGATTGCGCATTGTATCGGATTTGGGTTTGAGCAAAAGCCGGAGTGCAGAAAATAAAGAGCATAAAGATTCCTGCCGAGATAAAAAATCGGTTTTTCATGGGGGTATAAGTTAAAGGTTAAATTATAAGTCTATTCTGGCTTGTAGTTTTAGCAGTTGGTAAGCACTGTCGGTAGTGGCAAAGTGGCCGTTATCCACTGATTCCGGAACGGGTACATTCAGGCGCAAACGCGTTTTTCTTCTTTTGGCCGGTAAGTTGTTGTTCGCCGTTTGGCTCAGCATTTTAGCCGTAGAGGTTTTTCCCAGCACTACCGTTATTTTTAAAGGCTGCGCCGTAGTTTGGGCAGGAGTTTTAGCTTCGGATGCGGCTATTATTTCGGATTTCTCCGTTGCTTTGGCTGGTTGTACCTCCGGCGTGCCGGGCATAACCACAACCGTTGCATTATTTATTTTGGTATTAGCCGCAGGCAAAGCTGATGATTTTACAGCCTGTTCCATTTTTTTACCTAACGCCATTTTGAGTTGCTGTTCACCGGATTTAACTGCTGAGACAATATTGCCAACCTGGGACTTAACCGGTTTTGCTACTGTATTTTCAGTTGGCTTAGCAGGCGTTAATATTTTTTTAGCCGGCTTGGTTGCTACTAATGTTTTGGTACGCGGTTGTTCCGAAACAAAATATTGCCGCGCTAAACCGGCCAATAAAGCCAATATTACAATAGCGGCCGCGTAAGAAAACCAAGTCGTTTTTTTGCGGCGGGTAAGCACCGGTGGTTGTTGTAGTTTAAGCCAGGCCGCTTCCGGGTCCCAGTTAACGCCGGGCGGAAGTGTGTGCTGCACCGCCTCTACGTTTTCTTTAATATATTTTTCCAGGTTATCAGATGGCATATTTCAGGTTGTTTTTGGTGAGCAACTCCCGTAATACCGCTTTGGCTTTGCTTAACTGCGAGCGGGAGGTTAACTCACTAATTCCTAATTGGTCGGCTATTTCTTTGTGGCTGTAGCCTTCCAGCACGTATAAGTTAAAAACGGTGCGGTAACCGGTGGGTAGTTCCAGTATTAGAGCGTAAATCGCTTCGGCCGATAAATTACTGTCCGGAGTAACGTCTGTAGCAATTTTCAGGTCATCCGAAATCGTGGTCAGGTTAAAATTATTCGACTTGCGCAACACCATCAGGCATTCGTTTACCATTATTTTCTTTATCCAGCCATCTAGGCTTTTATCGTCGCGGTAAAGCAACTGCTTAATATTGGTTAGCACTTTATGAAAGCCTTTCATGAAAGCATCTTCGGCTTCGGCCTGGTTGCGGATGTAGCGGAGACAAAGCCGGAACATGGGCGTGGCATACGCATCGTACAGGCTTTTCTGGGCCTTGGCATCGCCTTCCTGACACCGCTTTATTAATTTCTCTCCTTTCAAATTTAGTTTTGGTAATAACCGTTTTCAAAGATAGGAATGCTAAGGTTGGTTAAACCGTTGCCTGGGGTTAAAAACTTTTTGTAAGTATTTCATAAACAGCCTGAAAAATATTGCCGGAAGCCGGCTTAAATCTAAATTTTATGCGGAAACTTCAGTTAAAACAAGCAACCAAAAAGAATAATTAATGCTCTTACATTTAGCGGCCCGGAGTGGTTTTGGGAGGAAATTTCAAAAACATAAACCGGCCCGGAAAACTTCTTTATCTTTATAATTCAGATTTAGTATATATGCAGTACAAGTTTACCCGGTTATATTTAATAATTCTTCTTTTTAACTTTTTCGGGCAGCCGGCATTTGCCCAAATGAAGCAACCCGGTACGCCTATCGCGCCGGTAGCCCTTAACCAACCGCATCCGGAAAAAAGTCTGCAGTTTATTCAGAATAAAAACCAATGGGATAAATCGGTGGCATTTATGGCACAACTGCCGGGTGGGCGCTTATTCCTGCAAAACAAAAGTTTGGTGTATACTTTTTTCGAGGAAAGCCAACTGGCCCACGCCCACAACAACCCCAATGCTGCTACTGCCCAAAAAGCCACTGAAAAAATAAAAGCCCACGCCTATAAAGTAAATTTTGTGGGAGCCGGTACGGGCAATAATAAAGTTAATGGCCAGCAACCCTCCGAAGCCGTGCGCAATTATTACATTGGTAAAGACCCCAGCCGGTGGGCGGCGGGCGTAAAAGCATTTGCCCAGGTAACCTACGAAGCTTTGTACCCCGGCATTAACATGCACCTGTACGAGCAAGATGCGCACCTGAAATACGAATTTTTATTAGAGCCCCAGGCCAATCCAACTCAAATAAAGATGCAGTACCAGGGTGCCGATAAAATATTTATTCAGAACAACGAGCTCCACATTAAAACTTCGGTAACCGAGGTAGTAGAGCAAAAGCCGTATGCGTACCAGCTCCAAAACAACCAGCCCGTAGAAGTGCCTTGTTTTTTTAAGCTCGATGGCGATGTGGTTACGTTTGAATTTCCGGCCGGGTACGATCGCAGCAAACCGCTGGTGATAGATCCGGTATTGGTTTTCTCTACTTACACCGGTTCGCGGGCCGATAATTGGGGCTTTACGGCTACCTACGACGAAGAAGGCAATATGTACTCGGGCGGTATTGTTGCGGGTTTTGGTTTTCCGGCTACCATGGGCGCTTATAATATTGATTGGGGCGGCAACCCCGACGGCGGCAGCGGTACGGGTTGGGATATTGGTATCTTAAAATACAAAACAAATCCTGCCGGGGCTTCTTCGCTGTTATACGCTACTTACCTGGGCGGCCGCCGCAGCGATGTACCCAACAGCCTGGTGGTTAACAGCAAAAACGAATTATTAATTTTAGGAGTTACAGGCTCCGATGATTACCCCACTACGGCCGGCGCCCACGACCAGAGCTTTAACGGAGGCAGCCCTAATATTGTGCCCTTAAGTGGCATTCAGTTTAACCAGGGCACCGATTTATTAATCAGCCGGTTGCGGTCCAACGGCTCAGCGTTGCTGGCTTCTACGTACCTGGGCGGCACTTCCGACGATGGTATTTTATCGAACAGTACCGCCCGCAACCCGCTGGATAAAAATTACGGCGATCAGTTCCGGGGCGATATTTTTACCGATGCTACTGACCAGGTATATATTGTTTCGTCTACGCGTTCTAATAATTTTCCGGTGGTTAATGGTTTTCAGTCGGCTTACGGTGGCGGCAGCAACGATGGCGTAGTAGCCAAACTAACCCCAGCTTTGGCGGTGCAGTGGAGCAGTTTTGTGGGTGGAAATGGGGCCGATGCGGCTTATTCGGTGCAACTAGATAAGAACAGCAATATTTTTATTTGCGGCGGTACCACCAGCGCCGATTTGCCGGGCACCAACGGCGCGTTCCTGTCGGGGTACCGCGGCGGACAAGCCGATGGTTTTGTGGCTAAAATAAATAACAATGGCTCGGCGCTGCAACGGGTATCTTACCTGGGTACTTCGGCTTACGACCAAACTTATTTTGTGCAACTAGACGGCGAAGACAACGTGTATTTGCTGGGCCAAACCTTAGGCAGTTATCCCACTTCGGCGGGCGTTTACGCGAACCGCGATGGCCGGCAATTTATTCATAAACTAAACAACGATTTAACCGGCAGCTTGCTATCTACTACTTTTGGCTCCGGTAACAGCGCGCAGGTAAATATTTCGCCCACCGCTTTTTTGGTAGATAACTGCAACCGCATTTACGTGGCCGGCTGGGGCGGCGGCGCTAATGCCAATCAGCCTTATTCAAACGGTACTACCACGGGTTTACCGGTAAGCAACGATGGGCACCAGCGCACCACCGATGGCAGCGATTTTTATTTAATGCTGTTATCTAGGGATGCCAGCGCGCTGGAGTACGCTACTTTTTTTGGTGCGGAGCAAACAGGTATACAATCCGGCGAACACGTAGATGGCGGCACCAGCCGTTTCGATAAGCGCGGTTTTGTGTACCAGGCGGTTTGCGCCGGGTGCGGCGGCAGCCAGGCATTCCCAACTACGCCCAATGCCTGGTCCAGGTCTAACAATGCGCTTAACTGCAACAACGGCTCGTTTAAGTTCGATTTTAATATTGTAGTGGCCGAAGCTGGTCCCGATCAGGAAATATGTGCTAACGCGCCGCCTTTTCAGCTTAGTGGTTTTACGCCGGCTACGGGCGGTACCTGGTCCGGACCGGGCGTATCGGCCAATGGCACCTTTACACCCAGTGCAAATTTGGTTGGCCCTCAAATCCTTACTTACACGGTAGCCAACGGCAGTTGTATTAGCACCAGCACCAAAATTATTACAGTAATGCCCTTGCCGGTAGTTTCCTTTACGGGTTTGTCGCCGTCAATTTGCTTGCCGCACACGGCTGTTACGTTGGTGGGCTCGCCGGCGGGCGGTACTTTTTCGGGGCCGGGCATGAGCAGCAATATTTTTACGCCCGCCACGGCCGGAACCGGTACCCACACCATTACCTATAGTTTCACCAACGAGAAAGGCTGTACCGTAACCAGCAGCCGGCAGGTAGTTATTTCGGAAATGCCCGCCGTAACAGCCGGACCCGATGAGCGTATTTGTTCCGGTTCTTTCCCAATTATGCTGAGTGGTTTTGCGCCAGCCGGCGGTACCTGGTCGGGAACGGGCGTAAGTGCCAATGGCCTGTTTACCCCTTCCGAAGCTTTGGTGGGTACGCACGTACTTACCTATACCATTACCAACGGCAGTTGTACCGTAGCCCAAACCAAGACGGTGGTAGTAGACCCCACCGTTAAGTTTACCCAGGGCCCCGATTTAATTATTTGCCCCGATGCTACCGCTTTTGCCGTGACCGATATTATTCCACCGGGCGGTACCTGGTCGGGAAGCGGGGTGAGCTCCGATGGTATTTTTACGCCAGCACCCGGCATGAACGGACCGCAGCCGCTTACTTATTTTGTAACGGTTGGGGCCTGCAGCGGTATTAGTAGCAAAAACGTAACCGTAAGCGCTTTGCCGGTAGTGCAGGCCGCTGCCGTGCCCACCGAATGCGGCACCGCCACCCAACTTCAGGGCTTTGCGCCTTTTACCGCCAGCTTTACCAATACCACCACCGGCGCTACCGGCTACCTCTGGGATTTTGGCGATGGCAGCACTTCTACCGAAACCTTACCAACGCACCAGTACGCAAACGAAGGAAATTACGAAGTTACGCTCACGGTTTTCTTTGGCAACAACTGTCGCTTGCAACGGCCCATTGCCTCGGTGCAGGTAGAAAAAAAACAACTGGTACCCAACGTATTTACGCCCAACAACGACGGCCTGAACGATACTTTTATACCCCGCATTACCTGTTTGCCCACCGACCTGAAAATATTTAACCGCTGGGGCAAGCAAGTATACGAGCAAAAAAACTACCAAAACAACTGGGGCGGCGAAGGCCTCACCGATGGCATTTATTATTACCAGCTAACCAGCACCAAAGGCCAAATCTGGAAAGGCTGGGTCGAGATTATCCGGTAGAAGGGGGTAGATGGGTAATATTTAAATTTAATATTCCAGAATAGATAAAATTAGCCGTAAGTGCATAAAGGCGCTTTAAAAAGGTAAGAAGATGTTTCAAAGGTTTTTTAGTACTTTATTATTCGAATATACTGGACTATTTATCCGTTGGATTGTAATGTATGTAATTGATTTATGTAGAGGAAAAAAGCCTAAATCATTTAACATTATTAAAAATAGATACAAAGGAATATCTGCTGATAGTATAGCCTATGATGTTGGAAACAAACTGATTGGTATTGCTTTTATTTTAATTCTTTGTTGCCTTTTAATAAATCTTTAATCAAAATCACTAGGAAAATCTCCAAATATTAAAAGATGATTAAAATTTGCTAACTTAACAACTAAAAAAAAAGAAGATGGGATTAGAAGCTATAAAACTAGAGTTAATTGAATGGTTAACTAAGTTAGAAGATGAGGATACAATTGAATATTTAAAAGTTGTTAAAGATTCCCAATCAGAAAACGATTGGTGGGAAGATTTAACACCTGAGCAAAAAAGTGGAATCGAAAGAGGATTAAAAGATATTGACGAAGGGCGAGTAACTTCTCATGAAGAAATAAAAAAGCGTTTTGGCTTATTAGGTACACAATTTTATGGACGGACGAGGCCATAAGAAACTTAGAACAAATCCTCAACTATTTAGCCACTAACTGGACAGACAAAGAAGTTAATAAATTCAAAATTAAACTTTCGGAACAAACAAATATTATAAGAGGTTTCCGAATATTTTTCCAACCTCAAATATTGCTCCCCGATTAAGAAAAGCTGTATTGACAAAGCAGACTACTATTTTCTATGAGGTAAGAGGACAAGAAATTTATATTGCTTACATTTTCGACAGCAGACAAAATCCAGAACGAATAAAATAAAAACACAACTGCTCAGTCACACCTGGAAATTACTGCATTTAGCCCAAGTAAAATATTGTTTTTACATTTGGTGTTGTTCTAAAAAACAATAAACCCTTAAATATTACGCTTCCCTTTTTTCAAAAGAATATTGCATTAAAAAACAAAGTACTATGCTGAGGAAAATAGCCATTGCCGGCCTGCTGTTACTTACCGGTATATGGAGCTGCGACCGCCAAAAAGATTCTTTTCCTTCCGGAATTTATTTAAAGAAAGTAATTTATCATCAGCAGGCAGATCAGGTAAGGCATTACCAGTATAACAGCGCTGGTCGGCTCGCTTCCAGAACATTCACGTTTAATAATACCATTACCGAAAAGTTTGATTACCAGTATAAAAATGGTTTGGTAAGCCGCATCGATTATTTTGCTATTAACAGCAATACAGATGTTACATTGGTGCCTAAGGGGTATATAATGTATGAATATGATTCCGATAAAATACGGCAGTTTGCTTTATACCCGGGCAATATTAATTATTCGGTTAATTACAATGCCAATCAACGCGTAACAGACATAACCGGCCCGTCTTCTTTTGTCAGGTATGAATACGATCAGGCGGGGGTACTTACAAAATCGGTTTTATTTTCGAACGGACAAGAAGTAGGGGTGCAATATTATACGTTTGATAATAAAAAGAACCCCTTATTTCAGCTCGATCCTGTAAATGAAAGTGCCAATGAATTGGATTTTATTAGTTATAAATTGCCGAATAATTTAATTAAAAAAGTGTTTGTAGGGGCTAACCACGATACCATTTCGGAGAGTGAATACGTATTTAAATACAACAGTAATAATTTGCCAACAGAATCTTACGAATTATTTACTTCTGAAAGTAACGGCTACTATCGCGACTCTATCAATCACAGATTATACGAATACGAAGTAAAATAAAAACCAAACCACGGTAATGAAGCTTTGCTTAATATTAGTTTAAAAATCTTAATTGGTTTTGTTAAGTATTATTTTGGATTAAAATATTAGCAAACAAAAACGACTTGATAATAATTAGCAGATATGCATGATTAAGAAACTGAAGCATATTTTTAATATTAAATGGTGTTTGTTCGCCGTTGTTACAGGTAATGCACAATCAAATTTTTTATGCTGAAACAGTACAAATATTTAATTATTAGTTTAATATTATTTGCCTGTAATGGAACAAAGCAAACGCCAGATGCTCAGAATTATCAGTCCGAAATATTAACAATTCAGCAAGTTTCGGACCACGTTTACCAACATACTTCGTATTTGGTTACAGAAAGTTTTGGCAAAGTAACGTGCAATGGCATGATAGTTTTTAGTAAAAACGAAGCCATTATTTTTGATACGCCAACGGATAATAATGCTGCTGCTGAACTAATAAGTTGGGTAGAAGATACGCTGCATGGCAAAGTAAAAGCCATTATTGCCACGCACTTTCACGCCGATTGTTTGGGTGGTTTAGAGGCATTTCATAAACGCAAAATACCTTCGTACGCTAATAATTTAACAATACAATTAGCCGGTTTAAATAATCTGGTTGTTCCCCAAAACGGGTTCAATAATTTATTGCAGCTAGAAGTTGTCGACAAAAAAGTGCTTGCTCAATTCTGGGGCGAAGGACACACCAAAGATAACGTGATTGGGTACTTTCCGGAGGAAGAAGTGCTGTTTGGCGGCTGTTTAATTAAAGAAATGGGAGCTGAGAAAGGAAACTTAGCAGATGCCAATGTGCAAGCATGGCCCAAACCCATAACCAAATTAAAAGACCAATATCCTGATGCCAGAATAGTAATCCCAGGCCACGGAAAACCCGGCGGCACCGAATTGCTGGACTACACCATTAAGCTATTTGGGCAAAATTAATAGCTAAACCGGTTTTGGTTAGCAACTATACCAAAGAATAATACGGCTTGGCCTATCGTAAACAATCGTATTAAATCCGAAGGCGAACTAAGCACACGCAGCACAGTAGCCCGAAATAAAACCAGTAAAATTTTCGGTGCGGTACCCTTTGGGCAAATTTACTTCTATTTGGTTGGGCAAGCATTCTACTTTGCCACAAGTAAAACAACGAAAATGAAAGTGATTATGCTGGTGGTGTTTTTCCTGGCAATCTACACAAAGGGCAAAATATTGCTTACCATCATCGCCCACCGTCCGGTGAATAATTCCTTCAGTACAAAACCGATTTAAAACCCTGTAAATAGTAGCCCGATCGGCAGAACCGGCCAATGCTGCCTGCAAGGCATCGTGGCTCAGCGCTTGCTTAGCTTCTTTTAATAATTGAAGAATAACTGACTTTGCTTTTGTATTTCGGGAGTTCATCGGTTTTAAATATTATTGCGACTAAGTTGCAATAATAAGAAAAATAAATACCTTTGCCAACATAACTTAAGCAAAACCAAGCTTCCCTTGCCAATATTTTTTAATGCTGGGTTTAGAGCGGCTTTAATTAGCGGCTTAGCGCGGGTGCTGTTTTTATTTTAAAAGTAAGGCTATGGTAACTAAAAATGAATTTGAAGTAATTATTATTGGTGGCAGTTACGCCGGGCTTTCGGCCGCTATGAGTTTAGGTCGGGCGTTGCGGCGCGTATTAATTATTGATAGCGGTAAACCTTGTAACCGCCAAACGCCCCATTCGCATAATTTTATTACCCAAGATGGAAATACTCCCAGCCAAATTGCGGAGGCAGCCAAAGCACAGGTTTTAAAATACAACACGGTTCAGTTTCAGGAAGCATTAGCCGTAAACGGTTCTAAAACAAACAGTGGGTTTAAGATTGAAGCTCAGGATGGGGCCATCTTTACGGCTAAAAAGTTAATTTTCGCTACCGGGTTAACCGATGTATTCCCCGAAATAAATGGTTTTGCCGAATGCTGGGGAATATCTGTTTTACACTGCCCTTATTGCCACGGCTACGAATACAGCAACCAAAAAACAGGTATTCTGACCAACGGCGACGTTGCTTTTGAGCTAAGTAAATTAATTAAAAACTGGACGAAAGATTTAACCATCTTCACCAATGGCCCTTCGGCGTTAACGCCCGAGCAAGTAAATTTAATTAAGAAAAACGGGATAGAAATTGAGCAAAAGGAAATAGAACAATTCGTCCATAATCGGGGGCAAATAGAGCGAATTGTTTTTAAAGACCAATCTGAAATTTCGGTTAATGCGCTTTATGCCCGGCCTAATTTGGTGCAACATTGTTCCATTCCGGCCGCATTGGGCTGCGAACTAACCGAGCAAGGCTTACTTAAAACCGATATGATGCAGAAAACCACGGTACCAGGAGTTATTGCCTGCGGCGATAATGCTACTTTCGGCCGGGCCGTTTCCGTTGCAGTTGCCGCCGGTACCATGGCTGGCGCATCGGCTAACAAAGAACTGATAGAAGAGGAATTTAGCAGCGTTAGTTGAGCAAATACAAAGCCGTTTATTTCCGAAAACTAATATTTTAAGTTTCGGTACGTTTTGCCTTTCTGTTAACTTGCCAGCAGAATTAAATTTTCGCCTGGTCCGGAATAATAGCAGCAATGACAAAATATATACTTGCTTTCTTCTTACTTTTTATCTGTTTTGGTATTGTAAAACTATCGGCACAGTCAAAGGTCAATCCGGGCAGTATCCGGTTTGTGCGAAGGGGTACAACGCCTGGTTTTCGATCCGCAGCAAGCTATTTTACTGGCCAAACTCGACCCGGCCAATATTGTTGGTTTTACCGCCATGCACCCCCAAACGGTTTATTCCCAGGATACCGCCGTGGTGGCGATTGATAAAGATTTATTAAAAGTAAAATCGGGGCAGCAAACCGAAACTGCCATTTGGCTGGGCGGCTGCAACCCGTTTGCTACTTATACCATGCAGGTAGCCGATTTAAAAGGAACCGGCGCTATTGGGTTTGAATTTACTGATGCTCAAAATACCGAACGTTTCCAGGTGTTTACCAAATTTGCAGCCGGCCGCTTTACCGATGTAATCTTGAAAATTACGCGTAACAACGCTGTGGTTCTGGAAAAATCTATTTCAACCAACCCGCTACCCGTTCCGAGCAAAAACAGCGAGTTAATATTACAACTATTTGGCAGTGGCTTAAATTTTTTGGTGAAAGATACCGGGCTACCTGTAAATGTAGCGCAGGCTAATTTTAACCAAACCCTGGATTTGCGCCAGCAGGAAGTGCTGCATACTTTTCAGGCGCGGCTGTTATTCTTATTAAACGACGGAGAAGTAAGCATCCGGAACGCACAATCGGCTATTACTACCGGGTTGGGCCAGGCCGATATTCGGGTTATTACGCACAAAGACGGTTCGCCTTACCTCGATCGGGGGCGGTTATGGTATACGCTGTCTATCCGGGGGCGGGCGCTGGACCATCATTTGCAAGGCGTTTTTAGCTTAAGCCCATCAGCTTTCGATTTAAAACTCGAAGGAATTATTGTATTCGACCGCCAGGATGGATTGTTGCGCAATGAAATTTCGTCGCATATTTTTTACGACGATGATGAAAAAGTTTGGCGCGGATTTACCACCGGGTTCTCGTTTGCGGCAAACCCTAAAACCGAGAAAAAGCAAATCTGGGCCATCGAGAGCAAAACCGATCCCCGCTTTGGTTTTTCCATAATGAAAGCCAAACCCACCAATATTATCGGCGACATAGAAGATTCGCATATTATTTACGATGCGGCCGTTAAAAAATGGCACATGCTAACCTGCGAAAATCAGAATGGTTACAAAGCAATTATTTTGGAATCCAATAAATGGGATGGTGCTTACAAACGCATTGCCGGGCCGGTAAAAGAAAATTCGACCGGTACATCTATGCAGCGGATTGGTAACAAATGGTATTGTTTCTCGGGTAGCGCTGAACGCAAAATATTTATTTACACCTATCCTAATTTACAACCCGCCGGCACCCTAAATATGGATTTACCGCCCTGGGATGCGAAAGCCGGTACGCGGGTGTGGCCTAATATTGTTACCTTACCCGATGGCTACCCGGTTAAGTACGTGGCTTTAATGATGGACCGCTATAACTATCCGAGTCTGCAAGGCCCCAACTGGACTTACGGCGCATTATATTTGTACCATGGAAGCGATAAACCTGGGTTGAAGAATACCAGGTAAATTAGGTTTGAGTTAAAGTAGGAAATAGAAACCTAGACCCAACTGCAAACAACAACTTTAACAGGAAATTTAAACTAAAAAGCAGCTTATGCACGGCCAGCATTTATATAAAGCAACCATCGAGTGGACCGGGAATAAAGGAGAAGGTACCTCTGGCTATAAAGCTTATGATCGCAGCCATACCATATCGGTTGAAAATAAAAGTGATATTTTAGGCTCATCCGATCCGGCCTTCCGGGGAGATACAACCCGGTATAATCCCGAAGAATTATTGGTTTCTTCTTTATCAGCGTGCCACATGCTTTGGTATTTGCATTTATGCGCCGAGGCCGGGATTGTGGTAATGAATTATGTTGATACTGCCACCGGTACTATGGTAGAAACCCCGGATGGGGGCGGGCATTTTACGGAAGTTACTTTAAACCCCGTAATAACTGTTACGGAAGCCTGGATGATAACCAAAGCCGATGCCATGCACCAAGTTGCAAATAAACGTTGCTTTATTGCCAATTCCGTCAATTTTCCGGTATACCACAAACCTTCCTATAAAGCGCTTAATAAATAAAACAGAAGTGATTTGTGTTATTTCCCAGGGCTATACCCTGGACTAGGATATTAGGCCCTTTCAGGGCTGTTAATAGTTTTTATGTTAAGTATAAAAATGTGAGTTGGTCAGGATTTAGTTATACAAAATTATACAAGCCCGACAGGAATTTACAGGAAACACATTGCTGGATATTTTTCCCAACTATTAAATTCGGGATACTAAATAATGAATAGAGCAATCCCTCTTACCTGCTAATATTATATGGTTTCGCTAATCACCAGTAAAAATTAACCAAACCAACAACCAACAACCAACAACTAGCAACTAGCAACTAATCACTAACAACTAACAACTAATCACTAATAACTAACAACTAATCACTAATATTTAATGCGCCAAATCGCTGGCTAAGGCCAGGAGAGCGCCGGCCAGGGTGGCCAATATTTTGTTGCGGTTAAACCGGTGTTCGGGGCTGGTCTCGAACAAAATAGTAGTGGAAATGTGCAGGAAATTACCGGCTACCAAGCCCGATAAAATGGTAAAAGCATTGCCTTCCTGCAATTGCTCCGGAATAATATAGTTACTGAATAAAATACCGAGCGGTGAGGCTAAGGCAAATATTAAGAGGTAAGCAAAAGCTTTGGCAAAATTATTCAGCCGGAAAACCAAGATGGTCATGAGGGCAAAAGCCGCGGGAATATGATGGATGGCAATACCGGCCAGTACCTGATAAAAGTTTTCGGATATATGCGAGTGCGGGGCAACTGCCCGGTTTTCGAGCAGAATACTGCCTTCCAGGAACGAGTGAATTGTGAGCGAGAGCAGCAACAGAAACGGTACCGAATTAGTACTTTTTTCGTGGGCGTGCAAGTGCATGTGCCCATGCTCGATGCCCTGCGAGAATATTTCGAGCACCAGTTGTAAAAAGAACCCGGCCAGCACGTAGTAGCCCACTGCGTGCGGGTCGGCACTGCTCATAAGCACATCTGGCAGAATATGAATAATGGTAAGCGTAAAGAGGTAGGCTCCACTAAAAGCCAGGATAATTTTTAACCAGCTTTGCTTGCGCTGCGGAAAAAAGCGCACCAGCCAGCCCGCCAGCACTACCGTAAAGAAAAGAATAAAAATAGCTGTGAGCATTTGCCGAGGTGTTTAAATCTACAACGTTTCCGGAGCCGGTACTACTGCCAGAACAATCCGGAACTGCTTGTAAGAAGGCCCAATGCCTTAAGTTAAACGCGCTGAATAATGTGCAAAAAGGCAGGTTTGCGCCTGCCTTTTATGTTGTAAACAAGATAATTTATTAGTTAGCAACCTGAGCCGCCGAATCTGGCGCAGTAGTACCTTTATAATGCGGGTTTTTAACCAAATCCATAGCACAAACCGGGCATTTACCGGGTTCGTTACTGGCACTGCCTTCGCATTCCATGGGGCAGATGTAAGCCAGTTGTGCCGTTTGTTTGGCCGCGGCTTCGTTAGTCTCAGCCGTATCGTAAGCACCTTCACCCGGCAGTTTTTCGGTTTTATTACCGCTACAGCCAACTCCCGCCAATAATATTGCCGAAAATAATATTCCTAAAATTCTGTTTTTCATGGGTATTAAAAAACGCACCAGCCAATTACTAAGCCAATGGTTAAATTGTTTTAGTTGTGGTTTTCAACGGCATCTTTAGCAGTTGTTTCCTCTTTTTTATCAATCGATTTTGCTCCGCCTTTTAACTCATTAGAGTGCTCGTCGTGGTTAAGTTGTACCTGCTGCTGGGTATCGTGTGCGCTCTTATCGGCAGCGTTATCCAGGTTAGAGGTGCTGCGGGTTCCGGGCGGTACGGCATCTACCGATACTTTTTTCTCGGGACGTAAATCAGAAGGTTCGCTGCTGCAAGCTGCCAGCGATAAACTACCTACTGCAAAAGCTATGGTTAAAATCCGTTTTGTCATGTGGGTTATTGCTTAATTTATTTTCTGCTGTTAAAAGCACAATAATTTAAATGTGCCGGATTAGATAAATACGAGAGGCCTACGCAATTAGGTTTTTCCGTTTCAGGTAAGCCTCCATCATTTTAATATCGTTGGGGTTATTAAAAATGCGGAAGGGCAGGTAAATAAACTGCGCTTTCGATAGCGAAAGCAGAAAATGGTCCTCGGTTTTTTTCGCACTTTTAATCATATCCCAACTCACAGGCATACCCTGCTTTTCGTTCAGCTTCATTAAAATTTGCCGGCCATCTATTTCATAAGACATTTTCTCGAACATTACCTTGTTCTGCTCTAGTTGGGTAACGCCAGTAAACTGAATGGCCCAGAACAGCAGGTACAATACCACAATTAAAATGGCTCCCGAAATAAACCACCACGACGGCCAGATAAAAGCCAAGCAAGCCACTGCAATTGGGCCAATAATAAACCACCATTGCTTACGCAACAGCTCCACCATGGCCATTTTAATATATTGGCTGGTTTCCAGCCTATATTTTTTTGTTTTAATAATCACCGGTAAAAAGAAATTAAATTATTTAGCTTAAACAGAAAGCCGCTAAAAAAGCTGTTTTCTATTTCGAGCACAAAAGTAGTTAAATTTTAACTTCTAGCAATTAGCTTTTTAATCCTAATAAAGGATTGTTCGGGCGCCGTAAGGTTTTTGGGGCAGGTAGTAATATTCCGGCATAAATTAAACAAGCGCCAAGCAGGTTACTATAGCCTGAAACGTGCCGAATTGTTTAAATAAAGTTCTTGCAGAACTGGGTAAAGTTAAAAAATATAAATAAATGCAGGATTATTTTCTGATAATTTTGTAATATATAATATTTTATATATATTTAGGCTGATTTTGCGATGTGTTTGTTTTATTAAGGTTGGCATAAAACGTTTAAGAGTAGCTTAGGGTTTTAAGTGCCTCCCGATTTTATAATGATGATAATAATTAGTTCGGGCGTTTGGCTGGGGTTGTTTTTTCTTTTAAGAACTACTGCTGTAAATTTTTATCCGGCTTTGGGCCATTTTGCAGCTAGCCCATTCGGGATAGAAAAATTAGGTTTAAGTACCGGCATATTATTTTTAACGGCAGCCCTAATTAAAATGCGGTATGTTTTACGTGCCCCTAAAACCCGCAGCAAACTACAAAATAGCAATGGCGAAATAATAGAATTAGCAGTAGTAGATCGGTTTACGTATATAAAGCTGCTTCCCGGTACCCAAAACTCTATTGTGTTTCGGTATTTTGTGAAAACTACCGCGGGCAACTGGCAATTGCCCGAAGATAAACCAGTGTTGTTTGCGAAGTTACAACCGGGTACCTTAATCCGGGCGGCCGTTGTGCAAAGCAAAACTACCCGCGAAATATTAGATTTTGAGATTGTATCGGGCGCTAACGAAATTGCTGCTGCCAACCCGCTTAACCAGGTAGTAGCCAAAGTAGCCAGCGAAGTTAAAATTATTGGTTACCGCGATGGGCAATTTCAGGTAAACAGGTTTCAGCCGTTAAAAGAGTTGAAATATTACCTGGTAGTAAACCAAACGCTGCTGCCGGTTTCCGGAACTGTTTTTAGCCGCACTAAACTCAACCAAAAATATTACGAAGGACTGGAACAAGCCACTACGCTCCAGATAACCGTAAAAGATAAATATGTTTACCTCGGTTTACCAGCTGGCGAAGACGGTCCGTTAACTTATAACCATTTTCTGGTAAGCGCTAGTACCTGGCGTTTAAGCCCCCACCTGAAAGACTTATTTCCCAGATTAGTACCGGGCGTTTCTTTGCAAATAGCCTTGGTTAATAATTGTATCTTAGATATTGATTTCCTGGAAAATACATTGGCCGTTCCGGATAAAGCATTGGGTACGGTAGTTGGCAAAGTAAAGAGCGACGTAAAAATTACTAATTTCCAAAACGGCCGATATAGCATAAAAAGAACAAAATCCTCTTATACGCCCCGGCATTACTTTATTGTAAATAATATGCCTTTAGAGGTAACCGAAGAAGATTTTACCAGAACGCCTTATTATGCTCTTTTTGCCGGCCCCAAACGGCAATTGGTTAAGTAATATTTTTATTTAAAGGAACTGCTTTCCAGTTGTTTTCTTTAGGCAACCCCATATTATACCCTTATTATTTGGGTAACGCGCTTAAAATATTGCAGTCATAGGTAGCCTGTCGAAATAGCTGAATTTACATATTCATAAATGTAATAGGTCCTGCGACAAGCTCAGGATGACCCAGTAGCAAACACTTAAGCGTAAGTTTCATTTTATTAGGGTATTAATTATTGTTGTTGCGCAAAAGATATAAGATAAAGCGTTTAAGCAATCCACCCTTGTCATTCTGGGAATCCTCGGATTCCCAGAATGACAAGGGTGGGCTCTACAATAAATTAAACTGTAAATAACTGGTTTTCAGATTTTATTAGGTGTATTGCCCCAAATCAGAAAGCTTTTAAGCTTAAATCGAGGCTGCGGATAGAATGCGTAAGCGCGCCTACGGAAATATAATCTACGCCGGTAGCGGCTACTTCCGCAATGGTTGTTTCGGTAATGCCGCCGGAAGCTTCGGTTTCGAAACGGCCGTTAATCAAGGCTACGGCTTCGCGCATTTGGGCAGGGCTCATGTTATCCAGCATAATCCGATCGATGCCGCCGGTATCTAAAGCTTGTTGCACCTCGTTTAGGTTGCGGGTTTCTATTACAATTTTTAGCTGTTTGTTGTGCTGCTGCAAATATTCGTGGGTAGCCGTAATGGCTTGCCGGATGCCGCCGGCGTAATCTACGTGGTTGTCTTTTAACATAATCATATCAAACAACCCATAACGGTGATTTAAGCCGCCGCCAATTACCACGGCCCATTTTTCCATCATCCGGAAATTAGGCGTGGTTTTACGGGTATCGAGCAAGCGGGCTTTGGTGCCGGAAATTAATCCGGTAAGGTAGTGGGTGTACGTAGCAATGCCGCTCATGCGCTGCATGCAATTCAAAAGTAAACGTTCGGCGGTTAATATGGCCTGAGCCCGGCCACTAACGGTAAAAGCCACATCGCCGCGCTTTACGGGGGTACCATCGGGCAATAATATTTGGATAGTAAGCGACGCGTCTACGGCCTGGCAAATTAATTCGGCCATGGCTACACCCGCCAATATGCCGTCGTCTTTTACCAGCAAGCGGGCTTGTTTTTGCGCATTGGCCGGAATAGCCGCCAGCGAGGAGTGGTCGCCGTCGCCAACGTCTTCCTGTAAGGCATTTTGAATAAATTGGGTTAAGGCGGCTTCGGTAATGTAAGAGGGTAGGTTGTTCATGGCAGCGTAAAAGTAAAAAAGCCCGCACTTAGTTGCGAGCCTTTTATTTACTTTTAATTAGCCAGACTAGTTACAAAGCCGGTTTATTTCTTCGTAAAATCTATGGTATCAATAATATAACTGCCATTGCCTTGTTTTACCACCACAAAAACCCGGTAAGCCCCAGCTTTGGTGTTGTAAGTGCCAATGGCATAACGCTGACCCTGGTTAGAACTGCCCTGGTGGTCGAACTCAAAACCCGCCGGCGGATTTTTAGTAAAGAAACTTTTCAGTACAAATTCGGCCTGGGTTTTACTATAACTAGATTTTTCGCCGTCTAACCCTATTTCAATGGTATTATTAAAATACTTGGCCAGATCGCGCGAAGAACCATTGCGGATAGCTGTCTTAATCTCGGCCGGCACATCGCCTTGTGCGCTTGCAGAACCTGTTCCTACAATCAATACTAGCAGCAACACCCAGATTAGCACAAGCTTAATATTTTTCATGTGTATAATTTAATCAAATTTACTCTTTGTTACGGTTTAAATAAGCTAAAACTATGCCAAGCCCGTAACTTAATTATAGAATTAAGTTTTATTACGGGGTAAAGCGTGCCCAAAGTAATAATTAATTTAACATTTTACTAAGTTGCCTATATTTGCATCATGGAAAAAAAGGTAATTCTGCTTATTTTAGACGGATGGGGCATTGCAACCGATCCGCGTGTATCGGCCATCGACCAGGCCAAAACTCCTTTTATTGATTCTTTGTTTCAAAATTATCCGCACGCGACACTGCAAGCTTCCGGCGAGGCCGTGGGTTTACCCGAAGGACAAATGGGTAACTCCGAAGTAGGGCACATGAATATTGGCGCCGGCCGGGTGGTTTACCAGGATTTAGTAAAAATTAATAAATCGATTCGGGAAGGGGAACTGGCCCACATGCCGGTTTTAGCTGATGCCTATAAATACGCAAAAGAACAAAACAAAAAAGTACATTTAATCGGGTTGTTGTCTGATGGCGGGGTGCATTCGCATATAGAACACCTGAAAGCTTTGTGTACCATTGCGGCCGAAGCCGGTGTTTCGCAAGTATTCGTACACGCCTTTACCGATGGCCGCGATACCGACCCGAAAGGCGGCGTAGCTTATTTACAGAATTTACAGGCGCATTTGGCGCAAACCGGCGGGCAAGTAGCTTCGGTAATTGGTCGTTATTATGCCATGGACCGCGATAACCGCTGGGAACGCGTAAAATTAGCTTACGATTTAATGGTGCACGGTTCGGGTACGCATGCTACCGATATTATTCCGGTTATTCAGGCTTCTTACGCCAGCGGCGTAACCGATGAATTTATTCAGCCTATTGTAGCGGTAGATGCCAACGATCAGCCGTTAGCCACCATTCAGGAAGATGATGTGGTGATTTGCTTTAACTTCCGCACCGACCGGGGACGCGAAATAACCCAGGCCTTAACCCAGCGCGATTTTCATGAGCAAAACATGCACAAGCTAAACCTGTACTATGTTACGCTTACCAACTACGACGATTCGTTTGTGGGCGTAAAACCAATATTTGATAAAGACAACTTAAATAATACCCTCGGCGAAGTGGTAGCCAATGCCGGCCGTACCCAAATCCGGATTGCCGAAACCGAAAAATACCCGCACGTTACTTTCTTTTTCTCGGGTGGGCGCGAACTGGTTTTTGAAGGCGAAAGACGTTTGTTATGCCCATCGCCCAAAGTGGCTACCTACGATTTAAAGCCCGAAATGAGCGCCTACGAACTACGGGATACCATTGTACCGGAACTCCAAAACCGCAGCGCCGATTTTATTTGCCTGAACTTTGCCAACCCCGACATGGTAGGGCACACCGGCGTATTTGAAGCCGCCGTTAAAGCCTGCGAAACCGTAGATGCCTGCGCCCAGGCCGTAGTTACCACCGCCCTGCAAAACGATTACGCCTGCATTGTAATCGCCGACCACGGCAACGCCGACATGATGATTAACCCCGATGGTACGCCAAATACCGCCCACACCACCAACCTGGTGCCTTTTATTGTGGCAGATAATCAGTACCGCAACAACTTAAAAGATGGTAAACTCGGCGATTTGGCACCTACTATTCTGGAACTAATGGGTATTCCGCAACCCGCCGACATGACCGGCACTTCATTATTACAACACTAAAATATATTGGCTAAAAAGATCTCTATTTTATTTCTCCTGGCAATAGTTTTGTATCTGGGTGCTTGCGGCGAAAAAAAATCGCCGGGAGCACCGGTACAATCCACCGCCGGGCAATATTTTGATGTAGTTGGTTTTGTAGAAGCGCAGACTACGCTGTTGAAAAAGGAAAAGCCAGGCGCGGTTAAAACCGTACTGGAAAACCAGAAAACTACCGAATCGAAAAAAGTACAAAACCTGGATTGGGAAAAAGAGCTGGAAAATTTCCGGGAACTGGATATTAACAAACCGGCTTTCCGGAATGCGTACGCCAGCACCCAACAACAAGACCCTGCCACCGGTAATACCACTATTATGTATCGCAAGAAACCCGGTTACGACGGAACTGTGCAATATTTATCGGTTACGACCAATGCCAGCGGGCAAGTGCTGGGCGTGCGGGGCTTGCAGGAAAGCGAAAATATATTGCTGAAATCGCGCCGCGAACTGAAGCTGCAATGCCATACTAAAAACGGAACTGCGCGCGTTATTTCCTACACCATTCAGGGCTTTCAGAAACCAATAATATTCAATGCCCTGTACTATACAATATTTACCAAAATAGGTTAACTTGGTATAGCGGTTTTTGCTTTACTGTTTGCCTATGCTGCCCGGTGCCTGTGTTTTAACTTCCTGATTTTTTCCGTAGCGGATGTCTAAAATAGTATACCTTCTTTTTCTGCTATTTGGCTTTAATATTACGTTGGTATGGGGGCAGAAAACGCCGGGTGTTACTTCCCGCACCTGCGGTACCACCCACCTGCGCGAAAAACTAAACCAGCAACAGCCCAGTTTGGGCTTGCGCCAGGAACGTGTCCGGAAAGTAGTCGATGATTTGCTGTTATCGGGGCGAGCGCGGTTAAAGCAACCGGTAATCCAGATTCCAGTAGTTTTTCATGTTATTTACCATACGCCCGCAGAAAATATTTCGGATGCACAAATTCAATCGCAGTTACAAGTTTTAAACGAAGATTACCGGCACCGCAACGCCGATTCTGTTAAAACCCTGGCGGCTTTTAAGAAACTGGCCGCCGATACCGGTATTCAGTTTTGCCTGGCTACCGTAGACCCAACCGGAAAACCTACTACTGGCATTACCCGCACGTACACCGACAGCCTGGGTTTTGCCTCCGACGAAGCCATGAAATTTACGGCCAAAGGTGGGCAAAATGCCTGGAACCCCAGCCAATACCTGAATATTTGGGTGTGTAATGTCCAGAATGGTTTTTTGGGGTATGCCCAGTTTCCGGGCGGCGATCCGGCCATCGATGGCGTGGTGTTGTGGTACCAAACGGTTGGTAAATTTCCGGCTAATCCGTACAAATCGGTGTTTAACCAGGGGCGTACCGCTACCCACGAAATTGGTCATTGGCTGGGTTTGGAGCATATATGGGGCATAAAAGATACCGGTTGCGATGATTCGGATGGCATAGCCGATACGCCACCGCAAGATAATGCAAGTAATGGCTGCCCCACCGGTACCATTATTTCTTGCAACAACAGCGCACAGGGCGGCGATATGTACCAGAATTTCATGGATTACGCCGATGATGCCTGTATGAACCTGTTTACCCACGGGCAGGCGGCTTATATGCAAGCAATGGTTAGTTCGGCCCGGCCCGGCTTGCTCAATGCCGTAAGTTGTGCAGTACCGTTACAAGCCGATTTTAGTGTTACCGATTCGGTGGTGGTTACCGGGGCTACTGTTCAGTTTTACGATAATTCTATTGGGTTACGGGCTACCGAGTGGCAATGGACTTTTGCGGGTGGCTCGCCGGCTACTTCTTTGGCCCAAAACCCAACGGTTTACTACAGCGAGCCGGGACGATATGCCGTAACCTTAACGGTAAAAAACGGTGCTTTCTCCAACACCCAAACCAAGCGTGCTTATATATTTGTTACCGCCAGTGAACCCCGCATTTACCCCAATCCGGCGCACCAGTTCACCAACATAGAGTTGCCCGCCGATTACGAAGTAGAAAATATTTTATTAATAAATAATCTGGGGCAGACCATCCGTTCCGGCATACCGCAAAATGCTTTGCTGCGGATGAACTTAGCTGGTTTAGCCAGTGGCCTTTATTACGCCAAAGTAATTCTGAAAAACGGCCGCGTAGTTACCAAAAAAATATTGGTGCTACAGGAGCAAACGCAGTAAGAAGCTAAGAATATTCGGTTATTTTATTCGTTTCAGCTTTAGCTCGCCCAAACCGTTTAGCGTTAATATATCGGCCTGAATTTGGTAAGTATTTACGTGATGTAAAAGAGAGGCTAGCTCCTGAGCCATATCCGAGTCGCAGCAAATTTCGGTGTATGCTAGCCGTTCTATTTTTATCTGCCCGGGTTGGCTTACAGTATAAGCCCCATCGCAATTATTTACATCTAGCTTAAACGTTAAACTTTTATCTTTTTTAAACTGAAGAATATAAGGTTTAACCGGATATTGCTGCGAAGCGCTGTTGGGCCGCCGCATGCTTACCACCTGCCATTCTTGTAGTAAGGCGTCTGGTTTTTCGCTTTCTTTCTGGCAAGCCTCTATTACCAGCAAAGAAAACAAAACAAGAATAAGTAAGGTGATGCTGCCTGAATTTTTCATGCTGGGCTGAATTCTTTAATATTCTCACCTGCCTGTAACTGCGCTCCCGGCAGTAATGATTTTGTAAATACGGCAACAAAACAGGATTGCTGCTTTTCTTGAATATTCTAAATTATTAAATATTGCTTAAAATGCTATAATTAACCCCTAATTATTTGCCTTGCAACGTAATTACCAGCCAGCGACGGGTAGCGTGATCACGGTGCTCGCAAAAATATATGCCTTGCCAGGTACCCAGGTTTAGTTGCCCGTTGGTAATGGGTACGGTTACGGAACTGCCCAGCAAAGAAGCTTTTAAGTGGGCCGGCATATCATCGGGGCCTTCGGAGTTGTGGCGGTAGTAAGGGGCATTTTCCGGTACCATCTTGTTAAAATGGCTTTCAAAGTCGTGGCGTACGGTGGGGTCCGCGTCTTCGTTAATGGTAAGGCTGGCCGAGGTATGCCGGATAAAAACATGCGCCAAACCCACATTAATATTTTCCAGTTCGGGTAATTCGGCTACAATTAAATCGGTAATTAAATGAAAACCGCGTTTAAGAACGGGCAGGCGAATACTTTTCTGGTACCAATGCATAGTTTAAGGTTTAAGGCGTTCGTAAGCCCCAATATCCGGTTTCTGATTGTCGCGGAGCAGGCCATTTATATCTGCTTTTACAGCAGGTAAAGAACGGGCTGCTCCATTTGCCACCGACAAGGTATCCAGGCTATAATCATAAGGAATATTGTTGCGGGGGCTTTCGGGCGTATACCGGAAATTGGGATCTTGGTTAATAATATTGGTTGGCTCCAGCAGGCTTCTATAACGTTCGGTTTGCAGTATATTATGCGTAAGCGCTATTTCCAGCGGGCTAGCACTTTGGTTCAGAAACAATATTTCATCGGTTAATTTACCTCCCCGGGTACCAGCCCACACAATAGAGTTTACCATACTAAGTTTTACCGGGTAATCAATATTTTGGCCATTATCCAGTACAATGCGGTCGGTAAAGGCAAAAGAAGGCGTGTCGCGCCGGAACTCGGGCGTGTAATTGGCAATGGTGCAATATTTAAAATCGTAAGTGCCGCCGCCAAACCCGGCTACCGCGTGTTGCCCGCAGTTGGTAATAAGCGTGTTAATGGCCTGAATATCGGTGGTATAACTTAAAATGCCGATGGTATACATATTCTGGATGGTGCACTGCTCCAGTTTTATTTCGTAGGTATTGGGGTTTTGATCGGGGCTGCCAGCCCAAATACCTACCTGCGCGTTCCGGATATCAGCGTACTGAATTACGTTATTTTTGCTGTTGGTGAAAAACCGGATGCCGCTCCACTGGCCCGGAATATTTTCGTAAAAGCGTTCGCGCCGGTCGCCGGTAAAAACAACCCGTTCCTGGGCCGTACCTTCCACGCGCAAACTGCCATCTACCAAAATACCGGCGTTTTTGTGGGCGTAAATGCGGGCACCTTTCTCAATGGTAAGCGTACAGCCTTTGTTTACAATTACGCGGTCGTAAATAATATGCGGTTTATCCGCTTTCCAAACGGTGTTGCAATCTAATTCCTGATCCCGGTAAAAATAAGCATCCTGCCCGTAGGCTACCAACTTAACATCCTGCACGTTGTTGTTTTGGGAAAAAACCAGCGAATCTTTCACCAGAAAAGGATTATTGCGGTTTTCGGGCTCGATGAAAACTTTCACCAAAACCAGCAAACTATCGTTGCCCCGGATGCGCACCTTTTGGGCAGTTGGTGTTTCTACGCCGTTAATAATTACCCGGTAAGCCGAGTTCGCCAAGCCACCTAACTTTATTTCGTCTACTTCAACGGCATTTTTGTTGAAGTTATACAAGTAAACCCGTTTGGTAACGCTGCCGGTTTTTACAAATACGGTATCAAATATTAAAGAATCAGTAGAAAACTGCAGGTTTGCTTGTGGGTTGCGGGTCAGGATTTCTTCTTCCGGCTCACAGGAAAACAGCGAAAACAGCACCAGAAAAGAGGAAAATATGGAAAGCAGGTATTTCACAAATAGAAGTAAGGGGTAAATGGCTGTTTTACGCGTTTATGGGCTTATGCGGGAAATCTTTTTGTTTCATTACCCGCTTAGCCTGCAAAAAATGCCGTTCTTCGTGTACGGCACAAATATTTACGCAATCTTTCAGGCTGTACGTAATAATTGGGCTGGCCGGCGAGGTAACAATGGTTTTAGCATGATCAACCTGTTCGGTAGCTTTTATGCGCCGGGTTAGGTCTTGCTGGTGCCGCACAAAATCGGCCACAATATTATCCGGAATACGGCTGGCCGATGGCTTAAATATTTTGGGCGTTTTGAATTTTTTGCTCGTAGAGGCTAATCCTTTCAGCAGCATTCTACCCCAGAAACCCGGCAGTAACGGCAACATTTCCCAAATAGTTTTCTTTTTCCGGCCCTGGCTAACGGCTTCAAATATAGGAAAATACTGGTGGTTGGTTTTAATTAGATGATCGAGGCACTGGCCAATGCTCCAGGCGCTTTCGGCGGGTTTCCAGTTTAGCTGCTCCGCCGAAAGTCTTCCGAATTCGGCCTGTACTTTTTTCGTAATCAGGCCCAATTCGTGAAGCGTATCATCTAAATATTCATTTGCCATTTAGAGGTTAGTTATTAGCTGTTAGTAATTAGTTGTTAGTTATTGGCATTATACAACATTAAATAATCTAACAATTCAACAATTTAACCATCCAGCAATCCAACAATCAACCTACGCTACGCCTTCTTTCAGTCTTTCGGCGCTTTCGGCAATCCGTAATTCTTCTACAAAATCATCGATAGCACCATCCATTACAATAGGCAGGTTATAAACGGTGTAGCCAATGCGGTGGTCGGTTACGCGGCCTTGCGGGTAATTATACGTCCGGATTTTATCGGAGCGGTCATTGCCACCCACCATGCTTTTACGCTGGGCACCTTCTTCCTCATTTTTCTTGGCTAGTTCCATTTCATAAACCCGGGAGCGCAATACTTTCAGGGCTTTATCAAAGTTTTTTAATTGGGATTTCTGATCCTGGCATTGGGCCACAATACCCGTAGGAAGGTGGGTTAAACGCACCGCCGAATACGTCGTGTTTACCGATTGACCACCCGGACCGGAAGCACAGAATAAATCTTTCCGGATATCGTTCATATTCAGTTCAATATCGAATTCTTCTACTTCGGGTAATACTACCACGCTGGCTACCGAGGTATGAATACGGCCCTGAGTTTCGGTAGCCGGTACGCGTTGTACCCGGTGCACGCCCGATTCGAATTTAAGTTTGCCGTACACATCTTCGCCCGAAATACTGCTGATAATTTCTTTGTAACCGCCCGATGTACCTTCCTGGGCATCAATTAATTCCATGCGCCAGCCTTGTTTTTCGGCAAAGCGCGAGTACATGCGGTGTAAATCGCCGGCAAATATAGATGCCTCGTCGCCGCCGGCACCCGCTCTAATTTCAATAATAATATCTTTACTGTCGTTGGGGTCTTTCGGAATCAGCAAATTTTTAATCAGCTCTTCCATTTCTTCCTGTTGGGGCAATAGCTCATCGAGTTCTTCTTTGGCCATTTCCCGGAACTCTTCGTCTTTTTCAGTGGCAATTACCTGCTTGGCATTTTCAATATTGCTGAGCAGGCTCTGGTATTTTTTATATTCGATAACGATTTTTTCGAGGTCTTTGTATTCTTTGTTCAGCGCCTTGTACTTTTTCATATCGCTCATGGCATCCGGCTGAATGAGCTGCTGGCTGACATCCTCAAATCGCTCTTTTATCGCTTCTAACTTATCTAACATTTCTTCAAAACTTGGGTTTAAACTACAAAGATAATAAATAACATTTGTGTTTGCTTATAAGTTGCTTTGCAGCAGAATAGGTTTTTGCTATACGAATATTAGGCGGGTTTTAGTCTAAATCAGAGCAGGCTTTTTAACTTGCAGCCTTATTACTAAAATATTAAATGGTATGCGTAAAATAATCTGGGCGGCGGCTATTTTTCTGGCATTGTTACTGGGCTTCCTGCTCTTTTACCGGCCCGAGCCTTTAACCGTACGGAAGCAACTGGAAGCGGAAGCCGAAATGCACAAAGTTAAACGCATCACACCCGCTCAGGTAGAAGCCCAAGCCCGGCATATAGGCGACAGCCTGGTTAATATTGCCGATAGTTTGCTGCACGTACGCCTTACTGCTGCATTTGAAGCCGGTGGCACTGTGGCCGCCCTTAAAAATTACCCGCCCCAGCAATACCCCGAAGTTCAAGCCATTGCCCAAAAATATAACATTACGGTAGCCCGTACCGGTCAGAAACTGCCTGTAAATTCGCCGGATTCGGCGCAGGTAAAAACCAGCGGGCAAACCGAAATACTTTATACCAAAGGTGTTTTTATAAACCAGGCCGCTTGTCTTAAATGCCACGGAACGGTAGGGCAGGAGGTTGCGCCGGCAACGCTCGCCGAACTACAACAATCCTCGCCGGGTTTTAAGGCCGTGGGTTTTAAAGCGAATGCAGCAATTGGCAGTTGGCAAATTAAACTCAAACGCCAAACTATTCTGGAAAGCCTGAGTCGCCGCAGTCGCAGAAGTTTACAGATGCAATAGTTAAGGCTTCTGCAAGCGCATGGTAAAGCGTTATTCATAGGCGTACAAATATTCTTAAAAGTGCGTAGCGGATAGGCTAACAGTTTGTTATGCGTAGAGTTAGCGCAGCGCTCTACGCATTTTCCGGAAAGCCAATCTCCCGATTGGCGTATAACAGAAAACTTTACATATTAACTATAGATATTGGTAATGCCCATACGATACGCTCCAAGTATCTGCTGTTTAATAAATCAAGCTCGTCTTTATTTTGCCACTTCTACTGCAAATTACTAAGTCTGGTACTTCTTAATTTTTAATAACCAGATACGCCAATCGGAGATTGGTTTTCCTAAAAATGCGTAGAGCGCTGCGCTAACTCTACGCATAACAAAACCGTTAGCGCTACGCGCGACAGAGGTGCATTGCTTGCATATTATCTTTGTTAGAATATTTATTTGTTAAGATACATTTAATATCAAGCAATTATGTTTGTGCATTTTGCGGTATTATAGCGCATCTTATAAATATTTCTTAATTTTGCGGCCAAATTGTTAAGTACAAACACATAAATTATTATGGCAGTTATTCAAGCAACCGATTCTGATTTTAATAATATTCTGGCGCAAAACGAAAAAGTAGTAGTTAAATATTACGCCGACTGGTGCGGCAATTGCCGTTTGTTTTCGCCTAAGTTCAAGCGTATGTCCGATAACGAGCAGTTTAGCGGTATTGCCTTTTTAGATGTAAACGCTGAAGTAAGCCCGGAAGCCCGCAAAGCCGCCGGCGTAACCAACCTGCCTTTTTTTGCGGTGTTTAAAAACGGTACATTGGTAGATACCGTAGCGGCCAGCAAAGAAGAAGCCGTGGTAAACCTAATTAACAAACTGAACTAAGCTTATGAAAATACCAGCTATTAAAAAGTTAGTAGAAACGCAAACCATAGAGTCGTTGCGGCACGCCGAGGAACAGCTGCTGGAAGAACAACAGCCGGATTTTGAAATTGAAGGCGCCGACGAAGGCGAGCAGCTCACCCACGTATTTGGCGCCATCTGGATTCTGAACCACATGCAAGACCACAGCACTGATTTTAAAACTGCCCTACGGGAATTTACCCAAAAAGTACGCGTTTCGATAAATTAAATAAGTAACAATAAATTAAAAGCCGGTTAGTAAGTTAAAGACTTATCAACCGGCTTTTTTTATGGTTATTGGTATTAGGCTAAATCTGGTTATGGGCAAAAAAGTTCTCGGCTTGGCGGGCCCCAATATCGGTGCATAGACCGCGCAGATAATACAAAAAAATGCTCCGGAATACCTCGGCTAAATTATACCTTTCAGGCGGAAACAAACCCGGATTAAGCAGCATATTGAGTTGCTCCATAATAATTTTAGTAACCAGCGGTATATTTATATCTTTCCGGAAATTAGCTTCTAAAACGCCTTTATTAATAATGCCATGAATTTGCGGGTAAGAATAAGAGTATAAATGCGCGATACCTATTTGCCAGGCTTGCGGGAAATTTTGCTGCAGGTGCAAATAATACAACGGATTTATTCTTTTTACCTGGTTTATACCTTGCACCAGCAAACGCATAATATCTTCTACCGCATTCGGCGAATTGCTTAATAGTTTTACGTGTTCGTTCCGTTGTACCTGTAAATCATATTCTATTACCTGGTTTACTAAATCCGGAATGCTCTTGAAAATTTCGCGGAAAGTAGCCTGCGAAATATCCAGTTTGTTTAGCAGATAAGATTCGGATATATTTTCCAGGCCCTCGCGTTGAAAAAGAGTAAGTGCTTCCTGGATAATGGTTTCTTTCAGTGTCATGCAGCAGCGGTGCGTTCTTTGGGGAACACAAAGATAACTTATTACAGAATATTTGAAGCAGAAAATATACCTGCATAAAGATTATATTCTGAACAGGAGCTAATAATATTATGCTTTGAAAAGCAAGCGTATTCAGGGAGTAGAAGTGACGTTTTCTAGCAGTAATTTTTATTTGATCCTTATATTAGGTAATTGATGTTACACAATATTTTAAAAAGTATAGGTTCAAGAAACCCAAACCTGTCATTCAGGAGGAAACTATTTAGCAGGCAGCCAAATAGTTTCTTCCTGAATGACAGGTTTGAATTGGAGATGCTAAGAATTAATATTCCCACAATTGTTGCGTAACGTCAGGTAAAGCTATATAAAACACTTATCGAAACAGAAGGAATATTTTAGAGAGTTTAATATAATAAAAAGCACAAGCCGGCGATGATTGCTGCTTGTGCTTTAAATATTTGAATTATGCTTTAGCGTAACAGATTGTACGTTTTAACCTGTTAGTTAAAGTTATAAATATAATTACCGGTAAAAGTTACATCCGGACGGCCATTGCCAATAACCGTTGACCTGATTTGGCTGCCTGGAAAACCATCAGTATTATAGGTGTAACCGTAGCGTTCCCGCCCCGACAGTTCGTAGCCATCTTTATTACGGGCATATTTTACTCTGGGGTTATTAACCCAGGCCGTAAACTGCGGCAGGTACGGGTATGTGGCCAAGAAAGGAATGGCCGCTTTTTTATCGTCAAAATCCTCGAAAAAGAACCTGGTAGAAAGCTCCAGCCGGTTAGTAGCAGGATTTTTAAAATAATCTTCCAAAATTACCAGGTTTCCCCGCGTATCGTATTTATAAACCTGCTTCTGATATTCTGTTTTATTATTGTTCAGGTCTACTTTATACGTTAACCGCGATTCTAATTTGCCGTCTGTTCTGAAAGTAAAATAATATTCCTTCAGCGGTCGATCTAGTTTATCGTTCTCCATCGCTTTTTCGAGCTGGTTGCCGTTGTAAAAAAATAATATGTTGCCATAAACATTACTTGTTTGTTTCACTAGCCGCTTATTGGCATCGTAATGAAACTCCTGGGTAAAGTTTGTAACGGCATTGCTGCCTTGGCTGGAGTTGTATTGGCTCACGTAGCGGGTAATTAAATTATTGTTATCATAATCTACGCGTTGGAAATCCAGTTCAGACCATTTTAGCTGCACAAATTTACCGGTGGGCATAGGATTGGGCTGTTGCCCCGGATCGGGCTGACCATTACCCGGATTATTGGGATCGACCGGCGTATTCGGGTTATTGGGCGTGCCTGGTTCTACGGGGTTACCCGGCTCCGCAGGGTTGTTGGTATCTCCGGGATTTTGGTTGGTTGGCGTTTCGCGGGGCAATATTTGGTCTTCTTGACAGGCGCCCAACAACAAAGTAAAGCCCAGCAGCCACGTTAGTGGTCTTAAGGTTAACGACAGCATTAAAGGTGTTTTTTTCATTAGTTTTATTTTTAAGGTTAGTTAGTATGAGAGCGGGTTGTGTTTTAAAGCTTTTATATATGCATCATGGTATTTTAAATTTTACAGTATTTGCCATTATTAGCGGTTTTGCCCGTAAGACAAGCAACATTTTAAAACCGTTGCCTGGCGTATAAAATTTTCTTTAATTTTTTAAGGCTAGTATATTCTGCAGTATAAATATTAGCGGTGCAGCAGTTTCAAAATTTTAACCGGTCAGGGTTGGAATGGTAAATTGTATTATTAGCTAAATACCGGGAGCTAGTAATATATTGCTAATTATTTCTGTTAGGCTTACTATCTTTAGCTAATCAAAATAAATAATAGCTTATGCGCCACATTTTACTTTCGCTGGTTTTTTCGTGCTGTTTTATTTTTACCTATGCCCAAAAAATTAAAACACCGGTATTACAGGAAGCCAAGCCCGAAACCGTGGGTATGAGCACCGAAAGGCTGCAGCGCCTGGACCGGGTTTTAGAAGAATATGCAGCTAAAAATTATGTGCCGGGTGCTATTGCCCTGATTGCGCGTAACGGCAAAATTGTTTACCACAAAGCCGTTGGCCTGAACGATACAGATACCAAAACGCCGCTGAAGCGCGATGCCATTATGCGCGTTGCTTCCCAAACCAAAGCCATTACCAGTATTGGCCTGATGATGCTTTATGAAGAAGGTAAGTTTTTGTTAGACGAGCCCATTTCTAAATATATTCCAGCTTTCCGCAACCCAAAGGTACTGGCTAAATTTAACCCCCAAGACAGCAGTTTTACCACCGTGCCCGCGCGCCAGGAAGTTACCATCCGGCAGTTGCTTACCCATACTTCGGGCATTGGTTATCCCGCTATAGGCACCAAAGAAGCCAGTGCTATTTACGCCAAACACCACATCTCCAGCGGAATTGGTACGCCCAACGCTAAACTCGCCGATGCCATGAATGCCTTGGGCACTTTGCCCTTAATGCACCAGCCCGGCGAACGGTTTACCTATGGCCTGAGCACGGATGTACTGGGTTATCTCATCGAAATATTATCGGGTCAGCCGTTGGACGTGTATTTTCAGAAGCGGATTTTCGAACCGCTGGGTATGAAAGATACTTACTTTTATCTGCCCGCCGAAAAACATAACCGCTTGGCTATTTTGTACGCCGAAGATGCCGGCAAAAACACGATAAAAGCCAAAGCTCGCTTAGGTGCAGGACCGGATTATCCAAATGTTAAAGGGACCTATTTTTCGGGTGGAGCCGGCTTATCTTCTACGACTTACGATTACGCTATATTTTTGCAGATGCTCCTGAATGGCGGCGAATACAATGGCAAACGATTACTTGGCCCGGCTACGGTAAAACTAATGACTACCAACCAGATTGGCGAAGTAAATCAGGGCGATAATAAATTTGGCTTAGGCTTTGGCATTACCACAGCCAAAAGTTCGGCTAAGTTTGGCATACCCGAAGGCAGTTTTGATTGGGGCGGTTACTTTGGCACTACTTACTGGGTAGACCCCACCAACGGCATTGTAGCGTTGTTATACACCCAGAAAACCCCCAACAGCTACGGCAATCTCAGCGATAAATTCCGGGCGCAGGTTTACCAAGCCATTACGGACTTAAATTTGCCTTAAAATATTTTGGGTGATTTCTGAGCTTGTAGCTGATATTTAACTGCTGTGAGTCGCTCGACTAATCAAATATTAAATTGAAGCTGTTTAGCATTATTAAATTGGAAGAACCTTTGCCCTTGCTGCGGAGGCACCAGCAAGTAGTTTGGCAGAAGCTTTCGAATTGGTGGTGATAACACCACCAATGGCACCAAAATCTGTTCGAAACAGAAATACTAAACAACTTCATTATTAGGTAAACCAGCATTAGTAGCTGTTCAAGACAGATTTTAGTTTGTTCATCGGTAAAATCCGGTCGCTTACCCAAATAAAATTGATTTAGGCAATTGGCCGGTACATCTTTGTAACAGCATTAGCCAGAAATATTAAGAACATGGTAAAGTTGAATTAACGGTTGCTAAGTTCTTGGTTAATGTACCTGCCCTGGTCAAGATATACTATGAAAAAGAAAGCGGAAGGCCCGGTTTATCCGGGCTTTTTTGTTGCCTAACCATTTAGCTGCATTTAAACGTAGGTGCACTTGCAGCATCGTTTCTTCTATAAAACCCGATTAGCAATTATAACCGTTAGAAATACGCTGTTTAGTGGCCCAATAACCGTACAATATTGCCAATGCTTAACTTCTTCTATTATTTTTATTACCGCATCCGGGAAGCAAATAACACCGCCGGGCCAATTTCTGCCAGTGCCGAACGCGCGGCCTATTTCACGTTAGTACTGCTGTTAATTCTTAATTCTATATCGGTGTACTTTATTTTTATTCAGTTAGTGAATAACCAATTAGGCGCCTTGTTATGGCAGGATAAATGGCTTAACCGCATTATTGTATTCTTTTTGGGCGTAACTGTTCCGGTGGGCGTGTACGGCTGGTATAAGTTGCGGCAACACCAAATAGAACAAACCTTAATTGATTATAAAAATGAAAGTTCTGATGAACGTCGGGTAGGCGGCGCATTAATTATGGCTTATATTTTTACCTCTTGCGGCTTATTAATTTATGCCCTCTTTCTGCCATTTCTATAATTAACCGCTCACAGCACTTACCGGTGTAAAAACCGGATTGCCTTTACCAGAAATTCTGCCAAATCGGTATGCTCATAAATTTCACCCATCAGCGAAATAGGCCGGGAGTACAAAGTATCGCTTTTAAATATTTGCGACCACTCCTGGTCGGTAAAAGGGGTGAGTTGGTTTAAGCCGGCGGCGCGCATTACTTTTATAAATTCGGTAGCTACCAGGCCTTGCCCAATAGCCGAGGGGTGTACGCCATCCAGACTAAAAATGCCGCCCTGCTTTAACTGCCCTTCTTTGTCGGCGTGGTAATATTTGGTATCTACTTTGGGGTAAACAAACTTAAAATATTCCGGGAATTCATAAGTAGGTTGCGCATCGTTCCGTTTCCAGGCCATATTTTCTAGTGCACTCGCAATATCTACCACAAAATAACGCGGTTTGCCGCCGGCTAACTGGTTAAATTGGGTTACCAGGCGGTTAATAATAATATTGTACTCGCGTATGCAATCGTCAATATGCAGCACCTGTTGCAAGTTTAAATGGCGACCGGTTTTTACGGCAAAATCTTCGTCGAAGGGTACGTAGGTATAATATTTATAATAAGTGCCTTTGCCCGGAATGTGGGTGGTGGGGCCAACACCTTTGGCCAGCGGCGCAATGGTTACCAGCGGCACGTTGCCTAGAAATACCTTCCAGTCGGTTTGTTCAGACTGATTACTCATAATGGTATGCACCCGCTGCAGCATTTCTTCGTATTCCACGGCAAAATCCGTAGGATGCCAGAGGTTCCAGCGATTGGCTACTTTTTCGTTGTGGGTTTTGGTAATAGGGCTTTTGTCGCCGGGCGTTTGCCTGATTTGTAAATCCACGATGGTGCCCAGCGCATTATTGCCGCCCAGCCACAAGCATACATTTTCTACACCTTCTTTCTGGCTATGATACTTCAGCCAATCTAACTGCGAAAAATTTTGCTTAAAAGCGCCGGTAGCCGTGCGGGTTAAAG
Source organism: Adhaeribacter rhizoryzae (assembly GCF_008629685.1). GTDB lineage: Bacteria > Bacteroidota > Bacteroidia > Cytophagales > Hymenobacteraceae > Adhaeribacter > Adhaeribacter rhizoryzae. The sequence goes on along the minus strand of NZ_VWSF01000009.1, from coordinate 160,456 downwards.
CCGGACTTAAAACTTTCAGGGCGGTGCGGTAAAGCGAGGCATCGGCCACGGCCAAAAATTGGTCGTCGCCCTTTTGCGGCACGGCGTTCTGAATATTATTCCAAGCTACTTCGGGCGTTACTTTCCAGGAGTCGGTTACGTCGAAACCCCGGGCCGCTACGTTATGGAAATAATTTACTTTACCCGGATAAGGTAAATTGGCCCGCCCGGGTCCGCGCTCGTAATATTCTTCGCTGGTATCAATTACCTTATTCACCGTCGGTAAAAAAGTTAGCCACTCCAGCCCGCTAATATTACTGCCGTACCGTTTATTTAAAGCCCGCAATACATCTTCCATGTTTAAAGGCAAGCCGCCCGCCTCCCAAATTGGGTACTGGTAATCGGTTAAATTCAGCTTACGGGCAAGCAGCGTAGAAAAACTTAAATCCGTGCGGGCCGCCGCTCCCGACATAAATCCCTGGGCAACGCTGTCGCCGATGGTAAAAAGCTTAATGCTCATAATTATTGGTGAAGGTTAGGAGGTGAAACCACAGCAGCATTGGCCCGGAACCATCTTTAAACGTAAAATAAAGGAAAGCGGCCTACGATTCAAGATTAAAGCATACTAATTCTACAGCACGTTTCTATAATTATTAAAAAATAACCTTTAAGCCCCGATGTACTGGCTGTACCTGGAATAAATTGGCAGGAATAGTAAGTGCGATGACAAAGCTGTTAATTACCGTTTTATTTTTTATTTTGGCCGGCATGATAAAAAAGCCATTATTTCTGTTGCTTCCCCCATATAATGCTGCCCGGTTTATTGGCTCTCAAATTATTTGCCTGTGGCTAATCTTATTTTTACCCCAAATTAATTTTGCGCAAACCGCCGCTCCAACAGCCGAAATAAAATCGCCGGATGGCAAGCTGGTGGCAACTTTTTCCTTGCCCCAAACCGCCGATAAAAATGGCTTAGTCTATTCTTTAACTTACGCCGGGAAAGCCGTAATAAATAATAGCAAGTTGCAATTGCAGCTAAAAAATATGCCCCGGGTTATGCAAGATCTGCAAATAATAAAAACCCATACGGCTGCGCATGATACTACCTGGATACCCGTTTACGGCGAACAAAATATAATCCGGGATTACTACCGCGAACTGGTGCTGGATGTGAAGCCTACTGCTGAGCAAAACCGCTATTTTCAGGTAGTGGTGCGGGCCTATAACGAAGGGCTGGCCTTTTGTTACCGTTTTCCGGAGCAACTCGCCTGGCAAAATATTCACATCACCGGCGAAGCAACCCAATTTGTTTTACCAGCCGGCACCCAAGCTTATACGGCTACGCACTCCCAGGCCGAATATAAACTACAACCTTTAGAAAAGTGGCAGGAAACCACCGAACGGCCGCTTACCCTGGTGTTACCGAATAAATTATATGCCAGCGTAGGCGAAGCTGCCATGGTAAACTATGCCCGCATGAAACTGGCCTTGCAAGCCCCCAATGTACTGGTAAGCGAACTGGACGATACGGTACTCGAAACCACTCCTTTTGCTACGCCCTGGCGGGTAATTATGGTAGCCGAAAAAGCAACTGATTTACTCCAAAATAACGCTATATTTCTGAATCTGAATCTACCATCCCAACTAAAAAATACCAGTTGGCTTAAACCAGGTAAAGTAATTCGCGAAACAACACTCTCTACCGCTGGGGCTAAATCTCTCGTGGATTTTGCCGTACAGCAAGGCCTGGACTATATTCATTTTGATGCCGGCTGGTACGGCCACGAAAACGAAATAGCTTCGGATGCTACCAAGGTAAACGTAGACCCGCGCCGCAACCCTAACAACGACCTGGATTTACAGGAAGCCATCCGCTACGCCAAAAGCAAAAATATCGGGGTTTTCCTGTACGTGAACCACCGGGCGCTGGAACGGCAACTAGACGCTATTTTGCCTTTGTACAAAAGCTGGGGCGTAGCGGGCATTAAATTCGGTTTTGTGCATACCGGCTCCCACCGCTGGACTACCTGGTTGCACGATGCCGTAAAAAAATGCGCCGAGTACAATTTAATGGTTAATATTCACGACGATTACCGCCCAACTGGTTTCAGCCGCACTTATCCCAACCTCATGACGCAGGAAGGCATTCGGGGTAACGAAGAATTTCCGGACGCCACGCATAATACTATTTTACCTTTTACCCGCTTCCTGGCCGGCCCCGCCGATTATACTTTTTGTTATTTTCAGCGCGAAGAATTTGGCTTTAAAGGGCGGGTACTAAAAACAACACCCACGCACCAGTTGGCTTTACCGGTGGTTTATTTCAGTCCGTTGCAATGGCTGTACTGGTACGATACGCCCAGCCGCTACCAAGGCGAACCCGAACTAACCTTCTGGAAAACCATGCCCACCACCTGGGACGAAACCAAAGTGCTGCAAGGCGAAATCGGGCAATACATAACCGTAGCCCGCCGGAGTGGTGATGAGTGGTACGTTGGCACCATCACCAACAACAGTGCCCGCACCCTGCAAATACCACTAACGTTTCTGGAGAAAGGAAAGAAATATACCGCTGAAATTTACGAAGACGGCGGCGCAGCAATTAAAACCCGTACGCACGTAAAAGGCACCAGGCAGGTAGTAAATAATAAGAACAGTATAAAGGCAGTTCTGAAAGCTAGCGGCGGTCAGGCTATCCGGTTGGTGCCGGTGAAATAATAACTTTCCTCAATGGAATTTATTAATCCTGAATAATCTAGATTTTGACTCCTGAAATAGCATACTTAGAGCTGGACTTTACTGTAGAACTTCTTCGAATTTCTTAGGTGTTAAAATTATGGCTGTTCCGAATTTGCCTAAATCTAGTAAGTCATTATCGCCAGTAACTAAGTAATCTGCTTTCGAACGGTCAATTAAGTCCAGTAGAAAGTTATCCTTTGCATCTCTGCTTAAGCTGTACTTTGGCTTTATTTTATAAACTTTACCAATAGTCACGAGTAGTGATAGTAATTCCTGAACAAGTTCCTGATTGAAGTATTTCTGAAGTTTTGGTCTTTGCGTCACTAATTCTATCTCCATAATCAGCTGTTCTGTCAGAATTATCTGAATAAAGCCTGTAGAGATATACTGCTTTAAGGAGGTTAATCTTTTTCCAATAAGAAAACTAATCCAAATATTGGTATCAAATATTACTTTAATCTTTCTTGGATTTAGCATAAAGTTCCTGTCTTACTAATTCCACCTCTTCGTCGATAAGATCTGGTGACAAGTCTTCAGTACGAAAAGCATTAAGTATTTTAGAAAGTTTAGTGTCAACAGCTTCTTTCTCTAGTTCTTTCGATAATTTAATTTTCTGGCTTTTAGGTAATTGACGAACCAATTCAAGAATTTGCTTAAAGCTTAGTGAAATATTATATGACTCTGTTTTCATTTTTCAACCAACATTTAATCGAATTTACGAAAAATAATGCTTCAGGATTTATACAATTTCCTAAAATAAGTACGTCCTTTGGTTTGTGTCCAAACCTAAATTAGCAATAAATATAGCAGAAATAAAGTATACCTTCTCCACGTTTTAAATCCAGAATATTTCTACATTTAAAACAGCAAATCCGGCCTTTTTACCCTCTCCAACTAAATTATGGATGTCCGTAAACCCTTTTCCGCTACCCTGCTTTTATTAATTTCGCTACTTAGTTTAACCTGTATGATTGCAGGCTGCCGGGGTAAAAGTGACGAACTTCGGGTAGAACATAAAAACTTTACCGAAGAGATTGAACAAGAGCAAAACCTGGTTTTTACCTTCGATAAAGCCTTGGTGTCGGAAGCGCGTTTACAAGAATGGGATACAATAAACTATCTGAACTTTACGCCCGTGGTAAAAGGCCGGTATAAATGGACCGCCCCGAACGAACTGGTTTTCTCACCGCTGCAGCCTTTTGCCCCTAGCACCAGTTTTCAGGCCGAACTATCCCCCGAACTCCTGCGGCACAGCGAGAAAAAATATAAAATTGCTACCGATAAGATTTTTCGGTTCCATACGCCGTACCTGAACTTAGCCGATGCCAAAGCTTACTGGACCAAAAGTGATAACAATATTAACCAACTGGAAGCTCGTTTGGGCCTGACTTTTAATTACCCGGTAACTTTAACCGCCTTACAAAATAATTTGCATGTGTACCAGGGTGCTAAAGAAGTACCCGTAGAACTCGTAACGGCAAATGGCAAAAACATTGCGGTTAAGTTAAAAAATGTGGTTAATACCAACCGCGATGCCACGCCCATCCGGGTTAAAATCAGTTCTGGTTTAACTACACCCGGCAGCGCGTACCGCACCAACCAAGTACTGGAGCAAGAAATATTACTGCCTAGCCGGCAATATTTGCAGGTATCGGAAGTAACGGCCAGCGTGGTGGAGGGGCAGGAACAGATTTTTGTGGCTACTACCCAACCCGTGCGCATGGATAATTTGTACGAACAGATAAAATTAGAACCGCGGGTAAGTTTTAGCCTGGAAGAACAGGAAGGCGGTTTTGTGTTGAAAGGCGCTATTCCGCAGGCCAATACCTACACCCTAACCATCTCTAAAAACCTGACCGGCCTGGAAGGTGCTAAACTGGGCAAGGATTACACCCATTCGGTTTCGTTTGCGGCGGTGCGGGCGGGCATCAGTTTTGTAAATAGTAAAAGCATTTATCTGAGCAGCCAGGGTGCCCGAAATATTGCCCTGAACGTAGTTGAGGTGCCGCGCCTGAAAGTAAGCATTGGCCGGGTTTACGAAAACAATATTTTGCGGGTATTGCGCGAAGGCAAGCAGTACAACGGCCACTACGACGAAGAAGCCGACGAATACAACGAGTGGAGCTATTACCCGGTAGACGAAACCAACGGCAACACTATTTTTGAGCGCGAGTACGACACCAAAAGTCTGCAAAAACAAGGCAACGCCTACTTCCTGAATTTAAGCCTGAACGACCTGGATTTCGACAGCGAATTCAAAGGCTTGTACGTACTCACGGTTACCAGCACCGATAAAAAATGGCTCGGCGATTCTAAAATTATTTCGGTTTCGGATATTGGTTTAATTGCGAAGCAGGGCCGGAACGAGGTGCTGGTATTTGCGAACTCTATCCGGGATGCCAAAGTACAATCTAATGTTGAGGTGCGGTTTATCAGTACCAGCAACCAGGTAATTTATAAAACCACCACCAACCAGGACGGCGTAGCTCGCTTTACCGACATAGACAAAACGGCTCCCGATTTTAAGGTAGGCATGATTACTGCGCGGCTGGGCCAGGATTTTACGTATTTGCCTTACAGCCAGACCCAGGTAAATACCTCGCGGTTTGAAGTGGGCGGCAAGCGCCTGAACAGTATTCCGTACGATGCTTTCATTTACGGCGACCGCAACCTGTACCGCCCCGGCGATGTGGTGCATGTAAATACCGTTATCCGGACACCGGAGTGGAAAACCGTAGCAGGGTTGCCGGTTAAAATAAAAATGCTGCTGCCTACCGGCAAAGAATTCCGGAGCCTGAAAGGTAAACTAAACGCCCAGGGTGCTTGCGAATTTACGTTCGAGCTGCCCACGACTACCGTAACCGGTACTTATACTTTAGAGGTTTATTCGGGCAACGATGTGCTGCTAAACAGTAGTAAAATTGGCGTGGAAGAGTTTATGCCCGACCGCCTGAAAGTAACGCCTACCCTCAACAAGACCATTTTTAAAGCCCCGGATAGTTTAGTAGCCAGCTTTACAGCGTATAATTTATTTGGTCCGCCGGCGGTTGGTCGTAATTACGAACTGCAGCTTAGCCTGAAAAAGAAGGTTTTTGAACCGAAAAATCACCCTGATTATACCTTTGATATTGTAACGGCCGGATCGGTAGATATTCAGAATAGCGTACGCCAGGGCCAAACGGATGCGCAGGGGCAGGGCCGGGAAACGTTTGTCCTTACCGGCTACCAGGATATTGGTCTGCTGGATGGCGCTGTGTACACCACGGTTTTCGATGAAACCGGCCGACCGGTAAACCGCCTGAGCAAGTTCGAGGTGAGCACGCAGGCCGCTTTTTACGGCATTAAAAATTTTGATGAATACGTGAGTACCCGGCAAGCCATGCGCATTCCGTTGCTGGCGGTTAATCAAAGCGGTAAACCCATCACTGCTCCGGTACGGGTGCAACTGGTGCGGTTTACCTACGAATCTGTCATTGAGCGGTCCGTGGAGCGGTACGGTTACAAATCGCAGCGCAAGGAAAACATTATCAGCAGCAAAATTTTAACTATTCCGGCCAGCGGCACCACCTTTAATTTTACGCCGGTTTCTTCCGGCGAATACGAAATTAGGGTAATGCGGCCGGGCGCTTTTAACTACGTGGCCCAAAAGTTCTACGCCTACGGCTGGGGCGATACCGAAAGTACCTCGTTTGAAGTAAACAACGAAGGTGAAGTAGATATTTCGCTGGATAAAACGTCGTATGAAGTCGGGGAAGAAGCCAAAATATTATTTAAAGCGCCTTTTGCCGGCAAAATATTGGTAACCGTAGAGCGCGACGGCGTAATGAGTTATCATTACCTTCAAACCGATAAGAAAGCCGCTTCGCTCACGCTACCCATTAAAGACGAATATTTACCCACGATGTACATTACGGCCACGGCGCTGCGGCAAATAAAAGACAATACCTTGCCGCTTACCATTGCCCGGGGCTTTGTACCACTATCGGTTACGAAAAAGAATACAGAATTGGAGGTTGCTATTACCGCGCCGGAGGTATCGCGCTCGAAACGGGTGCAGCCGGTAAGTGTGCAGACCGCGCCCGGTGCTGAAGTAACTTTGGCCGTAGTAGACGAAGGCATTCTGCAACTGAAAGACTATTTAACGCCCGACCCGCACGGCTATTTTTACCAGAAACGCGCCCTGGAAGTAAACGCCTACGATTTATACCCCTTCCTGTTCCCGGAGCTTACCGGCCGCCGCTCCAGTTTTGGCGGCGACGGTTTCGATTTGGCCAAACGCATTAATCCGCTTACTTCTAAACGGGTAAAGCTGGTTTCGGTGTGGAGCGGCCACCTGAAAGCGAATAACAACGGCGAAGCAAAAGTAAACGTGACAATTCCGGAGTTTTCGGGCGCTTTGCGCATCATGGCCGTGGCTTACAAAGAAAATGCTTTTGGCTCCGCCGATAAAATTATGCGCGTTTCGGACCCGGTGGTTATCAGTACAGCCTTGCCGCGGTTTGTGAGCCCGAAAGATACCTTGTTGGTGCCGGTAACCCTCAGTAATACCACTGCTAAAAATGCTACCGCCAACAGTAATATTACCACCACCGGTCCGTTGCGGGTAGTGGGTGCGGCGGGTCAATCGGCAACGCTTAAGCCCAATAGCGAAGCCCAGGTGGTATATAAATTAGTAGCCAGTGCGGGCATTGGGCAGGCATCCGTAACGGTAGGCGTAAATGCGCTCGGCGAAAAATTCAGTAACCAGACCGATATTACCGTGCGGCCTATTGCGCCTTTAACTAAACTCACCGGCGCTGGTTCTTTAAAGGATGGGGCCAATGCAGTTATCAGCCCGGCGCACGATTTTATTCCGGCTTCAACCGCTTCACGTTTGGTAGTAAGCAGTTCGCCGATTGCCCAGTTCACCGACGATATTACTTTTTTGCTGCAATACCCGCACGGTTGCCTGGAACAAACCATTTCCAAAGCTTTCCCGCTCCTATATTATTCCGATTTAGCCAAATCGCTGCAGCAGGACCGGAATGCCCGCACGTACAACCCCAATTATTTAGTACAAGAAGCCATTATTAAAATAGAAGCCATGCAACAGTACGACGGCGGTTTTACCTATTGGCCCGGCGGCACTGATACCGATTGGTGGACCAGCGCCTACGCCAGTCATTTCCTGCTCGAAGCCCGCAAAGCTGGTTACCCCGTAAACAACGCCGTGCTGGATAAAGCCCTGACTTACCTGCAGCGCAAAGTAAAAACCAAGGGCATGGAAGAATACCGTTTCTACAACGCTAGTCGGCAGGTACAAAGCAAATTTATTGCCGCCCACGAAAATACGTATTCGCTTTACGTGCTCAGCCTGGCCCAACAACCCGACTGGGCTACCATGAACTACTACAAAGCCAAACCCGAACTGCTCTCGTTGAATGCCCGGTATTTGCTCGCCAGTACTTACGCCCTTTCGGGCCGCCGCGAAAGTTTTAACCAACTATTGCCCCGCAGCTTTACCGGCGAAAGTGCCTTACGTGCCCTCAACGGCAGCTTTTACTCGGTTACCCGCGATATGGCGCTTTCCCTAAACAGTTTGCTTGAAGCCGACCCGGATAACGCACAAATTGGCACGCTGGCCCGGCATTTATCGCAGGAATTGCGTTCTACGCGCTGGTACAACACCCAGGAACGGGCTTTTGCCCTCATGGCTTTGGGTAAAATGGCCCGCCGCAGCCAAGGTAACCTTACCGCCAAAATTACTCAAAGCGGCAAAAATATTGGCTCCTTCTCGGGCAAAGATGTTTCGCTGGCGAATAAACTCAATAGAGGCAGTATAAATATTCAGACCAGCGGCAAAGGCACGCTGTATTATTTCTGGGAAGTGGAAGGCATTAGCCAGAGCGGCAGTTATAAGCCCGAAGATAATTTCCTGCAGGTACGCCGAACCTTTCTCGACCGCAATGGCCGCGAAATCCAGAACAACACCGTTAAGCAAAACGATTTGGTGGTGGTACGCATTGCGCTGCAATCGCTCGACGGCCGCAACGTGCCCAATGTAGCTATTACCGATTTGCTACCCGCCGGCTTCGAAATTGAGAACCCGCGCCTGCTAACCGAACGTGAATTTAACTGGCTGAACGACCAGAAGCCTGACGTACCCGACTACACCGATATTCGCGACGACCGCATTAACCTCTACGCCACTGCCCGCCCCAAACCCCAATATTTCTACTACCAGGTCCGCGCCGTTACCCAAGGCAATTTCCAGTTAGGCCCCGTTGGTGCCGATGCTATGTATAATGCGGAGTATCATTCGTATGGTGGGGGTGGGGTAATGAGGGTGAGGTAGGTTCCTGGTGTTGAACTTCTGCAGGCGTTATTAGCTCTGTTCTGAACCGGGCAACCGCTATTATGTAATACTAGAATCAGTAAAATAGAGCACTATGCTAATAGTTTTTTAAGTATCGGATTTAGGTAAATTTTAAACCAGGAACTTTGCATTTTTATTTGTTAGAAAAAATATGGACCAATACTAATTAAATATTTTTGAAATAAAAGAATATGCGGAAGAAGCAGGATAACAACTAAATAAAGGCTGTAAGGGGTATTTTATCTTTAAACTTAAGTATTTCTACGGCGGCCCACTAGTAATTATTACCCATCTTTAATAACGATATTCATTTACGGTTCGTAAAGGTTTTACTAAGACATAAATAGTACTTAGTAGAGATGGATGCTTGCGATATAATTGAAGAATATAAAGAATACTTATTAAATAAAGATTTCCCTTGCGTAGCAGCGCGGGCGGCTGTGAGCCGGCAACAAATAAAATTTTTAGTGGTAGAGCATTTGGCTTGCCCCAAAGACGATATAGCGATTTTAAATTTTTTATACAGTTTTGTAGATACTTACCGGGCCTCAACGGAATTATTCCATAGCGCGGCGGTTATTTTTAAAGGTCCCGAAATGGCGAATGAAGCCTTGTTTGATACCTTGTTGTGGCAACGATTACAATCTTTAGCCAATTTAGACGCGCAGCAATACGGGTTTGACCAGCGGGTGAACTCCGACCCAAATTCACCGGATTTTAGTTTTAGCTTAAAAGAAGAAGCCTTTTTTATAATTGGGTTGCACCCGGGTAGTAGCCGGCGCGCCCGGCAATTCCGGTATCCAACGTTGGTATTTAATCCGCATGCCCAGTTTGAACAAATGCGGCAAAAAGACCAATACGGCAAAATGCAAAATATTGTACGAAAACGAGATGAAAGTTATGCCGGTTCTATTAACCCGATGCTAAAAGACTTTGGTACCGCATCGGAAGTTTACCAATACAGCGGCCGGCAATACGACCAAAGCTGGCAATGTCCTCTACAAATAAACCATGCAACAGCCAAACATTATACCGCCGCGTAGCGGCGTTTCATTTATCTTACGCCAGGGGCAGCAACTTAAAGTCTATGACATAGAAGGCGAACAGGTTTCGGATTTTATTTGCTATAACCTGCACGATAAAGCCGAGTACCTCTCATCGGGCCGGACCATAGACTACGCCGATACCATATTCCTGACCAAGGGGCACCCATTTTATTCTAACCGGAGCAACGTTATGTTTCATATGGTAGAAGATACCGTAGGCCGCCACGATTTTTTGCTTACGCCCTGCAGTGCCGATACTTTCCGGATTATTTATGGGCATACCCAACCGCACCGCGGCTGCTTTGGTAATTTGTGCGAAGCCTTAAAAGAGTATGGCATCAGGCCGGATGAAATTCCGGTTTGCTTTAATATTTTCATGCACGTGGCCGTTGATGGCGATACCGGTAAAATTGCGGTGCGTCCGCCTAAAAGCAAAGCCGGCGATTATGTAATATTAGAAGCCCACATGGATTTAATTGTGGGCATGACAGCATGTTCGGCAGAAATGTCTAATAATTATGCTTTTAAACCAATTGGTTACGAGATTCTGAATGCAAACGAGTAGCAGAAACAGCACCTGCTGAAACTAACTTTATTTTTTTTGACAAAAAATGAAGGGCACTATTCTGAAAAGCCGCAAAGTTACGGGGCTGGTTGTTAAAGTAAATGCAGCGGAGAGCTAGCTAAAATCAAAAGCCGAAGCATAAATAGGCTGTTTGGGATAGCTTTTTATTTCTTTTTGGGTTATACCTCGGGTTTTAACCATAACCTGGGTGTAAATGCTTTTGTTAAGCGCATGCATCAGGCCGAGGTGACCTAAGCTTTTTAATTGCTGGCGCAAGGGGCAGTTTACATCCAGCATCAGCAACGCCGAGGTGTAGCCGAAATACGCTAATGTACTTTCTAATAAAATTAATAACGCTTTTTCGTGGCCTGGTTTTACATATACAGCTTCTAAGGCTAAAAATTGATGGTTTCGTGGATTAATCAGACGGTTTAGAACGGGTACGTAGGGTAAAACTTGCATCACAATTTTGCCGGTAAGGCCGGGCATATGCACAATGTGCCACGCCACTGGGTTGGCTTGCACGCCGGCTATTATTTCGCCATTTTCTTTTAAAACGAAATAGTTCTGCTCGTAAAATACCCGGTCTAGCTGCACCAAAGTATAATCCTGGTAAGTTGTTTGCAATTGCAAAAGCATATCAGGGTATTTATCTGATGATAGGCGACTAAATCTGGCATCTTGTTGCGGGTAAAGTCGGCTAAAAAGTACGGCTTCTAAAGTCCCGATGGGCTGGTAACCGTCTTTTTTGGAGATGGCCAGCGACCGCTGATTGGATTCTTCGATGTAAGAATAAAAGAAGAAGGGTGGCGTTGTGGTGCGTTCTATATAAGCAATGGCTTCTTTTTTTAACAGGCTGCCGTAGCCCTGGCCTTTATATTGGGGGGCTATGGAAAAGTAGCGGCCGTAAAAGCTAAGGGCTTCGCCGGTTGCAATTTTTACCCGCCGTTGCGAGAGACAGTAAGTACCAATTACCTGCTCGTCTTTTAATAGTTGAAAGAAAAAAGGATTTAGAATGTGGTTAATTTTATTTTCGTGCCCGGTGTGTTGGTAACGGGGACCGTGCGTACCATATACGGTATTTCTTAAAAGGTTAATTATTTCGGGCGTTGGCTCTGGCCCCAACAAAATTTTGATAGCAGCATTGGCATAAATAATTTGGGATAAAGTGGGCGCAAGGCTTGGTTTCATTTTAAAAAGGTTTACTGCCTGTAAGTATAACGGCCTTAACTAAAGGAATAAGAATATTTTATAGGTAAAATTCTGCTGCCTACAGCCTATATTTTTAAGGAATGTTCCGGAGTGGTAATAATAGCTGGTTTTACTTGTTTTAAATTTAGTGTGCTAGCAGCAACAATTTACCTATATTATGGCACTCTTTTATTTTAAAATATGAGCTATACCAACACCTTAATTAAAGTAGCCGTCGATTGTCCGGTAAGTAAAAGCGAAATACCGGTGACTAAAACTAAAAACAAGCCGGTGCATGTTTTCCAGTATGAGTTGCTCACCGCAAAACCTTATACCTACAACCACGAAGAATTAGTTTACCAGGTATTTGTATTGCAAAAGGAAATTCCGGCAGCAACTTTAGAAACCGATGCCGAAAAAATTAGGCAGGAGTTGTTCTCTAAAGGGCATCCTTGTATGCGCGCATCTTCTTTAACCAAGCGGTATGGTTGGGGCGCACATTACAACCAGGAAGGTAAAATTGCCATTTACCCGCTGGAATCAGACGAATATAAAACGCTTTTGGAAGCTGAAAATATTAAAGTTGTACCGGCCATGAAAAGTAAGCGTTAAGTAAAAATATTGCTAATTAATGCTTTCGTTTACATAAGCCGCGGTTCTACCGCCCACAATAAGTTTTTATACCATTAAATGCATTACCAAAACCTCAGCCAATTTCCATGAATATTCCGACCCAATATTTGCCCCTAATGCCTTACTTGATTCTGAATGAAGCCAGTGCTTTTCTGCAGTTTATGAAAACTGTTTTTAATGCCACGGAACAATTACTGGTACCAGCCGATAATAATAAAATAAGGCACGGCGAGTTACGCATTGGCGAGGCGGTTATCATGTTTGCCGATGCGACAGAGCAGTGGCAGGAAAAACCGGCGGGCATGTATGTTTATGTAGCGCAGGTACCGGAAACTTACGCAAAAGCATTGGCGCAGGGCGCTACCAGCTTAATGGAACCTCACACGCAGGAATATGGGTTTACAGCCGGCTTTAAAGATGCTTTTGGCAACGACTGGTGGATTGTAGAGCCCGAAAAAGAATAATTACTTACGCGAGAACTACAACCTTTAAACGCTTAGTTTTTAACCTGTTCCTGTAAATAATTGTTTTCTGCTTCCAGCTTCCTGATTTTTAGTCGCAGCTCTAAATGCGCTACCACCTGGTTTGCCAACGTTCCTAAAGCCATTTTTTGTGGTTCGGTTAGTTCGCGCGGATATTTATCGATTACGCATAAAGTGCCCAGTTTATAGCCATCGGCGTTTACCAGCGGCGATCCGGCATAAAAACGAATATTGGGGTTGCCTAACACGTAGGGGTTTTGGAAAAAACGAATATCCTGAAGCGCATCCGGTATTTCCATAATGTCTTCTTGTTCAATGGCATACTGGCAAAAAGAATGGCAGCGGGGTGTTTCTGCAAGCGACACGCCAATGCGGGCTTTAAACCATTGCCTATCGTGGGTAAGCAAGGTAATAAGCGCAATGGGCGTATCGCAAATGTAGGCGGCTAAGCTCACTAAATCGTCAAATTCCCGCTCGGCGGGTGTATCTAAAATATTATAATCCTGGAGTATCTGCAAGCGTTTCAGTTCAATATCATCTATTGTTACGGAAGTGGCTTTTTCTTCTGAATTGTACACGGTATTTACTTTTATTCTAAGTAGTAATATAATTACAAATATTGGATTAAGATAATTAAAAATGCTTAAATCAGAATTATTCGAACTTTATTAATTTTTTATTGCTATTTATTTGTTCTCTTTAAAGAAAAGAAATAGCAAAGCCATATAAAAATTTAAATAGCGGGTAGCAAAAGAAGATAAAATAATCTGGCAAATAAGCCAATTGCGCTGTTTTGGGCATTAGGTAGCGCTAACAAATACTTCGGAGCCAACGGCACGAATAACATTTTATGCAGTAATGGGCGGAATAAAGGGGGAATCTTAATATACCCTTTTGTGCAAATAAAAAATCAGCTTTAAAGAAAGGGAGTTGTATTTTGAAAAAATATTAAACCAACTCAAGGCACCCCTGCAATAGTAGATTAATTAGCGATAAAAAATAAAGCCTGCCGGCGTTCTGGAAATAATCCGGATACCGGCAGGCTTGTAATATTGCTTAGAAGTTAACTATGCCTTTAAGAATAATTCTTTGGTTGCCTGTTTGGTTTCTTCGTTCAGGTCATGAATCTGGCCCAAAACATCTACTACGGCCATTAAGCCGTTAAACATACGTTCGTCGGGAGTAGTGTTTTTGGGAGCGCTTTCAAACGCCGCTTCTATTAAGGCCAGTTCCTGCCACGAATAACCGGTAGCATCTATTTGTTCTTTGGCGCTGCCGTTGTAAGCCCAGGGGCGCTGCACTTGTTCAGATTTAAACGGCATGGTTACGAAAACTGTAGACCAGGCCAATTGTCGACCAATCCACTTTAAATAAGAATCGTATTTTATTTGCATATTGGCCGCTATTATATTGCCTACTGCACAGGCGCCGCAATTATTATGCACCAGCGTATTATTCAGGTAAGCATTAACCAATATTTTAACGGTTCTGTCGAAAAGCTCTTTATTTTTCATGTTGCGTTAAGCCTTTTTGTTTAAGCATAATCCTGCAACTAGTACAAACAACATTTACATATTGTTCCGTTTGGGGCAGAATAGCCGTGTTGTAAGCAAACCTACGTAAAATTAGTTTTTAGCTAATAGTAGCTACCCTTAACCCAGATTAACTAGGCAAATATTAAACCCGGCCGCGCAAATAATAATTTACGCTAAGGCTCAACGCTTTATTATTTTTCTGATTAGCCTGTCCCGTACGGTTGCCTTGCGCATCAGTTAAATCGGTTATTAATATTTTGCTTAAACCATAAGTATACCGTAAATCCAGCCCCAACTTTGGCGCTAAAGTGTACATTATACCGCCCGATAGGCCTAAGTCAAGCTTTTCGTAATTAGAAATAATATCTAACCTGTTGCGGCGGCCACCAGAGCCGGCATGAACCGGCCCTAAGGCTGCAATCTCCGGACCCAAAAAAGCGGAAAAACTCGGGTTTAACTGATAGCCTAGCAGCAAGGGTAAACTAATGTAATTAAAGCCTACGCGGCCTTCCCGATTGGTTAATTTATCGTGCGATTTATACCCTTTTACACTATAGGCCAGCTCCGTGCGCATGAAAATATTTTCGCTAATAGCTCTTTGGGCAAATAAGCCTAACTGGTAGCCAATGCGGTTTTGGGCGCTAACGTTAAGTAAGTTTTTATACTGCTGATTTAGGGTAATATTGGTAATACTGCCGCCGGCTTTAATACCTACCAAAGTTTGGGCAAATCCAACCGAAATAAACAGAAGTGTTAGTGTGGCTAATGCAAATATTTTTTTCATAGCTAAGATTTTATCGGTACATAAAAATAACTCAGCGCAGGAGTATTTATTTTTTAGAGCAATTAAAATATTATGTGTTTTAAGTATACATAGTGCGGCAGCTATAAATAGTATATTACACTGTTTGCTACTAGTTCTAAATCTTCAACTCATTATAAATAATTATTAGTCATAATTATTAAAGCTACTTGCAATTTTAACGAATTAGTGCAACTTTTTCGTTTTAAGTAAATATAAAATAATTATATTTTAATATTTTAAATGAACTTGAATTAATAAAGTAAAAATTTTGTATAAATTGCTGAATAATAAGTTTGTTTTGCGTTTTTGGTGATTATATTTGTTTCATGCGTTACGGTAAGGTAGTGCTTGTGTTATGAGAAAAATTTTATTTTTGTTAATGTTTATTTGGGCTTCGGTGGCACAAGCACAGCAAGCGAAAACTGATAGTTTGCTGGCCGCTTTAGATAACGCCCAATCCGATTCGGTGAAAGTAGAACTCCAATGTGCTATAAGCAAAGAATATTATTTATCTGATATTGATAAAGGATTAGCTTACGCCAGCGTGGCCGAAGCATTAGCAACAAAAGCCAATTTACTGCCCGGCAAGGCCAAAGCCCTGAACCTGATTGGCTACGCGCACCTGGTACGCGGCGAGTTTGACCAGGCCATGCAATTGCATTACCAGGCGCTTAATATTGGTGAGAAAACTGCCGATACCGCCATCCTGATTACCGCTTATAATAGTTTGGGTAGCCTGTACCATAAAACCAAAGACCCCAAACGGGCAGTTTCTAATTATAACAGATCGTTGTGGCTGGCCCAGGCAACCCACGACCAGGTAGGCATTAGCAAAGTTTATAACAACCTGGGCAATATTTACGAAGAAGAAAAACAGTATACCAAGGCTTTAGCCTATTTTAATAAGGCGGCGCAGATACAAGAAAAATTAAATAACAAGCGCAGCCTGATTATTAGTTTGCAGAACATAGGCACAGTATACCTGAACTTGCCTAAACCCGAACAAGGGTTGCCTTATTTATTCAGGTCTTTAAAATTAGCCGATGAAATAGGGAATAAAATAGGCAAACCAGGTGTGCTGAAAAGCATCGCCCAAATTTATCAGACCATTGGCAATAACGCCAAAGCATTGCAATACGCCCAGCAAAGTTATGACTGGGCTTTAGAAACCAAATCTAGTAAGAAAATTGCCGCTTCGGCCGAGTTGCTCCAAACCTTATTTGTTGCGAATAAAAATTACGCCCAAGCCCATAAATATTTAACTGTTTTTGTAGAACACGACAACCAACTGGATTTAGAAAGCCAGAAAAGAACCGCCGCCGAACTGGCTACGCGCTACGAAACCGAAAAAAAAGAAATCGAAAATATAAACCTGAAAGCCGAACAGAGACGGCAGGCGCATGAAATTAAACAACAGCAAATAACCTTGCTATTTGGGGTGATTTTGGTAGCCATTATGTTGTTTTTACTTTTGTTATTTTACCGGAGCCGTATACGCCTGAAAGCAGCGTCTTTAAAGCTACAGGAAGCTAACCGCTTGTTGCAGAGCCAGCATACCGAAATAAGTCGTCAGAAAAACGCGTTGGCCGATCAAACCCTGAAATTACAGGAACAGAACGAGCAACTGGAAAAACATCATCAATTTAAGAATAAAATATTCTCGATTATCTCCCACGATTTACGAACCCCGTTTGGTTCTATTAAAGGCGTGCTCGATTTGGTACAAAGCCACCACCTGCCGGCCGAAGAAGTGCAGCCCGTTTTTAAGTTACTCAGCAAAGATGTAGACTTAACCATGAACATGCTGCATAACCTGCTAATTTGGTCGCGGGCCCAGATAGCGGAAAAAAATATAGCGTTGCAGCCAATAAATTTGCAGCAACTGGCCCAGGAAAATATTGAGTTGGCTGCTTCACAAGCCAAGCAGAAAAACATCAGTATCGTAAATAAGGTAGATGAGCAAGCCGTAGCCCTGGCCGATAAAGAGCAACTGAATTTTGTGTTGCGCAACCTGCTGATGAATGCCGTTAAGTTTACTTTTGAAGGCGGCGAGATAAAGGTATCGGCGGGTGAAGCAACCGACGATAATATAACTTTAGTGGTAAGCGATAACGGTAAAGGAATTTCGCAGGCCAACTTAACCAAATTGTTTACGAAAGATCGCTTTACCACCCTGGGCACTGCCCGCGAAAAAGGTACCGGTTTAGGGCTTATGCTCAGTAAAGAATTTATAGAAAGTTTGCAGGGAACTCTGGTAATTAAAAGTACCGAAGGAGTTGGTAGTACGTTTGTGGTTACGCTGCCCAGGGCGGTTACAGTACCTTTGCCGGAACCAAAATTAACCATGCAGGTAGCGTAGTTGGTGCTTGGTTGGGTCTTAAACAGCAACGCCTCCCCAAATTTAGTTCTTGGGGAGGCGTTGCTGTTATTTAGCTGTTTTACTGGTTTAGAAAGATTGTTTCAGGAACCAGCTCAGGCCCGGAATATCAATGTACATTAAAGCCATAAGCAATACGGTAAACAGCACTACGTAAAGCATAAACCATTTTTCTTTGTGCAGCTTTTCGGGGCCTTGCACTACCGAATCTTTGCGCAAACCAATGGCCAGGTACCAGGCAAACAGCAACGCAAAGAAAGGAAAGCTGATTAAAAGCTCGATGCGGTTTTTAATTAAGAATATCCCCAGGAAAAAAGCCGAAGTTAAAGCATAAAAGAACATCGAAATTAAAAGGCTGTTCTCAGTATAATATTTAAACGATTTGCGGTACAAACCAGCCAGTTCGGGGTTGTTGATATAGCGGTACTCGGCAAAGCGTTTAGTAGCCATTAAAAAGGCGCCGCCCATCCAATAAGCCAGAATAATACTCGAAGGCGGAATAATTACCCATGATGGGTCCAGCAAGCTTTCGGGCAGCAGGTGCATTGGTACAAAAATAAACCAGCCTAACGCCAGCCGGATAGGGTTATTTACCGATTCAGACAATACATCGAGGTAAACCCGCTCTTTGGTACGAAAAGGCCGCACGTTATACATAACGCCCATAAACAACAAGAAAGCCTCCAGCGCCAGGAATTCCAGCGAAATAAAGTAAGCCAGCGTAAAGCCAATAGCTGCTAAAAAGAAATATTCTGAGTAAACATAAAGTGGGTTCAGCACACTTATCACGGCCGTACGCTTGCGCTTCTCCGGGTGATAGCGGTCGAATTCGGCATCGAGGTACTCGTTAATAACATAATTAGCCGAGGCAATTAAGCAGGTACTTACAATGCCAATAACAATGCGCACCAATAAAGTTAAATCAAAGGTAGTGTCGTAGACCAAAAAGGCGAACAGCATACCCGGCAGCATAAAAATATTCTTGAACCAATGGTCCGGCCGCATTATGGTAATATATTCTTTAAAGCCGGCGGGCTGCAGCACTAGCGTCGCATCGGCGTTAGGAAGAGGAGTGGCTTGTTTCATAAGTTAAAGCAGTAAAAGATAAATTTATTTGATTCAAGAGGTTATGGTAAAAATCGAATTGGGCAAATGGCTTTTTCTCTACTATCAGGTAAGGCATATTTGCGTTTTGGGCACATGCGCCGTCCAGTTCCGGCCGATCGCCAATAAACAAACATTCTTCGGGCTGTACTTGCAGCTGCTGGGTAATGTAAAGCAAACCTTTAGGGTCGGGTTTAAGCCGGTCTATGGCGGGGTCGGTAGAACTTACGATTAAATCGGCCTGCAGGCCCATGGCGGCTAACTTGTCGTGCGCCGGATAATCAGAGTAAATGGCTATTTGAATATTTTTTTCGCGTAAAGCCCGGAAAAAAGCCTGGGTACCCGGATAGGTGCAAGCAGCCAGGTATTTATTAGGATATTCCAGCATCCAGTAGTCCACAACCTGTTTTACTTTGGATACCGGGTAATTGCCTTTTTCGGCGCACCATTTATATTGGGCATTAGCTAAATCGCCGCCGCAATCGCCGGCTCTTTTCTCCCGCTCCGTCCGGAAATGCTGCAGCATGCGCATTTCGTTCAACCGCCAGGGGCGCCAGGCATAGTACCAGAGCAAAGATCCCAGCATCTGTTTCCGCAGTTTCGATTGGGTATAAAGGGTGCCATCTACATCAAAAATCACCACTTTAATCCTGTTCCAATCCAACCCTGTTGCCTCCGCCATTTACTAATTATCTAAATATTATATAAAACTATAAATTTTTCGCAATAAACTTCTAATTTATTTTCTGGAAATATATTAAAAGCAGTTTAAGTTTATAAGATTTTAATTTCAGGTTAAACGTTGGTTCTATAAATAAGTTCTCAAATATATTAAAGAATTTATATATTTATGTAGCTTTTCTAAAAAATATCAGAAGAATTATATGTTTGGGAAATGAGCCTGACAATAATCTTGCTATTAAGTAATCTTTAAACCTGAAAGCTGACTGCTTTGTAGGTAATTATTACCTAACTGGTAGCTTACAGTTAAGCAACTAAGCGTTTGGGTTTAGTTTAAACATCTGCCGTTAAAAGCCGTTTAGCTCTCTTTTGGTCAGGTATTAAGTTAATAATGTGTAGATTCGGGGCTGATTTGTTTTTAGTACATTATATTTTATCTTAATATTGTAATTAGTTAATATTTAAATTTATTTTTTAATTATTCGTTTTTTCCCTTGAAAAACCTTGCCCTAAATACAAAAACACTGCACACTGCCTTTGATAAACCAGCCACTGCTACAAAAAATACTAAAGTTGGTTCGGTATTTACCACGCCGGTAATTCTGCTGCTCCTGTTGGGTATAGGGTTGCGGGTTTTTCACTTTTGGGATAACCGCTCTTTGTGGATCGACGAAATTTATTTGGCTACCAGCTTAATTAAAATGAATTTCGGGGAGTTGCTGGCACCTTACCTGGATTACGAGCAAAAAGCGCCCGTTGGTTTTTTATGGCTGGCAAGAACCAGTGTGCTGCTGTTTGGTACCAACGAAATGGCCCTGCGGTTAATACCACTGCTAAGCGGCATCGCTTCGTTATTCTTGTTTTTGCCCGTAGCCCGCTATTTTCTGAAGCCTTTGGGTGTAACTGTAGCGTTGGGAATATTGGCTTTGGCGCCACCGCTGGTTTATCACGCCGTAGAAATAAAACAATACGGTTTTGAGCTGTTTGCAGCTATTCTGGTGCTCTACTTGTACATCCGTTTCCATAAAAGCCAGCACATTGGTGCGCTGTTGTTTTGGGGCTCGGCTGGGGTAGTTATTATCTGGTGTTCGTATACCGCTATTTTCTTATTTGCCGGCATCGGCATGGGTTTAGGGCTATATTATTTGCTTAAAAAAGATTGGCCGGCTCTTTTCCGTTCGCTTATTCCGTCTGGGTTATGGCTGGTAAGTTTTGCGGTAAACTACTTTTTATTTACTTACAAGCACGCCGGTTCCGATTGGCTCACTATCTGGTTTAGAACTTACGGTGGTTTTATGCCTTTGTCGCCGGCTGCTATTGGTTGGTTAATACAAAAAGTATTTGCTGCGCTGCATTATCCGCTGGGTTTGTCGTGGTATAGCCTGCATTTCGAATATAATGCGGTGCTGCGCATACTGGCCCGCATGGCGTGGTTGCCTTTAATATTTTTAGGGTTGGGTTTGTTCCGTTTTTTTAAACTCGACAAAAAAGCTTTCCTGATAATGGTATTGCCCGTTGGTTTACACCTGTTTGCTTCTGCTTTAGAAGTATATCCTTTCTTTGATAGGCTAACGGTATATTTAGCGCCAATATTTATTTTGTTTATTGCGCGGGGCTGCCAGTATTTGGTAGAACTTTTACCGGCACGGCAGCAATTCTGGCAATACGCGTTGCCCATTTTATTATTAGCCGGTCCCTTCGCCAATTCTGCCCGGCAGGCCATAAACCCGGCTTTTTTCGGCGATTATAAAAAGTCGTATCAGCGCGAAGCCTTGCTTTACATTAACGAGCACTACCAACCCGGCGATACCGTTTATGTTTACTGGAATACCTGGCCGGCCTACAACTTTTATAAAAATGCTTACGGGTTAAAATTCGAGGCTATTATTGGCCGGGATGTACGGGCAATTTCGGACAGCTACGCCGCATATTTCCAGAATTTACAACCTGATTTTAAAAGCTTAACGGGTAAAAAGCGGGTTTGGGTAATTTATAATAAGTTTGCCATGAATAAAATTGGCGATATAGAGGGTCAGCCCGCCTGGTATTACCACGATAAACTCAAAACCTTGCGGATGATTCAGGCCCAGTTTGATACCATGGGCCAAAAACAGGATAGCTTCGAAACCATAGACATGAAAGTAAACCTGTATGATATGTCCGGTAAATAACCGCTATGGGTCTTACTTTTAGAGATTTCAAATATTAATACCACTGTTAAATAGGAATTGCGCCTTAAAAACAGCAAAATAATTTCAACCAAGTATCCACCCACCGCGGTCATTCTGAAAGAATCTTATTGGCTATCTGCTAATAAGATTCTTTCAGAATGACCGCGGTGGGTGGTATGGCCTTTATTTCAAAGCGTATTGATTCATCTCAGTTTGGTATTAATTATTGAGCTAAAAGAAATCGCCCTGCTTGTTTAGTAAAAACAAGCAGGGCGCTTCTGTATTTATGTAAGCGGTAAGATTATTCTGAATATTTATTTACTTAACCTTTAAACACAAACATTTTTTTGGTTATAAAATTAAAGACGGCTACAATGCCAATCGCCAAACCTTTGCTCAGGGTAGGTTCCAGCAGTAAGTGTTCTACAAACAGCCAAATCAGGATGGAATTAAGCACCACCCCGATGCCGGAAAACACCATAAAAGCAATAAATTCTACCCGCGACGAATATTTGCCGCTGCTGAAAACCCACTTTTTAGAAATATAATAGTTTAACAGAATGGCAAATAAAGTAGATATAAAGCCAGCCAGTAAATAATTAACTTTGTAATAATCGTTTAATAAAACGAATAAAAGCAGGTCAAAAATAGCGCTAACTACACCTACTATTAGGAATCGAACAATCTGCACAACCTCTTTCTGCTTACTCAAAGCGGAATAAGTATTTTTCATCCGGCAAAAATAACATTATTTCATCAGCCACTATATACTGTTCTTTTAATAAAGCAGTTCGGGATTAATTTTTTTAGGGCTAAACTAATTTATTACGCCGGCCTTACCTGGCCGTTGCCCTGCACCAGCCATTTGTAACTGGTTAGTTCTTCTAAACCCATCGGGCCGCGGGCGTGCAATTTTTGCGTACTAATGCCAATTTCGGCCCCTAAGCCAAACTGAGCGCCATCCGTGAAAGCCGTAGACGCATTGGCGTAAACCGCCGCGGCATCTACACTGTTCAGGAATTGTTGAATATTACCCGCATCTTCCGAAATAATAGCTTCGCTGTGTTTAGAACTATAGTTGGCAATGTGTTCCAGCGCTGCACTAAAATTCGCTACGGTTTTTATAGCCATTTTCATCGCTAGAAACTCCGTGCCGAAATGTTCTGCCTGGGCCGGCTTTAATAATTCTGCCGGATAAGTACCTTGCAGCGCGGCAAAAGCCGCTTCGTCGGCGAATATTTCTACTGCTTTAGCTGCTAACGGAGCCGTTAGCGCCGGCAAATCGGGTAAGCGGTTCTGGTGCACCAGCAAACAATCCAGGGCATTACAAACGCTTACGCGGCGGGTTTTGGCATTGGCAACAATGGCCTGGCCTTTTGTTAAATCCGCAGTTTCATCGAAATAAGTATGTACAATGCCGGCCCCGGTTTCGATTACGGGTACTTTGGCGTTTTGCCGCACAAAATCGATTAAAGCCTGGCTGCCCCTGGGTATTAACACATCTACGTACCCAATGGCCTGGAGCAGCGCTTCGGTGGCCTGGCGGTCGGGTGGGAGTAAGGCTACAATATTAGTGTCTATATTATGCTGGGTTAGTACCCCGTGAATAACCGAAATAATAGCTGCGTTGGAAGCCGCTGCATCGCTGCCGCCTTTTAAAATACAAGCGTTACCGGTTTTAAAACAAAGCGCAAATACATCGAACGTAACATTAGGCCGGGCTTCGTAAATGACGCCCACCACACCCAGCGGCACGCTCACTTTAGAAATTTGCAAACCATTAGGCAGTTCTTTTTCCAGTAATATTTTACCTAGCGGCGATGTTAAACCGGCTACATTCCGGATGTCGTTAGCAATATCGGCGAGACGATTAGCGGTTAATTTCAGGCGATCGTATTTCGGATCGGCCGGGTTCATGCGGGCCAGGTCCTTCTCGTTTTCGGCGAGTAGAAAGGAAGTTTGAGCCACGGCGGCGTCCGCTAAGTCCTGCAAAACTGCATTCACCTTTTCGGGCGCTAACAAGCCGAGGCCGCGGCTGGCTTTTTGGGTATTCTGGAATATAGGTTGTAAATCCATGTTTAACTGATTTCGGCGTTCAAAAATAAATAATCGTAGTGCACTAGCGGCTTCTGGTTTTTCTGGCCAATGCGCTCGCGGGCTTTATCAGACCCGTATTCGGCAATGCCCTGGCCTACGAGTTTATCCTGTTCGTCTGTTAATTTAATAATATCACCTTTCTGAAATTCGCCGGTAATTTTAACGATACCTACCGGCAACAAACTGGTGGCTTTAGGAGCCGTGAGCGCGGTTTTAGCCCCAGCATTTATTTGCACCACGCCTTTGGCCGCACTCTCGGAGTGGGCAATCCATTTCTTTTTGCCCGAAGCTGTTTTGTTCGGTACAAAGCGGGTATTTATTTCTGTTTCGTTTAAAACTTTAGAAAGAATATTTTCGGTTTTGCCATTAGCAATGTGCACCGCAATGCCCAATTGGGCTACTTTATGCGCCATGTGGCATTTGGTTATCATGCCGCCCCGGCCAAACTGCGAGCGCTGGGTAGTTACAAAAGAAGAAAAACCGGTGGTGTCCTGGCCAATTTCCTGGATTACTTCGGAGTTGGGGGCTTTGGGGTCGCCGTTATAAATGCCGTTTACGTTGCTTAAAATCAGCAGGGCGTCGGCGTTCAGCATCGAGGCAATGAGTCCGGCTAATTCGTCGTTATCGGTAAACATTAGCTCGGTTACCGAAATAACGTCGTTCTCGTTTACAATGGGAATAATATTGTTTTGCAGCAAGGCCCCGAAACAGTTTTTCATGTTCAGGTAATGCACGCGGTCGCGGAAATCTTCTTTCGTTACGAGTACCTGGGCGCAAATTAAATCGTGCTGGCCTAACAGTTCGGAGTACGTATTAATGAGCTTTACCTGGCCCACCGAAGCCAGTAACTGCCGGCTGGTAACGGCATCGGCTTTTTCCGAAACCCGAATCAGGCTGCGGCCCGAAGCTACGGCCCCCGACGAAACCACAATTACTTCTTTCCCGGCTTTTTTGAGGGCCGCAATTTGTGCTACCAGGTGCTGGATGCGGGCCAAATCGGGCATGCCATTATCCTGGGTAAGCACATTTGAGCCAATTTTAACAACAATTCTTTTGTAGGCCAGCGCCATTGCTCCGTTACTAGTTTTGAAAAGGCAATTTTAAGGCTTTATTAGGAATATTTCACCAGTGGTTTGTCAATTTGCCGCCGAAGTGCTTATTTTTAGCTGTTTAACGCCGCTAGCAGCGCTTTTGAATAATTTATAATGCTCTCTGAAGAAATAATCCAACACAGCAAATTGCTCGCTGATTCCTTTGCATCTGTAACCGGTAAGTCTTTATTAGAAGGTGAATATTCCCCGGAAGAACTAGCCGAAAAATTATACAAAGCGCCTTTTGTGCTGCTCTCGCACGGCACCCAACCCGACCCAATATTTAATTATGCTAACCAAACGGCCCAGCGCCTCTGGGAAATGGATTGGCCGCAGTTCATCCAGATGCCTTCCCGGCTTTCTGCCGAACCGGTGGCAGTTGCCGAACGGGCAGCCATGCTGGCCGAGGCAAAACGCAAAGGATATATTTCGGACTACAACGGCGTAAGAATATCCAGTAACGGCAAAAGGTTTATTATAAAAGACGCAATTCTCTGGAATATTTACGATAATGCCGGTACGTACCAGGGCCAGGCGGCTACGTTTAAAGAGTGGCAATTTTTGTAATATTCTCGCCCGCTCGCGCCAGTTTAGCGAAGCGTAACTGGTGTGTAAAAATGAAAGGAAGTCTCTGACTTCCGGCTGTCCAAAACTTCCTTTTATCAACAGACACCAGTTACGCTTCGCTAAACTGGCGCCATTCGCAATTTTTGCAAAGAATATGCTAAGAATAAAATCCCCCCGGAAATATTAAATAGCAGTACAGCCGTTATTAAAGAGTATGAATTGGTGGAATATTTCCGAAGCGCAAATTGTTTTTACCCGCTTTCGCAAGCCTAACAAGATTTGGCTGCGGATATTCCGTTACGGTTTAAGTTTACTCTTAATAGTAAGCCTAAGCTTAACCTTGCTGAATTATCTTTTTCCCCTCCGCCTTAATATTTCTTTTTCGCCGGTTATTACGGCCGCCGATGGCAGCGTGATTAATGCTTTTCTGAGTCGGGATGATAAATGGCGGATGAAGCTGGAAGCCGATGAAATAAACCCGGTGCTGGAAAAAGCGATTCTGTTGAAGGAAGATAAATATTTTTATTATCACCCCGGCGTAAACCCAGTGGCTTTGGGGCGGGCTTTTGTTAAAAATATTACCCAAAGTAAAACTACTTCCGGCGCTTCTACCATTACCATGCAGGTAGCGCGCCTGCTATACCCCAAAGAAAGAACTTACACGCATAAACTACTCGAAATATTGCGGGCGTTGCAACTGGAGTGGTATTACAGCAAAG
Organism: Adhaeribacter rhizoryzae; assembly: GCF_008629685.1. GTDB lineage: Bacteria > Bacteroidota > Bacteroidia > Cytophagales > Hymenobacteraceae > Adhaeribacter > Adhaeribacter rhizoryzae. The sequence continues at coordinate 134,319 of NZ_VWSF01000009.1, read as the reverse complement.
CCGAAATATTACACCTTTACCTGAACCTGGTACCTTTTGGGGGCAATATTGAAGGCGTAAAAGCGGCTTCCGTGCTATATTTTCAACAATCGCCGAAGCAGTTGAGTTTGGCCCAGGCCGTAACTTTATCGGTTATTCCGAATAAGCCTTCGTCGTTGCGGATTGGGGTACGGAATGAGCAAATTGTGGCTTTCCGGAATAAGTGGCTGCGGCATTTTAAGCAGCACAATGCTTTTCCGGTGAAAGAGATAGATGATGCTTTGGTCGAGCCGTTGGTAGCTACGCGCCTGGAAGCGCCCCGGGTAGCGCCGCATTTTGCTTATCGCTTGTTTCGGAAAAATCGCAGCCAGGCTACTATTAAAACCAACCTGAACCGGAATATTCAGGAAAAAGTAGAGCAGCTTACGTATAATTACATGCAGCAACTGCACTACAAAAATATTCAGAATGCCTCCGTTATTATTATTAATAACCAAACCCACGCCGTAGAAGCTTACCTGGGCTCTGCCGATTTTACGGATGTAACGCACAGCGGACAGGTAGACGGCGTGCGGGCCATCCGGTCGCCGGGCAGTACTCTGAAACCCCTTTTATACGCCACCGCTTTCGACCGCGGCTTGTTAACGCCCAAAACCATTATTACCGATGTGCCCGTAGATTATGCCGGCTACCGCCCCGAAAATTATTACGGCAACTACAGTGGCAATATTACCATTGAGCAGGCGTTGGCTACCTCGCTTAATATTCCGGCCGTAAAAATATTAGACCAGTTGGGCGTACCTACGTTTGTGCAGAGATTGCAGCAAGCCGAATTTTCGCAAGTTAAAAAAACCGGCAACCAATTAGGTCTATCTTTGATTCTGGGCGGCTGCGATGTTACGCTGGAAGAACTCACAACCTTGTTTTCGGCTTTTGCCAATGGAGGTAAATATTCCTCGCTCCGGTGGCAGCAACAGGATACGCTGGCAGTACAGAAACAACTAATTTCGCCGGCGGCGGCTTACATGGTAAACCAAATTTTAACCCAATTGCAACGCCCCGATTTGCCGCACAATGCCCAGAACAGCATGCACCTGCCCAAAATAGCCTGGAAAACCGGTACATCTTACGGCCGCCGGGATGCCTGGAGTATTGGCTATAATAAAAAATATACCGTAGGGGTTTGGGTCGGGAATTTTTCCGGCGAAGGGGTGCCCGAACTAAACGGCACCGATTCGGCCACGCCGCTGCTTTTCTCTATTTTTAACACCATCGATTATAACAGTCCAGAAAGTTGGTTTCAGAAGCCCCCTGGTTTAAGTTACCGCCAGGTTTGTGCGGCCAGCGGTTTGCCCCAGAATATTTTTTGCCCCGATAAAGTAACCGATGCTTTTATGCCGGGAATTTCAGCAACTCAAAAGTGTGAGCACCTGAAATTAATACCGGTTTCAGAGGATGAGCAATTTGCTTACTGCACCTCTTGTCTGCCCAACCACAACTATCAGCAGAAATATTACCCGAATTTGGCACCCGAATTACTTACTTTTTACCAAAACGAGCACATTCCTTACCAGAAAATACCGGTGCATAACCCCGCCTGCAGCCGCATTTTTCAGGATTTTGCGCCCATAATTACCTCGCCCACCGCCGAGATGGAATATTTACTCGAACGAACCGAAAACCAGCAACTAATGCTGCATTGCAACGCCCACAACGAGGTAAAACAGGTTTACTGGTACATCAACGATAAATTTTTGCAAGCTACCGCCGCTAACGCCAAAATATTCTTTCAGCCCACCCAAGCCGGCAAATACAAAATCTCCTGCACCGACGACCAGGGCCGCAACAGCAATAGTTTCTTCTGGGTTAAGTTTATAGATTAGTTTTTTTAGAAAAATTTGTTTTTAGGTTGTTAGCCTGGGCAGGGTTAACCCGCTGTTTAAGTCATTCATTCCGCTCTTTTCGCCTTTCGTTTAGTATTATTTTTATTCGCTTCGTGTTCGTTGCAACTTTGTATTGTTCGGAAGCAAAAGCATTGAATATCAGTGCAACAAAGCTTCTGGTAAACAAAAAAGTAAAACAAAAACAATAATAAACCCCGATCCCTAATCTAAAAAACACTATGAAAAAGTTAGTATTTATTTTCGCGCTTTCTTTACAAACTGCATTTGTATTTGCCGCTAACAAAACCGAAATGTTGGCTTCTGCCCGCTACGAAAACAGCAAAATGTATCGCCAGCCGGGTACCTCCACCGAAGTACTGAAAGCTTTAACCAGCGCCGACGAAATTGTGGTGGTTCGCAAGTACAACAATCAGTGGTCTATTGTTACCCTAAATGGCCAGGTAGGTTATATGCTTACCTCAGAAATAGCCCAGGCCAAACCACAACCGGCTAAAACACTTGCCAGAAAATAACATGTTCGGAATTTTTATTGGCTACCTGTTATCGACTGCGCTATAACTGCCAGCTAGCTTTCAAAGCTATTATCTAAAAAAAGGTAGTGAAGGATGTTTAAAGAGGTGGTGTTATTTACGGCTATTTTAAAGCCTGATTTAATGCCACCGCTTCGCCTATTCGCTTTTTGTACTTAATCCAGCTTCCGGTTTAGCGCAGCATACAATTCAAAAAAAAACACCAGACAACCTGCAAACTATGAAAAACGAATTTAATTTTTATCCCACCTCTGGCCGTACTTTAGCAAAATTATTCCTTTTGTATATAGTGGCGCTATTTGCTTTTACCTCTTGCGAAGAACCAGAAAAAATTGAACCGAATACACCTGGTCAGGGAGCCAATACCGTGAGCGGGAAAGCCGTAGATGACCGCGGTAACCCCATGGCAGGCGTAAAAGTAAGAGCCGAGAACCCGGCGGGTTATAATGTTTATGTAGAAGGAACAACCAAAAACGATGGTACCTACAGCTTAACCTTGCCTGCCATTGGCAGCTGGAAAATATACGCCTGGAAAGAAGTAACCTATAAAGATAAAACCTTCCATCTGCGCCTGGGTATGAACGATGATGCTGACTACGACTTCTTTACCACCGGTGAGAATGGCGCGGTGAAAAACTTTGTCTGGAAGTTAAATGGCCGTATTCCGGACAGAAGTGCCAGCTTGGAGAACGGCTGGGGTTATTTTGGCGGTTCGCTCCGGTTTGTAAATGTAAACAGCAAGGTACCGGTTATGGCGGTTGGCACGAAAGTAACTGTGACTTTAACGCCGACTAGTAACGCTAAATACCTCGATGGAACGCCTGCTACTGCAGCCGGCACCGTTAAAAAGACTTTTACCATCAACAATGGGCCTGGCCAGAATTATTACATCGGCGATATTCCGGTAACCGAGTACCGCATGAACATCGAGAGTGAACTGAATGGCGTGAAAAAACAGGTTTATGTTGGCGGTAATGACTACAACAACCTGTACGAATGGTTGGAATTTGATTTTACCCCGGCCTTGGGCTCTTCCGGTTCCTACGAAAACGGTATTTCTTCGCCCACTGATTTCCCTTATTACATGGGCCAGAAAAACAAACAATACGTTCTCTGATAATTTATTCTCGAACTAGAATTTTGGTAGCCGATACCTGAATATTTTGGCAGCATTTAGTAAAGCTTTTCTGAATAGTAATTGGTGTTGTATCAGTTGCGTTCGGGAAAGCTTTTCTGGTTTTATTAACCAATTGCAGGGGAATTCACTTAGGCTAAAGGTGACCAACTGTTAATTTCCGGGCTCTTCCATTAAATTAAGCTACAGGTTTAATATTTTGGTTTTAAAAGTCTTATAATTTTTTGGTAAGTTCAATATATTCAAGTGTTTATATTGGTTTTGTAACGCTATGAAAAGTAATTATTACCTAAAACTTGCCGTATTTTATTAGTGAGATTCACCTATTTTTATTATATTAAATAGCTGATATACAGTTAAAGCAACTTCCTTTTTATCTTAACAAACCAGATAATTTACCAAAGGGCTGTTACTGCCATAAATGCTAAATATTATTTAAAATCCATCCTGTTTATTTGTTAAAGTTATGGAAGTTCAGGAAGTTGAACGCCTCATTAAAATTAGTAAAGATAAGCCTTTACTACCCGAAACCTTTGTGCCCTGGAATATTCCGGCTTTACCCGAAGACGAGTTTCTGCCCGAAAAATTAAATTCCTTATCGGGTTTACCATTTTACGACAGCCTTACTCCAACCCAAAAAACCGAATTAGGCCGGCACGAAGTGGTACAGGTAATGTATTCGTATGGCTGGAGCGAAGCCTTGTTCTGTTTGTTCATGAACCGCTACATCCTGACTTTGCAGCCCGATAATGTAGAGTATAAATTTTTGCTGCGCGAATTAATTGAAGAGTTCCGGCACCAGGAAATGTTTGCCCAGGCCATTGCCCACTTAAACGGCAAGCCCATTAAGCCAACCCGCCTGCATAATTTTTTAGGTCAGTTTACGGTAAAGTTTATGCCGGTAGATGCCGTGTTTATGAGTTGCCTGGCCGTGGAAATGATGGCCGATTTATACGGCAACCACCTGCGCAAAGGCCCTCGGGTTTACCCAGTCCTGAAGAAAGTAGCCGAGCTGCATAACATAGAAGAAGGTCGGCACATTCATTTCACCAAAGCGTTTTTGCGGCGCTACACCGATAAAGCCGGCTATGTAAAAAGAAGCTTTTACAGCTACCTGGTATTATTTAATGTGCTATTTATGCGCACCATGTACGTGAAAAAAGAAATCTTCGGTCGGTTGGGCCTACAAAACCCTGACCAGGTTTATAAAATGGCCAACCAGAATTATAAAAGGAAGTTTGGCCAGGAATGCTTAAAAACTATTGTGCAGTTTGTAGACGAGTGGGGCGGCTTTAACCGGAGTACCCGCTGGGCCTGGCGGTTAATTTTAAAAGCAAACGTATGAGCCGGGTAAAAATAAGTTATATCGCTAATTATCTGGCAAACTCCCGGCGGGTAAGCAGCCAGGAAATCGAGGCCCAGGTAAACCAAGACCAAAGGTTGCTGGCGCCCGGTGTGCTCGAAAGGTTGTTCGGTATTAAAAACCGTTACTTTGCCGATGCCGGAATCCAGTGCTCCGACCTGGCTGCCGGCGCGGCGCGTAAAATTCTGGCCCAGGTAGATCCCAATTCTATCGATTGCTTAATATTTGCGGCTGCCAGCAGCGACCTAATCGAGCCGGCCACCGCCAATATTGTGCAGACCAAGTTAGGATTAACCTGTCCGGTTTTTGATGTAAAAAATGCCTGCAACAGCTTTATGACCGCGCTGCAAGTAGGAGCTAGTTTAATAAAAAGCGGCGACTACAGGCGGGTGCTGATTACCAACGGCGAAATATTGCAGCATGCCATTAAATTTAAGGTTCAGGACGAAGTAGATTTAATTAAACGGCTGGCCAGTTTTACTTTGGGCGATGCCGGTAGCGCTGCTTTGTTAGAAGCAAGCGAAGATGAATCGGGTATTATATACCAAGAAAACCGGTCGATTGGTAAATATTGGGAATTGTGCGTCATTCCGGGCGGCGGCTCGATGTATCCGCAGGAACCTGGTAAAAATTATTTTGAGGGTAAAACCTCCGAACTACGCGAAGTGTTTGCCCGCGAGAGAGGTGACCTGATAGAAAAATGCCTGGAGAAAACCGGCTTTACCCGCTACGATATTGATCATTATTTTATTCACCAGGTATCTAAAAACTCCTGCGATGCCCTGGCGCGCGAAGCTAATATTCCCATCGAGAAAGTGCATTGCATTGTGGAAGAATACGGCAATACCGCGGCCGCTTCTATTCCATTGAGTATTTCGCTGGCCGAGCAGGCGGGTAAACTAAAAAAAGGTCAGAAAATAATGATTATTGGTTTGGCGGCCGGAATTAGTATGTCGATTAGCTTAATTATTTGGTAATGTTGTATAATTCACCTATTCTGGAACCGCTGATAAAGCTGGCTCAGCCGGAAACGCAACAAGCAATTTTGTGTAACGGCCAGGAAACCCTTACGCCACGCCAACTATTAACCGAAAGCATGCACCTGGGTCAGCAACTCCTAAAGCTAGGCCTGCAAAAAGACGATATCGTGATTATTGCCGTCGCGCCTGGGGCTGATTTTTTAAAGGTGATGTACGCCACCATGATGATTCGATGCCAGGCGGCTATCATCGATCCGGAAATGGGGCGGGAGCTTTACGCGGCTAAACTGTCGCAGTTAAAACCCCAGTGGGCTTTTGTGGATACGCGTTTGCTGCTTTTGCAGGAACATCCGCTGCTCCGGTACGCTTATTTTAAATTGGCTGATAAACCGGTTTACTTTCCGCGGGTAAAAAACTTAAAAATTATTGGTTCCGGTCCCCGGTTGCCTTTGCTGCAAAAGTTTACTTCACTGCAAAAACTCTTAAAAGCGCCCCCACAAACTGTTAACTTACTCGAAGATAAAAGCAACCACAATTACCTGATTACCTATACATCGGGTACGTTGCAGGAGCCTAAGGGCGTGTTACATTCTTTAACTTCATTAAGCCGCAGCATTAACTTACTAAGCGAACTAGTACAAGGCAACCCCAACGACCGATTGGCTACTTACTTACCGCATTTTGTATTGTTGGGCATTACCGCCAAAATTCCGGTATTTATTTATAACCCCAAGCTGAATGTCCGGCAAAAGCTGGATTTTTTCGAAAAGAATAAAATTAGTATTCTGTTTGGTCCGCCTAGCGATTTTTTGCCGTTGGTACAATATTGCGAGAAGCAAGGATGTCAATTACCAGCTTCTTTAAATCACATTATGCTGGGGTCGGCGCCGGTACATAAAAGCTTTCTGAAAAGGTTAGCGGCCGTTTGTACCGATCAGGTACGGTTAACCATTACTTACGGCATGACGGAGCATTTGCTTGTAAGCACCGTGGATGGTCGCGAAAAAATAAACTATACGGGCACTGGCGATTTGGTAGGCAAACCGGTAGCCGGCGTAGAAGTAAAAATAGCCGAAGACGGCGAACTGTTGGTAAGTTCGGAACAACTGTTTTCCCGGTATTATCACCTTCCAAATCGGCCCGAATTTCATGCTACTGGTGACTTAGCCCGATTAGATGCGGATGGCAATATTTTACTCATGGGCCGGAAAAAAGAAATGATTATCCGCAGCAACACCAATATTTACCCGGCGCTATACGAAGATACTATTAAGAAAATTCCGGGCGTAGAAGAAGCTGCCATGGTGGGTATTTATTCGCCCGAAAAAGAAGACGAAGAAGTGTACCTGGCCGTAGAAACCAGTCAAAACCTGACCGCCAAATACATTCTGGATAAAATATCTTACGGTGAACTGCAAATCGAAAGAAAAGCCTTACCCGACGAAGTAGTTTTTATGCAGGTACCCCGTAAAGGTCGGCAGCACAAAATAGACCGCGCCCAAATTGCCGCCACCATTAAAGCCCGCAAGAAATGAAAATTGTAATAACGGGGGCGAACGGTTTCGTGGGCGCTGCTTTGTGCCGGTACTTTTACGAGCAAGGGCATACCATTCTGGCCGTTGGCCGGCAAGCAAAATCGCACCCCAACCTGGCGGCTGTTGCCGAATATTTACCCGCCGATATTACCCAATCGTTGCCGCCATTTCGGGCGGATGTTTGTATTCATGCAGCGGCTCTGGCCTCCGATACAGCCACTTACCAGGATTTACACCAGCATAATGTAATAGGTACCCGGCAGGTGCTGGCGGCGGCCCGGCACTGCGAATATTTTGTGCAGATTTCGTCGTCTTCGGTTTACCAGTTTGGCCAGGTGCCGGCTAAAGAAACCAGCGCTACATTGGCGGCCAACCTGAGTCCTTACGGTAAAACCAAACTGCTGGCCGATAATCTGGTGGCGGAAAATATTCGAGCCGGGCAGAAAAGAATAGTTCTGCGCCCGAGAGCTATTTACGGCATCGGCGACCGCGTTTTATTACCGCGCTTACTCGGAATGGTAAAGAGAAATATTGTAGTACATCCCGTTCCGGCTCAAATCAGCACTTCGCTAACCCACGTCGACAATATTGCTTACGCCATAAATTTATTTTTGCGGCAAACCAGCCAACCGGCTTTACAAATCTATAATGTAGCCGATGCACCGGTTTACAACTTAAGGCAATCTATTTTACAATTGCTTGCGGCCGTATACCAACAGGAATTAAAGGTTTGCTCGATTCCGGTTTCTTTGTTAAAATTACTGGCCGATTTAAATAAAATTGTGCCATTTAGCGCTAAATTAAATCCTTTGGTTTTAAATACGCTTACCCAAAACGCCGTGCTCGATATTAGCGCCATCCGGGAAAATTTAGGCTACCAGCCTCAAAATGATTTTAAATCTGTTTATCCCCAAATAGCCGCTTGGTTGCGGGGGGTAGGAGGGCTTAATTATTATTTAAATAACCTGGCGCAAATGCCCTGGGAAATAGGCGAGAAATTTGCAGTTAAAGCTTCATGATAACCATTCGATTACTGATTTTACTGACCGTAACCTGGCTGGGCATTGCAAAGGTTTTTGCCCAGGATAATTGGGAACTGAAAAAGAATGAGAACGGCATTGCGGTTTATACGCGCGGCATTGCCAACGAAAAATTAAAAGAAATTAGGGTGGTTTGCGAATTACCCGGCACTACCGCAGGCTTAATTAGTGTGCTGCAAAACGTAAGCGGACACGCGGATTGGGTTTACCTCACCGAAAAAGCGACGCTGGTAAAAAAAATAAACCAATACGCATTTGTTTATTACACTACCACCGATATGCCTTGGCCCGTTACCAACCGTGACCTGGTCGTAGAATTCTCTTATCAGGAAATTCCCGGCACCAAAAATTTAGCAATTCAGGCCAAAAGTGCAGAAGGCTATGTGCCGTCCAAAAAAGGCTATGTGCGGGTACCTTATTCGTTAGCAACCTGGGAGGTAGTGCCTGTAGCAAAAGATAAAATTAAAATTGATTATGTTTTTCGGGTAAATCCGGGCGGCACTATTCCGTCCTGGTTGGTAAACATGGCCGCTGCTACCGGGCCGTACAATACTTTCGTAAAACTCAGAGAGCTCTTATCTGAGAAGCACGCCGGTAAATAGTAAACTTATTCTGGCTTTGGTAGTTTAAGAAGCACTAAGTTTTGTTTTATGCCCGAATTACCCGAAGTAGAAACCTACCGCCGCTATTTTGAAGAAACTGCCCTGGGCCAAACCGTTGCCAGTTTGGAAGTTGAAGATCAGCGGCAACTTACCACCGATTTTGATACGCTGCAACGCGAGTTGAAAGGCGCGCAGTTTACCGAAGTACACCGCATTGGCAAGCACTTTTTAATAAACCTAAACACTGGCAAAACCCTGGTGCTGCACTTTGGCATGACCGGCGATTTAGCTTACTACCGCGATGCCGAAGACACGCCTCGCTTTGCCCGCATCGTATTTTATTTTCAGAACGGCTTCCGGTTGGCGTTTATTGATTCGCGTAAGTTTGGGCGGGTAGGATTGGCTGCAAGCGTAGAAGCGTACCGGCAGGAGAAAAGTTTAGGCCCCGATGCGCTGGATATAACCTTATCGCAATTACAGGCTAGTCTGGAAAAACGCAAAGCGCCCATAAAATCTTTATTGCTGGACCAGAAAATACTAGCGGGTATCGGAAACTGGATTGCCGACGAAGTTTTATTTCAGGCCGGCATATTCCCGGCTAAACTGGCTAACCAACTTTCGCCAGACGAATTTGCACGCTTGCACGCGGCTATTCAAAATGTACTGAAAACCGCCATTGAGCAGGAAGCCATCTACGGCAACTTCCCAAAATCCTTTTTAATTCACGCTCGCGGCTGGGACGATAGTGCTTTAAAACCCTTGGAGCGGCAAGTCTGCCCCGTACACCAATCGCCGTTAGAAATAAATAAAGTGGGTGGCCGTACTACTTACTTCTGCCCGGTTTGCCAGCCGCAATAGCTGCTCCTGTAAGCTAATATTTTTTCGGATTGATGCCTTTTAACAGAACAACTCGTTTAAACTAGCAATATTTTTTTCCTCAAGCTAAAATATTGCTACTTATAGCCTGATGGTAAAGGGATGGTAAAAATTTGTGTTGCCTAAATTTATGTGGTTTAGGATTGGTAATATTGCAGGCTTGTTAACTTAAGTGCAAAAGCTATGAATCACCAATTAATCCGGGAAGTATTATGCCAGATTGGCGAGGCTGTTTGCCGGAAAGTACACCAGTCGTTGAGGGAACAATCAATAGAAGAACGGGCAGCCGTGCACCAGGAAGGTGCCGATGATACCATTTACCAGATTGATAAAGACGTAGAAGATATTCTTGTTCCTTTGCTGCGGGCCCAAGCCGCTGCTTTAGGCGGCGTGGTGCTGATTGCCGAAGGAATTGGCGAAGATTCGGAAGAAGGGTTGGTGCTGCCGGAAAATATTACCGCCGGGCAAGCTGCCATCCGGATTATTATGGACCCGATTGATGGTACCCGGGGCATTATGTACGACAAGCGCTCGGCTTTTTTTCTGGCCGGAGCCGCCCCCAATAAAGGCAATTTAACTTGCTTGCAGGATATAGAAGTAGCCGTAATGACCGAATTGCCTACTTCTCGCAGTGTACTCAGTGATACTTTGTGGGCGATAAAAGAACAGGGCGCACACCGCTACACCTGGCACCTGGAAAATAATACCCGCGAAACCCGAAGCATCAGGCCTTCACAGTCGCCGACCTGGTACGGCGGCTTTGGGCAGATAGCCCGCTTCTTCCCGCCGGGCCGCGATGTGTTGGCGGCTATTGAAGACGAAATGCTGGCCACCTTATTTCCGGATGCGCCCGAAGGTAAAGCCATTGTTTTCGAAGACCAATATATTTCCAGTGGCGGGCAGTTGTACGAAATATTAGTCGGGCACGACCGCTTTGTGGCCGATATTCGGGAAAGTCTTTTCCGGAAGATGCGAAAAGCGGGTCAGAAAACCGGCCACGTTTGCCACCCCTACGATTTGTGCGCGACGCTCATTGGCCAGGAAGCCGGCGTAATTATTACCAATCCTGCTGGCGAGCCCCTGAATGCGCCGCTCGATACAACCTCACCAGTAGATTGGGTAGCTTATGCCAACCCAAAACTTCGAACCCAGATAGAGCCGGTTTTGCAAAGGGTTATGGCAAAATATTATTTATTTTAAAGTCCGGCTTGTAGTTAAACCAACCGGTCTGTTTAGGCGTGTTGTGGTTATATTTCAATATTTTAAATATTGGGTTTATCACGTTGCTTTATCAGCTTTAAAAAATATTAAAACTAAGCCCTTAGTTAAGCCTTTAAGTTGTGCGCTATTAACCAAAAAGCGGCTTATTAATATTTACCCGTTAAACAGCATATTTCTGCCTTATGTTATAATTAGCCTTCGCCAGAGAATGAGCTATCAGGCTAATTATTAGTGTGTAAAATTATCCTATTTAAAGGTTGGTTAAACGTAATAATTTTTCTGATTTTTTGGATTGTTTCGTAATGTTCTGATGCATTATTATTTAAGTGATTAAGAAGAAATTAAAATATTAGAGCATTGCAACAAGATTAAAGTAAATATTGGCTTAAGTAGCTATATATTTTGTTGTTTATAGTAGCCTATTTGTAGTATTATTTTAATATTATTATTGTACATAAAAAAATAGTGTAGGGATTATAATTTAATTTTTTTGATAACGAAATTCTGTCTATAAATTGCAGTACCCAATAAGGTTAAAGGCAGAATGATAGGAGGTAAGGCTGGTATGATGGTGAGAAAAATAATAGCAACATTTTGTGTTCTAAACACAGTTGTGCTAGTAGCACCTCAAAATTAAGAGAAATTGCTTTTTAACGAAGATGCGAACAGATAGGCTACCAGTTTAATTTTTCGGCGAAAGAACACTCTCCCCAAAGAACACTTCCCCATAACAGAAGGCTTTAAGAATATAAACTCATTCCGGCTTTATTCCCCAGTATCAAAAAAAAATCACGAATAAATAAACTATAATATTTTATGAAATTAAATATTACTCCTTTTACAGCCAAATCGGTAATAGCGGCGGGCATCTTATCTATGATGGTAATGGCAGGTTGCAACAACAGCCTGGAGGAGCCTACTGTTCTGGGCAGCAGTTCTTCTTCGGCGGATGCAGCAGCGCAAGCCCTGGAGCACATGCCAAACGAGTTGCTGGTAAAATTAAAAGCGGGTCAGTCGGAAGAAGCGAAAGCCCGGGTGCTGGCTAAAATTGGCGGTAAAGTATCAGAGAAAATATTAACTAAAACCATGGAGCGCCTCGGCGACAAAGAGGGCATCTTGGTAGTACGTACGCCGCTGGCTGTTTTCGAAGCTATTAATAAAATGAAAGGTGGCGCTGAGATAGAATTTGCCGAGCCTAACTATATTTATTACCACACCGCCACGGCTACCGATACTTACTTTACCAATAATTCGCTTTGGGGTATGTACGGCGCCGGCACCACTCCGGCCAACCAATACGGCAGTAATGCCGCAGCCGCCTGGGCTGCTGGTACAACCGGTTCTAAAAATGTTTACGTTGGTATTATTGATGAAGGTGTGCAGTATAACCACCCTGAATTAGACGGACAATTCTGGACGAACCCTTATGATGCCGTAGACGGCAAAGACAATGATGGCAACGGCTACATAGATGATGTGCGCGGCTGGGATTTTGATGGGAATGATAATTCTATTTACGATGGCGGTACCAAAGGTACTTTAGACGACCATGGTACCCACGTTGCCGGCACCATTGGCGGCGAAGCGAATGGCACTGGGGTAGCTGGGGTTAACTGGAATGTAACCTTAATTTCGGGTAAGTTTATTGGCCGCAAAGGCGGTACTACGGCCAGTGCTATTAAGGCCATCGATTACTTTACTAATTTAAAATTGAAGCACGGCTTAAATATTGTGGCCACTAACAATTCCTGGGGTGGCGGCGGCTATTCGCAGGCGCTTTATGATGCCATTAGCCGGGCCAATAATGCCGGTATTATGTTTATTGCTGCTGCCGGCAATAACGGTACCAATAACGATGTAACAGTTAATTATCCGTCTAACTACGATTTGCCTAATGTAATTGCCGTAGCAGCAATTGATAAAAGCGGATTATTGGGTAGTTTCTCGCAATATGGTGCTAAAACCGTCGATTTAGGCGCTCCGGGAGTAGGCATTATATCAACAACGGCTTATAATACTTATAGTGCTTATGATGGCACCTCTATGGCGACGCCGCACGTTACCGGTGCTGTTGCTTTGTATGCTTCTACGCATCCGGGAGCAACGGTAGCACAAATCAGAAATGCAATTTTAAGTAGTGTTGTACCAACTCCTTCTTTAAGCGGTAAAACCGTAACCGGCGGCCGTTTAGATGTAAAGGCGGCTTTGTCTAAATAATTAATCTTTAATAATATCATTTAAAACCCTGGCTCTTGCGCCGGGGTTTTTCGTTTAGTTGCTTCCCGTGGTATTTTCCCCGGCATCTATTTTAATAGTCAGCATATCCGGGCTTTGCACCAGCAAGCTGTTTTCGTTTGTTGCTTTAACAAAATATTGGGTATTCATTAGTTTGTTTTTTAACTGGGCGAAAACCTGGATATCGGGCAAGTGTACCGTAAAACTAACCAGGCCGGTTTGGTTCTCGGGGCCAGGAGTTGCATTTTGGCTGTGCCAGGTATTTAAGCCAATGTGGTGATGATAACCCCCGGCTGCAACAAACAATGCGCCTGGGTAGCTTTCCTGCATAACGTTAAAGCCAAGGGTGTCGGCGTAAAAGCTGCGGGCCTGCGCCAACGACGATACCTGTAAATGAATATGGCCAATGAAAGTGCCGGGGTGTAAGCCTTGCCACTCCGGTAAGTTGCCAGGTAATTGGGCGAGCAGACCGGGTACATCTACCGGTAAGGTATCCATTTGTACTTGCCCGTTGACGATGGGCCAGGTTTCGCGGGGCCGGTCGGCGTATACTTCAATGCCGTTACCATCCGGGTCAGCAAAATAAATAGCCTCGCTTACCAGATGGTCGCCAAAGCCTTGCAACGGCCATTTGGTCTGAATAAAATGGTTTAAGGCCCGGGCTAGTTCCAAACGATTAGGAACCAGCCAGGCTACATGGTACAACCCAGGCTGCCGGCGTTTATGCAAAGGGGCGGCTTCATCCTGCAATAAAATTAATTGGGCCGGTTCCTGTCCGCTGGCAGATAACCTTGCTTCGTGTACGGTGCTGCTAATTTGCTGCAAACCCAGCATTTGCTGGTAAAACGTATTTAGCTGCGCTAACTGGCGTGTACGTAAAGTAACCTGCCGGATAGTAAGATTAGCGGGGAGGATAATAGCTGTCATGTAAATAGATTTATCAGATAAAATATTACCCATCTAAAGAAAGGCAGTTTAAAAACAGTGTAAACAAAACAACCCGCCCAAATTAGCTAAATTATTACCCTGTATTTACGTCTGCAGTAAGGCAATATATTTTGGGAAATACGGTTTAATAATAAACGGATTTCGGCAGCTGATGGCTTAAACAAGTTGATAAAAGCCAGATGCCGGCCAACGTGGTGCGAGCTGTTGTGGGTGTCCGGCTGGTAAAAACAAATAAAGCTATTTTTATAATATTACTTTTAATATTACCTTTTGTTTTTTGGTAAGAAGCTCTCTACAGGGGAGCTTTTTATTTTTTAATTCCTACGTTGCTTTAACGGTCAAACGCAATTGCTACAGGCCCCAGATTTTATCATGTTAATGGTTCGTTTAGCCTGAAATATAATAAATCCGAATATTTATCTTGTTTGCCTGCAACCTTCACCCCCAAAAGAAACTAAAACAAACATATATTGCATAAAGATAAAATGCTTATGAACGGTTTGTTTTCGCCTTTAAAGATAAAATCAGTTGAGTTAAAGAACCGTATTGCGGTTTCGCCCATGTGCCAATATTCCAGCGTAGATGGTTTTGCCAACGACTGGCACCTGGTGCATTTGGGGAGCCGGGCAGTTGGGGGAGCAGCGCTGGTTTTTACCGAAGCAACAGCCGTTTCGCCGGAAGGCCGGATTACGCCCGACGATTTGGGTATCTGGAAAGACGAGCATATACCGTTTCTGAAACGTATCGTCGATTTTATTCATCAGCAACAAGCTGTAGCGGGCATTCAGTTAGCCCATGCCGGCCGCAAAGCCAGTAAAAGTGCCCCGTGGTTAGGTAATAAACATTTAAGTCCGGAGGAACGGGGTTGGGAAGAAGTTTACGCGCCAAGCCCTGTACCTTTAGCCACCGATGTGCCACCGCCGGTAGAACTAACCTTAGCCGGTATCGAGAAAGTTATTTCGGATTTTAAGGTAGCTGCCCAGCGGGCATTAACTTGCGGGTTTAAAGTAGTAGAAATTCATGCGGCTCATGGTTACCTGCTCCACGAATTTTTATCGCCGCTTACCAACCAGCGCACCGATAATTACGGCGGTTCGTTCGAGAACCGGATAAGGCTTTTACTGGAAGTAGTGCAAGCCGTAAAAACAGTTTGGCCCGCAAATTTACCTTTTGTGGTACGGGTTTCGGCTACCGATTGGGTGAGCGATGCAGATGATGCCTGGACCTTGCCGCAAAGCGTAGAACTGGCCCGGCACTTAAAAGCACTTGGCGTCGATTTAATAGATTGTTCTTCTGGTGGTAATGTTCCGGTGCAGCAAATTACGCCCGGCCCCGGTTACCAAACGCCTTTTGCCCAAGCCATTCGCGATGGTGCCAATATGCTGACGGCCGCCGTTGGCCTGATCAGTTCGGCGCAACAAGCCGACCATATTATTCGGACCGGACAAGCCGATATGGTTTTTATTGCCCGCGAATTTTTACGCGACCCGTACTTTGGGTTAACTGCCGCTACCGAATTGCGGCAGCAGGTAACCTGGCCGGTACAATACGAGCGCGCCAAACCCCGGATTTAATATTCTAACCCGAAAGACTTGTATAAAAAGGCATTATTTTAGGAACAAAAGCCCTGGATTAGTTGCCTGATGTTACGCTAAGGTTCGAAATATTAGTTTTAGAATCCACACCTGTCATTCAGGAGGAACCTATTTTGCAGATAACCAAATAGGTTCCGGCCAGAATACTTGTATTCCCAGAATAACAGGTGTAAATACCATCGTCTGGTAAACGGTATCCACGCAAATATTGCATTTAAGTATCTTGTGCATTTGTTGGCAGGAGGTTAATAAGGAATACCTAGTTTCCGGAAAATAAAATGCCAAAGCCAGATAGGGCCAATCAGCAGAAACCGTAAATCGTCGAGGAAAGAAGGTTTTTTGCCTTCTATTTTGTGCCCGATAAACTGGCCAACCCAGGAAATAAAAAAGATAAACAAACACACCTGCCACATTTCGGGCCAACCTTGCTCGTTGTGCATTTTTTCGAGGGTAACAATTACGGCTCCAAAAATGGCAATTACAAACAGCATTGCAAAAGCTAAAGGCGGCGATAGCCGGAAATAATAAATAATGGCAAAAATAATAAGAAAAGTAGCCCAGTTCAGGTAGCGGGTATATTCACCCAGAAAAGACAAGTGTGGAAACGGAATGGCCCAGACCAACCCCAGCAGACTAAAGACAATTAAGGGCACACAAATCCAGTGAATAAGTTTATTCGTTGGGTTTTGGTGGCTTTCGGCGTACTTATCAAAATACGCATCTACCGGTCGCTGTGCAGCCTGTTCTAACATATAGTAAAATTAAACTTTTCTATAAATTTTGCAAGTATTTGGGCTTGAATATTTCACTAGCTTATCAGTTAGGAGTTTAATGAATATTTAACTTTTTAAGAAAAGTCGGGCGTAGTATTTTTTACTGCTCTTAGTAATATTGGGTAGTTTAATCTTAATGGGCTGATTAAGAGTGGAAAAAAAAAAGGGCAGGTAATTTACCTGCCCTTTTCCGTTTTAAACTTAATTAAGGTTATTGTTTCATGAGTTTAATGTGTCTGGTTTTACCGTTCAGGCGGGTAGTAATGTGGTACATGCCCAGTGGTAAATCAGCCTTAAACTGCAAGCTTTGTTTGTTATTGCCTTTCTGAATGGTTAAGGTACGTTCCAGTACTTTGGCCCCAATAGCGTTGGTTACCAGCACGTGCATGATACCGGCTTCTTCAGCGTTCAGTTCTAAGCTTACTTCGCTGCTGAACGGATTCGGGTAAACACTTAAGCTTTCAGTGGCTTCCCCAATCTGCACAGCTTTAGGACCAAAATATTCCGCATCGCCGTTTATGTCGCGTTGCATTAAGCGGTAGTAGCGAATGCCGTATTTACCGTTTTCTTTGTCGTGGAAAGTGTATACCTGCTTTTGGTTGGTGTTGCCACCGGCTTTAGAAGCTACAAAGGCCAAGGTACGGTAATTTTTAGCATCCTGTGATACTTGTACTTCAAAGCCTTCGCTGTTTTGTTCCATAGCCGTAGCCCATTCTACTGCCACTACATCGTTGTTTTGTTTGGTAGCTTTCAGATACAGCAACTCTACTGGTAAAGGGGCAATTGGTCCTGTAAGAGCAAAGGCTATACCATCTGCATCATTGGTACAAAGGCCAATTGGTGCTACTACTTCAACCCGTACTTCTATGTCTCCTTCCGGCACTGCGTTTATTGTAAACACATTAGTTTTTGCATTTGGTTGCAGCACAAAGGTTGGATTTGGATCGTTGTAGTTGATAACGTACCATCTATAAGTAGGGCCAGCGCTAGCAATTGAAGATGTTGCTATAAATGTGGCTGGTTCACCAATTATTGTTTCCTCAGGCTCCTGTATAGTTACCGTGTGGTTAAGTGCAGGAGTGTGCGATACGGTAACTGAACCAAAAGGAGCACAGGTGCCGGCAGCAGTAATAGCCTGTACCGAGTAAGTGCCGGGGGCATATTTATGGTAGCCAAAAGAAATTGGACCACCATCGCCTGGAATCGGTAAAAATACTTTAGTAGTACCCAGCATTAACTGGTAGTTTACACCCAATTGCGAACCTTCTAACTGAATAGCTACGCCGCCTACCTGGTCTGTGGCACAATAGCTGCCACCGCCGGAAAGCACTTGTGGTGAGGCTACCAGCATGGTAATAGCGTTGGAGGTAATTGGGTCGCAACGGTTCTCGGCAGAAGTAAAGGTAGCAGTTACTATATCTCCACTGTTAAGCGTAGAACTGGTAAAAGTACTGCCAGTTGCGCCTTGAATATTTTGACCGTTTACCTGCCATTGATACGTTGGGTTAACAAAGTTAGCTTTGCTAGGCGTGGCTGTGAATGTAACTGGAACACCCGCGCAAACAACATTAGAAGGCTGCACATTAGTCGCGATTGATACGGCATACCCAATCGGAGTGCCCCGGTAAATCCGGTTAGAAAATAGCTCATTGATTCCTCTATTACTTGGTACCAGATCCGGACGGTTGTTATATAAGAAACAAACCGGGGCTACAGTACTAGGTCTTGCCCGTACAGTATAATAATCCCGCGATTGCGGAGCTATTATTGTTATTTGGCTAGAATTATTACTTGGAACTAACTCAGTGTCGTTTTTCCACCAGTCAAAAGTAAACTGATCGGTTACATCAGTACCACCAACCACTGTGGCTTCTCCGTACTGCGGTTCAGTAGGGTACGTTACGCTTGTAACATCCCGGTAAACCTTAGCCGTATAAACAGTTTCGCCGCATACCGGGAAAGGATTAGCATTCAATATCAGCGTATAAGTAGAGGTTTTTTGCACCGTTATTTTTACCGATACGCTGCTGATATCAATACAACCATCACCAGAGTTTACTACCCGCCGAAAATATACTTCGCCTACAAAATCTCCTGGGCTATAAAGATAATTCTGGTTGTTTACACTGTAATTAGGAGTAAGATCAGTAAAATTAATATTGTCGGGGCTGCTTTGCCATTTATAACGAATATTACCACCACCACCGGTTGCCGGTGTGGCCTCTATTATAAGAGAGGTGCCGGTACAAAGTGAACGGCTATCAGTAATAATCTCGTTATTGCCAGCAATTGGTGGATTTACGGTAACAGATACTGCATCACTTGTGCTGGAGCAGGAGTTAGTATTAACAGGACGAGAAGTAACTATCCGCCGGAAATATTGAGTACCAACAAAGTTGTTTGAAGTGAAGCTGTAATTCTTAGCGGTAGCACCTGGGATATCGGAAAAGTTCACACTATCAGTACTGCTTTGCCACTGGTAACTATAACTTCCGGTACCGCCTTCTGGCGACGACCCTGTAATAACAACAGAAGTAGTTGCACAAATAGGGTTTCTATTTGGTGAAATGGTATTTCCAACAATTGCCGGATTAACGTTTACAGCTACGGCTACGGTGGTGCTGGTGCAACTGCCGGAAGAAACTACCCGCCGAAGATATTTAGTGCCCACAAAGCTGCCAGAATTATAAGTATAATTCTGAGTAGTAGCTCCCTGAATATTTGTGAAGGTTGCGTTATCGGTGCTTTCCTGCCATTGGTAAGCATAAGTCCTGGGGCCTCCGCCTCCGGTTAGTCCGGTTTGTGGGGAAGCTCCAATTGTTATTGAGCCACCTTCACAAATATTCTTGGTGTTGGTATTATTAATGGTATTACCTGCAATTGCCGGAACTACGATTACAGGCACTGGGTCACTAATATTGTTACAACCTCCAGAAATAACTATCCGACGGAAATATTGGGTTCCGGAAAAGGCTCCTGGCTCATAAAGATAGTTCTGTCCGTTGCCATTAGCAGGAACATTGCTATAAGGACCTCCAATAGCAGAGCTAATCTGCCACTGATAAATATAGGGGCCACCTGTGCCGCCAGTTGCCGGAACGCCGACAATAGTAATAGTACCACCCGAACAGACAGGGTCCGTAGGGGCATTAATATTATTGTTCGTAATTGCAGGCTCTTCCAGCACGGTTGTAGGAGTAGAAGTTATAGTCCGGCAACTGCCAATTTGTGTAGTTAGCACAACGGTGTATTCGCCGGGTTGATTAACTGAAAGTTCGGCAGTAGTTTGTCCAGTAAGCGGTTGGCCATCTTTATACCATTGATAAGTATAATTTCCGGCTATGGCGTGTAAAACTATAGTTTGGTTAAGACACTTCCTAACAAGTGCCCCCTCACTTATAAAGGTAGCAGGATCTAAAATGGTTACTGCTACGGCTGCCGATATTATACTACAACCATTATTAGTTACCCTTACACTATAATTGCCAGACTGGGTTGCATTTAAATTAATAGTTGTAGCGCCCGGGATTTCATTACCATTCAGGAGCCATTGGTAGGCGGCACCTGCTATGTTAGCAACGGTTAAAGGTACAGCAGGTTTAATGCCTCCCTGTTCCGGACAGCCCTGAGTGCCGATGGGAGTAGTTATGGTAACCGAAACCGGCTGAACAACAGTAATAGTTCTAGTCGCAGAACTCTTACAACCATTCTGGTCAAAAGTATAAGTAATGGTGTGAGTGCCCACCCCAGCAACCGCCGGATTAAATTGCCCATCGCTTACCCCAGGCCCGGAATAGATGCCATTATCAGGTGTTCCCCCGCTAAGTGGGAAAGCTGCTGCATTTACACATACATTAGTAAATGGTGCCAGATTGGCGGTATGCGCTTGCAGAACCGTAATAGTTTGTGACTCTATGATGATACAGTCACCTTGTTTAAAGGTGTAACTAATATTGTGGGTGCCTACTCCGGCAACAGCAGGGTTAAACTGTCCGTTAGTAACACCAGGGCCAGAATAAGTCCCACCTAACGGGAACCCACCAGTTAGGGTAATCAGACCTGCATCAGAACAAACATCGGCAAATTCAGTCAAACTAACATCAGGGGCTTCTAAAACCGTAATAGATTGGGTAGCAATGCTCCTGCAGCCGCCTTGTACAACGACATAAGTAATGGTATGGGTGCCAACACCTACTAAAGCAGGGTTAAATTCGGTAGCTGGTTCGTCATTAACCAAATAGGTGCCATTGCCAGGTGTTCCCCCAATGAGTGGGAAAGCTGCTGCATTTACACATACATCAGCAAATTGTCCCAGGCTTACTACAGGAGGTTTTACTACATTTATTTTTTGGGTTGCGCTGCCCTGACAACCCTCCAGGGTTGTATAGTAGTAAACAATTGTGTGTTCACCTAATGCGTTAGTTGGGTCGAAGGTAGTAGCTACTATGCCGTCAACAGTATACTCCCCTCCAAGTGGTTGCCCCCCAGTTAAGGTAAGAACGCCCGCATTGGTACAAATATTACCGTTATCTCCGAATGTGGACAGGGTAACGTCGGGGGCAGCATTTAGAATTATATCATGGGTAGAGGTTATGTTAGGAGTGCCATTGCAATCAGGGTCAATAGTAACCCCAATTTTAACTGTACCGGAGGTATTATTAAACCTAACTATTGCTTCGGGAGTAGTACCACCAGATGTTATGGTGGCAGGACCAGATATTATACGCCAGGCGTAAGTGGTTGAACCAGCCAAGGCTGGTACTCTGAAATTAGCAGTATTAGCAGTGGTGCTAACACAAACACTCGCTGGGCCAGTTATGGTTGTAGTGGTAGGATTTACCGATATCTGCACCGGATTAGAAACATCCGTACCATTTTGTCTTACAGTTATTGTTAAAGCGCCGGGAGCAGCCAAAACCGTATCACCCGCCGGAATATCAACTTTTAGTTGACTGCTAGTTCTCGATTTGGGCGTAAATGCAAACTCACCTGAAAAGGCGTTTCCGGTAATTACTACTGTAGCACCATTGTCATCAAAATCAGAACCATTTATGGTTAGTTCAAAACCTTGTTGTACAGCAACACAGCTAGGATTGGTGGTGTTAATACTTGGTGCTTGAGCCGAAGCTGCATGAAATACCAGCATTAGGAGAAACAATAAAGTTGCTTTTACGGCGAGCTGCGGTTGGAGCCAAGTAGAAGCGGGAATGAGTTGGGTAAAGTTTTTTTTCATAAACGTAAGCTTAAACAGAACTAATTAGGGTTAATATTTTGCTGGTTTTGCTGAGAATTGTAGTTAATGGGTTAATGCTGCATTTTATTAATGCCTTAGCGGGTAACGAACTTGTTCTACGAAGGTTGTAAAAATAGAAATTTAATTTAAAGTATTATTACTTGAAAAAAACCGCTATAAATGCCTGTATAAACTAATAAATTATACTTTATTAATATTTTATGTTATTTGTTGGGTTGCTTAAGGTAAAGGAATTCAAGTGCTTGAGCAATAATTAAAATAGCAGCTAGCTGGTAAATAATTAAACATTTTGCAGGTTTGGTTAAAGAAAAAAAGAAACTAAAAAGTTAAAATTTGTCTTAAATTTTTAGTTGGAACTAACTTAAGCAATACTTTATATTTAAATATATTTATATGTAAAAATCTATATTTATAAGTATTTTTACTTAGTTATCGGGTTTAAATGGTATCGAAAAGGATTTTTGAGTAATATTTCTAAAACAGGGTAAATAGTTAAATTTGCACATTGATTAAACAAATGCAAATTTTATATATATAAAACGTGTAATAAATTATGCCGGATTAGAATAGCATCTTGTACGCAGATTATACGGGTTAAGTTATGCTTTCTTTTAGGTGTTTTTTTGCCGATAGAAAGAGGCTAAACCAAGTAGAACGCTTACAGGTTTTGGCGTTCTGCTGAAGCGCGCAGGTACTCGTTTAGTTATGTGAAGCAATAATAATTTACCAGTACCTCGGGGAATATTGTTCGAGCCGGCGTATGATAAATCTTGCTGATTATTTCGGAAATTATTATTTAGTGCTGTTGGGTTTAAGAGAATAACATAGGTGGGTTTTTCGCTTTAATCTTAACTAAGGTTATTGTTTCATGAGTTTAATGTGTTTGGTTTTACCGTTCAGGCGGGTAGTAATGTGGTACATGCCCAGTGGTAAATCAGCCTTAAACAGCAAGCTTTGTTTGTTATTGCCTTTCTGAATGGTTAAGGTACGCTCCAGCACTTTGGCCCCAATAGCGTTGGTTACTACTACGTGCATGATACCGGCTTCTTCGGCGTTCAGTTCCAAACTTACTTCGCTGCTGAACGGATTCGGGTAAACACTTAAGCTTTCAGTGGCTTCGCCAATCTGTACAGCTTTCGGGCCAAAATATTCCGCATCACCGTTTATGTCGCGCTGCATTAAGCGGTAGTAGCGGGTGCCGTATTTGCCGTTTTCTTTGTCGTGGAAAGTGTATACCTGCTTTTGGTTGGTGTTGCCACCGGCTTTAGAAGCCACAAAGGCCAGGGTACGGTAGTTTTGGGCATCCTGTGATACTTGTACTTCAAAGCCTTCGCTGTTTTGTTCCATCGCGGTAGCCCATTCTACTGCCACTACATCGTTTGCTAGTTTAGTCGCTTTCAGGTACAGCAACTCTACTGGTAAAGGGGCTCTTAATATATCAACCACATTGTTAAATGCTTCAACACAGAGCGTACCAGGAGGTGGCGATTGCGTTATTCTTATTCCTGACATATCGGGGCGCACACGAGGTATGGTAAAGGTAGGAGTTGTAAGGGTATAGTGAGTTTCTGAACTAGCGGGGCTGGTGTTGTAAAAAATAGTCCAGGTGTACCGCCAGGCAAGACTATTATTATCCGGTGTTACAGAATAGGTTGCGGAACTATCAACCAGAAGTTCTATGGGTTCTTGTACACTCTGGATGGTGTTGGTATAACCAGGGTTTACTATTATTTGCACGTTAGTAGACTCAGTGCCATGCGGATTACAAGTATTACTTACTACTACATAATAATAGCCGGCATCGGCAGCGGCGGCTTTACTTATTTTTAAGGTAGCGCTACCAGAACCCGATATGGTACCCTCATCGGTTAAAGGAAAACCATTGCTGGAGGTACTTCCCGCCCGTTTATACCATTTATAGTTTAAATTAGAGCCTAATGCATTTACCGTTAAGGTAATGGCACCGTTAAAACATACCGGTACGCTACTAGAAATTTTATCAATAACAGGCGGGCTGTTTACCGTTACTGCTAAAGTAGAGGTAGCACCTACATCGCCGCAGCCACTAATGCCCGTTACCGATACATCACCGGAAGCCGCATTGGTAAAATTCACGGTAATCTGGTTACCACCCGAGCTGCCAACAATTGTTGCGCCGGGCGGCAGCCCCCAAATATAGGAAGCGCCTGCTACTGGCGGTACCGAATACACTACATCTGTTTCATCGGCACAAACAGCGGTTTTACCCGAAATATTGCTTGTATTAGCAAATGCATAAACCGTAAATATTTTTTCTTTGGATACGCCGCCTTGAACGGCTGGTGCCGGATTAACAACTTGTATTCTATACGGACCAGGCACAAGTTGGAAGAAAAAAAGCCAATTGGCTGGCACTTCAGACGCTATCTGTTTGCCATCGGCACTAACAGAAGTAGGTGTAAAGTCGCTTACTTGAAACACTGAATAGGAAATACGTACTTTAGCTCCTTGCACAAAGTTCTTACCATATAAAGTAACGTGCAGATCGCCCTGAAAACCTTGCGTAATACAATATTTTGATAAGGAATCTAATTGGGGTAGTGGATTATCGGCAACGAAGGAATTACGGGTAATTGCTGGCCGGAGGCTGGTGAGGGTTTCGGAAGTTTTCTTCGCGGTTGTATTAATAATTTTGTTGTTAATTATGGATTTGCCTTTAACAACAGTAGTATTTGCTGTATTAGCTAAAATAAAAAATAGTAAAAAAGTTAACCCGAAACTATATGGTTTTAGGATATACCCCCATAGTAGCCTAAAACGCTGTGTAAATATTTTTTGCATAATATCAGGGCTAAAGAACTGTACATGTGTTGGCGGCTTAGTAAATTATTAGAGAGGAGTATATAAAATATTACTGCCAGGGTTTTCGTCTATTGGTTTTTAAACATCGAAGTTGTTTAGCATTTACTAAATTGGTATATGCCGCTACCTTGGCTGTGGAGGCACCAGCAAGTGGTTTAACAGGAGCTTTAGAATTGGCGGTAATAACACCACCAAAAGCACCAGATTCGGTTTGAAATAGAAATTCGAAACAGCTTCATTGTAAATCCTCCCCCTGCCTCTCCGAAGAGACTTTTAATAGTTTTGCGAAAGTCCTAACGCTTTTAGACTTTACATATAATTTACGCGCTTGCCTCAGTTCTGTTGCTGGTTTTAAGGTGTTTATGCCGAAGCAGCCATTACTTAGCATTAATTTGCCCCGCATTCCTGCTGCTTTAGTTATAGCTGTTTTGTATGGAGAATGCTACTTTGGCTGTCTTAATAAATATTTGAATAGAATCCAGTACAATCTTTATCAATTAAAATCAGGTGTACAGATTATGGACGTCTTAACCTGAAGGCTATGGCACCCAGACCAGGTACAAAAAAAAGGGGCAGGTAAAATACCCACCCCTTTCAGCTTTAACCCTAATAAAGCTTACTGTTGTTTCAGGAGTTTAAAGTGCTGCACTTTGCCGTTAAGGTGGGTAGTAATGTGGTACATACCCTGCGGCAGATTGCCATTAAACTGCAAGCTTTGTTTGTTGCTACCCTTCTGAATGGTTAAGGTGCGTTCCAGTACTTTGGCGCCAATGGCATTGGTTACCAGCACGTGCATACTACCACCCGCTTCGGCGTTTACAGATAAGGTAACTTCCTGGCTAAACGGATTCGGGTAAACACTCATGCTTTCAGCGGCTTCGCCAATTTTTACAGCTTTAGGACCAAAATATTCGGAGTCGCCGTTCATGTCGCGCTGCATTAAGCGGTAGTAGCGGGTGCCGTACTTGCCGTTTTCTTTGTCGTGGAAGGTGTATACCTGCTTTTGGTTGGTGTTGCCACCGGCTTTAGAAGCTACAAAGGCCAGGGTACGGTAGTTTTTAGCATCTTGTGATACCTGTACTTCAAAACCTTCGCTGTTCTTTTCCATAGCCGTAGCCCATTCTACTTCCACTACATCGTTATTTTGTTTGGTGGCTTTCAGGTACAGCAACTCTACCGGTAAAACATTGCCACTGTTAGAAGGGGTTTCGCCCGAAGTTACCGCATTATAGCAGGTAGAATTATCATTCGTAGGAATTAGTTGTTCTACTATTACGCCTACAAAGTTCATGTTCATTTCTTCGCCGGTTAATTGTAAAACATTACTATTGCTAATAGGCTTCTGAACTTTACCTGCTGCACCATAATCAATGGTCCATTTGTATAGCCATGCAATAGAAGTGCCGTCAGGTCTGGTTGTAGTTTGTGGCGTGGCAGTAAAGGTTGCGGGTTGAAAATAAACCAATGGGTTAGGGTTTTGTATTAACTCTTCAATCACATTCTGAATAGGCGTGGTTTCGATAACCGTAACCGAGCCAACCGTGGCTGTACAGCTAGGGGTGGTAGCTGAGGTGCCTTCAATAGTATAATTGCCTGCAACATAAGTTCCGGTAAAAGCAAGCGGGCCGGTGCCATTCCCGGTTAATGTTGCCAATACGGTGTTGCCTTGTTTGAGGCGATAAGTTACGCCAGCCTGAGTGCTGGTTAAACTTATGGTACTACCGGTACTGGTTAAAGCACAATAATTAGGAGCGGTTATAGGTTGTGTTACCGGCAACGGATTTACGGTTAAGGTAGCATTATTTGATTGAACTGTGGGGCTACAAGTACCGGAAATAATAACATAATATTGTGAGTTATTATCCGCTAGCTGCACATTGCTAAGGGTAAGTGTATTGGTAATTACACCATTATTGTTAGTGCTAGTACCGGCAGATATGGAATTTGGGTCGCCTACTTTAAACCAGGCAAAACCTAAGTTGGTGCCGGTTGCCTGAACTGAGAAATTAGCAGATTGCCCAACGCAAGCAGCAACAGTAACTTGTGGCTGACCGGTTGCGGTAATAGCGGGTGGCTGGTTTACTGTTATGGTAATTTCACCGTTATTAGCTCCTGTTTTGCACCCGCCTAACGTAGTGGTAAATTCTATTCTGAATCTATCGCCGTTGTTTATCTCGCTAGGTAATAAAGAGAATGTTAAACCTGTTCTAAACGGCTGTGTTTCATTGTTGCGGAACCAGTTTACAACAAGCCCAATTGTACTCCAATCGTAAGGTGAGTTTTGATTTGGAAGAGCGGTAAATACTACCGGGGTTGTACTGTTGCTGCAAATTATGTTAGGGCTAGCCGAAATATCTATTGAATATGCATCTGGTGTACCTAAATATATGCGGTTTGATTCGGAAGAATAGGTAGATACATTACAGCCAATGGTTTGATTGTTTTTCAGCGTTGCTTCAACCGTATAATAGTCTGTGGATGATAAGCCGGCTAAACTACGAGACGGGGTATTATTTCCAATATCATTAACATTATTTTTCTTCCACTGATAATCAAACAGATTGGCATCAACAATTGCTCCCCCGGTAACAATTGGCTTATAATAACGCTGATAATTAGCTAATTTATATGGGGGATCTGTTGGTGGAAATGGATATAGGGGATTCTTTGCTGGAACTGCGTTTGGCCCTGTTACCGGTTGACCGGCATCATTTATTGGCTCACCTGCAGCGTTTGTTAAATATGGCAAAGTTACAACTGCATCCCGGTATATGGTTGCGGTATATGTTGTATTGGTACCGGAACATACCGGAAAAGGATTGGCAGTGATAATAACAGCGAAAGTAGATTGTTTTAAAAGAAACTTAGCCGTAGCAGTTACCGGACATCCATTAATTTCATAAGTAAAAGTAACATTATCAACTATCCCATTTACGGGACCTAAGTTGCCACCATTGCAAGTAGTTAAGGTATTACCGGAAATTGGGGTTCCGTTTACGGCAAAAGTGCCTATTACAGGAAGCCCGTCAGCTAACCCTTGAAGCGGGATATTTAAATCGCCAGTATAAACGGTGTAAATCGCGTTAGGATTACTAAAATTCTGGATAGAAACAGTAGGTACTGATTTTACAGTAACCGAAGCAGTGGCAGGAGCAAAGCAAGAATTGGCGTTTGTTACCGTTACAGTATAATTGCCGCCTGCATCTACCGTTATCGACCGGCTTGTTTCACCGTTGCTCCAGGCATAAGAGGTACCTGTTGGAGGGCCAGGATTAGCAGTTAAAGTTACCGTTGTACCATCGCAAATAGCAATAGATCCATTAACTGGCGCTACACTTGAAGTAATAGAAACTACAGGCAAAGGATTAACCGTAACAGTAACCGCATTAGAAGTAGCGGAGCAATTATTAGTGGTAACCACAACGGTATAGTTGCCGTTTTCTGCAACAATGTAAGATTGCGATGTAGCTACCGGTTGCGAATTGCCTGCTTTGTACCAGGCCCAGGAGTCGCCGGCGCTAGCGGTTAAAGTTACGTTCCCGCCAAAGCAGAAACTAAGTGGGCCATCAGCATTAACAGCAGCAGTAGGTAGCGGTATTACGGTAACTTCTAGGGCCTCACTAACATCAAAGCAATTAACGGAAGTAACTGTCCGGCGGAACCAGGTGGTTTGGGTAAGGGTTTGGGTGTAATTTAAAGTTTGAGAAATAGCACCAGCTATTTCGGAAAAACCAGTAGTAGCAGAAGTCGTGCTCATCTCCCATTTATACACGTAAGAACCGTTCCCGCCAGTAACATTTCCGGTTATTAATCCG
The DNA here is from genome assembly GCF_008629685.1 of Adhaeribacter rhizoryzae. Lineage (GTDB taxonomy): Bacteria > Bacteroidota > Bacteroidia > Cytophagales > Hymenobacteraceae > Adhaeribacter > Adhaeribacter rhizoryzae. The sequence continues at coordinate 105,693 of NZ_VWSF01000009.1, read as the reverse complement.
GGAGCGGTACCCTCACAAATAGGAGTTTTAGGGTCAAGTTCGTTGGTATCTATAGCCGGTGTTCGTTCTAACGTAATAACTTCAGAAATTACTTCGCAGTTGTTAGCACCCGTTAAAACCAAGTAATAGAACCCAGGCGTATTAACTGTTATACTAGATGTTTGGCCAGCAGGCGTTTCATTACCATTATTAATTGTGGCATCTGTACTAAAAAACCATTGGTAAGTATAGGTACCCCCGGTTAAAGCGGTAAGGGTAGCTGTATTGCCTTCGCAAAAAGAACGCTGGTTACCGGGGCCGCCGGTAATAATATTTTGAGGTGTTAATACAAAAACTTCTATAATATTTGAAGCAAGGCTGCTGCAAGTATTGCTATCAGTAGCAATAACAGTATAATTACCGGTTTCATTAGCTGAATAACTAGGATTTGGTCCTGTTTGCACTACTGTATTGCCCTTGTACCAGGTAAAAGTGGTTGCTGTAGGGCTACCATCAGCCGTTAAATTTACGGAGCCACCCAGGCAGAAAGTAGTGGAACCATCCGCTGCAATAGTTGGTGTTGCCGGCAACGGATTAAAGGCGATGGTAATAGTAGCAACAGCACTAGAAGTACAACCATTATTATCGGTAACAGACACGCGATATTCTCCGGGTACAGAAGTGGTAAAACTACCTATGGTGTTGCCGGGTGCAGTTGCCCCCGTTGGAACAACCCAGTTATAAATAAAAGGACCGGTACCGTTGGTTACATTGGCTGTGACGATTGCATCGGTGCCAATACAAGCGGGTGGACTGGTTAATGTAACGGTAGGTAAGGGGTTAAATATTACATTAGCAGATATAGTTGTACTCGTACAACCAGTGCCATTTTTATCGGTTACAACAACACTATAAGTACCAGGAATTTCGGTAGGAAAGGAAGCTACGTTGCCCGGATTGTTTACACCGGCTGGTAACACGGTCCAGTTATAAGTATAAGGTCCGGTGCCACCACTCGGGTTTGCCACGATGGTAGTTGCGGTACCTACGCAGGTAGGCGTGTAGTTTAAGGTAGCGGTTGGTCGGGGAATAAATGTTACTTGTTGCTCCGCGGTTACACTATTTTGACAGCTATTTTGGTCAATTACTCTTACGCTATAGTAACCAGCCGTTGTTGTTTTGAAACTGGCTACATTACCTGGATTCGTAACGGTATTTGGTACTATCCATTCGTAAGTATAGGTACCTGGGCCGGTGCCGCCACTGGCATTTACTGTTAAAGTGGTTTCGGCGTCTTCGCAAGTTGGCGTATAGTTTAAAGTTACTGTGGGCAGGGGATTAACAGTAACATCTACACGGGTTCTGGTAGTACTTACGCAGCTGCCCAAATTGCCTGGATTTATGGCTTCTACATAATATGAAGTAATGGCAGGCGTATTCGTTAAATTGGTTAAGGTTGGGCTATAAGTACTATTTCCGGTTCCGGAAAGATTTGTGGAAATAGCAGTTCCGCCCGTAGCAGTTGTGTACCATCTGTATGAGCCACCGGTAGGTGCTCCACTAGCATTAAGTGTTGCGATGCTGCCGCTACAGATGGTGGTAGTTCCTACTATTACTGCATTGGGTATCTCATTTATGGTAGCAGTTACTGCTGTTCTGGGACTTTCGCAACTACTAGTAGCCATTGAAACGTAATATGTAGTGGTGCTGCTGATATTTGGTGTAGTGAAAGTAGCGCCAGTTTGGCTTGCATCAGGAGACCCGCCAGTAGAAGTTGTATACCAACGGTAACTAGCACCGGTGGGAGCACCGGAAGCTGATAATTGTACAGTACCAGATCCGCAACGGCTGCCACCCGTGGTGGTAGGTGCAGCAAGTACAGTAAGAGTATAAGTTGTGGCAGTTTGCCAATTTCGCACACCTCCCGATCTATTTGCAGCTTGAATTGTTAAAGTCCTTGCAGTTGTAAAGTAACTTGATGGTATAGATACAAATAATTGGGTTGCCGTGCTTGTGTTTTGATTCGGAGTGAGAAGATTTACATCGTCTCCATTTATTCTAACTAATGCTATGTTATTAGAACTACCTGTGGTAAACCCACTTCCATTTATGGTTAGGTTCAAAGGTGAACTCCTGGTGTTTGTACAAATTGGATCAATAGAATTAACAGTCTGCGCTGAAGCTGACTTTGCCAGTAGCAACAACATAAACAATAAGGCGGCAGCAATGAGCAGGTAATTCCGAGCCTGGCGGATAGGGGCGATAAGTTTAGTAAAGTTGTTTTGCATAATGGTATAGTTATAGGGTTAAGCGTAAACCTAATTTGCTGGTATTTAGAGATAGTTCAGGAGGACGGTGGTAAACAGCAGACCGGCCAGGTAGCGGTTGTTGTTCTGATAAAAGTGGGTTAGGAAGTAAATGCTGGCGCTTTAGCATTTATAAATGAGGCAATATTAGCCTGGCGGAGAAGCAGATAAGTTAGCATAACGGCAATTCCTGCTAAGGTATAAACTTGCTTCCTGCGCTTGCCGCGAGAATAAGTTGGCAACAATATTGGGTATAGTGTTACGGTGCATTTGTAAGAATTTAAAATTATTCGGGGTTAGATTTTGAATATATTACAAAAAAGGTAAAATAAAAATTATTTTAATTACAATTTTTGTAATTACAACTATAAATAATAATAACAAATAGCTAAATACCCCTATAAAGGCCGCTAGAGGCTTTTATTCGATTTAGCTTTTTGCGAGGATTGATATTTTGCGAGGAGAACTTTAGCGTTAAAAATTACCGGAACTTGGGTAATGCTTTATACTTGGGTAGAGGTAAAATAAAAAGGGGCAGGTAAAATACCCGCCCCTTAGCTTTACCCTAATAAAGCTTACTATCTTTTCAGTAGTTTAATATGGTTGGTTTTGCCATTCAGGCGGGTAGTAACAAAATATAACCCTTTAGGCAAGCCATTGTTAAACTGTAGTAATTCCCGGTTATTGCCTTTGGCTACTTTTACGGTGCGCTCCAGTACAGTAGCGCCGGTGGTATTGGTTACTAGTACGTGCATGGTGCCGGCTTCTTCGGTGTTAACTTCCAGATTTACTTCGCTGGTAAAGGCGTTGGGGAAAGCGCTTAAACCTGCTATAGCTTCTCCAATCTGCACAGCTTTAGGTCCGAAATATTCCGAGTCGCCGTTTATGTCGCGTTGCATTAAGCGGTAGTAGCGAACGCCGTACTTGCCGTTTTCTTTGTCGTGGAAAGTATATACCTGCTTTTGGTTGGTGTTGCCACCGGCTTTAGAAGCTACAAAAGCTAAGGTGCGGTAGTTTTGGGCATCTTGCGATACCTGTACTTCAAAACCTTCGCTGTTCTTTTCCATAGCCGTGGCCCATTCCAAAGCCACTACGTTATCGTTTTTCTTATCGGCTTTCAGGTAAATGAGTTCTACTGGTAATATGGTTTGTATAGGAGTTCTTTCACGCGCCGATTCTATTGCTACACAAGGTACACCAGTTGGAGCAACTTGTATTACCTCCACATAATCGAAATTTATATTCATTTCTTCGGCCGTTAAATTTAGTTCTGCATCATTGTTATTATCAGTAAGAACTGTCACAGCAGGAGCATTTTTGTAAAATACTGTCCACTTGTAAGTCCAGTTTAAATCATTATTTGCCGGATTTGCCACAAACTTGGCTGGTTTGAAATACTCTAATTCTTCTGGTACAGTTATCGGTGTAGCATCCAATGCATTGTTGTAGATTGGATTAACAGTTAATACTATATCATCGGTTTTAACTCCGCATGGATTATTTGGCTCTCCGGTTGAAGTTAAGCGAATAATTGCAGAACCTATGCCGGTTACGGTTATAGTTGGAAAAGCATTATTTTTGTTATCATCATCAATGGTGGCATTACCATTTACCACAGACCACTCAAGAGAGCCAAATGGTGTACTACCAAAAAGGGTAAATGTGGTCTTGCTAGTAGGGCCTACCGCGCATTTAGCTTGGTCAGGGCCTGCTGTTGGCAATGCATAAACAAATACTGTTACCGGTGTTCTGGTTTCACTTGCGCAACCACCTTCATTTACAGACTCTACATAGTAAACAAAACTTGAAGCCGCTGCATTTGTATTGGTTAAGATATCTGTAGTATAAGTTGGACCAGTAAATAGAGAACTTCCGCCAGTTGAAGTTGAATACCATTTGTAAGAACCATTAGCAGGACCATTTTCGGCAGTTAAAGTTGCCGTACCACCGCTACAAATGGAAGTAGTGCTTGAAGCAGCTAAAGTAGGTGCTATTGGTAATGTATTTACAGTTATCTGTTTTGTTGCAGTAGTAGAGCAGGTAGTATTTGGAGTTGTTACAGTGTAACTAATGGTAACAATTCCTGCAACTTTACCCAAAACTACGCCATTGGTACTTACAATAGCTATATTTTCATCAGAACTACTCCAAACGCCACCCAGAGTAGCATTGGCTAGAGTAATGGTTGAGTTTATACAAACATCATCAGAACCGGTAATAATAGCAACTTCTGGCTTTTGATTTATGGTAACTGTTACCGGTTTAATGTCATAACAACCAGCAATGGAAGTACCTTTTATGTAGTAAGTACCAGTAGTTCCGACAATTTTCGCCGCAGCAGCAGTTATTTCGTTGGTTGCATTGGCATCTGTATAATATTTAAAAGTTAGGCCCGGAGTAGTTGAATTAGTATTTATTGTTGTCGTTATATCTACTGTGCCACCACATACGGCGGCTGGCTGATTTATAGTCAATGTTGGAGAACTATTACAAGTTTCGGTAATTTCAATATCGTCTAAATATAGTTCTTCGAAATTTGAGGTACCCGTTCTAAATACATAAAAACCTATATATTGATCTCCTGTACCCTGAAAAGTACTAGAAGAAAAATCTTGAAATGAAGTACTCGATACATTATAACCATTCGGGTTACTTGGAGGAGCCGGTGGAGAACTAAGGATTCTATTTGTTGAACCAGATGCAGTTGCTTGTGCAATGGTAGAGCCTCTAGTTATTTCTAATTTTCCGTTTGCGGTTGGGTTATTTGAGCCAATCCTTGCCTTTACATTAACTTTATATGTAAAACCAGGACGCAAAGTAATTTTTTGCGTTACAATATAAAGGTTATAACCCCGACCAGAGCTAGGATTATTTCCCCTAATACGTAATTGATTATTTCCATCAACATTAACTATTCCTATTGTCGTTCCTGTGGATAAGATCTGCGCAGTTGTATATTTGGTTGTATTAAAATCATCCGTATACAGGCTAGTGGTCTGCGCTGAAGCCGACTTCGCCAGCAACAGCAGCATAAATAATAACAAAGCAGCTAACAAAGTCCGGTGGTTTTTGCTCCGGTTAACAGCCGTAATAAAATGGGTAAAATTCTTTTGCATAAAATTAGGGTTAAATGGTTAAGCGTATTATTAGGGTTTGGTTTTATTAGGTATTAATTGGTTCGTGTAAACTTTTCTGTTTAACTGCGACGGCCATAAAATGGCTTAGCAGCATTGTTTTGGCCTTATTTAATATTTAGTTTAACTTAAGGTTTAAGCTTTGCAAATATTCTGGGTTATTATGTTGCGCCCTGTTAAATTTTACTAAATTATTGTCCGGAGCTGTTAAAAGGACTGGTATAATTAAATTCCAGTTTTTGGAAGTTAACAGCAGGAGTTGGCTTTGGCTTAAAACAGGATACATTTAGCAAAAATTTATCTATATTTTATAAGGGCGACGAATTTATATTAAAATAATGTAATAAAAAATTTTGTTGTGTAAATTTTTAAAGAATATTTTATTGATGTTACTTAACAACCTTTAAACCTCCTGAAATACATTCCGATTGTACTTTAATTATTTCCTGGTATATTTATATATACAGGGAGCTGCATAGAGAGTACAAATAACCTTAACTTAACTTTGCCTGTTTTTTGCGCTGGTTCCGGAGCCAGGCGCGCAGTGGTGTTTAATAGGGTAGTAGGTTCTGGTATAAGGTTCATTTAAGTTAGTATTTATAGGATTCCGGCTTTTATAAGTCTAATAATATGCCAGAAAGAAAATATATTTATAAAGCTATGTACTGTAGCGGAATAAGGTTTTTTCGTTAATATTTTAGCTTGTGTGCCGTAGCTTATTTTCCGGATTTCGGAAGTGATTTTCCGGCGGCCGGAAAAAGCTTGATACGGTTCAATTCTAAATAATTTTAGTCGTAGATAATTTTGTCTAATGGTACTCTCTACAGATAATGTTTAATCAGGCTCGTTTATAAAACTTCGAGCAACCAGTTGTGGCTAATAGCGTTTTGAAAAGGATAAATAAAATATTTAAAAATTTATATATTAGATACGGGAGTCAGAATGGGTTTTGCGTCAATACCACCAGTTTACTAATTGTTCAAAAAAAGTTTGTGCCTTGGGCTGATTAACCAGGATGCATTTATTAAACGGGTGCGCTGCTCGACTTTCACTAACCGTAAATAAAAAAAGGGGCAGGTAAAATACCCACCCCTTTCAGCTTTAACCCTAATAAAGCTTACTATCTTTTAAGCAATTTAATGTGGTTGGTTTTACCATTCAGGCGCGTAGTAATAATATACATGCCCTGTGGTAAGCGGCTGTTTAACTGCAGCAGGGTGCGGTTGTTGCCTTTAGCTGCGGGCAGCGAACGTTCCAGTATTTTGGCGCCGGCGGCATCGGTTACCAGTACCTGCATGGTGCCTGCTTCTTCGGCGTTAAACTCCAGGCTTACTTCGCTGCTGAACGGATTCGGATAAGCGCTTAAACTTTCTACGGCAGCGCCTATTTTTACAGCTTTCGGGCCAAAATATTCCGAGTCGCCGTTTATGTCGCGCTGCATTAAGCGGTAATAGCGGGTGCCGTATTTGCCGTTTTCTTTATCGTGGAAAGTATATACCTGCTTTTGGTTGGTGTTGCCGCCCGCTTTAGAAGCGACAAAGGCCAAGCTGCGGTAGTTTTTAGCATCCTGTGATACTTGTACTTCAAAACCTTCGCTGTTTTGTTCCATAGCGGTAGCCCATTCTACTGCCACTACATCGTTTGCTTGTTTGGTAGCTTTCAGGTAGAGCAACTCTACTGGTTGAATAACATTAAGATTTGAACTCGCAGTAATAGTTTTCTCACTAAAACAAATTCCATCTGGAGCTATTTGTTTAACTGTTACACTCTGAAATCCTAAGTGCATCTTGTCAGCGGGTATAGTCAGCGTAGACCCAGTTACTGTTTGTACTTCATTCGGACCAGGTAAATAATTAATAGTCCATTCATAACGCCAGGCAATAGATGTATTGGTTGGCTTCGCTATGTAGGTTGCTTCCTTAAAGTATAGCGTCTCTTCTGGTTCTTGTAAAGTGAACGAATTAATAATTGTAGGATTAACTGTAATATTAATTGCTGCATCAGCACCACCGGTTTGCACTATAGAACAACCGCTGATTGCCGAAGTAAAGGCAATTGATATTTTGTCGCCGTTGTTAAAACTGCTGTATGGAGCAGAGTAGGTAGTACCAGTAACAGGGTTGCCATTACTATCTTTTATAAGCAAATTGTTTTTATACCAGTTAATCGTTAATCCGGTAGCATCTGCGGTAGGGAAACCAGCGCCTAAGGTGGTGCTGAAGTTTACAGTACCATCCTGGTTACGGCAGAAAGTGGTATTCTGAGCTGCTAAAGAGATACTGTAGGTATTGGGTATGCCCAGGTAAATTCTGTTAGACATTGGGATAGAAGAAGCTGAAATGTTACAAGCAAGTGGGTTGCTTGCTGATACTAACCCGGTTATTTTAGCGGCATAAAAATCTTGAGAAGTAAGGCCTGAATTTTTAACAGTAGGACCATTATCTTCAGGACCATTAAATACCTTGTCATTTTTGGTCCACTGGTAAGTAAGCTTATTTGTAGCTAAAGAGTCTCTAGCACTTACAACTATAGGCCGGAAGTAACGGTAAGCCTGGTCTTTTTTGAACTGTGGTGTGCCGGTAGGAAACGGATAATCCGGATTCGGAATAGGGTAGGAATTATCCTGAACTATGGGAACATTATTAGCATCAATGGCCTGGCCGTTAGCATTTACTTTATACGGGTAGATAATTTCGGCGTCTCTTACTACGGTAGCAAAGTAATTAGTATTAACACTTGGGCATACCGGGAAAGAAACCGGACGAACTATTACTCTGTAAACAGATTTAATAACATTTACATTGATAGTTGCAGTATTAGCACAGGTACCGTTGTACTCATAAGTAATAGTATTTGAACTAGTAGTGCTTGCATTGCAAGGTACAAAGATAGCCGTAGTAACACCATTGGTAGTTGTAGTAGCGATATTCATACCGTTTAATTTAAAGGTTCCCCCTGCCGGAGAACCAATAAGGGTAATGTTGTTATCGCCAGAGTAAATAGGCCCGGTTGGCAAACCAGATATGGAAACTGGTGGTAAGGCATTAACCGTGATGGATTTTGTAGCTTTGTTATAACAGCCATTTTGAGTTACTTCATAACTGATAGTTACAATACCTGCTCTAATACCTGTTACAATACCAATAGAGCTAACTGTAGCTATATTTTCATCAGAACTGCTCCAAACACCATTAGGTGTATTATTAGTTAGGTTAATAGTTTTTCCAACACATACAGGGCCATTGCCAAAAATTTCGGCTACAGTTGGATTAGGGTTTATGGTAATTGTAATAACATTGCTGGTACTAGGGCAGCCATCGGAAGTTACTACCCGCCGGAAGTAGGTGGTTTTGGTAAGTAAACCAGGATTATAGTTTATTTCAGTAGCGCCAATTATTTGGGTAAAACCAGCCGTTGTTGAAATCGTGCTGCTCTCCCAAACGTAAGAAAAGATTCCATTACCACCAGCGGCTGCTGTGCCAGTTATTTCTGCTGGGTCACCGCTATCACAAAAAGTAACTTTTTCCGGAGCAGTCAGATTGTTACTTGTTATGGCTGGCTTAACAGTTATGGTAACACTACTGCTGGTAGTTTCGCAACCAGGAGAATTAACCTCTAAATTAAAAGTATAATCTAGGGGTTCAGTACCTGGATTAGTTAAAGTAACAATTGGCTGGGCTACATTATTGGCTGATAATAAGCCTTGGTTAGCAGGGTTAGTAGCTGTCCAGGTATAAGTCATACCAGTTAAATTAGGAGCAGTCGGTGTTCCTAAAGTCAAAGTGCTACCGGAGCATACCGGAGCAAATGTGCCAGCAGTGGCAACCGGAGAAACTTGTATTGGAGTTGTTGCTTTGTTTAAGCAAGTAGTAGTTGGGTCTTGGTAAGTATAAGTAATAATATGTACGCCGGCACCAGCAACAGTTGGGTCAAACATCCAGGTAGTAGTTTGATCCGGATTGGAAACAGCAGTTACACCTGTGCCGCTATAGCTTCCGCCTGCAGGTGAGCCAATTGTAAGTTCAAAGGCTGTAGCAGTAACACATACAGGAGTGATTGCGCCTAATGTAACAGTAGGTAGTGGGTTAACGGTAATATCTACTTTAGTTCTGGTAGCGCTTGTACAACCACCCAGGCTACTAGGATTGATTGCTTCTACATAGAAAGAAGTTATTATTGGAGAAGTAGTATTATTTATTAAAGTAGGGCTGTAAGTAGTATTACCTGTTCCAGAAAGGTTCGTACTTATTGCTGTTCCGTCTGATTCTGTTGTAAACCATTTATAAGAACCTCCATCAGGAGCGCCGTTAGCCGTAAGCGTTGCTGTACTACCAGTACAAACCGTGATTTCGGTTGTTCCTGCTTTTAATGGAATTCCTGAGACAGTTGGTGCATCTGGAAGGCTATTTACAGTAGCTGTAACAAGGGTTTTGGGGCTTTCACAGCCATTTCTTACCACCGTAGCGTAGAAATTTTGCGTGCTGCTAATAGTAGGCTCATAGGTAGGCCCTGTTTCTCCAGAAATAATATCCCCAAAGGCATCATACCAGCGGTAGGAACTGCCTGATGGTGCACCCACTGCTCTTAAAGTAACTTTGCCTGTACCACACCGATCCGCATTAGTAGTAGTAGGAGCAGTTGGTACCGTATTTATAGTAACAACTACTGGCTTGATAGCAAAACATCCAACAGCATTGGTTCCTTTGATATAGTAAGTGCCAGAGGTCGTTACAGCACTGGGATTATTTAGTGCCGTAGTAGCAGCAGCGTCGGTGAAATATGTATAGGTTAAATTCGTGGTACTTCCGTTTATAATGGCCGACTCCGTTAAGTCCACAGTGCTAGGAGTACAAACTGCGGCTGGGTTAGTGATATTTACTGTTGGGGAGGTATTACATGTACCAGTAATTATTATATCATCTAAATCCGCGTCCGCGCCATTGCCAGTACTTACTAAATAAAACCCAATGTATAAGCTTTGAGTAGATGTTACTGTAAATTGGGTCGAAATTTCATTGAAATTAGTGCTGGGGTTAGTAGCTGTAATGTTATTTGTATTTGAAGACAGTATTCTATTTCCTGAACTACTCCGAGCATTTGCTTGTGTTGTTCCCCGGGTAATTTCAATTTTACCCAACGTAGAATTTGGCGTTCGCGCTTTTATCGAGATTGTATAGGTGATCCCTGGATAGAAAGTAATTGAATTTGCGGTTACAACGTATCCCTCGTAGCCTTTGGTCCCACCTTGGTTACCTTTAATTGAGAGAAGACCAGATGTTACTGTCATTGATTCTCCACGAGTTCTTGTTATGCTAACACTAGAACTGTTGCTAAAATCATTGTTGTAAATTGATAATGTCTGTGCCGATGCTGACTTCGCTAGCAACAGCAGCATAAATAACAATAAAGTTGCTATCACAGCCCGGTGGTTGCGGGCCCGACTGATAGCGGTAATTAAATGGGTAAAATTCTTTTGCATAAAATTAGGGTTAAAGGGTTAAGCGTTTTTATTAGGGTTTAAGTAATCTATGATTTTTTTGGATTAAACAACTCGCTACGGACTTAGTAAGCTATTTAGTCGCAGCTGATGAGGCTTGCTTAGTAGGTTTGGTTTAGAGCAATAGCTGAATTATTCAGTTTTTCCTTCCTTTAGTTACTTATGTTTGGTAACTAAAGTATTAGTTTAAGCGATTATCGGGTATTTAATAGCGTTTGTTAAGGTTTTCTGCCCCTGCTAAAACAGGTTTGGGTAAAGGTTGTAAGCCGTGGCATTTATTATTTAATTTTTAGGATTATAAATTAATAGTTCGAATTTAAAACGTAAATATTAAAATAAAAAATTAATATATTTTAATTAATATATGTATTAGTTATTGCAGTAGGAATGGCCTTCCTGAAACAACAAGTAATATTATCTAATAGGGGTTCTGATTATTCTCGGTATTTTTATATAAGCTGGATGTTCCATTGAGATTACAAACAGTTTTATTATAGCCTTAAATGATTCAACCTTTTCAGCAGGGTTGGTAACAAATTTGGTGTTAGTTGCGCCAGTAGTTTGCTTGTTCATGTTCATTTAAGTTAGTTTTACTAGGATTTCCTCTTTTATAAGTCTAAATATATGCCAGAATATAAATATATGATAAAATATATGTTTAAAGGCCAAATTAGGTTTTTAGCGTATTTATTTGAATTGTAAGAGGTAGTTGCAAATCCGGAAATGGGATGGTTTTTTCCGGATTTTAGAAAATGCTTGTAAAATTTCTATTCTGCATTAGCATAGTATAGGTACAAAAAACAAGATGGTATTTTCTGCTGAAATTATTAGCTGCACTATTTAGAACAGGATAGCTGGTGGTAAATCACCTGATAGGAAAGCAGGCGTTAAAACACGTTATATTAAATAAATAATATATTTAATAAAGCGGATAGCGGTTATAATAACCAAATAAAAAGGTTATAATATGATGGTGAAATATTGAAAAAATATTTTAGACCAGTAACGTTTTTCCGCGAAGCGTCTGAATATTATAAGTGTCGCTAAGTTAGAAATTAACCAGGCAAAGCAGTTGACCGTTTATCATGTGCTGCGCATAAGCACCAATGAGGCTAAAACAACTATGCTTAATCTAGGCTTAAATAAGCGCATGACAAAGCTGCCGCTAATGACAGAAGCCAGATTAACAGCTAAACCGGTCAGCTTCTTTTTTTAGCGTTTGGGGCCTAAATTAAGTTAAGTAGAAGCTATGCGCTTACGGCCGGTTGCCAAAAGCAATCCCCACCGTTAAGCGGCTGTCGTTTTTTTTGCGGTTGGGCTCTACAATGCTTTCGTAGGTATTTTCGAAAGCCGTGCGCAGGGTTACCCATTTGGTTAAGGGTAGCTCCACCGAAACCACCGTGTTCCAGCGAAAATTAGAAATATCGGCTAAAGATGGCTGTACAAAGGTAATGTGGTTAAACCTGATTTTATTTTCCAGAAAAGTGTGGCTGCCTTTTAACCGGGCCGAATTGCGCTGGGTGGTTACGGTAGAGCGGCTCCGGAAATTAGTAGATTCGTGAATAACCGCATTAGTAAAAGATAAGGTGTGGTGTTCTTTCCGGAGCAGCCGCAAACCCAAACCTACCCCGGCTAATTGCCGCAACGTAATGCCCCGTAAATTACTGTTTTCCAGCGTAGCCAAACTAAAGGCATAAACCCGCTTCTGTTTATAAACATCAATAAATAAATCTATGTATGCGTCGCGCTCGGCGAGTACGTGGTTTTGCTTGCCGTAAGCAAACCGTGGGTTCGTAGATACCGAAATTACCGGTCCGTTTACAATTATTTCGGCGCGGGCAACCGCCAGTGTGCGGTTTATATTGCCCCGCGTGAAGTTACCATCGCCAATAAAACGGTAATTCAGGCTATCGAACAACACAAAAGGCTTAGGCGTTAACTTTAGCGAATCAGCAGCGGGTGAGGGGATTACCGTTGGCAAAGTTGGTTGCTGGGCCAGGGCAAAGGAGCTGAAAGCGCCGTAAACAAAGAAGAAAAGCAGTAAGCGGGTAAATACTTTAAGCGAAATCATAAGATGAAATTAGAAAGAACCGGCGCGAAACCAAAATTTAGAAAAGATAAACTGGTTTAATCAGTCCGTAATTCCAGGTCTGGCTGGCCGCAATATTGCTTTTGCTCCGGCAATATTTAAGCTGCTGGGGTAAGCAATATTTGCTGGTTAACCAGAAACTGTAGCCGTTAACAAACCGATAATTTTATACTGCCAGACCGAAAAATATGCCGCTAAAACGAAATTATTAGTTTCTTTACCTTTTTATACCGCCAATTAGCTTATTTTATTTAAATCATGATGTCTCCCGTTTCCTCGTCCGAAGCCAGGGTACCTGCGCAGCCGGCCGCTTTTACCGAAAAAAAGTATTTCACCACCTTTGTTTTTGTTACCTCCTTATTTATGCTGTGGGGCATTGCCATTACCATGGGCGATGTACTAAACAAACATTTTCAGAATGTATTGAATGTATCTAAGACCCAGTCGGGTTTGGTGCAGTTTTCGGTGTTTGGTGCTTATTTTATTATGGGTGTGCCGGCCGGTTTGTTTATGAAGCGCTTCGGGTATAAAATGGGCGTTTTGTTGGGTTTATTTTTGTATGCGGTAGGGGCCTTTTTATTTGTGCCGGCGGCCGGTTCCGAGTCGTTTGGGTTTTTCCGGGTAGCTTTATTTATTCTGGGTTGCGGCCTGGCCACCTTAGAAGCCGTAGCGCACCCGTTTATTGCTTCGCTCGGCGACCAGCGTACCAGCGACCAGCGCTTAAATTTTGCCCAGGCGTTTAACGGGTTGGGTGCCGTTATAGGCCCGGTAATTGGTGGTTATTTCTTATTGCGCACCGGCACCCCCGGCGAACTCGATTCGGTTAAAATATTATACACCATAATAGGCGTGGTTATTACCTTACTGGCCATTGCGTTTGCTTTTGTAAAAGTACCCACCCTCACCGATCCGCACGTGGTTAGCACCGATACCTACGAGGTAGGCATGGAGCCGGCAACTTTAAAAGCACCCAAAAAATTATTTCAGCACCGGCATTTTATTTGGGCTTGTATTGCGCAGTTCTTTAACGTGGCCGCCCAATCGGGTACCTGGGCTTTCTTTATTTTTTACGGCGAAGAAAAAATGGGCCTTACCCCCGAAATAGCCGCCTATTATTTTGGATTAATATTTATGGTAATGATGATGGTAGGCCGCTTTGTGGGCACCTTCCTGATGAAATTTATTGCTCCTAACAAATTACTGGCTACTTACGCGCTGGCTAATATTCTAATGTGCCTAATTATTGCGCAAAGCTGGGGTACAGTTTCTTTTGTGGCCTTGCTGCTGCTCAACTTCTTTTTCAGTATCATGTTCCCGACTATTTTCAGCTTGGGTCTGAAAAATTTAGGTAAACACACGCAGCAGGGTTCGTCTTTTATTGTAATGGGCGTAGTTGGCGGGGCTGTGTTTCCGCCCATTATGGGTATTGTGGCCAACCAAGATGTAGCAGCCGCCTATTACCTACCAATTATTTGCTACGTAGTTATTTTCCTGTTCGGCGCTATTTTCTATAAAGTCCAGAAGTAGAGTACTTGAAGTGTTCCGTTAAGGCAAGTTTGCCGGCTTTTTAAGGGCAGAGTTTATTCCAAATTGTCTAAACCAGCAGCCATTGGTTAAAACTTCGCAGGTCTTTAAGGCCTGTAAAGTTTTAGCTAATGGTAATTATTATAGTGTTTAATCCTCCTCAATAACTGTTCAGCCCCAACGGGGCGAAATATTCTAGCGATGGGCAGCGCCCATCGAAAAGCCACATACCAGTACAAAAGCCCTGAAAGGGCGGAATATTCTAAAAGCAATATTTCGCCCTTTCAGGGCTTTTTACTGGTATGTGCGTGTTCCCAGGGCTGCACCCTGGGCTGTATTATTAAGCCCATTCAGGGCTATATAATAGTAGTATTAATACCATTATTAAGATAAAACTTGCGCTTAAATGTTTACTACTGAGTCATCCTGAGCTTGTCGAAGGATCTATTACAACCTCATAAAGTAAATATTAGTTGTTTCGACGAGCGCAGCAGGGCTCTTGTAATTTAAGCGCATAAAACAACTAATAATAATACTGTTAAGATCACCCCAAAATTATTAAGCCACAATCATAAAGAATTGTGGCGGATAGTGCCGTTAGGCGCAACCAGTAATGCAAACACGCTAATTGTTATTGTACCTGTTTTTATGATGTACGTGCACATTTAGGATATTATACATGTGTGTACGAGCACATTTTTTTTAAGATTAGTTTGATCTTTAAAAACTAATGCTTATGTTTAATAACCAAAAGTTAAATTAGAAAAACCAGTCTGGTTTAATTGGGTTTGAAAAGCGAATGCAAACTAAAATTTAGCATACAAAAGTAAAATCTATCCACCACAATTATTTTAATGTATTCGCCGCATTACAGCGGTATCTTATCCTAAGTAAACCGGTAAGTTACCGCTGCAATGAGATGGGTGCAGCAAAATAATGAGTCTGTATAGGTAAAGCTTTAAATTAAGTGGTTTTTACGCGCAGCTTAACCATGGGTATTAAATCCCAAATGCCGAAGATTTTCCGGCCCAAGAGATGATTCCTTCAACAGAAACAATCTTCTGGCGATTAGGCTAATGAGGTTTTATGCTCCCAGAAGATCTGGTTTTAATAATATTTAAATAGGACTTCCGCAAAAGAGTCAAAAATTTTCCTTTAGCGGGGAAGGTTTAAAGATTAAAAAAGATTTGCGAAAATCCTGATATAAATAAAAAGTTAATAAAAGCTGATACAGAATTTTTTATCGGCGGCGCAAAATATAAAGTAAAAAATGGCTATAAAACCAACATTGGTGGTGATGGCAGCGGGCATGGCAACCCGCTACGGCAGCTTAAAACAACTGGAACAATTTGGCCCCAGCGGCGAAACCATTATAGATTATTCTATTTACGATGCAATTAAGGCCGGTTTTGGGCAGGTCGTGTTTGTAATCCGGGAGTCGTTGTTAGCCAGTTTTAAAGAAACGCTGCTGCCCCGGTTTGCCGGTAAAATAGCCGTAGATTATGTGTTGCAGGAACTCGATATTTTACCCGAAGGCTTTACCGTACCCGAAAACCGGGTAAAACCCTGGGGTACCGGGCACGCCGTTTGGGTAGCGGCGGCTAAAGTAACCAGCCCTTTTGCGGTTATTAACGGCGATGATTTTTACGGCTATTATTCTTTTAAAATAATGGCCGATTATTTAAAAGAAGATACTACGGGTCAGCCGGCCATGGTGGGTTTTAAGTTACTCAATACCTTGTCGGAGCACGGGGCGGTATCGCGGGGTATTTGCGAGGTAGATGCGGCGGGCAACCTGGTAAGTATTACCGAACAAACGCATATAGAACAAACGCCCAGCGGCATTATTGCCAAAACACCCAATAACCAGGAAATAAAGCTTACCGGCAACGAAGTGGTATCGATGAACCTGACCGGTTTTCCGGCTACTATATTTCGATATTTTGAAGAATATTTCCGGGAGTTTTTAGAAAAGCAAGCGCATCAGCCCAAAGCCGAATTTTATTTGCCGGTGGTGGTAGATAATCTGGTGCAAAAGAATATTACTTCGGTAAAAATATTGCCTACCCCCGAAAAGTGGTTTGGGGTAACGTATCCGGCCGATAAACCAGTGGCGGAGCAAACTTTGCGGCAGTTAATAGCGCAAAACGTTTACCCCGAAAATTTATGGAATGAACCTTTAGCAGTGCGGAAATAAAATGAAAGAGAGCAGTAAGACCGGCTACAACTTAGCGGCCATTGTAGCGCAGTTTAATATTCAGGGCGAGGCAGCAGCCATCGAACCGCACGGGTCGGGCCACATTCATGATACGTTCCGGGTAACTAATGCCCAGGCCGGCGCACCCGATTATTTGTTGCAGCGCGTTAATCATCATGTATTTAAGAATGTGCCGGGCCTGATGGAAAATATTCAGGTGGTAACAAAGCACCTGCGGGAAAAACTGAACAACTTGCCCAATGCTAACCCGGAAAAAGAAGTACTTACTTTAATTCCAACCCAATCGGGCCAATGGTATTACACCGATGCCGACGGCAATTACTGGCGGGTGTATTATTTTCTGGATAATACCCGCACCTACGATATTGTAGAAAATTCGCAGCAGGCTTACGAAGGCGGTAAAGCTTTCGGTAAATTTCAAAGGTTATTAGCCGATTTGCCGGTAAACCAACTACACGAAACCATTCCAAATTTCCATAATATAGAAAGCCGCCTGCGGCTATTCCGGGAAGCCTTAGCGAAAGATTCGGTAGGGCGGGTAAAAGAAGTACAGCCGGAAATTCAGGCGATTGAAGAGCGCATTGCTATCATGCTTACCGTGCTAAACCTGGGCGAAAGCGGCCAGATTCCGCTCCGGATTACCCACAACGATACCAAGTTTAATAATGTGCTGCTCGATGCTGCTGGTAAAGCCCAGTGTGTTATTGACCTGGATACGGTAATGCCCGGTTACGTAGCTTATGATTTTGGCGATGCCATCCGGACTACAGTAAATACCGCCGCCGAAGACGAAAAAGATTTAACTAAAATAAACGTTGATTTAGCGTTATTCCGGGGCTTTACCGAAGGCTTTCTAGCCGAAACCGGTACGTTCCTTTCCCGCACCGAGCTTACCTCGCTGGCTTACGGCGTGTTGTTATTGCCCTATATTATGGGCCTGCGCTTCTTAACCGATTACATCGACGGCGATAATTATTATAAAATTCATTTTCCGGAACACAACCTGCAGCGGGCCCGGGCCCAATTGCAACTTGTTAAAAATTTAGAAGTTCACTTTAAAGAGATGATGGCCATTATTCTGGAAGTTGCGCCGGTGCAAAACCAGGTGGCCGTAGCGGGGGAATAAGTATGCCAACCAACCTGAAACAACTGCATGTGCCGTATTTGTCGCAACTAGACCGGGATATGCCCATCGAAGATATTTCGGCTGCGCTGGATGAACAAGCGAAATTAAGCATCGATAAAGCGCCCTGGCCGGCATACGATTACGTGCCTTCGGTTAAATTTTCGTTGGCGCATAGCCTTAACTGCCTGTTTATTAAATTTTATGTCAGCGAAAACGCCGTCCGGGCCCGGTACCGCCAAACCAACGACCCGGTATTTAAAGATAGCTGCGTCGAGTTTTTTATCGCTTTTAACGACGAAGACGCCTATTATAACTTTGAGTTTAACTGTATGGGAACCTGTTTGGGTGGGTTTGGCAACGGCAAAGAAAACCGTACGTTGTTGCCCGAGCATGTAATTGGTAAAATAAACCGGTGGGCCGTAATGCAAAAAACAGCGGCCAGCGGCCATTTATTAACCAACTGGCAGTTAACCCTGGTATTACCCGTGGAAGTATTTTGTGTACATGATTTAACTTCTTTCCAGGGCGTGCAGGGCAAAGTAAATTTTTATAAATGCGGCGATGATTTGCCGCAACCTCATTTTTTAGCCTGGAATAATATTCTGGCCGAAGAACCAAATTTTCATTTGCCGGAATTCTTCGGGGAAGTACAATTTGCTTAAATTTAAGGCAAAGCGCTGCCGCAAACTATAATAAAAATAATCTAGCTTGAAATATTCCGCCTGAAAACCAAAACGACTACTATAACCACAGCTATTTAAAATCATGAGTAATAACCGCAGAGAATTTTTAAAGCTGGCCGGATTGGCCGGCGTAGGGCTGGCCGGAACCAGCATGTTAAACGCTTGTGCTACGGCGGGCGCCAGTGCGGGCAACGTGCCCAAACAAGCCGCTAAAAGCCACCGCCAGGTATTTAACATGAGTGGTTATGCCGCTCCTAAACTCGAAACCGTACGCATTGGTTTTATTGGTTTGGGGCAGCGGGGACCGGGCGCCGTAAACCGCATTAACCGGATAGAAGGCGTAGATATTAAAGGTTTGTGCGACCTGCGGCCCGAAAATGTAGCTTCGGCGCAGAAAATATTGGCTAACTCTACGCATAAACCAACAACTTACTCGGGCAAAGAAGAGGCCTGGAAAGAAATGGTAGACCGGGACGATATTGACTTAATTTATATTGCTACGCCCTGGCATTTACACACGCCTATGGCGGTTTACGCCATGGAGCACGGCAAGCACGTAGCTGTAGAAGTGCCGGCGGCCACTACTTTGGAAGAATGCTGGCAATTAGTAGAAACTTCGGAACGCACGCGCAAACACTGCATGATGCTGGAAAACTGCTGCTACGATTTTTTCGAAATGCTTACCCTGAACATGGCCCGCCAAGGCTTTTTCGGGGAAATTGTGCACGGCGAAGGCGCTTACCTGCACAACCTGGTAGATTTAAACTTTAGTAAAAAAGGCTACCAGGGCATGTGGCGGCTAAAAGAAAATTTCCGGGACGGCAATTTATATCCTACGCACGGTTTAGGTCCTATTTGCCAGGTCATGAATATTAACCGCGGCGACCAGATGGATTATTTGGTGTCTATGTCGAGTAATGATTTTACCATGGGCGAAACCGCTAAAAAACTGGCAAGCCAGGATAGTTTTTACAACGAGTTTGCGAATAAAAAATACCGTGGCAACATGAATACCACTACCATTCGCACCAAAAAAGGCCGTACCATTATGGTGCAGCACGATGTATCTTCTAACATGCCGTATTCCCGTATTCATGCCATTACCGGTACCCAAGGCGCGGCCCGTAAGTGGCCTACCCCAGCCAAAATAGCCACCTCGCACGAAAAATGGTTATCCGAAACCGAGTTTAAAGCCGTAGAAGAAAAATATCAGCCCGAATTAATCCGGCGTTTAGGCGAAATGGCCAAGCAAGTAGGCGGCCACGGCGGCATGGACTTTTTAATGGATTGGCGCCTGATTGATTTATTGCGCAACGGCTTGCCTTTGGATCAGGATGTGTATGATGCCGCGCTCTGGAGTGCCATTGCGCCATTAAGCGAATGGTCGGTAGCCAACCGCTCTAATTCTATTGATGTACCTGATTTTACCGGCGGCGCCTGGCAAAAAAATACCCCCGTAGATATTACCTTCCGCGGTGGTGGTACCACCAATGTTAAAATTTAGTATTAGTACTGTTGTTGCCTGAAAGTATAGAAAGGTTGAGGTGCAACAAAAATAGCGTTTAAGTAATCCATCTCTGTCATTCAGGAGGAACCTATTTAGCCGGTAGCCCAATAGGTTCCTCCTGGAATACTTGTATTCCCAGAATGACAGAGGTGGGATCATCGCCTTAAATATTTAGAAGAGAACATTGCTTTTATATATTTCAAGGCTAATATCTGCTAATAAACTGCAATATTATTCACTACCAATAAAACACCGCGTTTATCCTGAATAACCAGCTTTCCTGAATTTGGAATGCCCAATTGCCTTTAGTCATAGAAGCTATGAAAGCTCACCGGAAGCTCTTTTTAAGAGCTTCCGGTGTTTATGCACACAGCCATTCATTAAGCTTCATTATCAACGTAATAACTTAAGTTTTCTTGGGTAATAATATCTAAGGGTAAATATTTAATAGGCTGAATTTCTTTCTTGAATACTAAGAAATCGGTTAGCTGCTGAATGCCCCAGTAACCCTGGCCTTTGGGATTCTGGTTGATTAGGAAATTAATAATGCTGTTTTCGAGGTAGTACAAGTTTTTGGGCAGCAAGTCGTAGCCGATAAGCTTAATATTATCTATGCGGTGTTTTTCGAGGTAAAAAGCAATTTCGTAGGCTTTAGAATTAGTTACAAAAATGGCTTTCAGGTCGGGGTGTTGTTGCCTTACTTTATTAAGCTGTTCCGTAAACAAGCCACTATCGGGGTTGCCTAACTCCAGCCGCACTACCTTATATTTATCTTCCAGCTTTTTATCTACGAAATAATTGCGGAAGCCTTCTTCTTTTTTTATCAGGTGCGCCGAGTTGGGAATATCTTCGTTGATGTGGGCCACTAAAAAAGTACAAGGCTCGGGCAAGCCAAAGGTGAGCAGTTTAGCTACCAAATAACCACTCTGGTACGAGTCCTGGCCAATATAACTCAGCGGCGCGGCATCCGGAATTTGGGTGTTAAATAATACGAAAGGTATTCTTTTAACATTCCACTGGTCGAAAAAAGACAAAACTTCGCGGTAAAAAACCGGCGCTAATAATATGCCATCTGGCTCCGATTGCGTTGCTTCTTTGGCTTTTTTCAGAAAAGAATCTACGTTGTATGGGTTAAAAATAAAGGGTGTAACCGAAATGCCGTAGTGGCGCAATTCTTTCTCGGCTTTTTCTAAGCCCGATTTAGGCGCTTCCCAGTACGGGTCTATTAAAGGGTCTGGAATAATGGCGGCAATGTGGTAAACTTTATTACTTTTAAGGGTGCGGGCAATCAGGTTAGGTTCGTAATTCATTTCCTGAATAATTTTCAACACCCTTTCGCGGGCTTCTTCCGATACCCGACCGCGGTTATGCAAAACCCGATCTACTGTTCCCTTCGATACTTCTGCTTTCTCGGCAATATCTTTTATTCTGACAATCTTATTTTTCACTACTTACTAAATTTACCTCTTCCGATAGATGCTTTATGCCGGTATATACGCCGTTAGTGCAATATATAATTTTTATTTACTTAATCTTCTTTTTCAATGGTCTGCTCTAAGATTAAGCATACGCTTAATAATTCTATCACCTATAACAGTTAAAATAAAAATTGGCTGTTTACACAGGCTATAAATAATTATTTAAGACAGTAAAGAAAGTAGTTATAAAGCTATCCGAAAAATATTAATGTGTACGAGCACATTTTTTACGCTTACCTGTTTGAGTTGTACTCGGAAATGTTTATGTTTGGTTAATACAAAAATAAAAACTGTAAAAATCTGGCAAATATTACCTGTAAAGCATTCCGGATTTTTAGTAAAGCAGTGTATTCCGCGCAAGCAATAATTTTTTCTGTAGCTTAACTTTAAACAAATGAAATTTATCTTCGGCCAACTCTTACTTGTTTTAGTCTTATTCAAAAACCTGGCGGCCGATCCGGTGCCGGCAGATTTTCCGGCGCAGTTTAAATTATTGCCGCAACCCCAAAAGATAGAAATGCTACCCGGAGGCAACTTGCCTTATACCACCGTAAAGGGTATTTACCTGCAAGGTGCGGCTACCAAACCGGTTTTGTACGGCTTACTCAAAAATATACCCCTGGCCGCTAACGCCGGCAAAGAAATAATTACCCTAACCATTACCCAGGATAACCAGGTACCCGCAGCGCCCGAAAGCTATTTGTTGCAGGTAACGCCTAACGGCATTAATATTTCGGCCCGCGACCAGGCCGGCTTGTTTTACGGCTGCCAAACCCTGAACCAGCTCCTGGAAGATGCCCGTGACCAGAATATTGCTATTCCGGCCGTTAAAATTACCGATTTTCCGGAAGTGGCTTACCGCTCGGTGCACCTGGATTTAAAACACCACCTGGATGCCGGCCATTATTATTACGACATGATCGACCGCCTGGCCCAGGTAAAGGTAAACGCCATTATAGTAGAGTTTGAAGATAAGCTGCGGTACCGGGGCGCGCCGGTAGTAGGGGCCAGCCACGCTATTTCGATAGAAGAATTTGCCGCCATCAGCCGCTACGCCCAGGAACGAAATATCCAAATCAGCCCTTTGGTACAAGGTTTAGGCCATGCTTCTTTTATTTTAAAGCACGACCAGTACAAGCCTTTACGCGACGATGCTCAATCTGACTGGGCTTTCGACCCGCTCAATCCCAGAACCTATGAGTTGCAGTTTTCGCTTTACGACGATGCGCTGGCCGCAACCCCCAGCGGCAAATATTTGCACATTGGCGGCGACGAAGTAGGCAAACTAGGCGTATCGGAACTGGCGAAAAAATCCGGCAAAAGCCCGCTGGAATTGCAAATGTACTGGTTAGGCAAGGTAACCGAGTATGCCCGCCAGCACAACCGCATTCCCATATTCTGGGACGATATGCTTTTTAAATTATCGGGCGTTTACGAAACTACTCACAACGAACGTATGCCCAAACAGCGGATTGATAGCATCTGGCAAGCCAAGCAATCGCAACTAACTCAAAATTTGCCTTTGTTTCCGAAAGAATGCGTTTACATGCGCTGGAACTACAAAACACCCGATATTTACGGCAATAAAAAGGCGATTGACTGGTACAAACAAAATAATTTAAAAGTAATGGCGGCCACAGCGGCCCAAACCATGTGGCCGATGTTACCGCGCGAAAATTCGAATTTAGAATCTATAAAAGATTTTAGTCGCATTGCCGCCGAAAAGAAGATGGACGGTATTTTATGCACCGTTTGGGACGATTGCTCGCCGCACCACGAAACCGTCTGGCGCGGACTTTACAATTTTGCTTTGTTTAGCTGGAACCACGAAGACCTTTCGGCCGATGCGGTGAATGCCTTATACCGCCATCGTTTTTACGGTCCGGCTTTAAGCAGTGCTTCCTTTGAGTTTCAGAATAATTTGGAGGATGCGCTGGTATTCTGGGAGAAAGCCCTCCTGGACAAAGGTTACCGGAATAATTACCCCCAAGATATTGATTTAATAGAGTTGCCCGATGCCCGGAAAAATGGTGACTGGAGTAAGCAATACCAGGAAAAAATAAATAAAGCCCAGGCCGAGGTACAGCGTTATAACCAGATTAAGGAAACCATTGCCAAAGCCCAAACCGCCGCTATACGCAATACTTATAACCTGGCACTTTTTAACCAGATGAACGAACTCCAGATTTATCCGGCTAAATTATTATTGCTCCTGGCCGAATACGACAAAACCAAAGTTGCCCGGCAAAAGAAGGAAGCTGCGCAGCAGGTTCAACAGTACGTTAATAATTTTCCGGTGCTCCGGAAACAGTACGAAGAAGTGTTCTCGAAAACCCGGTTTCTGCAGAATCCGGCCGGATACCAGCTCGATCAGAACGGGCACCACCACCTGGCCAACGGCACAAATAACAGCGACTGGATGTACGTTTTTGAACTGGAAATGAACAAAAAACTAAATAGCTGGTCGCCGTTAAAGGTAAGCTTATAATATTAGCGGTTAATGCGTTAGCCGCTTGCAGCCTTCAGGCGAGGCCGGTTTTCTGATTACGAATTACATGAAAATTTCTTCTTTAAGCGCTTTGCTGTTTTGTTTTCTGCCGCTGTTGGGCTGTCAGCATAAATTAGGGATGGGTAGTAATAGCCCAGGGAAAGCGCTACTGTTTACCACTCCCGTAGAAACATTAATTACCCTGGATTCTACCCAAATTGGGGTGGGTACGGTGGCATCGGGTTTGGATGTACCCTGGGAAATGGTGTGGGGACCCGATAATAATATTTGGTTTACCGAGCAGGGTGGTGCCGTGAGCAAACTAAACCCGGCTACCGGCGAGAAAAAAATAATGCTGAAAATTCCGGATGTTTACCGCCGCCGCTCTATGGGTTTATTGGGCATGGCGCTGCATCCCGATTTTAAAAAATCGCCTTATGTGTTTCTGGATTATACTTACCTGCAAGGCGAAGCGGTGAAGTCGCGGTTGGTGCGGTATACTTATCAGCGCGATACCTTAACTAGCCCGGTTGTTTTACTAGATAATATTCCGGGGGCAAACGGCCACAACGGATCGCGGTTGGTAATTTCGCCGGATAACAAAATTATTATGACTACCGGCGACCTGAACGTAGGAAAAAACGCGCAGGATAAGAGCTCTATCAATGGCAAAATATTAAGAATGAACCTGGATGGCTCGGTGCCGGCCGATAACCCGATACCCGGCAGCCTGGTGTGGTCGTGGGGGCACCGCAATGCACAGGGTTTGGTTTGGGGCCCCAACGGTAACCTCTACAGTTCCGAGCACGGCGATGCCAGCAACGACGAGTTGAACCTAATTCAGAAAAGTAATAATTACGGCTGGCCCACGGTAGAAGGCTACTGCGACCAGCCGGCAGAAAAAGCTTTTTGCACCACCACCCAAGTAACAGAACCTTTAATCGCCTGGACGCCTGTAATTGCGCCGGCCGGCATCGAGTTTTACAATGGCACTGCCATACCGGAGTGGCGCAATGCGGTTTTACTCACTACGCTTAAAACCCAAACGTTCCGGGTGCTTAAACTAAACAGCGCCGGCACAGCAATAACAAAAGAAGAAATATATTTAGATAAAGCTTATGGCCGCTTGCGCGATGTGGTGGTTTCGCCGGCCGGCGATATTTATATAGCTACAAGCAACAAAGACTGGAACCCCGCCGAAGGCTTTCCTAAACCCGCTGACGATCGCATCATCCGGCTTTACCGGATAAAGCAAGGAGAGCCTATAACCAAAGCACCCGTACAAATTGTAGCCCAAACAACCGCGTCAGCTACCCCGTCAACCTTACCTGATTTAATTGCTCCCGGCAAAATTGTGTACGAGCAATATTGTGTTTCCTGTCATAAAAAAGATGGTAACGGCGTAGCCGAAACGTTTCCGCCTTTGCAGGGTGCGGAGCAGGTACTGGATAAAAATGCTTTAATTAAAATTGTGCTGCACGGCTTATCGGGCCCGGTAAAAGTAAAAGGCGTAGAATATAACCAGCAAATGCCGGCATTTACATTCCTAAGCGATAAAAATATTGCTGAGGTGCTTACGTATGTGCGCTACCAGTTTGGCAACAAAGCCAGTGCCGTTGCTGCCGAGGAAGTAAAGAACTTAAGAACAGCCGGTAAGAATTAAACCAGCGTAGACGGGGGTAATATTGGTACCGCTACTAATTTTGTGGGCTAATATGGAAGCTGTTTGGTGTTTTGATTTTGAGCGGAAGCCAGCGCCATAGTTGTCAGCTAAGAGAAAATATACACTACATACACCTTTTTCAATCGCCTGCCTTTGAATGGCCCCTGACTTCAGTCAGGGGTGCTAAAAACCCGGGGCTAAAGTACCCGGGCAATGCAAGGCTGCGTTTAGCCCGAGTTATGGTGTTTTTACCGTCAATCTTAAAACTTCTGCTAAACTATTATAAGTGAAAACAACCAGCCAAGGGATTAAGTTTTGGTGCTTTATAGGTGATTGGTTCGCTTTGGATAACAAGCAACTTCAATATTTAAGCTAACAATCTTGTCTGGTCTAAATAATTAAAGTTCTCTTCCTATTAATTTAAGGTAATAACATAAAGCAATGTAATTATTCTTTTGTGTGTACGAACCTTAAATTTTGATTTTCTCCTACTAAAATTACTTAAAGTATTTTTTTTATAATTTTTTCCGTGTAATTTAAGGGTGCAGGAGCGCGTAAAAGAGAACGGCAGCGTAGATTGAAATTAATATAAAGCAGAATAGCGCTTCTTTTTAAGTTAGCTTCTACCTTAAAATCTACTATTAACAATAAAATACAGCTATATAAATTACGCCTGCACCCTTTAAGTAATTTAATCGAAAATTTCTTGAAAGTATAGATTTAAGAACTGAAAATTTAACATAATGCGTGTACGAACACATTTAATTTAAATTTATCTATTTACATAAGTATTATTTGCTTGAAGCCTTTTAGATAAGATAGATTTTAACACCAAACAAAAACCTAATAATTAAGTAGCATGAAAAAATTTACGAATGGTTGGCCTTATCTGGCCTGTTTGCTGCTCCTGGCCGGGCCAGGGCAGGGCGCCACGGCCAGCACCAGCAGTAGTGTGGCCGCAGCCCGCGCAGCAGTAAGGTTAGTTGACTGGGAAATTACGGGCAAGGTAGTATCGGAACGGGGCGAGGCATTGCCTGGGGTAACGGTGTTATTAAAAGGCGGCTCGGTGGGGGCCACTACCGATGCCAATGGCAATTTTGCTTTACGCGTACCCGAAACGGCCGGCACTTTAATATTTTCTTACATTGGTTCGGTTACCAAAGAAGTCTCTTTTTCCGGCGCAGGCGCGATAAATGTAACTTTGTCTGATGATGCCAAAGCCCTGCAAGAAGTAGTGGTAGTGGGTTATGGCACCATGAAAAAAAGTTCTGTTACCGCAGCAGTTGCAAAAATTGAAAATAAAATATTGGATCAGGTACCAGCGGGCCGGCCCGAAACAGCGCTCGTAGGCCGTTTGGCCGGGGTTAATATTGCGCAAACCCGTAGTACACCGGGTGCAGCGCCTTTAATCCGGATTCGGGGAGCGGGTTCTATTGATGCCGGTAACGATCCGCTGGTGGTGATTGATGGTTTTCCGGGGGGTAGCCTGGGGCAGATAAACATGAACGATGTAGAATCGATTGAGGTGTTAAAAGATGCTTCTTCGGCGGCTATTTACGGTTCCAGAGCGGCCGGCGGGGTAATTATTGTTACCACCAAAAAAGGCCAGACCGGTAAACCTAAATTAAATTTTAATACCTACTATGGCGTTTCCAAACCCATGTTGCACGACGACTGGGTAACCGGAGAGGAATATTACAATTACGTAGTAAAATATCAGAACCGCGAATTTGCCTGGGCGGGCGGCGATCCGTCTATCCCGGTTTGGGGCGATCCGCGTCGTCCGGCGCAATACCAGGTAAACCCCATTATTAAAGAAGAACCCCAAACCATTTGGCAGGACGAAGTTTTGCAGCGGGCGCCTATCCAAAGCTATAATTTTTCGGTAAGTGGCGGTACCGATGCCGTTAAATATTATGTATCGGCCACGCACAACGGCGAAGAAGGAATTGTTAAAACGGCTTCTTATAAATTTTATGGCGTGCGGGCCAACGTAGATGTAAAAGTCAATAAAATAATTAACATGGGTTTCTTGCTGAATCCATCGTATGCCAAACGACGCGATGCCGGTTCTTTAATGGTAAGCCTGGTAAAATATCCGCCGTTTGTAGCGCCCCGCAATCCCGATGGTACTTATCCGAAGGCCAGAGATTACTGGGGCCAGAATGTTACCTCGCAAGCCAACCCAAACGGCATTCTGAACGGTACTTTTAATACTTCCAGCGCTTTAAATAATGTAGGAGAAGCGTACCTGAGCCTTGAACTATTAAAAGGCCTGAACTTCAGAACCTCGGTGGGTACCAATATTTCTTCTGGTTCTTCGGATTATTTCCAGGCCAGTTTTGCTACCAACAGCGGCTCCACCAGCGGTTCGGCCAGCGACTACCGCACCATCAACCTGTTAAACGAAAATACCCTGAACTATAACCGTACTTTTAAAGACATACATGAGGTTAGTGGTTTATTGGGAGCGTCTTACCAGCAAAGTACTTCCCGCAGTACCTCATTAGCCGCGGTGCCTGGTTCTTTTAACAACGATATTATTCATACCCTAAATAATGCCATTATTAACCCGGCTGGTACTTCTTCTTACCGCGAAGGTTGGGGTCTGGTTTCTTATTTCAGCCGCCTGCATTATGCTTTTAAAGAAAAATATTTACTGTCGGGTTCCTTACGCGCCGATGGCAGTTCGCGGTTTGCGCCGGATAATAAATGGGGATATTTCCCTTCGGCTTCTGTGGGCTGGCGCGTATCGCAGGAAGGTTTTATGCAAGATATTCCGGCTGTTAGTGAACTGAAGCTGCGCGGAAGCTACGGTGCTACCGGTAATTTTAACATTGGTAATTTTAGTTATTTAGGTGGAATCACGAGCGTTAATTATTCGCCTAATAATGTGTTTGCGAAAGGCATGGCGCAGACTTCGTTCGGGAACGATAAACTCAAATGGGAAAAAACCAACAGCTATGATTTTGGCGTTGAGTTAGGCTTGTTTCAGAACCGGATAAATATGGTTCTGGATTTTTACGATAAAACCACCACCGATCAATTATACAATGTGGCCATTCCGGCTATTACCGGCTTTACCGGAACGCTCTCTAATATTGGCGAAATCCGGAACAAAGGGGTAGAATTAGAATTAAACACCAAAAACCTGACCGGCGATTTTAAATGGTCGACTTTCTTCAATGTGTCGCGGAACCGCAACGAAGTAGTTTCTTTGGGCGGCCTTCAGGAAAGAACGGTTACCGATACTTACGGCATGAGTTGGTTATTGCGGGTAGGGGAGCCGATGTTCTCGTACTATGGTTACCGCACCATTGGTGTTTTACAAAATGCTGAAGAAGTAAAGAATTCGCCGGTACTGGCTGGTTCAAAACCCGGTAACCCTAAATACCAGGACGTTAACGGCGATAATAAAATTGATCCGCAAGATCGGGTTATTTTGGGCAACTTTCAGCCTAAATTATTCCTGGGTATGTCTAATGATTTTGCCTGGAAGAATTTTGATTTAAATATTACTATGCAAGCTTCTTTGGGGGCTAAAATGTACACTTTCGAAAACCAGTCTTACCAGGGCAACGTGCTGGGTGCCATGCGCCGCTCTTTGGTAGAAACCCAGTGGTGGTCGCCGGCAGAACCCGGCGATGGCAAAATGCCAGCCGCCGCACTTAGCCAGCTAAACTTCCAGGGGGCTTCTGATATTTACATCGAAAATGCTTCTTTCCTGAGCGTCCGGAACTTAAACCTGGGCTATACCTTGCCGGTTGGCATTGCCGAAAAGTTCCGCATGAACAGTTTACGGGTGTATACTTCCATTAATAACTTACTAATGGTAACCGATAAAAATTTCCATGGCTACAATCCGGAAGGCTATACGGCCGGCGAAATTGGCGGGGTAAACAGTATGCCGGGTTACAATGCTAATGGTTCGGAGCCCATTAACCGGGTATTCACGGTGGGCCTTAATGTAAGTTTCTAAAGTTTAATTTAAGCAGCAATGAAAAAGAATAAAATATTAATTACAAGCCTGTTATGCTGGTCGTTGGGTTTGGGCGCTTGCCACCAGGAATTATTAGAACCAAATCCGGAATCATTATTAACCACGGCTAATTTCTTTAACTCGGCCAAAGATATGGATCAAGCGGTTTTGGGGGTTTACAGCCGCATGCAAGCCCGAAAACCCGGCGATTATTTATTGCTAGAGGTGCCCACCGATAATCTTTATTTATCGTCTAATACTTCGGTAGCTGGTGCGCCCGAACTGGATGTACTGGCGCCTACTTCGGCCAACCCCTTGTTAAATAATTTTTGGATAAGCAATTACAATATTATTTTCCGGGCCAATTCGGTGCTGAATAATATTGATAAACCTACCGATTACAAAGCCGCTCAGAAAGACCAATTTATTGGCGAGGCTAAATTTATGCGGGCCCTGACCTATTTTGATTTGGTGCGGGTATTTGGCGGGGTGCCTAAAGTTACCGTTCCGCTTACGCGTATTGATGAATCGCGCCAGGTACCCCGGAACTCCGAGGAAGAAATCTATAACCTGATTATAGAAGACTTAAAAGATGCTATTGACAAGCTGCCGGTACAAACCAGCATTGCCCGGGGCCGGGCCTCTAAAGCCGCGGCGGTAGCCTTACTGGGAAAAGTTTATGTTTACCGGAAAGACTGGCCAAATGCCAAAACCTACCTGGAACAATTATTCCGCGATTTTAACTACAGCCTGGTGCCAAATTTTGCCAATCTCTGGAAGTTAACCACCGAAGATAACAGCGAAGTAATATTTGCCTTAAAATACGTAGAAGGTACCAACGGGCACGGCTTGTCTACCGATTTTATTCCGAATGCGGGGGCACCGGGCGTAGTTGACCGTGGTGCGGAAGTAGCGTTGCCTTCCTGGAGCCTGCACAAAAAATACGAAGAAGGCGATACCCGCAAAGCCGCTACTATTACCGAAATGTGGCGCGCCCCAAATCGGCCTAATGACCCATTGGTGTGGTTACCTTTCGTAAGCAAATACGCCGTGCCGCACACCTACGGGGCTTCTGGTTTAGATTTGCCGGTACTGCGCTTAGCCGATATGATTTTATTGTACGCCGAAACGCTTTATGAACTAAACCAGCCCGACCAGGCTTTAGCGCAATTAAACAAAGTTAGAGAGCGGGCTTTTGGCGATGCTGCTCATAATTATTCTTTAGCAGATATTCCGAACCGGGATGCTTTTATAGATAAATTGTTGTTAGAGCGCCAATTAGAATTTGCTTACGAAAATGAGCGTTGGTTTGATTTAATGCGTACCAGCCGGTATACCACCGTAATGACAGCGGAGGAAAGAATTTACAACAATACCACCAAAACGCCGCTGGTCGTAAGCCTTGCACCAAAAGCTTTCCATAAATATTTGCCAATTCCGCTGCCCCAAATTGATCAGGCAGCACCCAATGTGTTGGCACAGAACGAAGGGTATTAATAAAATTTAAGTATATTAACAGCTTCAGGAGCTGGCTTTTATTCCGGTAAAGGAATGATTGCCTAAACCTGAAGTTGTTATTAAATATTCTGCCGGGGCAAATAGCACCACCACATAAGCGCTGAACAAAACCATAAAAGATAGCATGAACACAAATACTAAAGAGGCACAAACGGGTGTTAAACCGGCAGCGGCGGCAGATTACCAGGCGGAGGGCTTTTTACCTTCGGCCATGCGGTGGCTACGCTCCTTAGGACCGGGGATTATTACAGCGGCACTGGTATTTGGGCCCAGCAAAATGACCATCACGTCTAAACTGGGCGCCGAATACGGCTACGCTTTGTTGTGGATTGTGGCAGTGGCCATATTTTTCATGACCATTTTTACCGTAATGAGTGCCCGCATTGGCGAAGCTACGGATCAATCGTTGCTGAGCGCTATCCGGCAGAAATGGGGAAAAGGCGCGGCCATTGCTATTGGCCTGGGCGTATTTTTTGTGACTACTTCCTTTCAGGCGGGTAATTCTATCGGAGTGGGTATTTCCATCGCCGAAGCCAATGGCACTTCGCCCATACTTTGGGTAATAATATTTAATGTGTTGGGTATTGCTTTGTTGTTTTTCCGGGCCTTTTACAAAGTACTCGAAAAGCTCATGATTTTTCTGGTGGGGCTGATGCTGTTTGCTTTTATTACCACTTTGTTTCTGGCCAAGCCTGATGTAGCCGGTATTGCCGGCGGTTTTGTGCCTTCGGTGCCAACTGGTTCGCTGGGGCTGGTAATTGCTTTTACGGCTTCCTGTTTTTCTATTGTAGGTGCTTTTTACCAATCTTATTTGGTGCAGGAAAGAAAGAAGAATAACCCGCAAGCGGCGGGTAGCCGGAGCGATAGCATTACCGGTATTATTATTTTGGGCGTAATGAGTGCAATTGTGCTAATCTGTGCGGCGGCGGTTTTAAATCCGCAGGGCATTAAAGTGAGCAGCGCTTCCGAAATGGCCAAAGCGCTGGAGCCGCTTTTTGGTCATTATGCTTCTACCTTGTTTTTAACCGGCTTGTTCGGCGCTTCATTTTCTTCGCTGGTAGGTAATGCCTCGGTAGGCGGTACGTTGCTGGGCGATGCTTTGGGCTACGGCAGCAGTTTAAATTCCAAAGTGGTTCGGTTACTTATTGCCCTGGTAATGGTGGTAGGCGCTGTCATAGCCATTCAGTTTGGTAAACTGCCCCTCGAACTAATTGTTTTTGCCCAAAGTGTTACGATTTTCCTGG
The DNA here is from genome assembly GCF_008629685.1 of Adhaeribacter rhizoryzae. Lineage (GTDB taxonomy): Bacteria > Bacteroidota > Bacteroidia > Cytophagales > Hymenobacteraceae > Adhaeribacter > Adhaeribacter rhizoryzae. The sequence goes on along the minus strand of NZ_VWSF01000009.1, from coordinate 73,260 downwards.
TGCCATTTATTGGTATTGCCATGTTTGCGGTAGCCAACGATGGTAAAATTATGGGGCCACTGAAAAACTCCTTAACGGTTAAAATATTCGGTGCTTTAGGCTTAGTAATATTAATAGGCCTGGCTTTTAGTAATGTAAACGAATTGTTTCTGAAATAAAGATTTCCAGATTAAAATATTAAAATGAGTGATTTAGAAGCTTTAGAAAGAGAATTATTACGGCCTTCGGATGCCTTAATTACCGATCTGTACGACATAGAAGGCGATATTATTTTGTTAGGCGTGGGCGGTAAGATGGGGCCTAGCATGGCCCGTTTAGCCAAACAAGCCGTAGATCAGGCCGGTATAAAAAAACGCATCATTGGCGTTTCCCGCTTCTCTGATCCGCAAACGCAAGCCGAACTGGAAGCCGATGGCATTGAGACCTATGCCGCCGATTTATTAAACGAAGATCATTTAGCGGCTTTGCCCGATGCTGCCAATGTGCTTTATCTGGCGGGTAATAAATTTGGAACTACCGGTAAAGAAGCTTTTACCTGGGCCATGAACGCTTACTTGCCGGGCCGGGTGGCCGAGCGATATAAAAATTCGCGCATTGTGGCGTTTTCTACTGGTAATGTTTATCCGTTTGCACCCGTAACTTCCGGCGGTTTAACCGAAGATCATCCGACCGGTCCGGTAGGCGAGTACGGGCAGTCCTGCCTGGGCCGTGAACGAATATTTCAATATTTTTCTGATAAGTATCAGATTCCGACCCTGTTGTACCGCCTGAATTATGCCGTCGATTTTAAGTACGGTATATTACTGGAAGTAGCGAAAGCCGTAAATGAAGGTCGCGCCATTGATTTAACCACCGGCAACGTAAATGTTATCTGGCAGGGCGATGCGAACGAAATAGCTATCCGGGCGCTGAAACACACCAGTGTACCCGCTAAAATATTAAATGTAACTGGCCCTGAAACCGTATCTATCAAATGGCTGGCCGAGCAGTTTGGTGTGCTGCTGAACAAAGAGCCCATATTTATAAACGAAGTACAGCCTACGGCACTGCTCAGCAACGCTTCCGAAGCGCACCGCTTGTTTGGTTATCCCCGTGTAACCTTGCGGCAAATGATAGATGTAACCGTTACCTGGCTGCAGGGCGGCGGTAAAACCCACAACAAACCTACCCATTTTCAGGAAAGAGACGGCAAGTTTTAAGATATGAGCACAGCAACCTTAGATCCTCAATTAAAAGCATTTTTAGACGCGGGTACCGTTATTCCGGCGCACCCGCTGGCCCTAAACCAAGACCGCAAACTCGATGAAGCCCGGCAACGCGGCCTGACCCGCTATTATATAGCCAGCGGTGCGGGCGGGGTAGCCGTAGGTGTACACAGTACCCAGTTCGAAATCCGCGACCCGGAAGTAAATCTTTACGAGACTGTACTGCAACTGGCCGCTGAAGAAATAGCCGCTGCTAACCTAAACCGACCTTTTCTTAAAGTAGCCGGCCTAGTGGGGCCTACAGAACAGGCTGTTAAAGAAGCCCGGATAGCGCTGAAACACGGTTATCATTTGGGTTTGCTGAGCATGGGTGGTTTGCAGGGCTGGACCGAAAAAGAAATATTAGACCGGGTAAGAGCCGTAGCCGACGTAATTCCGGTATTTGGTTTTTACTTGCAGCCTTCGGTGGGTGGCCGGATATTCAGTTACGAGTTCTGGCATGCCTTTGCCGAAATTCCGAATGTGCAGGCGATTAAAGTGGCGTCTTTTAACCGTTATCAAACTTTGGATGTGGTGCGGGCTGTTTGCTTCTCCAGCCGGCGCGACGAAATTGCGTTGTATACCGGCAACGACGATAATATTGTGGCCGATTTGCTAACCACGTATCGGTTTACGGTTGACGGAAAACCGGTTGAAAAAGAATTTGTGGGCGGTTTACTCGGGCATTGGGCCGTTTGGACGAAGAAAGCCGTAGCCTTGCTGGAAGAAGTGAAAGCCTCTAAAAATAACGGCAATGGCTGCTTCGACCGGATGCTAAGCCTGAATATTGAAGTTACCGATAGCAACGCGGCTTTCTTCGACCCAAGCCATAATTTTCACGGCTGTATTCCGGGCATTCACGAAGTGTTGCGGCGGCAAGGCCTTTTGGAAGGTCGCTGGTGTTTAAACCCGAACGAAGAATTGTCGGCGGGACAAATGGAAGAAATTGACCGGGTGTACGCGGCTTACCCGCACCTCCACGACGATGAGTTTGTAAAAGAGTTTCTGGCACAGGATAAGAAAACGAAATTATCCGGTACCGTTTCGGTCTAAGCCAATAACAAAATAACCTGAAGTTACTAATCCAATAACCATTTCTAAAGCCACTAAATAATGCAGGAATCCAGTTCTTCCCGAAGAAATTTTATTAAAAGTATGGCCACCACCGGGCTGGCATTAGGCCTTACCGGCAGTGCTTTTTCTTTATACGGCCAGAATGTTTCCCGTGAAAAAAAACGCGTGGGCATTATTGGGTTAGATACCTCACACAGTGTGGCATTTACCAAAGTGCTGAACGACCCGCAGGCTGCTCCGGAATACGGCGGCTACAAAGTAGTGGCGGCTTACCCCAAAGGCAGCAACGACATTGAATCGAGCACCAAGCGTATACCCGGCTACACCGAGGAAGTACAAAAATATGGGGTTAAAATTGTAGACTCTGTTAAAAAACTGCTGAACGAGGTAGATGTGGTGCTGCTGGAAACCAACGACGGTCGTTTGCACCTGGAACAAGCCCTGCAGGTTTTTAAAGCGGGTAAGCCCACTTTTATTGATAAACCCATTGCGGCTTCGCTGGCCGATACCATGGCAATATTTGAGGTCGCTAAAAAATACAAAGTGCCGGTTTTTTCGTCGTCGTCGTTGCGGTACATGCCCAGCGCCCAGGAAGTAGTGCAGGGTAAAGTAGGCAAAGTACTGGGCGCCGAAGCCTTCAGCCCGATGCACCTGGAAAGTACCCACCCGGATTTGGTTTGGTACGGTATTCACGGGGTAGAAACGCTTTATACCGTAATGGGTACCGGTTGCAAAAGTGTGGTGCGGGTGCATACGCCCGATACCGATGTAGTAGTAGGTACCTGGGCCGATGGCCGGATTGGCACGTTCCGGGGTTTGCGCAGCGGTAAACTAGATTACGGCGGCATGGTCTACGGCGAGAAAGGTAATTTGGCTTTAGGCCCTTACGGCGGCTACAACGCTTTACTGGCCCAGATTATTAAATTCTTCCAGACGGGGCAGCCACCCGTGAGCGCCGAAGAAACCACCGAAATGTTTGCGTTTATGGAAGCCGCCGACGAAAGCAAGCGGCAAGGCGGTGTACCGGTTTCTTTGGAAAGTATGCTCCAAAAGGCGAAGCAGGCCTCCCGAAATTAAAATATTACCTACAGAACTTTTGCAATAGCCGCCTTGGCCGTGTGTTTTCACCGGCCAGTTCTCTGGGATTAACAGCTATAGCGGTAGGTTTTTAATTTTTTGCGAAAGTCCTAACCTAATATTTCGCGGCAACTTAAAATAGGGCTGCGGTTCAACTATTTTGGCTTGCCAAATATTCTTTTGGAAGAAAGAATAGATTATTAAGACCAAATGACTTTTTAATGCGCAGTAAATACTTTACCTATGAAGTGGCCTGTTTACGCTAAGTTGCTATTTTGCTTTTTTGCTGTGTTTTTGCAATCCTGCACAAACTCGCCAAAAACCAATAATGAATATTATACGGTTGAAGATTTTTCTTCCGTCGAAAAAATTGATGCGCACGTGCACGTCCGGACAATAAGCAACCCGGCTTATGTGCAGCAGGCGGCCGCCGATAATTTTAAGCTAATAACGGTTAGCGTTAATTCGCCTTCTATCGCCATGGAAGAGCAGGTGGTAAAAGCTAATCCGGAGCGACTAGTTTTTGTGGCTAGTTTTTCGGTAGAGAACTGGCACGAACCTGACTGGCAGGAAAAAACCTTAGCCCATTTAAAAGATGCTTTTGCGAAAGGGGCTATTGCCGTGAAAGGCTGGAAAAATATTGGCTTGGAGTTGCGGGACAAAGACGGAAAGTTTGTAATGATTGATGACCCGCGTTTCGACCCGATTATAAACCTGCTGGAAGCAAATAATATTCCGATGATTGGGCATTTCAGCGAGCCCAAGAATTGCTGGTTGCCGGTAGCCCAAATGACGGTAAAAGGCGACCGGGATTATTTCAGCCAAAACCCCGAGTACCACATGTACCTGCATCCTGAATATCCGTCGTACGAAGAACAAATTGCCGCCCGCGACCGGATGCTGGAAAAACACCCGAAACTTAGGTTTGTGGGTGCGCATTTGGGTAGCCTGGAATGGAGCGTAGACGAGTTGGCCAAACGCCTGGATAAATACCCCAACATGGCCGTGGATATGGCCGAGCGAATTTCGCACCTGCAGCACCAGGCCAAAACCGATTGGCAGAAAGTACACGACTTTTTTATTAAATACCAGGATCGGCTTATTTATGCCACCGATTTTATTGCGCAGGATAACCAGAATCCGGCCGAAGTAAAAGAAAATGCCCATAATATTTGGCTGCGGCACTGGCGCTTTTTTACCACCGACGAGCAAATGCAGGTGCCCAAAGTTACCGGCGCTTTTAAAGGTATGCAATTGCCGCGCACAGTAGTAGATAAAATATACCGCCAGAATGCCCTGAAATGGTTACCCGGCGTTGGGAAATTAGTTCAGAATAACTAAATTATTAGGCCATTAGCTAGTGCCAAAATATTGGTGCTGGCTAATAATTAAATATTTAAGCTAAATCTTTATGCAAACCGCCACTGCTCCTGTTGCTTCTGCCCCCATTATAAACCCCACCATAGCCACCCGCCGCATTGCCTCCGTTGATGTATACCGGGGCTTCGTTATGTTGCTAATGATGGCCGAAGTATTGTCGCTGTCGCGGGTAGCGCGGGCCTTGCCTGATAGCGATTTCTGGCAGTTTCTGAGTTTTCACCAGAGCCACGTGCCCTGGGTGGGCTGCTCGCTCCACGATTTAATTCAGCCTTCTTTTTCTTTTCTGGTGGGCGTGGCCTTGCCGTTTTCCATTGGCAGCCGCTTAGCCAAAGGTGCCACTTTTAGTGCATTGCTGCGGCACGCCATGGTAAGAGCCCTAATATTAATCTTTCTGGGAATATTTCTGCGGTCGATGCACTCGGAGCAGACCAATTTTACCTTTGAGGATACCTTAACCCAAATTGGTTTAGGCTACGTTTTCCTGTTTATATTGGGTTTTTACTCGCAGCGGGTACAAATTGGTGCGCTGGTATTATTGCTGATTGGGTACTGGGCGGCTTTTGCTTTATATCCTTTGCCCGGTGCAGCCTTCGATTATGCCGCTGCCGGTGTTACGCCCGATTGGGAACATAACTTACAGGGTTTTGCCGCGCACTGGAACAAAAATACCAACTTTGCCTGGGCCTTCGACCAATGGTTTCTGAATCTTTTTCCGCGCGAAAATACCTTTACCAACAACGGCGGTGGTTATTCTACTTTAAGCTTTATTCCTACGCTGGGTACCATGATTTTGGGTTTATTGGCTGGCAATGCGTTAAAAGCCGCTACCACTGCCCGCGAGAAAATCCGCTTTTTCTTAATTACTGGTTTGGCTTTATTGGCCTTGGGTGCTTTGCTGCATTTTACCGGCGTTAATCCCGTTGTAAAACGCATCTGGACGCCCGCCTGGACTTTATTTAGTGGGGGCTGGTGCTTTTTGCTGTTAACCTTTTTTTACGGCCTGATTGATGTAGCCAATTACCGGAAGTGGGCTTTCCCTTTAATGGTAATCGGGATGAATTCTATTGCGGCTTACATTATTGCCGATGGCCTGGGTTCTTTTATTTCGGGTTCGCTGTATATTCATTTGGGCCAGGATTTTGATAAAATATTTGGCCTGCCGTATGCCTCGCTGGTAAAAGGTACGCTGGTATTGCTAATAGAATTCTATGTTTTGTACTGGATGTACAAAAAGAAAATATTCATAAAAATTTAATATTTTTCAAACACCACCGCTTTTAATTATTACAACCAACTATTTTATGGAAGATTTAAATAATAATCGCCGGGAATTTATTAAAAAAGCTATTACGGGTGTGGCAGCCGTATCGGTAGGCGGCATTTTGCCAGGGTTTAGCCCCAAAAGCTACGGCAATATTTTAGGTGCCAACGACCGTATAAAAGTTGCCATAATGGGCGTAAACGGTCGCGGATCGGCGCTGGCAGCCAATTATGCCAACCAACAAAACTGCGAGGTTTTATATATTAGCGATGTTGATAGCCGTGCGGCTGAAAAATGCATGGCAGCAGTAGAGTCCATTCAGAAAAAGAAACCAAAAGCTGCGCCGGACTTCCGGAAAGCGCTGGAAGATAAAAATTTAGATGCGTTGGTAGTAGCCGCCCCAGACCACTGGCATGCTCCGGCGGCAATATTGGCTTGTAAAGCCGGCAAGCACGTATACCTCGAAAAACCCGCCAGCCATAATCCCAACGAAGGCGAACTGGTAACGGCCGCTGCGGCCAAATACAAGCGGGTGGTGCAAATGGGCAACCAGCGGCGTTCCTGGCCCAACGTAATGGCGGCTATTCAGGATTTAAAAAACGGCATTATTGGTCGGCCTTATTTTGCCAAAACCTGGTATACCAATAACCGGGCATCTATTGGTAAAGGCAAAGAAACCGCTGTACCGGCCTGGCTGAATTACGAATTGTGGCAAGGCCCAGCTCCCCGACAAGCCTTCCGCGACAACGTAGTACATTACAACTGGCATTGGTTCTGGAACTGGGGCACCGGCGAAGCCCTGAACAACGGTACCCACATGGTAGATTTGGCTCGTTGGGGCTTAGGTGTTGATTTCCCGACCCGTGTTACCTCGGCCGGCGGCCGTTACCGTTACCAGGACGACTGGCAAACTCCCGATACCCAGGTAATCACCCTCGAATTTCCGAATAATACCAGCGTGTTATGGGAAGGCCGCAGTTGCAACGGCCGGCCAATAGAAGGCAACACCGCAGGCATTATTTTTTACGCTGAAAACGGTTCTTTGCTGATTGACGGCAATAGTTACCAGGTTTTTGACGAGAAGAACAAACTCGTAAAAGAAGCTAAAAACCAAACCCTGGTAGATGCCCGCAACCTCACCAACCCAGCCCAAGAACTGGATGCTTTCCATATTCAGAACTTCTTCGACGGCATTCGCAAAGGTGCCAAACAAAACGCTGATATTTTGGGTGGCCATAAAAGTACACTGCTTTGCCAATTAGGCAATATTGCGCTGCGTACCGGCCATACCCTAAACATCAACCCTGAAAACGGCCACATTCTAAACGACAGCGAAGCCATGAAATATTGGAGCCGCACCTACGAACCAGGTTGGGAACCCAAGGTGTAAGGAATTGTATGAAAAATAAGTAAAGAAGTTTAGGCAGCCGGAAAGTTTAAGTACGATCGCAATTCAGATAAATCACATTATGCTGTTCAGGTATTTCGTCCCCCTTGGGAGGGGGTAGGGGGAGGACCAGTACAGCAGCAAATAGAATTGCCTGTCAAGAAAGAAGAATAGCATTATGAGCAGGAATATTTTTGCTACTTATTTATTTCAAATTAATCCTTCCCCTACTCTCTCCTAAGGGGGACTTTTCAGTGCTTAAATGCAATTGATTTTTTAAAAATGAACAGAAGAAATTTTATAAAAAATGCGGGTGCTTTTGCGGCTTTGAGTAATATCAGCCCGAGCGAAATATTTAAATCAGCTATGCCAGACCAGTTAAAATCCATTCGGATTACCCGTACCGATTCTAATTTTGAACGCGAAAAATTAATTCGTCCGTTTGGATTTAAAGGTGGTTTTTTAACAGAGTTATGGCAAGCCGTAGCCCGGTTAGATTCGGAAAACTATAAAGGGAACATAGGCCTGGGTACCCAAAGCGTTTTGTACGGCGATGCCGATTTATTTGCCGCGCACTCCGAAACCGGTGGTAATGCCATGATGTATGCTCTTACCGAAAAGGCGCTGCAAACGGCAAAGAAAGTACCTTTTACCACGCCGGTAGAATTATTCGATAAAATATTGCCGTCCGTAATATCCCAGGGCAAGCGCATTACGGGTAAGCAGGATTTGAACCTGAATTTTATTTACAATGCCATGGTAAGCGTTGATAACGCCGCCTGGCTGTTGTACGCTGCCGAAAATAATTTTAAAACCTTCGATGCCATGATTCCGGCCCCTTACCGGAAAGCACTTGCCCACCAAAGCGATAAAATTGCCATTATGTACCAGGTGCCTTACGGTATGCCGATGGAGGATTTAAAGAAAGCCGCGCAGCAAGGTTATTTTGTGATTAAAATCAAAACCGGCCACCCCGGCACCCAGGCCGAAATGCTGCAGAAGGACATCGATAAGTTAACCCAAATTCATAATACCCTGAAAGATGCCCGTACAAACCAAACCAAGAACGGCAAGCTGATTTATACATTGGATGCCAATGCCCGCTACGAGAAAAAAGAAACCCTCTTGCGTTATCTCGACCACGCCAAAAAAATAGGTGCATTTGAGCAGATATTATTAATTGAAGAGCCCCTAAGCGAAAAAAATGACGAAGAAGTAGGCGATGTGGGTATCCGGGTTGCCGGCGACGAAAGCGTACACGACGAAGCCGGCGCCATGCGCCGGTTGCAGCAAGGCTACGGTGCTATTGTACTCAAAGGCATTGCCAAAACCCTGAGCTTATCTATGAAATTAGCCAAACTGGCCGCCGACCGCAATGTGCCGTGCTTGTGCGCCGATTTAACGGTAAACCCCATTTTAATAGACTGGCACCGCAACCTGGCCGGCCGGATTGCACCTTTCCCGGGCTTAGGCATGGGGCTGATGGAAACTAACGGCGATATGAATTACCGCAACTGGGCCGAGATGATAAAATATAATCCGGCGGCGGGCGCTTCGTGGTCGCAGGCCCGCAACGGCGTTTTTGAGTTATCTAAGGAGTTTTACCAGCGCAGTGCCGGTATCATGGAACCTTCGGCTCACTACCAGCAAATGTTCCCGGCAGTTTAACCAGGTACATGTCGTGAAGCCAATCAGCGGGTACTTACGGACTGGGGAGGCAGACATACCGTTTTGGTCGGGTACAAAATAGAAAACCCTGAATTTGTTGAAGTAGTTGAAAGTGCCAGAAAATAATTTGCTTCTGTTCCGCGTGCTTAAATATTACCAATGGATATACGTGTGGCTGGTTTTGCTGCTGGCTTTGCCGGTGCACGCCCATCCGGTAGCAGATTCGGTTACGACGGTGCATATAAAAGCCATAGCCGGTTTGCAGTACAATGTGGTGCGTTTTCAGGTGAAGCCGAATGCCCGGGTTAAATTAATTTTAACGAACACCGACGATATGAGCCATAACCTGGTAATTACCCGGCCGGGAGCCCGCGATGCGGTGGTAAATGCGGCTTTAAAGTTGGGTGAGCAGGGTCTGAAACTGAATTTTATTCCCCCTTCGCCACAAGTGCTTTGGAGCATACCCGTGCTGGAGCCAGACGAAACAAAATCCATAACTTTTACTACACCTAAAACTACGGGCGTTTATCCGTACGTGTGCACCTATCCCGGCCACGGAGTTATTATGTACGGCGCCATGTACGTGGGCGAAGTTGCTTTGCCGCTAGCAAATGATTTAAATATTCCGCCTGCTCGCCGTACCGAAAATATTATTGCTGCTAGGGGTGCTGCCAACGGTAATAGGCATACTGCTCACCCCGCAACTACGGCCAAACCGGCTCATCCGTACGAACTGCAAGCACCTTTTTTGTACCGGGTTTTTATGCCCGATGCGAGTCCGGCGGCTATTGCGGTTAGTTTACCCCAGGAGCTATCTTACTGTTGGGATGCCGGTACCTGCCGGTTGCGTTACGCCTGGCAAGGTGGCTTTTTAGATAATTCAGATTCATGGAAAGGCAAAGGCGATTCTTACGGCATTATTATAGGCCAGGTATTTTACCGCGATAAAACGCCATACCCGCTACGGCTGAATCAACCCGAAAATATTCCGTCCGTGGCTTTTAAAGGATATCAACTGAGAGAACGCTACCCGGAATTTAAATACAACCTGAACGGGATAACAGTATACGAACTGATTAAACCCAAAGCCGACGGGGCTGGCTTAATCCGGACTTTCCGGATACCTGATAATAGCCAAAAGGTTTGGTTTGTAACAGATTCGGTAGATGGTGTGCAGTACGAAGCTACGGCCGGTAAATGGATTGGTGGCAAATTAAAACTTACAGCGCGGCAAGCCCGGCACTTTAGCATTACCATGACCCGGAAGGAGGGAGTAAAGTTATGAAATCAGCCTGGTTGCTTTTATCAATCTTTTTCTCTTTCTGGTTTATGGCCGCCGACCCGGTTAAACCTACACCTGGCGTTAATGCTGCCCCAGCTTACCGCGTAGAGTCGATTCCAATGCCGGACAACCTGGTAAGTGAAACCGGGGCTATAGAATTTTTGCCCAACGGCGAGTTGGTGGCTGGGTTTAGTCGGGGCGAAATAATGATTTATAACCCGCAAAAGAAACAATGGCGGGTATTTGCCCACGGTCTCCACGACCCGCTCGGAATATTAGTCGTTAGCAATTCGGAAATATTAGTAATGCAGCGCCCGGAACTAACCCGGGTAAAAGACACCGACGGCGATGGGCAAGCCGATTTGTACGAAACCTTAACCGATGATTTCGGCATTTCGGGTAATTTTCATGAGTTTAATTACGGGCCGGTAAAAGATAAACAAGGCAATTTATTTATCGCCTTAAATACTGGTTCGCCCAATGGTGGCGTGCGGCCCGAAGTACGGGGCAAACTGGATTCTACTACCTTGGGCAAGTATGGGCGGCAAATGTTTTCGGTGGTGCCCTACCGGGGTTGGGTTATGCAATTAACGCCGACGGGTAAATTATTGCCTTATGCCAGCGGCTTTCGCTCGCCTAATGGTTTGGTGCTGGATGGCGAAAATAATTTATTGGTTACTGATAACCAGGGCGACTGGGTGGGAACCAGTCCGTTGTACGAAGTGCAAGCAGGCAAATTTTACGGTCACCCGGCGGGGCTCGTTTGGGAACAAGGCTCGAAAAAGCAGAACCCTTTCGAAATACCCGTAGCGGAGTTAAATAAAAAGCGGGCTCAGGCAGCAGTATTATTTCCGCACAATATTATAGCCAATTCTATTACCCAACCAGTTTTTGATAATACCAATGGCAAATTCGGTCCGTTTGGCGGCCAATTATTGGTGGGCGAAATGAACCAGGAACGGATTGTGCGGGTAATGCTGGAACGGGTAAATGGTACGTTGCAGGGTGCTTGTACGCCTTTTCTGGATGGGCAGGGTTTGCGCAAAGGCAACAACCGGCTGGCTTTTGCCCCCGATGGCAGCTTGTGGGTGGGCCAAAGCGACCACGGCTGGGCCGGTGACGAAGGCATTCAGCGCATTGTTTTTGCCGGTCAGTTGCCGCTGGATATTCTTAATATGCAATTAACCCCCACCGGTTTTGCTTTAACTTTTACTCAACCAATCGAAGTAACTGCTGCCAGTAAGCCGGAGAACTATAAATTTAAAGAATATTATTACGCGTATCACGCCAAATACGGCTCCGACCAGTTTAATGCGCAAAAAGTAGCGGTTACGGATGTGCAGGTTTCGGCGGATCGGAAAAAGGTGTTTTTAACGTTGGCTGCCTTAAAGCCCGGGTACGTGTACGAACTGCAATTAGGCAATATTAGCGGCACAGACGGTAATATTTTGAAAGACAAAATAATCTGTTATACCCTGAACCAACTTAAAAACTAAGATTTTCGTAACATTATTAAGTACAATAAAAAAATAAAAATGTACTAGCTTTAATTTCCTTTGTTTTCTGTTTTAAAATGTATTTATTTATTTTTCAACCAGTTACTAAATAGATTATGAATAGAATTTTATCATTTAAATTAAAGTGGCTACTGCTGCTACCATTCTTTTTGTTTCTGGTAGTTGGGGCTTTCGCGCAAGGCATACTGGTTAGCGGAAAAGTTACCGGTAATGGCGGAGAAGCCTTGCCCGGGGTAACAATTGTGCTGAAAGGATCTAGCGTCGGAACTACTTCTGATGTAGCAGGAAATTATTCGCTTAATCTACCCAACGCAAACGGTACCTTGGTATTTTCTTACATTGGTTATGTTTCGCAGGAAGTAGTTATTAATAACCGCACTACCCTAAACGTAAGCCTGGTGATGGATGCCAAAGCCATGGAAGAAGTAGTGGTGGTGGGTTATGGTACCGTCAAGAAAAGCGATGTAACCGGTGCGGTATCATCTGTATCGTCAGAAGAATTATCGGCTTACCCGGCCCAGGGCACCGTGCAGGCTTTGCAGGGGCGAGCGGCTGGAGTTCAAATTCAGGCCAATAACGGCCAGCCGGGGGCTTCTTTTAAAGTGCGTATTCGGGGTGGAACCTCTATAAATGCCAGCTCCGACCCAATTTATGTAGTAGATGGTTTTGTGGGCGGGGCTTTGCCGCCACCAGAAGATATTGAATCGCTGGAAGTATTAAAAGATGCTTCGGCTACCGCTATTTACGGGTCAAGAGGGGCCAACGGGGTAATCATGATTACGACCAAACGAGGAAAAGCCGGCAAACCCCGCATTAATATTAATTCATCGGTTTCTTCGCAGAACGAGATTAACCGGCTTGATTTATTAAATGCCGATCAGTTTAGAGCTTATATCAAAGAAGCCCGGCCTGCTTTCGATTTAGGATCGGCCAACGCCAACACCGACTGGCAGGATTTAATATTCAGAAGAGGCGCTATTCAAAACCATCAGCTTTCTTTTTCGGGTGGCAGTGAAAACGTAAATTATTACATCTCCGGTAATTATTACGATCAGAAAGGGGTAATCCTGAACTCCGGCTTTAAGCGTTTTTCGGTTACCAGTAATATTGATATTAAAGCTTCCGAAAAGCTGAAAGTAGGGTTAAATTTATTTGCCCAACGCGCTTCGCAACAGCAAGCCTATACGCAGGAAGGTTCCGGTGGTCTTACGCCGGGCGTAATTTCGGCGGCCTTTAAGTTTGAGCCCGATCAACCTATTACTGACCCTAATACCGGCCGGTTTACCGTTGCCCGGTTAAACGACCCGCAGGATAACCCGTATGCCGTAGCCACGCAATTAGAAAACGAGTCGCTGAACGACCGCATTCAGGGTAACTTCTACGGCGAGTACGATATTTTAAAAGAACTTAAATTCCGGACAACCATTGGGGCCACCACCAACAGCGGCCGTACCGGCTATTTTGCGCCTACTACTCTTAATGTTGGCCGTACGGTAGGTGGTGAGGCTACGGTATCAGGTGCTAAAAGTACCCTGCTCCTGAACGAAAATTATTTAACCTATACCAGAGACTTTGGAACATCAAGCAATTTTTCGGTAATGGGCGGCTATTCTTTCCAAACTTCTTCCAGCGAAAACTGGGGTGGCACGGGACAGTCTTTTATCTCAAACGCAGTATCTTACTGGAACCTGGGAGGCGCCTCTGTATGGCAAAGTCCGTCTTCCGGCCTTACCGAGTGGCAACTGGGTTCTTTCTATGGCCGGGCTAATTTGTCTTTACTCGACCGATATTTATTTACCGCTACTATCCGGCGCGATGGTTCTTCTAACTTTAGTAAAAACCATAAATGGGCCACTTTCCCTTCCGGCGCTTTTGCCTGGAAAATGTCGAGCGAGCCTTTTATGCAAGGAATTAGTGCAATTACCCAATGGAAATGGCGGGCTAGTTATGGCTTAACCGGCAACCAGGCCATTACCCCTTACCAGACGCTGGCCCGCTTCTCGAACGTATACACAATTATTGACGGGTTAGCCGTAAATGCAGTAAGACCAACGGTAGTAGCCAATAACGACTTAACCTGGGAAACAACGGCCCAACTAGATATAGGTACCGATATTAGTTTGCTGGACAACCGGCTGAATTTTATCCTGGATTATTACCGGAGTGTAACCCGCGATTTGCTTTTTAGTGTACAACTGCCGCAATATTCCGGCTATCCTAACCAGTTACAGAATATAGGCTCCGTAGAAAACAAGGGCTTTGAATTTACGCTCAACTCCCGGAACCTGGTAGGCGAATTTCAGTGGAGTTCTGATATTAATATTTCGCGGAACCGCAATAAAGTACTGGAATTACCCGGCGGCAATGAGTTGCAGTACTCGGCTGCGCCGGGCCACTTAGTAGGTTTAGGCAATACCCACGTACTGCGCGAAGGTTATCCGGTAGGTACTATTTTTGGTTGGATTTACGATGGCGTATACCAGGAAGGAGATGAATTTTTAGCCGGTGGCGGTTTTGAAAGAATGGCCGGCGGCGAGAAATTTAGAGATATTAATGGTAAGAGAGATGCCCAGGGTAATTTAACCGGCGAGCCCGATGGGGTGCTGAACAGCGACGATCGCACCATTATTGGTAACCCGCACCCTAAATTTATCTGGGGTTTCAACAACGATTTCAGTTATAAAGGTTTTGACCTAAATATTTTCTTTCAGGGCTCGCAGGGCAACGATATTCTAAGTTATACCCTCATGGAGCTTAACCTGTTATCGGGTATTAACAATGCTACTACCGATGCCCTGAAACGCTGGACCCCCACAAATACCAATACCGATATACCCAAAGCTGCTTCTGGCCGTACCCGTCGGGTATCTACGCGCTGGGTAATGGATGGTAGTTACGCCCGTCTGAAAAACGTAGCCCTGGGCTACAATTTGCTAGATTCAATTACTAATTCGTTAAAAATGAGTAAGCTGCGGGTGTACATTAGTGCCCAGAACATCTGGACCATAACCAAATACAAAGGCTACGATCCGGAAGTAAATTATATGTCGGAAGGTGCTACCAACAGTAACCGTAACCTGGGCTTGGATTATGGTAGCTATCCTAATGCCAAATCTTACACAGTAGGTATCAATATTGGTTTCTAAGCGTTTTTTAACCGAAAATATTAAAATGAAAAAGTTTGTAAATAAATTTCTGGTACTCACGCTATCGGGTTTGCTCCTGAGTTGTGTAGATCTGGAAGAAAAGCCGGTTGGTATTCTGGCTCCCGAAAGTATGTTTAAAACCACCAAAGATGTAGAAACTGCCATCTTTGGCGCTTATGGCTGGATAGCTACGGAGCGGCTCTATGGCCGGCAGTTTGTAACGGCCTTAATGTTGCGCGGCGATATGGCCGATATTGGCGACCGCGGTACACCGGCCGAACGGCAGCAGGTAAACGATTTTAACATGGACGATAACAACAACATGGTAAATCAGTTCTGGCCGGTTTGGTACCAGGTTATCAGTGCTTCCAACGCAGCTATATCGGGTGCCGAATCTTTAAAATTACCGGAGAACGAAATCAACCACTTAATAGCAGAGGCGCGGTTTGTGCGGGCTTTCAGCTATTTTCACCTGGTGCAGGTATTCGGCGATATTCCGTACATCGATTTTTTTATTACCGACCCCAGCACCGTAAAAGATATTAGCAGAACCCCGCAAGCCGAAGTATATCAGAAAATAATAGCCGACCTGGAGCATGCCAAGCAGTGGCTGCCCGATCAACAGCCACAGGGGGTAAGAAGCCGGCCATCTAAAGGTACGGCGGCCGCTTACCTGGCCTCGGTGCACCTAACCTTGCAAGATTACCCAAAAGCCTACACCGAAGCCAAGTTTGTAATTGATAACAAAGCCCGCTTTGGTTACGGGTTAGTGCCCGATTTTCAGGATTTGTTCCGGGCACCGCAGCCTGGTAACCTGCAAGAGCATATTTTTGCCATTGACTTTCTGGGGTTGGTAAGTGGCGATGGTGGAGCCAATGATGATATAATTCCGCCCATGACCGGTATACGGGGAGCAGATGCGCCTAAAAGCGGCTGGAGTGTATCTGTGCCTTCAATGGCGGTTTACAATACCTGGGATTCGCGCGATTACCGGAAAGAAGTAAGTATGGATGACAGTGCGCTAATTGGTGGTGTTTTACAGCCTTATACCGTATTTGCCAATACCAAACGGCCCCACATTGCCAAATATGCCCGCTACCCAGGTAGATCTAACTCCGAAGGCCGGTACTCTGACCATAATTATGCAGCCATGCGTTACGCCGAGGTATTGTTAATAGCGGCCGAGGCCGCCGCTGAGGTTAATGGACCTACCGCCGAAGCCATTGGGTACGTGAACGAGGTACGGGCACGGGCACGAAACTGGGCTGGTAAGCAAACTACGTTCCCCGAAAATGTAGCGCCCGGCCTGAGTAAACCTGAATTTATTAATCTGGTGCTGGAAGAAAGACGCTTGGAATTAGCCTTTGAGTATAAACGCTGGTACGATATTAAACGCCGGAATTTAGGAGAGCAAGTTTTTAAAGGACCTAACTCTCTGGAACCACACGCAAATTTTGACCCTAACCGCGATTACCTGATGCCAATACCACGCAACGAAATACAGGTAAACCCAAACCTTAATCCGCAGAACCCAGGTTATTAAAAATATCATTAAGTAAAAGAAAAGCCCGGACATTAGTGTCCGGGCTTTTCTTTTATACCCTATTCCATTATTTACCAGCAGTATCATTCTGTTAATTGCCTTAACAAGTGTACAACCCTATTTGTATTGCGGGCTTTGGTAAAATATTCTTTGTGTATAAGGGTGTTTATCGCTTTTGTTGTTTAAATACAATAATAAAAATATTTATTTAATATTAATATTTCGATAATAATTTGAATATTTTAGAATTATAAATTAAAAATAAAATTGTAAAATGTATTTAAAGGCAGAATTGATTCTAATATTAAAGTCTGAGCTATGAGTATCAATAATGAAGCTAAGTAACTCATAATACAATTATTCTATTCAGGCAGATAAGATATTTGAAGCTTAAGGCGCTTTGTGATAGGCTTTTATACTGAAAGTTTTCGTTCGTCGGGTAAAAACCTATGTTCATCGAAAAGAAGGTTTGTAATTGCTGTTAATTGTATTTTTTAAATTATTTTCGAAGCACTTAATTAGATGCTTATGAAAATGATTTCTACTATTCTGATGTATGTAAAAAAGGGCAGATGTAATTTATCTTTTTTTATTCCAATTTTATTGGTATTAATCTTAAATTTTTTATTTCCGGCCAGCACATTTGCCCAGATTCCGGGTTTTATTGTTCAAAAAGCAACAAATGCTGGCGAGAAGGTGCTGGACCCTAATACCGACGGTTATGTTTCTAAAACAACTTCCGGATTTATATCGAACGATGTAGGGGCAACTTATAGCGAAATTCCTTACCGTTTGTTCCCGCAGGTTTTAACGGAACCGCATTCGGATCTAAAAACCGGTGGTTCTACTAACTTTACCGATTTAATGAAAGACCCGTGGTATGCTTATTTTGATGGCAACAACTTCATGTTCCGGGTGCGGGTAGGTAATAATTCGTCGGCTTCTAAAGGCTTTAGCGTACTTATTGATGCCAATAATACTTTTGCCGGAACCGGTACCAACCCCGGCTTTGAGTACGAGGTGTTATTAGCCACTAACTTTGATGTAGGAATAATAAACCTGGCTAATAATACAACTATTTACACGGCCTCGCACCTAACCAACTCCCAGCGTTCGGTTGCACTATCGGCCACTAACAGCAACGCCGATTATTTTATTGACTTTTTTGTGCCAGTATCTGGGTTTAATGGCGCTATTACGGCGGCTACGCCGTTGCGGCTTTCGGGCATTTCGGTTACCAGTGCACAAAGTGGTATTACCGGTACGGTTGCCGATATTGGTGGTTTAAATGATTTAAATTATATCGATAGAAATCAGGCCTGGAGTGCGGTTATAAATTCGTTTCCTGCAACCAGCTTAAATAATATATTAACTAGTGGTTTTAGTGCAGGAGCAACGAGTGTACCAGCGGTTAATGGACCAATCAGAGCAGGTGGAACTTCTATCTCGGGTTTATCAACGGAAGCGGAAGGTACGGTTATTACCGTTTTTAATAATGATGTTTCTATTGGAACCACCACCGTAAGCAGTACCGGAACCTGGACTTTAACTAATATTGCCAGCTCTGCATTAGTAGCTGGTAATAGTATTACGGCTACGGCCTTAGCAACAAGTAAAACACCATCAACTGTATCTAACTCCGTTATTGTTTCTACGGTTTTAGTTAACTGTACTACAACGGCTCCTATTATTACTGCGTTCGGACAAAATGAAAAAAACATCACAGGTACTACTATTTATCCGGGCGCTACCATAAAAGTATATCGCGATGGAGTTTATTTTGGTTCTACTACGTCTGCTACAACTGTTACTAGCGGAACCTATTCCTGGACCTTTACCCCTGCTGGTCAAGGTAACAACTTGTTTAGTTATGGTACTAGTGGAGGTGGTAGCGCTGTTGGTGTTAATTATGCTACTCTTAGTGCTACTGTTATACCCACCAGTAGTTGTGAATCGCCCTCTTCTAATCTTTTTTTCTTGCCTGGAGCTACTGCTTCAACGCCTAATGCAAATACCACCGCTCAACCGGTAATCACTACTTCCCTGGTATGCGCTACTACAACTACTTTGTCCGGAACGGCAGAAGCAGGTGCTTTAATTTATTTGTACAGAAATGGCATCCCGGTAAATGGTTATCCTACAACAATTTCAACTGCTGCTGTACCTGTTGCTGGTGCGAGCTTAACACACAGCACCACTGCTACCGCAACCGGAAGTTGGTCCATCAACTTAACTTCTATGGGCTTTACAGTAGGCGATAAATTTACAGTTCGGGCTAAAACGCCAGTCTCGCCTTACACAGCTACAAGCTTTCCTAGTAGTTTTAAAGGTATGTCACCAGTATCAGCAGAACTAATTGTAGGATATTGCGCTACTTCTACTGCGCCCGTAATTGTTGGGACTTATTGTACTACAACTTCTATAACCAGTGTATCCGGTACATCAACCGAAGCTTTTGGTACCTCTATTAATATTTACAAAACAGGGACTGCAACGGCAATTGCAACGGCAACAGTTAATTCTGCTAGCACCTGGACGGCTACTATTCCGGCTGGTACCCTTACTGTTAATTCGCAGTTTTATGCTAGTGCTACTGCGACAAACAAAAACGTTAGTGCTTCGTCTGCTACCGTTACTGTAACATCTCAGACCCCAACAACTAGTTTGGTTATCGCTACACCTATAAAAGAAGGTAATGGTTCTAATGGAACGGTAACCGGAACCGCATCAGCCAATGCAACTGTATATGTTTATATTGATGGATCTTTACTTGGAACTACGCTGGCTTCGGCAAATGGAAGCTGGTCATTAACTAATTTGTCGAGCTTAGAATTATATACCGGAGGCTTAATTACTGCAACTGTAAAAACCACAGGCTTGTGCGAGAGTGCCCAGGTAACAGGCGGCTATGTTCAGTGTAATACTGCGCCTGCAGTTATTACGGCATCATTCACTTCTGCTGTTTCTAATATTTGTAACGAAAGTCAGGTAAGCGCCTCCATTTCTAATTCAGAGAATGGCATTTATTACCAGTTAACGTTGGATAATGTAAACACTGGAAACCCTGTAGTAGGTACGGGTGGTGCTATTACGCTTATTTCAGGTCTTATTAAAGCAAATGGTACCTTGCGGATTGTAGCTCGTAAAAACTATTCTGCCTATTGCGAAACCATACAGGCAACTACGCCGGTTACCGTTAATGGAACAGTGCCAGCTAAACCCGTAATTTCATTTTCACCAAATCCTATTTGTTACAATAGCACGGCTACTATTACTATATCAAGTAGTTTAGTTGCTGGTGATAAATACCAGTTGAAAAAAGATGGTGTACTGGTTGGCTCTGAAATTACTTACAATTCAGCACCTTTTACTTTTACGACCGATGTTATAACCGGAACGGCTGTGTATGCTGTAGTGCATAAGAATACTGCTGGATGTACTTCAACTTCGGATGCTGTTATCATTACGCCTCAGGGGCCAGCCAATAACCGCAGTGTTACCGTTAATAAAAACTCTGCCTGTGTGAATGAAACTGTAACCATTAGCGTAGCTACCGAATACGGTGCAGCTACCCCTTACACCTATGCCATTCTCCAAAATGGTACCCAATTAACTACTTTTGTTGGGGATGGTTCTGTAAAAACTTTTACTACTGCTGCTCTAGCTAATGGTACCTACACTTACACAGTAAGGGTTACTTCTTCAACTTGTACTGTTACGTTAGCGCAATCCCAAACAGTGGTGGTAGGTCAAACCGTAACTACTGCTCTAGTAGGCGCTACGCAACAAGCCTGTTATTCTACCACTTTATCTGGTAACCAACCAACTTATGGTACTGGTACCTGGACAGTTATTACTATGCCGGCAGGGGCTGCTACGCCGGTATTTGCCAATGTTAATCAGCATAATACTTTAGTTGCCGGGTTAACTTCTGGAACATATACTTTCCGCTGGACAATTGCACAAACCTGTAATGGAACCACAAGCAGTAATTTCAAAGATTTGATTGTTAATGCTAATTGTGCAACTACTTACAATGTAAATTCTCCTTATTTTGTAAATGGGTACGATAACCTGGATGTTTTAGCTTTTGCTTATGATACCGAAGGCTTTAAACCCGCTGTAACTAATTTTACATTAACATCAGGAGCTTTGCCGGCCGGCGTTAGCTTAAACGCCATTACCGGCGAAATATTTGTATCAAACAGCAGTACTTTAAGCAAGATTGGTATATACACCTATCGGGTAACCATTACGGCTACCGATGCTTTAAACAACACTACCATAAATATTCCGGTAACCTTGTTTTTCTACCCGGCGGCTTCCCAAACTTCTATGGATAATAATCCTTACACCGTTTTACCAGTAGAGCTGCTTTACTTTAGGGCTAAACAAATAAACGGCGAGGTAAATTTAGTATGGGCTACTGCTACCGAAACCGAAAACCAGGGCTTTGAAATAGAAAGAAGCCAGGATGGCAAAATATTTAAGAAAATAGGCCAGGTAGCTGGTGCCGGTACCAGTTTAGAATTACAGAAATATACCTTCCGGGATAGAACTGTTTTGTCAGGTACTGTTTACTACCGCCTGAAGCAAGTAGATTTTATTGGTACCTATACCTATAGTGCAGTAGCAGCTTTAAAAGCCGATGGGAATAATCAGCCTAAATTGCTGGCTTATCCAAACCCTACCAAAGGTAAAATTACCTTGGTGCTGCAAACTCCGACATCTGAAAAGTACAACCTCGAAATTCGGGATTTAGCCGGTAAACTGGTTTTAACCGAAAAAGCAATATTTAGTAACCAAACCGACGAATTAGTTTTAAATCTGCAACATTTACCAGCCGGTACTTACCTGGTTAGTGCCCGTTCCGAAGCCAGCGTGTTGGTAACCCGTATTATTAAAAATTAACAATTGTTTGTTTTTCTGTTTAAGCCTGGCTTTTAAATAAAAGTCAGGCTTTTTGCAGGATTAATGTAAAACAAGCCAGGGATAATTTCGTATAATATAAATTTATATATATTCTTTAATGCGGCCGGATAACCTTACTGGAAAACACCCGGTTAAAATTTAAAACACCTTACTTTGCCTGAGCTTTCAATTAATGCAAGAACTCATTAATCAGCATGCCTTTTTCGATACTATTTTTCAGTACAACATTGATACTATTGTTGTTTTAAACAAAGATGGTATTATTATCTATCGGTCCGATGATATGCAGCCATCTTTGGGGTGGCAATCAAATGAATTAATAGGAACCGATATCCGGCATTATATTCACGAAGAAGATATCCGGGTTTTTGAGGCGGCGCTTTATACGGCCTGTACCCTGCGAACCACCGAAACCTGTACTTACCGGGCAAAAGCGTGCAGTGGCCAGTGGCGTTGGATTACCAGCGAGCTGATAAACATGCTGGAACATCCGGCAGTTCAGGGGTTTATTATGCGCTCGAAAGATATTACCGACAATATAGAGGCTGCCGCTAAAATAAAAGAAAAAGAGGCTTACTACGAATCTTTGTTTTGCAACCATCCAGATTCTGTTACCTTACTCAACAGTGCCGGCCAAATAGAAGATGCAAATGCCAGTACCACCCGGATTTTTGGTTATACCAAAGAAGAAATTATAAACCAGCACTTTGCCAGTTTTGTTAAACCAGAGGCATTAGAAACCTCACAAGCAGCTTTTGCGCAAGCCTGGCTAGGTAAATCCGGCTGGATTAAAGGAACCGGAATTCACAAAAACGGTACCGAGGTTGAGTTAAGTGTTACCTTAGTGCCCATTATGCACCAGGGTAAAGTTATAAAAGTGCAGGGAATTACTCAGGATATTACTCAGGTTATTCGGGCCCACCAACTAATAAAAGAACAGACTGAGGCCCAAAGCAGTATTTTTGAAAGCATAAACGAAGGATTCTTGGCGCTTGATCAAAATTTTTACATTACCTATATAAACCAGGTATGCGCCACGCTATTAAATGAAAGCAAAGAAGCGCTTTTAAATAGGTCTTTGTTTAGCATTAACCCGGATCTTTCATCTTCTATATTTTTACGGAAATGTAAAGAAGTAGCAGCAACCGGGAAGTCTGTCCATTTTCAGGAGTATTTCCCATTCATTAATGTTACACTCGATTTAGATATATACCCAACCAAAAAGGGTTTCGCCGTTCATTTTTTAGATATAACCGACAAAATTGCCCAGCAGGAAAATTTTGAAAAGTTATTTTTTGTCGCCAGTAAGGTATTAAACGGGGTTTTGATTTTGCAGGCTAATGGCACCATAGAGTGGGCTAACGAAAGCTTTTTAAAGGTTTTGGATATTTCTTTAACGGAGGCTAAAGGAAAGAAGGTAAGCGAAATATTAGGTGAAAATAATATTAATTATGATACCATAATTAAAATAGCCCAAAGGGTGCAAAATGGCGTTCCTTTTTCGGAAGACATTGCTTTTACGCAAAAAAACGGCCAAAGAATATGGTTGCACGTGGATATTACCCCGGAGTTAGATAAGTCTGGTAAAATTAAACGATCCTTTTTTATCCTGTCGGATGTATCGGCGTTAAAAGATGCAGAATTGCACCTGCAACAACAAGCCAATGCGCTATTTCTGAAAAACCAGGACTTACAGCAGTTTACCTATATGGTTTCGCACAATTTACGGGCTCCGGTTGCTAATGCGCTAGGCTACACCGATCTGTTATACCGCGTACAAAAAAACGACCCGGTTTACGATAAAATCCTGAATAAGCTTAAAACATCGGTAACCCGCCTCGACGATGTTATAAAAGATATTAATACCATTTTAGCCGTAAAAGACAAAGATAAACCCAATACCAAACAACCTGTTTCGGTTGCCGGTGTTTTCCGGCAGGTACACGAAAGATTGCAAGGCGCTTTAGCGGAGTGTGGCGGGCAGTTAGTAACCGAACTAAACGAAGACTATAAACTTAATACCGATAAAGTTTATTTGTACAGTATTATTTATAAGCTGGTGAGTAATGCTATTAAATACCGGTCGCCGAACCGCCCACTGAAAATAAACCTGGGTGCATGGCAGGATGCCGAAGGTAAAATCGTGCTCTGGATAACTGATAATGGCATTGGCATGGATATGCAAAAAGTAAAAAGCCATTTATTTAAATTATACAAAAGGTTTAATACCAATGTAGAAGGCAAAGGCATGGGTTTGCTTTTAGTAAAAAATCAGGTAGAAGCTTTGGGTGGCCACATTGAAGTAGCCAGTCAGCTTGATTCCGGAACAGTTTTTACCATTTCGTTTAATTCCTAATGCCCATGATACCCCAGGTCTTTATAATCGATGATGATGAAATGAGTTGTTATCTGACCCGGTTTATGCTTAAACTGCAACAAGCGGCCAGTGATATTGTTACTTATTTTGATGCAGAGGAAGCCTTAAAGGCGATTGAAACAGGCCTGGAACAAGGTAATTTGCCTAACCTGATTTTGCTGGACCTGAATATGCCCCACCTAGATGGCTGGGAATTTTTAGACGCCCTAGCTCCCCTGGAAGAAAAACTAACGAATAAATTAAAAATATTCATCCTCACTTCTTCCGTTGACCCATACGACGAAGAAAGATCGCGGGCTTATAGCCTTGTTTCGGGGTTTTTACCCAAGCCGCTCTCCGCCGAAACCGCTAATTTATTTAAACAACAGTTTGGTGTTAATAACAACGAATAACATCTAAGGCAAGTAGCAGATGCCTTTTCCAATATCAACTTCAAGAGATTACAAGCCAGCAATGCTGTTGGTAAATATTGCCCGGCTTTTAAATTTAAAAACGGTGTAAAGCTTGCGCAGGTACTCATAAACCTATATCCGCAGCAAAAACAGTTGCAAACCTTTAGTTTTACCAGAAACGGAATATTTAGCAAATCAACTTGGTAACTGCCTAAACAGCATTATGTATTTGTATAAATAAATTTTATACCTTAACCAGTTCTAAATTGGGGAAGCGTATTATTGGCCCAGCTAAGTTTTAAATTCATGAACATGACAAAATATATTTTACTGGTTTTATTTCTCACCAGCTTTTTTACTGCTAAAAGCCAGGTACTGACAGATTCTGTTTTAGTAGAGAATCATTACCGCACATTTCATTTTAATAAGCCCAGCCAGGCAACAAAAAATTACCACTTAATATTTGTGCTGCATGGTTCTGGTGGCGATGGAAAAGGCATGCTGAAACCTGCCGCTAATTTTGAAAAAGTAGCCGGTAGAGAGCAATTTTTCTTGGTTTATCCGGATGGCTATAAACGCTACTGGAACGAATGTCGGAAAATGGCCACTAGTGTTGCCAACCTGCAAAATATTAACGAGCAGGCATTTTTTGAAGCAATGGTTCGCTACTTTAAAAAACATTACCAGGTTAAGGATCAGCAATTTTTTGCAATAGGTTTATCGGGTGGGGGGCACATGGCTTACAAACTGGCTTTAACTATGCCTGATAAATGTAAAGGAATAAGTGCGGTGGTGGCTAATTTACCCGATACAGATAACCTGGATTGTGCTGAATTAAAGAAACCGGTAGCCGTTATGATTATCAACGGCACCAAAGATTCCGTAAATCCATACGAGGGCGGGCCAATGGTAGTAAATGGAAGTTCTTTTGGAACGGTACTTTCTACAAATAGCAATTTTAATTATTGGGCCAGTATAGCCGGCTACAAAGGGAAACCTGTAGTAGAAGCCTTGCCCGATACAAATCCTGCCAATAAGCAAACTATTACCAGGTATACTTTTAAAGCTACAGGTAAGCCTGAAGTGACACTGTTAAAAGTGGAAGGAGGGGAGCATGCTTTCCCCGGGGATGTAGATGCTTTTATCGAATCGGGCAAATTCTTTAAAAGACAAATAGCGAGCAAGCTATAATTGCTGCATATTAAAGGGGAAGAAATAAATTTCTATTGTCCGAAATATTTCCGAACTAAATAAAAAAAGCTTTTAGCAATAAGCTAAAAGCTTTTTTTGTGCTCCCGAAGGGATTCGAACCCCTATCATTGGTACCGGAAACCAACATTCTATCCATTGAACTACGGAAGCAATTTTATTGGAATGCAAAATTAAGTTTTTTATTTAAATTAACGAACATTCTTAAACAAAAAAATTACACCAAGTTAGGTAGGGCGTAAAATCTTTATTATATCCCGGAAATAAATGTTCTAATGCCTGTTTAAACCCAAACCCAATATTATAGCCGTATAAGTTTTGATGCATAAAGGCGTACATAAGATTTATATACAGTAAAGGCCGCATCTGTGGGCGGCCTTTGCTTAAACTGTGTTAAGTTAAATAATTATTTTGTGGAGGCTTGGTTAGTGACTAACCAGTAAAAATAACAATAAGATGTTTGCTGAAAAAATATATAACTAATTATTTATTAGTGATTTAAATACTTCATGGCTTCGTTTTCCGATATTAATTCAAAAGCATCTAGTACTTTATCGTTGGTACCGGTGTTGTAGCCTTTAATGTAATAAGTACCGTTGGCTTTGTAAACTGCAAAATTATGAGCACCATAAGGAGCAGCTAAATTACGGGCAAAGGGGAAGGCACGTGATAAATCGAAGCGTTTACCACAGTTGGTTTGGATTACGGTGTTTGTAAGTCTTTCCATGACGCGAAATTGAATTTAAAGGTATTCGTTAAATTTAGTAGAGAATTAAATATTTTAGCAGGTGCTAAACTTTTTACAAATACTTTAATAGGTAGTGCAAAAAAGTCTTATAAATTTAATAATATTTAATAACATGTCCAAATATTCTAATATTTTATTTTTGTTAACTCTTTAAGTTATCAGGATTATTCAAACTTATTTTAGAATAATTTTGGCCGTTTTAACACTACTACAATACATTTAAAGTTATTAAAGTTTAATTTTTTATAAGAATATTTAATAAATATTGCCTGATAAACATTGTTGCTAAAAGTATTAGTTCCATAATTTGCTTGATTATCAAATACTTGTATTAACAATATAAACTTCCGAATAAATATTATAATCGAATGGAATAATCGCTGATTATTCTTCTGCTATTAGTCTAACAGTAGCGTTATAAATTTTATGAGTAGCGTTTTGGTAAGATTATATAATATTATACTTGCTTTAATTTCGTAGAAGTTTAAAATAGACCTTTGTTAGGTATACATTTTTTATAACCATAGGTGGCAAGCGGAGCTTTCGAGCAGCAACATCGGGCTAGGTTAATATTATAACAGATTAAGTGGTACCGTGTAATCTTGTAATGAATAAAAAAATAGCGTGAGAATAAAAGCGAATGGATAAAAAGCCTTTGGCACTAACCAGAGGCTTTTATACCAAATAGTAAAAAGCAGTTTGCATAGCAGAAAAGAAGAGCTAATCTGACCTATCTGGGTCATTCCGGAAGAATCTTCTGCGTTACCTAATCAGAAGATTCTTTCGGAATGACCGCGTTGAGCAGGAGGCAAAAATATCCTGCATCTCTGGCAGATTGTTCAGGCTATAGGGTATTAGTAGATAACAGGAAAATTTATTTTGCTTCTCCGGCTTGGTATTTAGCCTTAAACTTCTGATACAAATATTTTTGTTTATCAGTAAGGACCAGCCTACGCCCCTGAATATAAGCCTGGGTTACCTGGTTGGTGCGCATATCTAACAGGTCGCCGGCCGAAACAACCAGCGTCGCATCTTTGCCGGTTTCCAGGGTGCCTACCTGGGTATCAATGCCTAATATTTTAGCGGTATTAACCGTAATAGTCATTAAAGCTTGTTCTTTGGTTAGCCCATGCGCTACGGCCGTACCCGCAATAAAAGGTAAATTCCGGACACCGTGTAAGCTGGTACTATAGCTAAGGCCATACAAAATGCCGGCTTGTTGTAATAAAAAAGGTGTTTTGTAAGCTAAATCGGTATCATCGCCGGCTAAACCGGGTAAGGCGTGCACCCCCGAAAGAATTACCGGAATATTATTTTCGCGCAGAAAGTCTGTAATGCGCCACGCATCCCGACCACCTGTTAGCACTATCTGCTTTACGCCATTCTTTTGGGCAAACCGCACACTTTCTATAATGTCTTTGGCGTTGTCGGCGTGCAGGTAAAGTCGTTTAGTGCCGTCGAACAAACCTTTTAGAGCAGTTAACTTAAAATTTTCTTTGTTGGGCGTGCCTAGCCGGAAGGCCGCCGCTTCTTTAAATAATTTATCCAGGTCCTGCAATAATTTTTCACGGTTACGCTGGGCTTCAGTAAAGGCCGGGGTAGTTTCGGATTGGGTTTGGTAAAGTAAAGGGGGCCAGTACAGGTGCATGCCATCATCGGCTTTTACCACGGCATCTTCCCAGTTCCAGGCATCTAGGTGCATTACCGATGAAGTTCCCGAAATAGTACCACCAACCGGCGTTACCTGGAGCAGCAATACGCCATTGGCCCGAATGGTAGGCAGTACATCGGAATCGGTGTTGTAAGCCACCATAGCGCGTACATTCGGATTAATTTGGCCAACTTCCTGCTGGTCTAAGGTGGCTCTTACAGAAGCTATTTCGTTCAGACCCAGGGTTGTATTGGGTTGAATCAGGCCAGGGTATATATGCTGCCCGGTTACGTCAATCTGCTCGTAGCCGGTTGCGGTGGGTGCGCTGCTGGCCGAGCCAGCATAAATAATTTTGCCTTTATCAAAGGCTACAGCCGCCTTCTCGATAACGGTGCCATTGCCTACGTGCAGCGTAGCGCCGGTTAATAAGATGGGTTTGTTTTGCAGCGGAGCGGGGGCGGGTACCTGGGCGGAGGCTTGCAGGCTTATGAATAAGGCAATTATTAAATATTTTAATTTCATAGGAATTTCCGTTTGGGAATATTTTAGTTAAGGTGGATTAAATATTTATTTACCACCCCTGTCCGTCCTAAAATGGGAGAGGAACTTTCGAATATTTAAATTTATAATCACCAACCAACAACCAACAACCGATAACCAACAACCAATTATTCTACGTCTTCGCAGTGTAATACCTGGCCGCGGGTGGTAGTTGGTATGGGCTGGGTAGGCGCACCGGCTTGTTTAGCGTTTAGCATTTTCTGGATGAGCCGCTGGCGTTCTTTAGCAACTTCGGTTTGGAGTTGCTTATCGGTTTCCAGATCGAAGTAGGCAATGCCATCTACATAAGTTTTGGCGGGCTTGGCGTAGATAGAAAGCGGATGATCGGTCCAGAGTACGAGGTCGGCGTCTTTGCCGGGTTTAATGCTGCCCATGCGGTGGTCGAGGTGCAATAATTTGGCTGGGTTCAGGGTTACCAGTTTCAAGGCTTCTTCTTCCGATAATCCACCGTATTTCATTGTTTTGGCGGCTTCCTGGTTCAGGCGACGGGCCATTTCAGCATCATCGGAATTTATGGCGGTTACTAATCCCATACTGTGCATAATGGCAGCATTATACGGAATGGCATCTTTTACTTCCATTTTATAAGCCCACCAATCGGAGAAAGTAGAAGCACCTGCGCCGTGGTTTTTCATTTTATCGGCTACTTTATATCCTTCCAGAATATGCGTAAAGGTGTTTACTTTAAAGCCCATCTGGTCGGCTACTTTCAGGAGCATGTTAATTTCGGACTGCACATAGGAGTGGCAGGTAATAAAACGTTTGTTGTTTAATATTTCTACCAGCGTTTCCAGTTCCAGGTCACGGCGGGGTACTTCGGCTTTGGTTTTGGCAGCTTTAGACAAACGGTTGTAAGCCTGGTGCGCTTTTTCGTATTCTTTCGCCCGCTGAAACGCATCGTAAAATACCTGCTCTACGCCCATGCGGGTCTGCGGAAAACGGGTTACATTTTGGGTATTCGAACGTTTTACATTTTCGCCCAAAGCAAATTTAATGTAGCTGTCGGCACCTTTAATTTTGAGGTCTTCGGCGCCTAAGCCGTAGCGCAATTTAATAATAGCCGATTGGCCGCCAATGGGGTTGGCCGAACCATGCAATAATTGCGAAGCCGTTACGCCACCCGCCAGTTGCCGGTAAATATTTACATCTTCCGGATTAATTACATCGCCCACCCGTACTTCGGCGCTTACTGCTTGCGTTCCTTCGTTTACCGAGCCGTTAATGGCAATATGAGAGTGTTCGTCGATGATGCCGGGCGTTAAATGTTTGTTAGTACCATCTACCACTTTCGCCCCAGCGGCGCTCAGGTTTTTGCCTACTTTTTCAATTTTGCCATTACGCAACAGCACATCGGTATTTTCTAATTTTCCGGCTTGCTCATTCGTCCAGACGGTGGTATTTTTAATCAGCACGATTTCCTGTTTGGGCAAAGAAGTTCGGCCGAAGGCAGCGAAAGGATAAATATTATTGCCAAGTACAATCGGGTCTTTTGCTTTAATTGTATCGCGGCGGGCCTGTACGGTTAAAGCTTTGGCTAATTTGGCATTCCATTTTACCGGGGTAGCATCGGGTAATAAACCTTCGCCCTGGTAGCCTTTTGCTGGGCCGGCGTACCAGCCGCTGAGCCTAACCGTATTTTCCTGTTTTTTAACATCGGGGTTATAGCTTAAAGTAATTAAATCGCCGTTCAGGAATATTTTACCTTTTACTTTAGTGGTATCGGTAGCGCCGGACGCTTTAAAAGCAATGCGGGCTTCGGGTTTATCGGGGTTGCCGGCAATTTCGAGGCGCAAACCCGCTTGCTGGCCAACTTGCAAGTTGTAAACACCCCGTACATCGGCCGGAATTTCGCTAAGTTTATACTGTTCGCCCTGAATCCAGTTTTCCAGAATAACATTATCTTCCTGAAATATTGGCTTGGAAGTAATAATAAAATTAGCCACCATATTCGGGTTTAAAGCACCTACCAAATGTTCGGCTTTTAATAAACGGGCCGGCGTTTGCGTTAAAGCTTTCAACGCTTCTTGCTCGTCGAGGCCGTAAGCAATAGCCTGCCGGAGGTTAGGTAAGAATTTCTTCTTGTCTTTCAGGTCGGCGGCGGTGAGCGCAAACGGAATATTGGCTTTGGCTACGGTTGCCGGATTAGCCGGGGCCATTTCCCAGTGCTTTAGGTCTTCGATGGCCACGCGGCTGGCATCAAACGGGTCTTCAACGTTGTAAGCATCCGGGAAATTAAGCGGTACTATTAACGTGGCTTTGGTAGCTTTTACTTCGTTTAAGTTCTGGTATTCGTCGCCGCGGCTTTTTATAATATATTGCTGCCCAAATTCATCGCCTATTTTATCGGCCCGTACCAGATTTAGTTTGTCCGTAGCTTCGAATATTTGGGGTAGTTTGCGGGTATCGGTAAAAGCTTTAAGCGAGAGGTTTTGTTCTTTGCCGGGCGTTTTGGCGTTCCAGTCGGCATCTAAGTAGGTCTGGCGCAGCAAGGCAATGGCACCCATCAGCGAGCCCGGATAATCCTGGGTAGAAGAACCCCGGTCGAAAGATAAACCGGCCGCCGCCCGGTCGAGTAAGATTACTTCGTTTTCGCGTTTCTGGCCCAACGTTACCAACGCCGCCGTTCCACGGGCAATCCCGTCGGGGTGTAGGGCCAGCACCGTACCAAAACCTTGTTTGCGGTAATCATCGGCAGCTTTGGCATCTACCCTAAATATTTCGGCGGCATTATTTTCGGCCCGGATAGCCTGGTTCCAGCTATAAGGGCCTTTTTTCTGGGTTTCGGAAGGACCGGTAGCGTACGGAACCTGAACTTTTATAACGGGTGGCAATCCGTAAGAAGAGAAAATATCAATCAGGCTGGGGTAAATATATTTGCCTTTAACATCAACCACTACCGCATCGGCCGGAATTTTTACTTTTGCGCCAGTAGCTACTACTTTGCCGTTCCGGATGAGGAGCGTAGCATTATCCAGACGGGTTTGGTAATCGGTAAAGATGGTCGCGTTGGTAAAGGCTACCAGTCCGGGGCGGTCGTCGTACACACCGTTGCGCGGAAAGGTTTCCTGGGCAGTAGCAAGAAAGCGCCCGGCGCATAGCAGAAGAGCCGTTAAGTAGAAACGTTTCATAAATATGAGTATGGGGAATATAGTATCGTGAAGATAATATTCTGGGAGAAGAGTTTAGAAGGAAATTAAAAATAAATATAAACTAATAAGGAATAAGCTTAAAGTTTTAATGAGCCTTGCTTAAAAGCTTGTGTTGAGAAGCGAAGAATGTTTAACGTTTGTCTTTTGAAAGATTACATCTTTCAAGGCAAAGGTGCTAACTGCATTTACTAGCCTAAGTTTGCTCACGGCCGCGGGGCCCCGTTTGGTCATTCGGGCTGCTCATCTTTCCTTTGCTCGTACCTCGCAATGCTACGCACCGGAAACCTGAAAGGCCCTCATCGCCCAAACTGCTGTCGTTTGCTTCGTAGCTGCTGCTTTTCTCTATTAAACTATAGCACAATAAATATTTAGAAAAGCCTGCTCTATAATCTTCCGGCCGCGCTTAACTGTTAGCCCAGCTCCCCGCCTAAGTTTAGGAGGGGTTTGGGGGTGGTTGTTTTTCTCAGTTTAGTTTCCGGCAAGTTCTGTCGCCGGCTATATTATAGTTAATCCATGTTGCGGACGGCGTGCAGTTGGCGGGTGTCCAGGTTTAAAGCGGTTAGGTGGCCCATGCGCATTTTAAATACACAGCCGCCGTCTATGTCAATAACTTTACTGGTGGGGTCGGCTACGGCATCTTCTATCTCGAAAACTGGAATAGGAGTGTGGCCATGAATAATGGTCTTGCCGTTGGTGTAGGTATCAATCACCTTAAAATCCCGAATCCAGAGCATGGCTTTTTCGTTCTGAAACGGGTTGGGCGATTCAAAATCGAAGCCGGCGTGTACTAACAAATAATCTTCCAGCTCTACGTAAAAATCTAACTGGTGCAGAAAGCGCCAATATTTTTCTGGTATTTCGGTAATATCGTCTACGTTAAAGCTGTCGAGGGCCTGGTTGCCGCCGTTCAAGAACCAATGATGCAAATATTCGGAACCTTCGAGGGCTTGCAGCATCATATCTTCGTGGTTGCCCATGAGCGTGGTTACCCGGTAGCGTTTCTCCTGGAGTTCCATAATAAAATCCAGTACGCCTTTGGTGTCGGGTCCGCGGTCAATGTAATCGCCTAACAAAAACAACTCGTCTTCGGGCTTTAACTGCAGCACCTCCTGCACTAAGTATCTGAACGTTTTATTGCACCCGTGAATATCTGATATAGCGTAACGACTCAAAACGAAATAAAATCTTTAAAAATGCCTCTAAAAATACCTGCCTCCCGGTAAAATTAAGGAGTTATTTTTTAAGGCCGATGGTATTTTTTGAATAATTGCATGAATCATTTATGCAGGTATCAGCCTACGCGAAATTAAGGAAACGCTTTAACTTATTTTTTGGATGTAGGCCTCCATTTTCTGGCGGGTAGCTTCGTCGGGTAATCGGCCGTAACCGGCCTGCATGTTGTCGGTGAGGTGTTTAGGTTTGGAGGTAGCCGGAATAACGCAGGTAATGGCCGGATGGCCCAGAATATATTTCAGGAAAAACTGTCCCCAGCTCTGGCAATCGAACTCGGCCGCCCATTCGGGCAAAGGTTTGCCTTTAACCGCGCTAAACAAAGAACCACTCTCGAAAGGACGATTTACAATAACGGCCACATTTTTTTCGGCAGCTAAAGGTAAAAGCCGTTTGGCTGCATCGCGCGTGGCAATATTATAGTTTAGCTGCACAAAATCAATGGATTCGGTTTTAATAATGCGTTCCAGATCGTCGAAAGCACTGGTTAAATAATGCGTAATGCCCAGGTAGCGGATGCGCTGTTCGGCTTTCCAGCGGTACAAAGTTTTTAAGTGGGTACGCCAATCTACCAGGTTATGTATCTGCATTAAATCCAAGGGCCGCACCTGCATTTCGCGCACCGAGGTTTCCATTTGTTTAATGCCGTTTTGCTCGCCTTGCGTCCAGACTTTGGTAGCCATAAAAAGTTTCTTTTGCAACTTCAAGTCTACGCTTAAATCGCCTACTACTTCTTCCGATCGGCCGTACATGGGCGAAGAATCTATTAACGAGCCGCCCATCTGGGCAAATAACCGCAATACTTCTTTTACATCGGCACGGCTCACCGGCGAAGGGCCTACATCAAAAGTTTGCCAGGTGCCCAAACCTACTACCGGTAATAATTCATTGGTGCCCGGAATAGGCCGTTTGATTAAAGTATTTTTAGCAGTTATAATATTCATAGCGTTAGTTGTAGTATTCATAAAAGGCAGCAGGCAAGAACCAACGCCCGCCTTTAAGGCTAGTTGCAAAAGTTGGCGACGGGAATAGGACTGGTGCAGCATGTTTACCAAAGTTTCTGAGATTATTTCCCTACGTGGCCGGTGCGGCAGAGGTTTATGAGCTATTGGATTACAATTTAAAGAACCGGTATAAACTAAGCCAGACCCATATATTTTAGAAAGATAAATATTCCTCGGATAATATTTGGCTTAAAAGCTAACGGGTTTTAAGCCGTATCTTCGTTAGCATATTTAACCAGAACTTTATACCCGTAATGATATATAAAACTATTTCGCGCCAGCGCATCCTGTTAATTTTACTTTGCCTGATTAATGGGTGGACGGCAACGGCCCAAACCATGCCCGAAACTGAAATTTATTTGTGCCGGGTAAAAGCCAAAAAAGGCAAGTGGCAGCTAAGCCAACCTAAAAATATTACCCAACGCCCGGGCTACGACAACCAGCCAACTTTTACGCCAAACGGTAAAAATATTCTGTTTACGTCTATCCGCGAGCGGCCATCTACCGATATTTATGCTTTTGGGATTAAAAAGAGCAAATTAACCCAACTAACCAATACACCCGAAGGGGAATATTCCCCAACTATAACGCCCGATAAAAAAGGTGTTTCGGTGGTGCGAGGCGAGGAACAACAAATCTGGCGATTGCCGCTGGTGGCCGGCCAGGAGCCGGTGCAAATATTTAGTAACGACCGCAAAGTTGGTTATTTTACCTGGTTAGCACCCCAAAGTCTGGCCGTTTTTATGTTGGGCGATCCGCACACCTTGCATTTAGTTACTACCGCCGGCGACTTATCGGAGCCATTGGCCGCCAATATTGGCCGCGGATTGCACAAAGTACCGGGCCAGGAAATTCTTAGTTTTGTTAGTAAAGACAACGGAGACGATTGGGAAATTAAGCAACTGGATTTGCGCACCCGGCAAATTACAACCCTGGTTAAAACCTTGCCTGGCAGCGAAGACTTTATCTGGACAAAGGATGGGCGAATATTAATGGCGCAAGGCCCCAAACTTTACCAGTACAATCCGCAGCAACCGCAGGATTGGGAAGAAATTGCGGATTTCACAGCTACCGGTATTAAAAATATTACCCGGCTGGCCTTAGATGCCAAAGGCAAACAACTGGCATTTGTAGGAGTTAATTAGGTTACTAAATGGCATTATTTTAGTTCACTCCGGAACTGAAACAGCGAAATAGTAATTAATTTTGTGTATTCTATTTATCCAGAAAAAGCGTTTTTCATGTTTAAAAAAGTTAAGTTAATAGTTTTGGGTTTGGCTTTGGTTGCGGTATACGAGCCGGTTATTGCCCAAAAAGCAAATGCCCCCGCTAAATTAGTAGAGAAAGTTACCCGCAAGGGCAGCGAACTGGTAATTCCCTACGAAAAATACGTATTACCCAACGGCTTAACCGTAGTAGTACACGAAGATCATTCTGATCCTATTGTACACGTGGATGTTACCTACCACGTAGGTTCGGCGCGCGAAGAAGTAGGTAAATCGGGGTTCGCGCACTTTTTCGAGCACATGATGTTCCAGGGCTCCGACCACGTGGGTGATGACGAGCATTTTAAAATTGTATCGGAAGCCGGCGGTACCCTGAATGGTTCAACCAACCGCGACCGAACCAATTATTTCGAAACATTACCTACTAACCAACTCGAAACGGCTTTGTGGCTCGAAGCTGATCGGATGGGCTTTTTATTAGATGCCGTAACCCAAAAGAAATTTGAAAACCAGCGCTCTACCGTTAAAAACGAACGCGGCCAGAACTACGACAACCGGCCTTACGGTTTGGTAAGCGAAAAAGTAGCCCAGGCATTGTTCCCGTACGGCCATCCGTATTCCTGGACCACCATTGGCTACCTCGAAGATCTGAACCGCGGTACGCTGGCCGATTTAAAGAATTTCTTTCTGCGCTGGTACGGCCCAAATAATGCTACCTTAACGGTGGGCGGCGATGTTACCCCGCAGCAAGTAGTAAAATTAGCCGAGAAATATTTCGGTTCTATTCCGCGCGGACCGGAAGTAAAAAACATGAAATTGCCGGCCCCAACTTTAAACCAGGACCGTTATATTTCTTACGAAGATAATATTCGTTTCCCGTTGCTGCAGCTAACCTACGCATCGGTGCCGGCTTACCACCCCGACGAAGTAGCCTTGGATTGTTTGGCCGAAATAATAGGTCAAGGGAAAACCTCGATCCTCTACAAAAACCTGATTAAAACCCAGAAGGCTACCAGTGCGAGCGCTAGCCATTATACTTCCGAATTAGCCGGTCAGTTTTCGTTATCAATAATGCCGTTTCCGGGCCAGTCTTTAGCCGATATGGAAAAAGCCGCGCGCGAAGCTTTTACGGAGTTCGAGAAAACCGGGGTTTCCGACGATGCGCTTACCCGTTATAAATCATCGGCGGAGGCCAATGCCATTTATGGTTTATCCAGCGTAGCCGGCAAAGTAGCTCAGTTAGCCGCTTACCAAACTTATTTGGGAACACCCAACCAACTGCCCCGCGAATTGAAAAAGATTCAGAGCTTAACCAAAGCCGATGTAATGCGCGTGTACAATCAATATATTAAAGGCAAGCACGCGGTTGTTTTAAGCGTGGTACCCAAAGGCAAAGCTAATGAAGTAGCCAAAGCTGATAACTTTAAAGTAGACCAAACCGGTTACAAAGCGCCTAAAAACGAATACGATGGCCTGAAATACGCGAAAGCCAAAGATAATTTCGATCGCAGCAAACGCCCGGCCGCCGGACCGAA
The DNA here is from genome assembly GCF_008629685.1 of Adhaeribacter rhizoryzae. Classification (GTDB taxonomy): domain Bacteria; phylum Bacteroidota; class Bacteroidia; order Cytophagales; family Hymenobacteraceae; genus Adhaeribacter; species Adhaeribacter rhizoryzae. The sequence continues at coordinate 36,667 of NZ_VWSF01000009.1, read as the reverse complement.
CCCGGTTGTAAAAGTGCCGCCTTTCTGGACCGATAAAATAGCGAATAACATTAAAGTTATTGGTGCCAAAAACGATGAAATTCCAACCGTAACTTTATTATTCTCTTTAAAAGGTGGTCACCGCTTAGAGGCCAAAGACCCGGCTAAAGCCGGTATTGCTTCGCTAACCGCCGCCATGCTGAACGAAGCTTCCGAAAAATATACCGCCGAAGAAATCAGCAGCCAGTTAGATAAGTTAGGCAGTTCTATTAGCTTCGGGAGTGATGCCGACGAAATGACCGTTTCGGTACAATCGCTGGTAAAAAACCTGGATGCCACGCTGGCCTTACTCGAAGAACGCATGCTACACCCGCGCTTCGACCAAACGGATTTCGACCGCCTGAAAAAACAACGCCTGGAAGCCATTGCCAACCAAAGCACCCAGCCTACGGTAGTAGCCAATAATGTTTATAACAAACTGCTCTACGGCGAAGGCAATATTATGGCCGTTCCGGTTATTGGTACTACCCCCAGCGTGCAAAATATTACCCTGGCCGATGTAAAGAAATTTTACCAGGATAATTTTTCGCCATCGGTAGCCAATTTGGTAATAGTAGGCGATACTGAGCAAAACAAAATATTGCCTAAGCTTACTTTCCTGAATAAATGGACACCCAAACCGGTAGAAATACCAACGCAGGCCACTAACGCCGGCATCGATAAAACCAAAATATTTTTGATTGATAAAGAAAAAGCAGCGCAGTCGGAAATCCGGATTGGTTACATGGCTTTGCCTTACGATGCTACCGGCGAATATTACAAAGCCCGGATTATGAATTACTTGTTAGGGGGCGCTTTTAGCAGCCGCATTAACCTGAACCTGCGCGAAGACAAAGGCTTTACCTACGGTGCCCGTTCTGGTTTTTCCGGTACCGAATACGCCGGACCTTTCACGGCTTCGGCCGGGGTACGTTCCAATGCCTCGGACAGTTCGGTGGTAGAGTTTATGAAAGAAATAAAGCGGATGCGCGAAGAAGGGGTTACGGATGCCGAACTGGCTTTTGTAAAAAGCGCCATGGGCCAAAGCGAAGCCCGCAGCTACGAAACCGCCTTTCAGAAAGCCGCTTTCCTGAACAATATTTTGCGGTATAACCTGGATAAAGATTATGTAACGAAGCAGAACCAGATTTTGCAGAATATTACCAAAGCCGAAATTAATGCGCTGGCTAAAAAATATTTGCCTTACGAAAAAATGAATATTTTGCTCGTGGGCGATAAAGCGGCCATTAAACCCAGTTTAGAGAAGTTAGGCTACGAAATAGTAGAACTGGATACCGAAGGCAATATTTTGAAACAAACCTCTGCTATACCCGAAACTACCAAGCAGGTAAACTTGCCTATGGAAGATACCAAACGCAAAAAGAAGAAAGCTAAAAACACCGATAAAACTGGCCCAGCCGTAATCCGGACGTTTTAATTTCTTCTAAAAATCGACCTAAAAAAGCTCCTGGTAACGCAGGAGCTTTTTTTATGCCCTGGCAAATGCTATAAAAAATCGAAGAAATTTTAGTATACTTACACAAGAACTACCCTTCTAAAAAAACATGATTAAATCTTTTAAAATAGCCCTGTTGGGTTGTGCGTTGCTAATTTGGCAATTACCCGTACAGGCACAAAAAGCTTCACCAACCAGGTTAGTGGAGAAAGTTACCCGCAAAGGCAGCGAACTGGTAATTCCCTACGAAAAATATGTATTGCCCAACGGCTTAACCGTAGTAGTTCACGAAGACCATTCGGACCCGATTGTACACGTTGATGTTACGTATCACGTGGGTTCGGCGCGCGAAGAAGTAGGTAAATCGGGGTTTGCGCACTTTTTCGAACACATGATGTTCCAGGGTTCCGATAACGTCGCCGACGAAGAGCACCCCAAAATTATTTTCGAGGCTGGGGGCACGATGAATGGTACTACCAGCCGCGACCGTACCAATTATTTTGAGACCTTACCCAGCAATCAACTCGAAACCGCCTTGTGGCTTGAATCTGACCGGATGGGTTTTTTACTGGACGCGGTTACCCAAAAAAAATTCGAAATTCAAAGAGAGACTGTTAAGAACGAGCGTGGTCAGTCCGTGGATAATAGACCTTACGGACAAGCAAATGAAACAGTATACCGTACGCTTTATCCTTATGGACATCCTTATTCTTGGGATATAATTGGTTATATCGAAGATTTAAACCGAAGTGATGTAAACGATTTAAAGAACTTCTTTTTACGCTGGTACGGGCCAAATAATGCTACCTTAACGGTGGGTGGCGATGTTACGCCGCAGCAAGTAGTAAAATTAGCCGAGAAATATTTCGGTTCTATTCCGCGTGGACCAGAAGTTAAAAACATGAAATTACCGGCGCCGGTATTAACCCAGGATCGGTATATTTCTTACGAAGACAACGTGCGTTTCCCGCTGTTGCAAATGACTTTCCCGACGGTACCAAACTTCCATCCGGATGAAGTGCCGTTGGATTTATTAGCCGAAATATTAGGGCAGGGTAAAAATTCTATCCTGTACAAAAATTTAGTTAAAACGCAGAAGGCCGTGCAAGCCGGTGCAAGTCATCCGTGTACCGAGTTAGCCGGGGAATTCTCCGTACAAATATTGCCGTACCCCGGGCAAACGCTGGCCGATATGGAAAAACTGGCCCGCGAAGCATTTCTGGAGTTTGAAAAGACTGGTGTTACCGATGATGCCCTGGCACGCTTTAAATCTTCTTACGAAACCGGCCAAATTAATAGTTTATCCAGCGTATCGGGTAAAACTTCTATTCTGGCCAATTACCAAACCTTTACCGGCAACCCTAATTATTTACCAGTCAATTTGAAGCGATACAAAGCCGTAACCAAAGCCGATGTAATGCGCGTGTACAATAAATATATTAAAGGCAAGCCCGCTGTAATATTAAGCGTGGTGCCCAAAGGTAAAGCCAATGAAGTAGCCAAAGCCGATAATTTTAAAGTAAACACTACCGGTTACAAAGCGCCCAAAGACCTATACGCCGGCCTGAAATACGTAAAGGCTAAAGACAACTTCGACCGTAGCAAACGTCCGGCGGCCGGCGCTAATCCGGTGGTTAAAGTACCTCCTTTCTGGACCGATAAAATGGCTAACGGCATTAAAGTTATTGGTACTAAAAACGATGAGGTGCCAACGGTTACCATGCTGTTCTCGATAAAAGGCGGGCATAAACTAGAAGCCAAAGACCCATCTAAAGCTGGAATTGCGGCCTTAACTGCGGCTATGTTAAACGAAGCTTCGCAAAAATATACCGCCGAAGAAATCAGCAGTAAACTGGAAATATTGGGTTCATCTATCGGTTTTGGCAGCAGCACCGATCAAATGACCGTTTCGGTGCAAGCCCTGACAAAAAACCTGGATGCTACGCTGGCCTTACTTGAAGAACGCATGCTGCATCCGCGTTTTGATCAAGCCGATTTCGACCGCCTGAAAAAACAACGCCTGGAAGCCATTGCCAACCAAAGCACCCAGCCCACGGTAGTAGCCAATAATGTTTATAACAAACTGCTCTACGGCGAGAATAATATTATGGCAGTACCTACCATTGGTATGGCTGCCAGCGTAGCTTCAATTACGCTGGATGATGTAAAGAAATTTTACGCCGATAATTTTTCGCCGAGCGTAACGAACCTGGTAATTGTAGGCGACACCGAGAAAGACAAAATATTGCCTAAGCTTACTTTCTTAAATAAATGGGCGCCTAAACCCGTAGAAATTCCGGCTGATGCTAAAATTGCGAACCTGGATAAAACCAAAATATTCCTGGTAGATAAAGAAAAAGCGGCGCAGTCCGAAATCCGGATTGGTTACATGGCATTGCCTTACGATGCTACCGGCGAATATTACAAGTCGCAGATAATGAACTACGTACTGGGAGGCGCGTTTAACAGCCGCATTAACCTGAACTTGCGCGAAGCTAAAGGCTATACTTACGGGGCGGGTTCTTACTTTTCCGGCACCGAATCTGCCGGCCCGTATACTGCTTATGCCGGCGTAAGGTCTAATGTATCGGATAGCTCGGTGGTAGAGTTTATGAAGGAAATTAAGCGCATGCGCGAAGAAGGCATTACCGACGAAGAACTGGCTTTTGTAAAGAATGCCATGGGCCAAAGTGATGCCCGGAAATACGAAACGGCTTTCCAGAAAGCCGCCTTCCTGAACAATATTATTCGCTATAATTTAGATGCCGATTATGTAACGAAGCAAAACCAGATTTTGCAGAACATCACAAAAGAAGAAATTAATGCCTTAGCCAAAAAATATTTACCCGTAGAAAAAATGAATATTATGCTGGTAGGCGATAAAGCTTCAATTAAACCCGGCCTGGAAAAATTAGGCTACGATGTGGTGGAACTCGATCCGGATGGCAACCTGTTAACGAAAGCAGCTGACACGCCCGAAGTGATGATTGTAGCACCCGAGCCTGCTGAACCAAAATCAAAAAAAGCCAAGAAGAAAGCCGTAAACAAAGAAAAAGTTGGTCCGGCAGTTATCCGTACCTTCTAATTTTTTCTGAAATTTTTGCCAAAGCCCCTGGAGTTCCGGGGGCTTTTTGTTTTATACCAACCAGGTTTAAGAGAAACAATAAATATATTTTGGCCTTAGCCCACGAAAAATGCCCTATTTTTAGCCAACTTTGTTTTATTACGTAGAGGCAATAGCTTCATCATAACCAGTTTAAAATCTGATGTCTAATAATCATACTTTACTTATTCATTGCACCGACCGCAAAGGATTAATTTATACGGTTACGCAAGTCTTATTTCAAAACGATTTAAATATTATCAGCAACGGCGAATTTGTAGATAAAGAGAATAACCATTTTTTTATGCGAGCCGAAGTAGCCGGCGACATAAACCGGGAAAAAGTGCTGCAGGAACTGCACGATGCCTTACCGGAGAAAATTGTTTTTGAGTTGTTGCCGCAGCAGAAAAAGAATATTGTTATACTCGTTACCAAAGAACATCATTGCCTCGGCGATTTATTGCTTCGCGAAAACTTTAACGATTTAAATGCCAATATTCTGGCCGTAATTGGCAACTACGACACATTGCAGCCGCTTACCGAAAAATTTGATATTCCGTTCCATTATATTTCGCACGAAAATAAAACCCGCGAAGAACACGATGCCCAAATTCTGGAAACTATAAAACAATATAACCCGGATTACCTGGTGCTGGCCAAATACATGCGCGTACTCAGTCCGGCTTTTGTGCAGCAGTTTCCTGATCGCATTATAAATATTCACCATTCTTTTTTGCCGGCTTTTATTGGGGCCAATCCTTACCGGCAAGCTTACGAGCGCGGCGTAAAAATTATTGGCGCCACGGCCCACTTTGTAAACAGTAGTTTAGACGAAGGCCCCATTATTGCCCAAAACGTAATTCAGGTAAACCACACGCACAACGCCCAGGATATGGCTCAAGCGGGCCGCGATGTAGAAAAGATAGTATTGGCCCAAGCCTTAAAGCTGGTTTTCGCCGATAAGGTTTTTGTAAGCAACAACAAGACTATTATCTTTAATTAAGATTGAAGTTTGCCAATTAAAAATATTAGCCTAACTGCCGAATCTTTCTGCAAAACCTATTACGGTTAAATATTGGGAACCTGCGCGGAAACAAAATATTAAAACAAAAAAAATCACCTTAGCACAAGCCAAGGTGATTTTTGGGTGAAAACAGATGAGAAATATTATTTCTTAATTAACCGCAATGTTTGGGTTTCAGCGGGGCCAGTCAGGCGCAGGAAGTAAATGCCGGCTTGCTCATTGGATAAATCGAAAGAAATTTCTTTGTCCAGTACCGGTAATTTTTTCACCAAGCGGCCGGTAGCATCTAATATTAGGGCCTCAGTTACGTTAGTTGCGCCTTGCACGGTAAACGGACCAGTACCAGGGTTAGGATAAACCACCAAGTTTGTTAATGGAGCGGTGCCGTTTACACTGATTATTTTAGTGTAAGTGAACGTGCCGTCAAAATCGGTTTGTTTTAAGCGGTAATAAATAACCTGGCTAGGGGTGTTCCGGTGCAGGTAGCTATAATTTTGTATTTGATTAGTGTTGCCTACGCCATTTATTTTGGCTACTTCACTGAATTTTTTGCCATCAAGGCTCATTTCTACAGTGAAAAAGTCGTTGTTTTTTTCCATGGCAGTTTGCCATTTCAGTTCTACTTCGCCTTTGGCACGGGCCGCCTTAAAGCTTACCAGTTCTACCGGTAAGGTGGTTAACCGTTGGTGGTCGTAGTTAAACACCCCAAATATCCGGAAGGAAGTCAGGTTATCTAAACTCACTTGTAATAAGTTGCTGTTATCTGGGTCTACGGTAGCGCTACCGGTGGTAGGCGCCGCCCAGTTTTCGGTAAATTGGGCCATAACGGCTTTCTCCGGTGTAAATTCAGGGGCCCAGTCTTTCACATTATTGGTAGCCGAAAACTGTAGGGTTACCCGGGCTTGCGAACCACCTGGTACGGCTTCTTCAATTATCCAGGTACGGCTTACACCATCTATTACGGCCGGGTCAATGCCATTATTATCGGCATCGTACAGTACAAATAGGCCACCTTTTACCCGTATTTTAAATATATCGGTAGTGCCGGTAGTTTTTTGCTTTATTTTAACAGGATTGTAGGAGTGGTTACCTACGGGGAAAAATACTTCGGCTTCATTGTTGGCTACAGTCAATTGCAGGGTGCCTAGACCGTTGGTAACCACATAACCCGCTTTACCCGAAATAATATTGCCTGTTGCACCAATCAACAGATTTGAACTGCCCAGTACCAGTTTATTCGAGTTATTTAAATTCAGCGTGCCATTAACAGTTAGGTCGGTTTCTAAACTTACTTTATTGTCTGTTTTTAAAACGGTTAAGTTGTTAAATACAGGCGCCGCATTATTAGTGGTGCTAATTACCTGGGCGTCGCTGCCAGTTAAAGCAACGTTATAAATATTTACCGGGCTATTTCCGGCGGTTAAAATATTGCCGGCAATGGCAAAGGTGCCACCATTTATTCTACCACCGTTAATGGTAGTGTTGCCATTTACCGTTAAGGTAGCAGTGCCAAGCTCTAAAGTCTCGGTATTCAGGGTTAAGTTCTTAATGCTGGTGTTAGCCGATAGTACCGGCGGAAATGGAGCCGTATTAATCGTAACGTTATCGGCAGCACCCGGTACTAAGCTGGGAGTCCAGTTAGCCGCATCAAACCAATCTACACTTTTACTGCCGTTCCAGGAATAATTGCCGTGCACCCGTATGGTTTTTGAGGCTTTTACGGAGCAGTTTCCATCAGTAAGGGTAAAGGTTATAGTCTTCTCGCCAGGAGAACTAAAATTTATAGTAGGGTTTGCAATTGAAGGCGCAATGGTTCCATCAGAAATTATCCATTGGTATTTGATGGAAGTGTTAGCTGAAGCTGAACCAGTGAAAGTTAAGTTGATATTATTACCCGCAAATACTTCCTCAGGAACGCTAAAATTAGCAGAAGGAATGATGATGGTAGTACTGGTAACCATGCTTGAAGTTTCTGGGTTTGCCGAACTAACCCCAAAAGCTACCCGAAATTCTTGTTTATCGGTAAAATTTGTCACCCTTAACTGGCTTGTTGTAATAGCTGGTTTAGTTGTATTAGAATGTGTTGTAGTAGCTGTATTGATATTAACCCAAGAATCATTGGTTTTTGATTGCCACTGGGCTACCATTTTTTGGGTATTATGTTCTGCGGATGCTGTTAAGATAATTTCTGAGGTGCCAGTACAAACAACTGTTTGGGTAGGTAAGCTTGTTTTTATAGTTTGAGCTAATGATTTAACTGGGGCTGCTAATAAAAGAACGAAGCAGGTAAACATGGTAACGATGGCAAAGCGGGAGGTGCCTGTAGTAAAGCCAGCGTTAAAAGTTTTTTGAGGTAAAGTTGCAATCATATTAGGGTTATAAATGGTATGGGTTCGGCGTTTAGGTTAATTCTTTAAAAGAATTTAGCTGGTTGGTTAGTGAGGGGCGTAGGTATTAGATAAGTAAAGCCAGTCTTTCAGGACTAACAGGTAAAATAATTTAGATGTATGTTATTTAAGTTGCTGGCTCTTTTTAATACTGCAGTTAAGGTAAATAATACTTTCATTTTACAAAGATTAACTTTTCTGATATATAAAACTATTCTAAAAGAATGCCAAAAAAGGTATATAACCGTAAATATACAAATTTGGCCGTTTTTACCATTTTATTGCACTAAAAACCAATAGCTATTTTCCGGATTATAGAAGAATAATCCAGATTTAAGAAAAAGCAAGGTATTTTGCTATTTAAATTATGTTTAGTTAAAAAGTCGATAATAATATTGAACAGGATGATTTATTTATTGACTTTTTCCAGTAGGATGTTTAGTAGGAAAGATTGAATAACAAATGGTAGACTGGTTAATTGATACCAGGAGAGAGTTTGTTCTGATAATTTTTGCTGCTATTTAACAGAAAAGAAAGGGTGGTATAAAAGTGAGAAGAATTTACAAGGTGCTTAGATACAGATAGCAAGTACTGTTAAAACAATGTAAAAAACTAAAGTAGTTTTGATAAAAAGAAGTACGCCCTCACTGACGTACTTCTTTTTTTAGTAACAGCTTACTTCTTAATCAATCGCAAGGTTTGGGTTTCGGTTGGGCCTGTCAGGCGCAAAAAGTAAATACCTGGTTTTTGCTCGGTTAGGTTTATGTTCAAGCCAATTTCATTGTTCAGGCTGGTAGGCAGCAAGTTTAAGACCGTACGGCCGGCCGCATCCATTACAGTAGCAGCCGTAATATTAGTAACGCCTTGTAAAGTAAACTGCCCGGTGCTCGGATTAGGATATACGGCTAACGTTGCCAGCTGCGACGAGCCTTTTACCACAATTACTTTTGAGTAGGTGAAAGTACCGTCAAAATCGGTTTGTTTCAGACGGTAATAAATAATCTGAGCCGGCGCGTTCCGGTGCTGGTAGCTGTAATATTGCTGCTGATTGGTATTGCCGGCACCTTTTACTTTAGCCAGTTCGTTAAAAGTTTTGCCATCGGTGCTTTGCTCTAATGTAAAGTAGTCGTTGTTCTTTTCCATGGCAGTTTGCCACTTCAGTGCTACTTCGCCTTTTTCCCGCACGCCTTTAAAGCTTATTAATTCTACTGGTAGGGGAGCGTTCTGGCCGCCTACGCCCACACTAAATACGCCTAAGGCCGTTACTGTACCAGCAACCTGGAGGCTGTTGCCACCAACATACGCCGAATTAATTATTTCTGCCCAATCGGCATTGTTAAAATCAAAGTAAAGTAATTTGCTTTCAACGGGTATAAATAGGTTGCCGTTAGCGGCTGATGGCCATTGTAAGGCTAAGTTAATATTTGAGCCGCCAATTGTTGCTTCTTCCATAATCCACGAACGTTTTACTACCCCTTGCGTTTCCTGGTCGCCGTTTGGCTGGTAAGTGCTGGGGTTATAATTTTCGTAGTAGCCATCCAGTACCCGTACACTAAGTAAATCAGAAGTACCATTTTGCACAACATTAGCCGGAGAATAAGTAACTTGGTTATTAGCTGCATCGTTTTCTGCAGAACCTACCGGGAATAAAGCCGTGCTGCCATTTGGCACAAAACGTTGCAAAGAGCCTAGACCAGTGGTAATGATATAGCCTTGGGTGCGAGTAAGTATGCCGGGTTTATTGGTACCATCTCCTACTAGTAAATCAAATTCGTTCAGGTAAATATTAGCAGCACTCAGGTTTAAGCTTTCCCTAGCCGATGAACTGCCATATAAATATTTTTTTGCACCAGAAACATTTAAAATAGAATAATCTGCTTCGGAAATATATTGCGGATTAGTACCCCGGTAATTTACCGTAGCGTTTTCTTCTACCACATCAATATCTATCAGCGGTGTTTTATCCAGATTAAGGTCAAAGTTATTTTCATCATCAATGTTAAAGATAGAATTACTTCTTAAATCGATGGTACCTGTAAAAGAGGCATCTTGCGGAATGGTTAAGCTAAAGCCTGTGCTGCCATTACCCAGAATAACTTTAGAGCCCTGGCCCTTAACTACCCAATTCTGGCCACTCTTAAGGGCTGGATTGCCTGTATCGGGTGAGCCGTTACCAGGACCATTTTTAGGAACATCAATTACAAATGTTTGAAAATTATCGGTAAAGTTTACTGGAGACTTGTTAGATTTATTTTTCCAGTTACTTAAAATCAGTAAATCATTTCTGTTTGCCTGATTGCCGTTAGAAACGCCCACAAAGCGGTAAACTCTGTCATCTGAATTGGTGTTGGGGTTAGCCGTAATAGAAACATCGTCGATGCCAATAGCATTATAGCCATTTTTCTTGGTGCTCATGGCATCTTCAAACCGGATAAGAATTTCCTGGCCAACGGCTAAACTTAAGTTTACATCCAGCGATACCATTTTAGTGTCGCCTTCCTTATAACCAGGTTTACCTTTAGAGGGGGTGTTAATTTTGCTGGTAACAACAGCCCAATTGCTGCTGCCGTGCAACTCTTTATTCTGAATAATGGCGTTGATGGCCGACGTATTGCCGGTTAGGTAAGATACGCCAAACCGCTCGTTCGAGCCCGGATTGTTCCACCATTGCTCCAGCGTAAAAGCCACATTTATTTTATTTACCACGGTATTGGTATTATTTACCAGCCGCAGTACATACACGTGCTTGCCGGTTGCAACCGTAGATATGCTACCCAAGCTACGATCATTAGCGGCCCCATCTCCTAAGCTATAAACCCCAGGATTGGAGTTACTGCCATTATTAGGGGTTATTACACCCGGAACATTGTTTTCTTGCTGTATATACCAACCTTTTAAGGTCTGGTTGTTTTGCCACGAACTGTTAACCGATTTAGGTAAAACATCAAAATTTTGTTTGTAAGGAGTATTTGTCAGAGATTCTTGGGCTGATGCTAAAAAAGGCTGCAACAACGCGAGCATGCTCACTATCAACATTTGATTAATGCGAGAAGAATTATTCTTCCAATATGCAGGGAGTTGGTAAAACTTTTTCATTTAAGTAATAATTATTGTAAGCTTATATTTTTTGAATCCAATAAAATGCCAAAATCGTTAAAAGTTGCTTATTGGCTTAAAAAACTAACTTTTAGGATATTTTCAGCGCCAAAAACTTCCCAAATATAGATAGATATTCCAATTTTAAGAAATTTTTATATATAGTTTAATTAATATAAAATATTCTACTATATTCTTGCTCAAAGCTAGACAATGGCTTTATTATTTTTAACTATACCAATATATATTAAACGGTAAAATATATTGAAATTTATATATAATATGTTTAAGTGCAGTTGTTCTTGAAATAGCCTATGGGTTATTTGTATTCAAATAACAAAGGGCTAAAAATATTTTATTAACGCACATAAAGGCTATGTAAGTCAAGTTATTATAAAAAGGTTTATATTTTGGTATTAGATATAAAGTAAGCAGTTATTGGAGGCTGGGAACTTTAACTAAACCATTGCTTAGTGGAAAAAAGAAGTAATAAATTGTGGCAGAAACCAAGTTATCTACTTGCATCGCCATAAAGCCCGGAATATTGGTGAGCTTTTATTAAATGAAAAGCATCAGAAAATATTCTGTTAAGCCGCAGCTATTATTTCAATTTAAATATCGCTGTTAGTTGATTTCTGGTTTAATGGTAAGCGTTGCTAATGCTTTTGCGTAGCCAGAAGGTGAAGCGCAATAATGTTGTAAATGGTAAAGGCTATTGCGTTGATTTTAAAGTGGTTAGTATATAAAAAATAATACCGCATTAGCTACTTGGAAAAAGTATAACCATTATTTTTAACCGATAATTTCTAACGGTTAAACCGGAATCCGGATGCACAAAAAAAATCCCTTTCCAGATTTTGGAAAGGGATGGTAAAAGCATTTAGCTGAAGGTCTAATAATTAATCTGTAGTTCCTGGTCTTGCACCATCTTGTAAATGGTAGATTTGCCAATATCCAGTTTTTTAGCAGTAGCTAAAATATTGCCTTTGTTTTTGTTCAGAAAATGCTGAATAATGCGTTTGGTGTAATCTTTTAGGGTTAGTTCTTGTACCAGTAAATTTTCAATCGATTCGGAAGCATTCAGGGTAATGTCGTTTTTCTGAATGGTATCGCTCTCCGACATTACAACGGCCAGTTCTATAACCGCTCTTAGTTCGCGAATATTGCCCGGGAAAGGGTACGATAATATTAATTGCTGGGCCTCGTTCGAAAGCGTTTTTCGTTGATACTGGTTGTCGGCGCAGAAAGCACTAATAAAATGTTTGGCCAGTAATATTACATCTTTACCGCGTTCGCGCAACGGCGCCAAAGCAATGGGCAACCCCAATAAGCGGTAATACAAGTCTTCGCGGAAATTGCCTTTTTTAACTTCGTCCATTAAGTTTTTGTGGGTGGCAACCACAATGCGCACATCTACCGGAATAGTGCCTGAACCACCCAAGCGGGTAATTTCTTTTTCCTGTAACACCCGCAGCAACTTGGCTTGTAAGTCAATATCCAGTTCGGCAATTTCGTCTAAAAAGAGCGTACCCTGGTGGGCTTCTTCAAATTTGCCAATCCGGCGGTTTAAAGCACCCGTAAAAGTACCTTTTTCGTGGCCAAAGAGCTCACTTTCGAGTAATTGCTTGGGAATGGCCGCAACGTTTACCACCACGTAAGGCTTTTGGCGGCGCGCACTAAAATTATGAATAGCCTTGGCCACTAATTCTTTGCCCGTACCGGTTTCGCCGGTTATCGAAACCGTAATATTGGTTTTGGCAGCTTTTTCAATGAGTGTATAAATACGTTTAATGGCATCGCTTTCTCCAATTAACGATTTGCTCAGGTCCTGGGTAAGGTTAGCTTCGGATTTTTGCGTGGGCTTTTTACGAATATTAATAACCGAATTCCAGAGCTTTTCTTTTGTTTCGCTGTTTTTAACAATATAATCCGAAGCCCCCATTTTTAATAAATCAACGGCTAGTTGTAAATCTTCCTGCTCCGAGATAAAAATAACCTGAATGGCCGCGTTATGGTTTTTAATGGTTTGCAGCAACGGAACGGCTTTCTTGTCGGGCAAGGCATAATCAATAACCACTACCGCAGGTTCTTCGGATAGAGATGATAAGCAAGCTTGGGTAGAAAGCATTTTTTTTATCCGGTAATCCGGATTGAGTGATAGCTGATGTTCCAGGATATTACTATACCGGACATCATTGGACACAATAAAAATCTTAAATGCTACATTCATGAGTAAAGTTTTATCATCTGTTATATTTTTAGGTGGTTACCAAATCAGGTAAAAACACAATATTTCGTGCAGCTAAAGTAGGAATAAAAAAATAAAATAAAAAAGAGATTGCTCCAGATTTTAGAAAATTATTCTATAAAAAAGATAATCCTGTTTTAATTAAATATTTTATTAATTTTATATAGGCTGTTTTTTATAAAGCGGCTACTTATTAACCAGGTAGTTGCCTGTTTAATGCGGGTTGCATATTATTTAACTATAGCGCAATATAAGGTAATTAGCCCATGTGGGTAGATACTTATGTGTATAGCTTCTATTTTTAGGCTTATTTAAATTTTAGAATTGGGTAGCTTTGCTTAAGCGTATGCTGCTACTGGTATAAAAACAATATTAAGCTATTTCTAAAAAATATTCCATTTGCCAGACTTGAATATTATTAATGTGTAAATAAGCAGAAGTTGTACTTTAAATATTCTTAAGTTTTAGTTGCGCAACTTAAATAACAACTAAGAAGTATATTTAAAGTAGCTATAATAAGATAAATAATATTTGAAGCTGGCTTTTATTGGGCGGATAAAATATTTATAAGAAAGAAGTTTTTTGTCTGAAAAATGCAAGTTTGCTATAACTACACACTTGATTTTACGTATTTTACACCTGTAGGTAAAAATACTTAGGTATTTATATGTGATTAGTAAATTGTAATAAGAGATAAAAAAGCAGGGAAAGTATGCGGGGCACGGACATGAAAGAGATGGAAGTTGGTTATTTATATTACAGTCTTTATTCTTACAGAAGAAAGATTGAAGCGGATATTAAAAAAGTAATCCGCGCCAAAAACGAATATGCGGCGGGGCAAGCAGCCGATTTGCAAGATTCGAGCGAAAAACTTTATAAGCTAACGCATAAACTACGTAACATAAGCCTGATTATTTCCAAGCTTATATCGCTGAACAAAGTATATAAATAGATTTAATATTTGCACGCAAACGCACGTCTTTGGCAACAAGGAAGTGCGTTTTATTTTGTCTTCTATTTCCGATCACCCTGTCCAGATCTGGACACTTTTATTTTGCGTAAATTAGCATAAGTAATTGTAAATAAACATATTAAATATTGGCATATTCCTTGGCTAAATAAAGCAACACTACTATAAGTTGCTGCTGCCATGGACCGGGAATTATCCGCTGCAAAAAAGAAAGAAAATAAGCTAAAAGTTTACACCAGGGTTGGGCTGGTGGTGCTGGTGGTGGCGCTCAGTTTTTTTGGTTTGCGCCTGGTGCTAAAACCTACAGTAAGCAAAGAATCTATTATTACGGCCGTAGCTACCGTTGGCCCCATCGAAGCTACTATTACGGCCTCCGGCGTTATTGTGCCGGAAACCGAAGAAATAATTTCCAGCCCTATTCCGGCCCGTATTCAGAAAGTGTTGCGCCAGCCCGGTGAAAAAATAAATGCCGGCGAATCCGTGCTGGAGCTTGATAAAGAATCTACCCTTACCTCCTTTAATAAACTGAAAGACGAGCAGCAGTTAAAACAAAACAAAGCCACCAAACTGCGCATCGAACTCCAAAAAGACCTGAACGATTTACAAGCGCAATATAATATTAAGAAAATGCGGGTAAAAAGCCTGGAGTCGGTGGTGGCCGATGAACGGTATTTATTAAAAATTGGTGGTGGTACCCCCGAAAATACCCGCCAAGCCGAACTGAACTTACAAGTTGCGCAACTCGAATTAAAACTATTACAGGACCAGATTCAGAATAAAAAACTGGCTATGCAAGCAGATTTGAAAGAACTGGGTTTTGAAATGGACATGCAGGCCCGCGATATTCAGGAATTGCAGCGTACCATCAGTCAGGCCGAAGTAACCGCCGGCAAACCGGGCGTAGTAACCTGGGTAAATACCGAAATTGGCGCCAGCGTTAACAAAGGCGACATAATTGCCCGGGTGGCCGACCTCAGCAGTTTTAAAGTAAAAGCCAGCATTTCCGATGCCTATGCCGATCAGTTGCGGCCCGGCGGCCCCGTTATTGTGCGGGTAAACGATACGGATATTCGCGGCATGGTTTCGGCCATTGAGCCAACCGTGGCTAATGGTATTGTGACTTTTTTTGTGCAGCTCGACCAGAAAAATCATCCGTTGTTGCGGCCCAGCCTGCGGGTAGAGGTTTATGCCATTACTTCTTTCAAGGATAAGGTGGTGCGGGTTAAAAACGGACCTTTCTTTAATGGAGCCCACAACCAGCCAGTATTTGTGGTGCAAGGCGATAAAGCGGTGCGCCGTACCGTGCAGATTGGCGAAAGCAACTTCGATTTTGTGGAACTGAAAGATGAAATAGCGCCTGGCGAAGAGGTAATCGTGTCGGATATGAAAGAGTACAGCCACCTTTCGGAAATTGGGCTAAAAAATTAAAACAGGAAAAATAAGATGAAAAAAATACACCTTTTCTTCCTGTTCTGGCTGATAAGCCAAGTTGGTCTGGCTCAAAATATTGAAGTTGCTAAGCGGCTTACTTTGGAACAGGTAATTACCCTGGCTTTACGGGAATCAATCTGGGCGAAACAGGCCGCGGCGAATAAAGAAAATAATTATTGGCAATTCCGTACTTACAAAGCCGGTTACAAACCGCAACTGGCCCTGGATGGTACTTTGCCCGATTTCAGCCGCACCATTAGCCCGGTTATTCAGCCCGACGGTACCACGGCTTTCCGGCAGGTGGCTATTAATAATTCGGCTTTAAACCTGAGTCTGAGCCAAGGCATTGGACTTACCGGCGGCGAGCTTTTTGTGCGGTCGCAGGTGCAACGGTTCGATGATTTTGACCGGAACCAGAAGAGTTACAACAGTAACCCGGCCATTATTGGTATTTCGCAGCCCTTATTTGGTTATAATGCGCTAGCCTGGAACAAAAAAATTGAACCGCTGCGCTACGAAGAATCGCTCAAAAAATACGTAGAAGACCGGGAAGTTATTTCGCTAACCGCTACCGAACGTTTTTTTGATTTATTGCTGCAACAGGTAAACGCCGAAATTGCCCAGAAAAACCTGGAAAACAACGAAGCGATTTACAAGATTGCCGAAGAAAAATTCCGGTTAGGTAAAGTATCGCGCAACGATTTGCTGCAACTGCAACTGAGTTTAATGAATGCCAAAGTAGCCCAGGCCCAGGCCAGTTTAGATGCCCGCAACGCCAGCCTGAAACTGCGTACCTACATTGGTTACACCGGCGACGAACTGCTGGAATTGGAAAACCCCGCGAATGTACCGGCTTTAATTATTGATGAAGAATTGGCGCTGGCCGAAGCCCGCAAAAACCGCAAAGAAGCCATTAGTTTTAAGCGCAAAATATTGCAAGCCGAGCAGGAAGTAGCGTATGCTAAAGGCAAAAACGGCCTCAACGCCAATTTATTTGCCACCTACGGCTTAACCAACCAGGCCGATTCCTTTACAGATAGCTACCTGCGGCCCATCGACCAGCAGCGGGTGCGTATCGGGTTCGATATTCCGATTATGGATTGGGGCAAGCAGCGGGCAACAATTAAAACGGCCGAAATAAATCAGCAACTGGCGCAGTATACCGTGGAGCAGGATGTTGCCACTTTCGAGCAGGCCGTAACCACCCAGGTAAACCAGTTTCAGATGCTGCGCGAGCGCTTAAACCTCAGTGCCCAGGCCGACCAGATAGCGCAGGAACGCTACGAAATTACCAAAGCCACTTATTTAATTGGTAAAATCAGCATTACCGATTTAAATATTGCGGCGTTGGAAAAAGACCAGGCCAAGCGGGCTTATGTTTCTTCCTTACGCGATTTCTGGACTGCTTATTATAACCTGCGCACGCTTACTTTATACGATTTCGAAAATAATAAACCCATTAATCTAGATTAGTTAAAATAACGCTATGAATAATTATACCCTAAATCCCCTGGCCACCAACAACGCTTCAGTAGACACTCCCCCGCATCACCAAAAAACGGTGATTAAACTAACCGATATTGAAAAAGTGTATCAGACCAAAACCATTGAGACCGTAGCCCTACACAATATAAATATTGCCATTCGTAAAGGTGAGTTTGTGTCGATTATGGGGCCTTCGGGTTGTGGCAAAAGTACGCTTTTAAATATTATGGGCTTGCTGGATGAACCCAGTAGCGGCACCATAGAAATTGATGGCGCCTCTGTTAAGTCTTACTCCGATAAAGTATTGGCTCGCCTCCGGAACGAGAAAATTGGGTTTGTTTTCCAGAGCTATCACCTCATCAACGATTTATCGGTGGTTGATAATGTAGAACTGCCCTTACTTTACCGGCAACTGTCGGGTAGCGATCGGCGGAAGCGAGCTTTAGCCGCCCTGGAGAAAGTGGGCTTAAGCGCCCGCACCAAACATTTTCCCAACCAACTTTCCGGTGGGCAGCGGCAACGGGTAGCCATTGCGCGGGCTTTGGCTGGTCAGCCCGAAATAATCCTGGCCGATGAGCCTACGGGTAACCTCGACAGCGTGATGGGCAACGAAATAATGGACATACTACTGCGGCTAAACGAAGAAGAGCAAACCACCATCGTAATGGTAACCCACGACGAACTGATGGCCAAAAAAACCGAACGCCTCATCCGCTTATTTGACGGCAGCCAGGTTTCTTAATCGTTGTTCGTTTTTCGTTAATCGTTGTTCGGGTAAAAACTTTCCAAAAGAACCAATGGTCAATTCTCCCGAAATAATTATCAGAAAAGATTAAGGAGATTGCCTGAATAACAGGTTGAACTAACCAATAATTTTAATCGGGGGAAGCTCCCCGCCTAAGTTTAGGAGGGGCTGGGGGTGGTTGTTTTTAAATTATCCAAATATTAATTCTTAACGCTAATAATCTAACACCTAAAATCTTAAAACTATGAAAAGCTTGATTTTAATATTCTTGTTAATCCCATTTATGTCAGTATTGGCTATAGCTCAGGCAAGTGCACCCAAGACAGATAATCAGCCGAAGCAGCAGAAAGAAATGACGGTTGCCGCTGAAGTTCTGAAAAAATACGCGGGCGTGTACCAACTGGACGATAATTTCCAGGTAACCATTTCGGTGGAAAATAATAAGCTGTATGCTTTGGCGCCCGGCGACCAGGAAAAAACCGAATTTACTGCTACCAGCGAGACCAAATTTTACATGAAGGGCTCCGGCGCCGAGATAGAATTTGTAGAAGAAAATGGCCAGCGTTTCCTGCTCGTGAAAATGCAGCAGGTGATGAAACTAACTAAAATCAGTTAAGGCTGGCAAAAACCCGAATTAAATTAGCTTTTAATCCGGATTGTTAAACCAAAAGCTAATCGCTAATAATTAATAGCTAACAACTAGAAAAATGCTACAGAATTACCTCAAAATAGCCTGGAAAGTATTGCTTCGGCGGAAGTTCTTTACTTTCATCAGCTTATTCGGAATCAGCTTTACGCTTATGATTCTGATGGTGGCTACAGCCATGATCGACCACGTAACTGGTCCGGCTACGCCCGAGAAACGCCTCGACCGCATGCTCTTCGTTAATTTTATTAAAATGACCGGCAAGAGCGGCAACATGAATACTTTCCCCAGTTACTATTACATGAACCATTATGTAAAGCGACTGAAAACCCCGGAGAAAATTTCGGTAACCACTACTTTTCGGGGGGTAAACAGTTATGTAAACAATAAAAGACTATCGCTCGATTTAAAGTTTACCGACGCTAATTTCTGGGAAGTGCTGGATTTTAATTTCCTGGAAGGGCAACCGTTTAACCAGCAAGATCAGAAAAATGCGAACCGGGTAGCGGTAATTACCGATCATGCCCGCGACCAATATTTCGGACCGAACGTAAGCGCCGTGGGTAAATATATGGTAGCCGATGGTATCCGGTACCGCGTTACCGGCGTGGTAGAAGACGTGTCGTATTCCCGGTTTAACTCTTACGCCAATATTTGGGTGCCGCTTTCTACCGCTCCTTATAATAAAGACGATACTGGTTTAACCGGTAGTTACATGGCGATTATATTAGCCGATTCCAAGGCCGATATTCCGAAAATAAAAGAAGAATACCAGAGCATTGTAAAACAGGTAAAGCTGCCCAACCCCAAAGAGTTCGATAAATTTTACAGCCACACCGAAAGCATTTTGGAAGGTACCATTGTGCGGCAATTGTTAGGCGACGGCGAAAATTCCGGGATGGGTAAATTTATCGCCATTATTTCGGTGGTAGTATTTTTATTTATGCTGATGCCCACCATTAACCTGGTAAATATTAACGTAAGCCGGATTATGGAGCGCTCTTCCGAGATTGGGGTGCGCAAGGCTTTCGGGGCTTCTTCCAACACGCTCATCGGGCAGTTCTTAGTCGAGAATATTTTCTTAACCCTCATTGGCGGGCTTCTTGGCTTTTTGCTTTCGGCGCTGGTGCTGGAGATTATTGCCGATAGCGGTTTAATTCCTTACGCGCAGTTGGGCCTGAATATTCGCGTGTTTGGTATTGGCCTGGGATTGAGTTTAATATTCGGGTTTATTTCCGGGGTTTACCCGGCCTATAAAATGTCTAAATTACAAGCCGTGCAGGCGCTGAAAGGAGGCCAAGTATGATACGCCATTTGTTTACCTTAATCTGGAACCGGAAGAAAAGTAACTTCCTGATGATTACCGAAATATTCTTTTCTTTTATTGTGCTGTTTGGCGTATTGAGCCTGGCCTTTTTTTACCTCGATAACTACCGGAAGCCCCTTGGCTTCGAGTACGATAGAGTTTGGGTCATGAACATGCGCTGGAACCAGGAAAAACCCGAAGAAGTCCGGAACATTCAATATCGTTTAAAACAGCAACTCAAATCCAACCCCGAAGTAGCCCAGGTGGCTTTGGCGGCATCCAATATTCCGTATACTATGAATACCAGCAACACCGGCTTTAATTACAATAACCGGTTTACCATGGCCGATTGGTTTACGGTGGATAAGGATTTTGCCGAGGTAATGCAAGTAGATGTGGCTGCCGGCCGCTGGTTTACTACCGAAGATAATGCCGCCGGCACCAAAGCCATTATCATTAATCAGGCGCTCAGAAACGAAATATTCCCGGATGAAAATCCGGTGGGCAAGGTAATCCGGGAGAAAGATAATCCGGACCGAAAAATAGTAGGCGTAGTCGAAATTTTCCGGCAAAAAGGCGAATATTCGTCTGATAAACCCGGCTACTTTGAGTACCTGAATACCGATTACGCCAGCAATGGCACCGCCGGCGGAACCCTGGATAACCTCATGATTCGGGTAAAGCCGGGCGTTACGCGAGCTTTCGAAGAAAAGCTCATGAAACAAGCTTCCCAAATTGCCCAGGGCTGGACCATCGAAATAAAAACCATGAACGAAATGCGGACTTCCGACAATAAAATAACCTTAATTCCGCTCGTTATTTTCTCGGTGGTTTGCGGCTTCTTAATTCTGAATGTGGCCTTGGGTTTGTTTGGCGTGCTGTGGTATAATATTAACCGCCGCATCTCCGAAATTGGTTTACGCCGGGCCGTTGGGGCTGCCTCCGGTCAGGTTTACCGGCAATTTATCGGGGAGGTACTGGTACTGGCCACCTTTGGCATTATCATCGGCATTATTATAGCCTTGCAATTCCCGTTATTACAAGTGTTTGGCGTGCAAACCGGCGTTTACGTAGCGGCTATTTTGGGTTCGGTACTGGTTATTTACCTTTTAGCAGCCGGTTGTGCCGCGTATCCCAGTCAGCAAGCGGCTTCTATTACGCCCGCTACTGCTTTACACGAGGAGTAGATTAATTGTTGAATGGTTAAATGGCTGAATTGTTAGTAGTGGTTTTACCACCCCCGGCCCCTCCTAAAATAGGCGGGGAGCCCTGACAACGGTTAAGTACAGTCTGAAGATTATAGAATAGCCATTTCTTAAAATATATGCTAAAGTTAGAAAAAGAATGGCAGCAGCTACGAAGCAATCGACGTCAGTTTGGGTAATGAGGGCCTTCTAAGGTTGTGGTGCGCAGCATTCCGACGATAGGAGGAAAACAAGCTTAGACAGCCCGAATGACCAAACGGGGCCCCGCGGCCGGGAGCAAACTTAGGATTGTAAAGCTAGTTAGCACCTGGACATTGAAAGATGGAATCTTTCAAAAGAAAAGCTTTAAAAGCCAAGAGAATTGTTAATCGTTGTTAAACTTGAAAAGCTACAATATTCTTCAATAAACAGTATTTTTGTTAGTTAAAACTACTGAATTACGGCACCAAATTTCATATATTTATTTAGTTTCTCCCTTACCCCATGATTCTCATAATCGACGATGATATTGCCGTACGGACCTCGCTCAGTTTGCTTTTAAAGCAAGCCGGCTACAAAACGGCCAATGCCGGCAACGCCCGAGAAGCGCTTAAAACTGTGAAGGAGGAGGCGCATTTACTGGAGGCGGTCATCATGGATATGAACTTCTCGCTCGATACGTCGGGGCAGGATGGTTTAGATTTATTACAGCAACTGAAAAAGCTGGTTCCGCAGGTACCGGTCATATTAATAACCGGCTGGGGCACCATTGCCCTCGCCGTAGAAGGCATAAAAGCTGGCGCCTTCGATTTTATTACCAAGCCCTGGAGCAACGAATATTTATTGCAGCAAGTAGAAACCGCCCTAAAACTCGGCGGCCAGGAACAAACATCTGATAGCACCAGCCTAAGCCGCAAACAACTCGATAAGCAGTATAATTTCAGTAAAATTATTGGCGAAGACCCGGCTTTCCTGGCTATTCTGCGCAACATCGGGCAAATAAGCGCTACCGATGCCTCCGTTCTGATTGAAGGGGAAAGCGGTACCGGTAAAGAATTAATTGCCGAGGCTATTCACCTGAACAGTTTGCGGAAAAATCAGCCTTTTGTAAAAGTAAACTTGGGCGGCATTTCGCAGAGCTTGTTCGAGAGCGAAATGTTTGGCCACAAGCGCGGCGCTTTTACCGATGCCAAAGGCGACCGGGTGGGCCGTTTTGAAATGGCGAACAAAGGCAGCATTTTTCTGGACGAGATCGGTGAACTGGATATGAACAGCCAGGTAAAACTGTTGCGGGTATTGCAGGACCGCACCTACGAAGTACTTGGCGATAGCCGGCCGCGCAAACTCGATATTCGGGTAGTGAGCGCTACCAACCGCAGCCTCGAAGACATGGTGGAAGATAACCGCTTCCGCGAAGATTTATTTTACCGGATTAATTTAATTACGGTTAAACTACCGGCTTTGCGCGAACGCCCCGGCGATATTCCGCTGCTGGTTAATTATTTCATTGATAACCTCAAAAAGACTTATAATCGCCACGAACTAACCGTAACTACCAAAGCTTTGAACTGGCTGAAGCAATTGCCGCTGCCGGGCAATATCCGGGAGTTGAAAAATCTGGTAGAGCGGACGGTACTGATTTCAGGAAAAAACGTGCTGGAACCCGAAGATTTCCAGGCTTACCTGCAGCATACGCCCAAAAAAGCTGATAAAAAAAGTATGCCGGCCGTTGGCTCGATGACCTTAGAAGAAATGGAGGCCACCATGATCCGCAAGTCGATGGAGTTTTACGACCACAACGTTAGCAAAGTAGCTAAAGCTTTGGGCGTGAGCCGCGGCGCTTTATACCGGCGCCTCGATAAGTTTAATATTCCTTATGACGCTGCGGATTAAATTTATTTTGTTTGCCGTGGTGGTTCACGCCACGCTGCTGATTCTGACTTACCATTTCCTGCTGACAGATAAATTATTATTTCTGGCAGCCGAAGCCCTGATTGTGGTTTCGCTGGTAATTACGTTCCAAATTTACCGGGCTTTTGTGCGACCCTTAAATTTAATTGCAGCCGGCATTGAATCAATCAAAGAAAAAGATTTTACGGTTAAGTTCCTGAAAACCGGTCAGCCCGAAGTTGACCAGCTTATTGAGGTGTATAACCTGATGATGGAGCAATTGCGGCAGGAGCGGGTAAGTCAGAACGAAAAGCAATATTTGCTGGAGCGTTTAATACAGGCTTCGCCTTCCGGTATTATCATGCTCGATTACGACGGGTATATTCAGCAGGTAAATCCGGCGGCCAAAGCCTGGCTGCAGGTGCCCATGCCCGCCTTGCTGGGTAAAAAGCTGGAAGATTTACCCGGCCAATGGCGTACCGAGTTAAGCACCCTGGAAGAAGGACAATCGCGCATTTTTCACATCAACGGCATTCATACGTACCGTGGCCATAAAGCTTATTTTATTGATAAAGGTTTTCCGCGCTATTTTATCATGCTCGAAGAACTTACCGAGGATATTATCAAAAAAGAAAAGTACGCCTACGAAAAAATAATCCGGATGATGTCGCACGAGGTGAATAATTCCATCGGCGCTATTAATTCTATTTTAAATTCGGTTAAAGGTTACGCCCCCCAGTTGCAGGAAGATTTGCGGGACGATTACGAAGAAGCGCTGGAGGTTTCGATTGAACGGAATAAAAACCTGGCTAGCTTTATGGCCAACTTTGCTACTATGGTGCGCTTGCCATCTCCCCGCCGCCAGCCCTGCGACTTACACCAATTATTGCAGGGCGTTTACCGCCTGATGCAACCCCAACTGGAACAACGGAATATCTCCTGGCAATGGCACCTGGCTCCCGAACCATTATTTATCCAAGCGGATACCCAGCAACTGGAACAGGTTCTCATCAATATTGCCAAAAACTCGATGGAAGCTGTAGATGCCGATGGCTATATTAGCGTAAAAACGCAGTTGCAACCACCTTGCTTAATTATTTCGGATAACGGCGAAGGCATTCCGGAAGCGGTGCGGCAGCAATTATTTACCCCTTTTTTCAGCACCAAAAAAAATGGCCAGGGTATTGGCCTCACCATGATCCGCGATATTCTCCTGAATCATAATTTTCCTTTCTTCCTCGAAACCGATGAAAGTGGTATCACTGCTTTTACCATTCAGTTTAAAACACCCCTAGTACCAGAGCCCGTTGCTTAACAGCGCGTATTTTTTATAGCCATTTTGTTTTTGTTTCGTACAAAACAATCGTGCTTTATTAATGTTGCTGGTAAAGAGATAATACTTTATTTTTAGACCTTTTCCGGGTACCTTACCAGCGTACAAAAAATACTTGGTTCCAAAATAATAATTGCTGGTTTGGGCCTACAATATTTTGCAGTTTTTTGCGATAAGTAAATGATAGCAGCTATGGTAAAGGAGTAGTTTTATTACTTAAACAACTCTAAGAAGGTAATATTTTCGCAAACTTTGCCTGCGTGGTTATTCTGTTTAATTTAAATTAATATATTATTTGATTATCAAATTCTACTCCGTGCTCAGTCTTCGAAATTTTTTACTCATAACGCTGGTGCTCCTGTGCAGTTCGTCTCTGTTAAAGGCCCAATGTTTAGATCCCGTTCCGGTTCTGCAATTCAGCCCCAACAATGCTTGTTCCGGTACAGCCATTACTTTTGAGGTTATAAATTTAAGTCCGGCGAACGATGAAACGTATAGCTGGAATTTTGGGGACGGAACTACTACCCCCGATTCAAAATTAACCGCTAATGGCAGTAAGGTTACTTACGCTTATAACCATACTGGAACTGGTTCGGCAAATTTTACAGTATCGGTCCGGCGGGTAAAGGGGCTTTGCGTTTATGATTCGGCACCCCAAACCGTAACGGTTAAACCCCAGGTAGCCTTTACGCCCCCAACGGTTAAAAACAATATAAATAACAGCGCTAATGTTTGTGTGGCCGATACTGTCCAGAATATTTCGGTAACCGCAACTTTAACCAACCCCAATACCAGCACCACCGGTATAAGCGGTTACCAGGTAGATTGGGGTAACGGCGAGGTAAATAATTATACATTAGCGCAGTTTACCGGCAGCACTACCATTAGTAATGCCACGCCTTATAACAAGGAAGGAAATTACCCGATTACCATTACCGCCCTAAGTACCGACCCGAATGTTTGTCCGGCAGTAGTAAATATTCCGTTTAGCGTAGGTAAAGACCCCAAAGCAGTTTTTAGTGTAGAGAAGAAAGAACGGATAGAACCGCAGTTTCCTTCGCCTTTATGCGGCGTACCGGTACGGGTAGAAATAAAAAATGAATCGACGGGTGGCGGTTTAACTTATAAATGGGAAGTAACCAATACCCAACCCGGCGGCCCGGTTAATTTTTCGTTTATCGAAGGCACTTCGGATACTACCAAAAACCCGGTGTTTCAATTCAACGAAAAGGGCCGGTATATGATTAAACTTACCGTTAGTAACGCCTGCGTTGATCCCAGCGATCCGGTTGGCCCCATTGATCCTTACGACCCGGAAAACCCGGATGATGATTTTGATGAGGACGGTAAATATGTGCAGGAAGAATCGGTGTTGATTGTTTATCCGGAAGTACAGATACAAGGCCGCGATTTATGTGCCGACCCCGGTGTGCCACAGGTTATTATGGGAAACGAATTGGCCCAGTTTGATCCGAATTTAGGCACCATAGACCCCAGCACCATTCAGTGGGTAGTTACGGGCGGCGCTACGGTCGATAACCCCAATATTCAAAATCCGAAAATTACCTTTCCGGGACCGGGTACTTATACTGTAGCGGCTAATTTTGCTAACGAATGTGAGCGTTCGCAGGATGCACCGGGGGCGAATCAGCGGCCACCGGCTACCATTACCATTACAGCCCGTCCATCTAAGCCAGCCGATGGCAGTGTTACCCTTTGCGGCGGCGAAAACTACGTTATCACCCCCACGCCTAACGGTTCGGTCAGATTTAATTTTTACACTACTGCTACGGGCGGTAGCCCCGTTGCCAGCGACACTACTGCTTACCCAATTAATGCAGTTACCAATTCGGTTACTTACTACATTGCGGCAGTTTTAAATGGTTGCGAAAGCAGCGAACGCGGGGTATTTACCTTAAATGTACTGCCCCCGATCCAGAATAATACCATTCAGGCACCGCAATCTATTTGTGTTGGGGCTACTCCTGCACCGCTTACCGGCACGCAGCCGAGTGGTGCTAATGGTAATTTTAGCTATACCTGGTTAAGAAGTACAACTAGTGCTACCACCGGTTTTACCGTAGCTCCTGGCGTAAATAATGGTTCTGGTTATACACCAACTGCCCTTACCCAAACTACCTGGTTCCGCCGGATGGTTCGTGCTACTTCCTGCAAACCCGATACCAGTGCTGCAGTAGAAATTACCGTAGTGCCTGTTATTGCTACAAATACCATTACTCAAAATCAGACTGTTTGTGCTGGCAGCGCGCCTGCTACTTTAATTGGTTCGCGGCCAACTGGCGGCAACGGCGTAGATTATGCTATTATTTGGGAAAGCAGCACCACCGGCGCTAATGCAACCGACTTTGCACCGGTAACCGGGGCAAACGGTACGCCGGTAATCAACAACGAAGAAAATTTAGAACCGGGGCCTATTAACCAAACCACCTGGTACCGGCGACAGGTAACTTCGGCCGGGTGCACCGGCAATTCTAATGTTATTGTCATAACGGTAGCGCCGGCCCTGGCTCAGAATACCATTGGCTCGTCCCAGACTATTTGTGGTAATGCTGCGCCAACTGCTTTAACCGGTTCTACGCCAACTGGGGGAACCGGCACCTATACGTACCTCTGGGAAAGTAGCACCACCAGCGCTACCGATGGCTTTGGTCCGGCGGCGGGCACAAATACCGGCATTACTTATAACCCCGGCAACTTAACCCAAACCACTTATTTCCGGCGCACCGTTACTTCGGGCTCCTGCGAACCGCTGGTAAGTGAAGCCATAACCATTACCATAGTGCCGGCCATCGAAAATAATACCATTACGGCGGCTAAAACCGTGGTATGTGAAGGAGCCGTGCCGGTGTTAACCGGATCTTTAGCTACGGGTGGCAGCGGTAACCTGGTTTACCTTTGGGAGAGCAGCGTAACCAGTGCCAGTGCTGGTTTTAACCCGGCTATTGGTACCAACAACGGCAAAGATTATACCCCTAGTTCTATTGTACAGAATACCTGGTACCGCCGCACGGTAAGTGTTGCCGGCTCCACCTGCCCGCCAGTAATATCTAATGTAGTAGCTGTAACAGTAGATAAATTACCGGCCGCGCCTACCGTAGAAGCTTCTGATGTTACAATATGTGCGGGTACTTCGGCTACTTTGCGTGTAACCAGCACCAATGGGGGTACTTACCAGTGGTTTACTGCTGAAACCGGCGGCAATCCGGTTTCTTTTGAGCCGGTATTTGTTACGCCGGTGCTTACTAGCAATATTACCTATTATGTGCAGGCAACCAATAACAACCAATGTGTAAGCGCTACCCGCACCCCGGTTAAAGTTACGGTTACTTCTATTAGCGCCGATGCCGGCCGCGATACCACCATTATAGAAGGGCAGCCTTTCGGGTTGCGGGCTACCGGAGGTACCACGTATGTCTGGTCACCGGCTACCGGCCTGAACGACCCGAATGTGGCCACACCCATTGCTACGCCTACTAAAACCACTACCTATACCGTAACCGTTACTACCGAAGACGGCTGTACCGCTACCGATGAAATAACCATAACCGTTATACCGCGGGTAGTGGTGGTAAATACTTTTAGCCCGAACGGCGATAATATTAACGATACCTGGGAGATTAAGAATATTGAGAATTTTCCGAACGCTACGGTAGAAGTATTTAACCGCTGGGGCAACCCGGTGTTTAAATCAGATGTGGGGTACCGGCAACCTTGGGACGGCACGCATAAAGGTAGTATTTTGCCGCTCGCTACTTATTATTACATCATCCGGCTAGATAATATTTCCAAACCAATATCTGGCTCGATCACCATCATTCGATAAGCTTTTATGAAGAAATATTTAAGTTTAGTAGCTTTTTTACTGGTTGCTTTTGGTTCGGCGCTGGCCCAGCAGCGGCCACAGTACAGCCAGTACATGATGAATAATTATTTACTCAACCCCGCTTTAACCGGTATTGAAGATTACGCCGATGTGCGCTTTGGTCACCGGCAGCAGTGGGTGGGCTTGGAAGGTGCTCCGGTTACTTACTACGTGAGTGCCCACATGCCGGTAGGCAAGCAAGCTACCCGGGTCCGGAACCGGGGCCGGGGTATTGGCAGCACCCGTACCGTAAACCGGAACCGGTTCTCGACCCCATATGCACACCACGGCTTTGGTATTACCGCCTTAACCGATAAAACCGGACCTTTGCGCCAATCTAATTTTACCGGTTCTTATGCCTATCATT
The DNA here is from genome assembly GCF_008629685.1 of Adhaeribacter rhizoryzae. Classification (GTDB taxonomy): domain Bacteria; phylum Bacteroidota; class Bacteroidia; order Cytophagales; family Hymenobacteraceae; genus Adhaeribacter; species Adhaeribacter rhizoryzae. The sequence goes on along the minus strand of NZ_VWSF01000009.1, from coordinate 8,095 downwards.
TGCCGCTGAGTACCAAGGTAAGTATTTCCACGGGTGTAACGGCAGGCGTATTAACCCGGAGTTTTAACCCCCAGGAAGCTACTTTTACCAATCCTTTCGACCCCAGCATTAACAGCGATTATATAAACAACACTTATTTTGATTTGGGCTTAGGTACCTGGCTTTATTCCGAAACTTTTTTTGTGGGCTTATCGGGCGCACAATTAATTAAAAACCGGCGCGATTTAAATTCTGCCGAAGGCGACGGCAATGGCGGGGCTCGTTTGCAGCGGCACTTCTTTGTTACCGGCGGCTACAAAATCAGGGTTACACCTAATTTCGACGTTATTCCTTCGGTTATGGTTAAGCTGGCTAGTCCTAGCCCGGTTTCGGTAGATGTAAACTTAAAAGCGGTGTACGCCGATCGGGTTTGGGCTGGTGCCTCTTACCGGAAAGATGATGCTGTTTCGGCGATGGGCGGCATTAATATTAGCCATATTATGGATGTTGGGTATGCCTACGATTTTAATACCTCTAACCTAAATATTGCTAATACCGGCTCGCACGAAATAATAATTGGGCTTAAGTTATTTAACACCAGTAAAGCCATTTGTCCGCGCTGGATGCAATAAACTGTATTTACACGTAAATTAATTTAAGTAAAATAACCTGCACTGGTTTATTTTACCTGCCAAAACCCCTGAAAGCAAAAGAAACAGATAATTTTACTTAACCCATACTGCTGCTTATTAAGTATCAGCCAAAATAATATTTATAGGCATTTCCCCAACAATGGTGGCCGCTCCTGCGTTGTAGGGTGGTAGTATTGCTAATTTATTGATTATAAAACTGTTATAATTGTTGCTGCTCTGTTAAACCAACTAAAAACTACATTTTATTTCTTTAACCGGAACGGTTTCGGCAAAATCTGTCTGCTATTTGGATAATTTTGTGTTAGTTAGAATTGAATATTTACTTTAAATTGCCGGCGTTCTGCTAAATTTCTTTTTAGATGAAAATTGTTACGCTTACCATAAACCCAGCCGTAGATAAAAGTACGTACGTAGACGAATTATCGCCCGACAATAAATTGCGCTGTGATGCCCCTATTTTTGAACCAGGTGGCGGCGGCATTAATGTGTCGCGGGCAATTAAACGGATGGGCGGCGATTCTTTAGCCTATTACTTGGCCGGTGGTTCCACGGGCAATGTGCTTTGCCAACTCTTAGATAAAGAAGGCCTCACCCATATTCCAATTCCTTCTATTAAATGGACCCGCGAAAATTTTGCTGTTACCGAAAGAACCACTGACCGGCAATACCGTTTTGGCATGCCCGGCTCCGAAATTCCGGAAGAAGAATGGAAATACTCCCTCATTAAATTAGAAAAGACCTCGCCTAAACCCGAATATATTGTGGCCAGTGGCAGTTTGCCCCGGGGCGTACCCAACGATTATTATGCCCGGGTAGCCACCATTGCCAAAAATATGGGTGCGAAATTAATATTAGATACTTCCGGCGAAGCCCTGAAAAAAGCGGCCGGTATTGGGGTATACCTGCTTAAACCCAATATTTCGGAGTTGGCTAAACTGGCGGGTAAAGAAAGCTTGGAAGAACACGAACGGGAAGGCTTTGCCCAGCAACTGGTACGCGATGGCATGTGCGAAGTAATGGTGGTATCGATGGGAGCCCAAGGCGCGATGCTGGTAACCAAAGACCAGATTGAGTATGTAGCCCCGCCCGAAATTAAACCCAAAAGTACCGTTGGTGCCGGCGATAGCATGGTAGCAGGCATGGTTTTTACCTTAGCGCAAGGCTGGCCGTTGTGCGAAGTAATAAAATACGGCGTAGCAGCTGGCACCGCCACCACCATGACACCCGGCTCGGAACTTTGTAATAAAGCAGATATAGAAGAGATTTACGCTTGGTTGAAACAACAGCAAATTGTAACTACCCGGTAATTAATAATATTTATAAATCGGAAATGCTTTTTGCCCAGCCCGGTTTTTTCTTCAGCTTAAACAAAATAGCCTGTTAATATTAACAGGCTATTTTGTTTAAGTTCAGTACGCTTGCGTTCTAATGGCAAGTTTATACAAGGCTTTTATTGGCCTAAATATACTTTTAAGCTTGCTCCAGATGCGCAGTAGTTTCTAGGGTTGGTTTCTGTTTATAATATTTTTTCCGGAACCAGTAAGCAAAGTTTACCAGCAAAATTAAAGCGGGTACTTCAATTAAGGGCCCTACTACGCCGGCAAAAGCTTGTCCGGAATTTAAACCAAAAACCCCAATAGCCACTGCAATGGCCAGTTCAAAATTATTGCCGGTAGCCGTAAAAGCTACCGAAGCATTCTGTGCGTAATTAGCCCCCAAGGCTTTGCCCATATAAATGCTTACTACAAACATCACGGCAAAATAAATGACCAACGGAATCGCTATCCTAATCACATCTAGCGGTATGCGTACAATTAAATTGCCTTTGAGGCTGAACATGACCACAATGGTAAATAGCAAAGCAACCAAGGTGATGGGGCTAATGGCCGGAATAAATTTTTGTTCGTACCAATCATTTCCTTTTATCCGGCGCAAAATAAACCGCGACAAAAAGCCTAGCAAAAACGGAATACCTAAATAAATTAAAACGTTTTCGGCAATCTGGCCCATACTTATATCTACCACTTTGCCTTCCAGGCCAAACCAGGTAGGCAGCACCGTAATAAATAAATAGGCAAATACGCTGTAAAAAATTACCTGGAAAATACTGTTAAAAGCAACCAAACCGGCCGCATATTCCCGGTCGCCTTCGGCCAGTTCGTTCCAAACCAAAACCATAGCAATACAGCGGGCCAGGCCAATTAAAATAATGCCCACCATGTACTCGGGGTAATCGTGCAGGAAAATTATGGCCAGAAGAAACATTAAAACCGGGCCAATCAGCCAGTTCAGCACCAACGATAAGGTAATAACTTTCACGTTTTCGAAAACCCGGCCTAATTGTTCGTACTTTACTTTGGCCAAAGGCGGGTACATCATTAAGATTAACCCAATGGCAATAGGCAGGTTTACGGTGCCTACCTGAAAGGAATTAATAAAAGCTTCGCTCTGCGGAAAAACATAGCCCACCAACACGCCCGCGCCCATGCCGGCAAATATCCAGACGGTTAAAAACCGGTCCAGGAGCGATAATCTTTTTCTTTTTTGAATATTACCCTGACTCATCATTTTTTTAGTAAGCTTTCCGCAGCATATCCGCAAATTCATTAGGAAGCGGGCTTTCTTCTATAGCCTGGGCTGCTCTTTCATTATCGTAAGCTACCCGTACAAACTCAACCCGCAGGCTGTTGGGTTGGGTTAATTTGGTGGTGGGGGTTATTTCCAGCACCGCGTAACAGGCGCGGGTATCACCGTCTTTAGGTTTGCCTACGGAACCAATATTGATGGCGTGCCGGTAGCGGGTCTGACCTTCGTGCTCGTAAGGCAGCGCCCGGTGGAAAGGTTTGTGGGTATGGCCAAAAAATAAAATATCGGCGTTTGCTTCCTCTAATAATCTTAAAAAGCTTTTCTCGGGCCGATCTTCAAATAAATATTCGTTTATTTTGCGGGGACTGCCGTGTACCAGCAGCGCTTCAATTTTATTTTCTTCTTTGGAGTCGTCGAGGAAGGTAAGCCGGATATGGCGGGGCAGCATCCGTAAATATTGCCGGTTTTCTTCCGAAATAAGGTTGTTGGTAAACCCGATTGATACGGCTCCCAAAGATTTATCCTGATCGGTTTTGTAAGCGCAACCGCAATTATTGCTCATCAGGCCAATACCTTCGTCGTAATTGCCCGCTATGGTGGGTATTTTTCTCTTCCGGATTTCGGCTACCACTTCGTTGGGCCAGGGAGCATAACCTACCAGGTCGCCCAAACAATAAATAACATCTAAATTTCGGGCTTCCATGTCGGCCAGTACGGCTTCCAGCGCCGGTAAATTGGCGTGAATGTCACTGAATAAAGCTATTCGCATAATATTTATTTCTCTTTAATTTAACAGCAGTCGCAGGATTTCAGAGCCAGCGTAAATAACGCGTCGAACTGGGTCTTTCCCTGTTTCATCATTTCGGGATTAAGGCAATAGCAAACTTTTAAGCCATCTATTTCGCCTTTTATCAGACCAATAGCCTTTAATTCCTGTAAATGCTGCGACACGGTGGTGCGGCTTAAAGGCAAATCCTGGGCAATGTCGCCGGAAATACAGGTTTTTTGCTGAGCCAGCAACTTAATAATAGCAATCCGGGCCGGGTGCGAAAGCGCTTTGGCTAAGGTGGCCAGTTGCTGTTCTTCGGCGGTAAAAGCAGTTGCTTTGGAATAAGTCATCTATTAAAACTAGTTATCTTTGATGTATGTCGTAAACATACGTCATAAAATTTAAATTGGAAAATTTGTTATGATATTAGATTCTAAAGGGAATAGAAATAATATAGTCGCAGCTGAAAATATTAACCTGAGAAAAATATAATCAAAGAGAAGTTGCCGATGGTGGGTAAAGCATTTAACTCAGGAATATTAGCTTATTAAAAATATGCTTAAAAATAAGGCTCCGGGTATACATAACCCGGAGCCTTATTTTTACTTTTTAGCAGCAGAAGAAGTCTTTTTCTTCCGGATTAAATCCAGGGTAAACGCCAGTTCCGCGTCGCGTTTTTGCAGCACATCGTCGATGCTAGGAGCAACCGGGTAATCGGGTAGCACACCCCGGTCCGGGTAAGGGTAGCCCGAAACTGCCATGTGATAACCCCACTGCGGAACGGCCAGTTCTATGCCGGTATGCGGCAGTACCGCTACTACAAAAAAGCCGCTGGTGTTGCCGTAATAACCACCGCCGGTTTCCCGGCCCACAAAAGTTGCCCGCTTATGGTGGTGCGCAATGGCGGCAAACTCCGATGTTACCGAAAAACTGTAACCATCGGTTAAAATATATACATCGCCTTTAAAAGGATGCTTTTGGGGTTTTTGTTCTTTTAAGGTCTTTTTAAAAGAAAAGGTATAGCTCCCATCTTTGGTTTTTGTAATCAGGAAACGCCGGTAAAACGGAAACATTTTGGGTACCCAGGCAATGTGTTCGGCAAAGCTGTATTTCTTCTTTTGCGCTACTTTTAATTGGTTGTAATACCGGAAAGGCTTTTGGGTGAGGTAAGCGTAGAGCAGGGCTCCCCAACGGTCCACGCCGCCCTCGTTGCCGCGTACATCTATAATCAGGTGCTGAATATTTTTGGCATTTATTTGCCAGAAAGTATCTTTTAAATATTCCTTTACGTCCATTTCGTTTTTATAAATATTAAAATGGTCGATGGTTAATAAAGCGGTGCTGTTGTCTTTATACTCCAGCCGAATAGGTAACTGCTTGGGCTTCTGGTTTTCTTTTTCCTTTTCGAGTTGCTGAATAGTAGCCAAGGTAATAGCGGGCACTTGCACAATTTTTGTTTCGGCGGAACTGCGGTCGCGGTAAGAAATAGTATAGTTGGCAGATGCCCCTATGTAGGTGCCGTAATAAAACGGAAAAAACTTATCTAAAGACTGGTATTTTACGGCCTGGCTGTTACCATCGGCAAAATATACGGTGGGTAGCAACTTCTGAATTATTGCGGCTATGGGTTGCCCGTTTATGGCCGTTATTTCGGCTCCCAAAGGTATATTTTCTGAGCCAGCAAGGTTACGTACCAAGTGCGCTTGCTGGTTGGTAAAATATAATTCCAGCGGAAACAATTGATTTAGGTTGTAATAATATTGCCAGTGCGGGCGCACGTGCGGCATATATTTTATATGACCGTCTTTTAGAGCGGCAATGATGGGCGTGGCGGCTACATAAAATTGGTGTTGCGTCATGGGCTGGTTCAGCGTTTGGCCAATGCTGTCGAATAGCACATCGAAGCGTGCTTTGGGCGTATAGCGGTAAAAGCCCGGATGCGATTCATCCAATATGGTACGCATCAGTTTCAGGTCGGCTTGCAACTCTGCCGGTGTAAATTGCCTGGCCGGATCAATGGGTGTTTTGGCGGGCTGGCTTATGCTTTTAAAAGAGCCCAGCAAGAACAGCGAGGTGAAAAAACAGTGTTTCAAGAGGTTGATTTTTTTCATGGTTTTAGACTGATTGAACACTGCAAAACTAAATTCTGAAAAGGGGCTTGTCGTCTTACCCGCTAAGTTCAGACCTCTTTTATAGCTTAATAAAGCCAATCCGCTAAGTTCAGACGTTTTGTATGGTATAGTTCCGGACGTATTCCGAAGGGGTTTGGCCCGTTTGTTTTTTGAAAACGGCATTAAAAGTAGCCTTGGAATTAAAACCGGCTTCTTCGGCTACCGCCAGGTTGGTCAGGTGCCGGTACTTTGGATCAACCAGCATTAGTTGGGCCTCGGCTACCCGGTACTGGTTAATAAAATCGTAAAAATTTTTACCCAGCCGGTCGTTAATTACCTGCGAGAGGTGGTGTTTCGGCAGGCCAATACTATCGGCTAATTCCTGAATGGTAATATTGCTTTCGCGGTAAGGCTTCTCGGTTTCCATAAAGGCCAGCAGTTGGTCTAAATAAGCCTGGCTTTCTGTTTCTTTTAAAATTAATTTTTGATATTTTTTGTTTTGGTTAAAATCCAGTGGGCCGGTCACCGGGGATAATTCTGGTACCGAAATAGCTTCCGGTTCGGGTTGTATTTGGGCTAATTCTAACTCTAAGTCCTGGTTTATTTGTGATGCGGTTTCGGTAAAAATGCGAGGCTAGGCCAGGGTTTTGTAGCCAATCCAGTAAATCAGGATAATAACAAACCAATAGTGAATGTGGTAATGGTAAATTTCGGTTAATACCGGTATGGTCCACTTTTTGGCGTAGAAAGCCACCGTAGCTAAGAACAAAATAATCAACAGCGCATAAATAAATTGCTTCAGCCACTGCAGCCGGATTTTCCCGAGCTCCGAAAAAGTATCTAATATTTTGCGTTCGTATCTTTTTAATATTCCTGCCGAAAGCATTAAGTAAAAAAGAATCAGGAACAACGTAACCTGACCTAGCCAACCAAAATCATCTTGCCGGGCTAATTCAAAATCGTTGAGGTAAGCTATTTTTTCGGTACGAGATTTTAAGTAATAAGGTAGCAGGTAAATAAAGGTGAGGCCAAACGGAATAAAATGTACCAGGTCGATCCGCTTAAACTGGGGCTGCTCGTGGGTAAGTTTTTGGGTGAATAAGTAAATGAGCGGGCCGAAAAGGAAAGGCAATAACCAGCTAACTTTACTCAGGTGCGGAAAAGTCAGAAAAAACTCGCGGGTATCGAAGGCAACTAAAATAGATTGAAACGAAATTAAAATTATTAAGCTTGCCAGCAGGCGGTTAGCCAATTGGTTGGCCTGTCGGGTTGCCAGCAAAAAAGCCAGGAACAAGCCTTGCAGCGCACCACCCACCAAAATAAACTGCAAAACCTGTACTACCGACATACAATCCGGGATCGAAATAAATTAACCAAATTTATAGATTTTGCCGCGAATGGTAAATATTTCAGCCTGTAATTACCTGCGTTATGTTCCGGAGGTAAAATAAGGGTTGGATAATATTCCGATAGGAATATTATCCGTTTGCCAGATAAATATTTACGCTAAAGGATAAATAATTTAGGTATTATGCCAATGCTCCATAACGATACTCCATAAATAGCCTGGTCTTTCTGTCTATCTTTTGAAAGATTCCATCTTTCAATGCTCTAGTGCTAACTAATTTTATCTGCCTAAGTTTGCTCCCGGCCGCGGGGCCCCGTTTGGTCACTCGGGCTGCTCATCTTTCCTTTGCTCGTACCTCGCAATGCTGCGCACCGGAAACCTGAAAGGCCCTCATCGCCCAAACTGCTGTAGTCTGCTTTGTAGCTACGGCCTTTAGGTTCTATAATAATTAATCATAACCTAACAACAAGCCAGCTCAACGAAGCTAATCCGCAACGTTCCGGATAGGCCGAACTCCTTCCCTAATTTAGGGCTACGATTAGGACACAAATTTTTGGGCCAGGGTCCACCCGTGCAAGATATGCTGGAAGTAATTCCAACCGCGCAAAAGGGTAATCACCCCCGCCTGCTTTTCGTGGGGTTTCCACCC
>NZ_VWSF01000008.1 GCF_008629685.1 Adhaeribacter rhizoryzae | reverse complement strand
GTTATGCAGCAGACGGTAGTAACTCCGCTGCTCGGCTTCGCTCGCACTTAGCTGATGTATCACCACACTTTGCTTTTCTATTATCTTTTCTACTACTTGCTTGACCCGTCGCTCTATCCGAATATTGCTAAATATTGCATCTGCCATTTACCCCCAACAGCTCCCCGCTCCATTTTGTGTCCTAATCGTAGCCCTAAATTAGGGAAGGAGTTCGGCCGAACCATATTGTTGTGGATTAGCTTTGTTGGGAAGGTTTAAATCTAATAATTATTAAGGCTTAGAAAGGCAGTAGCTACGAAGCAGACTACAGCAGTTTGGGCGATGAGGGCCTTCTAAGGTTGTGGTGCGTAGCATTCCGAGGTACGAGGAAAACAAGCTTAGACAGCCCGAGTGACCAAACGGGGCCCCGCGGCCGGGAGCAAACTTAAACAGTAACTAACAGTTAGCACCTCAGCCTTGAAAGATGCAATCTTTCAAAAGAGAAACAGATAAACCAGGCTATTTATAGAATATCGTTAAGGAGTATTGGCATTACACTTTTATTAGAGTAGCAAGCCGCTATTATTTGTAGTGCTTTTTTGCTACATACTGTTTTAAAATCTGTTCTAATGATAAAGCATCTTCCCGGAAAAGACGTTTTTGGTACTTGATTTTTAATTTTTCTAAAAGCCGTACCATGTTAAAACCGGTGGCATAAAAATATGTGGTTTTATCTGTAAGGTACAACCACTTATCTTTCTCCTGGTTATGGTTCCGGAAATATTTATAAGATTGATACGCCGGGTCATTTTTTACTAACTTAGGATTTGGCGCTTTATTAGCAAAATTGCGGTATAAACTATACTCCACATACCTCGCCGTTCCTTCCATGGTTTCGTAAGTTTGCTCAATTGCTGTCACGTCAAAATTAAGTTGTTGTTTGGCCTGGCGTCGTCTTTGCTCGCGCAACAGAAAAAATGAGTCAATTAGGGCTTTAATTTGTTTACCATCTGCTACAGTAAGAGCAGTTAGTAATATTTCGTTTTCTTTATCTATGCTTGCTTTATACCACTTTTGCGCTTTGTAAACTTTTCTTAAGCTGTCTTCCGGAATTACGGTCATATTCTTCTGAAAATATTTAAGGTAAGCCGGATGCATAAACTGAAAACCATGAAAATATTCGTGTATTACCATGGTAGCCCATTGTTCCGTTGCGTTTACATCGTGTATTGTTTTTTGCGTAATCTCGAAGCTGCTGCAATTCATGAACGGGGACTTGTAATTATAAGCCAAGGAAGAATCGCCGAACGTCAGGCTTGTTTCCATGTGGAAAGGAAGACTATCCAGTAGTTCTGTTTTGTAAATTTTTAAATTACTAGCTTCAAAAACGAGGTTGGGTTTAAAGGAGGCAATAAACTTATTAGTAGGATTGGCAATATAACAAACGCTGTCTGTATAGTAAACTAAGGGCAAATCGTATTTTTTGTCTGCAAAACTTTTCCAGGCTGCTTTGTCAATTAGTCTTTTTAAGTTGTAGATATATTCGATTCTGTCAAATATTACCTGCTCCTTGCTGCTCGAATACGGGCCGGAAGAAAGAAATATAGATACCAAAAGCAGAAACATTACGCTCTTCATAATGACGCTATTAAGATAACCGAACACGTTTCAGCTAAAAGGCAATTAAATGCTTTTTAGGCTTTAATGCTGTTTACGCCCAATGGTTTCGCACCTAGCATACTAATTATTCTATTCTAAACTGTTTCCCACCAACGGCTGAAGCTACGCTTCTACCTTTAACACAATTTTCCCAATATGCTCACTGCTTTCCATAAGTGCATGGGCCTGGGCGGCTTCTGTTAAAGGAAACTCCTGATAAATAACCGGTACAAATTTTCTGCGCTCCAGCACTGGCCAAACGTTTTCCAGAATAGCCGCCGCAAGATCTGCTTTAAACTGGGCAGAGCGAGGGCGCAGGGTGCTGCCGGTAATGGTTAACCGGTTCCGCATCAGGTGCTGAATATTAAACTCGGCGGGTGCACCTTTCATGGCGTTAATAAATACCAACCGGCCATCCGGATGCAGCAAATTCAGGTTCTTGTGGGTATACTCGCCGCCTACCATGTCCAGGATTACGTCCACACCTTCGGCTTTTAGCACTTCGGCAAAATCTTCGGTTTTGTAGTTAATGGCCCGTTCGGCGCCCAATTCTTCGCAGCGGACACATTTCTCGGGGCTGCCGGCGGTGGTAAACACCCGGGCACCAAAGGCTTTGGCTAACTGAATGGCCGTTATACCAATGCCGCTGCTGCCGCCGTGTACTAAAAAGCTTTCGCCGGACTGCAAGGCTCCTCTTTGAAATACATTGTGCCACACCGTAAATACGGTTTCGGGCAAAGAAGCTGCTTCGGTGAAGGACCAACCCAGCGGCACAGGCAAACAATGCCGGGCATCTACTACTACAAATTCGGCGTAACCGCCGCCACCCAGCAAAGCGCACACCGCATCGCCTTGTTGCCAGCGCGTAACTTCAGTTCCTACGGATTCCACTACGCCGGCCACTTCCAGACCCGGAATATCGGCAGGTACCCCCAGTGGCGGCGGATAGCCACCCCGGCGCTGAAAAACATCGGGCCGGTTTACACCCGCCGCTTTTACCCTGATTAATATTTCGTGCGGCGCTGGTGCAGGCATTGGCCTTTGCTGTAGTTGCAGCACTTCCGGGGCACCGGGCTGGATAATAATTATAGCTTGCATACTTTGTAATAAAATTCTGAAAACTTTTAAATATTGCCTTTAAATACCTAAGCCCATTTATTTCGGCGGTAGCATCGGAAACAAGCGCCGGATATCAGCTTCAGTAGGCCTTTTGCCGTACTCGCAAATTTCGAATACTTCGGCCTGCTTGGCTTGCGCTGCCTGGTCTTTGCCGTACCATTTTTCCAACGACTGCCGGATTTCAGGGTTTATGCTCGACCAGATGAGGTATTTGTCAGCGAGCCATTTTTTACGTTCCTGCGGGTTAACTGGTACGGTTTTATCGTGGACCGTCCAAGGTAACCATTCGTACACCTGTGAAGCATGGGCATCCAGGGCGTTTACTTTTTTATCGTAAACCGCAGTAATATCAACTGAAATATCCGCCCTGGATGGGTTAGGCCGCTGGAAATCATCGTAGGAATACAAGAACAGCGGGTTGTTTGCCAGGGGCGCTACCTTAGGCAAAATATTGGGCACAATAACCAGGTAAGCGGCATCCTGCACCAGAATGCCGGTGTACCGATGGTCCGGGTGGTAATCGTTGGGGCGGGGCGCAATCACTATATCGGCTTTCCACTCCCGGATGCGCCGGATTACTTCCAGGCGGTTTTCCAGGGTAGGCATTAATTCTCCGTCGTGGTTATTCAGCACTTCGTAGGTAACGCCCAGCCGCCGGGCTACTTCGCGGGTTTCTTCCAGCCGGCGTTTGGCTAGTGCGGGTCCGTCCATTTGCTGGTGGCCTTTGTCGCCGTTGGTTAAAGACACAAACTTAACCGCGTGCCCGGCCGCCACGTACAAAGCCGCCAATCCGCCCGACGAAATATCACAATCATCGGGGTGCGCGCCAAAAACAATAACCCTAATCTTATTATTTTGTGCCGAAAGTGATTGCGCCAAAAATAAAAATAGAAACAAACAGGAATAAAGCTTTTTCATGCTGCAGATTTAAATAGGTGGTGGCCGAAAACTTAAAATATAAATTTTTTATTAATAACCGACTAATCGGGCTTTGCTTCAAATACGCAATTTGCCCAAACAAATATTATCCAATTGTAAATTGAGGCTTGGGAACTTGCATATAATTATTTAAGCCATCCGTTTACAGAAAAGAACACAGTTATAGTTTATATTATAAAAAGAATAATTATCGTAATATATTTTAATGATAAGTTATTAAATTTAACATAAACTAAACCACTAGGCTATGCGCAATAATTTACTTTTAATTCAGCAAATAAGTGTACCGCTGGCGGGTATTGTTGTGGGTGCGCTGTTGGCAATAACGGGCTGTAGCCCCAAAACAGTTACCAACCCACCGAATAACGCGGCAACGCAGGCAACACCCGCCTCCACCGAAAAAGCCACGGCCTACCAGGTGCCCGTAGAATATTATACCCTGGATAATGGCCTTAAAGTAGTGTTATCGCCGGATAAAACCGCGCCTATTGCTACTGTAGCTATTTACTACAATATTGGTTTCCGGATTGAGCCCAAGAATCGCACCGGCTTTGCCCACTTGTTTGAGCACATGATGTTTCAGGGATCGCAAAATCTAGGCAAAATGGAATTTATTCAGTTGGTGCAGAAAAATGGCGGCATCCTGAATGGCTCTACCCGGTTCGATTTTACGAATTATTTCCAGATTGTGCCGGCGCATAAACTCGAAACCATGCTGTGGGCCGAAGCCGACCGGATGCGCGGCCTGAATATTACCCAGGAAAACCTGACCAACCAACAGGGCGTGGTAAAAAACGAAGTAAAAGTAAACGTACTAAACCAGCCCTACGGCGGTTTCCCGTGGCTGGATATGCCGCAGTACGCGAATAAAAACTGGCACAACGCGCATAATTTCTACGGCGACCTGAAAGACTTAGACGCCGCCAACCTCGACGATGTAAAATCCTTTTTTAAAACTTATTATTCCCCTAATAATGCCGCTTTGGTGATAGTTGGCGATTTTGAACCATCGCAGGCCAAAACCTGGATTAACCAATATTTTAAAGATATTCCGCAGGCCACCTTGCCACCTAAAGTAGATTTAACCGAACCCCGCCAGGAAAAAGAGCAGCGTTTTTCTAAGGACGATAAGCTGGCTACCAAACCGGCTTTGGCTTTTGCTTACCACATGCCCGATAAAAACACGCCGGAATATTACGCCATGGGTTTACTGGACCAAATATTAATTCAGGGTCAGGACAGCCGTTTGTACCAGGCCTTGGTGCAGGAGCGCGGTTATTCGGGTTCGGTAGATGGCGGTATTAATTCGGGCTTAGGCAATATGTTTAACTACAATGGCCCCATGCTCTGGGATGGCAGCCTGATTTACGACAACAATGTATCGGCCGACTCTATTATTGCCGTAGTGGACCGGGAAATTAAAAAACTCGAAACGCAGGGCATTACTCAGGAAATGTTGGATTTGGCTCTAATAAAAATGCGTTCCAGCCTGTACGATCAAATCAGCCAGTTATACGGTTTCGGTAAAGCCGATTTACTCGCCAGTTTTGCCTTGTTCGACAACGACCCCAACCGAATAAATAAACTCGAAAGCGAGTTTAAAAAAGTAACCCCGGCCCTGATGCAAAAAACTATCCGGGAATATTTGCGGCCCACTAACCGCACCATCTTAACCATTAATCCGCAAGCCAAAAGTTAAAAAGTGGTTCTCATGAAAAAAGTATTTATATGCCTCATTAGTGCTGGTTTGGCTTTTAGCAGTAACAGCTTATTAGCCCAAACCCAGAAGCAAACCCCACCGGCCGGCGGTGAACCCCGTAATTTTACCTTACCCGCTAAGCAGGAATTTTCGTTGCCCAATGGTTTGCAGGCTACCCTGGTGCCATACGGCGAAATACCCAAAGTAACCATTAGCCTGGTAATACAAGTTGGCAACGTGCACGAGCAAGCCACCCAAAACGGCCTGGCCGATATTACCGGACAATTGCTGCGCGAAGGCAGTACTACCCAAAACGCCAAACAAATTGCTGAAAAAGTGGCCCGTATGGGTGGCTCGCTGGATGTAAGCGTGGGTGCTAACCAAACTACCATTTCGGGCGCGGTACTCTCGGAGTACGGCCCGGAACTCGTTAAAATAATGGCCGATTTGGTCCGCAACCCGGCTTTCCCGCAGTCCGAAATAGAACGCATTAAAAGCGATCTTAAGCGCAACATGAACCTGGCCCGTTCGCAACCCAGCCAGCAGGCCCAAACCAAGTTCCGGATGTCGCTTTACAAAGGGCACCCCTATGGCCGCGATTTACCTACCGATGCCCAGATAAATGCCTTTAACGTAGATCAGGTGCGCGATTTTTACCAACAACAGTTTGGGGCTCAGCGCTCGGCTATTTATGCCGCCGGTAAGTTCGATGCGGCCGCTATGCGCCAGGCCATTACCACAGCTTTAGACGGCTGGCAACAAGGCCCTGCCCCGCAGATTCCAATAGCCAAACCCAATACCCAAGCCGATTTACTCGTAATCGACCGGCCCGGTGCGCCCCAGTCTACGCTGGTAATTGGGTTGCCTGTAGTAGATCCGTCACACCCCGATTATTTGCGCCTACGCGTGACCAACTCACTCCTGGGCGGCTCTTTTGGTTCGCGCATTACCCGTAATATTCGCGAAAACAAAGGTTATACTTATTCGCCGCGCAGTATTATTGGCGCACGCTACCGGGTAGCCGACTGGGCCGAAGTAGCTGACGTTACGACCGAACATACCGGTAATTCTTTAAAAGAAATTGTGTACGAAATTGAGCAGTTACAGAAAGAAGCGCCCACTCCCGACGAACTCAAAGGCGTTCAGAACTACGAAGCCGGTGTTTTTGTACTCCAGAATTCTACGCCGGGCGGCATTATTAATCAGCTTAATTTTATTGATTTACACGGCCTACCCGACTCTTACCTGACTAACCAGGTACAAAATATTCATGCCATCACGCCCGAACAAATAAAAGAAACCACCAAAAAATACGTGCGGCCCGAAGACATGACCATGGTGGTAGTAGGTGACAAAAAAGTGATTGACCCGCAGCTTAAAAAATTTCAGGCCGGCAGAAAGAAGGCGATGTAGGTTTTAGTTGTTAGTTGTTAGTTGTTGGCAATTAGCTGATAAATAACACAGGTTGAGAAATCCATCTCTGTCATTCAGGAGGAACCTATTTAGCAGGTCACCAAATATGTTCCTCCTGAAGAACAGAGATGGGATCAACGCAGCAATTCTGCCTTTCTTTTATCAAGCCTATAGAATACTAATTACCTTTCTGGTTATTTCACCACAGCACTTATTAAACAGAAAAGGCTTTATAGAAATGGGTATTTGCGGAAGGATACTGTGCCCATGGCATCTTTTTCGTAAGCTGCCAAAACATATTTTTTTAGTTCCGGGCTGAAGTTTTCGGTGCCTGGCGTTACTTTAGCTGGTACAGGACTGCCCTTCCGGAAAAAGAAAACTTTGGTGTTGCCGTATTTGGTATGGGGCATAAAATTACCATACTCCCGCATTTCGGACCAAAGCGTATCGGTGAGCGTAACTGCGTAAATACGGATTATAGGGCCGGTGTTGTTCTCGTTCCGGTATAGAGCTACTTCCTCAAAATTCCCCGGCAAATCTTGTACGCCCGGCTCATTGGTAGCATCGGCAATTATCCAAACCAGCAACAAGGCTACGGCCATGCCCATTAAATATTTCCTTCTTCTTTTATTCATGCCCGTTGGAGCTTACAAGTTTTATCAAAAGTAAACGTACCGATTACAAAATTAAGTATTACTTCTTTACTAAGAAGAACACAACCGAAAGGTTTATCGGTAAAGCCGAGAGCCTTTTGCTTCGCTCCCTGTTCTATAAATATTGCCGTATCCATCACCCATCTATAACCGTAACCTCTGCAACGGCTTAAAGCACCTTTTGGCATACACAAATTAGCTCATTAGAAATTAGCCATCTACTATTCCGAATAGCATCGGCGACCCGTCATCCCGAGCCTGTCGAGGGATCTATTACAACTAGCAAGCAGGCTCATTAACTACACTTTGTAAAACGCTAGCGGAGCTTCTGAAACAAATTCCCGATTTGATTATCAGCATAGATAAAGCATTTGTAATAGATCCCTCGACAGGCTCGGGATGACCGGGAGCAGAGGCCGATCCCAATGAAACATGGGCATTCCTCTTGATTATAGTTGTTCAGGGTTATTATGGTTAATTAATTTTATCAAGTTCAGGTAATTTTAGTAAGAGTAGGTTTTTGGTTTCTGGGGTAGGTTTATGGTTTATGGAGTAGGTTTGTGGCGACAATATTGAATAGCGTTTTTGAATTTAGAAACCGCTTTTCTTCTTTTGGCTATAACCAGCAATCCTGAAATATCGAACTAAACTTTGGGTTCCCAGCCAGGCTGGTATTCGCGGGCCCAATATTTCATGGCTTCGGGGTTGTTCAGGATGTGGCCGTTCTCCGGATTAATATTTAGGGTATGGCCGGTGCGCAGGGCAATATTTCCGAGTTGGCAAAGCAAGGTACTCTGGTGGCCGCTCAGAATATCTGAAATTAGCTTAGTGCCTTTCCGGATACCATCGAGGAAATTTTGCATGTGCGGCGCATCCAATTCCTGGGCCGGACTGGTTGTGTTAAGCGAATCCATTTTTACCTGGTTCTTTACTTCTTTCAATACTTTGTTTTTCAGGTCGTAAATGGTATAAGCGTTGCCATCAATTAATAGCGAGCCATTTTCGCCGTAAAATATTAAGGCCGTGCCGCTACCCTCTACGGCTTTGCCGTTACAACTACGCCCTTCGTATAAAATACTGGTGTTATTTTTAAATTCGAGGGTAATTACCTGCGTATCGGGGGTTTCCTGATCATCCTGGTAGCGGTAGCGGCCACCGGCTGAGGTTACCCGCACGGGATAATCTACGCCTAAACCCCAGCGGGCCAGGTCTATCTGGTGCATGCCGGTATTGCCCGACTCGGCGGTACCCCAATGCCAGAACCAGTGCCAGTTATAATGTATTATGTTGTCGCGGAAGGCCCGCCGTGGTGCCGGTCCCTGCCACAATTCATAATCGAGCCACTCGGGTACAGCGGTTTCTTTGCCCTTGCCAATAGAAGGTCGGTTATTCGCGTACCAGGTTTTCACAAAATAAGGCCGGCCAATTATGCCGCCGTGCAGTTCCTTTATGGCCGCTGCCACGTTGGGCCAGGAGCGCCGCTGGTTACCTAACTGAATTACCCGGTTATATATTTTGGCCGCTTCTACCACCAGTTCGCCTTCGCGGGGATTATGACTGGCGGGTTTTTCGAGGTAAACGTGTTTGCCGGCCTGGCAGGCCAGGAGCGCTGCCGGCACATGCCAGTGGTCCGGGGCGGTAACTACCAGGGCATCCAGGTTTTTATCTTCCAAAGCTTTCCGGAAATCGGGCCGGGCTTTGGGTTGTTTTTGCTGAATTTTTCCTACGTTGGCGATGCATTTTTCAGCGGCGCGGCGGTCTACATCCGATACATACAACACCTCGCAGTTCGGTAGGGCCGCAAAGTTTTCGGCCACCGCTAATCCCCGCGAATTTACGCCCATACAAGCTACTTGTAGCCGGTCGTTGGCGCCCAGAATATTAGCATAACTACGGGCACTAAATCCCGGTAAAACACCACCAAATCCGGCTACAGCAGCTCCGGTTAAGGTTTTCTGAATAAATGCCCGCCGCGGTATTAACTCCTTCATTTTAGGAAATTGTTGAATTGTTGGATTGTTGAATTGTTAATTGTTAAATTATTAAATTGTTGATTGTTAGATTGCTGAATTGTTAATCTGATTTTCTAAATACCTGTTTCTTGATTCTTGCTACCTGATACCAACTACCAAATTCCTACTACCAATTACCAACTACCTGCTACCAATTACTAAATTCCAACCTAAACTTTCAGGAATATTTTTTGACGGTACAGGAAATAGAGGAAGAACCAAACCAGCAGCATGGCACCAAAAGCCTGGAAAACTTCCTGCCAGGGCTCCGGGGCAGGCGCATACAAACCGCCGAAAAGCAATTGGGAAGTATGCGAAAAATCAATGAAACGATAAGCCAGGTAAACAGTAATAGAATTCATGCCAATTACCATAAAAAAGAAAGCCCACTTCCGGAATTGCAGCACATCGATAACGAAATAAAAACCCGCCAGGAAAATAAGGGCCATACCGGCGGTGAGGCAAATAAAGGAACTGGACCAAAGATGTTTGTTAATCGGGAAATGCAAATCCCACAGAAGCCCTAAACTTATTGCGGCTGCGCCAGCCAGGAATAGATTTCTTAGTTTCCGTTTTTCCGACCAGCTTGAACGTAAAATATCACCGGCCATGGCACCTAATATGGTCAGGCAGATAGCAGGGAATTGCGTAAGCAGGCCTAGTTCGTCGTATGTTTTTTGCAGTAAGCGTCCGGGCAGAAAAGTACGGTCGATCCAACCTACCAGGTTGCCTTCCATGGTTAAATTACCAGCGCCATAACCCGGTACCGGAAACAGGAAAAGCGCCGCATAATACAGCACCAGAATAATTCCTACCAACGATAAACGCTTTCTGCCTGAGAAATTTAAATAAAGCAAGGTGGTAACAAAACCGGCCAAACCAATGCGGCCCAACACACTGCCCAACCGGATTTGTGATGGCTCAAAAATGGGAAAGGGCGCGTTTTTATCCAGCATACCCAAAGCAATTAAAATAACCATGCGCCAGAAAGCCTTACGGTATAAATCGGATTTGCTCAGGCCCATTTCCAAGCCCCGGTTTAAAGAAAAAGGCAGCGAAACACCCGCCAGGAACAGAAATAACGGAAAAATAAAATCGTAGAAGGTAAAGCCGTGCCAGGCCGGGTGCGTTAGTTGGTCTGCTATCCAATCTACCCAGGCTAATCCGGTTAAATTTTTCATTAACACCAGAAAGGTGCCGCCGCCGGCAATCAGCAGCATATCAAAACCCCGCAAGGCATCGATGGAGAGCAGGCGCGCAGGTTTATTTTCCGGATTGCCTGGGTGCAGGGTTTTAGCAGGCGACTTTACCCGTGCCGCCCCGGCAGCAGTTTCGGGATAAACTAATTGCTTTACGGAAGCAAACCAGGGTACAGCAGTGGGTTGGTTTTTCATGGGTTTGGTGGATATGGTTGGCTAATTAGAGTATGGGCAAGGCGGCAATCTCAATTTAAACAAAGGTGTATTAAAATAAAACCTTTTTGGGATTTAATAGCGCTGTTTTGTAGAATAGGGTCTTAAGCTTAATTTCTACTGTGGCAGCTAATATTTACTTATATCTTTTGAAAGATTTCATCTTTCAATGGGAAGGTGCTAACTGATTTTAGCTGTCTAAGTTCGCTCAAGGCCGCGAGGCCCCGTTTGGTCATTCGGGCTGCTCATCTTTCCTTTCCTCCTCCGTCGGAATGCTGCGCACCGGAAACCTGAAAGGCCCTCATCGCCCAAACTGATGTCAATTGCCAGTAGCAGCTGCCATTCACTCGTTAGTATATTATTCTCCTCTGCTATCGCGAGCGTCCCGCTCGTGATTTTTTCTTCCGGCCTCTGGCCGCTACAAATATTTATAAAATACTTTCGGCTGATACGTTATACAGGCCAGAGGCCGGAAGAAAAATGGATATTGGGCAGAGCCTCGCGCCATCAACAATATTTCATCTTATCAGGAGGGTTGGTTAAACACCCGAAAGCTCGATGGATTGGGCATTAGGCTTGGCCTGGTAAAGCACAAAGGTTCCGGTGGCATCCTGTTGGGGCTGCACACGCTGTGTTTCTTCGCCTTGTTTCACTTGCACCGTTTTCCAGTCTTGCGAAACATAAGATTTTAAAGTAAGCGGCAGGTTATACAAGTTCTTATCCAGGTCGTGGGTAAGACTAACAACTACTTTATCTGCTTTTTCCTGCACCTGCACTTTGGCGTTCATGCGTTCCCGCATATACTTGCTTACATCGCCAAAAGTAGCTACCCAAATTTTATTTTCCCGGGCTTTAATATACTCAAAATATTCTTTTAAAAGACTGGAGGACAGGGCTTCCCAGCCAATATTATCTACCCCGTGAAATACCAGTACCAGCCAGTTGTTTTGGTGCGCTGCCACCGTATCTATCCACGATTTCATCAGGGGCAAAGGTGTTTTGGTGGTAGCGCCCCGTTGCCATTGCACGTATTCTTTTTTAGCCGTACCGGGCTGCACTTTGCTGCCCCGGTTTATTTCTTCCAGGTACGGTTCGGGCATCCGGTTGCGCAGGGCGGGGTATATTTTATAGGCGTATTCCATTACCCGCTCGTTCTCGGTGCCGTAAGGGCCTTCCGCCGAAAAAGTATATTCCGGGCCTAATTGCTTCAAAATATCTTCTTTGCTCTTCTCCAGTTCGTACAACAAATTAGCTTCGTCTAAAGCTGCTAAACGGGGATGCGTAACCGTGTGGCTGGCAAATTCGTGGCCTTGTTTAGCGTAGCTTCTAATCTTATCCCAGGTTACGCCCCGGGCTTCGGCTACTTCGTTGTTACTCTGGTAGCCGGGTTTAAATTCGCCGGCCCTTACTTTTTTATATACTTCATCTATTACCTTGTAAGCTGCTGCTTCTTTGCCGGCATCTATTAAAGCGCCCGCCTGGGTATGATAATCAATGGTGCCCTGGTAGCCCAGAAAACCCACGGCCGAAGCCCGCTCAAAAAAATTCTCTTTGTTTGTAGGCTGCGTAGCCGTTTCCTGAATAATTTCTTTTACCGGCCGGCCAATAAATTTTCCCTGGTACTGCGAGCCCGGTATTTGGCCGGTAATAATAAAAAAGGTAGCCGGCAAACCCAGTTGGTCCATAATAGGCATTGCTTTGGCAAACTGGTTGGTAGAGCCATCGTCGTAGGTAAGCGAAACGGCGGCGTTCCGGCCATACTGCCATTTGGTAATTTCGGTTGTGTTGGCCAATTTTTTCGGGGAGTTGCAGGCAACCAACGCCCCCAGGACGGAAGAGAGAAAAATTATTTTTTTGAACATGGTGGATAAGGATGATTGAAGCTGGTTAAGTTAGAAAGTTAAATATTCTCGGGAGTTTTTAAAACTTCTTCGTAAAAAACAACTTTAACGGCTCTGCCGGGTTACTATTCTGGTTAGGAAGCCTGCCAGATTGGCTTTAACTTTGCGCACGGGACGGCATTTAAGCTAAAGTTTAAATAACAGACCCAAAAGAAAATAGCAAATTCCAATGAACAATACTTTATCCGGCGAAAGCGCTATTCCGCAGCAAGTAGCCCAGCAAGCGGTTTTTCCGGTGCTGTTTGCCCTCAGCTTCTCGCATCTGCTCAACGATACCATGCAATCGCTGATTCCGTCTATTTATCCGCTGGTAAAAGATTCGTTCCGGCTGGATTTTGCGCAGATTGGTTTAATTACCTTAACCTTTCAGTTGTCGGCCTCTATTTTGCAGCCTTTTGTAGGATTTTATACCGATAAAAAACCGCAGCCTTACGCACTGGCAGTGGGCATGGGCTTTACCTTGCTGGGTCTGTTGCTGTTGTCGCAGGCTGGCAGCTTTATGTTTTTGTTGTTTTCCGTGGCTTTGGTAGGTATGGGTTCGGCGGTATTTCACCCGGAAGCTTCGCGCATGGCGCACCTGGCCTCGGGCGGCCGGCGGGGCATGGCGCAGTCGTTGTTTCAGTTGGGCGGTAATGCAGGCAGTTCGCTGGGGCCTATTCTGGCGGCGCTGGTTATTGTGCCGTTCGGGCAGGTTTCTATTGGCTGGTTTTCGCTGGTAGCTTTGCTGGCCATTTTGGTTTTGTGGCGGGTAGGCCGCTGGCAGAAAAATCATACGGCCAAAATCCGCCAGAAAGCAGTTACGGTGCAACCGGAAGTTGCAACCAATCTGTCGCGGCCTAAAATTGTTTTATCGTTGGTAATATTATTAGTCCTGATTTTCTCCAAGCACATTTATCTGGCCAGCATGACGAGCTACTTTACCTTTTACCTCATCGATAAATTTGGGGTATCGGTGCAAAGCTCGCAAATGTACTTGTTCGTATTTTTGTTTTCGGTGGCGGCCGGTACGTTTATTGGCGGCCCGGTCGGCGACCGCTTCGGGCGCAAGTACGTTATCTGGGGCTCTATATTGGGCGTTGCGCCTTTTACCTTGCTGCTACCCCACGCCAATTTATTCTGGACCGGCGTACTCATTGTGCTCATCGGGGTTATTCTTTCTTCGGCGTTTTCGGCTATATTGGTGTATGCCCAGGAACTGGTGCCGGGTAAAGTAGGCCTTATTGCGGGTTTGTTTTTCGGGTTTGCTTTTGGTATTGCGGGCATTGGCTCGGCGGTACTCGGTGAAGTAGCCGACCAGACCAGCATTGGTTATGTATTTCAGTTATGCGCCTTTTTGCCGCTTATTGGGCTACTTACCGGCTTTTTACCCGACCTAGAGAAAAGCAAGCATGCCTAGCCGGCCGGCTTCATTCAAGCTGAAATAAACACTGGGCCTGTTGCGCCCAATATTAATTGGTTGATGCGCTTAAGTTATTGTAGTCCTGTTAAGCTTGTTGAAATAGCTATTAGTTATTTTACCATGCTGTTATAGTTCCTTCGACAAGTTCAGGATGGCCAATAATGTAGACTTAAGCGTATTTTCTATTTAATAGTGTTATTACTTACTGCCTAAACCGTTAGCTATTAAAAGTTACGGCACAAAATGCATTACCGCCGCTCCCCGCCTATTTTAGGAGGGGCTGGGGGTGGTAACCTTCAGAATATTCCCCCTTCAAACAGCTAATCAGCGCTAAAATAAATATTCAATTCCGGTACCGCTTTTATCCAAAATAATACTTACCTTAAACCTTACAGGGGCAAGCAATAGCCTGCGCCAATAAAATATTCAGCCTACCCAACCAGCAATATTATTAAACCCCTTGCCTGCCATGCGCACCTATAAAATCAGCTTTTCCGCTATGCTCTTAACGGCAGCCTTGTGCGGAGCCACTTTATCCTGCAAAAGCACCAAAGAAGCTTCTTCCGAAACTACTGCCAAAAAAACCGGTTCTTTCGAATTGCCTTACGAAAAGTTTGTGCTCGCCAATGGCCTGGAAGTTATTTTGCACGAAGACCACTCCGACCCAATTGTGGCGGTGGCTACCATTATGCACGTGGGCTCTAACCGCGAGAAACCCGGCAAAACCGGCTTTGCGCACTTTTTCTAGCACATGTCTTTTAACGATTCGGAAAATACACCCGTGGGCGCTAACCGGAAATTAATACCCGAGTGGGGCGGCGAACGCAACGGCGGCACCTGGTCCGATGGCACCATTTATTACGAAGTAGTACCCAAAGATGCTTTCGATAAAATAATGTGGATCGATTCGGACCGGCTAGGCTACATGATTAAAACCGTAACCGAAGCAGCGCTGGCCCGCGAAATACAAGTAGTAAAAAATGAAAAGCGGCAATCCGTAGACAATGCTCCTTACGGCTTCACCAACGAAATTATCCGCAAGAATTTATACCCCGCCGACCACCCGTATAGTTGGACCGTGATTGGCCAGTTGCCTGATTTGCAGTCGGCGACTTTAGCCGATGTAAAAGAATTTTACCACCAATATTACGGCCCTAACAACGCCACGCTGGTAATTGCCGGCCACATAAACCTAGTCGAAGCCAAAGCCAAGGTAGAACGCTGGTTCGGAGAAATCCCGAAAGGCCCGGAAGTAAAACCCATTGGCCCCAAGCCCGTTACCCTGAGCAACGTAAAATCGCTGTATTTCGAAGATAATTTTGCCAAGTTGCCCGAGCTGCGCCTGGTATTCCCGACCGCCGAAAGCTACCACCCCGATACCTATGCCCTCGAAATATTGGCCCAACTGCTCGCCGGCAACCGCAACGCGCCGCTTTATAAAATTATCGTAGAAGAAAAGAAACAGGCACCGGGCGTAAACGCTTACCAGTACAGCCAGGAACTGGCCGGTGAGTTTACTTTTCAGGTACGCGCCAATGCCAACGTGAGTTTGCAGGAAGTACATGCGGCTATCCAGGAAGGCTTGCAGCGCTTCGAAACGGCGGGTTTTTCGGATCGGGAACTGGAAAGAATCCGGGCTAAAATTGAGACCAACCTGTATAGCCGGGTAGAAACCATTTTAAGCAAAGCCTCGCAAATGGGCGAGGACAACGAATTTATCGGCGACCCCGGCTACATTACTAAAGCGGCCAAATTAACCCAGGCCGTTACCCGCGCCGATGTGCTACGGGTTTACGAAAAATACCTCAAAAACAAACCTTACGTTATGACCAGCGTGGTACCGAAAGGCCAGAAAGCATTAATTGTAAAAGGTGCCGAACCGGCAACGGTTTTCCAGGAGCAAATTGTGGCGGGCGTGCAAAACGAGCAGGTAGGCCAGGGCGAAGAAGCCCAATTCGAGAAAACCGTTACAAAGCACGACCGTTCGGAACCGCCCTTTTCCGAAGCGCCTTTATTTAAAATGCCTGCCATTTGGAACGCCGCGCTGCCCAACGGCCTGAAAGTTTACGGCATCTACAACACCGAAGTACCGCTGGTGGCTTTCGATATTACCATCCCGGGCGGGCACTACCTCGACCCGTTGGATAAAGCCGGCGCGGCCTCTTTAATGGCCCAGCTCATGATGCAGGGCACCGCCCAGAAAACCCCGGCCCAACTCGAAGAAGCCATTGATTTGCTGGGCGCCAATATTTCGGTATACAGCACCAACGAAGAAATACGCCTGCAGGCCCATTGCCTGGCCCGGAACTTCGAACCCACACTGGCCCTGGTAAGAGAAATATTGCTGCAACCCCGCTGGGACGTAGCCGAGTTTAACCGCCTGAAGCAGGCCCTCGAAACCAACCTGAAAGGACAGGAAGCCAACCCTACTGCCCTGGCCTACCAGAACTTTACCCGCCTGCTCTACGGCCCCAATCATATTATGGGTTACCCCCAGGCCGGCACCCTGCAAACGGCTGCCAATATTACCCTCCAGGATCTTAAAACTTATTACAACACCAATATTTCGCCTTCGGTAGCCGCTTTTCATGTAACAGGCGCTATTGATCAGGCAAAAGTACAGGCAGCTTTAAATACCCTGGCCGCCGGGTGGGCCGCCAAAGAAGTAAAACAACCGGTTTACCAGATTCCGGCCCAGAACTTAGGCGGCAAAGTATATTTTATAGATGTTCCCGATGCCAAGCAATCGGTGCTGTACATTGGCAAACTAACCCTTTCGGGGAAAGACCCGCAGAGCAGCCCACTTAATTTCGCGAACGTGGTGCTGGGCGGGGGTTCCAGCGGCCGTTTGTTCCAGACCCTGCGCATCCAGAAAGGCTACACTTACGGGGCCTACTCTTTTGTGCCGGCGTTAAACGAAGTAGCACCTTTTATTTTAAATACCAGTGTCCGGGCCAATGCCACGCTGCCCTCGCTGCAACTAATCCGCCAGATGCTCCGGGATTATGGCCCTACCTTTAGCGAGGCCGACGTAAAAATAGCCAAAAATCAAATTTTAAAAGGCAATACGCTGGCCTACGAGGGCCTGAACGAGAAACTGGGTATGCTGCGCGAAATAAGCAAGTACGGCAAATCTGCTAAATTTGTAGAAGAAGACCAGCAGGCCCTTATGCGCATGACCCTCCCGGATTTTAAAGCCACCATAAATAAATACATCCCGGAAAAAGAAATGGTGTACGTGGTAGTCGGCGATAAAGCCACCCAGTACAACGAGGTAAAAACCTTCGCCAACGGCCCGGTAATATTGTTGGATATGTATGGTAACCCGGTGAAATAATATAGACAGTGGTTGGTAAAAAGTTTAAGGCTGGTTTAGAAGTAACACATTTTCTACACCAGTTTAAACTTTATTAGTACCTACCTAGCCTTAAAGAATTAGCCTGCTAGTTTAATACTTCGTATATTTAGTATATTACTAAATATTAAAATGCATATAAATATGTTAACAAAGGAGAAAGTAATCAGTAGCCTGAACGATTTGCCCGAAAAGTTTTCGATAGATGAATTGATAGACAAGTTAATGTTATTACAAAAAATAGAAACCGGATTGGAGCAATCTAAAAAAGGAGAAGTCTTTTCTACGGAAGATGCCAAAGGAATGCTGAAGCAATGGTCAAAATAAACTGGACCCGCCAGGCAATAGAAAACATCCACGAAATAAGAGAATATTTTGGCCATCAATCCAAGCGATTTGCCGAAGAACTCACCGATAAATTTTTTGAGAAAGCAGAGAGTTTGGCCAAGTTTCCGCAAATAGGCAGGGTAGTTCCGGAAATAGGGAAACCAGAAATCAGGGAGGTAATTTTCAGAAACTACCGCATTATTTATCACTTGGTAAGCACTAGCCAAATCAATATTATAGCTATTCATAATAGTAACCGCCCGTTGACAGAAGAATCTTTATTTGAATAAAAGCTATGTTTTTTAATCTTTGGCTACCATACCCAAGTCAACCTATCTTGGTGCCAGTATTAAGCGAAGCATCGCTGGTGCCTATTTAGGTTAGCCACGCTGGCGCCAATGTTAAGCGAAGCGTCACTGGTGACTTTTGCTGCATGCAAGTCTTCAGACTTGCCAACAACAGCCATTATTCCAGTAACTTTACCGTCAGCATGGCCTCTCCGCCGGCGTACTGACCTGCACTGCTGTAAATATAATCTTCTGCCGTATAGCAAATGCCGGCCCGCACCGGATTTTGATGAATGTACTCCAGCTTTTGGGCCAGCAGCAGATTACTATTTAGTTCAATGGGGTGGTTATCCTGCTGCCAGAACTGGTAATGGGTATTGTTACTGTTACGGGCGCCATGCCTTCTGAAAATCCATAACATCCAATCGCGCCGGCTCTCCTGTTGGTTTTCCGCTATTGCTTTAATAATGGATACCGAAGTAAACTTTTTTAAATCGCGCAGAACATGCGAAAGATTACCGCCTTCGGAAACGCCGGCAATTAAATGGACATGGTTGGGCATTATACAATAAGCATACAGATCCAATTTTTTCTGTTGCTGGCAATAGCGTAAACTTTCTATTAATACATCTTTATAAGCTTTCCGGGTAAAAACATCCACCCAGGCCACTACCGCAAAAGTTAAAAAATACAGCTTTTGGTTATCCCGTATCTTGTATTTGGTGCTCATTTGGCAGTAGACGAAAGTCTTTTAATTATAGGTTAGGGCTGTTTACGAAAGTCGGAAGACTTTCGATCATGCAGCAGCACAAGTGACGCTTCGCTTAACACTTGCGCTAGTTGCGCTGAGTTAATGCTGATCAGCAGGAAATAGAAGTATTTGGTTTTACCAAATATGAGCAGCATCCTTTTAAAGATTAGTCTTCGCCAGATACAATAATTTAAGTCAGTCGTGACATTCCCTTGGCACCAGCTCCGCTTACCCTAAACTGATGCCAGGCGTTGGGCAGTTTCCTTTAAACCGGCTTCCGGCATAAATTCATCGGAGATGGTTAGCACCGAAAACAAGGAGCGTTGCAAATGCTTTATGCTGAGTTCATCGCCTTTCAGGGCGGCTTGTACCAGGTGCAACGATAAATCGGCGAGTAATAAGCGGCGTTTCTGCGTGTAGGCCGGCGTACCTTTCGCCGCCAGGTTTTCCAGGTAAGCCTGTTCTACGCGGCTGTGCGCTTCGGCTACCAAATCCAGCACCGCCTGTTTTTCTTCTGTTTGCATCTTTATTGGTTAAAGGATAATACAGGTAAGTTACGGGGTGGAAATATGGATTCCAATTTACATTTTTGTAAAGACATTAGGCCTGCTGCACTAAATACTGGCGTCAGAGCGAGTGCTCAATAATTTATATAAGAAATTTTCTTTAATATATTTAACCTATAGCCATCTTAGCGGCTGCTTTCCATAGAATAGGCGGTATAGGCTCTTGCAGTTCCCAATTGATATTCATTGGTTTTGAACCAGTATGTGAGATATAATTGACAGGGCCTAGGAAATAATATGGACTTGTAAATCCGTAAATATTCTTTTTCTCTTCTCTCACAAAAAGTAAGACATTCTTTTTATTCTCCTTATGCCGGATATAAGATATACCTACTGATGTTTCAGGTGCAGTTTTATTCTGAGATTGCCAATGGAATATTTTTTCATTAATAGCATAATCATCATACTGAGTGCTTGGAGAAAAATCTTTATCTGATTTATTCAAAGTAACCAGCAAAAGCTCTGTATTTAAATCTGGAATATTTACAACGCCTTCTTGCGAAGGAAAGGCTTTTTCAGGAGTAGTTTTCCCGAAAGCACATAAAATTTCATCTCTTGAATATTGTGCATGAACCTCCAAGGCAATAGCATAATCTAATTCTAATGATCTGGTTGTATGATTTAAATTACTTTTTAGGTGAGCAATAATTTCTTTCAATTCATTTACTAGAACTGGATAGTTAGCTATTTCCTTGATTCCTATATAAATACTGCTAAAACTAAATTCACTAATGCCTTTTTGCCAGATATCATAGTAAAACATTAAAGCAAATTGCTCATCTTCTTTTTGGTTGGGGGAATAAATAAAATCATTATCGATGAGGCAAGAGATAAAATTTAAATAATGAGGTGAATCAATATGTATTAAGCGTCTTAGACCTTTTGCTATTTGATGGTAATAACCTTCAGTTTCAAAAGATATGAGGCCAGCATCTTTCATTAAATCGGACCAGGTATTATATGCGTAGACGGTTCGAATATCTAACTGATGATACTGGAGAAAATTAGACAAGGTTAGCTCTCGATGGGTATGATGCCGAAATGAAGCAATCTCCTGACGGAGTCTTCTGGCATTAAAGACAGCCTGTTTAATATTATCAAGAATATAAGTTTTAGCTTGTTGCTCCATCTGAATACTGCAACCTGCTGGTAAGTGAGGAAAATTATTTTCTATTTCCTTCTGTATACTAAACCTTGATTTTCCGGCTATTGCTCGAAATTTTTCTCCAAAATTATAATTTGCATGTGCTTGACTTACAAAATCTAAAACGGTTAAACACTCCTTCCCTTCTGCTAACCTTAAGCCGCGACCTAGTTGCTGCAAGAAAATAGTAAGGCTTTCGGTGGGACGTAGGAAAATAACAGTGTCGATTTCCGGAATATCAACTCCCTCATTAAAAATATCAACTACGAAAACAAAGTTTATTTCCCCTTTAATTAGGCTTTGTCGGATATTATTTCTTTCCCCATTATTCCCGTTTCCACTAACTAAATAGGTAGCTCGATAGCCCACTTCAGTAAAGGCTTCGCTCATGAATTTTGCATGATCTCTAGACGTGCAGAAACAAAGCGTCTTTGACTCAAAAGGCGCTGTTAAATAATATTCTACTGCTTCAATTATCAAAGAAACCCTTTTTTTAGTTGATAAAAGGTTCGTTAATTCTAAAGTGTCGTATTTACCAGCATTCCATTTTACATTTCTTAGATCTACACTTTCATCTGTTATACAGAAATATTGGAATGGGCTTAACAGTTTTAGTGTTAAAGCATCTGCCAATCTAATTTCCGCAGCTATTTTATCACAAAAGTCTGGAAGCAAGCTTTTCCCGTCCATCCTTTCGGGTGTTGCCGTTAACCCTAATAAAATATTAGGTTTAAAGAGGTCAAATATTATTCTGTAAGTATCGGCTTGACTATGATGGGCTTCATCAATTACTATAAAGTCATAATAATCTTTTGGCAGCCTTTCTCGAAAGAATTCTTTTTGAGAATTAAAAGTCTGAATAGAAACAAAAAGATGCTTTAAATCACCATTCTGGGGAACATAATCCCCTACCCAAAGTTGGCCATACTCCCGAAAGCCTGAACCAAGTACAGCTCTAAAGGTAGTACGAGCTTGTTCTAATATTTCTTTTCTGTGAGCAATGAATAATAAATTTGCCTTTCCTTTTTGAGCATGATAAAAGTGATGATAATCAAAAGCTGAAATTACTGTTTTTCCTGTTCCAGTTGCTGCTACTATCAGATTTCGCTTATTCCCATAAAAATCCCTTTCCAGCTTCAGCTTTTCTAAAATTTCTTTTTGAAACGGGTATGGATTTATTTTAAAATATTCTGTTAAAGAAATAGAACTATCTCTTTGTTTTTCGTGCTGAATTGCTTCCTTAAATTTTGTTAAACCGCCAATTTTAAAATCTTCAAAATCAATACTGTTCCAGTAATGTTCAAAAGTAGCTTTTGCTTTTTCTATGATATGAAAATTTTCCTGACTTGTTACCCGTAAATTCCATTCTAAACCTTTAGTCAAAGCCGATTTAGACAAGTTGGATGAACCGATATAGGCCGTATTGAATTCAGTATTTCTTTCAAAAATATAGGCTTTTGCGTGAAGGCGCTCTGTTTGAGTTTGGTAGGATACTTTTATTTGAGTTCTGGGAAGTTTAGATAAGAAATCCAATGCACGCGCTTCTGTTGCGCCCATATAAGTTGTAGTAATTATTTTAAATTCTACATCCTCCCGTTTTGTAAACTCTTCTAATTCTTTTTCAAATATTCTAAGCCCCGACCATCTGATAAAAGATACAATCCAATAAATTTTATCCGTAGAAAGAATATCTCGTTTTATTTCGTTATCAATGGAAATATCAGAATTACTACCTGTAAAAAGGCTACTAACAGAAAGGCCTGTTTGTGGAATTTTGCGACTTAATTCCTCTTCTAGCTGCTTATCTGTTTTACCAATTTTATTCAGAACTGCAGTTAATATTTGGCCTTCTAAGGATACAAGGTTTTCACTTGAATTTAAGCTTACTTTTTCATCAACAAATTGAATAATATTGTTGCACAACTCTATTTGCTTTAGCACGTTGTCTTCTTGCCTAACTACCTTCAGTGCCAATTGAATTATTCCGATTAGGTATTCAGCAAGAACTTTAGCTGCCTCTTCTTTATCTAAGTTAGTCTGTGCAATGTAAAATTCTTTAACAGGTAACTCATTAATCTTTTTCTGTAAGGCTGAAGTTACTAGCTGTTCGTAAATACCTGCTTTAAGCATTCTTGAGAGATATGTAATGGTTTAAAATTGGGATATCTGCTTCGGCCCAATTCAAAATCTCCAATTCATTTAATTTAAGCCAAATCACTTGTTTATGTTCCTTTAAAAATATTGCTCCTGACTGGATAGTACAAATAAAAGGATACAAGCAAATTTCTTTAGAATTATCATAGGCATAAATATTGGGTGGAAGCTTCATTTTTATAGAAATTTCAACTCCCAGTTCCTCCTTTATCTCCCTAATTAAACAATCTTCTAAAGTTTCTCCTGTTTCTAATTTTCCTCCGGGAAACTCCCATTTTAAAGGAAGCTTCATTAATTCACTCCTTTGTGCACAGAGGACTTTATCATCCTTTTCTATTATGGCGCAGGTTACTTCTATCATTTATAGTTAAAGGTCAATTTTATTACTCCCTATACCCACCTTTAAAAACCTCATTCACATGCCAGGCCGTAAAATCCGGATTAGGATAAAAAGCTTTTTTCTGAGGAGGTTTAATAGATTTGCCATGATGCTGAATTAACCACAAATCAGCTCCCTGACCATTTACTTCATCCGATACCAGCATTTTTAACTCGGGACTTACCGTAAAAGCTCCTAAATCGAAAAGCTTGTGGTGGGTGGCGCATAAAGCCAGGCCGTTTACTTCTTCATCCGGTCCGCCGGCCTGGTGCCATTTAATGTGAGCAGCTTCCAGGGCCAGTATTTTATTTTTCAGCCGCACACTAAACCCACAAACGGCACATTGGTATTCGTAAGCTTTCAGAATACTCTCGCGAAACAGCGGGTCGCGCTTCCGGATTTGTTTGGCACCGGTTAGGCTAATGGCAATATTTAAACCTACCGCATCCAGAATATCCTGGTGCAGCGTTTCCGGAAAATTCTGTTCCAGTATCAGTTCGGCCACACTTACTAATAAATCGGGGCTGGCCTTTAACTGCTGCACCACCTCGTCCGGAAACTTGCCTTGTAAATCGTTCATCAGCAAATATTTGGCGGTATAATCCTGTTTGGTGTTTAGCAATTCGGGCTTGTTAAACTGCCAGAGCCTATCATTGGCCAACCGAATAAACGGGAAGGTGGTATAAATTTGCTTGCGGGGCGGGCCAAAATCGGCTAGCAAATTATTCAGTCTGGGCTCAATAGTGGCATAAGGTATAAAGCCGGTGTTGCCTCTTTGTATTTCGCCGAGGGCCAGCAGCATTAAAAGCGGCTTGTGCGGGGCACGGGTGCCTTTGCTTTGCCAGGTTTTTATACTACTAAACTGCTCTATTACGCCTTTATCGTCCATCGGGTGCAAAATCTCCTTAATGTAATATTTTGCCCCGAGCTTTAATAAACTTTTGGCTATATTTTAATAGTTTTTGGCTTTTGCGAAAACAAGATTTAATGCCCTCAGAATTGGTCAACAGGTTGTTGGCTTTTTTCAATTAGCAAATGGGCAACAGCTTGTTGCCTGAATACATTTTGCATGTGATAAAATCGGGTATGATTCATCTGACTATTTTCAGAATTTGTTTTAACATCCATTTAGCTTAGCTTCCAAAACTTGCCTCCAGACTACCGCAATTCATTCCGTATAAAATTTTCCAGTTGTTCTTTAGACGGCAGTTGTACCAGGTACTTCGACACAAAAAGCTGGTTATCGAGGCCGGCGGTGGCGTATTGCACCAAGGCATCGTTTTTATGGGTTACTAACAATATACCTACGGGCGGCTGATCATCGGGCCGCATCACCTCTGCTTTGTAGTAATTTAGATAAGTGTTGAGCTGACCGGCGTTAACGTGATTAAAGTCGGCTATTTTTAATTCGATTAGTACATGGCATTTTAATATTAGGTGGTAAAATACCAAATCTATAAAGAAATATTCATCGCCGATTAAAATACGCTTTTGGCGTCCTTCCAGGCAAAAGCCGTGGCCTAGCTCCAGTAAAAATTCCTGCAAATGGTCGAGAAGCGCCTGCTCCAGGTCGTTTTCGGTTACCAATGCTTTTTGCGGAAGGCCTAAAAACTCGAAAGCGTAGGTGTTTTTGATAAAATCGGCGGGTTGGGCCGGCGTGTTGTTGGTTTCGTGCACCAATTGGGCTAATTTTTCTGGCTGCCGGCTCAAGCCTATCCTTTCAAAATAAAGACTATTTATTTGCCGCTTCAGTTCGCGCACACTCCAGTTGCCTTTTATAGCTTCCAGTTCGTAGAATGTCCGTTGAAGCTGGTCCGTAATAGTGAGTAACTGCACCAAATGTGTAAATGAAAGTTTACAAATCAGCTTCTCCGGCGGAACCTGTAAAACACTTAGGTCAGATATGGTAGCCTTAGATCGTCGGGTCTTATCGTTTTGATTATTAGTCAACTGCAATTGCGCAATCACTGATTGCGAAATGTGGTTATCTCTTAAAAGGTCAGTCACTGACTGACTAATTTGCGGATAAACGAAATAAAATTGCCGGCATAATTGGAGATGCCGGCAATTTTATTTCTCAGAAGTGAGTTCCTTTGCTAAAGTATACAACAATTTTTCACCGTACTGCGCCCTGTCTTCGCCGTTCTGCTCGTATTCTACAATGTAAAAGCCAATGAGCCAGTTACGGATGGTCAGCATTTTGTTTACCGCTTTGGCAGCGGCATCGTGCAGGTGCACATGGGTGCTTTTAATATTTTCGAGCAGTAGCAGAAATTGCATAGGGCATCTTTTAGGAAAGATACAATGGTTCTGTAAGAAATTTCTGGTTATTTATAATAAAAAAGTCCTTCACTATTTGCCCGGGCATCTAAGTTAATAAAGCCGGTAATGCTATCATTGTCGGGTTCCTTGCCGCTGGCCTATAATGCCTTATCCTTTATACTATCCAATTTATTTAAAACGCTGTCTCTTACCGGTTTCACCGCGTTTACCAGTTACTTTACCGGCTTCCGCCTGAAAATAAATAACTTACAAGAACTAATATATAGAAATACGCGTAAACCGTCAGACGTTTATATAATTTCTATTTCGTAACAAAATCCAAACTAACCTGAAAAAACTATGGCAGATTTAGATGTACAACCCAAAAAAAGCCGGCCCTGGTGGATATGGCTTTTATTAGCCCTGATAGCAATTGCGGTATTATTTGTTTTATCGCGCGGTTGCAGCCGTACCAACGACGATGCCGACGCTATGGGCACCACCCTAACCGATACCACAACAACCACTGCTGCTGCCGATGGCACCGCCACCGATGATGGCTGGGGTACCGTAGATTTTAATGCGCCGGCCGCTACCTACGAGGAAATAACCGACCGGAATATTGAAGTGCGCGGCAACGACGATTACGCCATTTACAGCGTAGACGAAACCGTTTTGTTTGATACCGATAAAAGTACGATTAAGCCTCAGGCCGCCGAGAAGCTGAAGCAGATTGCGGGCTCGATGGGCAAACGCTTTGCCAACAGTCAGGTGCGTATTTATGGCTATACCGATGCCCGGGGCAGCGCCAGCTATAACAAAGAACTGGCCGAAGAGCGGGCCGCCGCCGTACAAAACTGGCTGACCCAGAACGGCAATATTGCCCCGGATAATGTTACGCTGCACCCCGTAGGCGAGGCCAGGCCCATAGCTTCTAACGAAACGGCTGCCGGTCGTCAGCAAAACCGCCGCGTAGAAATTGTAGCCCGCCGCGCGGAATAACCTTTTAGGCTGATACGTAAACCAATAGATAACCTTGGTTTACCATATTTTAATTAGCGCCTACCCTGGCGCCCTTAACCAAATTTAACCATGGAAAGAGATAATAATTATAACGAAACCAACCGCCTGCAGGAGTTAGGCGGCAGCGATTTTGAAATAGCCGACGGCCAACCCAATATTAAAGGCTGGACCATTAAAAACCCGCAAGGCGAAACCATTGGCGAGGTAGAAGAACTCATATTTGATGTGCAATCTCGGAAAGTACGCTACATGGTAGTGGATTTGGAAAACAGTGTGCTGGACCTGGAACCGCGCAACGTGCTGGTACCGATTGGCCTGGCCCAGTTAAACGAAGACGACGATGATGTAATATTGCCCAACGTTACCGCCGAGCAGTTGCGCGCTTTACCCGTGTACGAGAAAAACCGGATAGGCCGCGATACCGAAACTTCTATCCGCCCGATATTTGGTGGCTTGGGAGCAGCGGCCGGAGCTACCGGGGCGGCTATAAGCGGTGCGGCCCACCAGGCCGGCGATACCCTTACCGGCGACACGAATACCCGCGATGATTTTTACGAACACAACCACTTTAACGACCGCGGCCTGAATCGTAATCGCCGGGACTTAACCGATGATTATACCGATGCAAATACCACCCGTGACCTCACTGATACCGACTATACCGATGCCAACACTACCCGCGATTTAACCGATAATACGTCTATTCCGATAATAGAAGAAGACGTGGAAATAGGGAAGCGCGAAGTAGAAACCGGTGGCGCCCGTATTAGCAGCCGGATTGTGGAAGAAGAAGTAGAAGAAAATATTACCCTGCGCGAAGAGCACATAAACGTAGAACGTACGCCGGTAAACCGTCCGGCCACCGAAGCCGATATTAATGCTTTTAAAGAAGGTGAAATTGAACTAACCGAACACGCCGAAGTACCGGTGGTAAACAAAGAAGCCCGCGTGGTAGAAGAAATAACCCTGGACAAAGAGGTAACCGAACGCGACGAAGTAATCCGCGACACGGTGCGTAAAACCGAGGTAGACGTAGAAAACCTGGACGCTGATACCAACCGGCCCCGCCTCGATGATGATGACGATACTTACCTGACCGACGAGGAACGCAACCGTAACCGCCCTACCAACCTGTAGACCTAAGTTATCGGACAGTCCCCCTTTGGAGGAGTCAGGGGAGGATTTAAAGCGTAAAACAGCAACCTGGCTAACGTCCTGAATAATTATTAAACCCAAAGCAAAACGGCATCTAGTTAAGATGCCGTTTTGCTTTTAGGCCACAGCCCCGCCTGCTTTGCATTATAAAAAGTACCGTTGTAGCGATAACCTTCCAGGACTTTCGGGAAGTTATTGGTTTACACGTTGAGTTACCCCCTTACCTCCTACGGCTAGAACATAGCATAATGAAGATTACCTTGCCAATAGAAAGAATTTAACTTGTGTCATCTTGAAAAGAAATATTGGTTAAATGGTCTTACAGGTAAATAAGCAATAGCTTCTTTTACCTACTTCCCTTTCTATTCAATAGATGCTTTCAGCATAACAGACTAGGTTTAGCTTTTGTGTCTTAACGATAGCCCCTATCTCTCCAAAGTAGAAATTTTCAGATTTTCAAATGCCTGATTTTAATTATTTTACTAAAATATTTAGCATATAAATAAACTATATTTAAAATTAGCCAGTATATTTAGCAAATAATTACCTTGCTAATCGCTTATGCAACTACTAGCTACTTATTTTCCCATTGGTCAGCCCAGCCAGGTGCAGGTAAAATTGTACGAGCATAACGTACCGGCGGGCTTTCCGTCGCCGGCTGCCGATTTTACCGAACGCACCTTAGATTTAAACGAGTTTATTGTAAAACACCCGGCTTCTACCTTTTTTGTACAGGTAAGCGGCGACTCCATGCAGAATGCCGGCATTTACGAAGGCGATGTAATTGTGGTAGATAAATCGTTGAAACCGGTACACGGCAATATTGTGCTGGCGGTGGTGCACGGCGAGTTTACCGTAAAACGGCTGCACTACGCGGGTAAAAAAGTTTTTCTGCGGCCCGAAAACGAGCGTTACCAGCCCCTGGAAATATTGCCCGATATGGGTTTTACGGTATGGGGCGTAGTAATTCATGTGCTGCATAAAGTATAAATATTATGCTGGCCCTGATTGATTGCAACAACTTTTTTGTGTCGTGCGAACGCATATTTGAGCCGGGGCTCAAGCACAAACCCGTGGTGGTGCTCTCGAATAACGACGGCTGTATTATTTCGCGCTCGCAGGAAGCTAAAGATTTGGGTATAAAAATGGGCGAACCCTTGTTTAAAGCCCGGCCCGTTATCGAGCAGGCCGGCGTGCGAGTATTTTCATCGAACTTTATGCTTTACGGCGATATGTCCAGGCGCGTGATGCAAATTCTGAAAACCTTTGGCGCGGTAGAAGTTTATTCGATTGACGAAGCCTTTGTTGATTTAACCCATGTGCCGGCCGCCGACCTGGAAAAATGCGCCGCCACCATCCGGGAAACCATTAGCCAGCACCTCGATTTGCCGGTGTGCGTGGGCATTGCCCCTACCAAAACCCTCGCCAAAGCCGCCAACCACCTGGCTAAGAAAAACCCCGTTTACAACGGTGTTATGCTACTCGATACACCCGCCAAACAAGCCGTCGCGCGCCGCCACCTGGCCGTCGAAAATATTTGGGGCGTAGGCCGCCGCTATGCTGCCAAACTGCACCAGCATCAGGTTTATACCGTCGCGGACCTCGTAGACCGCAGTCCTGGCTGGGTATACAAGCATCTGGGTGGCGTAGTAGGCGTGCGGTTGCGGCAAGAATTATTGGGTCAGCCCTGCCAGGAACTGGATTTTAAGGAAGCACCAGCCCGCAAGAATATTTCCTGTACGCGTTCTTTCTCGCAGTACATTACTACCCTCCGGGAATTACAGGAAGCCGTAGCCACTTATACCAGCCGGGCCGCCGAAAAGCTACGCCAGCAACGCAGCGCAGCCAAAGGTATTACGGTTTTCATCCGGACAAATAAGTTTTCGGTGCAGGCGCCCCAGTACCACCAGAGCGCCACGGTAACCTTACCCATTGCTTCCGCCGATTCGGGTGAACTTATCCGCTACGCGCTGCAAGCCCTGCAACAAATTTACCAACAGGGATATTTTTATAAAAAAGCCGGTGTTATTTTGTCTGAATTTATGCCGGAACACCAGGTACAAACAAATTTATTCGATACCACCGACCGGGATAAAAGCCAGAAACTGATGCAGGCCCTGGATAAGATCAACGCCAAAATGGGCACAAACGAATGGGCCGTAAACGTAGTCGGTTACGCCACCGCCGGCCTTAAAAAAGACTGGAAAATGACTGTATCGCACCGCAGCGACCGCTATACTACGCACTGGCCGGAAATATTAAAAGTAAACATTTAAACGTTCCTGCTCTCCGGCCTGCTATTCTTGTAAAGCATTAAGCTTAGCCTCATTGTAAAATTTTACGCGGCAGCAGCGAAGCGTTACCAAGCTTAGATTCCAGCACCCCAATTCCAAAACTTCAGTTCCAGCAGGTTTATTCTATACCGGAATTTCTACACTATTGAACAGTCCCCCTTCGGAGGGGACCAAGGGAGGTTTAAAGATCGAACGACTTCTTTGCGCCATTCCTGCTATAGCAAGTAGCGCCGTTAATATTTTCCTTCTTCTGAAAATTACCGCTTGGGTACTTTAAACTACATTTATGGCAAAAAGGTCAGGCAGAAATAAGCTACTGTATATTCGCTTATTCCCGCCTGACCTTTTTACTTCAATATAGAATTACTTACCGCAATTGCTCTTTAATTAAAAGCGTTTAAGTTCAAGAAACCAGGAAGCCATCTCTGTCATTCAGGAGGAAACTATTTGGCTATCTGCTACATAGCTTCCTCCTGAATAACAGAAATGGATTTCAAGTACTGAAACCTATTCAATCCTGAAACATATTATTGCCCAACGGTTAGGTTGTTCAAAAATATGGAATCAATCATCCTAATAATTCTTAAGTCCGCGGGGCCGGGTAATTGTCCCAAGTCATTAGTTGGCCGCGTTCTTCGTTTTTGAGGCATTGGGCTAAGGTTTTTTCGTCGTAAGCCAGGTTGTATTGTTTTAGTACCTCATCCGGCACACCATCCCAGGCATTAGGGGTGTTGCCTTTATATTCCATGTCTTCAATA
Organism: Adhaeribacter rhizoryzae; assembly: GCF_008629685.1. Lineage (GTDB taxonomy): Bacteria > Bacteroidota > Bacteroidia > Cytophagales > Hymenobacteraceae > Adhaeribacter > Adhaeribacter rhizoryzae. The sequence goes on along the minus strand of NZ_VWSF01000008.1, from coordinate 210,201 downwards.
CCTATTTTGCTGGAGAAAAAGCCGGTAGCCGTCAGGTTGCGCATTTGGTTGAAAAAGGTTACGCCTTGTGAATTTTCGGGTTTGGCTTTTTCGGGGTAGGCAATCAGATCTACCAGTTCTATTCGTTGTTCTTTGCTGGCATCGGTAAACGCTTTGCCAAACATTTTGTGCGATTTTATGTCGAGCCAGCGTAAGCCGCCGCGCATGGGTGTTTGGTTCTCGGGCCGGTCTTTTACAATAAACTCGATAAACGCTGGTACACCGGCATCCGAAGCACTGCCGGAGCGGTCATCGGCCGGGATAATAATATCGGCTAAAACCGTAATAGTTGCCATTTCGCCCTCGGTAAAGAATTTCTCTTCCATGAGGCGGGCATCCCGCTCTTTTTCTTCCGGAGTGCGGCCATAAAGTTCAGATTTAGCATCGTTCTTTACGGCCTGGGTACTTTTTTCGTCGGTTTTGGTATCGCAGCCTACCAGCAGGGTACCGGCTCCCAAGGTTCCGGCCCCTAATGTACCAATAGCCAGCGCTTTCAGGGATTCTCTTCTATCCATAATATTTTGTTTCTATTTCTAGGTTACAATATTCCGCTTTTTAACTTCATCCAGCAGGTATTCAGAAGCCCGCATCGATAAGGCCATAATGGTCCAGGTCGGGTTTTTATCGGCTTGCGATACAAATGGTCCGCCATCTACTACAAACAAATTATTAACCTCGTGCGCCTGGCAGAATTTATTCAGAACCGAGCGTTTGGGGTCGTTGCCCATGCGGGTGGTACCTACTTCGTGAATAATACGGCCCGGTGCTTCTAACCCGTATTGCCTGTCGGCGCCTGGTTTATCGCCTAACGCTACGCCGCCCATGGCATCAATAATTGCCTCGAAGGTCTCGTGCATGTGCTTGGCCTGTTTAATTTCGTGGTCGCTCCAGGTGTAGTTAAAGCGGAGTACCGGTATGCCGTATTTATCTACTACGTTGGGGTCTATTTCGCAATAATTATCTTCGCGGGCAATACACTCGCCGCGCCCGGCAAAACCTACATTGGCCCCGTAAAAACGACGATAATCGTCTTTGAGCGAAGCGCCGTAACCACCGGCATCTTTCATTTTACCGTCGCGGCCCGGGTATTTACCGTTTAACCGTTCGATGCCACCGCCAAAACCATAACCAGGCATGCCCATGCCGCCGCCGTATTCAATGTGGTAGCCCCGGGCAAAGTCCAGTTTTTTGTTATCGAGCCACCACGGCGAATACACGTGCATACCACCCACGCCGTCTTCGTTGTAGCGTTTGCGATCCATTAAATGCGGAATAAACGCACTGCGCGAAGCGCCGGTAGAATCGTGTAAATATTTACCTACTACGCCGCTGGAGTTGGCCAGGCCGTTGGGGTGCGCTGCTGATTTGGAGTTTAATAATAAGCGGGCAGATTCGCAGGCACTGGCCGCCAGCATAATTACTTTGCCGTTTACCTGGTAATCCTGCAGGTCAGTCCGGTCGGTGTATAAAATACCGGTAGCTTTACCCGATTTATCGGTGAGTACCTCGCGGGCCATGGCGTTGGTATACAACTCAACGTTACCGGTGTTGCGGGCCGGCTTTACCAGACACGTACCCGCCGAAAAATCGGCGTGAACCGAACAGCCGCGGCCGCACTGGGAACAGAAAAAGCAGGCACCCCGGTCTTTGTTAATGGGCCGGGTAAGCATAGATTTACGTGCCGGAATAACCGGAACGCCAATGCCGGTAGCTGCTTTTTTTATCATCAGCTCGTGCAAACGGGGCTTGGGTGGCGGCAGAAAATAGCCATCCGGATCGTTCACCAGGCCTTCGTTGGTACCAAATACGCCTACTAGTTTATCTACGCGGTCGTAATAAGGTTTAATATCGGCGTAAGAAATAGGCCAATCGTCGCCGAGGCCGTCTACACTTTTGTGTTTAAAATCGTTAGGGCCAAACCGGAGGGCAATGCGGCCCCAGTGGTTGGTACGGCCGCCCATCATGCGGGCCCGGAACCAATCGAACTCAGTACCGTTTTTGCGGGTATACGGTTCTCCGTCTATTTCCCAGCCGCCGTAGGCCGCATCAAAATCGCCGAAAGCCCGGGTAGTACCGGCACCGCGCCGCGGCGACTGATAAGACCATTTTAACTGGGTTTGCTGCTCCGGATTAGCCGGATCGTAATCAGGGCCAGCCTCGAGCAAGGCTACTTTCACGCCGGCTTCCGCCAAAATTTTAGCTGCCATACCGCCTCCTGCCCCGGAACCTACAATTACTACATCGTAAACTTCGCCCTTCTTTTTAATCTGAAATGCCATAAGTTGGTTTAATTGCTTTTAGAGCTTATAAATGGTGGATAAATTTATTTGCATAAATAAAAAATATTCGGGACTTACCTAAATCCAGCCTAGTGCAGTAAATAAGGCAGAAAAGAATCCGGAATAAATAGTTACCAGCTTAAAACTACATTAGGGTAGCCTGAGAAGCGTTTTCCAGACAAGGTTTTCTGAGAAGTTAATATTTTATCTTTTCACACTTCGCCGGAAAGTTACCCGTTTAAGTATACACACTTTTTTCTGTATTTTTATCGGTGCCGCTAATAAATCCGGGAATATCCTGTAATAATTATACAGATGTTTTTAAAATTATAATCTGTATAATCTGGTTAAAATAAATTGCTTATAGTAGTAGGGTTTACTTTTCCGGATATTAGCTGCACCTTAGCTCATAATAAATACGGCTAAGGTGCAGCTAATATTGTTAGGGCTTATACCCCTAAACTCCAGCCCTGGCGGTAAGTGCGTTTTACAAACTGGTTTACGTCGTCGAAGTTGGTTACTTTCATATTTTGGTTGTCCCAGATCATTTTAAGGTTGCTGCCAGGATAATCGAAGCCGTTGCCGGTAGCACGGGGTTTAGCCATATCGGCGCCTCTAATGGCCAGGTTAGCCATTAAAATAGCTTCTGTAAGCGGGCCGGCCATTTCAAAAGGCGAGCTCATTTCTTTTTTGCCATAACCGGCTATTGCCCCCTCTACCCATTGGGCATAATGGCCGTCGGCGCTGCCGGGTACCCGCGCATAGGTTTGTTTTACCTGTACTTCCTGCATCCGCGACAGGGGCAACAACCGTGGGTTAGCGGCGTATTCGCTAGCCATCATTTTACCTTTAGAACCAACAAATAAAATACCGCTGTTACCATCGCCAAATAATTCATTGGGTCCTAGTTCTTCCGGCCGATCGGGCTTAATGCCGCCATCCATCCAGTGCATGGTTATGGGGCCTTTGGTTTTGCTGGTTTTGGGGAAGGTTAAAGTAGCGTGGCTCGCAGGCGGACAGCTATCCGGGAAAATACCCCGCTTGCCCCAATCTACAAACACGCTGCCTACGCTGGCCTGCGCATCAGTGGCATATTTCAGATCTAATATCCGGAAGGGGGCTTCCATCAGGTGGCAACCTAAATCGCCGAGGGCGCCAGTGCCGTAATCCCACCAGCCGCGCCAACTCTTGGGTACTAATTTATCTACGTATTCTTTATAAGGGGCGGTACCCAGCCATAAATCCCAGTTTAGTTCTTTTGGTACCGGCGTTGAGGTGCTGGGCCATGGAATGCCTTGCGGCCAGATGGGCCGGTTGGTCCAGAGGTAAACGGTATCTACGTCGCCAATAACCCCGGCATTAAACCATTCGTGCATTTGCCGGACGCCATCGCCGGAAGCACCCTGGTTGCCCATTTGGGTAACTACTTTGTAGCGTTTAGCGGCTTCGGTTAGTTTGCGGGCTTCGTAAATATCGTGGGCCATGGGTTTTTGCACGTACACGTGTTTGCCCAGTTGCATAGCCGCCATGGCTACTACCGCGTGCGTATGGTCGGGGGTAGATACCGAAACGGCATCGAATTTTTTAGCTTCTTTATCAAACATTTCCCGCCAGTCTTTGTAATATTTGGCTTTCGGGAAATTTGTAACAGATGTGGCCGCCTGGCGGTCGTCTACATCGCAGAGGTAAGCAATATTGGCTTTGCCACTTTTGTTAAAGGCATCAATATCGGAGCGGCCTTTACCACCTACCCCAACGGCAGCAATTGTTAAGCGGTCGCTGGGAGCTAAAAAGCCTTTACCGCCCAACACGTGGCGCGGTACAATCATAAAACTGGCCGCTGTAACCGCAGCAGCCTTTATAAAACCCCGGCGGGAATTAGCCGGCTTTTCCTGATTTGTAAAGTCTTTTTCCATGTATGTTTTATATTCTTTTGATTTTCCCTGGATAGAATATTCCTGAACAAAATATTCCCGAATAGATTGTTCAGGAATAATTAACTGAGATTAAGCCTAATTAAACTGTACCCTTTTTATCAGTTTTTAGAGAGTATTTAGAGCCCACTTTCCTTCTGAATGACAGAGATGGATTGCTTAAACCTCTTTTTTTAACCGTTGCACAACAGTTATATGTATGTAAACAGGCTTGGTCTTAAATATTGTCTGCAAAATAACGGCACAGATAAAATAGAAAAACCTGGCACCCACGGTACCAGGTTTTTTCAAAAACTTCCGTTAAAACTCCGGGTAACCTGGGTTTTGCGGGCTCAAGTTCGGATTATTCCGGCGTTCGGGCGTAGGCAGCGGGAACAACAAGTGCTTCTCTTGTAAGGGCTTGTTGGAGTTTTTATTAACGTGCCCCACAAAATTATCGAAGCCTTTGGTATCCTCGTTAAATACTTTCCGCAGGCGTACCATGTCGAACCAGGTAATTTGCTCGTAGGCCAGTTCGTACCAGCGCTCGCGCCAAACGGCTTCCCGGAAGCTGGTCTGGTTGAAAGTACCCATATCCGGAGTAGTTAATTTTGCACGATCCCGTACTTTTTTGAGTGCATTGTAAGCCTCCATATTAGGCCCAGAAACTTCGTTCTGCGCTTCGGCATAAATCAGCAGTACTTCGGCGTAGCGGATAACCGGTACATTCAGGTTGTTGTTACGGGTAGGGGTAAGACCAGGAGCACCCGCCGAAATTTGATTAAAGTGCTTAAAAATATAAGGAGCACCTAAATTAAATTCAGCACCAGTACCATTAGTAAAGTAAGTGGTATAAAAATAGCCTTCCTGGTTTTTAGCCCGCAAATCGCCGCTTTCATAAGAATTATAGAACGCAACCGTAGGAATGGTGCTGCCTGTACCACCCGGACCGGAATACGTAACCGGTTTAAAGTTGGGGTACATGTTTTCCATGGGGTTACCAGCTACCAGGTTGTTGTACTGAATCATAAAAATATGCTCTAACCGGTTTTCGGTACTTTCTTTGTGTACGTCGAGGTAGGTAGGGAACAAATTAATGGTACCAGGATTGGCATTGGCGTAAGACACCACCTCAAAGGCTTTATCGGCGGCTAGTTTATAATGCGAGGCACCTTTTTGCAGCGGGAAACCGGCCATGGTTAAGTAAACCTTAGCCAGCATCGATTTGGCAGCTGCCTGCGATGCCCGACCCGTGGCATCCATCCAGGGTAAACCGGCTGCTTCGGCTTCTTTTAAATCCTCTACAATTAAATTATATACTTCTTCTTTTGGCGCCCGACTAGGTAGAAAATCTTCTGATTCAATGGTCTGCGGTTTAGTAATTAAAGGAACATCGCCCCATAACTGTACGGCCCGGAAATAAGCCCAGGCTCGCAGGAACTTGGCTTCACCCAATATTTTCTTTTTCTGGGCTTCTTCCATGGGCGTAATAGCCGGCACTCTGTCTAGTAGCAGGTTGGCCTGCGCAATAAGCCGGTACAAGCCATTCCAGTAATTGGCTATGTGGCCGGTGTTGCCATCGTAAATTAAACCGTAAAGGTTATTCAGGTCTGAGTTCTGGCCGGTTTCGGTGGTAGAGATACCGGTTGGAGCCTCCAGCATTTGCCAGGTAGACGAAAATATACCGGAACCATCATATACCAGGCGGGTATCGGCATAAACAGCGGCCAAAGCAGCTTCCGCATGGTCCGGAATGGTATAAAAGTTATCCGGCGTTAAGTTAGAAGGCGGCGCCTCATCCAGGTGATCTTTACAGCCGGCCCCCAGCAGCAATACGCCGCAGAGTAATACTTTAGTTAAATTTCTTAATTTATAAATCTTCATATGATAACTCTTTTTTAGATGAAAAGACTAATTACAAGCCGATTTGCAGACCCATTAAAAAGGTTCTGGGCTTAGGATAGCCGTGCCAGTTCTGACCTTGAGAGAACACGTTTTGGGCATCTCCATCCCGGATACCAACCGTTTCGGGGTCACCAATCAATTCATCATCCACTAATAAAAATAAGTTCTGAGCGGAGGTATAAATCCGCAAACGGTTTAGTTTAATTCTTTCGGTAACGGCCGCCGGGAAGGTATAACCTAACATAATGTTCCGGCCCCGGATAAAGGAACCATCTTTAATCCAGTGGGTATCTACGTTAGTGATATAGCCGGCTTGGGTACCCCGTACTTCCGCAATCATGGTATTCTGGTTTTGTGGCGTCCAGGCATTGAGTACAGTTTTGTAGCTATTAGCCAGGGCCTGACGGTCTTCGCTGGAGTGCAAGGTCATATCCAGCACATCGTTGCCGTAAGAATATTGCAGGTCTACCAGTAAATCGAAATTTTTGAAGCGGAAGGTGTTGGTGAGAGCACCCCAGGCTTTCGGGCTACCATTGCCAATAATGCTGCGGTCAGCATCGGTAATGGCTTTGTCGCCGTTTACATCCAGGTATTTAATATCGCCGGGTAATAAAGTTTGGCCTGGGCGGTAGCTGGTAAAGGCAGCGGCTTCATCTCTTTCGGCTTCGCTCCAGATACCCAAACGAGTAAGACCCCAGAAAGAACCTACCGGCTCGCCAATACGAATAATATTGGTTTGGTTGGTAAAGTTAGGACCACCTACCCCAAAAATATCGGCCGGTGAAGCTAAAGTAAGCACCTTGTTCCGGTTTACAGAAACGTTGAAGCCGGTACTCCAATGGAAACCACCCGACTCAATGTTAATCGTATTCAAGGATAACTCTATTCCTTTATTTTCCATGGAACCTACGTTCTTCCGGATGGTGCCGTAACCGGTGGTGCGCGGTACAGGAGCATCCAGGAGCATATCGGTGGTTTTGCGGTAATAATAATCAGCTTCCAGGCTAACGCGGTTGCCAAGCAAACCTACTTCTACGCCCACATCGAACTGGGCGGTTTTTTCCCATCTCAGTTCAGGGTTCGCCAAACGGGTAAGGCCAGTTCCGCCAACCCGAATATCGCCCAATACAGCGGCGTAGTTAGAGCTTAACAGCGCTAAAGAGGAGTAAGCCGGAATTTCGGAGTTACCGGTAATGCCATAGCTGCTGCGCAGTTTCAGGTTGGTCAATGTGTTATTACCTTTCAGGAAGCTTTCTTCCGAAATCCGCCAGGCCAATGCCGCCGATGGGAAGAAGGCAAACTTGTGGTTTTCACCGAAGCGCGAAGAACCATCGGCCCGTCCGGTAAAAGTAACCAGGTATTTATCCATTAAGCCATAATTAATCCGGCCGAAATAAGAGTTATAAGCTGTACGGGAAGCACCTGAACCCACTGCTGGCGAAGTACTACCGGCACCTAAGTTATTATACAGGAAGTAATCAGTAGCAAAGTTGCGAACTGTAGCATCTACGTTAAAAGTATTTGTTTCCTGCCACGAAATACCTAATAAACCAGTAAAAGAATGAATCTCGTTAAAAGTTTTGTTGTAGGTCAGGTAGTTTTCTAAAGACCAGAAATTTTCACGGCGGTTACGGGAAGCGGCGTTACCCCGGTTACCAATATCCAGGGTACGGGTAGTGGCATCGTTGTTTTCCTGGGTAAGAATATTGGTACCCAAAACAGTACGCATTTCGAGCCCTTCGGCAAACCGAATATTAGAATACAAGCTACCAATGGCGGTTTGGGTATTCAATATAAACTTACGACCATATAAGCGGTGCATGGAACTCATGGTACCTTCGGCAAAAGGATAATCGCGGTTGTTAGCAAAAGTGCCGTCCGGATACCTTACCGGCAGGAAAGGGAAATCTTCTACAATTTGCCGGGCAACCTGGTCCGAAATATCTACCAGGTTTTCGGTTTGATAATTATAGCTCAGGGTACCACCTACTTTCAACCACTTTTTAATTTGGTCGTCGATGGTAAAGCGGCCGGAGTACCGTTTCATGTAAGAGTTTACCAGGTAACCCTGGTCATCGCGGTAGCCCATGGATAGGGAATACTGAGTACGTTCGCTACCGCCGCTAAAGCCTAACTGGTGGTTTTGCGATATTTTCGACTGGGTAGTTTCTTTCAGCCAGTCGGTATCGTGCAGCGGGTTGCCGTTTGCGTCAAATACACCCTTAGCTCTCAGAGCAGGGTCAGCCCGCTTCAAAGCAGGATTTAAGTAGGCCCATTTGCCGGCGGCCCAGCCAGATGGATCGTATTTTTCCATGTTGCGCCAGGCCAGTTCTTCTACCCTCAGGTATTCTTCCGCGTTTAGTGCTTCCGGGCTGTTCGGTCCTTTAGTAGTAGTACTAAAGTCTACGTTATAGCTAATCTGGCCTTCACCGGATTTACCTTTTTTAGTGGTAACCAGAATAACGCCGTTGGCACCTCTGGCACCGTAGATAGCCGTAGAAGAAGCATCTTTCAGTACCTCCACCGAAACAATATCGTTCGGGTTAATAAAATCTATGGGATTACTGGATTGCGCCAAATTACTCTGCGGCATCATTACCCCATCAATTACATATAAGGGGTTGTTAGAGGAGTTAATAGAGCTAAAACCCCGGATACGAATATTGGTACGACCACCCGGCCGGCCCGAGTTGGTATTTACCTGCACGCCCGGCATCTTACCGGCTAAGGCTTGGTTCAAGGAAGGGGCAGCCCGTTCTTTTATTTGTTCTTCTTTAACGGAGGCTACCGCTCCGGTTAAATCAGATTTCCGGGCAGTACCGTAACCAATTACTACCACTTCTTCCAGGGCTTTAGCATCGGTTTGCAGGGCTACGTTAACGGTGCCGGGCCGCGAAAACGTCCTTTCGGTAGTGGTATAACCAATAAAAGAAAATACAAGAGTACCGCTGGTTACCGGCACACTTAAAGAATAATTACCGTCGGCATCGGTGGTAGTACCGTTGGAGGTACCTTTTAAGAGTACCGTTACCCCGGGCAAAGATTCGCTGGCCGAGGAAGTTACTTTACCGGAAATCTGGTTTTGGGCATAAGCCATACCCGAAACACAGATTAAGGAAATTAAGAGTAAGCCATAGCGAAGGCTTTTGGCCGGGTTCAGGATTTTCCTGTCCCAGGCAGTTAATAGCTTACCTGTTAGTGGTAAATTACGCATCATAGAATAAAGGTTTGTTTGTTAAAAAGAGGTTAATAGTAAAAATGGCGCTAATAAAAAAGCACCCAATACCAGAAATTCTGGAAGTCCGGGCAATAAATTCCCCTTTATTTTTCGGGAAGAAAAATTTTGCGATCGGGCCTTTGCTGAATTAAAACAAATGGCAGAAGAATGGTGATGAGCCGGTTATTCCGGAGGTGTTTTGACGTTTATTGCTTTCAATTCAATTTGCTTTAGGTGGATATTGGCACTAATTGTTTACAGGTAATTAAGTATCGGCGCAGGTTGTTAAACCTGAGAATTTTAATGGTAAGCTGCCACTCCTTCCGGAAACCGTTTTGGTAAATTTCCGGTAGCAAAAAAGGCCCGTTTCTAGAAACAGGATAAATGCAATTATTAATACTAGCCTGAAATATTCTGATTAAAACTAATCCTCTTTATGCAAATAGCTAATAGTAAGCTGGTTAAAGGAAAACAAGAGGAACTTTTACTAATTATTTGTAAAAGTTGAAGCTAAATTAAGAGAAAAAATCGAATCAAAAATATTTTCGAATAATTTCTGATTGAAGCTGCATTGTTAAATTTTGATTTTCTATATAATTAAAGAGAATATTGTTTAAATATATATTTTAATAGTTATAATTTAGTTAAAGAACTCGTTAAAGCGTTTATACTTTACTAATTTTTTAGTTACCCGCCTTTTTGTATATTGCTTTATTCGCGCTATTCCTGATTGCCTTTTTAACCACCACCATTAATAGTTATGTCGGAGAACCTAGTTTTGTTTTTTGGCCGGTTACACCCGCTCCTGGTGCATTTGCCTATTGGTATCTTAATGCTAGCCATTTGTCTGCATTTTCTGGCACGCCGACCCACCTTTGCCACCATTAATCCCTTAATGCCGGTGCTTTGGTTTGCCGGCGCAGTATCGGCTATATTGGCTTGTGTAGCCGGTTTTCTTTTAAAACTAAGCGGCGGCTACGACCCGGAGGCGGTAGATGCCCACCAATATGCGGGAATTGCCTTAGCGGTATTTGCAATATTGTTGGTTTTGTTACGGAATAAAGCGTTTTTTAAAAAGCTGCAAACCCCGGCTGTTCTGGCCGTATTAATATTATTAACCGCCACGGGGCATTACGGCGGCAACTTAACCCACGGCGACGATTATTTAACCCAGCCGGTTTACGCCATTATTGGTAAAAGCCCCGGTAAAAAAGTGCGACCGCCCATTAAAAATGTAAACGAAGCCCTGGTGTACCAGGATTTGGTGGAGCCGGTGCTGGAACAAAAATGCTGGCAATGCCACAGCAGCAAAAAACAAAAAGGCGATCTGCGCCTCGATACCCAGGAAAATTTATTAAAAGGTGGCGAAAACGGAGAAATATTGGTGGCCGGCAACGCCGATAAAAGCGACTTATACAAACGTTTGGTTTTACCCCTGAACCACGACGACCGGATGCCTCCCAAAGGCAAACCCCAGTTAACCGAAGCCGAAGTACAACTGATTCATTGGTGGATTACGGCCGGTAAAGGCGATTTCACCAAAAAAGTAGCCCAGGTAGCTAAAGACCCAGCCATAAACGAAATTATTGCCGAAGTTAGCCTGGGAAGCGGACAAACCAGTGAAAGTACCCAGCCTTCCGAAATACCGGATGTGAAGGTAGCGCCGGCCAATCCGGAGCATGTGCGGCAACTGCAAAGCAAAGGCGTAGTGCTTATGCCCGTAGCTAAAGACAGCCCTTTCCTGACGGTTAACCTGGTAAATGCTACTAATTTTTCTGACGCCGATATGCAACTGCTGGCCAACCTGCGCGAGCAAATTCTGTGGCTCGATATGTCCGAAACAAATATTACCGATAAAGGCTTGCCGCTATTGGCCGGCTTTAAAAACCTGACCCGCCTGAGCCTGGATAATACCGCCATTACCGATGCCGGGCTGCAACACCTGGCAGCCTTAACTAACCTGCATTATTTAAACTTGTACGGCACTAAAATATCGGATAAAGGCCTGAAAAGTTTAACCGCTTGTAAAAAGCTGAAATCTTTGTATTTGTGGCAAACCGGGGTAACCCCGCAGGGTGTAGCGGCCTTGCAGCAAGCCAGGGGCACCCAACTAGCTATTAATTTTCAGCCAGCATCTGATACCTCCGGCACGTTATGAACCACCCAGCAAAATATTTAGGATTACTGGTTTTACTCCTGAATCTTTGGAGCTGCAGCGAGCCTGAATTACCGCAGGAGGTAAAACTGGCCATGGCCAAAATACCCGCCAAAATAGATTACAACCAGCACGTAAAGCCTATTCTATCGGACCGTTGTTTTGCCTGCCACGGGCCCGATAAAAATAAAGTAGAAAACGACCTGCGTTTGGATTTGCCTACGGCCCACGAAAAGAAAGCCGAAAGCGGGCGGTTTGCTTTAGTAGGCGGCAACCTGGCCAAAAGCGAAGTTTTTCACCGTATTATTAGTACCGATCCGGAACTTGTAATGCCCACCCCCGAATCGCACCTGACTTTAACCGCCAAAGAAAAAGCAATTCTAATAAAATGGATACAAGATGGCGCCGAATACAAACCGCACTGGTCGCTGGTTGCGCCGCAAAAAACCAAATTACCCAAGGTTGAAAATATTGCCTGGGTAAAAAACCCGATAGACCGGTTTGTGCTGGCGAAGCTCGAAGAAAAACAACTGAAGCCTAACCCCGAAGCTAGCCGCGAAACTTTAATCCGGCGCCTTTCCTTCGACTTAACTGGTTTGCCGCCTACCATTGCCGAAATAGATGCTTTCCTAAACGATAAATCGCCGAACGCTTACGAAAAAGTAGTTGACCGGCTGTTGCAATCGCCGCACTTTGGCGAGCGCTTAGCCGTGGATTGGCTGGACGTGGCCCGCTACGCCGACACGCACGGTTACCAGGACGACGGCCTGCGCAATGCTTACCCCTGGCGCGACTGGGTAATAAATGCTTTCAATAAAAACTTGCCTTACGATAAATTTATTACCTGGCAACTGGCCGGCGATTTATTGCCCAACCCTACCCGCGAGCAAATAATGGCTACCTGCTTTTTGCGCAACCACCCGCAGAGCCAGGAAGGCGGCATCGTGGACGAAGAATACCGCACCGAGTACGTGGCGGACCGGGTTAACACGTTTGGCAAAACTTTCCTGGCCCTCAGTACCGAGTGTGCCCGCTGCCACGACCACAAGTACGATCCCATCTCGCAGAAAAATTATTACCAGTTAGGCGCTTTCTTCAACAGCAACAACGAGTCCGGCGAAATACCTTACACCGGCGAAGCCAGCCCCACATTGATTCTTACCACGCCCGAAACTGAAAAACTGTTAACCTACATTCGCACCAATATTAAACCCCTGGAAAAAAAGGCCAATAATCCGGAAGCTTACGCGCAAAATTTTGATCAGTGGCTGGCCGAAGCTGCGAAACAACCCGAAAAATATGCGGCAGCTAAACCGGGGCTAATCGGGCACTTTACTTTCGACGAAAAAGAGCCAAAAAACGCCTTACAAACACCTTTAACGGCGGCTTACCGGAGCGGGGAAGAGGGCAAGAGTCCGGTGGCGGTACCGGGTAAGTTCGGGCAGGCCATTCGGGTAGACGGCGATATGGGCATTGAATTTAACGAACACCTGACTTTTGACCGACACCAGCCCTTTAGTATCAGTGTTTGGGTAAACAGCGGCAATCCGGGCGAAGAGGGCCCGCTGTTTAACCGTACCAACGGCGAACTGGATAATTGGCGCGGATACCTTTGCGGCCTGAATAAAGACGGTACGCTGCGCATAAGGTTTACGCACGTTTACCCGGCCAATGGCATTGAGCTGGTAACCCATCAGAAACTTACCCCGAAAAAATGGCAGCACCTGGTATTAACTTACGATGGCAGCAGCAAAGCTAAAGGCGTTAAATTTTATATAAATGGGCAGGCAGCTACTTTTAAAGTTGTTAATGATAACCTGCAGCAGAGTATGTTATATGCCAAAGACAAAGCCAACTGGGGTATTCATCATTTCCGGCTAGGTCAGGCCTCCATCAAATCCATCACCAATGTTGCTTTCGACGAATTTCAGGCTTATAACCGGCAACTATCGCCTTTAGAGGTAACACAGTTAGCTGGGCAGCAGCAAGCAATTCTGCATTTATTAAAAACGCCGAAAGAACAGTTAACCGCTGCTCAGCGAGAAAAATTATTCCGTTTTTACCTGTTTGCTTTCGATAAACAATATGCCCAGGTACAGGCCGAATTGCTGCAAAACCGCGCCAAAGAAAACGAACTCCTGACCAACCAGGAAGAGGTAATGGTGTACAAAGAATTGCCCCGGCCCCGACCCGCTTTTATTCTCGACCGCGGTGCCTACGATGCACCCAAAGAAAGAGTAACCCCAACTACACCCGAAAATGTGCTGGCCTTAAATAAAAATTTACCCCGCAACCGCTTAGGCCTGAGCCGGTGGTTATTAAGCAAAGATCAGCCATTATTTAGCCGGGTGGCCGTAAACCGGTTCTGGCAACAGTGCTTTGGCCAGGGCCTTGTGAAAACAGCCGAGGATTTTGGAAACCAGGGAGATTTGCCCACTCACCCCGAACTACTCGACTGGCTAGCCGTAACTTTCCGCGAAAGTGGCTGGAACGTAAAAGGCCTCTTGAAAACCATGGTTATGTCGGCTACTTACCGGCAATCATCGGTTCCTACGGAGCAAAGCAAAACCTTAGACCCGGATAATATATTGTTTAGCCGGGCACCTTCGTACCGGATGTCGGCGGAAATGATTCGGGACAATGCCTTGGCCGCAAGCGGATTATTGGTAAAAAAAGTAGGCGGTAAGAGTGTATATCCGTACCAACCAGGTGGCGTTTGGGAAGCCTTGGCCGTGCGCAACGCCGTAAAATACGAGCAGGGCAAAGGCGAAGATTTGTACCGCCGTAGTTTGTATACCATTTGGAAACGCAGTTCACCGCACCCCGCCATGATTAATTTCGACGTGCCCGACCGTTATATGTGCAGTATCCGGAGGCAGAAAACCAGTACGCCATTACAAGCCCTGGTGCTGCTGAACGATGTGCAATACGTGGAAGCCAGCCGGGTATTAGGCGAGCGGATGCTGCAAGAAGGCGGCAGTACGCCAGAAGCCCAGATTACCTATGCTTTCCGTGCCCTGACCAGCCGCTTTCCGCGCCCGGACGAATTAAAAATTCTGAAAAATTTATATCAGGAAGAACTAGCAGATTTTGAAAAGCACCCGGATCGGGCCACAAAGCTTTTGCAAGAAGGCGAATACAAAATAAATAAAACCCTGCGCCCCGCCAAACTGGCAACCTGTGCCGTAGTGGCCAACACCCTGATGAATTTTGATGAATTTGTGATAAAGCGATAAATATTAAGCTATGTGTTACCATCACCACCACGGAGAAGTTGCCAAGCAGATGAACCGGCGCGAATTCCTGACCCGCACCAGCTTGGCCGGCGTGGGTTTGGCCGCTTTATCGTCGCTTTTGCCGCAGCAACTATTTGGAGATACTAATCCGAAACCCATACTGCCGCATTTTGCGCCCAAAGTTAAGCGGGTAATTTATTTGTTCCAGAGCGGCGCACCGTCGCAGCTGGAGCTTTTCGATTACAAGCCTAAACTGAAAGAAATGTTCGGGCAGGAACTGCCAGCCTCTATCCGGGGCAACCAGCGCTTAACCGGCATGACCTCAAACCAAAAATCGTTTCCGCTGGCAATGGGCAAGTTTGCTTTTAAAAAGCACGGCAAAAGCGGCGCGGAATTATCTGAATTATTGCCGCACATTGGCAAAGTGGCCGATGAACTGTGCTTTATTAAATCAATGTTTACCGAAGCCATTAACCACGACCCGGCCGTTACTTTTTTCCAGACGGGTAGCCAGCAAGCCGGTCGGCCCAGTATGGGTTCTTGGTTAAGCTACGGCTTGGGCAGCGAAAACCAGAACTTACCCGCTTTTGTGGTATTACTCTCTCGTGGCCGCGAAGGCGATCAGCCGCTTTATGCTAAGTTGTGGGGCAATGGTTTTCTGCCTTCCGAGCACCAGGGCGTAATATTCCGGTCCGGCGACAACCCGGTTTATTATTTAAACAACCCCAACGGCATGGATAAAGTAAGCCGCCGTCGGGTACTCGATCATTTGGCCAAATTGCACGAAGCGCAATACAAACATGTGTACGATGAAGAAATAAATTCCCGGATATCGCAATACGAAATGGCTTACCGGTTGCAATCGTCGGTGCCCGAAACGTTAGATATCAGCCGCGAGCCGGAATATATTTACAACATGTACGGTGAAGATTCGCGCAAGCCTGGCACCTTTGCCGCCAACTGCCTGCTGGCCCGTCGGCTCATCGAAAAAGACGTACGCTTTGTACAACTCTACCACCAGGGCTGGGACCAGCACGGCAACTTGCCCAACGATATCCGGCACATGGCCAAATCTGTAGATCAGCCTTCGGCGGCATTAATTAAAGATTTAAAGCAACGGGGTTTGTTAGAAGATACCTTGGTAATCTGGGGTGGGGAATTTGGCCGCACCAATTACTCGCAAGGCAAATTAACCCCCGATATGTACGGCCGCGACCACCATCCGCGGTGTTTCACCATTTTTATGGCCGGTGCCGGTGTTAAAAAAGGCTTTACCTACGGCCAAACCGATGAATTTGGGTATAATATTTTAAGAAACCCGGTGCATGTGCATGATTTCCAGGCCACGATGCTGCATTTAATGGGCATCGATCACGAACAACTAATATTTAAGCACCAAGGCCGGCGCTACCGCCTGACAGATGTAGCCGGAAAAGTAGTAAAAGGTATATTGGCTTAGATTTTAATGAATGAAGAACAGAATTAAGTACTTGGAAAACAACGTTGTCATTCAGGAGGAAACTATTTAGTGGGTTGCCAAATAGGTTCTTCCTGAATGACAGAGTTGGGAGGTCAACCTTTGCGCTGTTTATAAGCACAACCAATCATTTCATTCTGGTATTATACCAAATAGTATAAAATGCTTTCCATAGATACGCTCTCTGTCATTTTGAAAAAATCTATTGTTTAGATGTGCTTACAGGCAACTATCGGCAAAGGGTAAGTTGCCTACTTGATTTTCTAACCAAAAGATCCTTTCAGGATGACAAAAATAAAGTTGCGTTTTATGGAAGGTAATATTTACTATTTGGTATTATAAGGCTGTGATAGTTCCTTCGAAAAGCTCAGGATGACCACAATAATGTAAGCTCAGGATGACAAAACTCGTTATAAAGCGTAGTTGATATTTGATAGTAGTATAATTTCTATCGGGCATTATGAATAAATACCAAATAAGAAAGCCCTCCTGATAGTACCAGGAGGGCTTTCTTATTTAAGATCAAATATTATTAAACTACTTTGGTAACACCCGGAGTTGGAATTGGGTAACGGCCGTTGGCATCGGGTTTGGTTGGGGTTTCGGCATCAAAGGCAAAAGTCTTTGGCATAATGCTGATTTCGGAATTCAGCGCTTCGTCCCAATTAATTACCTGACCAGAATAGGTAGCCATGCGGCCCATAATAGCAGTCATAGTACTCTTGGCAGCAATTTCGGCGTTGTTGTAAGGCTTATTTTCCCGAATAGCGGCAAATAAAATGTCGTGCTCGGTTTGGTACGGATTCGGATCGTCTTTGCCACGGTGGTTGTACAGGACTTTACCGCTCAGGTCGGTAATAATACCTTTGCCATCGCCGGACAGCACAACCCGGCCTTTAGAACCCGCAAAGGTTTCTTCTACCCGGTTCATGGTATTGGGTATATGACGGCACTGGCTGTTCAGGATGGTACCATCGGCGTAGGTATATTCTACGTAGTGGTGGTCGTAAATTTCGCCGTGGTCTACGCCGTTGCGTACCTGGCGGCCACCCATACCCTGAGCACTTACCGGATAACCGTTTTTCACCCAGTTTACCACGTCTATGTTGTGAATGTGCTGTTCGTTAATATGGTCGCCGCACAGCCAGTTAAAATAATACCAGTTGCGCATTTGGTATTCCATTTCGGTTTGGCCAGCCTGACGCGGACGTACCCAAACCCCGGCATTATGCCAGTAAGCCTGTGCAGCTACCACGTCACCGATCATGCCATCGTTAATACGTTTAATGGTTTCGAGGTAAGCGTTCTGGTAGCGGCGCTGTAAACCCATAACCACTTTCAGGTTTTTCTTTTTGGCTTCTTCAGCGGCCGCTAGTACCCGGCGGACACCCGGCGCATCAGTGGCTACCGGTTTTTCCATAAAAACGTGCTTACCGGCTTTTACCGCTTCTTCAAAATGAATCGGGCGAAAACCCGGCGGTGTGGCCAGAATAACCACATCGGCTAAGGCAATGGCTTTTTTATAGCCATCAAACCCAACAAATTTATTTTTTTCGGGTACATCTACCCGCTTTTTGTCACCTTCAAATTTCTTCTGAATATTGGTATAACTGTCGTCGAGGCGATCGCGGAAAGCATCGGCCATGGCTACGAGTTTTACATTACCTTTAGTACTAAGCGCCTGAATGGCCGCTCCCGTACCCCGACCACCGCAGCCAATAACGGCTACTTTCAGGGTATCGCTGCCGGCAACGTAAGCCCCGGCACTGGCGCTAAAGGGTATCTGGCTAACCAAAGCCCCACCCAACAGGGCAGCGGATCCCTTTACAAAATCCCGGCGGGAGAAGCCGCCGTTGTTAAATGCTTTGTCGTTGTAATTATTCTCGCTCATGCTCTTTTTGTTTGGGTGAAATAAAAATTTATGGTGGTTAATATTTTAAATATCTTTAATGGGTTCTGACCAATATTTGGCAATTTCTTCCGGCGAAGGTTGCTTCAGAGGGCGTACTACCCGGAAACCAATAAATGGCGCATCGGTAAACCACCACTGGCTTTTGGGCATTTGGGGGTCGCGTTGTTTCCAAACGGGTTTGGAAAATTGCCGGGCAGCACTGCGTAAGGCGTCGGGGTCATCGTCCCAGGAGCCGCCGCGTAAGCTGTGGGCATACAGTTTGGTAGGCTTCAGCCACGGATTAGCAGTGGTGCCTTTGGTAAACTGAGCGTAATAATTTGGGTCGTACTGGTCCATCGTCCACTCGGCTACGTTGCCGTGCATATCGTACAAGCCCCAGGCATTTGGCTTTTTGCTTCCTACTTTTTTGGTACCGGCATTGCTGTTGTTGTAATGCCAGGCGTATTCATCTATTTTACCAGCATCATTGCCGAAGGCATAGGCAGTAGTAGAACCGGCGCGGCAGGCGTATTCCCATTCAGCTTCGGTGGGCAGGCGGTAAAAATGACCGGTTTTAGCAGTAAGCCATTTGCAATAAGTTAAGGCGGCAAACTGGGTCATGTTAATGGCCGGGAAACCATTTTTACCCATGCCAAAAGTCATGTCGAGGTAAGGTGGGCTGGGCCGCGAAACAGCATCGGAACCGGTTTTGCCCGTGGCCGAGGAAGCACTCATCGATTGTTTTTCGAGTTCGCGGTAAACAAATATTTCAAATTCGTCCCAGGTAACTTCGTGGGTGCCCATCCAGAAAGGCTCCACTTTAACTTTATGCTGCGGACCTTCGTCAGGTTTACGTTTGGCCTCGGCAGCCGGGCTGCCCATCAAAAACTCGCCCCCGGCAATAGGTACCAGGCTAAAAGAAACATTGGTGCCGGGTATTTGTTCGGTATATTTTTCAAAACCCGGCGTATCGTTGGCCGGTGTATTTTTTACCTGAGCGGCTCCTAGTATAAAAAGACTTAAGAAAGCAATTATTCCTTTTTTTATACTACGTTGCCCCGCGTTATGAATCATACTGTACTTAAACTACGCTGTATTAATTTTAATAATTTCAAATTTAAATAAATTATTGTCAAAATCACAAAAAGATTACTTTTTTATCTGGCAGTTTTATTACATTTGAAATATTGAATACTTATATTCACGATAAACCAGGCTAATCCGGTATATTTTTGATAAATATTAAAAATACAGGCTGCTGCCTATTCAACTTTATTAAATTTTAATTATTTACATTATTTAAATTTTATGGATGCTAACCGTCGCGACTTTTTAAAAAAATTAGGGCTGGCCGCTGCCAGCTACAGCTTTCTTACTTCGGTACCCGGCTTAACGCTGAGTTCGGCCGAAGCAAGTGGCCTGGCAGAAACCGGAGCGGCGCTGGCCAAAAAACCTTTCTTCCAGATTTCTTTGGCACAGTGGTCGCTGCACAAGACATTGTCTGCCGGCAAACTCGATAACCTGGATTTTCCGCTGAAAGCAAAAAATGAATTTGGGATTTCTATTGTGGAGTACGTGAGCCCGTTTTTTAAGAAGCAGGAAAAAGACTCAAATTACCTGAAAGAACTGAAAAAGCGTACCGACGATAATGGCATTACCAACCACTTAATAATGGTAGACGGTGAAGGCAACCTGGGCGATATGGATGCCGCTAAACGGATGCAAGCCGTAGAAAATCATTATAAATGGATTGATGCCGCAAAATATTTAGGTTGCAAAACCATCCGGGTAAATGCGGCGGGCCGCGGTACCATGGAAGAAGTGCAGAAAGCCGCCATTGAAGGCTTAAGTAAGTTGTCGGAATACGGCCAGAAAAATAAGATTAATGTAATTGTAGAAAACCACGGCGGTTACTCTTCTAACGGTGCCTGGCTGGCGGGTGTGATGAAGGGCGTAAACAACAAATATTGCGGCACACTGCCCGATTTTGGTAACTTCCGGATTAGCCAAACCGAAACTTACGACCGGTACAAAGGCGTGCAGGAATTATTGCCATACGCCAAAGGTATTAGTGCCAAGTCGCATGATTTTGACGCCAGCGGCAACGAAACCGGCACCGACTACCAGCGCATGTTTAAAATGATTAAAGCTGCCGGCTGGAAAGGCATTGTGGGCATTGAATACGAAGGTTCGCGCCTGGGCGAAGAAGAAGGTATTCGGGCTACAAAAGCCTTACTCGATCGCATTCAGCAAGAAATGGCATAATTTAAGTTCTGCCTAAATACAATAAAAAAGGCTGTTTCAAGTAGAAACAGCCTTTTTGTTGTTATAATTTTTATTCTAATTTGCTCCGGGGCTTTGTTTGTGTTAAAGCAGTATCAAATCAAGCCGCTTAACGCTTCCGGGTTAAATAAGTCTTAGCACGTTCATCGGTGAGGAGTTCCCAGATAGAAGCGACGGTCCAGCCGGGTGCGAAGTGCAGGTTATAAAATCCTTTACCAAAATGGCCGTAATCCCATTGCGTGTGCTGCACTAC
The DNA here is from genome assembly GCF_008629685.1 of Adhaeribacter rhizoryzae. GTDB lineage: Bacteria > Bacteroidota > Bacteroidia > Cytophagales > Hymenobacteraceae > Adhaeribacter > Adhaeribacter rhizoryzae. The sequence continues at coordinate 189,553 of NZ_VWSF01000008.1, read as the reverse complement.
TTCGGGGTAATAACCTTCTTTGGCAATGCCCACCATGTGGCCCTGGTAAGGTAATAATTGTTCGCGCATCGAAGTCCGGATAACGTTAGCAAAATCGGTAAAACGCTGTTCTTTGGTTTCCTGGGCCAGCCATTTGAGTACTTCATCAAACTCGAAAATAAAAACATCTATGTGGTTATTTTCTACGGATACATTGCCCCAGCCGCGGCTTTTTAAACCAACATCGCCCAGCATCTGACCCGGTGCAAAAGGCACATCCCAGAGGTAATACCACGATAAGGTGAAATAAGCAGCCTGACGGGCCAGATTTACGTAGCGTTCCTGCTCCTTGCCTTTGGTAACCATGGCCATGTAATACAGCGCGGTAGCCGCATACAACGAAGCTTCTTTGTCTTCGCAATCTGCATCGAGCGTAGACGAAAAATAATCAGACTTCGAAATAATTTCCCGTTCCTGGTAATCTATCACCTTACGGGCCGCGTTCAGGTAATTGGTATCGCCGAAATATTTAAAGCCCATTACCAAAGGCAAAACCGCCGATGGCGAGCTGCCGCCGGTAGCATCTACGAGTTGCCGATCGCCTTTAAACTTACGCGGGAAACTACCATCCCGGGCCTGCAACTGCAGCATAATATCCAGTAACCGCCGGATTTTATCTTCCCACACTTTATGATGCCGCCCTTTGCGCTTCTCGTAATCGAGGTACAGCAAAGTCGCGTACACGCCCTCCGACTGCCGCCGGATAGAATAAGTGGTAGCTTCGGTATTTTTTTCGGCATTTACTACCTCCCGGAAAAATCCGGTTGGGGCAAAGCCGTTTTGCTCGTAGCTATTCATTACGTCGTAAGCCATGTTTTCCAAATCCTGGTCCTGGTGTTGCTCGCCGTGTTCCAGGGCATTAAAAGCATTCAGCAGCACCCGACCAATAAAGCCAACTTCCAGCACCGGCCTTTTCTCTACCACATGCGTTTGCAAATGAATTCCTGAAAAACCTTTTAAGTTACCCGCCGTCACGAACGACTGCTTGTAAAATTTGGCCAGAATATTTTTTACTTCTGTATCCGAAAATTTATTTTCTGCAACGGGTTTGGGCTGATATAGATCGTAAGACCGGGTCCAGATTTGGCGCATGTAGTCGGCGTAATCGGTGGCAGCAAACTTCATCAGGCGGTAACGCAAGGTAACCCGCTCTCCTTTTTTCAGCGATAAAAAAGTTGTAACTGGCGGCCCTAAAGTAAGTTTACGATAATAAGTGTGCGGTGCTTCCTGGTACGGATAAGCAAAAGCCAGGTAAGGCTGCCCGTTTTCTTCGCCAAATCCTACGGCACCCAGTTCTGTGCGGCCACTTAATATTACTTCGCCCTGGTTCAGCGGCGCAAGGGCAATTTCGTCTACCTTATCCAGGCGGGCCAGCGAGTAGCTCATTTGCTTTTCCCGGTCAAATATTCCGGCCAAAGGCGCACTTAGCCGGTCTTCCCGCACTATCCAGTTTTTGCTTACCCTTACCGAAGGCGCTTTATCCGGCGACCGTAAATTTTTACGGTACCAAAATCCCGGCAAAAAAGTATACGAAGTATCGTAACTAAAGCCCTGCGCTTGGAATTTACCCTGCAAACTAAAATAAGTATCAGCCAAAGCTTCTACGGTTAAATTTAACTCTGCCCCTCCGTCTACAACCTTAATTTCCCGGTTAATGCGCACCGGCATATTTTTGTCGGCCTGCAATTGGTTTTGCCCGGCAGCAGCTTTCAGATTAAATATTTCGGCTAGGTTACCCGGCGATTTTATCAGCAACTGGTAACTAGTGTTATTTTGTAATTCAGCATCCAGGCTTTGAGCAGCCAGGGACAGGTAACTGGTTATGAAAAGGCACAATAAAAACCAGTTTTTTACTGGCCGAAGGAATTGGTTTTTAATCATGAGATGGATAAATAATAAAGAGCCTTTCGCTCTGGCTTATGCTTTTATATTTTACCGAATTTTATTTAATAAATTGTTTCCCTGTTAAACAAAATCTTTGAGCTGCCTGAAATCAGATATTTTACTTGGCGAAGTAATATTCGGATTGAAATTCAATTTATCATATAACACGGTATCAATGCCTAATTCAGCTGCCGCTTTTATTTCGGAATTCAGGTCATCCCCTACCACCAGTACATCGGCCTGATTGTATCCATACCTGTTTAATATATCCTGAAAAATATCTTTCTTCGTTTTGTTTGATGTCCGGGGGTCGACGATGTGAATTTCGGCAAAGTCTTTTTCTATACCGAGTTGTTCTACTTTACTTCGCTGCAGCTTGGTAAAACCGGTGGTTACCAAAAACTTTGTACAGGGTATATTTTTTATGGCTGCGTAATCTTCAAAAGCCAACATCGGTTTATCGTACGTCAGATCTTGTAATAATTCGGTGCCTGCTGCAGTTAACTGACTACTAAACTTAAAATCGGCAGCTACTTTCTGAAAGGGCGTCCGCATAATTTCCTGCCTGATTTCTTCAAAGTCACCGGAATATTCACCGCTCTGCCTAATCAGTTCGAATAATGACTTAAATAATGTCTCGCCGATTGACGACACAGGGTAAATGGTATTATCTAAATCTAAAATTAGGGCTTTCTTGCTCATCTTTTCTGATTCTTGACCCGGCAAACTTTATTCCTTTGTTTTTTCTAAACTTTCCCGATCCCAGTTTGCCGTTTCGGCAGCCGCTTCGTAGGTGCTTTGCAGAAAATCCAATAAGGTATGGGTGGGATTGGCAGCTTGCTGCACTTCTTTATACGGAAGAATAAATTCGCCCAAATCTTTATGGTAAAATCCGGATGAAGGCTTGATTGGAAAACTTTTGTAGCCGGGTGGTTCCGGATAAATATAGCTGTAAAACGCGGCATAAGGTACGGCTTCGTTGCCTGGCCAAAAACCACAACTGCTTACTTCATGGGAGTAAGCTTCCCGCGCCACCCAATCTGGCAGATTAGGCACGCCACCCGGATGCGCCGGCGCTTTGCGGCCGGAAAAACGGGAGACAGCCAAATCGAAACTACCCCAGAAGAAATGAACGGGACTGCACTTGCCAATAAATTCGGCCCGAAACCGATTTAACACTTCGTTGGAGCGTAATAGGGCCCCGTGTAAATTAGCCGCATGCAACGGCTGGTAAGTATGATGCTGTTCATCCTGATGAAAGGGAATAGGGTCTACCAGTTCATTAGGCACTTTATTAATACTAACTTCGATGCCTAGTTCCTGCAGGGCTCCCAGCAAATTTCGGTAACAGGCGGCAACCGATAAATTAGCAAGGGCAAAAGTTTTTTCGGCGCCGCTGCTGGTAACAATTTGTAACTGATGTTTAATAAAATCAAAGTTAATCTGAAAATATTGCTGCTGGTCGGGTATGTTGCCGGTGGTTAAGCCAGAAGGGTAAACGGATAAGGTAACATGCCAGGAATGGTTAATCCAGGGCATTTTACTTAATTTTATTTTACCAGCTATCTGGGTCCACAGATGAATAGTCTGGTAAGTTTCCTTTGCATCTTCAAAAAATAATTCGGGCCAGTAATTTTTTTCCATGGCTTTGTATTTAAGCAGGTATCCAATTTATACTGGTACGTTATATTGGGTCAGGCTGCTAAAACAAAAACTACATTTAACTCGGTTTGGTTATGCTGCGACCTATTAAATGTAGTTTCTGTTTTAGTATTTTCCGATAACAACTATGCCATTGATTTACTTCAGCGTAACCAACGAGGGGCTATACAATTTGGCGTGCATTTGCTTTAATTCTGCGGTAGGTATTTTAATTATTTTGCGGTCGTAGGTCATCAGTCCGTTGGTTTCAATTTCTACGTCAGTGGTTTGGGTATAAACGGCGGCCGATAGTCCTTGACGAATCAGGTCGGTCATGGTATCCATAAAAGGGCGGTATCGTTTAATTAAATCGTCGGCGCTTTTGAAATTTTGGTAACCCCAATTGTTCTTGTCTTGCCAGGTGTGGCCTTCGACGGGCAAACCCAAACCGCCAAATTCGCCGAGTACAATAATTTGCTTGGCCCCGAACAAACTGGGCGCCGGCATAACGGGTTCGGGGTAATTGTGTAGATCTATAATGTGGCCTACCGGGTGAAAATTGCCGCCGCTGGCGCTGTTTACCAACCGCGATGGATCGTGTTTCATGGTCCAGTTGGTAATTTCTTCGGTTTTAAACTGGCCCCAAGCTTCATTAAATGGCACCCAAACTACTATCGATGGGAAATTATGGTTGGCATCCATAATAGCCTGCCATTCGGTCCGAAATATTTTTTCTGATTCGGGAGTCCGGTCTTTTTCGGTACCTTTACCAATAATGCCGGGCCGCTGCTCCCAACGGTTACCCATGTCGCCGCTTGGCATATCCTGCCACACCAGCATACCCAGTTTATCGCAGTGGTAATACCAGCGGGCGGGCTCTACCTTTACGTGCTTCCGAATCATGTTAAAGCCCATTTCTTTTGTTTTCTGAATATCGAACAACAAGGCTTCGTCGGTAGGGGCCGTGTACAAGCCATCGGGCCACCAGCCCTGGTCTAAGGGGCCGTATTGGAACACAAATTTATTGTTGAGTAACATCCGCTGCACCCCGGCGGCATCGGGCGCCATGCTGATTTTCCGCATCGCAAAATAGCTTTTCACTTCGTCTACTACTTTACCGTTGCTCACCACTGCTACGCGCAAATCGTATAAAAACGGGTTCTCCGGCGACCACAGTTTGGCATCGCTTACCGGCAATACTGCTTCGGCGTTAGCGGCTACTTCTTTTTCCGATATTTTGTTTTTGCCGTTCCAGGCCGATATTCTTAACCGATCGTTGGCTCCCAGGTTCTGCACATTGGCTGTTACGGTAAGATTTTGCTGATCAATATTGGGCGTTTGCTTGGTGGCCAGGATGTAAGTTTTAGGTACCGCTTCGAGCCAAACCGTTTGCCAGATGCCCGTTACGGGCGTGTACCAGATAGATTCCGGTTTTTTAACTTGCTTGCCTCGGGGCTGCGGACCATCATTGGTGGGGTCCCAAACCCGTACCGTAATTTCCTGGGCACCGCTGCCTTTCAGGGCGCTGGTAATATCAAAAGAGAAGGGGTCGTAGCCGCCCTGGTGCGTACCTACTTTTTGCCCGTTTACAAACACATCGGCCAGCCAGTCTACGGCGCCAAAGTGCAGCAATACGTTTTGCTTGCGGAGTTTAGCCGGAATGGTTACGGATTTGCGGTACCACAATACGTTTTCCTGCCCGGCCGTTTTGCCTACCCCCGACAAAGCCGACTCTACCGGGAACGGCACCAATATTTGGCCGGCAAATGCGGTTGGCGCATTATCCTGCTGTGTTCTGGGCTGTAAGGCATAATCCCATAAGCCATTCAGGTTTAGCCAGTTTTCGCGCACCATTTGGGGGCGTGGATATTCGGGTAAGGGCTTGGCCGGGTTTACTTTTTCGGCCCAGGGTGAGGTTATTTTGCCTGTTACTATTTTCCAGTCGGTGCGCTGTGCCTGTACCAAACCGGTTTGCAGCCACAAGCCGAGAAGTAAAAGAAGATAAGCTTTCTTCATGTTGGTTAAAAATTTAAATATTCTTGGTGGATTGCTTACTGGCGCAAAAGTTAGTCTAATAATCTATAAATAAAAAACTCCTGCTGTTTTGGAATTGAACCAGAAGCGGAAAGAAAGTATATTTCTTATAACCAATAACTTTTATTCAGGCAATTTAATGGTGCTGTAAATTTTAGGTGGTTAAAGGGGTAAGAGGAAATAAAAAGCTTTGGGTAGGCTTTGTCTTTTGAAAGATTATTTGTCTTTTGAAAGATTTCATATTTCAATGCGGAGGTGCTAACTATCTTCTGATGCCTAAGTTTGCTCCCGGCCGCGGGGCCCCGTTTGGTCATTCGGGCTGCTCATCTTTCCTTTCCTCCTACGTCGGAATGCTGCGCACCGGAAACCTGAAAGGCCCTCATCGCCCAAACTGATGTAGTTTGCTTCGTAGCAAATGCTTTTTTGGTTAAAATTGTGGGCACCTATTTTACTTGTGAATATTATTCAATCTTCACAAGCTTAATAGGAATTTAGCTTTCTGATATACAGATATTTGCTATATAAATATTGGTTGCCCTATGGCACTTCGCCGGATGGCCGGGGAATAGGCGAACCGGTACTCACAGGTTCGCCGAGGTTGGGTGTGCCGTCGGCATTCCAGGTAAAGGGTTGGATACGGGGGTTACGGGTATCGCCGCAGCCTTGCTTCGCAGCGGAGTTAGCGTGGTAAATCAGCCAGTCTTCTTTGCCGTCCGGCGATTTAAAGAAACTGTTATGCCCGGGACCATAAGCGTTACTGGCTGGTTTGGTTTTAAATACGGGGTTGGGGCTTTTCGTCCAATCGCCGGGAATTAGCGGGTTACCGCCTTCTTTTAAGGTTAGCATCCCTAAAGCGTAATCGTCGGTCCAGCAGCCGCTCGCCGAGTAAACCAGGAATACCCGGCCGCTACTATTCTTTAATATTTGCGGGCCTTCGTTTACCAGCCCGTTCTTCTCCCAGGCGTAAGTTGGTTCCGATAACATTGCCCGGGTCCCTTCCAGGGTCCAGGGGTTAATCATGCGGGCAATATACAGTTGCTGAATACCGGGATCATTTTCGCCGCGCCAGCCCGACCAGATAAAATATAGCTGGCCATTGTAATCCAGCACGGTACCATCAATCGCCCATTTATCCGATGTATCCGCAATTTTTCCTTTAAATACCCATTCGCCCGTAGTGGGGTCAGCAGCCGTGTTTTCCAGCACGTACATCCGGTGGTTAATGTCGCGGGTATCGTCGGCGGCAAAATAGATATACCACTTACCGTTAATAAAATGCAGTTCGGGCGCCCAGAGGTTGGTAGAATAATTAGTACCCGCAGGTGGGGTCCAAACCGTATTCAGCGGCAATTGGCTTAACCGTGATACGGCTTTTGTTTTAGCCAGACCAATGCGATTGCCTAAGGTGTGGGTATAATAGTAATATTCACCTTGTTTTATTACCCACGGATCAGGGCCGCTGGGCAATATGGGGTTGGTGAAGGTGGTTTCGGTGTTCGGATCAGGACCGGTACCGGGAGGCTTCTTAAGATCCGTTCCTTTTTCTTTCTGGCAGCTAAGTGTAAGGACCAGCAGCCAGCAAAAAGAATAAAATATATTCCGGAAAAGATTGGTGCGCATTTTACCAGGTTTTATGATGGTGCTTTAGGTAAAGTTTCTTCGTGCTGACTAATCGTAAAATTATTATTAATCAACCACTCATCTGCTGCTTAAATATTAGCTTATAAAAAACGAGGGTTCTGGAGGGAATATTTACCGCCAAAACCCTCGGTTTTATTTTTAATAATTTGGATTCTGATTTAGGTTCGGATTAATATCCACGTCGCGTTGCGGTAGCGGCAATAACCGGTGCCGGTCCAGCCTAAAGGTCGAAAAAGCTGGGTCGCGCTGAATAAGTTCGTTTATTTTGTCCTGACTCTCGAAATAACCCCAACGGTCTAAATCGTTCCAGCGGTGGCCTTCGCCGGCTAACTCGGTTACCCGCTCGTGCATTATTTGGTTGCGGAACTGCACCTGGCTTAGGTTCGTCGGAAGCGGTGCCAGGCCAGCCCGCTGTCTTACCCGGTTTACATGCGGTACGGCATCGGCGGTGCGGTTAAGCTCGTTCAGGGTTTCGGCGTACATCAGCAACACATCGGCGTAGCGGATAAACCGGTAATTATTCGCCGAACGGAAACCTTCGCCGGTACGGCCAGGCTCCGCGTCGTTCGAAAATTTTCGTAGCCAAACCCTGCTCCTGTTCCCGCCGGTTAAACCATAACGTTGCGCAAAGGTCTGGCCATAGAGCTGCGAAAATTCCGGGCCGCGCACATCGGTAGAGTCATAAAGAAAAGAAGCAGCTAAACGCGGATCGCGGGCACCGGTGGTAGTTTTATCTTTGTGAAGCTCATTAACTACCCAGCGGTTTATTTCGGCATCGGAGAAGCCCACGTTTAAGGGTGCCAGAAACTGCGCTAGCGGGGAGCCGTAGTTCTGGTTGGGGGTTTGGGTATCTTCGGGCGTAAATTCAGAAAGGTTGGTCGCTAACTGCCATTCAAATACCGATTCGGCATTATTCTCAGTGGTACTTAAAAAATTATCGCGGTAGTTCGGCACTAAATTATACACCGATTTTCCTTCGCCCTCTACTAAATATTGCAGCGGCGCCAAAGCTTTATCCCATTGCCTTTGCTGCATATATACTTTAGCCAGTAAAGCATTAGCCGCCCCTTTTGTAATACGGCCCACATCGGTGCCGGAGTACCGAACGGGTAATACGGCGGCGGCTTCGGTCAGGTCTTTGGCAGCCTGCTCCCAAACCTGGGCCCGGGTAGCATTGGGTGGCAAATCTGTAGATTTAGAAGGCGTTAAAATAAGTGGTACATTGCCGTACAGGCTGGCTAAATTATAATAAAAGAATGCTCGTAAAAATTTAGCTTCTCCCAAATACCGCGCTTTTAAGGCTTCATCCATCTGAATATTTGGTACATTTTCCAGCACCTGGTTGGCCCTGAAAATACCCACATAATTATCGCCATAAATAAGATTCGACCTTTCAAAATTATAATTGGTAATCAAAAACTTATCCATGTTGTTCGGAATAGCTATATCGGGGCTCACGCTAAAGGCTTCATCGGAGCGTACGGTTAAGTAAAACCATTGCCACAGCACCATTCTATCGCGGTGTAAGGTACTGTAAACGGCATTAACCCCTTGTTGCGCATCGGTAGCTGTTTTCCAGAAAACAGTGGTGGTGGGGGCATTCGGATTATTTATATCCAGCTCTTGTTTACAACTGCTAATAAACAAACCGGCTGCGAGTAAAAAATATATTATCTTTTTCATAAAGAAAATTCTTTGTTAATAAAGTCCTAGAACTCAAAATTTAGCCCAATTGAATATACCCGGCTGGCCGGCCAGCTACCAGCATCTACGCCCCGCTCCAGAATGCCATTACCGGTAACATCAGGGTCTAAGCCAGAATAATCGGTAAAGGTTAGTAAGTTCTGGCCACTGATAAATACGCGGGCATTATTGGTATGCAAGCGGCTTAAGAAAGTGGCGGGCAGGTTATAACCAATTTCTACGTTACGTACCCGCACATAAGAAGCTTTTTCCAGCCAGCGGTCGCTGGATCCCCGGTTATTAAAATCTATGCCGGGGTCGGTATTACGGCCCAAACGCGGATCGCTGGTATTGCGGTTTTCAGGAGTCCAGGGGTTAATATCGCGCCGGAAGTTGGTGTTTACATAAGAGTCCAGAATTCTTCTAACATCGTTGTAAACGGTATGCCCGAATACGCCTATCAACTGCAGGTTAAAATTAAAGCCGCCGTAAGCCGCATTAAACTGAGCGCCAGTTTGCAGGGTAGGCCAGGGAGAACCGGCAAAAGTACGATCATCGTCGTTAATCTGGCCATCGTCGTTTAAATCCACGAACCGGATATCGCCGGGCTTAGAAAAGGGTTGAATAACCTGACCGGCTGAGTTTTTATGATTTAGTACTTCTTCTTCGGTCTGGAAAATACCGTTGGTTTTCACGACGTACCATTCGCCAATGCCCCGGCCAATTTGGGAACGCGTGTTACCAGCTACCAGGTAATTAATGCCTTCGCCCCGGTTACCCACATCTTCTACCTCGTTTTTAATGGTGGTAAAATTAGCCGATACATCCCACTTAAACGGATTTTCGGAGCTGCGGTAAGTAGCCGAGAACTCGACGCCCCGGTTGCGGATAGAGGCGGCATTTACAAAAGGATCGCCGCCCAGGTTACCGGTGTAAAATGGAATAGGCAGCCGCACCAAAACGTCTTCGGATAAAGAATTATAATATTCGGCGGTTACTAAAACCCGGTTATTCAGAAAGGTGCCATCTAACCCAATATTGCGGGAAGTCCGGATTTCCCAGCGTAAATCCGGATTGGTTAAGCTGGCCTGGTAAGCCCCAACGGCTATGGTTTGGTTATCGGCCCCAAAAACTACCCGGGGGTTATTATTTATTACGCCAATATAATCCCAGGAACCCACCGTGGCAATACCCAACTGGCCGTAGGAAGCCCGTAGTTTCAGGTCAGATATCCAGTCATAGTTTTCCAGGAAACTTTCTTGGCTCAAGCGCCAGCCCAGAGCGATGGACGGGAAAAATTTACTGCGGTTATCGGGGCCAAACCGGGAATCCTGGTCGTACCGGCCGGTCAGGGTTAGCAAATATTTATCGTTATAAGTATAATTTATCCGGCCCAGGGTACCATAAATATGATAATCTTCCATTACCCGGCCCTCCGAAGTCTGGTCCCCAATGGCCGAACTAATAGTGGTTAGGTCCTGGCCGCCAAAACTCTGGAGATCATTACGCCGGGCTTCCATGCGGTCGCGGCGGGTGCGTTGCTGCGTATAACCCAAAACCCCGTTTAGGTTATGAACACCCAAGGTTTTGTTAAAATTAACTGTATTTTCCAGTAATACAGTATGAAATTCCTGCCGATCCTGATATACGTGAGTAGGTTCAAAAGCCTGGCCCAGCACCCAGTTACCCAAGGTCCGGATGTTCTGGTGAAAATCGAAGCCGCCATCTAAGCCGGCATTAAACCGGTAAGTTAGCCAATCAAATATTTTTACATCGGCGTAAGCATTGCCAACTACCCTGGAATATTTATGCGTGGTATTAAATAAATTAGTCATGGCAATATAATTCCAGGCGTAAACCGGGGCGGTAACCGGGTCGCCGAGGCCCCAGCCGCCGGGGTTGCCGGGACCCACTAAACTAGGATCTCTCACCGGAATAACCGGCAGCAACTGGGGCATGTCGTAGAAGGGGTTTACCAATAAGGGCCGTTCTTCCCAGGAATGGCTTAATACCAGATTTTCGCCGAAAGTAATCCGGCCTTTGGTGCCCTGGGTATTGATGCGCACGCTGGCCCGGTCGAATGAGTTACCGGTTACCACGCCCTCGTTGGTAAAATAAGAGCCTGATATTAAATAATTACCCGCTTGTCCGCCACCCGATAAAGTAAGGTTGTAATCCGATAAGGTACCAAGTTGGGTAATTTCGTCCTGCCAGTCGGTGTCGGTTACTGTATAATGCCGAACAGCACCTGGCCCCGTAATTGGCGTTAAAGCCACACTGGCCGGCGGTGTAGCGCCCGAGTTAATATATTGCTGGCGTTGGGTGGCGGCAAATTCTTCCGAATTCATAACATCCCATAATTTTGGCAACTGCTGCACGCCCTGCTTAACCGATACGCCCACTTTGGCCGGGCCTTCCCGCCCTTTTTTAGTGGTAATAATAATTACGCCGTTACCCGCCCGGGAGCCGTAAATAGCTGCCGCCGAAGCATCTTTTAATATTTGGATAGATTCAATATCATCGTTGTTCAGGGTAGGCGAAGCATCGGCAATCATGCCGTCAATAACATACAAAGGGTTGGTATTGGTAAAGCTGGCCACGCCCCGAATATCTACCGCCGCCCCGGCTCCCGGCCGACCGGTATTCCGGACCGTTACACCCGGCGCCAAGCCCTGGATAGATTCGGCGACGGTATTAGCCGTTACTTTCTGCGCCGCTTCCGGGGTAATCACCGAAGCCGCCCCGGTTAAATCCTGCTTCCGGATGGTTTGGTAACCAATTACCACTACTTCCTGCAGGGCCTGGGCATCATCAACTAAGGTTACGTTAATAGTAGTCCGGTTATTTACAGGCACTTCTTGGGTTGTGTAGCCAATAAAAGAGAATATTAAAGCGCCATTTTCCTGTCCGGTGGGCAATGTAATAGTATAATTACCCGAAGGATCGGTGGTGGTGCCGGTGCTGGTTCCTTTTACCAATACGGTTACCCCCGGCAATGCTTCATTTTTATTGGTAACTACCCGGCCAGAAATGTTTTGTTGGGCAAATGTTTGGAAACTACTAAGCGTAACCAACAAGGTTACCAACAATAGGAGAAAATAATATTTGTGCCTGAACAATTCTTGCCGATTAATGATTGCCGGTAAATTGTGTTTTAGAGTAAAATTGATCATACAACATTGTTTTAAGTAAACTATTAATTGGGTGGAATAAAATATTTGATTACTTAAAGGCATAAACCGCTATTAAATGCCATTGATATTAATTATTTAAACAAACTAGTTCGGGGTAAAATACATTATACATAAAGAATATTTAATATTATTAGTAGTTGAATTAGAATATTAAAATGTTATTTTTATACTTTACATAGGTAAATGTCAATTTGTTGCACCAAGCAATACATTTAAATTCAGGAATTATTTTCTGTTAAAAATCCAGTTTTTATATACCTATAATTAAAAACACTTATTAAAAAGAAGATTTTTTCGATTGCGTTAAAGTAGAATAGACCTATTTGGTTAAGGCAGTTGTGAACCCAAAATAAATTGCTTAATTACTGCGAGCATTGCTCAGGAAGGTTTTGTGTAATAAGCGATAACTCCCTGATAAACTAGTTTTAGATTTTTAGGTATTACTAATAATTACACCCGCAATTGAACAGCTTGCAGCTTGTATTTAAATTTGTTTAAAAAACATTTTGTTTATGATAACTTCTGCTACCTTTCTTAGTTTTAGAGGTAATGCTGCCTTTTTATAAGCCTCCCCTATGTACCAAGAAGCCAAAAATGCTTTTAACAGAACTTTCTATGTTATTAAATACAATCCGGAATTAAATATTATTGATACACATTGGCAGGGTTATGCTTCTAAAACCGATTTAAAAAAAGCTTGTCAGGTAGGATTGGAGTTTACCAAGGCGGTGAGGTGCCCTTTTAAGCTAAACGATAACACCTATTTTACTGGCCCTTGGAACGACTCGGTAGCGTGGCTGGAAAAAGAGTGGTTACCCGAAGCTATAAAAGCAGGAGTACGATATTTGGCGCATGTGGCGGCACCAGACTCTTTTGGCGAAACGGCCGGCGAAGTAATGCAAGTGAGCTTAATTGGCCGGCACCTGAAAGTTTGTCTTTTCCCCACCCGGGAAAAGGCGCTGATTTGGTTAAAAAAATGCCAACAGGAATTTGCAGTCGCAGATGAATAAGCCGGCTACTAAAGTTTTTAGCAGCTAGCTTAGTTTCTTAAATATTTCTTTCGAAGAAATTACTCCTCGTTTTTTCAAACCTAATTTATTTCTTGCCTGGTTTTACCCTACCTCAAAATCCTGCGGCAGCAACTTGCCAGGCCAGAAAAATATTGCCTGTTTACATTTAACCAGATAAATCTGGTACTTAGCCAGATAAATCGGCTACTCAATCAATCTCCGCTTATTTTTCCCGGATTTACCCTGTATATTTGTATAATTTTTCAGGGACTAATGAAGCTATTGCACCTATTTTTATTGAGCTTTTTTGTGGGTTGTTTTACCCCGCTTTACAGCAAACCAATTAATTTACCAACCAAAGATATTCAGTCGCCGCCACCGCGTATTATCCGGACTTGTTGTTCTTTTGGCTCCGACCTGAAAGTAGCGGCTATTCCTACTAAAAAAATTACGCACATCAGCAGTTTAGCCAATCTGGGCCCACACAAATATTTAGGCAACGAGCAGGAAGGCAACGGCATTATTTATACCAAACGCGGTGGCTTTATAGATTTAGGGCATTTACGCGACCAAGCCGATTGGACCGCTTATTTGTATAATTTAATTAAGCAAACAGCGGGCAAAGAAACCCTGGTGCAACGCCTGGGCGCCGAAGGCGGCATCCGGACCCTGAATTTGTGCGTTCCCGCCGATTTAGATAGCACCGACGCTATTTTATTGGCCGGCCGCATTGCTTACGATTTATCGGTGTGGCACGAAATTGCCACCTGGTTTGGCGCTTCTTCTATTCCGCTGGTAACTGAGCGTTTTTCGAGTTTTTCGGTAGAAGATGCTTACTCTAATTTGCTGGGCGTTACCTTGGGCATGGAAGCTTTGCAGAGCAGTTTACCTTACGAACAAGCCATGACCCAACTTATTGACCGCACTTTTGAAAAGCTGGAAGCCGTACCTACCGAAGCTGATACTTACGCGGCCATGGAACAAGTACGCAATATTTGGTGGACCCGCGACAAAAAATTGCCTAGCCCCAAAATAATGCTGGAGCGGCAACTAGACGTGTATGAACGGGTACGTCCTTTGCTGGTGCCGGGCCTGAATACCAATAACCCCGACGATTACGCCTTAACGGTTCCCGAAAAAACTTATAATGGTTTACCTCTCACCAATTTGTATCAACTGGTAATTAAGCCTAATTATAAATTTCCGCTCCGCGAAATATTCCCCGACCAGGTGCGCCGCGTAGTTACCCAGCACGATTTTCAGCTGCTACTGGAGCAGGTAGCCAAAGAATGGCAACACGCCCAAATCCAATACACGATGCCCGGATGGTATTACCGCAATTAATTATTAATGATTAATTTTTAGCATTGAAAAAAAGGTTCTTTAGGCAGCAGCTTAAAGAACCTTTTTTAATTTAAGTAAACCCTAACCTGGCAGCTCCTTAAATAATTAAATCTGTTTTGGGCTTTTGCCGTACTTTGGGCTAAATTATTTCCCTGAACTAAACCCAACGTACCATGTCTTTTTATTCCTCCCGACCCGAAGATCTTCTTTTTGATGCCGCCCGCAAAGGCGATATAACTTACCTGCAGGAATTAATTAGCAGGGGTGTAGACGTAAACAGCCGGGATGGCCGCGGGTTTACCCCCATGATCATTGCCTCTTACGATGGGCATTTAGAAGCTACGGAACTTTTGCTGAAAGCCGGCGCGGAAGTAAATATTCAGGATTACAGCGGCAACACCGCTTTAATGGGTGTTTGCTTTAAAGGTTATCCGGAAATTGGCCGGTTGTTATTAGCTCATGGCGCAGATTTAAATTTACAGAACGGCAGCGGCGGCACCGCGCTTATGTTTGCTACTTTATTTGGACGCAACCAAATGGTAAAATTAGTACTCGAAGCCGGCGCCAATACCACCCTCCGCGACCAGCGCGGCCTCACGGCTTTAGATTTAGCGGCCCAGCAAGGCAACGAAGAAGCATTCCTGCTCTTGAAACAATATCTGGTAGAATAATTATTGAAATAGTTTAGGTTGCACCTGCTGGCGGCTACGGGTAGTTTCTAGTGTTATGCTAAAACATTCCGGCTGCTTTTTACTTATAACAAAGTAATCCCAACCCAGAAATATTTAAATATTATAAACCAGCAGGCTATGCAAGCAGAAAACGAAGAAAATAATCCGGCCCAAAATATTACTACCGAAGGGGCAAAAGTAACCGAAGGCGAAGAAAATAAGGCTAACCAAGGTTCTAATAACCCAACCGAAAGCGCTAATGCTGAAGGCTCCGAAGTACCGCCGCAAAGCGATACCAAGAAAGAAGACATGACCAGCTATAACGAGCATCCCGACCAGGAAAAAGTTGGCGGCGGCTGATTTGAAAATTTCATTATTTTATCAGAGGAAAGTTGAGGTAAAATATTCCTGTCCTCTGGTATAAATATTTACTAAACACGCGCATGCTCGTGTGCGAAATATTACCCTATGACCGGATGGGCAGATTTTCTTTTTCAGGGCAACCTGAACGACTTTTTGCGACCCCGCGAAAGAAATACCATTATCCGGTACTCGTTCAGCAGTTTACCGGCCGTAAAAGATGCCATTGAAGCATTAGGCATACCCCACCCCGAAGTAGACGTAATATTAATAAACCAGGCCCCTGCCAAATTTATGCAGCCGCTGCACCCCCACGACCAGATAGCAGTTTACCCGGCAATTCCGCGGCGTACCTGGCCGCTAGGTTACTCGTTGCAAGCTAATTTGCCGGCAGCAACCGGCTTTGTGTTAGATGTACACCTGGGCAAACTGGCTAAAAACCTGCGTTTGCTGGGTTTTGATACCTGTTACCAAAATAATTATTCCGATAAAGATATTGCCGAAATAGCGGCCCGCGATAACCGCCGGGTACTTACCCGCGATATTGGGCTACTAAAACAAAAAAAGATAAACTGGGGTTATTGGCTGCGCTCCCAGCACACCGAAGAACAACTAACCGAAGTATTAACCTATTTTAACTTGAAAGATTCCCTGGCGCCCTTTACCCGCTGCCTCGAATGCAACAGCAAACTTACTACGGTAAATAAAGAAGCCGTATGGGAGCTGTTGCCGCCCAAAACCAAGCAATATTTTAACCAGTTTTACCAGTGCCCTGCCTGCCGGCGGGTTTACTGGCAAGGCTCGCATTTCGACCGGATGCAGGAATTTGTAAACCGCATTCGCCACAACCAAAACGTTTAGCGCTGGTCAGTTTTATTTTAGCGGCCTGCGTACGGCACTTCGCCAAAAGCCAGTTAATATTTAGCTTAAATTACCTACTTAAAAGACTTTATTTCGTTATAATTACCTAATAATTAATTGCATAATTAATTTATTCGGCTTCGGTAAAATCAGGCTGGTTTTTTATATTTGTTTAAATGCGTTAAAGGCTTTCCATTATGAGCAACCGACTTCTACTCAGTTTTGCCTTTATTGTTTTACTGGCTTTTAAAGCCAGGGCCGCCGAAATTCTGGTACCCATGGATGCGGACCAGAAAGACCACCTGAAAGCTTACGGCGTTGCCTATTGGGTACTGCAAAACCAGCAGGAAGTAGATTGGCTGCTAAACTACCGCGGTGGTAGTTTTGCCTTTGTCCACTCGCCCAAAATGGAAAATGAGTTATCGGTGCGGGGGGTAAGCTACAGCGTTATTTCGGATGCCCAGTACCAGGCCATTGTGGCTCAAATTAGCAACCCCGAGGTAAACATGGATGTGATGAAGCTGGAGAAAATGCCCAAGATTGCCGTTTATTCGCCTAAAACCGCTGCTCCCGGTGAAGATGCCGTAACGTTGGTGCTTACCTACGCCGAAATACCTTACGACGTGTTGTTCGACGAAGAAGTGCTGGATCAGAAATTATTGAAGTACGATTGGCTGCACCTGCACCACGAAGATTTTACCGGCCAGTACGGCAAATCGTTGGGCCGGCGGCGCTACCAGGAACGGCAAATGGAAAAACAGGAAGCCGAGCGCATTGCCCAGAAATTCGGCTTTGGCAAAGTATCGCACATGAAACTGGGCGTAGCTAAAAAAATTAAAGAATTTGTAGCCGGTGGTGGCTTTATGTTTGCCATGTGTTCGGCCACCGACACCTACGATATTGCTTTATCGGCGGAGGGCGTAGATATTGTGGATGCCGTATTTGATGGCGATGACGTAGACCCGCAGGCGCAACAAAAACTGGATTACAGCAAAACTTTTGCTTTCAAAAATTTTATTATCAGCCTGAATTCTTCCGAAAGAGGTTTTTCCAGCATCGATAACCAGCGTTGGGAGCGCAATATTTCCCGTGAAGATGATTTCTTTTCGCTGTTCACTTTCTCGGCCAAGTACGATCCTATCCCTACCATGCTCACCCAGAACCACGAAAAAACCATTAAAGGGTTTATGGGCCAAACTACCGCTTTCAAGAAAGAACAAGTGAAAGCCGAAGCAACTATTATGGGCGAAACAAAAGCGGCCAACGAAGTGCGCTACATGAACGGCACCGCCGGCAAAGGCACCTGGACTTTTTACGGCGGCCACGACCCCGAAGCCTACCAGCCCCGCGGCACCGAGAACCCCACTGACCTCTCGCTGCACCCCAACTCGCCCGGCTACCGCCTCATTTTAAATAATATTTTATTCCCCGCCGCCAAAAAGAAAAAACAGAAAACCTGATTTCAGTTATTAGTAAACAGTTATTAGTAAGCAGATATCAGTAAACAAGCAATTATTTATAGATTTTTAGCTTGGTAAAGAAATGGTTGTATTCTGAATTTAGCAATTGTTACTGACTAGTGGCAACTGATAACTGTTTACCGCTAACTATTTAGTATTGGGTGAGATAAAGAATAAATTTAACCGCTTTAATTTTGTTAAAAGTAAATATCTGTAAAAGACACGTAAGGAATAAAATAAGTCAATAAAATGATAGATGGATTAGCATTTATTTGCTGGGGCTTATTATGTTTATATACCGCATTTTTTACAAAGAATAAATATGCTTTTATGTGGTTCTTCCCTTCTCATGGATTTAAATTTAAGAATCCTGAAAAAGGAAATAAAGTACTGAATGTAATTGGAGGAATACTCTTTATTGGGATCGGATTAATGTTAATTGGTCAGGCTAGAAACACATAAAATATTCTACCAAAACAAATTAAAGCACATTATAACGTTCCCTAGTACGATCCTATTAACGGTGTAAAAACAAAGCGGCAATACAGAAAATATCAATTATCAGCAGCGGCCAGGGGACTTCTTTTCTTTTTCCGGTTATTAATTTTAAGGCGGTCCAGGACAGAAAGCCCCAGATAATGCCTTGGGTAATGGAATAGGTAAACGGAATTAAAACCATCGCCAGGAAAGCCGGAATGGCTTCGTCGAGTTGCAGCCAATTAATTTTTATGACGGGCCGTATCATAAATACGCCTACCAGCACCAAAGCCGGCGCAGTGGCAATTGCCGGAATAACCGATAGCAGCGGCGCTAAAAACAAGAACGGCAAAAACAGCAAACCACCTACTACCGCGGTAAGCCCGGTACGGCCGCCGGCATCAATCCCAACCGCCGACTCAATGTAAGCCGTACCGGGGCTGGAACCAACCAAGCCAGCTAAGGTGGTGGCTACGGCATCGGTCATGAGGGCGCGTTTTACGTTTTTGGGCTCGCCGTTTTCGTCCAGCAGGTTGGCGGCTTCGGCTAAACCCACCAACGTAGAAAGGCTATCGAACATATCGGTAAAAACAAAAGCAAATATTACCGGCACCACGGCCCATTGCAGCGAGTTTATTAAATCTAACTTAAATAACAAGCTAAAATCCGGAGCGGCAAAAATACCGTTAAAGTTTACGAGGGTAGCGGCCGCCTCGCCGGTAGCCCACCAACGGCCCAATGGATAAGCCGCCAGCGTGGTAAATAAAATACCCAGCAATATGCCGCCCTTTATATTTTTGGTTACCAATACGGCTGTAACCAGCAGGCCTGCCAGAAAAGTAAGCAAGGTTGGGTTTAAGGGGCTCACGCCAATAATAGTAGCCGGATTAGAAATGATAAATTTGGCATTGGCAAACCCGATAAGCGTAATAAATAAGCCAATACCGGCTGCAATCGCATACCGCAAAGGCCGCGGAATAGCTCGCACAATATAGGTGCGCACGTTAAAAGCCGATAAGAGCAAAAATACAATACCGGACCAGAATACGGCCCCCAAAGCCACGGGCCACGGCACTTGCATACCCAATACCGCCGAAAAAGTAAAAAAAGCATTCAGGCCCATACCCGGTGCTACCAATATTGGATTGCGGGCGTACAAGCCCATCATCAGGCTACTAAAAAAGCATACAATAACTGTAGCGGTTAGCGCCCCGTCAAAAGGCAAGCCGGCTTGGCTTAAAATACTGGGATTAACCACAATAATGTAAGACGTAGCCAAAAAAGACGAAATACCCGCAATTACTTCGGTGTAAACATTGGTATTGTTTTCTTTTAATTTAAAGTAAGACTGCATATAAGGCGGCGTTAGGCTTGCGCATTAAAATCAGGTAGGTAATAGTACGGTTTAAAATAAATTAAGGCAAATAAACCCAAAGCTTCGACTTCAGAAAACAACCGCCAATATTTACCATTATTTAAATAAAAAGAAAATGCACCGCCGGAATATATCCACAACGGTGCATTGCTTTAAATTAAGCTTTAATTAAGTTCTAAAATATTTAGCCGTATATCTGGTTTAACAAGCCGGCCAGCCGGACCCCGGCCTGCAATAATAGCTGTTGTACCGTACCAAAGTTTTCGTAAGAATAAACATAGCCTAATTTATTGTCTTCGGGCAATTTATAAACCTGCGGACGATAAACCATCATGCCTTGGGCCCAATCGCGGATGTTATTGGTTTGCCAGGCTTTTATTTGTTCTTTGGTAACCGGCCCTACAAAATTGGCTAATTCGGTAAAGCTTAATTGCTTGCCTTCTATCATGTCGCTGTCCCAAACGCGGTGCAGGTTAGAATTTTCGCCAAACCATTGCAGGCGCACGCGATTACCGCCCTGGTCGTCTTTGCCGCCCACGTGCAGCGGTTGGTGCAAATCGCCTACCAGGTGTACCAAATATTTCAGGTACTCTTCTTCTTTTTCGCGGGCTAAATTACTGGCTTTCAGGGTGGCAATAACTTCTTCGAGTTTCATAACCACATCGCCGTTCGGGTTTTTCTGGGTAGCTTCGTATTGCATACCGTCGGGTATGGTAACCCAATGCCAGTCGGCGGTATGATCGTACTTTTTATCCGACCGAATATTATCCATCCAATCGGCAACTTCGGCCAAAGAATTTTGCTGCAGTACTGCGGCTACTTTTTTACGGGCTTTTTTATTTAAATGCTGCTCGGCTACCAGCCCCACTACCCGGTGGCCGGTTTGCCCCCAAGCCAACGCCTGTGCTGCTACAAACGGCACTAAAAACAAAATCAGGAATATTTTTTTCATGTTAGAATAACGCAATTTTATTACCAGTAATTTTTTATCTGTTTGGCGGTGCAAAGATAAAGGTAAATATTAAGAGCAGTTCCGGAAGCTAGCTTTAAATTCTCTGCTCCCAAGCCGGTTATAGTATGTAAGGGTGTTTCAGAAGATTTAATCCGGCGTTTAGCTATGTTTTGGCTTGGTTAAAAGTTATATTTACTTTAAGACAGCCTTGTTGCCATGAAACGCTTTAGCCAATATTTTATTCTGAGTTTCTTTTTATTTCTCTCGGGTGCTGCGCTAGCCCAGAAAACAGATGCTGCCGCACCGGGAATATTGGTCTTAAATCATATAGCGGTACACGTGGTTAACCTGGAGAAAAGTACTGCTTTTTACGAACAGGTGCTGCAATTGCAAAAAATACCGGAGCCTTTTAAAGATGGTTTACATACCTGGTTTACGTTAGGTGTAGCCGGGCAATTGCACTTAATTCAGGGCGCGGAAAAAGCGACTACGCACAATAAAAATGAACACTTATGTTTTAGTGTAAAATCTATAGAAGATTTTATCGCTAACTTAACTAAGCACAACATAGAATATACCAACTGGCCGGGTACCGCCAAAGCGCCAACGGTGCGCGTAGATGGCGTAAAGCAAATTTATTTCCAAGACCCGGATGGCCACTGGATAGAAATTAACAACGACTATCCTAAAAACTAACTCACGTTATTAAAACTATAGTACTGGAAGGCAATAGCTGATTATTTACCGTTAAGGCCTTTTTCCTAGCCCCAGCATTTCCCGGAACGACTCTTTACCCAAGGGCAGTTGTTTCAGGTTTTCGATGAGCAAAATAGCCCGATCGATGCGGAGTTGGGGGTTCTTAACCGCCGAAACATAATGAATAATGTAGCGCTGCCGGCCCGGCGTGAGTTGGTCGAATCGTTCCCGGCCAATATTATCCTGCTGCAGCAACTCGGCTAATTCTTCCGGCATGTCCATTCCGTACTGGCTTTTATCTTCTTGCAGCGTTACCTGCACTACATCGCCGTATTTTACCCCCAACTGCTTTAAGCGCTTATTATTAATGCTGATATAGGCATTCCCCTGCCCCAGCGCCATAAGTCCGCCCTGAAAAGTAAGTTTATGGTTTACCGTACACAACAGCCGCATGTTAAATTTGCCGCCTAGTTGCTGCAATATTTCGGCAGGCACTTCTAAATAATGCATCCCGACGAGGTACTCTAAACGCCCAATGGGGGTAGCATAAGTAATTACGGACATAGCCAGTGCTTCTCCAGATTAATATTTAGAAAACTTATCCATTAAATAAGACATTATTGGTCGAGTTGATGGTAATTCATAATTTATAATTTATAATTTCTAATTGGGCGGAGTACTAACCTGTTTTAAGCAGAATATTTTATAGATAACCGGTGTAGTGCTAAAATTAAGCGTTTAGGAACAAGTAACAAAAAAACAGGCCAGAAGCTAATTAAATGCTCCTGGCCTGCAAAAAAGGAAGTTATGAAAACAGTAATTATATTATAGCAATTATGTTGCCACAATTCCTTAAAGTATTATTTATTAACTATTTATTTTACCGGAAACCGGTCGCCCATTTGCCGTTCTACCATCCAGCCAGGATACATTTTTTCGGGCTGACTAATCGTGTTTAATCGGGTTAGCTCCTCGGGGTTTAAATTAAAACTAGCCGAATGAATATTGGCCTGCAACTGCTCCGGCGTTTTGGCCCCGATAATGGTACTGGTTACACCGGGTTGCTGGCGCACCCAAGCCAGTGCCACTTCTGCCGCCGATACCTGATAATTATTTGCCACTTCCAGCAACACATCAATAATATCGTAGGCCCGTTCTTTGTTTATAACCGGAAAATCAAAAGTATCGCGCCTGGATTGTCCGCCCGTATTGGTTTGGTCGCGGGTAAACTTACCGGATAAAAAGCCACCGGCCAGGGGGCTCCAGGGCATAAATGCTAAATGCTGGTCTTGCGCTAAAGGCAATAATTCGTGTTCTACATCGCGGTTAGCAGCGGCGTAAAAATATTGCATGGCTATAAATTCGTGCCAACCGTGTTTACGGGCAATTCCTAATGCTTTCATTACCATCCAGGCCGGCCAGTTACACACGCCTATGTAACGCACCTTGCCGCTCTGCACCACATCGTGCAAGGTATGTACCACCTGCTCTACCGAGGTAGCAGCATCAACCCCGTGCACATACAATAAATCAATATGATCTACCTGCAAACGCGCTAAACTTTCTTCTACAGATTGCATTACGTGGTACCTCGATAAGCCTAATTCGTTTAGGCCGGGTCCCATGCGGCCCCGTACTTTAGTAGCAATAAACAGGCTGTTGCGGTTCAGGCCCACTTGTTTTAAGCTGGTGCCCAGCATTTGCTCCGATAAACCAAAAGAATATACGTTAGCGGTATCTATAAAATTAATGCCGGCATCTACCGCTGTTTTCATTAGCACATTAACTTCATCTTGTTGCTGCCGGCCAATAGCCTCCCAGTGGCCCTGCCCGCCAAAGGTCATGGTGCCAAAGCACAATTCCGATACCAACACACCGGTATCGCCTAATAAATTATATTTCATGGTTCAGGTTTATTAAGGTTAGCAAAGTTTAAGTTGCTGTACGTGTACGTAGCGAAATATGTACCGGTAATTATTCAGGTTAATAATTTTAATTACCCCATTACGCTAAAAAGATATTAACCAGGAGTAAATTAACTGTTTTACTTTATTTTGATACCTAAATAAATGGCCGTGCCATTACAACCAATATTTAAGCTTATTACCTGGCGTAAACAAAAAAACAGGGCAAAAACGGTTATAAACCGCTCCTGCCCTGAAGAATAAAAGCTATGAAAACAAGTTAATTATTACAATTTCCTTGCCATCATTTAAATACAAACTAACCGCCTGCCTTTGCTTTGTCTATTTTTTAAATATTTATATTAAACGCTTATTACCTTTATCACTAAGTATTTATTTACAACCGCTTACATTATACCAAAATTAATTACAAAGGATATAAAACCAAATATACCAACTACTCAGAATAGCCTTACAGGAAAATAGTTATATAATTCAGATAATAATAACAGCTATTAATTTTCTTTTTAAATATCCTCAGCTCCGCAATTTATCCAGCAGTTCGCCCACCAAGGTTGCTTCTTCAGCCGTGAGGGTGTTATATAACTGATCAAATTCCGCAATAATATAATCGGTTTGGGCTAGTAAGTCGAGGCCTTTTTTGGTGATAACAATATCTACTTTCCGGCGGTTATCGGCACATTGGCCGCGCTGCACCAATTCTTTATCCAGCAATTTATCTACCAACCGGGTAGCGTTAGACATGGGGTCCATCATGCGTTCCTGAATCATGCCCAGCGTACTGGGGTTAGGATGTTGCCCGCGCAAAATCCGTAGCAAATTATGCTGCTGCAACGAAAGCCCGTACGGCTTTAGCTTCGTGGCAATATGCTTTTGCACCCAATTACCCGTAAACATGATGTTTACAATCATGCGGTGGTACGGATTGGTAAAACTTTTTTTCTGTTTTATTTCATCTTCTAATTTCACGGCGTAGCTCTTTAATGGCGAAAGAAGGCTTTGGAAAATATTCCTATAAATATAAAATTATCGGGGTAATAACCGCCTCATTAACTCTTATTTTTTACAATTTTATGAAAATATTTATTTTACCGGTAATACTTTTTACCGGCTTAAGAAATAAACTTAGCTTAAACAAAAAAGCAGGAGCCGTTGGTACGGCGGCTCCTGCTTTTGATAAACTGCTTTATTCCTGAATATTGTTTTTATAACTGGTTACACCACAGCAACATCATCTTCATCAAGTTCTTCTACGGTTGGCTTTTCAAATAAAGTGCGCGACAAAGCCGCGGCTGTTAAGCCGCCTAATAAATACCAGGCAATGGTCATGGCTTTGGTTTGGGTAGTTCGGCCGCTGGGCTCAGTGCCCAAGCCCATAGGCCCCGGCAACACCACGCCACCAATGCCGGCCAAGGCTCCTAACGTTGCTCCCCGCAACCAGGCTTTCCGCCCCGTACCCGTCAGGCTATAATAAATTGAGTTCGACAGAATATCGCCGATAATAGAATATTGAAACAGTTTTTCTTCTTCGGGCGGCTGTTCATTCATTTTGTACATACCGCGGGCAATGGCCCGCATTCCTAAAATATCCATGCGCGGGGCATTCGGAATAAAACGACGGGCTGCTTCGTGCACAATGGTTAAGGCAACAGCTCCGGATAAGCCACTGGCCAAAGAAACTAATGATTTTTTCAGAAAGTGCGATTTCGTTTTTTTCATAGTTGTGGAATAGAACATGATGGTTGCCTGTATATATACGTAATACCTATGGGTATAGATAATACCAAAACATAGGTAATTTATAATACAACATAAAAATAATAAAAGAAATAACCCGGCAAAGTTGTTACCAGCTAGTTATTTATAGAAGACTAAACAACTACTGGGTAATTATTCCGGAATACGTTATATAAAGCAAAAAAGCCCGGCTGTTAGCGTAGCCAGGCTTTTTTGTTTACAATCCGTAACCCGTTAAGACGGATCGTAGGCAGTGCTCCGACGGGAAGCGTGGGCCGGATTGCTAGTTTTATAATCGCTTTTAGAACGGGAAGATAAATACCAGGCTCCGGCTGCCAATAAAGCACCACCAATTACTTTTTGGGTAGTGCTCATGTTTTTAACTTTGCTGGCAGCGGTAGTACCGTATTGCTTCAACGAATCTGGTATATTATTCAGGTTCACGTTACCCAACATAGAAGTTGCTTTATCTATCAGGCTGCCAGTTGCAGTATTGCCAGCAGTTCCACCCATTTGGTTTTGTCCGGAATTATTCATTTGATTTTCCATAGTTCAATTAGTTTAATAATCTGTAACAAATTAATTTTTACCTTAAATAGTTTATGATCAACGGCACAATTGGCTTCGTCTATCAACTTAAGGGAGAACTTTTTATCGGATAAAACAAACTTTTGTTACACCTAGCGGCATTTTTATTTTACAATATTACTTACCGCTGCCGCCGCTTTCCCTTAAAAAATACTTGTTTTAAATTACTTACCAATTTTAGCACCTGATTATTTATACGTGATTTTACCAGCAATGCATAACAATTTGTAGCTTTACCCGTTTTTAAATTTTACATTCATGATGCCCTACCCCGATTTTATCAATAATATTTCTTTCCGGTTTTTTCAGCCCCATACCAAACAACCTTTGGGCATTGGCACCCTAAAACGGACTTTGCCGAAACTGGGTATTTCGCTGGATGTGCTAAATACCATTTTGCCCGAGCAGGATGCCGAGCTAAAAGAAAAGCTGAAAGAAGTTTGTAAGGTACCGCGCATGTCTACGTTTGCCGTGGGTGCCATGATAAACCAAGCCGTGGCGCAAATGGCGCCCGACGAAGTTTTTGTAAATGTGGGCGTGTGGAATGGTTTTACTTTTCTATCGGGCGTGGCGCACAACCCCGATAAAATTTGTATTGGAGTAGATAACTTTTCGCAGTTTGGTGGGCCGCGCGAAGCTTTTCTGAAGCGCTTTAACCGCCTGAAAAGCCCTAAGCATTCTTTTTACGATATGGATTACCAGGAATATTTCTCGCGGATGCACCGGCAAAAAATTGGTTTTTACATTTACGACGGCGGCCATAAGTACGAAGACCAGTTAAAAGGTTTAAAAGTAGCCGAGCCTTATTTTTCGGATAATTGCCTGATTTTGGTAGACGACACCAACTGGAAAGACCCTTACCAGGCTACGCTGGATTTTATGCAGACCAGCCAGCACCGGTACAAACTTCTACTCGACCGCAAAACCTACCGTAACGGCCACCTTACTTACCACAACGGGGTGATGATTTTTCAGCGGGAAAAGTAAATTACTTAGGCAATTTTGGGCAAGAACACCCACAATTTAATACAAATCTTATAAATATAAAAAACCCGATAGGGCTGTTTTACCGTAAGTAAAGCAACGCAGTTTTAAGCTGCAAGATGGAAATACCTATATGTTAAGTACATAGGGGCTTGGGAGCGGCGCTTTACGCGTAAGTCGTTTTACACATAAGCCTGTTTATCTTTTAATCTTTTAATTGAGTGAAAACATGGCCAACTATCAATACACGATTGACTTACCTATGCCATCGCCCGAATTATCTCCGCAAGAGGTAATTGGGTTGGTAATGGAATCTTTGCGCCAGAACGACAAAGAAGATACTGGCATCGAAACTACTTTTAACTTTGCCTCGCCGGCAAATAAAATGGCGGCAGGTCCGCTGTTAAATTATAAACATCAGGTTAAAAACCCTTTGTTTCAGCCTATTCTTAATTTTGCCTCTTACCAAACCAGCGATTTGGTCTCGGATGGGGAATGCGCCCAGCAAATAATTATTACCCGCAACGAAGAAGGCTGGGACTCTGGTTTCCTGTTTACCCTTACCAAGCAGAACGCCGAGCCTTATACCGATTGCTGGATGATAGACAGCGTGCGCCGGGTAAACCCTAAAGTTTACGGCGTTACGGTTTAGGCTACCTTTTAAAAAGGTGCTTTTGCTTACGAGGCAGTTAAATCCAATTCCATTTTAATATCGGAGCGTTTGTAGGCGCTGGGTGGGCAGGGAACCTGCCGGAAGCCCAGTTTGTGGTAAACGTGCAGGGCAGACTGCAAGCTGCGGTGGGAATATAATTCTAGGGTAGTGGCACCCAAAGCTTTGGCTTCAGCAATAGCGGCCTGGCATAAAGATTGTCCTATTTTTAAACCCTGCACTTTTTCTGTTACGGCCATTTTGCCTAACTCGTAAGTAGTATCGGTAACTTTAAGCAGGGCACAGGTGCCTACTATTTCGCCTTGGTAACGGGCAAATAAAATATGGCCGCCTTTGGCTATAATATAGTTTTCCGGGTTATCCAGAATTTGGTTATCCAAGTCTTCGAGTTCGAAATATTTGTTTATCCATTCGTGGTTTAAACGCCTGAAAGCTTCTTTATAAGCCGGAGCATAAGGCAATATTTCGGGTTTAGCTGCCGCAGAAGTAGTAGCCATAATTTAATAAGGTTGTTCTAAGCAAGGCAAAACTACTATTTTTGGCGTAGGCTACAAAGTATATAAATCAGCTATTACGCCGTTATCACCTATTTTGCGGTCATCGGTTGGTGAGTCGTGTACAATCAGCACGTGCTTTTCGTCGTATAGGGCCATGCCTTCGGCCTTGTCTTTACCCGTAGTAGGACCGGAACCGTGGGGTACATCAATTAAGCGCTCCAGATCTTTGCGGTGCACAATGGCTTCGTCTTCCTGCAACAACGCGTTGGGCCAGCGGTAAACCGCAATAGTGCCATCCAAATCCATAGTGGGGCCGGCTAGTAGCAGCAAATCGTTGCCGCTTACGCGCAGTTCGCGCACGCCCATGCCTTCCAGGTGCAGAAAATGCTTTTTGTACAACCGGTTTTGTTTATCAGGTTTCAGCTCAAAATAACCGTCTTCGGTATCTTTTACCTCTAATTCCAGAATAGCTGCCCAACCCCGCAGCACCGGCCCCCGAATACCCAGAAATATACGGTCGCCGCTCACTGCCAAGCCTTCAATATCGAAGCCGTTGTCTTTACCTGGTATTTTGAGGAAATCTTTAAAATGAATATCATCTGCAATAGCATCCATCAGTTGATTACCTTTTTTATGCATCACTAATTGGGCGGCGGTTAATATTTTATCAGGGTGCTTGGGGTGCGGACAACTTTTGTAGAGTTCGTAATTGCCGGTTTCTTCGTTTAATATAATAGGAATGCGGGCCAGCAAGTAGCGGTTAGGATCGTCTTTTATTTTAGCCAGCCTTTTAATTTGCTTGGCCGGGCTATCTTCTTTGCGGGGCTTTTTACGGGCTAAACTATGCGAGCCCACCAACCATAAATAATGATTTCCGTGGCCTAATCCTTCAATATCTACTTCGCAATCTCCACCAGCCGGCAGTTTTAAATATTTATTCAGGTCAATGGATTGATGCTCGCCAAAGCTACCTGCATCTGTCAGTTTCAGGCGTTCCAACGAACTGCGCTCATCGCAACTTAGCCACAAATTATCGCCGGTCCGGAAAGCTGCCGATAACCCATCGCGCACGTGTTTGCCAGCTTCGTTAAAACTAATATTATTATCGAACAGGAGTTTAATATCCTTCTTTCTCATAAGTACAACCTGGTTTGGGCTTATAGATGCATTGGCACCAGTTGCAAGCAACATAAATTGCCGCAGCTAACGCCAATATTTAAATCTTGTTTTGGTTTATACGCAGAAGCGGAAAAGAATAGAAGGTGTAATAAAAATAGAAGATAAAAAAGAATAAAAATTTAGGTAAACCACTGTTCCTTGGTTTGTCCCCTGACAAGCCAACGCATTACCATTCCAAATCTGTCCTAATGCTTGAGTTTATGTTCCGGCCTGTGAGGGCACAGGCCGGGGTAGTCAGAATTTGGCACCTCAGACTAATAAATAACTGCCGGCTCTTTGTTGGGCTACTTTATTTAGGTATTACTTTTTTTTTCTGCTGCTTCCGGCTCTTTTACTTTTACCTTATCTTCTTTCGAAATGCCCGAAATTACCTCAATATTAATGCCATCAGAAATACCGGTTTTAACCAGGCGTTTTTCAAATTGCTGCGGCGCGGTTTCTACTTCTACAAACGTGCTATCTTTGCCAAACTGCAGCAAGCTTTCTTTAATGGCGAGTACGCTGTCTTTTTTATCCAGCACAATATCGGCGTTGGCGCTGTAACCGGCCCGGATAAAATCTTTATCATCGAGCAATACTTTGGCCCGCACCTGAAATTTAATGGCACCTTCTTCGAGTACACCTTTAGGGGCAATATATTCCAGTTTAGCCCGAAAGGTACGGCCTTCTATGGCACCAATGGTTAAGTCTAGGTCCATGCCTTCGCGTATTTTACCAACTTCCGATTCGTCAATTTTACCTTCAAAAATCAGGCTTTTCATATCTGCGACGGCAGCAATGGTGGTGCCTTCGTTAAAATTGTTGCGCTCAATTACCGAACCGCCGGCTTTAACCGGCACATCCAGCAACATGCCGTCTACGGTAGAATACACCGAGTTAGAGGCCGTACCGGTACGCCGCGAAGCGCCCCGCATGGCAATCTGCAAATTACTTTCTGCCGATTCCAAAGCTTCTTTCTTTAATTGGGCATCTACCCGAAACCGGTTAAATTCCTGCTCAGCGATTACTTTCTGCTCGAATAAACCTTGCTGGCGGGCCAGTTCTTTCTGGGCTTCAGCGTAGTTAATGCGCGCCGTTTGCAAGGTAGTTTGGGCATTATTTACGTTTACCACGTTTGGTACAATCCGGATTTTCGCAATTAATTGACCGGCTTTTACCACCTGGCCCGCCTCCACATACAATTCTTCAATTATACCCGAAACCTGTGATTTTATTTGCACTTCCCGCCGCGGTACAATAGAACCGGTAGCCACTGTTTTCTTTATAATATTTGTTACAAAAGGCTTTTCGGTTTTATAAACGATAGGATCGGTGTGCGATTTTTTATAAAAATAATATCCCAGCCAGCCGGATAAGACCAGGAAAAGTAAACCAAATATTCCTAATAAAACCTTTTTCATTTAAGTTTAAGTAATTAGTGTTTAGCTATTAGTAGTTAGTTTTAAGTTGTTCGCTTTAAGTTTTTAGTGACTAGCTGTTAGTAATTAACAATTTAACAATCCAACACTTCAACCATTCAACAATCAACAATAATCAATTTATTCATCCCGGAGGGCTTCTACGGGGTTAACACGAGCCGCTTTGGTGGCCGGAATTAAGCCGGCCAGCGTGCCGGTAAAAACCAACAGCAACACAGCGGTCAGGGCAATAGGTACGTTTACTTCCGGGTTCGAAAAGAAACCGGCATCTACTTCGTATTTCGTCATCAGGTAATCTATAAGAGCCACTACGCCGGTGCCCGCCAGCAAACCCAGGTAACCGGCAAAACCCGTTATCACCACCGACTCCTGAATAATAAGGCTAATGATAGACCAGGGCGTAGCACCGAGGGCTTTGCGCACGCCAATTTCTTTCGTGCGCTCTTTTACCACAATCAGCATAATATTACCCACGCCAATAATACCCGCGATAATGGTACCGATGCTCACAATCCAGCTAAATGCCGCAATGCCGGTAAACAGCCCCTGTATCTCCTGAAACTCTTTTTCGACGTTAGCGGAGCCAAAAGCCTTTAAATCTTTGGGGTCTACTTTGTGCCGGCTCATCAGGAACTGCTTTACCTTGTCTTCTACCACGGCGGCGGGTATGCCGGGCTTAGGCGTCATGGCAAAGTAGCCAATTTTATTTACCTGGTTGTAGGTTTGCTGCAAGGTAGTAGTAGGAATATAAATGGTTTGGGCGTTTTGAATCAGGTCTTCGCCTTTGCCGGCACCGCGCGAAACACCCACCACCCGGAAGAAAGCGCCTTTAATATTTATATATTGCCCGATGGGATTCGCGTCTTTCCCAAATAATACTTCTATTACCCGCTCCCCAATTACCGCTACTTTGCGTTTGTCTTTTAAATCGAGGTGGTTCAGAAAACGGCCTTTTAAAATCAGAATGGGTTCCACCTGACGAAACTCCGGGTAATCGCCGCGCACCGAAAAAGAAGAACTTTTGGTTTTGTAACTCACCGTAAAAGTACCGCCCAACGATGTACTCGGATTGATGATAGCCACTTCCGGAATTTCCCGCTTAATCGCAGCCATGTCGTCGTTGGTCATCTGAATAAACCGGCCAGCTTTTAAGCCTTTGTAAGGAATACTCGTGCGCTGGGTCCAGACAAATACCGCATTTTTAGCCACGTTAAAATCTTTAACTACCCCATTCTCCAAGCCTTTGCCAGCACCTAATAGCACAATCAGCATAAATATTCCCCAGAACACCCCGAAAGCTGTCAGGGCAGTTCTTAACTTATGCTTCTTTACGGTAGCATAAATTTCACTCCATTTATCCAAGTCGATAATGCTCATGAGAATATTTGCGTTAGTCAGCGCGTAAGGCTTCTATGGGTTTAATATTAGCGGCTTTCAAGGCAGGTACCAAGCCGGCAACAGCCCCCGAAATAACCAGCACAATGGTGGCGGCAATGGCAACTTCCACGTCTACTTCGGGCCGGGCAAAAAAGGGCAACTCGGCCCCGCTCGACTCCAGTAAATACCGGATACCATCTAACAAACCCGCGCCGGCCAGCAAACCCAGGTACCCTGAAAAAGCAGTTATTACGATAGATTCCTGTAAAATCAAGCTTACCACCGAGAAAGGCGTAGCACCTAAAGCTTTGCGGACACCAATTTCGCGGGTGCGTTCTTTTACAATAATGAGCATGATATTACTTACGCCCACAATACCGGCAATTAAAGTGCCGATGCCCACAATCCAGACGAAAGTACGAATGCCGCTGAATAGGCCATTTAATTGCTTCAACTCGCGTTCGTTGTTGTTTACCTGCAGCGCCAAAGGGTCTTCTTCTGAGAATTTATGGCGGGTAGCCAGCACTTTGCGTACGCGCTTTTCAATTTCATCGGCAGGAATACCATCCTGGGCAACTAAAGCCAGCATCTGTACTTTGTTAGGCTGGTTAAAAGTGGTTTGCAGCGTGGTAAAGGGTATGTAAGCCCGCTCCTCCCGGCGGCCTTTGTTATTGCCGCTGGCATTAAATATCCCGACCACCTTAAAATAAATACCTTTAATATTTACGTATTCGCCCACCGCATTTACCGAATCGCCGAACAACACATTTTTAGCCGTTTCGCCCAGCACAATTACTTTTCGTTTTTCTTTATCGTCGTTGGGGTTTAGCAAGCGGCCTTTGTTTAGCTTTTCGCCGTTCATTTTAAAGAACTGGTCCGTAGCGCCAAATACCTGGTAAGAGCCGTTTTGTTTTTGGTAGTTAATGGTAAATTCGCCGAAAAGCCGGTTGCGGGGTGCAATAATTTTTAAATTATTTACCTCCCGTTCAATAGCGGTAATATCGTCGTTCGTAAAATTTATTTCCCGGCCGGGTGCCAGGCCCTGATGCGCCAAAGAAGTGCGGCCATTGGAGAAGAAAATACTGTTTTTAGCCCCATCGCCAAAACGGTTAAAAATGCCGTTTTCTAAACCTTTACCAACGCCCAGTAATAAAACCAGCATAAATATTCCCCAGAAAACGCCAAATGCCGTCAGGAAAGTACGCAGTTTGTTTTTGCGCATCGTGCCTAATATTTCCTGCCATTTATCTAAATCAAACATGGTTTATTGCTGGTTGTTGATTGCTGGTTGTTAGTTGTTGGTTGCTGGTTGTTGGTTGTTGGTTGTTGGTTGCCGATTGCTAATTACTACAAACTGATTAATTAGGGCTTTAGCAAAATTGCCGTTTTAATCTTTATAACCTTCCCCTCCAAAGGGACATTTAATAACTATTCATTTACAGGAGTCCACACTTGTCATTCAGGAGGAACCTATTTGGCTGCCTGCTAAATAGTTTCCTCCTGAATGACAAGTATGGATTGCTTAAACCTTTATTATATTAACATTTGCGAGTATTAATACCTAAGTAGTATTGTTCAAAAAATTAAAAAGGATTTAAGCTTATAACCGATCAGCCATACGGCCAATGTTGGTTATTCTATTCTGGTAAAATAAAAAGTAAAGGTACGGGCTCCGTTATCAGGGGCATAAAACACCAAGTCTGTTTTGGTTAGTTTATCTATAACTCTGGTGTAAGGCCCGATATCGCCTAACCCGGATACTTCCGGATCTCTTATCAAAATATTATTCTCTATTTTCCAGCTGCCGCTTTGCCGGTATTTCGGATTAGTGTCTTCTGTAATCCAATGGCCGCCTTTCTCGAAAGTAAGGAGTGGATCACCGTTATATTGGTAAGCTAGTTCCGTATTACCGGTCGTTGCTTTAACAAACTTCCATTTACCAATAATTAAATCTTCATTAATTGCCTGGCCCAAAGCAATTGTGCAGGTAAAGGTTAGTAAAAAAAAGGCTACTGAAAAAATCCTGAGGTGCTGCATAATTATTTGTTTTTAATTTATGCTGATGCGTAGCTAAATATTAACTGTTGTAAAGCTCTACGTTTTCGGTTTCGTTTATTATCAGGCCGTCTTTCAGGCGGATAACGCGGTGCGTTTGGGCGGCAATATCGTTTTCGTGGGTTACAATTACCACCGTCATGCCCTGTAGGTTTACCTCTTTAAATATTTCCATTACTTCGTATGAAGTTTGGGTATCGAGGGCACCCGTTGGCTCATCGGCTAGAATTAATTTAGGTTTGCTGATGAGCGCGCGGGCAATGGCTACTCGTTGCCGCTGCCCACCCGACATTTCGTTGGGTGAGTGTTCGGCCCATTCTTTCAAGCCTACCCGGTCTAAATATTCTAAGGCCAGTTTATTGCGTTCGCGGCGACCAACTTTTTGGTAATAAAGCGGCAAAGCCACGTTTTCCATGGCGTTTTTAAAAGAAAGCAGGTTGAACGACTGAAATACAAAACCCAGAAATTTATTCCGGTAAAAGGCCGCTTTGGTTTGCGACAGGTTTTTTATGTGGGTGCCGGCTAAATAATAATCGCCTTTATCGTAATCATCCAGAATACCCAAAATATTCAGCAGCGTAGATTTGCCGGAACCCGATGAGCCCATAATCGATACCAATTCGCCTTCCCGGATATGCA
Organism: Adhaeribacter rhizoryzae; assembly: GCF_008629685.1. Lineage (GTDB taxonomy): Bacteria > Bacteroidota > Bacteroidia > Cytophagales > Hymenobacteraceae > Adhaeribacter > Adhaeribacter rhizoryzae. The sequence continues at coordinate 155,162 of NZ_VWSF01000008.1, read as the reverse complement.
AATCAATTCCTTTCAGCACGTGCAGCTTGTTCTGGGCCACCGCATAATATTTATGAATATCTTTTAACTGAATCATATATTTGTTTAGTCACCTAAATTAACAGCTTATATGTTTAGCATAGTAGTATGCAATACAAGTTAGTTGCTTAGATTTTTAATTACAAATAATTTATATAATTTCTCTTTATTATATAACCGAAAAACTTCACCTATTTATTTTAAACCTATATATTTTTAATTTAAAGGCATAAATACTTTTAAGATGCTATTAAGATGTGCGGGGTTGCCTGAAGCCATAAAATATTAATTTAAATACAGTTAGGCTACTTCGTAAATGCTTAAAACAAAAAATATTAAGCTTTAAGCATTTAATACATTGTCACCACTTGCAACCATTTGCAATGCATAATACTCATTAAAATAAAAGCTGCTGAAAGCGCATGAAAAAAGCCATTCTACCACTGATTGTATTTCTGGTTACAATATTTTCCTGTACAGAAGAAAAGAATGTAGCGCCTGTAGCTAAAAATTCCTGGTTAATAAAAGAAATTAAGGCGTTGCCGGGAAAAACAGCTACCCGGTTTGTTTATGATGCTTCGGGGAGAATATTAGAAACAGAAAGTCTTAATTATTATAACAAATTTTATTACAACCAGGAAGGAGATTTAATTAAGCAGGAAAATGCAATTGACCCTAGCAGTTTTTCATCATCTACGCTAAACAAGCGTACTGAATTAATGACGGCTGCCAACACCGAAATATCCGGTTATACGCTGTACACGTTTAACCCAAACAACCAATTAATAACAGCCAAATATTACCAGAAGCAGAATAATGCATTTATTTATACTTCGAAGCGAAGCTTTGAATACACCGACAGTTTAATTACACGGGTAAATATTCATGATGCTACTGACAGGATTACGCAATACAATACTTTCTCTTACGACAGCAGAGGGAATGTTAGTAAAGAGCATTATTATTCTTTGCTTAATCAATCTGCCGGGGCAACACCCCAGTTAATTCACACGGCAACTTTCCTGTACGATACAAAGAATAATCCTTTCCGGATTTACCGGGAACTGGGTTTGCCGGGCCTCTATACCAACCCCAATAATATTATCGAAACCCAAACCACTTCCTTTACCAATACGCCGGGCATTCCGCAAAGCAGCACAGCTAAAAATACTTACGAATACAACGCTGTTGATTATCCTGTAAAGGAAAACAGCGCTTACGAATATTTATATCATTAATAATTGCCATGCATCTGTGCTTATTTGCTTATGCCATTGCCAGTAACTTCTTTCATTCAGGCTACCGGGTAAATAAAAAATGTTTAAGCACCTTTAAATAAATGCTAAAAAGCCACTTTGGAAATTCCAAAGTGGCTTTTTAACGTTAAACTAAAAGAAATTTTAAATATGTATAGCCCGGTTGTCCGTTGCAGCTAAACAAGCCTCTTTCATGGCTTCGGTATAAGTAGGGTGCGCGTGGCTCATGCGGGCAATATCTTCGGCCGAGGCCCGGAACTCCATGGCAACTACGGCTTCTGCAATCAGGTCGGCAATACGCGGACCAATCATGTGCACGCCCAATATTTCGTCGGTTTCTTTATCGGCCAGTACTTTCACAAAACCATCGGTATCCATGCTGGCTTTAGCCCGACCAGAGGCTTTGAACGGGAATGAACCAGTTTTATAAGCGCGGCCTTGTTCTTTCAGTTGCTCTTCGGTGTAACCCACGCCAGCTACTTCGGGCCAGGTATACACTACTCCGGGTATCAGGTTATAATTAATGTGCGGCTTCTGACCGGTAATATATTCGGCTACCAGTACGCCTTCTTCTTCGGCTTTGTGCGCCAGCATGGCACCCCGTACTACATCGCCAATAGCAAATATACCGGGTACGTTGGTTTCCAGGTGGTCGTTTACGGCAATCATGCCGCGCTCGCCCATTTGTACGCCAGCATTCTCCAGGCCTAAACCCTCGGTGTAAGGTTTGCGTCCAATAGATACCAAACAATAATCACCTTCAAACGTAACAGTCTCACCTTTTGGGTTTTCGGCTGTTACCGTTACGCCGCTGCCAGTATTGGTAGCACCGGTTACTTTGTGCTGGAAGAAAAATTCGAAGCCTAAGGTTTTCTTTAATACCCGCTGCAGCTCTTTACCCAGCGCCCGGTCCATGGTCGGAATAATCGAATCCAGGAACTCCACCACGGTAATTTTAGAACCCAAACGGGCGTATACCGAACCTAACTCCAAGCCAATAACTCCGCCCCCAATAATAACCATGTGCTTAGGCACTTCGGTTAAAGTTAAAGCTTCGGTAGAAGTAATAATGCGTTGCTTATCTACCGGAATAAAGGGCAGAATGGTAGGCTTTGAACCGGTGGCAATAATGGTTTTATCGGTTTCAATTTCCTGTACCTGGCCATCGGTGCCCGTAATTTTAATCTTGTTTTTGTCTACGAAAGAGCCTAGGCCAAAATAGGTATCTATCTTATTCTTTTTCATTAAATAAGAAATACCATCGTTATTAGATTTAATAACGTCGGCTTTGCGCTTAATCATTTGCTCCAGGTTCACTTTCAGGTTATCGAGCTCAATACCGTGGGTTTTAAAGGTGTGCGCCGCATTGTGGTAGTGTTCCGAAGAATCGAGTAGGGCTTTGGAAGGAATACAACCCACGTTTAAGCAGGTACCACCCAACACATTATATTTTTCAATGATGGCCGTTTTTAAGCCCAACTGGGCGCAACGAACCGCTGCCACATAACCACCCGGCCCGGAACCAATAACTGTTACGTCGTATTTCATTTCGCTTAATTTATTAATTATTCTGGCATTTAAGCCGGAATCTATAAAACCATATATAAAAAAGGAGGGAAACTTTAAAACCTCCCCCCTCTTTCTAACTCATAATTATTTTACACGCCTAATAATAATCGCATTGGGTCTTCTAGGAGTTCTTTAACTCGTACCAGGAAGCTTACCGATTCTTTGCCATCGATGATGCGGTGGTCGTAAGATAAGGCAACATACATCATGGGCCGGATAACCACTTGGCCATCAATAGCAACCGGGCGTTGCACAATATTGTGCATCCCTAGAATAGCCGATTGCGGCGCGTTGATAATAGGCGTAGACATCATAGAGCCAAATACGCCACCGTTGGTAATGGTAAAGGTACCGCCGGTCATTTCTTCGATGGATATTTTATTATCGCGGGCGCGGGTAGCTAACCGGATTACTTCTTTTTCAATACCATCTAGCGACATTGATTCAGCGTTGCGGATTACCGGCACTACCAAACCTTTAGGCGCCGATACGGCAATGGAAATGTCGCAGAAGTCGTTGAAAACCATTTCGCCTTCGTCGATCATGGCGTTTACGGCCGGGAATTCCTGTAAAGCTACGGTACAAGCTTTTACAAAAAACGACATAAAGCCTAAGCCTACGCTGTGTTTTTCTTTAAACTTGTCTTTGTACTTGGCCCGTATGTCCATAATCGGCTTCATGTCTACCTCGTTAAAGGTAGTTAACATGGCTGTTTCGTTTTTAACGGCTACTAAACGGCGCGCTACGGTTTTCCGCAAACTCGACATGCGCTCGCGGCGCTGGTTGCGGTTGCCAACCTGGCTACCAACGTTAGCTGGTTGTGCGGCGGCTGGCGCAGCAGCCGGAGAAGCAGGTGCGGAAGCCGGAGCAGCGGGTTTAGACTGGGCCTTCAGGGCATCTTCTTTGGTAATGCGACCATCCCGACCCGTACCGGCCACATCAGTAGCGTTAATACCTTTTTCGCTTAATATTTTACCGGCAGCCGGCGAAGGTGTTCCGGCAGCATACGCCGAAGTACCACCAGATGGAGCTGCGGCCGCTTGGGCTTGCGGTTGAGCACCTGGGGTAGCAGTTGGAGCGGAAGCACCCGCACCCGCCCCGCTACCTACCTGAATTTTACAAATTACCGAACCTACCGGAATGGTTTCGCCTTCCTGGGCAATAATTTTTAAAGTTCCGGCAGCTTCGGCGGGTAATTCAAAAGTAGCTTTATCCGATTCCAATTCGCACAATATTTCATCCATTGCTACCTGCTCGCCGTCTTTTTTCAACCATTTAGAAATGGTAACTTCTGTTATAGACTCACCAACGGTTGGTATTTTTATTTCTTTTTCTTCACCGGTGCCAGTTGCGTTTTCTTCGGCGGCTTGCGGATTAGCAGAAGCCCCCGAAACAACTTCCGGAGCTGGTGCATTGCTGGTTGGCTGACCTGAACCGCCATACCCCGACTGTTGGTTTTCGGCGGGATTGCCGCCATCATTGCTGGCTGGTGCTGCAGTGGCAGCGCCGTTACCAGAAATTTCGGCCAAAACCGAACCAACCGGAATGGTTTCGCCTTCGGGTACCCGAATTTTTAAAATACCGGCAGCTTCGGCGGGTAGTTCAAACGTGGCTTTATCGGATTCCAGTTCGCAGATAACTTCATCCATTGCAACCTGCTCGCCATCTTTTTTAAGCCATTTAGCAATGGTTACTTCTGTAATGGACTCACCTACAACCGGCACTTTAATTTCAAGACCCATAGTTTTTCTAATATAAATCAGACATTAATTTTAGTAAGAATTGCGCTTTGCAAATTAGAAAGAACAATCAGACAACATTAACTTCTTTTTAAATTTTTTCTTTTTTCTTAAATGCTAAATGCTTTTTCTATGATTTCGCGCTGCTGTTTGCCGTGTACTTTATGATAACCGGTTGCCGGCGAGGCACTGGCTTTGCGGGCAATTCCATCCGTCAGAATATTTTTGAGGCGTAAAGCCCGCATCATATAAGCCCAATAGCCCATGTTAGATGGCTCTTCCTGCACCCAGTAAACTTTAGGATTGCTGTATTTGCTTAGTTCGGCTTCTAACTGAATATGCGGGAACGGATGCAACTGTTCTATCCGGATAATGGCCACATCGGTGCGTTTATTTTGCTGTTGCTCTTCGAGTAATTCGTAATACAGCTTACCGGTACACAGTAATATTTTGGTTACCGCTTTTGGTTCGGCATAATTGTCGCCGATTACTTCGCGGAAAGAACCGCTGGTAAAGTCTTGCAGCGGCGATACGCATAACGGATGGCGCAGCATTGATTTCGGCGACATAATAATTAACGGTTTCCGGAATGTCCAGGCCAGTTGCCGGCGTAAAACGTGGAAGAAGTTAGCCGGAGTGGTAATATTAGCCACCACAATATTATATTCAGCTGATAATTGCAGGAAACGTTCCGGACGGGCATTGGAGTGCTCCGGGCCCTGGCCTTCGTAGCCGTGCGGCAACAACATTACCACACCGTTCATCCGTTGCCATTTGGTTTCTGATGGGGTAATAAACTGGTCGATCATGACCTGCGCGCCGTTGGCAAAATCGCCGAACTGGGCTTCCCAGATTACCAGTGCATTAGGGTTAGCCATGGCATAGCCAAATTCAAAACCCAGTACCCCGTATTCCGAAAGCAAAGAATTGTAAATTCTTAATTTTTCCTGGCTGGCATCAATATAATTTAAGCTGTTGTAGGCTTCGTTGGTTTCGGCATCGTGCAAAACGGCGTGGCGGTGCGAGAAAGTACCCCGCTGCACATCCTGGCCCGATAAACGCACAATTTTATTCTCTAATAAAATAGAACCGTAAGCCAATAATTCGGCCGCTGCCCAGTTTAAGCTTTGCTGGTTAAAGAACATATCCTGGCGTTCTTTCAGCAATTTTTCAATTTGCTTCAGCGGTTTAAAACCTTCCGGAATGGAGCTAAGGGCTTTTCCTACTTTCTGAATTGCTTCTGCGCTAATGCTGGTATCTGGCGAACTTTCAAAATCAACCGGCTCGGAACGGCGAAGATTCCGCCATTCTTTTTCCAGGTTCTGGAAGTTGTAAGGCAACGGCTTTTGTTTTACCAGGTTCAGGCGATCCTGTAACATATCGCGGAACTCCTTATCCATGTTCTCGGCTAGTTGCGCATTTACTTCTCCCCGGTTAATTAAATCTTTGTTATAAATTTCGCGCGGGTTCGGGTGCTTCGAGATAAGGTTATACAACTGCGGCTGCGTAAATTTAGGCTCGTCGCTTTCGTTATGACCGTGGCGGCGGTAGCACACCATGTCAATAAATATATCGTTGTGGAACCGCTGGCGGTACTCGGTAGCAATGCGCACGGCAAATACTACTGATTCCGGATCGTCGCCGTTTACGTGAATAACCGGGGCATCAATAATTTTGGCCACATCGGTGCTGTAGATTGATGAGCGGGCATCTTCAAAATCGGTGGTAAAACCAACCTGGTTGTTTATAACAAAGTGAATGGTACCACCGGTTTTATAACCATCCAGGTTCGACATCTGGGTAACTTCGTACACAATGCCTTGCCCGGCCAGCGCCGCATCCCCGTGAATTAAAATTGGCAGAATGCTCTTGTAATCGTTGCCGTACATCGAATCGATTTTGGCCCGCACAAAACCTTCTACTACCGGGTTTACCGCCTCTAAGTGCGAGGGGTTTGGTGCCAGTTTTAAATTAACGGTACCACCCGATGGGGTTTGTACTTCGCTGGAATAACCCATGTGGTATTTTACGTCGCCATCGCCCATGGTTAAATCCGGTACGGCGGTACCTTCAAACTCGCTGAAGATTTGCTCGTAGGTTTTGCCCATAATATTGGCCAGCACATTTAACCGCCCACGGTGTGCCATACCAATTACCACTTCTTTTACGCCCAGTTCCGAACCTTTATCAATAATTGCATCCAAGGCCGGAATAGTGGTTTCGCCGCCTTCTAAAGAGAAGCGCTTTTGGCCTAAGAACTTAGTATGTAAGAAGTTTTCGAAAACAACGGCCTCGTTCAGTTTAGAAAGAATGCGTTTTTTATAATCTAATGATGGATCAAAATTCAAAGACTCATGCTCGATTTTTTGTCTGAACCAATCCAGAATTTCCGGATCGCGGATATACATGTACTCGAAACCAATGGTGCCTTCGTATATTTTTTTCAGCGCCCCAATTATATCGCGTAAAGTAGCCGGGCCAATGCCAATTTCTTCGCCAACTCTAAACACGGTGTCCAGGTCGGCTTCGGTTAAATGGAAATCTGGTAAATCCAGGCGGGCTTTGCGGTCTTTGCGCGGGCGCACCGGGTTGGTTTTAGAGCGCAAATGGCCGCGGCTGCGGTAGGCGTATATCAGGTTACGTACCTGTACTTCTTTGTCAACGTCGCTGGTAACAGTTGGGGCAGTTGTTTCTTTCTTAGGTTCTGCTACTGCGGCATGTCCGTTAGCGCTATTACCGTTGCTGCCGGCGTATTTAACCGAAAAATCGTAGCCTTCAAAAAATTTCCGCCAGCCAAAATCCACCGATTCGGGGTCCTGTTGGTAGCTTTTATATAATTCATCAATATATGCAGCGTGGGCATTTGCGATATAAGAATAATTATCCATCAGATTTCATCATTTAAAATTCGCCAAATATATATAAATATAAACTCCATATAAAATAAATATGCGCATAAGCAAATATGGAATAGAAAATTCTTATATTCAGATAATTATTTATACTTTCTCATAAGCCTATGCATCTTCTGGGTGAGTTAAGTATTTACAGGTACAACATTACGAAACAGTAAATTAAATAATTAACGCAAGGCTTCCTGAAAGGATATTTATTTTGCCTTTTTTGTTTAAGCAAAATCAGTAGTAATAAACTTTTAAACTACCATAACACATAAATAATCAATGGATTACAGACCTTCCCGATCGAAATAATGAACAGAGAGATCTTCTTTTAAAGTTTTGTCTTCTGAGCTGGGGCCCCAAATTATTTCGTTGCCTTCGTGGGTATCAATAATAATGGTGCTTTTCTGGCCGCTGGTTACCTGCGAATAATCAGTGATTATATCTTCGCCTAAACCGCCCACAATATTTATTTTAATGCTTTGTTCTACTTTGCCCGTTACTTCAAAAATATCGGCGCCCGCCAAACCATGTAAGGTAATTTCTTTTGTTTCGTGGCTGGTAAAAAGGCGTTGGTAATACAGGTTCCGGACAGCACCAGCAGAAGTTAGCTGGTAAATAGTAACCTGTACTTGCCCGTTTGACAAACGCTTAATTACAAACTTTTCGCGCTCGTCGGTGCCCGGAATTATTACGTGGCGGGCTAGTACCCGGTAATATTTTGTTGCTATCGCCACTAAGTTCTGGCGGCGGCTTTTGAGTTTATTAACTAAATCGGGGCCGGTTAATTTATAAACCGCTGGTGGCAATATTCTTACGGCTGCTTCTAGCACAGAGTCGGTTAGTTGCGCCTGCAGTTGCTTAGCCAATGCTTTAAATTCGGGCAAGGTTACGCTGGTAAGGGCGCGCGCATCTATAAAACTGGCGTTTATTGTGTAACCCTTAACATTAGTAACCTGGTAATCGAAATGGCTAAACTTAGGCATGGCAAAATTGCGGGTAAGTAACCACGGCAGTAGGCCGTCCTGGTACAAGCTAAAAGCCTGATCGCGATCTTTCGGAATAGGTTTATAATACGTGACCGAATCAGTGGAGAAGGCAGCCCAATTCCATTGGCCTTCGTGCCGGTCCCAGTCGCCAATAAATAAATCGAACAACCGGCATTGGGCAAAAGCTTTTTCGTCGATGCGGTGGTTCTGGTACCGGAATCGCCTATCGAGCATAACGCGGCTATCTACCAGTTCCGAAGCTTCTTTAAACTGCGGCCACACCCGGGCACTGTCGCCGTATTTTTCTTCGAGCAGGAATAATTTATCTCCCATCCGGTTTTTAAAAGGCTGAATGTGGGAATCGGAAGCCGAAACAAAAACTACCTGCGGATTGGTATGAAATATTCCTGCGGCTTTGGCTAGCGGGCTTACCACCAAGGCACCATACGGATGAGAAGCTGAAATCTGATCGCGTAATAAATCGGCAAAAACGGTGCGTCGCCAGAACGGCGGCAAAATATTCACGGGGTCTTTATCCAGGGAGCGCAACACCCAGGTTTGTCCGTTAGGGGCAATTAAGCTTAAGCTGGTAGTTTGCTGGCCACCGCCCAATTTTCCTACGCGCATGCCACCTTTTAGCTGAGCTAAATTTAATACAGGCACTTTTATGGGCGTAGTCCAGACCGGGCGGTAGTGCTGCCCGAGTAAAAATTCACCTAACCAGCCCCGGGCATAGTGTTCGCCGGCACTGGCCCACACAAAACCGGGTTCAGTTGCCTTCCGGAAAGTAGGTGCAGGCGGGGTTTGCGTAATACCCGAAAAAAAAAGAATTTTCACCAACCCCCAGGCAAGTAAACCGATTAAACCCAAAAAGAGTATTTTTTTACGCATGCTTGCTGCTCTATCTGAATTTTTGCTGAGCACCAATTCAGGTTCTTGTTTAAACGGCTTTACCTTTAGCGCGAATTTAATATTATTATATAGTGTTTCTTTCTATATTTATTTTTACGGCATCTAACCTATTCTGTTAAACCATGCAACTCGACCGCATTCATCATATTGCCATTATTTGCTCGGATTACGCTGTTTCGAAAGAATTTTACGTTGGGAAATTAGGCCTGCAGGTAATACAGGAAACGTACCGGGCACCACGGCAATCTTATAAATTAGATTTAGCCGTAAATGGCGTTTACCAGATAGAACTGTTTTCGTTTCCGGAACCGCCGCCACGCCAAAGCCAACCCGAAAGCTGCGGTTTACGCCACCTGGCTTTTGCAGTTAAAGACTTAGAGGCCGCTGTAGCCGAGCTAAACGCAAAAGGAATAATTACCGAACCAATTCGGGTAGATGAACTAACCGGCAAACGGTTTACCTTTTTTCAGGACCCTGACAAATTACCCCTGGAACTTTACGAGAGCTAAGCAATTGGTAAAAGTTAAATCGACACGTATACCCCAATAAAATTTGTAATTTAGCCTCACTTGCTAAACCTGTTTTGTATGAAGCTTAAATATATGCTATTCCTGGCTGTGGGCAGTTTAATGCTGGCTGGCTGTTCTAACCAAAAGAAAACCGACAACCAAACCAAGGGCACCACGGCCACCCCAGACGAAACTGCCGCACCGCTGCACCAACGCCTGAATAAATACGAAGAAGTTAGCCTCACCACCGATTTAAATAAGCTAACGGCTAAGGAAAAACAAATGATTCCGTTGCTGGTTGAGGTGGCCAAAATAATGGATGATATTTTCTGGTACGAAGCTTATGGGCAGCGCGACTCGCTGCTGAATTCTATCTCGGACGGGGCCACCCGCCGGCTGGTACAAATAAATTACGGCCCCTGGGATAGGTTAGATAACAACACCCCTTTTATTAAAAATATTGGTCCCAAGCCCGAAGCAGCTAATTTTTACCCGCCCGATATGACCAAAGAGGAGTTTGAAAAAGCTGATTTAAAAGATAAGAAGAGCCAATATACCTTGCTGCGCCGCGACCCAAAAGGCCAGTTAATAACCATACCGTACCACGTGCAATTTAAAGCGCAGGTAGAAAAAGCTGCCGAATTATTGCGGCAAGCGGCCGGTTTGGCCGAAGATGCGGGGCTGAAGAAATATTTAACCTTGCGGGCCGAGGCATTGCTCACCGATAACTACCAGCCCAGCGATTTAGCCTGGATGGATATGAAAACCAACACCATCGATTTTGTGGTAGGCCCCATAGAAGTTTACGAAGACAAATTATTTAACTACAAAGCCGCGCACGAAGCTTACGTATTAATAAAAGACCAGGAATGGAGTAAAAAACTGGCCCGGTACGCGGCATTCTTGCCCGAATTACAGCGCGGCCTACCGGTAGCTGAAAAATATAAAAAAGAAAAGCCCGGCACCGACTCTGACCTGAACGCCTACGATGTAATTTACTACGCCGGCGATTGCAATGCGGGCAGCAAAACCATTGCCATTAACCTGCCCAACGACGAAGAAGTACAGTTAAAAAAAGGCACCCGGCGGCTGCAGCTAAAAAATGCCATGCAGGCCAAATTCGATAAAATAATGCAGCCCATTGCCACTACCTTAATTGCCGAAGACCAGCGGCAGCACGTTACCTTCGATGCTTTTTTTGCGACAACCATGTTTCATGAAGTGGCACACGGGCTGGGCATTAAAAACCTGGTAAACGGCCAGGGCACCGTGCGCGATGCTTTAAAAGAAAAAGGCTCGGCGCTGGAAGAAGGCAAAGCCGATATTCTGGGCTTGTACATGATAAACCAGTTGCACGCCAAAGGCGAAATCCAAGGCGACATGAAAGATTATTATACTACTTTCCTGGCGGGTATTTTTCGGTCGGTAAGGTTTGGCGCCGCCAGTGCCCACGGGCAGGCCAATATGGTGCGCTTTAACTTTTTTGCCCAGAACGGCGCTTTTGAACGCGACGAAAAAACCAATACCTACCGCGTAAACTATCCTAAAATGGAACAGGCCATGAATAAATTATCGGCAGAAATATTAACCTTGCAAGGCAACGGCGATTATGCTGGCGTAGGAAAATTACTGGAAGAACAAGGCAAAATAGACAGCAAACTGCAAGCCGACCTCGACCGCCTGAGCGAGGCTAATATTCCGGTAGACGTGGTATTTGACCAAGGCCTGGAAGTACTTGGCCTTTAGTAGTTAAAAGCAGAAAGCATATTAACAATTCGTTAAAACAACTATTTGTGTCCTCTTTTTTAGGCAAAATCAACTGCAAATGCGTTAATTAGAAATATTAATTTACTTTAAACCCTTACTAACAAATTAAAATTATGGCAAAAAGCGCGCAATATTCCGGTATCTCTCCCGAAATCTATAACAATCTTCGTTCAAAATTATCTGGCTTTGGCATTAACCTGGCCGGCAACAACGGTCGTATTTCTGAGAAAGGCGTATCAGCCGAATACAACTACGATGAGGCTACCCAAACCCTGGCCGTAAACAATGTAAATGTTGGCTTTCCGGCCAGCATGATGTACAGCCCGGATAAAATATTGCAGAAAATCGGCGAAGAGGTAAAAAACGCTGGCGGCAACCAATTGGCTTAGTATTGTTGGTTATTGATAAATCTAAAAAATGATTAGCCGTGGTTTATAGTTTTACGTATAGCAAATGCTGTTGGCAAATAGGCCTAAAATAGGCCTGCCTGCAACAAATAGGTGCTATAAAAAGTAGAGAACACTAAACAAAAACTAAAATTATGGATCAGGCTAATAATACTTCCCTAGTACAACCACAGGATTTATCGCGGGCTTTCGAAAATGTGATGCACGTATTTAAAGACGGTAACTATGAAAAACTACCCGATTTACTGCAAGATACCGGTCACCTGCTGATGAAAGCCAGTAAAAAACTAACGCCCCGGCAAATGGTTTTAGCGGTAGCTGCGGTGGCAGTGGTAACAATTTTTGTAGTGGCCCGGGCTGCGGATGATAACGACGAGCACCACCAGGCTGCTTAAAAGCCAAAGCTGCTTTTACATAAAGGCCTCTGCTGCTATACGCGGCAGAGGCCTTTTTTTTAAGATAATTTACCAAATTAGCATATTCCACGCGCTTTAGAAATAGGCTGCTCCTTCCTAGACTAGCTTAAGGTTGCGTTTGCTGTTCCAAAATAATATAATCGGCCGAGGCCCGGTTTAACGCAATGGGCACGTTGTTAATTACCGCCGTCCGGATTAGGGTTTGAATATCGTGTTCGTGGCCGTGGGGGTTTTCAGAATCAATAAAAAATATTACTTTCTGCACTTTGCCTTTTAAAATTTTGGCCGAAAGTAAAATATCGCCGCCGCTGGGGCCGTGGCCAAAAGGCTTTACTTCTAAACCCAATAAACCACTAATTAATTTAGCGGTGTTAGAGGTGCCAATTAATTCGTAATGCTGCAATATTTCGCGGTGTTGCTTGGTCCAGGCTAGCAGTTCGTTTTTTTTCTCGTTATGGGCAATCAAGGCAATTGTTTTCATATAGGGCAGGTTTGCTTTACAAAAGTTTTGTATTAAAGTAAAAATTATTTTTACCCAACAAAAAACAATTATGTAGAGGTAGTTGCAAAGCGTACACTTGCCACCAGTTATATGGGCATAAAATAAAATTAGCCGGCCAGCAATATTTAAATATTACTGGCCGGCTAATTTTATTTATAAACACTGATAAATTATTATTTACCGCGGTAGGTATTCCGGTTTCGGGGGTACCTTAAAAAACCTCTAAAGCTTGTTCTTAAATAAATGGTTAAACCACTTTAAGCTGAATGGTATCCAGGTAAGGCTCCAGCGATGGTTTACCGGTAAGTACCCTAATTAATCCAACAGTTTGGTCGTTGTGCAAATACCAAATTTCTACGTAAAATTTATGAAACCAATAAAGCTCAATTTTGCACCAGCCCTTAACCCGGTAATGAATGTAATTGCCATGATTGCGCAAAATAGCTACTTGTTCGGTGGTGGTTAAAACTTTAAACTCTTCCTGTGCCAGCATTTCTCCCTCTGCTCTAAATAAAAAAATATGCTTGCACCTACGAAAAATTAATTCAAACAGATACTAAATATTTCGAAACGGTCCGAAGCAAAACTCCAGTGCGACGGCGACGGATGAATTTCTTCGCCGTTTGCGTCCAGAATGGTAACGGCAAAACCCTCACTATTATTCAAAGCTTCGGTGTAATGTTTAACCTGGTAAATGCGCCCTTCCTGAATCCATTCCTGGGGCTCGAAGGCCGGTAACGAATCATCGATGCATTGCGCATACACGGCCATGTATTTGGGAGGAAATATTAAATTAACCATGTCCTTTAAACTCCTATAAAAATGTTTTTGTTCCGGCCCACCGGTATATTCTGGTTTTAGCCAAGCACCGTGAGCTATCCGCTTTCCGGCACCATTTATATAAAGTAAATAAAAAAGGGCCATTATTCATAGCCCCTCGTTTATTTTTATTTCAACAGTTTTACTCCTGTTCTATCTGAATACTGCGGCGGTTATTTAAACGGCCTTCGGTAAACGGTAAGTTTATGTGCAGTTTGCCGTTTCTGTAATTGGCCTGAATCTGGTCTACATCCACGTGAAACGGTATGTCAATAACCTGCGCAAACAAAGGCAAATTAACACTTGGCTGCTCGGTATTATATTCTTCGTTTAACGGTAAAGTAGCATACACCATCAGTTTATTATACTCTACCTGTACCTGTATCAGGTCTGGACTAACCGATGGTGCCAACACAGTTACCACCATTTTATCTGGCTTATTAGTTACCTTAAACTGAGCCATACTAATGCCACCGGTTAAGGTATTTAGTTGGTCAATCTGGTTACCAAAGCTTTTTAATATTTTTTTATTTTTTATGATATACATCGTCTTTTCCCTTCATGATCTTATGTTTCTTAACAAAACAAATCTTATACCATACTGTAAAAATTGCTGTTTTATTTAGGCACGAGCAAAAGAACAAGACAAAATGGCATTAATCTAATTACCAGCCCGAGCCCCATAAGTACATAATAATTATAGCCTTTTGTATTACAAACCCTTACAGAAAATACAACTTTCCCTGTTTAGCTCCGGAATAACATTATTGTCAGATACCTATAAAATATTTAGTAGAATCTGTGCCTGCGTAAGCAGTAATTATTAGAATGCGGCTGTCTAAAAGCTTAATAATATTCTGCTGCTCAATTATTTCTTAACTCTCTTAAAGTTATTCCCGTAAAAAAAGCCAAACCCTTTAGCAAAGGATTTTAACTTAATTAATAAAATAAAACTATGGATTATAACACAAGACACTCGGGGGAAGAGGAGCAAAACTTTAACCCCGACCGCAGACACTTAGAAGAAAACCAACGGGTTGGCCGTAATATTTACCGCGACCGCGGCGACCGGAACCCGCAAGACCAATACCGCAGCAGCCAAAATTATCAGAATCGCAACGAAGGCAATGAGCGCGGACAAACGCATTACGGTGCCCGCCCCGACAGCGCCTACCGCGATGCGAACCGGATAAACTACGGCGATAACCGGCCCGACAGAGACCGGAACCAAAATCAGGATCAAAGCCAGAACCGTTTCCAGGATCAGCGTTATAACCAAGACCAGAACCGCTATCAAAATCAGAATCGTAATTTCGGAGATAAGCAAAATTACGATAGCCAGAACACTTACGGCGACCGACGCGGCAATTATTACAACGACCCACCGCAAGGCGACCATGGCGGCACCCGGTTCTGGGGCGAGCGCGAAGGCTACAAGCAAGATGATTACCGTTATACCAGCGGCAACCGGGGCAACTGGGAAGCTCCCGGCATTGGCCGCAAGGACTATGACGATGATGACCGCAACCGTTACCAGAATAATTACCGCAACGACCGCAATTATAACCAAGATCGGGATCGCGGCTTTTTCGACCGGATGGGCGACTCTATCAGCAATGCATGGAACAGCATGACCAGCAACGACGATGATAATGATTACCGCAACCGGGAGCAGCAAAACCGCAATTTTAACCGGGGCTATGAATCCGGTCCGCGTTGGGCCGATGAAGATGACAACTACAATCGGGACAGGCGTAATCGTCGTCGGCACGATGATTAACGATTTTTATTAAAACTAAAAAAGCCGGGTAAACCGGCTTTTTTAGTTTTAATATCTTTAGTTTTAATATTTTCAGGGGTAACTTAAAATTTAGCAATACCGGCCAGAAAACTTTTATCTATAAAATCGATGGTATTGTTGCGGCGGCGAATAGCCAGAACCGCCATACCGGCTAAAGCCACCAATCCAACGCCCACCAATACTTTAGGAACCGGGTCGGGCACCGGCGGCGGCAAAGAGATTACCCCACTTTCATCGGCTTCGGCCGGCTGTTTAATATAGCGCCCCTGCGACGGTAACGCTCGCTCGTCGAACTCCCGGAACAAAAGTCCTAACTGGTCTAATAATTCTTCGCCGTACATAGGTAAGCCGTGGCCGGTAGCCGCTACTTTGGGCCGCAGCAACCAAAGCCGCTCTAAAGATCGTTTGGCGGCTTCCCAGTTAGGCGTATAATAAGCCGGCGGCCCGTGCACTTCTTGTTTCTGGGTCATTACGGCTAACATAGATTCCTGCCTAACGGTTACAAAAGCATCGCCGGCAATTAATACACTATCGCTGTCGCGGAAAAGCGAAATATGGCCCGCCGTGTGGCCGGGCGTATGCAGAAAAGTCCAGCCGGGTAAATGCGGTACGGTGCCGTCGTTGGGTAAGGCTTGCACCTGGCGGCTAATATCTATGGGTTTATTTGGGTAAATCCTGGACATAAAAGCCATGCCGCCACCGCCAACAGTTGGGTCAGGGGGCGGATAAGCCGAGCGACCCGTTAAATAAGGTAATTCCAATAAATGCGCATAAACCGGCACATCCCATTCTTCCAATAACTGGCGCAAAGCACCCACGTGGTCGAAATGGCCGTGCGTAAGAATAATGGCCTGGGGCTTGGTGCCTTTGCCGTACAATTTTTCGGCGGCCCGCTTTATCCGGTTAGCCGAACCAGCCAGCCCCGCATCTACCAGCACCCAATTACCGCTCGTATCAGCCGGGTCGCTAATCAGGTAAACGTTTACCATTACTATTTGCAAACAACTAACGCCTGGCGCAACGGTCAGAAAGTCGTTCCGTTTCAGGTTCTGATAAATTGCTTTAGTGTGACTCTGCATATATTTTTTTTTACAGGTACATAGGATAAATGCATCTGGTATCAGACGCATTTTAACTTAAGGTTACGCATAAATATCAGCTTTAGTTTATATTAAATCAGCTACTTCTAAAATCTTACAAATGCACCACTGCCCAGTAAACGCCTTTTACTACTTCCGCCATTTTATCAAAATTCAGCGTATCAATGGTGTCGGATTCGAGGTGATAATTGGGGTTGCGGAAGAAAGCCGTGTTGGTAATCATAACAGCCGGATAGTTGTAGCGCCAATAATTCAGGTGGTCCGAAAAATCTACGCCCGGCACCGAAGCCGGCGCTGTTAACGACTCTACCCCAATTTGGCTGCCCGCCAGCATATATTTTTTCAGGTGCTTTACTAAGCTGCCCTGCCCCATATTGCCTACCACCGAAATAAAATTGCCTTTATTGGGGTAAATAGCTTTTAAGGCAGCTACCGGGTAACGTTGCGAATTCTTTTCTTCGGAGTAATAACCAATCATTTCAAGGCAAACCATTCCTCTTAATTTTACCCCGGCCTCGGCCAAAGATTTGGCGTGCACGGCGCTGCCCATATCATCGGTTTTAAAATAAGGCGGCTCTTCCAGCGCAAACGCTACAAAATCTATCCGGTATTTTAGCGCCGGCTTTTGCTGATTTACCAGTCGTGCTATTTCGAGCAAACCTGCTACCCCGCTGGCATTATCGTCGGCGCCGGGCTGGTCGCCGCACACATCGTAGTGCGCTCCCACCACAATGCGTTCGCCGGTTTCCGGACCTAACGAGCAAATAATATTTTTATACTCCTGCTGACCTACCTTAAAGTTTTGGTAAGTTACCTCAGTAGATATTTTTTGAAACTCCTGGTAAATATACGCCGCGCTTTTATTTAACGAAGCTACGTTAAAAGCATTGCGGGCAGGTTTAAGACTGGTTAAAAATTCTACATCGGCATAAAGCCGGTCTTTGTTTACCGGTAATGGCTCTTTTGCAGTCATGTTATTTTTAAAAGAGTTGTTTCGCTGAAAAGCCCCCGATAGTACGCCCAACAATGCCAGGAAAACAATAACCAGGAACGCTTTATTCATACGATAATATTGAATATTTAATGTACCTCAAAGCTGTAGGTAATGGTAGCCGGTTAGCTATAACGCCATACGCACAACATAAATTTTGTTTAAATCCGGAATAGAATTACGTATAAACCTTCGGTTATTTTACGTACATATCACCGCTTAAAAGCAACGCTATTGCCGTATAACCAACAAACTTTTGAATTTGCAAAAACAGCACCTGTATGGAGCTAGAAAACGACATAGTGGTACAATCCTGGGAAGAACTGCAAAAAGCTTTATTTCATAATTCCTGGGACGAACGCATTAACCGGTTCCGGTCGCCGTATATTTACCGGGGGCTGGGCAGTAGAAAGTACGATTTAAAAACGAGTTTAATCCGCTTGGGCGGCGATTACGGCAAGCTGGAACATCACCTGCTTCGCAATTTTAAAAAATACGCCCACGAAGATGCTTCACCGGGAAATTCTGTCTGGAACTGGCTGGCCGTAGCCCAGCACCACGGCTTGCCCACGCGCCTCCTCGACTGGACTTATTCGCCGTATGTGGCCTTGCATTTTGCTACCGCCGATTTTAATAATTTTGACAAGGATGCCGCAATCTGGTGCATTAACTATGTAAAAACAAACAATTATATTCCGGAAATACTGCGGGAAACCATTTACGCCGAAGGCTCTAACGTGTTTACCCCCGAAATACTGGAACCGGTTTGTTCTTCTTTAAAAGAACTGGGTACTTTTCAGGAAGAAGACTTTGTAATATTTCTGGAGCCACCTTCGATCGACGCGCGCATTGTACACCAGTTTGCCTTGTTTTCGATGATGTCGAGTCCTCATGCGATTTTAAACGATTGGCTGGTCAACCATTCTGATTTATATTTCCGGATAATAATACCTGCCCGCCTGAAATGGGAAGTGCGCGATAAACTGGATCAGGCCAATATTACCGAACGGGTGCTGTTTCCGGGACTGGCCGGCCTAAGCCAATGGCTCCGCCGCCATTATACCACTACTTAGTTGTTGTTGATGATTGATGGCTGGTTGCTAATTGGTTGTTGGTTGTTGGTTTTAATTATTTAATCAAAAATATTAGTGCTAAAACCCACTTTTATTATTCAGGAGCAAACTTGTTGGCTGCCTGCTAACAAGTTTCTTCCTGAATAATAAATGTGGGTTACTAACCCCATATTCAACCATTAACTAACAACCAGCCATCACCCATCAACAATTACTCTGCCCAAGGATATAATTCTGGTGGTTGCGTATGGTCCTGGTGAATGGCTAAGGGATGCAACGCCCGGGTAGTATCGATGTAAGCAAAAGCATCGTAACGGCGCGGTATTATAGTGGGCACGTAGTTGCCAAAGCGCTCGCGCCGCGGATGATACACCACCCCAATAGCCCGGTGGCCGATAGATTTTTCCAGCTCTTTCAGGTTGCGGAGGTCTTTCGAGAAAATAAGTTTATTGTTAGCCCCTATTTCGTGGAGCATGTATTCCCAGGTACCCGGTGGCGCGGCCGGCACTTCCATTTCCGCCATAGGTTCGCCCCATTCATCAGCGGCAATTACCGAGCCTTTGTAAGAACCAAATCCTACAATATACACGTTTTCTTCGCCGTATTGCTCACGGGCCAGTTGACCTACGTTTATCATGCCGGCGCGGGCCATATCGGTGTAGCGGGCATCGCCCACGTGGGTGTTGTGCTCCCAGATTATGGCTTTGGAATTGGGTCCGTGCAGGTCCAGGAGGCGGGTCAGGGTTTCCATCATGTGGCGGTCGCGCACGTTCCAGGAACTGCCGCCGCCCCTAATCATGGCCCGGTAATATTTTTCGGCATTAACTGCTACAAGTGCATTTTGTTCCGCATCAAAATCCGACTCGCGTGTTGTACCAGCCTCCAGCCCTTTGGTACGTAACGTATGTAGCATGTTTACCACTTCGTCTTCACAATCCTGCGATACAAACGCTACGGCGCGGGCATATTCCTGAGGGTCTTCGGAGTAAGGTTCAAAGCACCGGAAAGCTTTGCGGGCCGCTGCAACAGCCGCACCATCTTTCTTCTCTAAATAAGCCAGAATTTCCTGCAGCGAATCCCAGAGGCTGTAAACATCGAGGCCATAAAAACCTACTTTTTCTTTTTCGGGTTTACCATTATTATGTTGTTTAAGCCAGTCGGCCAGCGCCGCAACTTCCCAGTTTCCCCACATCCAGGTGGGCCAGCGGTTATAGGTGGCGAGTACTTCCAGCGCGGTAGCATTGTCGTTGCGCTGGCCTTTGATAAAATTATTCACCTCAAAACAATCCGGCCAATCGCCTTCTACCGATATAAAACTAAAGCCTTTTTCCTGAATCAGGCGTTTGGAAATAGCTGTTCGCCAGGTATAATATTCGGAAGTACCGTGCGAAGCTTCGCCCAATAATACAATGCGGGCATCACCAATTTCCTGAATTAATAAATCTAAGTCCTGGGCCTGTTGCAGAGGATAATGCGGAATATTTGCCATAATTTTTCTCTTTTGTTAACCGCGGTTTATACCATTGGTTTTACGATAATTACCAGAGTAGTTTCGGCGTAATGCTAATTTGTAGAAGCGAATATTTTTAGACCTATCCGTACTTTTCCGGAAACCTGCCGTAAAAGAGTAATCCGAGAGTATTTTAAAACACTTAAAGCACTTAAAACAATGGAACCACAAGATAAAAACGACCAGGCCACCCAACGGGAAGCCGAAAACAACAGCACCGAAGGACTTCAAAATAAATCGGCGGACGAGCAAGCTAAATTTGCCCAGGGCGGCCAGCCGGCCGGACACTCGCAAGGCGGCCAGGGTGGCAAACAAACCCAACACGGCGATGAGAACCCCCGCCACGATAAAAACGATGAATTAAGCGAATTTGCCCGCGAAGATAGCTAGGCAATATTTTACTTAAATAATTAAAAAATCCTGGATAATGTTGCTATCAACATCATCCAGGATTTTTATAATATTACCAGAACAATTTTTAAAAGAAAATCACCTTAATATTATTAACTGCTTCCCCTTTAATTCTTCTTCCGGTTATCGAAAAAATTAAGTAGGATAATATTTCTACCTTCTATTCTATAAAATACGGTGGTATGCTTTGTCAGTAAGAAACCCCGAATATTCCGACTAGGATTTTGAACTGCGTCCATTTCTGGAAAATCTATTAATAAGTCTAAAAAGTTATAAGTTCTTCTGATAAAAGCTTTGGTTACTTTTTGTCCCCATTCTTCATTTAAATACTTTAAAATATTCAAAAACTTTTTATCAGCTCTTTTGGTCCAGACTATTTTATTAGCCATTCCTGGTGTTTTTGTCTTACTTCTTCGTCGCTTAGCAAATTATTACTGTCTTTACTTTCTTCGTCAGCTAATAATAATTCGGCTTTCTCTTCTTGGGTTAATCTTTCCCAAAGTTGTCCTTCCTGGGCTTGACTTTTCTGAAAAAGTAATTCATAAAAAGATGTAAGCAATTCTTCATTCTCAATTTTTTCGATGAGTAGATGAAAATTTGCTTTTATATTTCCTAAAGCCATATATTTCATTCTTTATGCTTTCTAATTTACGACTTTAATGCTAGTCCGTTTCTAATTTTAATAAATCTCCCCCGTCAGATATTTTTCACCAGGGCATATTTCTGGTCTATAGTTTTTACGCTTAAACAATCGGCGGAAAGCTAACAATATTCCGGAGGGCGCCTGTTTCGTCGTATAGCATCGTCATGGGTTCCTGCGGATTATTTAATATTTGTTCGCGGGTAATTTGCCATTTCTTCCACATTTCTTCCAGTACTTTGGCGTAAGCCGAATTTTCCCAAGGGTTAAAAATATCCATGGTTATATCGTCTATTAAAGTATCGTAGGTAAAAAAATTATCGGTAGGCGAAGCTTTGCGTTCGAAATATTCCGGAATAATATTTAACAA
Organism: Adhaeribacter rhizoryzae; assembly: GCF_008629685.1. Taxonomy (GTDB): domain Bacteria; phylum Bacteroidota; class Bacteroidia; order Cytophagales; family Hymenobacteraceae; genus Adhaeribacter; species Adhaeribacter rhizoryzae. Next base: position 133,463 of record NZ_VWSF01000008.1, on the reverse strand, counting down.
GTAAGCCGCATAATACGCGCGGGCGGTAAACTCGGCTACCTGCACGGGGTGCAACGGTTTATCTTTTATAGTAACATAAACCCGGTTTAAGGCCTGCTGCAGCAAACCATTATCTAGTAAACAACAAATTAAAACTACCCGCCCCATTTTTATGCTGAACATCATGGTGCTTAGTTCATCGCGGTACTCGAAGGGTACAGTGTCGTCGGTTTCGGCGGTTTCCAGAATAAATAAACTATAAGGCGTAAAATCGTCGAAAACAACGGGCACCCGCAGGGCTTGCAGCAGTTTATAAAAAGCCTGAAACTTGATAAACATTTTGGGGTTTTCGCCCACGGCATGTTCCGGCATTATTAGCGGATTTTTTTCGTTTAGCAGTTCCCGCACTAAAATGCCGTAAAATATTTTGCTCAGCCAAAGAAATATATCTTTTTGTTCAAGGGCTTTAAAGCCGGCTACACCCTGGTCATGGGCGTTTTCTATTTTTTCTTCGAGCGGCTGCACGTGCTGTTCCCGGCAAACCACACAACAAGGAATGGTTAAGTCGGGGTAAGTAATAATGCTTTTATCTAAAAATTGTAATTGCTTGTTGGTTAAGTTGTAGCGTTGTTGCAGCCAGCCCGGAAAAACCGGTATTGTATCGGTAGCACCAGTGGGCGTTCCACACAAAAAGCAGGTTTCGGGACCAAACTGCATCCGGTCAAAAGGGTCGTATAAAGTAAGCGCAGTCATATCTAAAATATTAATCTCTGCAAAGATAGCGGATAACCCTTAAAGCTTACTGAAAACAACGTTCCGCAAAAATAAACCGCGTAGGGTAAAATATTAGGGTATATAAAAAGGTTGTATATAGAAATGGCATGATACTTGGATGCACCGGGTTATAAATATTTAAGCTTTTTACCCCTATGAAACGCCTCCTGTTATACCCGCTTGTTGTTTTAAGTTTATTCTTTTGTGTTGCCGCTTCGGCCCAGGCCCAGCTACAAGTGCCGGCAGTTTTGCCGCCGCTGGTAAATGTATCGGGCGTAGGCGAGGTTAAAGTAGAACCCAACGAAGTTTTACTAAATGTGGGCATTGATGTACGCAATAAAAGTTTAGAAGCCGCCCGCCAGGACAGCGACACCAAAGTTAGAGAACTCCTGAATTACCTGAAAAAAGCCGGCATTGATGCCAAAGATATTCAGGTTACCAATTTAAGTGTGTACCCGCAGTACGTAGGCGAATACGGCCAAACTACGCCGGAACTTTACATGACCCAACGATCGGTATCGGTGCTGATTAGAAAAGTTAGCCGTTTTGACGAAATATTAACCGGTATTTACAAAACCGGAGCTAACCGGGTAGAAGGTATTGAATACCGTACTTCGGATTTACAAAAACACCGCGAACAAGCCCGGAAATTAGCCATACAATCGGCGAAAGAAAAAGCCACCGCCATGACGAAAGAATTGGGCGCTAAACCTGGCCGGGTATATAGTATTACCGAGTCGGGTTCTGAATATACGCCGCGGCCTTATGCCCGCCTCCAGATGGCTAATAAAATGATGGAATCGGCGGATGCCGGAGCCAGCGGCCCTACCTTAGCCGTAGGCCAGATTTTGGTAAGAGCCTCCGTAGAAGTAAGCTTTGTAATTGAGTAATTGTTGTTTGGTTTATTGTTTGTGTTGGAGCCGGTCTTTAGTTGGGGCCGGCTTTTTTCGTTGGTTTAGATGCGGATAAAAGTTTAACTTAGAGCCGTACCAAAACTATGAAAACCGCATGAAATATTGTGTTTATGCTTTTTTGCTGTTAGGCTTGCTAAGCAGTTGCAGCGAAAGTGCCCGCAAAACCGGAGAAGCCCAATCCGGCACCGCTACAACTACTGATACGGTCGCAACGGCTGCCATTAAACCCGCCCTCGCCAGTTTCAGCCCCGATACGTTGCTCAACCACATTAAAATATTAGCCTCTGATGCTTACGAAGGCCGCAGCCCCGGTACCCGCGGCGAAGATTCTACCATAGCTTACCTGACCCGCCAGTTTACCCAACTGGGCCTGAAACCCGGCAACCCTGATGGCACTTATATTCAGCAGGTACCCTTGGTAGGTTTTACCGCGCAGCCTACCGCTTCGTTTACCGCCGGCGGCAAAAAAATAAACCTCAACTTCCCTACAGATTATGTGGCTATTACGCACCGGTTTGTACCACAAGTGCAGTTAAATAATTCCGATGTGGTGTTTGTGGGCTACGGCATTGTGGCGCCCGAATACGGCTGGGACGATTACAAAGGTCTGGATGTAAAAGGTAAAACCATTGTCATGCTCATCAACGACCCGCCGGTATCTAATCCGCAGGATACTTCTAAACTGGACGATAATTTATTTAAAGGCCGCGCCATGACGTATTACGGCCGCTGGACTTACAAATACGAAATAGCCGCCGAAAAAGGCGCGGCGGCCTGTATTATTGTGCACGAAACGGGTCCGGCCGGTTACCCTTACGAAGTGGTTTCGGGTAGCTGGAGCCGCGAAAATTTCGATATTAAGAATCCGAACAAAAACATGGACCGGATACCGGTAGAAGCCTGGATTACGCTACCCAAAGCCCAGGAATTATTTAGCGCCAGCGGCAAAGATTTTAATGCTCTAAAACAACAAGCTATAAATAAAAACTTTAAACCCGTTCCGTTGGGTGCAAAGGCTAACTTTAGCATTAACAATAAATTACGCGAAATTCAGTCTAAAAACGTAGTTGCCAGACTCGAAGGCTCTGACCCAAAACTAAAAGACGAATACGTGGTTTATTCTGCGCACTGGGATCACCTGGGCCGCGATCCGAAGTTAAAAGGCGACCAAATATTTAACGGAGCGCTGGATAATGCATCGGGAACGGCCGGCTTAATAGAACTAGCCAAAGCCTACACCCAATTACCCGAGCCACCCAAACGATCTGTTTTGTTTTTAGCGGTTACCGCCGAAGAGAAAGGTTTATTAGGGTCTAAATATTACGCCAACAACCCGCTTTATCCTTTAAATAAAACGCTGGCCAATATTAACATGGATGGTCTGAACCCCTACGGCCGTACCGAAGACGTAATAATTGTGGGTTACGGCAACTCTACGCTCGACGATATTTTGGCCCGTGCCGCCGCTACCCAGCAACGCGAAATTGTGCCGGAAGCTACCCCCGAAAAAGGCTCGTTTTACCGCTCCGACCATTTCGAGTTTGCCAAAAAAGGAGTACCGGCCCTCTACGCCGAATCGGGTGTAAAAGCCAGAAACCGTGATGCCAAATATTTACAGGAAAAAGCTGATGTATACACGGCCCAGGATTACCACAAAGTATCGGATGAAATTAAACCAGATTGGGATTTTTCCGGAGCAATAGAAGATTTACAGTTGTATTTTAGAGTAGGTTACGACGTAGCGCAAGGCAACACTTGGCCCGCATGGAAACCCGGCACCGAGTTTAAAGAACGGCGCGAGAAAATGCTGCAGCAGCAACAATAAACGCCCGTAATTAACCCGGCAGTTTTAAAGCTGCCGGGTTTTATTTTCTGCTTCTATTACTTTAAAAAATCAAGCAAGTAAATTTTGCTTGCATAAAGCCAAATATATTACCCGGTAGCCATGAAAATTCTGCTTTTGCTTTTAATTGGCTTAATATTTTCTACCAAGGCTTTAGCCCAATCTGGCTGTACCGACCCGGCAGCCGATAACTACAATCCGAATGCAACTACCAATGATGGCAGTTGCACCTACTCTTACACTTTAACTAACCCAAAAACTTTACCCGCCAGCCTAAACGAAAGCTCCGGATTAATTTATACCTATAACCAGTTATGGACCTTGAACGATAGCGGCGAACCGCCTGCTGTTTATAATAAAATTTATAGAATCAGCGAAACCGATGGCAGTATTCTACAAACTGTAGAAATAAGTAATGCCACCAATATTGATTGGGAAGCGTTAACCGCCGACGCAAATTATTTTTATATTGGCGACTTTGGCAATAATGCAAATGGCGCCCGCTCCGACCTGAAAATATACCGGGTGAGCAAAACCGCTATTAGCTCGGGAGCAAATATTTCGGTCACCGCCGATATTATTAATTTTTCATACCAAGACCAAGGAACTCCGGTACCAACCGGCGGTAATAAAACTAAATTCGATTGTGAGGCTTTTCTGGTAAAAGATAACCAGTTGCATTTATTTACCAAAGACTGGGTTACTTACAAAACCGTGCATTATACCTTACCCGCCACTCCGGGCACGCACACCGCTGAACGTAAAGAAGAACTGGCAGTAAACGGTTTAATCACCGATGCCCATATTTCTACTACCAATGTCAACGAAATAGTTCTGATTGGTTATGGCGGTAATTTGCTCAGCTTGTTTATGTGGGTATTGTGGGATTACCCAGACAACAATTTTTTTAGCGGTAATAAACGACGGATAAATTTGGGTATTTCGATAGACAAGGGGCAGCTGGAAGGCGTTACTTTTACCAGTAATGGCAATGGCTATATATCCTCAGAGCGAATTGATAGAAGTGGTTTTATAGTAGCGCCCCGGCTATATCCTTTTTCCACTACCAACTGGGTGCCGTTGCCGGTTACTTTGGTAAACTTTACAGCCGCATACAAGCATCCGGGCGTGATGCTCTCCTGGCAAACGGCCTCTGAGCAAAATAATGCTTCTTTTACCATAGAGCGTTCAACGGATGCGGTTCATTTTAAAGAAATAGGGCAAAAGAAAGGGGCCGGCAATTCTGAAGTGTTACGGCAATATTCTTTTACTGACCCACAACCAATAACAGGTATAAATTATTACCGCTTAAAACAAACCGATACTAACGGCACGTTTACTTATTCTCCGTTAAAATCCGTAACAGTTGCTTCGCCAAAACTTAATTTTAGAATATATCCGGTACCAATATTAAAAGGCAAGCCGCTTCAACTCGAATATAATAACCCTGATACTTTACCCGCTAGCATAACCTTAACCAGCACCGACGGCAAAGTCTGGCTTACCAAACAAACAACCGCCAACCATGCTGCAACCGAAAGTTTGCCTACCGAAAAATTGCAAACCGGCCTTTACTTTTTACAGGTAATAAATAAACAACACGCTTTTACGGCCAAGGTTATAATTCAATAACTACAATTGCCTTCTACTTTAGGCAGGAAATAAAAACTATTTTTGGTTAAATAAATCCAGTACGGCTGTACTCATGGCCAGCACCCCGGTTTTAATGGTAGGCTCCGGCAAAGGCGTAAATTTACTTGAGTGTAGCCCTGGCAGTTCAATATTTTGGGCTTTGCTTTCAACTACTTTTTTAGGGTCTACGGTGCCCAGCCAGAACATACAAATGGGAATTTTGGCTTCGGTGCGACCATAGAAAGCAAAATCTTCGCCTACCATCGAGGGTGGCGTTTCCACTACCTTATCCGAACCTAAAACGCGTTTAAAAGAAGTTGTAAGGCGGCGGGTTAAAGCTACATCGTTATAAGTAAAGGGGGTAAACTGGTCGCGCACCGTTACCAAGGGTAAGCGATTTTCGGGCATGCCGGCGGCGCGGGCCAGCCCCTCGCACATACGCTTAATGCTGGCAATGGTATTATTACGCACCGCGTCGTTGTAAGACCTTAAGGTAAGCTGCAGTTTTACTTCGTCGGGGATTACGTTAAAAGAGGTACCGCCGTGAATAGAACCAACCGTAACTACTGCCGGCTGAAAAGGAGATATTTCGCGGCTAACAATGGTTTGGAGCGCTAATACCAATTGCGAGGCTAATACTACCGGATCTTTAACTTTATCCGGTACGGCCCCGTGGCCACCAATGCCGCGCACTGTAATATCTACAGCATCTACATTGGCCATAATATTGCCTTCGGTGTAGCCTACCTGCCCGGCCGGGATGCTGGCATTAGCATGAAGCGCTACTATATAATCTGGTTTCGGAAATTTGGTAAACAAGCCTTCCTGCAACATGGCTTTCGCACCGCCGCTCCGTTCTTCGGCGGGTTGTCCAATTAAAACCAGCGTACCTTTCCAGTTATTTTTAAACTGAACTAAGGTTTTAGCTACGCCGGTAAAAACGGTCATGTGCACATCGTGGCCACAAGCCTGCATAACCGCTACATCCTTGCCATCATCGGATTTACCTATTGCCTTACTCGCATAAGGCAAGCCTGTTTCTTCTAATATTGGCAAAGCATCTAAATCGGTCCGGATTAAAACCGTGGGGCCATTGCCATTTTTTAACACCCCTACTACGCCGTAGCCGCCAATATTGGTAGTAACCGTGTAGCCCAAAGCTTTTAACTCCGAAGCAATGCGCGCCGAGGTATTTTTTTCCTGAAACGATAGTTCTGGGTTAGTGTGCAGGTGCTGGTACAACTTACTTAAATCGGGGGAAGCTGTTTGAATAAATTGCGATATGGCTTTATCGGTAACCTGGGTTTGGGCAACCAATTCCTGCCTGAAAAAACCCAGAATCAGCAGCAACCAAAATCCGCGCGAAAAAATAACTTTCAGCATAAAATTTAACCAGTGTTTTACCAAAACTACAAAAGCTTTATTAATGGGTAATATTTCTTTTCTGCAGCCAGCCTTGCAACAGCTTAAACTAAAATTTTCAGGAAAATCAGAAAAATATTTTCACAATATTCCCTTGACCTTTAAGCATTTAACACCAATCAGCAAAAAAAAGATAAAATTCTTTAAAAACACGGGTTACCTTCTTTCGCCCCGGGTATAAAGGGTATCAGAAACTAAAACCTAATTAAAACAACAATGAAAAATTTATCAAAATTAACAGTATTAGCTTTCGCTGCTATCTCTTTCACTTTTGCTTCTTGCGGTGGCGAAACTCAAACTACTGAAACTGAAACTACTGAAACTACAACTGAAGCTACTGAAGATGCAGCTGCAACTGATGCAACTACAACTGATACTACCACTACTACCACTACAACTGACACTACTACTGTTGCTCAGTAATTATTAAATAATTGCAATATTAAAACAGCCCGACCGCTTATACCGGTCGGGCTGTTTGTTTTAGCAACATATTTAAGCATTAACCTTTCTGCGAATATCCCTACTTAATTCCTTTACTTGGGTTACTTTTTATTAAATCCGGTATTAATTCAAAACAGAAAAATAGAATTATGAAAAATTTAGCAAAAATTTCCGTTCTGGCTTTTGCTGCCATTTCTTTTACTTTTGCCTCTTGCGATTCTAAACCCGCTGAAAATGCAGAAGATGCTACCGAAAGCACCGTTGATGCCGCCGAAGCGGAGCTAGATTCGGTAGGTATGGCCACCGAAGGTGATACCGCTACGGTTCAGGACCAACCCGTTAAAGATGGCGTAGTTGATACAATGAAAGCCCAATAAGTTCTTATTTTACTATGAGAAAAGAAGGCCTTTGCCCATTCCGGGGCAAAGGCCTTCTTTGTTTTGTAACGATATAAGCAAATTGTATTAGGCCCAAAAGTATTTTTTTATTCAGCCGCTACTAACTGTACTTCGGTTAGATTTGGCATCTAAATTCAACCAATCAGATTAAGTTTTCCGTATTATTAACCTATCTAAACCTAACCAGTTTTAATCTGACACGACCGTGGACTACAAAGATTATTACAAAATACTGGAAGTTGACAAGAAAGCCCCCAAAGAGGAGATAAAGAAGCAGTACAAGAAATTAGCCCGTAAATATCACCCGGATGTAAACCCGGGCAACAAAGAGGCCGAAGAAAAATTTAAAGCTATAAACGAGGCGCACGAAGTACTCAGCGACGATGAAAAACGCCAAAAGTACGATACCCTGGGTGCTGATTGGAAACGTTACGAACAGGCCGGCGGTGGTCCGGGCGGATTTGACTGGTCGCAGTACGCACAGGGCGGCCGGCCGGGTGGCAGCTACACCTACAGCAACATGGGCGGCGATTTTGAGGGCACTGATTTCTCGGATTTTTTCCGGGATATTTTTGGCGGCATGGGCGGCAGTGGCGGACAACAGGCTGGTTCCCGGCGCAGCCGTTCGTTTAAAGGCCAGGATTATACCGCCGAACTGACTTTACCGCTGCACGAAGCTTACACCGGTGGCCGCAAAACCATAACAGTTAACGGTAAAAACCTGCGCATTAATATTAAGCCCGGCGTAGAAGATGGCCAAACCATTAGGCTGAAAGGAAACGGTGGTCCCGGCGCCAACGGCGGCGAACCCGGCGATTTGTACCTAACCTTCCGGCTTGAACCCGACCCGCGCTTTACCCGCCGCGGAAACGACCTGTACGTAGATGCTGATATACCCGTTTATAAAGCCGCTTTGGGAGGGGATGCCTTTATAAATACCATGAGCGGGCAACTCAAAATTAAAGTAAAACCCGAAACGAAAAACGGCACGATGCTGCGGCTGCGCGGCAAAGGATTCCCGGTTTATAACCAGCCCGACACGTTCGGCGATTTGTATGTAAAAATAAATTTGCAACTACCCGAAAATTTAACCGAGCAAGAAAAAGATTTATTTCAGCAACTAGCTCAGGCGCGCGGGGAATAATTCGTTGTGCGTTAATCGTTGTTCGTTATTCGATTAGTGTTGTTTGTTCGTTGTTGATTCTTGTTTTCTAATTACTAATAGCTAACAACTAATCACTATAGACCGCTATGAAATATATTGCCATTGAAGAATTTTGTAGCCACCACGGCGTAGAAGTTACCTTAATCCGGGAGTTCGCCGCTTTTGGATTGGTACCCTTACACGTCGAAGATAACCGGGAGTTTCTACCGGACAAAGCTATTACCCGCCTGGAACGCACGTTGCGCCTGTTCCATGATTTAGAAGTAAATAAAGAAGGCATTGAGGTTATTTTGCACATGCGCAAGCAACTGAAAAAACTACGCCGCGAACACAACCTGCTGCAGCATCAGTTACAACAATTAGAAAACCTGGGTGTAACCGGTCAGTCCGGCTCTCGCAACTTCATCATTCAGGAGGTTGATCCGGATTAAATAGTTAAGTATTAAATAAAATATAGCTATTAGCAGCTGCACCACCACGAAATAGTATTTAGAAAACATTACGCTTCTTAATGCACCAATGACTTACCTGTTGCATAATCGTGCAGGTATTCGTAGCGGGGCGTAAGTTTGCCCTGGCTGGCAATGGTAGCCCGCCGGATAATTCCCTGCTCATCGTTCCGGAATAAATGCGGGAATACGGCATCTATTAACTGCCGGCCAAAATCACGGGAAGCGTTGCGGGGTAATTCACAAGGCAAATTATCGACGGCCATTACGGTAATATTATCTAGTCGGCTAAAAGGCGGCTCTAACAGTTCGGTTTCGGGGTTATAATCGTAAACCGGGTCCAGGATGGTAGAAGCCCGTTTGGTACTGGGCACCGAGCCATCAATATCGCAGGTAATATCGGCAATGGTATTTATTTTAAAAGGAGGCTGGCGCATTTCTTCCGGGGTAAATAAAGGCGGCGCCGCCGGGTTCCAGTAAGCCGCAGCCATTAATAAATCAGTTACCTCGCTAAATTTCCCGAAGGTAGAGGCGTATTCTTCCGGGTGAGCGTAAAAATCCGGTGTATCCCACACCTTGCCGTCGCGGCGGGCATTGTAATCCGAAGAGTGCAACTGCGCATATACCGGTTCCGAAAATTCTTTGTACAAATAATCAAACACGCTTACTTTCCGGATACCCATCCGATTGAGTACCTCCATGGCACCGGATGCCACACGGCCCCCACCGGTAACGGCAATTTTAATGGGGGGTAAAGCTTTTACTTTAAAATATTCCTCCTCCATGTCGTCCATGTCCACGCATTGCCAGGCGGGTTTCAGGTCGAATAGCTCCCATTTTTCACCGTATGTTTTTATACCGTTGTAAGCGCCTACAATACCGGCGTAGTAACCAAAAGCTACCGTACGCTCGCCTTTATCGGTAGTCAACAATTCGTAATCGATCAGGGTAATATTTTTTTCCAGAATGGCTCGCAAAAGTTTCTGGTTATGCGGTTGTTTTTTAATGGTGTGGGAGAAGAACAGGTATATTTTGTCCCGAATCAGCTGGTCTACCGGCACCTCTTTCACGCCCATCAAAATATCGCAACTACTTAAATCTTCCTGCACCGGAATCCCCAGTTCTAAATATTCTTCGTCGGCGTAGCTGCGTATGGGGCTGGGCTGCACCAGTATTTCCACTTCCGGAAAAGCGGCTAAGGTTTCCTGGCACTTTAAAGGCGTTAAGGGCACACGTTTGTCGGGTGGTACGCGTCCTTCCCGGATGATGCCTAATTTTATCTTTTTCATAGTCAGCATAAACAGCCCGGCTATACAACAGATAGCCTAAAATCTAAATCAGATTTACCGTAAAATAACAACCCCGGCTATCCTTACTGGTTTAGGAAAATAAATAATATTTGGATAGCATACAATGCTGCCGCGAATAGGCTTTGTAAGAATTTATTCCAACGCCTTCCGGTACATCCTGAAAAACAGAAATGGCAGGAAACCAAAGGCAAATATTAGTGCTCCGCCTATTAATAGTATATCAGCACCCTGTAAGTGCATCATTTTAAATAATACGGCCATCCCCGTTACAATGGCGCTGCCAAAGCCCAATACCAGCCGCAGCTTTTCCGACAAGGCGGCCTGCAGGTTTAATTTGTACCGATCGATTGCCAGCAGTGGTAAGAAAAGCAGTACAAAACCTAGAAAGCCGTAAGTAAATAATTCACCGCCACCCGGCCAGTGTAAGAGTTTAAACAACCAGCCAATACTGATACTCATAGAAGAGATAAGGCCAATAAAATACATGAGCTTTTTCATCAGAATAATTCTTTTAGCGTTCAACAAAAACAAAGTTTCCTTTTCTAGCTGCGCAAATCCATCCGGGCAAATCTGAACTGTGGCTTTATTATAAGCTTCGGCAAATGATAATCCTTTCTTTTTTTCGTGCTCTATAAAACAGCAGAAATGGTCGAGCAAATCATCTTTCAGTTCCTGCATCGAAATATTGCTTTTATCAATTTCGGCGCTGATAAATGCTATTTCTTCATCGGATAACTTCATGGCATTTGCGGGTTTAAAGACGGAAATAGCATGTGTTGCATGGTCTGGAGAAATTCCTGCAATTCTTTAAACTGGGCTTGCTTCCGGACTTGTCCCTGTGGCGTTAGGTAATAATATTTCCGGACCCGTTTACCAATATTTACCGTTTCTACCTCCACCAAACCATCGCTTAATAATTTGTGCAAAGCCGGGTACAAGGAGCCCTCTTTCACCAATATTTTATCGCCCGATAGTTCTTTTACTTTCTGGGTTATTTCGTAGCCGTACATTTTGCCGTTATCGGCTAGTAACTTCAGAATAATAGTGGTTAAAGTGCCTTTTAATAACTCCGATGTATTCATAACTTGAATATACAAAGAAATTTAATACATTGTATAGCTATGTACTAAAATAAATAATATTTGCTCCTGTTTTAAAGCAAAATCTAAACTGAAACAGGCAGAAAACAGACTTAAAAATTTAATACCGATGGAGCTCCGGGAAAATAATTCCGGCGGCTTATATTTCTAAATTATTCCCGTTACTTTTGTGTTAAGAGGTTATTAAGACCAGATTTATCCTAATTCTCAGATCATAATATTCTTATATGTCCTATAAAATTAAGCCTGCCGATATTTTTAAAGAGCGCCACAATGGCCCGGTAAAAAGTCAGATTCAGGCGATGCTTAAAACCGTTAAAGTTGATTCGCTGGACCAACTCATAGATGAAACCGTACCCGCGGCCATCCGGCTGAAAAAACCGTTAAATATTCCGGCGGCTTTAACCGAGCGCGATTTCCTCAAAAAATTTAAGAAAATTGCTCAGCAAAATAAAGTTTTCCGGTCGTACATTGGCTTGGGTTACCACGATACCGTTTTACCACCGGTTATTCAGCGGAATATTTTGGAAAATCCGGGATGGTATACGGCTTACACCCCTTACCAGGCCGAAATTGCGCAAGGCCGCCTTGAAGCCCTGATTAATTACCAAACCATGGTAATGGACCTGACCGGGATGGAAATTGCCAATGCCTCTTTGCTCGACGAAGCCACTGCGGCCGCCGAAGCCATGGGCATGTTTTACGCCCAGCGCAAAGGCTCCCGCAAAAATGCTACTCGTTTTTTTGTATCGGAACAGGTGCTGCCCCAAACTTTAGATGTACTGAAGAGCCGTTCTACGCCCCTGGGCATTGAGTTAATTGTAGGTAATCACCAAGAAGCCAACTTAACCGACGAAACCATTTTTGGGGCACTGCTGCAATATCCCGGTGCTGACGGTGAAGTATTTGATTATTCGGATTTCTTTAAGCAGGCCCACGATAGTGACATTATGGTGGCTGTAGCCGCCGATTTATTAAGCCTGACCTTATTAACACCTCCGGGTGAGCTGGGTGCCGATGTGGCCGTGGGTTCGAGCCAGCGTTTTGGGGTGCCCATGGGTTACGGTGGCCCGCACGCCGGTTATTTTGCTACCAAAGAAGCTTTTAAGCGTAATATTCCGGGCCGGATTATCGGGCAGTCGGTAGATGCGCACGGTAATAAAGCTTACCGCATGGCCTTGCAAACCCGCGAGCAGCACATTCGCCGCGAAAAAGCTACTTCTAATATTTGTACGGCCCAGGTTTTATTATCGGTAATGGCGGGTATGTACGCGGTTTACCATGGTCCGCGCCGGTTAAAATATATTGCCCTGAATGTGCATCTGCTTACCCAATTACTGGAAAAAGCTTTGCAAGACTTAGGCATGGAGCAAGTAAACGAATATTATTTCGATACTTTAAAGATTCGGGTAGAAAGTGCGGAACTGAAAAATGCGATTCGCCAGGAAGCGGAAGCTGCTCAGATTAACCTGCGTTATTTTGAAGATAATTTTATCGGTATCTCGCTGAACGAAAATACGGATTTAGCTGATTTGCAGGAGTTGGTAGAAGTATTTTCCAAAGTAATGAATAAAACTACCAAAGCCGCTAATTTATCGGAGCTACCGAACGAAGCAGCGGTTAACTGGCCAGAAGCGCTGGTTCGGAAAACCACTTTCCTGGAGCACGAAGTTTTCAACCGCTATCATTCCGAAAGTGAGTTGCTGCGCTACATGAAATACCTGGAGAACAAAGACTTTTCTTTAACCAACGGCATGATTCCATTGGGCTCCTGCACCATGAAGCTGAATGCCACCGCCGAAATGATACCGGTAACCTGGCCCGAAATTGGCAACCTGCACCCCTTTGCGCCTGCCGACCAAGCCAAAGGCTACAAACAAATATTCTCGGACCTCGAAGGCTGGTTATGCGAAGTTACCGGTTTTACGGGCATATCGCTGCAGCCAAACTCCGGCGCCCAGGGCGAATACGCCGGTTTAATGGTTATCAGGGCTTACCACGAGGCGCGCGGCGATCATCACCGGAACGTAGCTTTGATTCCAACCTCGGCACACGGTACCAACCCTGCTAGTGCCGCCATGGCCGGCATGAAAATAGTGCTGGTAAAATGCGATGAAAGCGGTAATATTGATGTAGCCGATTTGCGCGCCAAAGCCGAAGCTCATAAAAACGACCTTTCCTGCTTAATGGTAACTTACCCGTCTACCCACGGCGTTTACGAAGAAAGCATCATCGAAATATGCCAGTTGGTGCACGAAAACGGTGGCCGCGTGTATATGGATGGCGCTAATATGAATGCTCAGGTAGGCTTAACCAGTCCGGCTAATATTGGTGCCGATGTGTGCCACCTGAACTTACACAAAACATTCTGTATACCGCATGGCGGCGGTGGTCCCGGCGTAGGCCCTATTGGCGTAGTTGCGGATTTAGTACCGTTTTTACCGGGCCATGCCGTAGTAACCACTGGCGGCGACAAAGCTATTCCAGCGGTATCGGCCGCTCCTTGGGGCAGCGCCAGCATTCTGCCAATCTCCTACGCGTATATTTCCATGATGGGCGGCGAAGGCTTAACCGAGGCTACGAAGTTTGCCATCCTGAACGCCAATTATATAAAGGCTCGTTTACAGGATCATTATCCGGTATTGTACACCGGCACCAACGGCCACTGCGCCCACGAAATGATTCTGGATTGCCGGGCATTCAAAAAAGCCGGCGTTGAAGTAGAAGATATTGCCAAACGTTTAATGGACTATGGTTTCCACGCACCAACTGTATCGTTCCCGGTGCCGGGCACTTTAATGGTAGAGCCTACCGAAAGCGAACCGAAGGAAGAACTGGACCGCTTCTGCGATGCCATGATTTCTATTCGGGAAGAAATTAGAGAAGTGGAAGAAGGCCGCGCCGACCAGAAAAATAACGTGCTTAAAAATGCACCGCACACCGCGCAGGTTGCTTTGGCCGAAAACTGGGACAAACCTTATACCCGCGAGAAAGCCGTTTACCCTTACGAGTTCTCCCGTACCGCTAAATTCTGGCCAGCCGTTAGCCGCGTAGATAACGCTTACGGCGACCGTAATTTAATTTGTAGCTGTACGCCACTGGAAGCTTATGCCCAACCCGAAGTAGTTACCACCGCTACGGGTATTGAATAATATTTAATAAATTTTTCTCCTTTAAGAGGCCCGGTTACTTTGGTAACCGGGCTTTTTATTTGTAAACATATTCAAGTAATCTCTATTAGGCTGTTATATCAAAATCGTTATAAAATAGAACTGCTGGTAGGTTGAATCGTAAAAATAATTAAAAATGGTCCTATTATTGCTATAAGTAAATAGCATTTAATTAACAAAAACCTAATCAGAGATGAAAAAATATAGTAGTATTTTAATATTATTCTTATTTGTATTCCTCGCATCCTGTTCGCCGGGTTTGCAGGTTAGCAGTGATTACGACGTTGCTACGAACTTCCGGGAGTTTAAAACTTTTGGCTGGTATACCGATAAAGTTAAAACCAAATCCGATTCAGCAGGTTACGATACCTTCTTCGACAAGCGCATGAAAAGATCTATTGAGACGCAGTTGAAGGGTTTGGGAATGACCTATACTGATAACAATCCGGACGTGCTGATTAACTACTCCGTAAATGTGTCGAATCAGCAGCGCTACCGCAACAACTCGCCTTATGGCTATGGCTATTATGGTTATCCGTTTGGCATGGGAGCCACCGTACAGCAATACAAAGAAGGAACCATTACCATAGACATGGTTAACGCCAACAAAAAAGAATTACTGTGGCGGGGGGTAGGCGAAACCGAAGTTGGTAACCGCAACATCAGCGAAGAGAAAGTTCACCAGATTGTTACGAATATTCTGCGGCAATATCCACCGCGCCCCGATAACCGGTAATTTTTATTAGTTTCGTTTAAACAGGAGAGCCTTAGCAAAAAATTGCTAAGGCTTTTTCTTTACATAGGTACTCCCCTGAAAAAATTACCTATATTAAACCCCTTATAGCCTAACCGCTTTTTTTCTGGTAATAAAGTACTGGGTATATAAATTCTTACAAACGGTCTTTGTAATAAAGACCATTTGCAACGCTGTAAAAGTAAAACATGGAATATCGCAGATTAGGTATAACCGATATGGACGTTTCGGTGCTGGGTTTCGGGGCGTCGCCGATGGGCAATGTGTTTGATGTAGCCACTGAGCAGGAAGGCATCGAGGCGGTACACGATGCCATTGAACACGGCATAAACTTTTTCGATGTAGCTCCTTTTTATGGCTTTACTTTGGCCGAGGAACGATTGGGAAAAGCAGTAGCCGGTAAACGAAATAATATATTTCTGGCTACCAAATGTGGCCGCTACGGACTGGAGGAATTTGATTTCTCCTACAACCGGGTTTTAAAAAGCATTGATGAATCGCTGACTAGGCTTAAAACTGACTACGTTGATATTTTACAATTACACGATATCGAATTTGTTAGCAGAGAACAAATATTAAACGAAGCCATTCCGGCCGCTTTGAAGGTAAAGGAAATGGGAAAAGCCCGCTACATAGGTATTACAGGTTTGCCCGTGCGCTATCTCGCCGATATTGCCCGGCAAGTGGAACCCGATACGGTACTTTCCTGGGCGCACTATAATTTACTGGAAGACGAAATAAACGACGAACTGGTGCCGCTATCCAAAGAAAAAGGGTTTGGCCTGATGAACGCGGCCCCTTTGCTGCAGCGGATTTTATCGGATGCACCTTTACCCGAATGGCACCGTTCGCCCCAGGCGGTAAAAGACATGCAGCCTAAGTTGTTAGCCTTATGCCAGAACTACGGCGTAAACCTAAGCGAAGTAGCAATGCGTTATGCCATGGATCACCCGGCTATTGCCACCACCATTGTGGGCATGTCTAACCCTACGCACGTGCGGCAAAACCTGAACGCCGTGGATTTGCAAATACCCGACGGGCTGTTAGCCGAAATAGCAGCTTTAGTAGCTCCCGTTAAAAACCAGATGTGGTTTGAAGGCAACCCGGCTAATAATATTCCTAAGCGAGAAATATTAACTAAATAATTATGAAGGCATTATTTTTAGTTGAACCCGGCAAAACTGAAGTCCGGGAAATCCAGGCGCAGGCACCCGGACCGGAAGAAGTGTTGTTGCGGATTGGGATGGTGGGTTTCTGCGGCGGTGATCTGAATGGCTACCGGGGCTTATTTGAGTTACAGGAATATCCCAATATTCTGGGCCACGAAGTAGGCGCTACTATTGAACAGGTGGGCAATAATGTGCCCGAAAATTTTAAACCCGGTATGCGGGTTACGGTTTATCCTTACCTAAACTGTGGCACCTGCGTTTCGTGCCGCAAAGGCCGCCCGAATGCCTGCCAGGATAATAAAACCATGGGCGTCAGGCGACCCGGTGCCATGACCAATTACATTACTATAAACTATAAAAATTTATTCTCTTCCGAAAAATTATCGATCCAGGAGTTAGCCTTGGTAGAACCGCTGACGGTGGGTTTTCATGCGGCGGCCCGCGGCCGGGTTTCGGATAAAGACCGGGTAGCAGTAATAGGCTGCGGCATTGTGGGCATGGGTGCCCTGGCTGCCTCCGTTAACCGGGGTGCCGAAGTAATTGCCATCGACATCGATGATTCTAAAATGGAAATTGCCCGAAAAATTGGCGTAGCTCATACTATTAATACTTCCAAGGTTGATTTGCACGAGGCTTTGGCCCAAATTACCGACGGCGATGGCCCCGATGTAATTATTGAAGCCGTAGGTAGTCCGGCCACGTACCGGGCCGCCGTAGAAGAAGTTGCCTATACCGGCCGGGTCGTTTGCATTGGCTACGCCAAGAAACCAGCCGAATTTAATACCGGCGTTTTTGTCCGGAAAGAAATTGAAATCCTGGGCTCCCGCAATTGCCTCGGCGAATTCGAAGATGTTATCAGCTACCTGGAATCCGGCAAATTTCCGGTTGAGGCAGTTATCAGCAAGGTGGTTTCTATTGAGGAGGCCGGCGACGCCCTGGCCGAATGGTCGGATAACCCCGGACCAATTACCAAAATAATGGTTGATTTTGACCGATAAGCATCTATGATAAAATCCTGTGTTACCATCGCGTTAGTTCCCGAAATAAAAACCGGCCCCTGGATATTCTGGGAAAACCTGGAAACCGGCATAGCCAAAGCGGCTGACCTGGGCTTTGACGCGCTAGAACTTTTCACACCTGCTGCCAGTGCTATTGAGCCGGAAATATTAACCGGCCTGCTCCAAAAATATAACCTGGCACTTGCGGCGGTGGGTACCGGTGCCGGCAAAGTTATTCACGGCTTAACCTTAACCGATCCAAACCAGGAAATAAGAAAACAGGCCATTACCTTTATTTCCGATATGATTTCTTTTGGCGCTCAGTTTGGTGCCCCGGCAATTATTGGCTCGATGCAAGGCAATGTGGTACCGGGCGTAGAAAGGGAGCAAGCTTTTGAATGGCTGGCCGAAGGTCTTACCAAATTAGGAAAACACGCCCAAAGCGAAGGCGTATCCCTCATTTACGAGCCGCTTAACCGTTACGAAACAAATCTGATTAATACATTAGGTGACGGAGCAGCCTTTGTTCAGGCTTTAAGCACCAGCAATGTTAAATTATTGGCTGATTTGTTTCACATGAATATTGAAGAAGTTTCCTTACCCGATAGCATCCGGGCACATGGTGCTTCTATTGGCCATGTCCATTTTGCTGACAGCAATCGCCGACCCGTTGGGCTGGGCCATACCGCGATGGCCGATATTGCAACTGCCTTAAGAGAGATTACCTATAACGGTTATGTATCAGCGGAAGCTTTTCCCTGGCCTAATCCAGACGAGGCCGCCAGGCAAACCATAAAAGCTTTTAAACAATATTTTAATAATCAGTAACACAGCTATTTTTATAAAAAGAAATGCAGAGATTTTGCTTCGCCCTTGATCTAAAAGATGATCCCCAACTAATAAGTGAATATGAGAATTACCATGCCCCCGGCAATGCCTGGCCTGAGATAACGCAACATGACTTGGATGCGGGCATTATAAACCTACAGATTTACCGCACCGGCAACCGGATGTTTATGATTATGGACACGGACGATGATTTTTCGTTTGAAAAAAAAGCGGCGATGGATGCTGCTCAACCCAAAGTGCAGGAATGGGAAAAACTTATGTGGAAATACCAGGTACCGCTGCCCTGGGCCAAAGAAGGCGAAAAGTGGATTTTAATGGATAAAATATTTCAATCGCAAGCTTAGGGCTTAACTGAAAAATCAAGAAAAAATAAATAATATTCAGAATATTCCCTTAACAGGCAGGTGCCCTACTTCTTCTGAAAACTTCCCGGCATTTTATAGCAGCCTGGAAAATAAAAGAGCCCATTTAAATAAATGGGCTCCTTTTATTTAAAGATAAATTATTTAATATTCTTAAATATGTACGTGCCGTTCGGCGTGGTACGACGAACGCACTAATGGGCCGGATTCTACATATTTGAGGCCCCGATTTAATCCTTCTTCGCGGTAGTGGGCAAATAAATCCGGGTGAATAAACTCGGCTACTTCCAGGTGACGCTTGGTGGGTTGTAAATATTGACCCAACGTTAAAATATCCAGGCCATTTGCCGCTAAATCATCCATGGCTTTGTACACTTCTTCTTTGGTTTCGCCGAGGCCCAGCATAATACCGGATTTAGAGCGTTTACCGTATTCTTTAATACGTTTCAACTGCTCCAGGCTGCGTTCGTACTTGGCTTGCGGCCGCACCATGCGGTAAAGGCTTTCTACAGTTTCCATGTTGTGCGAGACCACTTCCTGGCCCGGCGAAATCATGGTATACAGGGCTTCCCAGTTGCCTTTCACATCCGGAATAAGCGTTTCGATGGTCGTTTCGGGCGATAGTTGTTTTACTTGCACCACGGTTTCGTGCCAGATGCTGGCCCCGCGGTCTTTTAGTTCATCGCGGTTAACCGAGGTGATAACGGCGTGCTTCACCCCCATTAATTTAATGGCTTCGGCTACCCGGCGTGGCTCATCCGTATCGTACTCATTCGGCCGGCCGGTGGCAACGGCACAAAAAGAGCAGCTACGCGTACACACGTTACCCAAAATCATAAAGGTGGCCGTGCCGGCACCCCAGCACTCACCCATATTGGGGCAATTCCCACTCTCACAAATTGTATGTAGTTTATATTGATCAACCAGGCTGCGCACCTGGGCATATTCTTTTCCAACGGGTAATTTTACCCGGAGCCAATCCGGCTTACGCGGCCTGGCCGGTTGCGCGGCTTCCGGCTGAATTACCGGCAATAATACCATTTCATCCATAACGCAAAGATAAGCAATATCTGTTAATAGCTAATATACAACAGCCCAAGGGCCGGAAAGATTACAGTTAGTGTAAATTTTGCGGTGGAGAAAGAGAGGATTGTAAATTTTACCCAAAAGAAGGAATACCCTAGCGTAATATTTATTTGCTACAGCTATGCCCTTCTCAGCTTTAATAAATATTATTTGCGGCGGCCGTAGTACAAAATTAAATAAACCGAAGAAAAGAAACTGGTATTATTGGCGCGCGGCACCAGTATCATCTTTTTAGGATAGGCTTCAAATAAAAAACCTACTTCTACCCCGGTTACATCTTCGCGGTAGCGGCCGTATTCAAAACTTACACCGGTTTTTGCGTGTAAGCCCAGGTTAAAATTAGTTTGTCCAAATCCGGATAAAAAGCCCGCATTCCCGCGGATACGTTCGTTACTGTCGTGCTTAATTGGGTCGTATTGTTCGGTGCGGTAATCGGTTTGCCCACCTGGTCTGGGGCCGGAATTGGTGCTATAATCGTATACAATATAATAAGGCACCAATAACCCAATGGTGGGTCCACCCGCAAAAATACCGTTTACCTGCACACCCGATTCGGGTGCTTTCCGGAAAAACACATACTCCCGGCCATAATGCGGCCGCAGGGCATATAAATAATTGCTTTTACCAAAAATAAAAGAGTTGCCGGTTTCCTGACTGAAAACCCGGTTGCCTTTTTCTTTCGGGTGCTTCACTTCTACAATCTCCAGGGCCCAGAACTTAGACCAGTTAGGCTTCAGGTATTGCGAAGCTTTGATCATACCGCCACCGATCAGCCCGCCGTTAGAATTAAAGTTAATGCCGTAGTTAAACTCCCGCCGGTAGGCTTCTTCATCGTGCTGCTGTGCCCACGCCGTAGAAACTAACATCAAGAAGGCACAAAAGAGTAGATTTATTTTCAACACAAAACAAGCTGTTAATATTTACTTAAATATATATAATTTACGGCACGAACAAAATCAGGTTAATACCTGAAAATACTGAAAACTAAATTTTATTTCTTTATCCGGTCTTTTCCCGCCGCTTACCTTGCACCAGCATGCAACCTAAACAACAAGCATGACTTGTTATTTGTTGCAACCCACTTATCCGGTAAATTTTAACTTTCCTTCTGTTTAAAACCGTAACCAGGAAACTAACTTAATTTTATTTATGCTGCCTTATTAACGAAAGGCCAGATTACTTAGTATCTGGCCCTTTGTTATTTAGCTGTGTTTAACCGTTAGGCTATATTTTTTTTAACTTCGTTCAGGTTTATACCTAAGTGCGAGGCATCATACTGGCAAACGCCATTTTTTATTACCAATAATTGGGGCGATTGATGCTCTACTCCAAATACCTGCGCTACCTGGTTAGATACCGGCCGATGCGCCAGTAAATCTAAATAATAAGTTTTTACGCCTTTTATACCGGCATCGGCCCATTGCCGCTCCAGCCGGTTTTTGGCCGTAGCGCTAATGGCGCAGGTGGTACTATGTTTAAATATTATTACAGGTGTTTCTTTCGATTCGGTTATTATTTCCTGTATCTGATTTTGTTGCGTTAAAGCGTTCCAATTAACCATACTCCTATTAAACTTTATTCTTGCTTTTGCGCTTGCAAAAGCTTCTTCTTTTTATTTATCTTTTTCGGGCTTTCAAAAAGCGCGTTTTTTTCTTTATCGTTGCTATAATCCGTAGGTTCTTCGTCTACCATCCTTGGCTTGCGTCCAGCCTTTCCTATTTTATAGTTATAGGGGGCCACATCCAAATGGGTTTCTTTGTGGTCGGCTTTATAAGCAACGGCCTCTCTTTTACTTTTCCTGGTATCGGCTTTAATTTTAGCCGGGGTGGTGTACGTTGTTTGGGCAAAGGTTGGCACAATACTTACCAGTAAAAGCAACCCGCCAGCTACAGCAAAAATTATATTTTTAGTAAATGTAAATTTCATTTCCATAGCCGCCGGTTTTAGCATTACCTACTTCTATACTTTTTGCGTTTAGGTTTGTTTCTCAAATACTTATATTTATTTTTCTTGATTAAGCCATCTTTCCCGTAATCTACCTTTTCGCCCAGCGGGCCTTCGCTGGACTTACCCGAAACTGATTTTGTTTTAAACAAGCCAAATTTCTTATCGGTACCAAACTTAGGACACGGAATTTTACCATTCCGGCAACTTGCCAGTAACAAGCTCGCTGCCAATAACATTAAAAAAGAACTTCTTACTACTTTCAAAGACAATCAGATTTATGCAATTGTTCAAAAATAAAGAATAAATACATATTTATAATTTAATAAATACGATGCAAACAGCCCCACCAAAATAACTATAAGTTGCTCCTGGTTTTTTATCAAATGAAAACTTGAGCATGTTACAGTTAGGCTTAACCCATTAATATTTAAGCAGTTGCTCTACTTTTTCTTGCAGGCGCTGCACCGGTAAAAACTGCTGCTCCAGCGGCGGCGAAAAAGGTACGGCCGTATCGAGGCTGGCTACCCGAATAACCGGTCCATCGAGGTAAGTAAAGCAATTTTCTGATATCCAGGCGCTAATCTCGGCGCCAATGCCACCGGTTAAAGTATCTTCGTGCAAAATAAGCACCCTACCGGTTTTCTTAACGGTTCTGGCCACCGCTTCCTGATCCCAAGGTAGCAAAGTACGCAAATCCAAAATATCGGCGCTTACTTCGGGCATGGTTTGCAATAAGTGTGCGGCCCAATGTACGCCCATGCCGTAGGTTATTATTGAAATATCACTGCCTTCGGTAACCATTTTGGCTTTACCAATTTCTAAGGTATAATAATCGTCGGGAATTTGGCTGGCAATAGAACGGTATAATAATTTATGCTCGAAATACAGTACCGGGTTAGGATCTTCGATGGCCGCATTTAACAACCCTTTGGCATCGTAGGGGCTGGATGGATACACAACTTTTAAACCGGGCGTATGGAAAAACCAGGCTTCGTTCGATTGCGAATGGAATGGTCCGGCGGCGGTACCCGCCCCAGTTGGCATCCGGATTACTACGTCGGCGTTCTGGCCCCAGCGGTAATGCGATTTAGCTAAATTATTTACCACCTGATTAAAGCCACAAGTCACAAAATCGGCAAACTGCATTTCTATTACCGATTTCTTCGCCTTCACCGACATGCCCAAACCAATACCCACAATAGCCGATTCGCACAATGGCGTGTTGCGAATGCGTTGCTTGCCAAACTGCTCCACAAAACCTTCGGTTACTTTAAAAACGCCGCCGTACTCCGCAATATCCTGTCCCATTATTACTAGTTCGGGGTAGCGCTCCAGGCTTTGCCGCAACCCATCCGCAATAGCATCTACAAACCGTTTTTCGGTAGTATCTGCACTAGTTGGCGCTATTAACACCTGGTTAAACGAGCGGTACATATCGGCCAGTTCTTCGGCCAAATCTGGTTCGGGCAGGGGTACAGCAAAAGCTTTTTCCAGGCCATCTTCTATTAAATTTTTAAGTTCTTCCCGAATAGCCACTTGCGACCGGGCGGTCAGCACCATTTCGTCGAGGAGATATTTTTCGAAATTTTCAACCGGATCTTTCTTGGTCCATTTCTCGAACAATTCCTGCGGTACGTATTTGGTGCCGGAAGCTTCTTCGTGGCCCCGCATCCGGAAAGTCATGGCTTCGATTAATATGGGGCGAGGATTTTGGCGGAGGCTGGCAGCGGCCTGCCGCACCGTATCGTACACTTCTACCACGTTGTTGCCATCTATCTGCAAGGTATCGATGCCGTAAGCCGGACCTTTATCGATAAAACTGGCGAATTTAAACTGCTCGCTGTTGGGCGTGGAAAGACCGTAGCCATTATTTTCGATCATAAATATAACCGGCAAACTCCAGACAGCCGCTACATTTAAAGCCTCGTGAAAATCGCCTTCGCTGGCGCCACCATCACCGCTAAAAACCAAAGTTGCTTTTTGTTTTTTATCCAGCAAATCGGCTAAGGCAATACCATCGGCAACAGCTAGTTGCGGCCCCAGGTGCGAAATCATGCCCACAATGTGGTGTTCTTTGCTGCCAAAGTGAAACGACCGATCGCGGCCTTTGGTAAAGCCGGTTTTCTTTCCCTGAAATTGCGCAAACAACCGTTCCAAAGGAATATTACGGCCGGTAAAAACACCTAAATTGCGGTGCAGCGGCAATATATATTCATCGGGGTTTAACGCCAGCGTAGCCCCTACCGAAATAGCTTCCTGCCCAATACCCGAAAACCATTTGGTAATGCGGCCTTGCCGGAGCAAAATCAGCATGCGTTCTTCAATCAGGCGGGGCAGCAATATGCCCCGGTATAAGGCCAGTAAATCGTCGTCGGTATATTGTTTGCGGTTAAAATTCATCTTGGGCAACTAAAAATTATTCAAAATTAAGGTAAAAACTAACATTTATTGAATCTCTTGTTTTAAATGTCGAATTTTGAAAAGAATTATCCATATCAATTCGTTTTCCGTATGCTTTTGCCATAGAGGTGGCACCGGCATCAGGAATAAATTTTCCAGCTTAAAAAGAAATAATTAGCCCGTGATAGATTTTAAAGAATTTACCTTAGATAATGGCCTGCGGGTGGTAGTACACGAAGATTTTACCACACCCATGACCGTGTTAAACGTGTTGTACGACGTAGGCTCGAAAGACGAAGCCGAATCCCAAACCGGTTTTGCGCATTTATTTGAGCATTTAATGTTTAGCGGCTCGGTAAATATTCCGAGTTACGACGAGCCGCTGCAAAAAGTAGGCGGCGAAAATAATGCTTTTACCAGCCCCGATATTACCAACTATTATTTATCGGTGCCGGCCCAGAATATTGAAACCGGTTTCTGGCTCGAATCTGACCGGATGCTGGGTTTGGCTTTCGATGAGAACGGCCTGGAAGTACAGCGCAAAGTGGTAATTGAAGAGTTTAAACAAAATTATTTAAACCAGCCTTACGGCGATGTGTGGCTAAAACTGCGGCCTTTGTCTTACGACGTGCACCCGTATAAATGGCCCACCATTGGTAAAGAAATTTCGCACATAGCCGATGCCAGAATGGAAGATGTGCGCAGCTTTTTCCGGAAACATTATTCGCCGATAAACGCCATATTGGTAATTGCCGGCAATATTACTTTTGACAAAGCCCGCGAACTTTCTGAAAAATGGTTTGGCCCGATTCCGTCCGGCGAAAAATACGAGCGCAACCTGCCTTCCGAACCTGTTCGGACCGAAGCCAAATTATTGGAGCATACCGCCAACGTACCCCTAACGGGTATTTACAAAACTTACCTGATGCCCGGCCGCAACGATGCAGATTATTATGCCGCCGATTTGGTAAGCGATATTCTGGGCCGGGGAAAATCGTCTAGGTTATACAGCGAACTGGTAAAAGAACGTAAATTATTTAACTCCATTAGTGCTTCTTGTACCGGCTCTAACGAAAAAGGCTTGCTCGTAATTCAGGGTAAGTTAAACGAAGGCGTGGATGCCCAGGTAGCCAATGCGGCCATAGAAGAAATTAATCAGAAATTAATGGAGGAACTAATAAGCGAAGAAGAACTAACCAAAGTAAAAAACCACGCCGAAGCCTCGATTGTGTTCTCCGAAATAGAATTGCTAAACCGCGCCATGAACTTAGCCCACAGCAAATTATTAGGCGATGCCAACCTGATAAACCTGGAAAGTGAAAAAGTACAAGCTGTTACGGCGCAGGATATTTTGCAGGAATCCCGGCAAATGCTGCGCCCCGATAATTGCGCCACGTTAATTTATCACGCCGATCCAAAAGAAGCAGAAGAAGCCGCAACAGCCGAAATTTAATTATTGCAACACAAAAATTTACATATAAATAAAAAATCCCCGGCTTACATAATTTAAGCCGGGGATTTTTTATTTATAACTTACTGTTTTACAAAATATTAAACTACTCTATAACCAGCTTTTTCACCGATTTAGTGCCGGTAGCCGAGATATAAACTACCTGGTAATAACCTTTTGATAAACTTGTTACTACCAGTTTGGTTTGCCTGGCTGCAACTTCGGGTTGCTTGCGCAACAGCACCTTGCCCATAATATTGAGTACCTGTATTTGCTCTTTACCAGTAGCTAAATCATGGGCAACATTTACTACCCCGTGGGCCGGATTTGGATAAAGCGTTAATGCGCGTTCGGCAACCTGGTTTTTAACAAAAATTATTTTACTGTATTCAAAATCGCCGTTTGTATCTACTTGTTTTAACCGGTAATAATTACCACCAATGGCTGGTTTGGTGTGGGTATAATTGTAGTTAATTTTAGCTGTACTATTGCCGGCACCCGCTAAAGTTGTTAATGTTTCAAAACCTTTTCCGTCGGTACTGGTTTCTACGGCAAAATATTGGTTGTTCTTTTCGGTAGCCGTTTGCCACGACAACATTGTTTGCCCGCTCTGACTTTTACCGGTAAAGTAAGTAAGGTTTACCGGCAAAATATTACCTATTGGATTTGTAGATTTAAAAGAAGAATTATTGTGCGCCACAAATGCCACATCGCTTACCCCGGATAATTTTATCTGGAAATTGCGAATATTGCTGATATTAGCGCTGGTTATACCAAAATCAGAGAAGTCGGCGGCCCATAAACGTATATCCCTGGAACCATTGGTAAACGTACTACCGGTAGCATTGCTTAAGGTCATGGGAGTAACGCTAGCTTCATAAAAGTCACCTAGCCACTGCCCAACCGGGCTGATATTAGAAAATATAATGTCTAGTGGCGTACCTATCTGGGTGCCATTAACATCGGTAAAGCTATAGCGGTCAAAAGAAGTACCGGAAGGGTCGGCCACCTGGGTTACCAGCACATCCGGAATACCATCGCCGATAGCCGCCGCCGACACACTGGTAATAGCAAAAGACATCGTACCCGCTGGTAAATTGGCCACACAGGTTCCTAAATCCAGACCATTTACGCCATCCGAAAGATAGAGCGGAATATTATTAGCTGGCGGCGGGTTGCTGGGTCCAACGGCTACCCCATCGTACATAGATCCTAAACCAATTTTAGTATTGGAGGTTACGGTACCCGGCACAGAAGTTACCGGTAAGGCTACAAAAGCCATTGGACTATGGCTAATACCTCTTAAAGAAAGTGTTTTATCGTTTACCCCGGTGGAATAAGTAACGTTATTATACTTAAATGCTAACAAATTATGACTGTTGTTGGGCTTTACCGTATTAATAGCGCCAACGCCACTCCGCCAATAGCCGCCAAAATCCGTAATAATTTCCGAAACGGCCCGGTTTGCCTGGCCATGGGCACTACCGGCAAAATACAGTAGCACCGTTAAAATTACCAGTCCTTGTTTCAGACATTGCAAGGCCAATGTTTTAAACGACTTTACGTTAGCAACTTGGGCCCTAAGCAGTACATCCACAACAGTTTCTAACCCAACAAGAGTAGAATTATTCATAAGAGATAAATTGTTTTACAATATTCAGTATGCAAACATAATTAAATATTTAATAAAAATACAAAAGCGTAATAATTATATTTTAAAGCTTTATTTACAATATTTTAAAAGGTTTATTCCTATTAATTACAATCATAAAAAATTAAAATCATTCATTTATTACAATTACATAACCACACTTACTTATAACATAAATTGCATTAACCTCAGTTATCAACAATTACTTCTTATTAAAAGAAGCGCATTCGGCATTTTTTAAGAAATTTGTATAAACAATCACTCCTATGAAAATAAGAACAGGCTTCGGCTACGATGTACACCAGTTGCGCGAAGGACTTGATTTCTGGTTAGGCGGCATTAAAATTCCGCATACGCACGGGGCGCTGGGCCACTCCGATGCCGATGTATTAATACACGTTATTTGCGATGCCTTGCTGGGCGCAGCCAACCTCCGCGATATTGGTTATCATTTCTCCGACAAAGATCCGCAATACAAAGGCATCGACTCTAAAATATTGCTGCAGCGCGTGGTAGCGCTTTTAACCGAAAACGGTTACGCCATTGGCAACATCGATTCTACGGTTTGTTTGCAGGAGCCTAAAGTAAACCCACATATTCCGGCCATGAAAACCTGTTTGGCCGAGGTAATGAACATACCCGAAGACGATATTTCGGTTAAAGCCACCACTACCGAAAAGTTAGGCTTTGTAGGCACCAAAGAAGGCGTTGCTGCGTATGCAACCGTACTTATTTACAAAGATTAATACTTAACTTACACAACCCAGACCTACAAAAACTTTATATGAATAAATCACTTTATCCTTTTATCCTATTTTTAGCCTTGGGGGCAGGTTGTGCGCCCAAACCTACTTTGCAGGGTAGCGGCAATACCAGCCAGTTACCCGCCAAAGCCAGCAACTTATCGGAGGCGGCACCTAAATACGCAGCTACCATTACGGCAGCCGATTTATCTAAGCACCTGCACATTCTGGCTTCCGACGAGTACGAAGGCCGCGATACCGGGCAAAAAGGCCAGAAAATGGCAGCGGCTTATATTGCTAAAGAATTTAAAGAAGACGGCCTGGTTGGCCCGGTAAAAAACAGCAGCACCAGTCCTTATTACCAAACTTTTGATTTAGAGAAAAGCGCCTGGGGCGAGGGCCATATAACAGTAGGTTCCCGCAAATTTATGATGCAGCAAGATTTCTTTGTAGTAGGCAGTTCGCCGTACCAAACCGAAGAAACCGCCGAAGTAGTTTTTGCCGGCCACGGCATAGATGCGCCCAAATATTCGGACTACACCAACCTGAACGTGAAAGACAAAATGGTGGTAGTACTGGCCGGCGAACCCCGCGCCAGCAATGGCAATTATTTGGTTAGCGGCACCAGCAAAGCCTCGGACTGGGGCAACGACCCGCGCACCAAACGCAACGCCGCCATGAAACACGGCGCTAAGAGCATATTGGTAGTTACCGGTACCAATGCCGCAGAATTTAACGAACTTACCGAACGGTTAAAAAGCCACGGCAAGCGCCCCACCATTGGCCTGAAAAGCGAAACCAATGGGCAAGCCAATACCGGTATGCTGTATGTTTCGCCGGCTTTAGGTGCGGCTTTGCTGAATACCACGCCCGAGAAACTTTTTGCTTACCGCCCAGCTGCCAATGGCAAACCAAGTACAAATGCTTTCTCCAGCGCTAAAAACGTAAAAGTTAAAACTACCCGCGATATTCAGGCGCTGCCCACCGAAAACGTACTGGGCTTTATTGAAGGCACGGATAAAAAAGACGAAATTGTGGTGATAACTGCGCACTACGACCACGTAGGCGTAAATGAAGACTTACCCGGCGATAAAATATTCAACGGTGCCAACGACGATGGCTCTGGTACGGTAGCCGTAATTGAAATGGCTGAAGCCTTTGCCCAAGCCAAGAAAGATGGCGTTGGTCCGCGCCGCAGTATGCTGTTTATGACCGTAACTGCCGAAGAAAAAGGTTTACTAGGCTCCGAATATTATTCTAATAATCCGGTGTTTCCGCTGGCAAATACGGTAGCCAACATAAATATTGATATGATTGGTCGCATGGATAAAAAATACGAGCGTACCAAAGACAGCAATTATATTTATGTGATTGGCGCAGACAAACTTTCTTCGGAATTGCACCAGATAAACGAGCAAGCCAACCAGCAATACGTTAAGCTAAAGCTGGATTATACGTTTAACGACGAAAACGATCCCAACCGTTTCTACTATCGCTCCGACCATTACAACTTTGCCAAGCACCGGATTCCCATTATTTTTTACTTCAACGGCGTGCACGACGATTACCACCAACCCAGCGACGAAGTAGATAAAATATTATTTGACAGTGCCGAAAAAGTATCCCGCCTGGCCTTTTACACGGCCTGGGAAATAGCAAACCGCGAAGAACGCCTGAAAGTAGATAGTAATAAGCAGTAGCTGGCAGGGGATTAGTTGTAAGCAATATTAATATGAATCCTAAAGTCGAAGGAGAAAAAGGAAGGCTAGAAATAAAAGTAAAAGCTGGGTTTCTAGGTGTTAAGTTTTTGCCAAAGGTGGTTGCTTTCGCCTCTACTAATTTCAATCCTAAACTTATATTATCAGAAGCAGGCATTGAATATCGCGCATTTTTATTCACTAGCAGAATTGATTATAGCGAAATTGAAAAAATTGATATCCTAATCTGGATAAAAACTAATAATATTTACTTTATAAGAACTAATTCAATTATCACAGTAAGCTTGAATACTAATAATGAAACCGAGTTGTATACGAGTCTTCATTATTTAGTAGAAAAGGGATGTGTTCTTAGCGAGAGAGCAGAAGAATTTTATTTAAATAAGAAAAATAAAATCTTCTAAGTTGAAATATTACTGCTTACAACACCTTTACTATAGCTACGCTACTGTAAAGCCCAGTACGTTATTAGCTATTAGTGGTTAGTAAATAAGCCAGTAGTATTATACCCCTATGGCATCAGGCTGATTAAAACTCGTTTGAGATGCGACATAAACGGCGGGTTATTACGTTCTTTCTAAAGCGGTTTACTCTTGTTCATTTTCCAGAGGAGATTAGCCGCTATAATCAACTGGTAATAAATGGTAGTACCTTGGAAAGCTGCCCTTAAAAAATATAAACAGTGAGCATTAAATTAAAGCAATTTCTGCAGGACTCCGAGGCGAAGGCATTTGATCTGGAACACCGGCGAAAAATAAGATTTAATATTGGCAAATATAATGTTGCGGTAAAAAATGGTTTGAACCAATACGCAGACCACGAATTGGCGCGTGCCCGGGCATCTTATATTAAAACCAATGTTATTAATAACCTCGATAAATATTTAAACGAGTTCGAGCGCAATTTTACGCAGCGGGGCGGCAAGGTAATCTGGGCCCAGAACAAAGACGAAGCTCTGCGGGAAATTGGGCAAATTATGCAGCGCCGGCGGGTGAAAACAGTGGTAAAATCGAAATCGATGACCACCGAAGAAATTCATTTAAATGAATATTTGGGCAAGCACGGCATTGATACCGTAGAAACCGATTTGGGCGAATATATTGTGCAGCTCGCCGACCAGCGGCCGTACCACATTGTAACGCCGGCCATGCACATGTCTAAAAAAGATATTGCCGAGCTGTTCGTAAAAAAACTGCGTATCCGGCCTACCGATGATGCGCAGGAACTGGTGTTAACGGCCCGCATGTTGCTCCGCGACAAATATACTTCGGCCGAAGTAGGCATTACCGGCGGTAATTTTTTGATTTCGGATATTGGCGGCGTGGCTCTAACCGAAAACGAAGGCAACGGCCGTTTGTCTACTACATTCCCGAAAACGCATATTGCCATTGTTGGCATCGAGAAAGTAATTCCTTCTTTAAACGATTTGGATTTATTCTGGCCTTTGCTGGCAACCAGCGGCACCGGGCAAAATGTAACGGTTTACAATACTATTTTTACCGGCCCCAGGCAGCCTCAGGAAAAAGACGGCCCCGACGAAATGTATGTCATTCTGCTCGATAACGGCCGTACCGATTTACTGGCTTTGCCCGAAAAACGCGAAGCGCTAAACTGTATCCGGTGCGGCGCCTGCCTGAATGTTTGCCCGGTTTACAAAAATATTGGCGGCCACACCTACGAAACTACTTACAGCGGCCCTATTGGTTCGGTTATATCGCCGCACTACGAAGGCATGGCCGATAACAAGCATTTGAGTTACGCCAGTTCGTTATGCGGCGCTTGCACCTCGGTTTGTCCGGTTAAAATTAATTTGCATAGCTTACTGTTATTAAACCGGCAGCAAAGTGTAGCCGAAGGCCACGTAGATAAGCAAGAAAAAATGGCTTTCCGGGTTTGGGAAACCGCCATGAAACACAAATCGTGGGTTAACCTGGTGCCAACCGGCCTTAAAAATTACGGTTTGCGCTTAATCTTAAAAGATACCTGGAGCAAAAAACGTGAGCCGCTTACTGTACCTTCCAAAACCTTTAAAGATCTCTGGAAAGAACATCAGCAAAAATAATAATATTGCTTAGTAAGCCGCTGCTAACCCCATAGGCTTATTAAGCAATATTTTCAGTATTAAGGCTTTTGCCCACCCAAATAACTACACTACCCAAAACATAAGCCTCTTTTTTCGGTTTACCCCTTATGCTGCTTCTGGTTATTCTATACCCGGCGTAATAGCCAAAAAACTTTTTATTTAACCCAACCACTACCGGCTCCAATAATTTTCCGGCTGGTTTAAGCCGAAATAATTATTTACCCGTAAGCTAGCTTTAATATTTCCGCATTTAATTTATACTCATGCTTAATACTTTTGGTGTACCCATTATTCCGGATAACGAAACAGAAAGACTTGCCCGGTTACACGAATTACAAATACTGGATACACCCACCGAAAAATCTTTTGCGAATGTGGCGGCTATGGCGGCACACATGTTTAATGTTCCGATTGCGCTGGTTTCTTTCGTAGATTCTGACCGGGTTTGGTTTAAAGCTAATGTGGGCATGGAAGACACCCTGGAAGTAAACCGCGGCGTTAGCCTTTGTTCTTTAGTAGTATTAAACGAAGACATAACTGTTTTCAAAAACGCCACCACCGAACCTTGTTTATTGGCCAATCCTTTGGTAGTGGGGGAATTTGGCCTGCGGTTTTACGCCGGTGCTCCTATAAAAACTGCCGATGGCTATACTGTTGGTTCTATTTGCGTGGTAGATAAAGAGCCGCGCGATTTTTCAGAAGCCGACCAGCGCGTACTCCAACACCTGGCGGCCATTATAGAAGATGAAATTCAAAACCGGTAATCAATATTTAGCAATCCTTACCAAAGAATATAAAGTAAAGCTCCCAACATTTGTTCCAGGAGCTTTTTTTATTTGCCCCAAACTTCTGAAATTCCTTCAAAGTACTCTTATCGTAAACCGGAACTTAAGACTTATTTACTATTCTATTTACAAGTAAATATTAGCTTAGTATACACACTTGGGTTAATAAATATAAGCTACCCTAACTATTTTTAATGCGAGTTATTATTGTAAATTAGCTTCGCATAATTAGTATGGCCGTGGCTAAAATATTCAACAACTTTCAGCTAAAAATTAACCGGTTTGTAATAGGCCTGGGAATAATGGCCTGTGTAACCTTGTATTTTGTTTCCTGCGATTCCGGTAAAGACGAAAAAATTCAACTAACCAAACAGCGACGAAAAATAAACCTGATTGCCCACCGGGGCGCTTCCGATGTTGCCCCCGAAAACACCCTGGCCGCTGTTAAAAAAGCCTTGCAAGGCCCGGCAGATTACATAGAAGTAGATGTGCACCAAACAAAAGACGGTGCAATAATTTTAATGCACGATGCCACCGTAAACCGCACTACCAACGGGCAAGGCACCATTGCCAGTCTAACACTGGCCGAAATAAAGAAGCTGGACGCTGGCTTGTGGTACGATTCGGCGTACCAGCACGAGCGTGTACCCACCTTAAGCGAAACCTTAGCTTTGGTAAAAGGCAGAAAAAAGCTGCTTATTGAAATAAAAAAAGGCCGGGACGGATTGTATAATGGCATTGAAAATAAAATTTTAGCAATTATTCAGGAAAACAAAGCCCAAAACTGGTGTATTTTACAAACCTTCTACGACCCGGTTTTAGAAAATATCTGGAAAAACGAATTAGCCGTGCCAACACACAAATTAATAGTAGCCAAAATTCCTTTTATTCCGCTTTACTTCGACCATAGGTTACAATGGGGTAATTTCGATAAATACGACCGGGCCATGGCCATTAATGCCAACCAATATTTTACTACCCAAGGTTTTGTAAAAGAACTTCATAACAGCGGTTTCAAAACGTATCCCTGGACCGTAGACGACCCGCAAGCCATTAACCGGGTACTGGCCCTGGGTGCCGATGGTGTTATGTCCAGTTCGATTTCACAACTGGAAATTGAATAAATGCAGCAGGCAAAAAAGGCCAGCTGGTTACAAAAGGAAAGTTTACGGCTGCTAATAATTGTTCTGCCCTTTATTTTTCTGGCAATATTCTGGAACGAGTTGCCCACCCGCGTGCCGCTGCACTGGAACCTGCATGGCGAAGCAGATGGTTACGGCAGCAAACT
The DNA here is from genome assembly GCF_008629685.1 of Adhaeribacter rhizoryzae. Lineage (GTDB taxonomy): Bacteria > Bacteroidota > Bacteroidia > Cytophagales > Hymenobacteraceae > Adhaeribacter > Adhaeribacter rhizoryzae. The sequence goes on along the minus strand of NZ_VWSF01000008.1, from coordinate 99,580 downwards.
GGCTTTTGTGGGTTTAGCGGCGTTTAACCTGTTATTGTTTGGGCTGTTTCTGGTATTGCCGCACCTCGACCCAAAAGGAAAAAGTTATGCTGTCTTTCAGCCCAAATGGTATATTCTGCAGGTAATTACCCACCTGTTTATTACTTATTTGTTTTTTATTTTTTCCTTTATGGCGTTGGGCTATGAGTTACCGGTAGCACTAACAATAAAATACGGATTAATTGGTCTGTTTCTGCTTTTGGGCAATTATTTAGGTAGTATCCGGCCAAATAATTTTATCGGTATTAAAACACCCTGGACTTTAAGTAGTTCCTATGTTTGGAATAAAACGCACCGGTTTACGGCTCAGGTTTGGGTTCTGAGTTCGCTACTGTTGTTAATATTCGATTTCTGGCACAAAAAACAATGGGTATTTTTTATTTACCTGGGTGTGCTGGTAGTAACCCCGGTGGTTTACTCGTATTTTATTTATAAAAATCACCCACCAGTAAATTCCAAGGAATAATTTTATTCCGACGGCGTATCCGGTAATATTTCGATATCCTGCACCAGTACCTGTTTTTCGATGGCCCGGCCGGTGGGCGTATTGGCTAGGCCACCTAAGGCCGTTTCTTTGTAGCGGGTTTCCATGCTCTGCCCTACTTCGCCCAAAGCCATTACACATTGATCTACGGGTATAACTGGGTCTACGCCGGCAATGGCAATTTGCGCCGAGGAAAAAGCAATGGCCGCGGCGCTGGCATTACGTACAATGCAGGGCACTTCTACCAACCCGGCCACCGGATCGCAAACCAAGCCCAGCATACATTGGATGGTAATAGCTACCGCATTAAAAGCCTGCGGCACCGTACCGCCCAGACAATACACAATGGCTCCGGCCCCCATGGCCGCCGCACTACCGGTTTCGGCCTGGCAACCACCTACAGCCCCAGCCAACGAGGCATTTTCTTCTATAATTAAAGCAATACCGGCGGCTACTAATAACGCTTCGTGAATTTTGCGGTCATCGAGTTGGTGAATATCCTGCAACGTGGTAAGTATGCCGGGTAAAATGCCCGAAGCCCCGGCCGTAGGCGCTGCCACCACCCGGCCCATACACGAGTTTACTTCTTTAGCGCCCAACGTACGCGCTATTAACAATTTAAAATCAGGACTAAGAACCGTTATTGGTGTGGCAGCAACTTTTTTGGCACCGTTGTTTACCATACCCGAGCGGGATGTCATGTTCTGGGTTAAACCGGTTTTCACGGCTTCGCGCATTACGTCGTAAGCCCGGGCAATATTTTCCCAGATATAAGCTTCGGTCCGGTCTTTCTGCTCAATTTCGTATTGTAAAACCGGCTGGTAAAGTGGTTCGCCCGTTTCCTGGTAATGCTTTTCCCAACTGGCAAAATCCTGAAATAACAACGACATGGTATTAATTTAAAATTCGTATATTTTAAGGAGCAGCAAATATTACCGCTCCTTAAAATATACGAATTTTAAATTATTTAAGCCTTGTTATTTAGTGTATAATCAGCTTTAAAAACTGATTGGCACCAGGTGTTTCTCGCTAGTTTCTAAATTTACTTTTATTAATTGGTGATGGTTGGTATCGGTAACCCACAAAAAGCCGTTTATAAATTTTACATCGTTGGGTTCATCCAGGCCGCCAATTAGGGTACGTACCCGTTTCTTTTCTAAATCGAGCACTTTTATTTTGCCGTTGTAGGTATCGGCAATATATAAATTACTGTCTACCACCGTCAGGCCAACAGCGTGTTGTAATTTCGCTACATCGGCGGCTCCGTCTAAATCGCCAAAATCGAATAAGCCATGACCTACCAAGGTATGTACCGTGCCGGCGGCTACATCTACAACTCTAATAGCGCTGGCCTCGGCATCGGCTACATACAATAAATCACCTTTCAGAGCCAGGCCGCTGGGCTGGTTAAAACTGGCTTCGTGCAAGGGGCCATTCACCAGGGCTTCGCGGCCGTTGCCAGCAAACCGCATCACTTTTTCGGTGCGTAAATCCATGCGCAATATTTGGTGATTGCCCGCATTGGCAATATACAACACTTCATCCACGAGGGCTAAATCCCAGGGACTATTCGGGTTTACGGGTTCATCTAGTTTCTCCTGGTAAAAATAATATTCCAGTTCGCCGGTGCCAGCAGCGGTAAACACCGTTCTTTCTACTAAATCCACCAGCCGAATGGCGTTGTTTTTGGTATCGGCTACGTACAAAATATTACCTTTCAGGGCTAAACCCTGTGGTTCCCGGAAAGTTGCTTCTTCGTAGGTTCCGTTATCAAAGCCGGCTTCGCCGTTGCCAATTATGGCTAGCACCTGCCCTTCTGTAGTAATTTGTAAAATGCGGTTATGCCCGCTATCCGATAAAAAAATACTACCATCGGCGGCGGCTATCATTTTGCCCGGAAATTGCAAAGGTGTATCCAGACTAGTTTCCGGCTGCAACGGCAATATTTCGCGGTTTAGCTTCGGCCCAAAATCCTGAATAAGCTGGTCGATATTGGGTTTAACCACTTCATAAATGTTTTCGCCAGCTTTCTGGCCAATTACATTCCCATCCGGATCAATTAATACTACGGTGGGCCAGGCGTTAATGGCGTACTGCCGCCATAACTCAAAATCGGCATCGTTGATAACCGGGTGGTTAATGCCAAATTTTAAGATGGCTTTCCGGATGCTGTTCTGGCTTTTCTCAGCGTCGAATTTGGCTGAGTGCACCCCAATTACCACCAGTTCTTCGGGGTATTCCGCTTCTAAGCGGTTTAAATCCGGAATAATGTGCTGGCAGTTAATGCAGCCCATGGTCCAGAAATCGAGCAGCACAACTTTACCTCGTAATTCTTTTAAAGTATAGTTCTTATCGGTATTAAGCCAACCGTGCCTGGTATTTAACTCAGGAGCACGTACACGTCCGGTTATCATAGCCTTGTTTAGGTATTAGTAGGTTCAGCGGAATTTCTATTTACAATTATATATAAATAGATAAGGGTAATTCAACAGGTTTCGGGCACTAAATGTTACGCCTAGCTATAGATAATTCTACTTAATATTTTCGTTCTTAAAGCAGGATGTAGGTACAGCCTACAGGTTAGGAATATTATTGGTTCTTTTGGAGGGCGAATAATTAAAAACAAAAAAACGTAAAATAGGATATATCTTTGTGGTTAAGATATTAAAGATATGGCAGCAGGATATTTATCGGATTTTGGCGTTATCTTATTATTTCTGATTGGCGGCGCTATTTTTATTGTAATCGGGCTTTTTACGGCCCGTTTAATCCGGCCGCACCGGCCCAACGCCGAAAAGCTGGCTACGTACGAGTGCGGCGAAGAAGCAGTAGGTAACTCGTGGGTGCAGTTTAACCCGCGGTTTTACGTAATTGCTTTAATATTTATCATTTTTGATGTAGAACTGGCATTTATGTTTCCGTGGGCCGTGGTATTTGGGCGGCGCGATTTAATAGAAGCTACAGATGGTTTATGGGGCTGGTTTGCCTTGGCTGAGATGTTCTTGTTTATAGCCATTCTGGCGCTGGGCCTGGCTTATGCCTGGGTAAAAGGTCACCTCGATTGGATTAAACCTAAACCCATTATTCCTACCATTCATTCGCCGGTACCCGCCGATTTGTACCAGCGCGTAAACGAACGGCAATACCCGATTAAGAAAGTAGAAAAACCGGCCGAAGTTTAATTACAGAATAAATTAATAACAATTGTTTAAGCTACAAGCTAAACCCTAACCGCTACATTATGAGTTTTGAGCGCGAGAAAGATGGAGAAGGCAATATAATTATTGCAAAATTAGACGATTTGCTCAACTGGGCTCGGCTTTCAGCGTTGTGGCCCATGCAGTTTGGTTTGGCTTGTTGCGCCATCGAAATGATGGGTGCCTGGTCTTCGGGCTACGACATTGACCGATTAGGCATTATCCCAAGGGCTTCGCCGCGGCAGTCGGATGTAATTATTATTTCGGGCACCGTTACCTTTAAAATGGCCGACCGCATCCGGCGGCTTTACGAACAAATGCCGGAGCCCCGCTACGTTATTTCGATGGGTAATTGCTCTAACTGCGGCGGCCCTTATTGGGAAGAAGGCTACCACGTGGTAAAAGGCGTAGACCGCATTATTCCGGTTGATGTTTATATATCCGGTTGTCCGCCCCGGCCCGAAGCCCTAATTGGCGGCTTTATGAAACTACAGGAAAAAATCCGGAACGAAAGTTTATTGGCACCTAAAGCGGTGCAGAATTTATTGGGAAAGCATAATCTGCCGGAATCAGTCGAGAATCAGCAAACGGAAGCGGTAAGTTAACTTATTTTATATAAGTATATTCGTTAGTTCAGTTACTTATATACGCCCCAATTGGCTGTACTACGTAATTATTTACTATTATATTAGTAGTTAGAGCACAAGTTAATAAAAATACAAAGCTTAGCTTAAATTGTGAGGTTTGAATAAATTTAATCAGGTTTTAATTTGGAAGAAATGGAAGCAAACAGTTTAAAAGATATATTAATTCAACGCATTCAAGCTATCAACGACGAAGCCTTTTTAAATGCATTAAAAATATTGACTGATTCTAAAGTTGAAAACGATAATTACCAATTGAATCAGTTTGAGCAGGAAAAAATAGATAAAGCCAGACAACAATATGCTAATGGAGAAACTTTCTCTCAGGAAAGCATAAAACAAGAAATTGATTCATGGCTAAAAAGCGTATAATCTGGACGAAAGAAGCTAAACTTGATTTTAAAGCAACTTTACAATATTATACTGAAAGAAACGGTACCAGCGACTATAGCAAAAAACTGGCGGACGAAATCTTTCAAATAATAGAAAAACTTCAAAATAACTTCTTCTTAGGCCGACAGACCTCTGATGCTAGTGTCCGGATTCTGATAAAAAGTACATTCTCTATTTTCTATGAAATTAAAGAAAAAGAAATCCTGATTCTTGTGGTTTGGGATTCGAGAAGAAATCCAGACGAGTTAGAAAAATATATACCCTGATACGTTAGGTAAAACACTTTAAACGGAGAAATCTTTAAAGCTAAGAATTAACGGCGCTTAAACTTAAACTACCATCACCAATTAATTAACGTTACCACCAGGTAAAGTAATAGCTGATTCCGGTAAAATATTAAAGATAGAAAGTGTGTCTTACAACGAAATAAAAGAACTAATAATAGCCAGATTTGGCACCGAAATAATTACCGGCGAAAACACGCAAAATCCGCAACCGTTTTTAATTATTAAAACGGAGCGGCTCGCCGATGTTTGCCAGGAATTATTTTCCAATCCCCAAACTTATTTCGATTATTTGGCCTGTATTACTGGTTTAGATAACGGTCCGGAAGCGGGTACCCTCGAAGTAATTTATAATTTATATTCTATCCCGTACGACCACCACTTAACTTTAAAAGTAGTTACGGAGCGTTTAACTCCCACCGGAACCTTACCCGACGTACCTACCGTAACCCATATCTGGCGCACCGCCGACTGGCACGAACGCGAAGCTTATGATTTGGTGGGAATTAATTTTACCAACCACCCCGATTTACGCCGCATTTTATGCGCCCACGATTGGGAAGGTCACCCGTTGCGCCGCGATTACGAATGGCCGGAATATTACCACGGCCTGAAAGTGCGCTACGACAACCACAACGAGGTAAACGGCTTTAAAGGCGAATATTTTAAAACTTTCGAATCTTAATATTTAAAGCATTACCGGTAATCAAATTAAAAATTGCGGCTAAATAGTAACAGCCGAAAACTAAAGTAAATATTGCCGCAGGTTTTAATTCTGGGCAACAGACAAAAAGAAATGTCGCAACCTAGCTCCCCCTATTCTAATTATATTATTCAGGCCGAGCCTACTTTGCATAACCCCGATAACCTGAAAGCCGGGGAAATGCTGCTGAACATGGGCCCGCAACACCCATCTACGCACGGCGTTTTGCGCCTGGAGGTAATTACCGACGGCGAAATAATAACCGATGTAGTGCCCCATATTGGTTACCTGCACCGCTGTTTCGAGAAACACGCCGAAACCCGCGCCTACAACCTGACCATTCCGTTCGTAGATCGCATGGATTATTTGGCGGCCATGAACTCGGAGCACGTTTGGGCCATGGGCGTCGAGAAAATGTTAGGGATTGATGGGCAGTTGCCCCGCCGGGTAGAATTTATCCGGGTATTGGTGGCCGAACTAAACCGAATTGCCTCGCATTTTCTGGCTATTGGCACCTATGCCATTGATATTGGGGCCTATACGCCTTTTTTGTGGATGCTCCGCGACCGTGAACACATTCAGCGTTTACTCGAATGGGTATCGGGTGCGCGCATGCTTTATAATTACATCTGGATTGGCGGCCTTTACTACGATTTGCCAATAGGCTTTGAAGAACGTTGCCGCGAGTTTATCGATTATTTGCAACCTAAACTGGATGAATTTGAAGACATCCTCCTGAAAAATAAAATATTCATAGACCGCACCGCCAATATTGGGGTTCTGCCGCTTAACGTAGCCATTAATTACGGTTGCTCCGGCCCGATGCTGCGCGGATCGGGGCTTAAATTTGATTTGCGGCGGGTAGATGGCTACTCGGTTTACCCAGAACTGGAATTTGATATACCCGTGGGCCAAGGCATTATGGGTACTACCGGCGACTGCTGGGACCGCAACTACATACGCGCCCTGGAATGCCGCGAGTCGTCTAAAATTATCCGCCAATGTTTAGACCACTTAGAAACGGATTGCAAACGCACCCCCGATTTTGATCCGCAGGCCATGTGCCCGAAAAAAATACGCCCGAAAGAACAGGAATTATATTTTAGGGCCGAAACGCCCCGCGGTGAATTAGGCTATTTTTTCCGCGCAACCGGCAAATCCGATATTCCGTTCCGGTGCAAAGGCCGCTCGCCGTGCTTTTCTAATTTATCGGTGCTACACGAAATTTCGCGGGGCTGCATGGTTGCCGATATGATTGCCATTGTGGGTTCCGTAGATATTGTGCTGGGCGAACTGGACCGGTAAGCCGATTAAGCTCAAAGGGAAGTTTAAGTAGCTTAAGTTTAAAGCTAGATTAAGCTCCTAAATATTTTATCGCTATCTAACCAGATTTTGATAAACTTAGTACTTAGTACTTAAAACCTAGTACTTACAACTTCACCGCTCCTGTTAAACCTATGAAAATACTGACTGCTCCCCAAATTCGCGAAGCCGACCGGCAAACTATTGCGGAAGAAAATATTCCTTCGGCGGCGTTAATGGAGCGGGCAGCCAACACTTTTACCGATTGGTTTACCGGAAAATTTCCGGACAACGGGCAAAGCATTTTGGTTTGTTGCGGGCCAGGCAATAATGGCGGCGATGGGTTAGCCATTGCCCGGATGCTACACGCCTTGCATTATTCTGTAACAGTTTGGATTGTTTCGCCGGAAAAGAAGTTTTCCCCTGATTTTCTGACCAATCAGGAACGTTTACCAACCGCTATTCCGGTTATAAATATTAAGCAAGCTGCTGATATTCCGGCTACATTGGGTTCTGATTTAGTGATAGATGGTTTGTTTGGCACTGGCCTTAGCCGTCCGGTAAGCGGCATTTTTGCCGAAGTAATCAACTACCTCAATAACTTGCCAGTTGTAAAAATTGCCATTGATGTGCCATCGGGTTTATATACAGAACAGCCCAATCAGCCTGAAGATGCAATTGTGCAGGCCCAGTATACACTCAGTTTTGAAGTACCCAAACTCGCTTTTCTGCTACCCCAAAACGAAAAATTTGTGGGCGAGTGGCACTTGGTAAGTATTAATTTAAGTCCGGATTATTTGCAGGAGGTTAAAACAAATAAATATATTATTAGCCGGGAGCAGGTAACTGGTTTACTTAAACCGCGCCGGAAATTTTCGCATAAAGGCACCTACGGCCATGCCTTGCTATTGGCGGGTAGTTACGGCAAAATGGGGGCAGCGGCATTAGCGGCCCAGGCTTGTTTGCGGAGCGGCGTGGGTTTACTTTCTGTGCATTGTCCCAAGGTTGGTTATGTTGTGCTGCAAACCGCGGTACCCGAAGCCATGACGCTGCCGGATACAGAAGAAACTCACCTGACCCAACTGCCGGATTTAAATATTTACCAGGCCATTGGCATTGGTCCTGGCTTAGGCAAAGAGTCGGCCACCAGAAACCTGGTACGCCAGCTATTAAGTACTACTCCTGCCCCGCTCGTTATTGATGCCGACGCGCTGAATATTATTGCGGAAGAAAACTTACAAGCTAACCTGCCCGCGCATTCTATTTTAACACCGCACCCGAAAGAATTTGAACGCCTGGCTGGTCCGGCTGCTAACGATTATCATAGGCTGGAATTATTACAGGAATTTTGCCGTAATTACCAGTGCTACGTGGTTTTAAAAGGTGGCCATACGTGCATTGGCACTCCGGCCGGCGAACTTTACTTTAATATTACCGGCAACCCCGGCATGGCTACCGGCGGCACCGGCGATGTGCTTACGGGCATTATTACGGCTTTAGTAGCCCAAAAATATTCGCCGTTAGATGCTTGTTGCCTGGGCGTTTATATACACGGGTTAGCCGGCGATTTAGCCCGCAACCAGATAGGTGCAATTTCGCTGATTGCTTCGGATTTAATAGAAAACCTGGGAGCAGCTTTTGGGCAACTCAGCCAGAATTAACGGTTTATTTTACAACAGCCAGATTAACAAAAACTGCAAAACCATCATGCCATCGGCTATAACCGAGAAAAAATATTCGTTTTTGGTAGCATCTGTCTGCCAAACCACATAACCCGTAATTACCGCCGACAGCCATAAGGCCGCCCGGTGGGTTTCCGGCGGGGTGAGCCCGACGAGCAAAGAAAACAAGCCTAAACTGCTCCAGGCAATAAATTTGGCTTTATTTATTCCAATGGTACCGGGCAAAGTAATGGTGCCGGTAGCCCGGTCGCGTTCTACATCCCTAATATCGAAAATAATAGTAATAGGCAGGATAAACAGGAAACGCCGCAGAAAAAATAACCACGCTTCCGCCGAAAATATTGGTTGGTTATAGGCCAGCAACGGCAGCCAAACGGTTACACACGTCCAGACGTAGGCAATCAGAAATATTTTGAGCAAGGGTATGTGCCGGAGCGGCCACAATTGGCCCCTAATGGGTAATACCGGCAGCGAATACAATACCGCTAATACGCCCAAATGCGCCAGCAGTAAAATATTATACCGGAACAAAATAACCTTAAAAAAAAGATACAAAGCGCCTACTCCGGCTAAAACCATTAAGCTAATAATGACGGCTTTGTGTTGCTCGGCCCAGGCCCGCCGGTTCGAAAATGCGGCTTGCTGCGCCAGTTTGTATGGTAATAATCTATCGAAATTATAAAGCAAAAAAGTGGCGAGAAATACAAACAAGCCTAGTGCCAGCGGTAAGGGCAACTCCCACAACAAACAGGTAGTCCAGAACTGGCAAAAGGCGCACCCCGAGATAAAAATATTCCCGAAAAACAAATAGTTTCCTGCGCTTTTAAGTAGCCTGATTGGGAGTAAGCTCAACTAAATAAAAATAAAAACCGGTGCAATTTCGTATTTCTACGTGGTAACAGAACCATCTGATAATAGATTTATTCTTACAGGCTTTATTGGCACCCCAAAACCAGGTTTACAAAAATAAAGCCTGCAACAATAGTACGCAGGGTACTACGGCTCCAGGCTCACTTAAGTATAATTTAGGTTAAGGGTGTTTAAATTGCCAGACCTGTGCCTATAAAAGGTAGCTATTATTAAATAACTTCTTTAACCTGCCCCTTAAAAGTGCTGTTGTATAAATCTATGCTCTTCTGAATAATTCCGTAAGCTTGTTCCCGGCCTAAAAACTGTTCAACAATTACCTCCTTGTTTTCCAGCTTTTTATAATCTTCAAAAAAACGGCGGATTTCCAACAAGGTATGCGGTGGCAATTGCGAAATATCGTTCACGTGGTTAACCGACATATCGTGGGCCGCTACAGCAATAATTTTATCATCTTCCTCGTCGTTATCAATCATCTGCATTACCCCAATTACTTTGGCATCGATAATGCACATAGGCGCTACGTCAATAGAGCAAATTACCAGAATATCTAGCGGGTCTTTATCATCGCAGTAAGTTTGCGGAATAAAACCGTAGTTGGCCGGGTAATGCACCGCTGAAAATAATACGCGGTCCAGTTTTAGTAAGCCGCTCTCTTTATCAAGTTCATATTTTGCTTTCGAACCTTTCGGAATTTCAATAATGCCGGTAACTACTTCTGGTGCGTTCTCACCGTATTTTACACTGTGCCAGGGATTGTTTTTTCTTGTCATGTAATTATTAATATAATATTTTGTTGCAGGAGCCTTGCACTAATTAATTTATGTTTATACTACTTTTGCCCGGCTCCGGATGCTCTAATCTTAATTTATCTACTGCTTACTACCCGCTACCGTTACTTTGGTGTAACAGTTGTTTCATCAGTATAAAAAATATTAAATTTCTGATTTTAATGGTGTAAAGATAACACCATCCGTATCTATTTACGAAATTTTAAACAAAAATGTAAGCTCTTTAAAATTTTTAAATTTATCTGCTTTAAAACTGTATTGAATATTCTTTTGGGTTAATTTTTGTTTCTACGCGTAATTAAAATTTTAATCTTTCCCGAAAACTGCTTTCGCCTTAAATATTAAAAGGATTTACTTTATTTTCGTAACCTGGTTGTTCAAATATTACCAGGGCTAGCCATTAATACCTCATGTTGCGTTTTCTGTTTTTAACCTTACTTTTTTTAACTTACCAGATTGCTCAAGCGCAAAAAATACGGGTAGCCGTTGCCGCCAACGCCCAATTTGTGGCGCAGGCCTTAAAAGCAGCCTACGAAAAAGAAACCAAAACCACCGTCGATTTTGTTTTTAGCTCTTCCGGCAAGCTAGCTACCCAAATAGAACAAGGAGCTCCTTTCGATGTGTTTTTATCGGCCGATACTTTTTACCCCAACACCTTGTACCGGAAAGGCTTTACCCAGGGCAAACCAGAAGTTTATGCTTACGGCGCTTTGGTTATCTGGACTACCCGGAACCTGGATTTAACCAAAGGCCTGCAATTAATAAAAGACCCAACCGTAAAAAAAATAGCTATTCCAAACCCGCAACTAGCCCCCTACGGCGATGCCGCCCGCAAAGCCATGCAGCATTACCAGCTAGAACCTATAGCCAAGCCTAAATTAGTATTCGCCGAAAGCATTGCCCAGGCCAACCAATATATTTTATCGGGGGTGGTAGATTTTGGGTTTACTTCCAAATCGGTAGTACTGGACCCGGCCATCAAAGGGAAAGGAAAATATGTATCGGTAAACCCAACAGTTTACCCGCCTATTGCCCAGAGCGCTGTAATATTAAAATCGGCGCGGAGCCGTAACTTAGCCCAGGCCCAGCGGTTTTATAAGTTTTTATTTAGTGCGCGGGCCAAATTAATATTTAAACAATACGGCTATTCGTTAAATTAAATTTTTAACCCATGAACCGGCTAGCAGGCGTAATTAAATCAATTACCACCGAAAAAGATATTTCGCTGGTTACGGTAAGCGCCACCGGCGAAACTTTTTCGGCTTTAATAATTGATACGCCCCAAACAGCGGCTTATTTAAAACCTAACCAGGAGATAAATATGGTATTTAAAGAAACCGAGATGGCGATTGGCAAAAATTTGACTGGTGGTTTAAGCTTACGCAACCGTTTTGCGGCTACAGTTCAGGAAATTACCGCCGGCACTGTGCTTTCGCGCATTATTCTGGATTTTAAAGGCCATTTGCTTTGCGCCATTATTACCACGCAATCGGTTACGGACCTGCAACTGGCCGTTGGTGATAGCGTAGTTGGCCTGGTTAAAACCAATGAGATATCGTTAATGGAGGGCTCTTTTTAAGATGCAACTCGATTGGCAACCGCTTTGGCTTACCTTTAAACTGGCAGCCATTACTACTTTCTTGCTTTTGTTGTTGGGTATCCCGCTGGCCTGGTGGCTGGCCAACAGCCGTTCGCGGTTAAAGCCAGTAGCCGAAGCCATTATTAGTTTGCCCATTGTGTTGCCGCCTTCGGTGCTGGGCTTTTATTTATTATTAGCTTTCAGCCCCACGGGGTTTCCGGGCCGCATTTTTAACGAATATTTTAATTTGCCGCTGGTTTTTTCGTTTACCGGCTTAGTGGTGGGTTCTATAATTTATAGTTTGCCTTTTATGGTGCAGCCCTTGCAGGCCGGTTTAGAAAGTTTGCCCAGTTCTTTAACCGAAGCTTCTTACACCTTAGGTCGTACTAAAATCGAAACTTTGTTCCGGGTATTATTACCTAATATTCGGCCCGCGTTGCTCACCGGTATAGTTTTAGCCTTTGCCCATACCATCGGCGAATTTGGTTTAGTGCTGATGATTGGCGGCAATATTCCCGGCGAAACCCAGGTAGTTTCTATTGCGATTTACCACGAAGTAGAAAGTTTAAATTACCAGTCGGCGCACGTTTATTCGCTGGTATTATTGCTGCTGTCTTTTTTAATATTGCTTTCGGTTTATTTAATTAATAAACGACTGGTTAAAACCTTTTAAACTTTTAGCTGATTTTCTCAACCGTTAAAACCTGTAGTTAAACGCTGTTCCGGAGTAATATTTAATATTTGTTGCGCCTATGATTCAGATTAAAGTTCGGAAAACATTGCAAATGGCCGCCGGCGCAACCGATTTGGCAGTAAATTTTAAGCTGGCGCCTGGCAGTTTTTGTACGCTCTACGGCAAATCGGGCGTCGGTAAAACCACTATCTTAAAAATATTAGCCGGCCTTATTCAGCCCGACGAAGGTTACATAACCGTAAATGGTGAGGTTTGGCTCGATACAAATAAAAATATTAACCTACCACCCCAACAACGAAAAATAGGTTTTGTTTTCCAGGATTACGCCTTGTTCCCAAACATGACCGTGCGCGAAAACTTACAGTATGCGCTCAACGGCAAAACCAATAAACCACTAATCGACGATTTACTGGAACGGGCCTCCTTGCAGCAACTGGCAAACCGCAAACCGCTAACACTTTCGGGTGGCCAACAACAACGCGTGGCCTTAATGCGCGCCCTCGTACGTCAACCCCAAATATTGCTCCTCGACGAGCCACTTTCGGCCCTGGATTTAGAAATGCGCCAGGCCCTGCAAACCGAAATTTATCACTTGCACAAAAGCTTTAATACCACCACCCTGCTGGTTAGCCATCAATTATCCGAAATTTACCGGCTATCGGATTATATTATTAGCCTGGAAAACGGTAAAATTATGGCACAAGGCACCCCTAACGATGTTTTTGGCCAAACCCGGCTCAGCAGTAAAATTCAGTTAGTAGGCGAAATATTAAGCATCCGGGAAAACGGCGTTGTCTTTATTTTGGATATTCTGGTTGGGAATAATATTATTAAAACCGTTGCTACCGCTGAGGAAATTCAAAATTTGCAGCCCGGCGATCAGGTAAAGGTATTTGCCAAAGCTTTTAACCCGATTGTTCAGAAATTGTAAACCATTATTTTTTGATTGATAGTTTTACGGTGCATTCCTGCTTAATTACGGCTTCGGCTCAGTAAGAATTTACCTAAGTTCAGGCAGCTGCAATTATTTTATAAAAAATAGTGCCCTTTATTAACCTCAAAATTGTGTACGCAGCCGTTCCTCTTTTACGTACACAGGAAGCAACCTGCTTTTTTAACAGATTATTAATTTAAACTGCTTCCGTTTAGCATTAAATACCCACGTATCTTTACCACATGGCCTTAGCTAAAAATCATACCAATGTGCTGATTGTTGGTGCCGGCCCAACTGGCCTGATGCTAGCCTGCCAGTTAGCCATGCGCGGCATTTCTTTCCGGATTATCGATCGCAATTCGGGTCCGAGTAATAAATCGAAAGCGCTGGTGGTACAGGCCCGCACCCTCGAAATATTTGAGCAGATGGGTATTGTAACAGAAGCTTTACAAGAAGGGCATCCGGCTACCGGCCTTAACTTTATTATAAAAGGGCGTTGGGTGCAAAATATTAACCTGCAGGGCATTGGCGAAGGCCAGAGCCCTTACCCCTTTATGTGCATTCTGGAGCAAAGCAAAACCGAAAAACTGCTGCTGCAATATTTAGCGCAATATCATATTCAGGTTGATTGGAATACCGAATTGCAGGAATTAACGCAAGACGAAGAGCAGGTAAAAGCCTCGCTTCATTTTAAAGATATTACCGAAGAAGAAATTACCTGCGATTGGCTGGTTGGTGCTGATGGCGCCGGCAGCCGCGTGCGCCATTTGTTAGATATTGATTTTATTGGGGGCACCTACGAGCATACTTTTTTAGTAGCCGATACTCAGGTAGACTGGGACTTTAACCACAACGAAATATTTGTTTGCCTGGCCGATAAAACCTTGGCTGCCTTTTTTCCGATGGCGGGTAATAAACGTTTCCGGGTGGTAAGTTTTTTGCCGCCCCACCTTCTTAACCGCGATGATCTTACTTTCGACCGCATTGCACCCAGCTTACAAAAGCAACTCGGCTTTAAAGTAATATTTAGCAATACCAACTGGTTCTCTACTTATAAACTGCACCACCGCTACGCCAAGCCGTTTAACCTGAGCCGCTGTTTTTTAGCCGGCGATGCTGCCCATATTCATAGTCCGGCGGGCGGCCAAGGCATGAACACTGGCCTGCAAGATGCTTATAATCTGGCCTGGAAACTGGCTTTGGTTCTGAACAAAACTGCTCCTCCGGAATTATTGCAGAGCTACCAGGCCGAACGTTTGCCGGTTGCCAAAACCCTGGTTTCTACCACCGACCGGGTATTTAGCCTAATGGTAAGCAAAAATATAATACTGAGTTACCTCCGGTTAAAATTATTACCTACCCTGTTAAGTAAACTAACCCGGCCCAATTATATGCGGGCCGAAATATTCCGGCGGGTTTCGCAAATTGGCATCCGGTACCGCAAAAGCAAGTTATCCGTTACACCCACCGATGGCAATCATTTTCCGGAAGAAGCACCGCGCCCCGGCGACCGGGTACCTTTTATTCAGGTTTTCAGTTCCGATTACGATAAATTGGTGAGTATTTATTCGCTATTACGCAACCCGTATTTTACCTTACTCATTTTTAAAAGCAGCTTTGGTACCGACCGGGCCGAACAATTACAGGAAGAACTGGAAACTGCTTTACAGGAATATTTACCCAACCTGATAAAATGCCATATTCTTTATCCGCACAACCAAAACCACGGCGTATATGGCTTGTTTGGCATAGTAGAAGATGCTTTTTACCTTATTCGGCCCGATAATTATATTGCATTCCGGTCGCAACCCGCCGACCCGCAAAGTCTGTTAAATTACTTAACCAATACGTTACAACTGCAACCATTACCCCCGAATGAAACGGAACCAGATTTGAGTGAAACCACTTTATCCGCTGAATAATTTAAATTCATTTTGCTGTTTGCTTTACCTGACAAATTATACCAGATGGTTTTTATATCTTCCATATTCTTTTTGTCATCTTGGAAAGATCTATTGGATAGAAGCCTTTACGGGTAACTCTAGTTAAGCGAAAATTACCTCCTCTACTTTCTAACCAATAGATGCTTTCAGCATGACAAATAAGGGGTTTTATATTATAACTTTAAAAGGTTGTAATTACTATTTGGTATCAATATTCCCAAAATCCTGCTTACGGTTTCTCTATCTGGTAAAATCAAATTATTACGGATTTAAAACAACTTGCAAATTCCGCTTATACCAAAGCAGTTTAAATATTATCTTTCGCATATTTGTTTAGCATGAAAGACTTTTTACTTGTATTTCTGGGTGGTGGGCTAGGTAGTGTTGTAAGATTTGGCTTGGGACGGGCCATTAATCTAGCCATTATAACTACCTTCCCGCTGGCTACCTTAATAATTAATATACTGGCAAGTTTAATTCTGGGCTTTCTCCTGAGTTTCCTCGATTTCAGAAATGGCGCGAACGCTTCTTTAAGATTATTGTTAGCGGTAGGTTTTTGCGGCGGCTTTAGCACTTTCTCAACCTTTAGCCACGAAACTTTAAACTTACTGCGCTCCGGCCAACCTACTTTGGCCCTGAGCAATATTTTTCTAAGTGTTTTATTATGCCTGGCGGCTACCTTTGGCGGAATAATGCTGGCAAAATCTATTTTTTAGCTGTTAAAGCAATTTTATGACGTGAGCAGCAAAACCAAAAGTTAAATGTTTAGGTAGTATTGCTTTTATTTCGCTTTACCCGGTTTTTATTAATTTTATTTACGCCTAATATTTTTATCTATTTAAAATTTACCTGTTAATGGGTGTTTGTGTGTTATAGCAAGTGTGCCTCTAAATTTACCGAAATGGCAAAATCTCCTAAAAAAATTTTCCCGAAAGAACCTATTTCTAAAAAAGAGTTAGCTATTACAAAACCAAAGCAGCAAGTTTTAAGCAAGCCGCAGCAAACCTTTAATCGGCTGACCAAAAAAATAGAAAAGCTACAGCAGGAAATAGCCAATACCAGTCGCATCCTAGACGAAAAGCTGGCTTTTTACGGCGAAAATATTCATCCTTTAGAAAAGCAGTTAGTAGCCTTGCGGCGGCAAACGTTACAATTGCTTTTGCCCTACTACACCAATAAAAAGCTGCTGCCCAAAAAAGATAAAAAAATATTAAGAGATGTATTAGCAGAGCAGCTAAACGATGTGCTTTCTTTTAGCGATGAAGAGCCAGACGAGGAACTTAAAAAAGCTTTTGAAGCTGTAGAAGGAGTAAAATACGAGGAGGCCCAACAACAGGACTTCGATCAGATGAAATCCGAAATGACCGAAATATTCGAGGAATTTGGTTTCCAGATGAACTTTGACGAGCTGTGCCCGGATATGAGCCCCGAAGAAATGATGGAGCAAATGCAGACCATGGAAGAGAAATTACTGCAACAAGCCCAGGATTTAGATCAAGAGGTGCCGGACCGGAAAAAATCAAAAAAACTACTGGAGCGGGAAGAACGCGAAAAGCAAGCTGCCGAAGTAAAAAGCAAAAGCATTAGCCGGATATATAAACAACTGGCCAAGGTCCTTCACCCCGACTTGGAACAGGAGGCCGAATTAAAGGCCTACAAAGAATTACGTATGCGGGAACTTACAACGGCTTACGAAAAAAATGACCTGCACACCCTTTTAAGGTTAGAATTAGAATGGATTGAGAAAGAAGAAGCAAATTTAGAAAAGCTGACCGACGATAAACTCAAAATTTATAATGAGGTACTAAAAGAGCAAATAGCTGACCTGGAAGAGGAATCTTTTTCGCTGATGCAACACCCGCGCTACCAACCATTGCTCCGGCTCGCTATGTTTCCGGGAGAAGTAAAAATCATGAATTTAGCCCGTAAAAAGAATGAGCTTAACGAAATGTTAGAAGATCTGGAAAGCAGCATTGCGCGTTTGAAAGGAGAAAACGCATTTGATGAAGTTATCGGAATAATCAACCTTTTTAAACTACTATATTAATTACCAGTAGCGCCTTCTTTTTATTATTAAATAACTACTTACAGGACTTGACTAAGCGTAATTAATAAAGAATGACCATTGAATTAATACAAAATATTTGCCAACAGTTGAAGGGCGTAACCGAAGATATAAAATGGGATAACCACCTTTGCTTTAATGTAGGCGGCAAAATGTTTTTAGTAACTGCACCTGATAGTACACCGGCTACCGCTTCTTTTAAAGTACCCGACGATATATTTGAAGAAGTTGCGGCCAAAGAAGGATTTTCGCCGGCTGCTTATTTAGCCCGATACAAATGGGTATATGTAGATAATATTAATCGGCTGAATGCGAAAGAGTGGGAAAAATATATTAAACAATCTTACAATCTTGTATTTGCCAAACTTCCGGCCAAGGTACGCAAAGAACTTAGCCTGGCTACTTAAGCATTCAAAGTAACAACTATTCCGACTTATTACTACAGCAATATTTACACGGCTTTAAAATAAAAAAAGCGCTTCTTGTTAAAGAAGCGCTTTCTATTTTGGAGTAATATTTTATTACTATCGGCTGGCTGCCAAAGCTTCGGCACCACCCACAATTTCGAGAATTTCGGTAGTAATAGCGGCTTGGCGCGAACGGTTATACGTTAATTTAAGTTCTTTTAATAATTCACCGGCATTATCAGTTGCTTTGTCCATGGCTGTCATCCGGGCACCGTGTTCCGATGCGTTAGATTCCAGCACTGCTTTGTACACCTGTATTTTCAACGATTTAGGTATCAGCTCCCGGATAATATCTTCTTTATTCGGTTCAAAAATATAATTCAGGTTAGCCGTGGCCGTAGTTTCGGTCTGCGCTTCGGCTTTTTCTACCACCGGTAAAAATTGCTCAGTCCGGATAATCTGGGTAGCTACGTTTTTAAACTCGTTGTAAACCAAATCTACGCGGTCGTAATAGCCCGCAGTAAAACGCTCCATGGCATATTCGGCAGCGGCGCGTACCGTATCAAAAGATAAGTTCAGGAAAACTCCGGTATAAGTATCGATTACTTTGTAACCCCGGCGGGTTAATGCCTCGTAACCTTTTTTGCCAATGGTTAAAAATTCAACCTTTCCGGCTGCCATTTGGGAAGCATAATTTTCGTTTACCAGGCTAACAACAGCCTTGGCAATATTGGTATTAAAGGCGCCGGCCAAACCTCTATCGGAAGTAATGGCAATTACCAAAACCCGGTTTACTTCGCGTTGCTGGCTATACTCATTGCTTCCGGCATCATCGGTTAAACGCGATAAGTTAGTTAAGATGCTGCTCAAACGCTGGGCATAAGGGCGCATCCGGATAATATTGTCCTGAGCACGTCTTAGTTTAGCCGCTGCCACCATTTTCATGGCTTTGGTAATCTGTTGGGTAGAGGTTACCGATACAATGCGGTTGCGTACTTCTTTTAAACTGGCCATTTATTTTTTTCTAGCTCTAAGCTGATAGCTCTTAAAATCTTAAAGCGGATTGAATAGATAATAGATAAAAAGAAGGAACTCACCGGAATATTTTACCCGGAAGTTCCTTTGGTATTTATTATTTTCTGAAACGGGCCGAAAGATCTTTCGCCGTTTGTTTTATCGCATTGATAGCGCTGTCTTCCAGTTTACCGGCTCTTAATAAATTTAAAGCATCGGGGTGAGAAGTGCGCATGGTTACTAAGAAATCTCTTTCAAAGCTTCTTACTTCGTTAACCGGAACATCGTCTAATAAACCATTAGTACAGCAGTAAATAATGGCTACCTGCTCTTCTACCGGTACCGGCGAGAATTGCGGTTGCTTCAGTACTTCCAGGTTACGGCGGCCCCGCTCAATAGTCAGTTTGGTAGAGGCATCCAGGTCAGAACCGAATTTCGCAAAAGCTTCCAATTCGCGGAACTGCGCTTGGTCCAGCTTAAGCGTACCAGCCACTTTTTTCATGGATTTAATCTGGGCATTACCACCTACCCGCGATACCGAAATACCTACGTTAATAGCCGGACGAATACCAGAGTTAAACAAGTTAGTTTCGAGGAATATCTGACCATCGGTAATAGAGATTACGTTGGTTGGGATATAAGCCGAAACGTCGCCAGCCTGGGTTTCAATAATTGGAAGAGCCGTTAAAGAACCACCGCCTTTTACTAAATGCCGGATTGAATCTGGCAAGTCGTTCATGTTACGGGCAATCTCATCCGAAGCGTTGATTTTAGCCGCCCGCTCTAATAAGCGAGAGTGCAAATAAAATACGTCACCGGGGTAAGCTTCGCGTCCTGGCGGACGACGCAGCAACAACGATACTTCGCGGTAAGCCACCGCTTGTTTCGATAAATCGTCGTAAACTACCAAAGCCGGACGACCGGTATCACGGAAGAATTCACCAATAGCGGCACCGGTAAATGGCGCAAAGAACTGCATTGGCGCTGGGTCAGAAGCAGCGGCTGCTACTACCACGGTGTAATCCATAGCACCACCTTGCTGCAAGGCGTTAACCACCTGCGCAATGGTAGAAGCTTTCTGGCCTACGGCTACGTAAATACAGAAAACCGGCACGCCTCTTTCAAAAAATTCGCGCTGGTTAATAATGGTATCAATCGCCACGGCAGATTTACCCGTTTGGCGGTCGCCGATGATTAACTCCCGCTGGCCCCGGCCAACCGGAATCATCGAGTCAATCGCTTTAATACCGGTTTGCATGGGTTCGTTTACCGGCTGACGGAAAATTACCCCTGGCGCTTTTCTTTCCAAAGGCATGTCGTACAGCTCGCCACCAATTGGGCCTTTACCATCAATAGGAATACCTAAGGTATTTACTACCCGGCCAACCATGGCATTACCTACTTTAATAGAGGCAATTTTATTTGTGCGGCGCACAGTAGCGCCTTCCTTTATTTCGCTGTAGTCGCCCAACATTACGGCTCCTACGTTATCTTCTTCTAAGTTAAGAACAAGTGCCTGCAATCCGTTTTCGAACTCCAATAGCTCACCAGATTGGGCTTTAGACAAGCCGTAAATCCGAGCTACCCCATCACCCACCTGCAGTACGGTACCTACCTCCTGCAATTCGGCTGCGGTTCTGAAATCAGATAATTGTTCCCTTAATATTGCGGATACTTCATCAGGTCTTACTTCTGCCATGATTATTTTTTTATGTTATTTCGTTTTTGCAATGCCGGTGCTTTTAGGCTACCGATTGAGGTAACAGTTTTACCGGTTACCAAATTCCTTACAGCTTGTTGATATAAGGATTTTCCTTAAATTTATTTTTCAGGTTCCGCAAGTTGGTCTTGATAGAATCATCTACCTGTAAATCGCCAATGCGCACCACTAAGCCACCAATTAAAGCAGAATCCACATTTTCCTGCAACTGAATGGTTTTACCGGTTTGCTGCGCCAGCCTTTGTACTAGTTGAACTCTCAGTTCCGGCGTTAAAGGAACGGCTGTGGTTACATGCGCAATCAGGATTCCTTTATAATCGTTGTATTGTTTAATAAACTCCGTAGATACGCTGGCCAAAATTGCTTCGCGGTTTTTCTCCGTTACCAGCAAGAAAAACTTCAGAGTCAAATCGCTAACCTTGCCGGTAAATAAACTTTTTAAAACAGCCAGTTTCTTACCGTGATTAATAATTGGGTTTGTCAGGAATAGCTCAAAATCACGGTTGTCTTTTACCGTTTTAGCAAAAAGCACCATATCCTGATAAACCTGTTCCAACAAGCCTTTTTCCAGGGCCAGGTCGAGCAAGGATTTGGCGTAACGGGAAGCAACTCTTATATCAGACATCTTTTATATTGTTAAATTGTTAGGTGTTGAATTGTTAATTGTTTTTCCGAAGAAGATTAACAATTAAACAATTTAGCCATTCAACAATTAGTTAAGGTTTACTTCTTTAATATAAGCGTTTACCAAGGCTTGCTGCGCCTGTGGGTTCGCCAGTTCATGCTTCAGAATACGCTCGGCTATTTCAATAGAAAGCGTAGCCGCTGTATTTTTAACTTCGGTTAAAGCAGCTTTCTTCTCGTTTTCGATGGCCTGACGGGCATTAGCAACCATGCGGGTACCTTCTTCGTTGGCTCTGGCTTTGGCTTGTTCTATGATGGCAGTACCGGCTTCGCTGGCTTCGCGCAGAATGCGGTCGCGCTCAATGCGGGCTTCCTGCAATAATTTTTCGTTATCTGCTTTCAGGGCCTGCATCTCTAATTTAGCCTGATCGGCCATCCGCAACGCCGACTCAATTGAATCTTCGCGCTGACGCAAAGAAGCCATAATCGGTTTCCAGGCAAATTTAGATAATAAAAATAATACAATAATGAACGTAACGGTTTGCCAGAAAATAAGGCCAATACCCGGTGTTACTAATTCCATTTTACTTTATTTTGGTTTATTGTTTAATTGAATCAGAGGTTTATCCTCTTAACAGCTGCTTATTTTCTTCTCTACAATTGTGTGTTATGCTTGGCAGATTCTTTCTTTTTCAACGGCCCGCGCGCAAAGGCATGCCCTAAGCGCCGGTCCGCTGAAAAATTAGAGGCTTTACTAGCCTTTGAAAGAAATAAGAAGACATACTACCACACCAAACAGGGCAACACCTTCAATAAGAGCTGCCGCGATAATCATCGCAGTTTGGATACGAGCAGTAGCCTCTGGCTGACGGGCGATAGCTTCCATGGCTGAACCACCGATTCTACCAATACCTAAACCGGCACCTAAAGCAACTAAACCAGCACCAATACCGGCACCCAGAATTGCTAAACCTGTACCTTCAGAAAGCCCTTGCACCACTTGAAGCAAAATTGCTAATAACATAATTGTAAAATTATAGAGTTAAAAAATAAAAAAAATCCTTATTAATGGTGGTCTTTAACGTTTCCGCCAAAGCCCATATCTTCTACATGGTCGTGTTCTTCAGTAGCACCGCCAAAATACATAGCGGTAAGCAAGGTAAACACATAAGCTTGCAACAGGGCTACAAACAACTCCAGGAAGTTCATAAAAATGGCAAAGGCAACACTAACGGGCCCAATAGCAATGTTCTCGAAAATAAATATTAAAGAGAATAAGCTTAATATAATAATGTGACCGGCGGTAATGTTAGCAAATAACCGGACCATCAGGGAAAACGGCTTGGTTAATATACCTACTAATTCAATCGGAATCATGATGGGCAGTAACGCTACCGGAACACCTGGCGTTTTAAAGATGTGCGCCCAATAAGCTTTGTTTGAGCTAAATAAAGTAACCAGCAAAGTAAATACTGCTAGTACCAACGTAACGGCTATATTTCCGGTTAAGTTAGCGCCACCGGGCATTAAACCCAGCATATTATTAAACCAGATAAAAAAGAATATAGTTAATAAGTATGGCACGTACCGCTCGTATTTGGGGCCAATATTGGGTTTAGCCACTTCATCGCGAATAAAAATAATAATAGGCTCGAAGAAAGACTGAATACCTTTAGGCGCTTTACCCGCATTGGCTTTATAACGGCCAGCAATGGTAAAGAAAATAATTAAGAGCAAAGCCACGCTCAGAAACAACGAAGCTACGTTTTTAGTGATGGAGAAATCCAAAGGACCAGCGTGATGTTCTTTACCTTCCGCATTGGTTTCTACTACCGGCTCACCTGCTTCGTTGGCATAATAAATATGACTATGCTCCTTTACATAACCATTATAGGGTTTCAGGTTACCGTGCTCGTCGTAGAAGTTTTTAGAAGAGAAAATATCCAGACCGTTTTTACCGTACAAAATCACCGGCAAATGCAAAGTTGCACCATGGGCAAACTCCCAACTGTGCTCATCGCCAATGTGATGGGTAATCATCTGGCCCGGATCGAATTTACCACCTTCGGCGGCTGGTTCGGCCGCAAATCCGGAAATCGCAAAAAGAGAGAAAATTAACGTAAATAACTTCTTCATTAAGAGCTTATTAAATTCAAAAATTAGCAGTAAAAACATCATTCCGACACCTGCTTTTTCGAAATTTGGCGCAAGTTACTCAATATGCTATAGATTTCAAAACCAGTATAAATAAAATAAATAATAAAGAAATTTATCGCAAACTGGAATTCCCGTTCGGCAGCAAAATACACGTAAAAAAATACTACAAACATGCTGAGCAGCACCCGGGCAACCGAAGACCCGAAATAATACAACTGGAAGCTACCGGCATCCTCGCCAATGCTTTTGTGAATAAAATAGAAAGTAGCCCAGGTTATACTGGCAAAAAACAGCAGTATATACCAGGTTAAAGGGTGTACGTAGTTGTAGCCGGTAAAATATATCAGCGCCCCGATAACTGCTACTAACAATAAAGAAAGCACTAAAATATTGCGTGAGAAAGACATAGGTTTTAAATAGGGCACAAAATTACGCACCAAAAAGTATAAACCTATTTTTTTATTACAGATTTGATAATCATATACATCGAAGCCGTTACCCCCAGCAGCATCAGGCCAATGGTCCACCACGGATTCTTATTACCCATTCTATCATCCAGGGCCATGCCACCCCAGGCGGCCAGCACCAAAACCGCAATCATCTGAAAGCCCAAACCAGAATATTTCAGGTAAGGCTTTAGCTGGTCTTGCCGGGAAGGATTTTTAGAAGATTCTGAATCGGGTTCCATACGGTTTAGATGAATACATTATATTAAAAGTAACGGATAACTAAATAAACAGTTGATGCTTTTTAATAAGTAAAGGCTTAGTACCCAATAATATTTTTCGGGCGCCAAGCCTTTTATCTTGCCAATACTTTTGCAGCTATAAAGTTAAAGTTATACTATAATCTGCGTTTGGTATTAGCAGGCTTAGTAATATTCTTTCATTTGGTAAAAAGCCTCGTTTACGCACCAGGGCCTCCGTTTTGGAATTGCAGCCCCGGAAAGCACGGTAGCCGTTGGCCAGGTCGATGGTGTTGCCCACTGAAAAAATATGCTGACGTAATTGCTGGGCTACGGCCCTATCATAGGGTCTGCTGGCTTCTACAAAACTCCGTAAGCATCGGCCGTCAGCAACAGTTTAATTATTTAAATTATAATACTCTGCTTTTATGGCCTGCTCTTAGGTTTTCTGCTTTTTCTTTTTGGCTGCCGGAAACAAAATATTGTTCAGGATAAGGCGATAACCGGGCGAATTGGGATACAAAGCTAAATCGGTGGGTTCTTCGCCGGGCATGTGCAGGTAATCTTCGGGGTCGTGGCCGCCGTAAAAAGTCCAGGTGCCTTTGCCGGCCGTACCATTAATATAGCGCACCTCGCCCGCCGATTTTGTTTCGCCCATTACAATTACATCTGCTTTTACCTGGTCTTTTTTGAAAGCGGTGGTTTGGCCCATAAATCCTTTTATGGTTTTCTCGTGGTTTTGCGTGAGCATGGCCGGTATTTGATCCCACTTGGCCGAGAAAGTAAACAAAGAAAAAAAATCGTTGTGCTCGTACAGGTTGCGCTCGCGCCGCTGGTTATCGATGCTGGAAAATTCGCCGTCGTACGGGTTCAGGTTTAAGCTAAAATTCTTAAAAGCAAAAGTTTTGTTAAAATCCAGTTTCTGCTGGGCATCGGCATCTACGCCATCGCCATCAAATATTACATCTACAATATCTATACCCTCGGCGGCCAGGGCAATATCGTAGGTATCGGTAGCCGAGCACATGGCAAACATAAAGCCGCCGCCGACCACATAGGCTTTAATTTTTTTTACTACGCCCAGCTTCATTTGCGAAACTTTGGCGTAACCGTATTTTTTGGCAATATCTTCGGCTTCCTGTTGCGCCTCCCTAAACCAATCCTGGTTACGGAAACCCCGAATGGTTTTACCATACTGGCCGGTAAAATCTTCGTGGTGCAGGTGCAGCCAGTCGTACTTTAATAATTTCTGATCCAGCACTTCTTCGTCAAACACTAGGTCAAAAGGAATTTCGGCGTAAGTGAGCACCAGGGTTACGGCATCGTCCCAGGGTTGTTTGGTTTTGGGCGAGTACACCGCAATTTTAGGCGCTTTCTCCAGTTTCATCAATTCCATATTTACTTCCGGGCTGGCAATTTGCGTAAGAATACCCGAATATTGCGCATCCGATATTACCGAATAACTTACCCCCCGCACCATTAACTCATTTTCGATATTTGGGGCGTGCTTAAAAGCAAAGCTGCCGCCCCGGTAGTTCAGCAGCCAATCTACTTCCTGCTGGTTTTGTAATACCCAATAAGCTACGCCGTAAGCTTTCAGGTGGTCTTTCTGGTCCGCATCCATGGGTACCAGAATCTCGGCAGCACTAGCTTTAAAAGCCAGCAACAGCGTAAAGGCAAGGCAAAATAGAAAGCGTTTTTTCATGACTGGCAGACATTAACGCGTAAAAACAAATATAATTAATTTGCCTAGTTTTTCTTAACCCCAAAAGGCTATTAATTAAGTTAAAATCATTATTTTATATTTGGACTGGGGTTAGCTAACCTATACTTTTGGCCAAGACTTACAGCTTAAAGTAATATTATTGCCTGACTTATTATTTTACAATTACCAGGTTTAAAATTTTGCACTAAACCTTAATTGCCAAACCGGATGTTTTATATTGCTAATAAGCAGTTCTTTGTTTAAAAAATAGCCCGCTCAGAAAATAATATTACTATTACCCGCGTAATCTAGCTATCAGATTTTAAAACCGTTGAATAAAAATCTATTTTTACAGATTAGTTAACTGCTGTTTTTGTGGCTGAACCGGAACTTATGGTTAGTTAAAAATATTAAACCAAATATGGTCGTTATATTTTAAAGCAGTTTGCAGGGACCATCACGATAGGAATACTACAACTATTTTGAACAAAATAATTATATACATGGCCTGCCTGTGCCTGGCAGTAGTTTTGTTAGCCGGCTGTTCGCCGGAACGCAACAACTTTTTTAGCAAAGCCTACCAGAATACCACGGCGCGGTATAATGCTTATTTTTTAGGGAACGAACGACTGAAAACCATTGAAGCCGACGTAACCGCTAAAGCCATAACCGATTATAACCGGCTTTTGCCTATATTTCCGGTAATAGACTCTACTATTGCGGCCGGCTTTAAAAAAGATCTGGAAGAAATAATTAAGAAAGCCTCCTACCCTATACAAAAACATGCTACCAGCGACTGGACCGACGACAGCTATTTGCTAATTGGGAAATCCCGTTTTTACGGCCTGGAGTACGACGAGGCCATTAAAACCTTTAAATACGTAAACAGCACCAGCCAAAACGAAGTAACTCGCCACGAAGCGCTGGTATGGCTCATGCGCAGTTTTCTGCAAACCGAAGATCTGGAAAGCGCCAAAGCGGTTTCAGATATTATGAAAAAGCAATTCCTGACGAAGGAAAACGCTTTATTGCTGTTTCTGACGCGGGCGCAATATTACTTGTTGTTAAAGGATGATAAACTGGCCATTCAGAACTTAAAACTAGCCATTCCGCTAATCGAAAAGAAGGATGAAGAAGCCCGTATCCGGTTTATTCTGGGGCAGCTTTACCAACGAAACAACGAAGAAAAACTGGCGCGTCAGCAATTTAACCGCATATTACGCAAAAATCCGCCTTACGAATTAGGGTTTCAGAGCAAGTTGTACTTAGGCCAGGTAACCGAAATATCGGATGCCAGCAGCAAAGAAGCCGTAGATAAATATTTCCGGAAATTGCTGCGGGATGCTAAAAACAAAGAATACCTGGATAAGATTTATTACGAAATGGCCCGGTTTCAGTTAAAACAGAATAAACCGGAGCTGGCGCTGCAATATTTAACCCAATCGGTTAAAAACTCAACGGTAAATACCGCCCAAAAAGGTTATTCGTATTTACTAGCTGGGCAAACCTATTACGATAAACTCCAGAAATACAACTTAGCCCAGGCTTATTACGACAGTGCCGTACAGGTTTTACCCCAAACTGCCGCCGAATACGCCGCCGCTGCCGAACGCCGCGATGTACTGAACGACTTTGTAGGCCACTACAATATTGTAACCCGCCAAGACAGCTTGCTACAACTAGCCAGCCTGGATAAAGCCACTTTGGATACCCGCATAGATGCCATTATTAAAGCCGCCGAAGAAAAGAAAGCCGCCGATGCCCGCCGGGCTGCGGAATTAGCTGCTAAAGGCGCTAATAATAATACCACCGGCAATAACCGCAACAATATTTTTGGCAATAATAACAATGGTTCCGGCGATGCCAATATGGGCACACCCGCAGGTCCGGGCGGTGTTTGGTATTTCGATAATCCGGCTACTATTGGTTCGGCCAAAGCAGAATTTGTCCGGCGCTGGGGTAACCGGCCACTCCAGGATAACTGGCGGATAAGCAGCCAGCAACCAACCGGTTCGCAGCAAAATTTGCAAGCTATTTCGCCGGGTGCCTTGCCCGGAGCAACCGCTGATACGGCCGCTACTGCCGCCAATATGCGGGAAACGTTGCTGCAGGATGTTCCGCTTACGCCCGAAATGAAGCTTGCCGCTAACCAGAAAATAGAAACCAGTTTGTTTACTTTGGGCAATATTTACCGCGAACGGTTAGAAGAGCCCGCCCACGCCATTGAAACTTACGAGAAATTTGTTGCGCGTTTCCCTAACTCGAAAAACGCTCCGGAAGCTTATTATGCGCTTTACCTGCTTTACAAACCAGCCAACGACCCAAAACAGCAAACCTATGCCGCCCGCATTAAGCAGCAGTTTCCGAATAGCCGTTATGCCAAACTGATTGATAACCCTAATTATTTGGCCGAGGTTTCGGCGGATAACGCCAAAGTACGGGAGCTTTACGATAAAGCTTTTGCTTTGTACGACGAGCAGAAATTTAAAGAAGCCAACGAGATGCTTAATAATATTCGCCAAGCTTCTCCGGATGCCGAATTAATAGACCGGGTGGCTTTTCTGAATGTGCTGATAATAAGCAAAACCGAACAACCCAGCTTGTTTAAATTAGCTTTACAAAATTTCGTAAAAACTTACCCCAACAGCAATTTATTACCCAAAGCCCAGCAATATTTAGATGCTTTTGCTTTGCTCGAGAGCGGTAAATTATCGGAAGCAGAATTCGACAGAACGCACCCGAACCAACCTAAACCAGTGGTGCCGGTAAGTGCCGCTGTAACACCGCCCGTTCCGGCTACCCAAAAGCCAGTTGCTTTAACTAACAAAAAAGAAGTAGCTCCGTCTGATAATAAATCCCAGGTAGCGGCTACTACAGTGCCTCAGAATCCGGTGGCAGGTACACCGGCACCAGCCACTAAAACACCCGCAGCAAATTCAACCAATAACCCGGCTAGCGCAACTAATACGCCCACCAATAACACGCCGGCTAATAATGCCCCGGTAAGTAATACCCCTGCTAACACGCCACCGGGAGCCCCGGCCACGCCAGTTGTTCCGGAACCGGCTAAACCAAAATACGCGGCTAATTTACAGGCGCCCCAGGTAGTTTTAATTATTTACCCAAAAGCGCATGCTTCCTTTGCCGGCGTTGCCGAGAAAATGCAATCTTATAACAGTAAATATAATGCCTCCGATAATTTAACCGTAGAAACAACCACTTTTAACGCCACGCAGGATATGGTTGTAATCCGGGAATTTACCAATGGCGCCAAAGCCAAAACTTACACCATTAAACAAAAATCACCACAATCGCCGCTGAGTAAGATAAGAGGTATAGAATTTGCTACCTTTGTAATCTCTTCTGAAAACTTACCTGTTTTCTTAAAAGAAGGTAACCTGGAAGAGTATCTTACATTTTATAAGAATAATTACTAAGTATACATGTCTGTTGCCCGTTCTAAAAAGTCTGTTGCGCCATCCAAAAAATATTCTAAAGTGGTGGGGAGTATTTGGCTGGCTTTTATTGCCGGCTTGCTGGGGTTTGCGTTGTTTGTATTTGCCGTTAGCATCAACTTCCTGAACCTTTTTGGCGAATTGCCCGACTTTAAGACACTGGAAAATCCCCAAAGCGAAGTAGCTTCCGAAATGTATTCGGCTGATGGTGTACTAATGGGAAAATATTACCGCGAAAACCGCTCGCCGGTTAAATACCAGGATTTACCCCAAAATTTAGTTGATGCGTTAATTGCCACCGAAGACGTTCGGTTCGAAGAACATTCGGGCATTGACTTTAAAGGTTTGTTAGCGGTTGGATATTATGGCCTGACCGGCCGGAGCCGGGGCGCCAGTACGCTTACCCAGCAGGTAGCCAAAAATTTATTCCGCACCCGGGCCGGCACCAGCCGCGAAGGTTTACTGGCCGATATTCCGGGCCTGCGCATGCTGATTATTAAAACCAAAGAATGGATTGTTGCGATTAGGCTGGAAAAAGCTTATACCAAGAAAGAAATTCTGGAAATGTACCTGAATACTGTAGAATTTGGCAGCAATGCTTACGGTATTAAATCGGCCGCCAAAACCTTTTTCAGCAAAGCCCCCAAAGACCTTGCGCTCGAAGAATCGGCATTACTGGTGGGCATTGTAAATGCCCCTTCGCGGTTTAGCCCGATTTCCCAAAAAGAGCGTTCGCAAAAACGCCGCGACTGGGTACTCTCGCAAATGCAAAAATATGGCTTTATAGATGAACCTGCTTATTCGGCTGCCGTTGCCAAAGATATTAAATTGCAGTTTCAGATAGAAAACCAGAACACGGGTATTGCGCCTTACCTGCGGGCAGAAGCCGGTAAATGGCTGCTTAAATGGGCCCGCGACAACGGCCACGACCTGTACGCCGGCGGTTTAAAAATATATACCACCATCGATTCCCGGATGCAGCAACACGCCGAAGAGTCCGTACGGGAACACATGAAAACCATGCAGAAGCTGTTTTTCGATTACTGGAAAAAACGTAAGCCGTGGGTAGATGAAAACGGAAAAACCATTCAGGGCTTTCTGGAAACAGCCATAAAGCGTACGGAACGCTATACCAGCCTGAACAACCGGTACGAGGGTAATAAAGACTCTATTAATTATTACCTGAATAAGAAAATACCAATGAAGGTATTTACCTGGGAAGCATCCGGCGAGAAAGAGGTTGTAATGAGTCCGATGGATTCGCTGGCCTATTACAAACATTTTTTACATACCGGTTTTATTGCGGTTAATCCCTTGGATGGCAACATTAAAGCTTGGGTGGGCGGTACCGATTACAAATACTTTAAATACGACCACGTAAAACAAGGACGTCGGCAACCCGGCTCCACATTTAAACCGGTGGTTTATACCGCAGCCATCGACCGGGGCTACTCCCCTTGTTACAAGGTACCCGATATACCGGTAACTTTCCCGGCCGAGGGCGGTCGGCCGGCCTATACGGCTAAAAACAGCGACAATAAATATACGGGTAGAAATTACACGTTGCGCGAGGCCCTGGCCAACTCAGTTAATACGGTTACCATGTTTCTGGTTAAAAATTTAACCCCGGATTTGGTGGTAAAATATGCCGAAAGATTGGGACTGGGTTCTAACATAGAGGCGGTGCCTTCGGTTGGTCTTGGCATCAGCGATGTATCGGTGTACGAAATGGCCGGAGCTTATGGCACCTTTGTTAACAAAGGCACCTGGACCGAACCTATTTACATCACCCGGATAGAAGATAAAAATGGTAATACTTTGTTTACGAACGTACCTCGCTCGCGAGAAGTATTAAGCGAAGAAACGGCTTACCTGATGATACACATGCTGCAAGGAGCGGTGGATATTCGCTTAGCTACGGCCTGGCACGGCTTGCGTAACCGATATAAATTAAAGAACGAAATTGGCGCAAAGACTGGTACTACCCAAAATTTTTCTGATGCCTGGTTTATGGGCGTAACCCCCGATTTAGTGTGCGGTATGTGGGTTGGCGGCGAAGACCGGAGTATTCACTTCCAGAGTGCTAATTACGGACAGGGAAATAAACTGGCGATGCCTATTTATGGCTTGTTTATGCAAAAAGTATACGCCGATAAAAACCTGAGTGTATCTAAAGCGCCTTTTCCTAAACCAGAACAGCCTTTAACCGTTGAGATAGATTGCAGTAAATACAACAATAGTGTAATCAGCGATACGGTAAGCCAGGATCAAATATTGTTAACGCCGGCTAAGCCCGATATTGAAGAGGAGATATAAAATAAGCTAAAACCGGTAAATATCTTAGATAGTAATGGTACTTCATTCGACCTCGTATTATTTATTTAAGTACCAATATTAACCTTTGCCGGAGAAGAGGAGCCTGCTATGCCTGCCAATGAACGCTTAAAAGATATCATAAGCCATTTGCCGCATAAACCCGGCATTTATAAATTTTTTGACGATCACCAGATTATTTACGTGGGTAAAGCCGTTGACATTCGGAAACGGGTAAGCAGCTACTTTAATAAATCTAACCAGCACAACAAAAAAACGCTTAAGCTCATTTCCAACATCCGGAATATTGAGTTTACCATTGTAGATACCGAATCGGACGCTTTTTTGCTGGAAAATAGCCTAATTAAGCAGCACCAGCCCAAGTATAATATTCTTTTAAAAGACGGCAAAACTTACCCGTATATCTGCATTACCAACGAGCGCTTTCCAAGGGTAATCAGTACCCGCAACAAAATTGCCGACGGCTCTAAATATTTCGGGCCGTACGCCAGCATTACGGCTATGAATGTGCTGCTGGAAATGGTCCGGAGTTTGTATCCGCTGCGCACCTGCACCTATAATTTATCGCCCGAAAATATTGCCAGAGGTAAATTTAAAGTTTGCCTCGAATACCATATTGGTAACTGCAAAGGCCCTTGCGAAGATCTAATTGACGAAGAATCTTACAACCTGCACATTCAGCAGATTCGCAGCATTTTATCGGGTAATTTAGGAACGGCCAAAAATTATTTTAAAGATAAAATGGTGGAGGCTGCGCAGGAAATGCAGTACGAACTGGCCCACAGCTTTAAGCAAAAACTAGATATATTAGAAGACTTCCAGGCCAAGTCTACGGTAGTAAGCAATACGCTCACCAATATTGATGTTTTTTCGATTACTTCGAACGAGAAATGTGCTTTTATTAACTACTTAAAAGTAATAAACGGGGCCATTATTCAGACGCAATCTTTAGAAATTCAGAAAAAACTGGACGAAGCCGACGAAGAAATATTGGCTTCTATTATTGTTCAGTTGCGCCACGAGTTTGAAAGCGACTCCAAAGAAATACTAGTAAATATTGATTTAACTTTACCTCTGGATGGCCTGACCATAACCGTACCCCAAATTGGCGACAAACGGAAACTGCTGAATCTTTCGCTTAAAAATGCCATGTATTTGCGCAAAGAGAAAGAAAGCATGAACGACAAAGCCAAAGATACCAATGAGGTGCGTATTATGGAAACCATGAAAAAAGACCTGAAATTAGCCGAATTACCTAAACACATTGAGTGTTTCGATAATTCTAACTTTCAGGGCGATAATCCGGTGGCCTCGATGGTGTGTTTCCGGAACGCCAAAGCTTCTAAAAAAGATTATCGGCATTATAATATTAAAACCGTAGTCGGTCCCGATGATTTTGCCTCGATGTACGAAATTGTTACGCGCCGCTACCGCCGGTTACTGGACGAAGGCACGCCCTTGCCCCAGTTAATAATTATTGATGGCGGCAAAGGCCAGTTGGGCATGGCTGTAAAAGCTTTAAAAGATTTAGGTATTTATGGCCGCATGGCCGTGGTAGGTATTGCCAAACGCCTCGAAGAAATATTTTACCCCGGCGACTCGCTGCCTTTATACATCGATAAAAAATCGGAATCGTTGCGGCTCATTCAGCGCATCCGCAACGAAGCGCACCGCTTTGCCATTACTTTCCACCGCAGCAAGCGCGATGCCGGTACCCTCAAAACCGAAATAACCGAAGTAAAAGGTTTGGGGAAAGCCACCGCCGACAAATTATTGGCTAAGTTTAAATCGGTTAAAAAAATACGGGAACTAAGCGAAGCCGAACTAACCGCCGAAGTAGGTAAAAGTAAAGCTCGGTTGCTGCTCGATTATTTTGCCAGCGAAGCAAACCCCAAAGCCACAAACCCGGCAGCTTAAGAGTTTAGCCATTATTTATTTTATACTTGCTGTTGACAAGTTATTCTATTTAATTTCAGTTGTTTATTAACCCAATGTTCTTGTTTATATAACCAAGTGCTACGGTTAAGTTAAATCTCTTTCTACAAATATTTCGTAGCTTGGGTTAAATTTAGCGCGCATGTTTAATCCGGATTTAAGAAATACCCTAAAGGTTTTTGCCCGAAAAGAATTTTTTAATCCGGATGTGCTCTATGCTATTATTGTTACTTTGGGCTTGGTGGTGCCGCTTGCCGTTGGGCATTATTTAAATGAACCGTTATTAGGCGGTTTTGCCGCCGTTACCGGCCAGAATTTGTTGGTCATAAAATTTCAGCATACCTACCCGCAACGCGCTTTAATATTAATTATTGGTTTATTATTTATTACGGCGGCAGTTCTGGCTGGCACGTTGCTGGGCGCCTATTTTGGATTAGCCATAATTATTATGGCCCTTATTGCTGGTATATCCTCGCTGCTGAAGGAATTTGGTTCTTTTGGCCAGGTTATTGGCTTTTGTGCTGTTATTATTTTTTTATTGGCATTACCGCCGCCGCATTCCTTAGATATTGGCATAGACCGTTACGTGGCCGTTTGGCTAGGCGGGCTTTGGGCAGCTTTTATTACTTTGTTTTTCTGGTTCTTTTTACCCGATTTGCCTTATTATACCAGCATTGCCCGCCCCTGGGAATTAAGCAGTAATCTGGCCGTATTCTTGGCTTCTGCCAACGTCCGGAAAAACTACGCCGAGCGGGTACAGGAAAAAGAAATAAATTTGCGGCAGGCCATCAACGACGTGCTACCTTATTTGCGCCTGCATCATGTCCGGTATTTTTTCATACGCCGCGATTTGCTTAAAGTGGTGCGGGCTTCCTCCAGGTTTGGGGTAACTATTATGGCCATGAACCATGCCCTGGAACATTTACGCGAACACCCTAAAAAGCATTTGTTTATGCCGGCCGTGCAGGAACGCTTATTTTTGGCGGCAGCCGGTGCGAAAATTATTGTTAATGCCTTGGTGCTGGCCCGCCCGCAGGAACTAGATAAGCTTAAAGAAATAATTATTCAGCTAAAGACCTCAACAGAACAACTACAAATATTAACCGACAGCAATCAAAAAGATTTTACCATCCAGGTAGATTTACATCGGTTTATTACTTTGTTAGATTCGGCCACGCACTACCTCGAAGATGCCCATTACTTGCTAACGCGCATCCGCCAGAAAAAGCAACTCCCAACTACCCAGGTAGCTGCTCAGAACAAGACCAGATTATTGCCGCCTTTGCGGGCGCTTTTTCAATTTAAAAATGTGCCTTTAAAACATACGCTGCGGCTTATGTTGGTAACATCGGTAGGTGTGGCGCTTTACCTGGGCTTTCAGATTCCGCGGGGCTACTGGATTCCTCTAACCGTAATGGTAGTATTGCAACCAGATTTTGGCACCACGCAGCAAAAAGCTATGCAACGGGTTTTAGGTACTTTTCTCGGAGGCATTTTAGGAACGTTGCTGATTATTCATCCTTTTCCGCCCGTAATATTTATTTTAGCTATTACTACCTTCTCGTTTTTATTTTTATACTTTCAACAGCGCAACTATGCTGTTTCGGTTACTTTTTTAACCATGATGCTGGTAGCCATGTTTGAGGTTTCGGGCCCGATAGACTGGCATTTAGCAGCTTATCGGTTATTTGCTACTGTATTAGGCGTTATCTTATCAGTAACTGCAGCTTTTTTATTATGGCCCGATTGGGAAAGAACCAAGGTGCGCTTTGTTATGGCCCGTGGCCTGCGGGCAAATTTTAATTTATTGCAGCAACTTCACCACGAATTATTATCGCAGACCGGATTTCATGCCCGGATAATTGCCGACCGCCGGAAAGCTGAAGGCGCCAATATTGAAATTGCTGAATCGGTAAAAAGATTGCAACTAGAACCCGGCACAAAAAAACAAAAGCAGGAAATAGCCCAAAACCTGGCATTTTATAACGTTCGGCTGTCGCGGGAGCTGCTTTCGCTGGCCGCCTTGCTGCCTCAAATAAAAGTTGATAGCCCCACTTACGCCGAAACCGATACTTACTTACGCCAGGCCGCTGATCAACTGGAAGAAATTATGACTGCTTTAATTACCGAAAAAAATGTTGCCGGCAATATTCCCCAAGATCTACCTTTCCCGGCTTACAAATTTAATCTGGAGTTAAAGACAGGTCTGGTTTCTACGGCTAAGAATATCAACCTCCACTTAGATACCGAAATTCTCCAAACCGAAATTGTACACGAGCAGTTAAACAAAATTGCCGATGCCATCTTCAACATGAATCAGTTGGTTTTTAACTTAAATCAGTTGTAGATACTTGGTAATTACCCTATCAAATTGAAATGGCTCATTAGCTTCTTTATTAATATTTTCTCAGACATACCCGCTCACCGCGGTCATTCCGCAGGAATCTAATTTGTAGGCAACCAATAAGATTCCTGCGGAATGACCGCGGTGGGAGGCATGGCATTTGCTTTATTTATAAAGCGCAGCAATCATCTCATTTCGGTATAATTACCGCTACTAAAAGTACTCGTTTAGCTTTTGCTACAAAGCTTAATATTATTGAACAAATAAACTTTAAGTGATAGAATATTTTAATGGGATGCGTAAGAATTCCTTAACAAACATTACGAGCGAAGCTAAGGCGCAATTTTTAATATGGTAGTGAATATAATGCGCGGTAATCTTTACAAAGCTCGCTACTCCATAAGAACTTGCAATATTGTGCTACAAAAGGCTTAAAACAAGAAAAGGAAGCCGCTGGCTTCCTTTTCTTGTCGATTCTAAATTTTAATTAATAGCTCCACAAGCTATATTCAAATTCTATCATTTCTTCTAAAGCTCTTTGGGCTGCCAGAATAGCTTGCTCTGAACCACCATGAATAGTTTTTAAATCATCATCGTTCGGGTTAGATACTTTCTTAATGTAGTTGCCAAACATCCGTAAATCAAAAGCATCGGCTAAATTTAAATGATTCGCATTATTCTGTGGGTTGTACCAGATAGCCTCTTTTGGATGGTTCCGGAAAACTTTAACTAAATCTTTATAAGCAAACGCCCCAATAACATCATCAAAGCCAGTTACAGCGTTTGGCACTTTTAAAGTTATGGCATGTATGTCGTAATACATACGAGAACGCTTCTTATCAAAAATTACGTCTTCCTTCAGTTCCAGTTTTTTGATGTCACGCGGGCTATACTCAATTGGTCCCATGGCAGCTGTTGCAACAGGTGCGGCCTCAACAGCACCCCCCTGGCGTCTTCTGGCAGCATTAATTTGTGCTAGTTGCTTTTCAGCTTCGAGCCGGGCCTGGCGATCTTCTTCTGTTTCTTCCATTTCTTCACCAGGCTTCACCAGAACTTTACGGTATTCTTCAGGAGTCATGGTTTTGTTCAAAGAATCATCTTTGTAAACCGTTAACTCACCCCGCTTAACCGCATCTAATATTATTTTAGTAACTTCATGGTTTACAGAGTACATAGGCCGGTTTTGCTTTTCGCGCAAGTCTATTACCCGCCATACCGTGCGGCGATACATCATATCACTTTCCGGAATAGGCCGAACAGATGGCGTACCACTATAAGCTGTATTGGCCGGAGCCGCCGGCGGTGTAGTAGTAGTTTGCGTAGCAGTTGCCTGTCTGGGCTGGGTGCCACCGGCAGCTGGGGTTCTGGTCTGTCCAAGGGCCTGAACAGACATACCCGCAATTAACAAAACTAATAAATAAACTCTGCTCATGACATTCTAAAATATTAATTCAATGTTACGATAGTTGGTTTCGAAGCGTTCGGAATTTCTTCGATGTCGTTTTTATAATTTAAACGAACCACTTCACCAACCTGGATAACCAATTTATCGCCAGGACGCGCTCTGCTCATCAAGCCCGAAATATTGGCCACGCCACTAGGGAATGTTTGCTCACCAATTTTATCGGTACCTCTACCTAAAGTTACTTTAACCTGGGTAGCCTGATAACGGGCATCTTCTTTAAAAGCGCGGGCAAAATCTTCATCCGGCTCTACTCTAATATTAACCTGACGGGCTGAACTAGCTGGCAAACCTCTCATAGGATCTACCGGGCGGCCATTAACCAATACAATTACGTCTGGTTTAGGCGTTTTCCGCACATCAAAGGTTTGTGAACCAACCTTAACACCGCCGCTGCTCACGTTCATGGTTACCTGCTTGGCAGTTGGGTTAATTAAAACTTCGCCTTTTTTACTGCCTTTGGTAAACGATGCTCCTGAGCCGGAAAATACCGGGTCGTACAATGCTCCTAAAGCCGGCACTTGTGCATTTAAGCGGTTACCGCATTTGAAATACAATGCATTTACCGAAGCCGACTGAATTTGCAATTCTGGTTCTACTACAAAATACTTCTGTGAAACATTAAACGTAGTATCACGGCCATTATTGTTTAAAGTAATTTTACCGGTCCACTGTTTTTCAATTAAGCCGTCTTTGTTTTTAGCACCACCAGCAGCAGCCGTAAATTCAATCTGACCTCTACCGTTTACTACTTTTACCGGTCCGGCACTAGAACTCATTTTAGGCGAAATTGCATCGGAGAAAGCGGTTAAGAACATTTCGGCGCGGTATTTAGTACCAGCAGCAACTGTTTTGGATTCAGCGCTGGCCGTTGCTAATATTTTATCAAACTTGATAATATCAGCACCTACTTTGCTGGCTAACGACGATAATGCATCGGCTTCGTATTTCAGAATCTCGGTTTCTTTTTGCGCCATTACGGCTAAAGCAGCTACTAAAGGTGTGGCTTCAAAATTTAAATGAGCAAAATCCTTTTTACGCTGGTCCGGGTCTTTTCTAGCAGTTGGGTCTTCGGAACCTCCTAAAGCTAATTTGGCCGGTACATTGGCATTGTATTGCCGCATAAAAGTAGCATACTCATTCAGCTTTTGCTCCAGTTCGTAAGCTTTGCCATTGCGTTTGCCACCAATCATAGTTACAGCAATTGCTTCTTCTTCGCCGGCGTTCTTATATCCTTCACCTTCGCGTCCGCCCGATTTAGTAATTATTGTTTCGCGTAACTCGTGAATGTAAGATACCATTTCGGCCGTTTTGGTGCGCACCTCATTGGCTTGTGCCACTACTTTTTGGTCGTTTGCCCGGTTACCACCTTCGGAAACCGCTTTGGCAATACCTTTAACCAAGCCGGTGTTATCGCCTACGGTTTTGTTGTTAACAGTCATTAAACTGTCATCGAGGTATTTAAATTTCAAAATGATTGCTGAGCTTACCTGAAGGGCGAGAAGTGCGGTCAGTACCAGGTACATCATACCGATCATCTTCTGCCTCGGGGTCTCTTTTAGTCCAGCCATATACTAATTAATAAATTATGTTTTTGATGTTTTATATTAGGCTACGCAAATTAGGCAGTAGGTGCCCGCATGGCGTTTAGCATATTACCGTAAACAGTATTTAAGGAATGTAAGTTCTGAGTTAATCGACCAACTTCATTTTTAAACTGCTCGGTATCTTTAGTAGCATCGGTTAAGTTATCCATTGCCAGCGCTAAGCTGCCGTAGAACTTGTTCATAGATTTCAGGTGGTTGTTCGCATCCTGCAATTCCATTTCGTAAACAGCATTTAATGCACCTAAATTTTTAGTTACATTTTGCACCTGCTCGTGGTATTCGCGGGCATCGGCGGTGGCACCAGCCATAGCCGTAATAGCCTCCACGGTAGAAGAATAAGCCTGGTTAATCTTGTCTAAAGAGTTAGCGGCTGTTCTTACTTTAGTAGTATACTCCTGGGTTGCCACAGTAGCATTACTTAAATCAGCCATTTGCGCCGTTGTTTCACTCAAACGATTTAATCCTTGACCTAATGAGTTAATAGTAGCCGGCGTTACATTGGCATCGCGCAGCATTTTATCTAAATCATCGGTCAGCGATGGGCCAGAAGCGGCAATTTGTGGCACTTTTCTTTTCGGACCATCGTAATCATCGGCCAGTTCCGGATAAACCCGGGTCCAGTCTACATCATGTCCGGTTGGTTGGAAAGCACTTAAGAAAAATATTAATGCCTCTGTTCCTAAACCAACCATTAGCATTTCGTTTGCACCTTTCCAGTGCAGGATTTTGAAGAGGGCACCAATAATTACTACTGCTGCGCCTATTCCATAAACTTTTGGCATTACTTTGTCAAAAAAGAAGTTGCCGCCTTTTGCTGTACTCATTGTTTTTTACTGTTTATTGTTTTTGGTTTTTTTATGGTTTTTTTATTAGTGCTGTAAAAATAAGAAAAATTACATTTATAAAAAAAATACAATTAACTTTTTTTTTTATCGGCGGTTACTTTCGGTATCTCCCAGCATAATCATAGCGCACCGGAATCCTATATAAGAACGGGCAGAATCCTGATATTCAAAGTTACGGGTACCAGTTTCTAAATAATATGCAATATCTTTCCAGGAGCCGCCTCTTACCACTTTGCGCGGTTCATTATCATTATAATAAGTAGGGTTCAAATCCCAAACTACCGGCATGGCTGCTTCGTTGTAAGCATCTTCGCACCACTCCGAAACATTACCTGCCATATCGTACAAGCCAAAATCGTTAGGTAAATATTTACCAACCGGTGCCGTATAGCTATATCCATCGCTATAATAATCGCCACGACCTGGCTTAAAGTTAGCCAGCATACAACCTTTGGCATTTCGCATATAAGGACCGCCCCATGGATAAGTTGCTAAATCGCGGCCGCCCCGGGCTGCATATTCCCATTCGGCTTCAGATGGCAACCGGAAGTTTACGCTGGCAGCCAGTTCATTTTCAATATTGCTAGCTGTTTTCAGTTTAGTACGCCAGTCGCAGAAATATTTAGCAGCAAACCAATCTACCCCTACTACCGGATATTCGTCGAAAGCCGGGTGAGAATAATAATACTGCATCATGGGGTCACCCATAGAATAAGTAAAGTCGCGCATCCAAACGGTGGTATCCGGGTAGAGTTCGGTCATTACGTATTCCGGTGTCAGCACATCCATGGAGTCTTGCTTAATGGCATCCATAAATTGCCGGTATTCGTTATTTGTAATTTCGGTTTCGTCCATGTAAAAGCCACGAATAGTAACCTGCTTGTTCAGGTTAGACATAGAAGCAGCTACATCTTCATCGGTTTGTCCCATGTGAAATGTACCTCCCGGACATGGCACCATCCCATAAGGCACTTCCTGCGGATTAAACTCCGGACGGTCCATTGTACCATACAAATCGCCGGTGTCTTCATTACCCCTTCCCAGCAATCCGCAACTGCTTAAATAACCGGCAGCAAGAGCCAAAGAGAACAATTTGATAAACTTATTCATGATCTATTACAAGATAATTTTTTTGACTTTTTATTACTTTTTAAAGACTAGCAAATATATACCAATAAGATTTTAAAAACAATACTACTAATCCCCGAATAATTTAACTTCTACAGAGAAACAGCAATGATATTTAATATTTTACAGTTTTTTACTAAAATAAAATACCATAAAAGCAGTATTTCTTCTATTTATTAAAAGCTATAACGTGGTGTTTTTACCGGAGGTTTAATAATATTGGCAGGTTTCGGGAAAATATAAGATAGCATAATTTCGTGGGAGGTACGTGCTTTTGCTTCCACTCCAAAATTTGTTAAATCTAATCCGTATCCCAGCCGCAAGGTATTATCTTTTAATAAATAAGCTCCAGCCATACCTGTAATAGCCTCCTGATACCGGTAACCGGCTCCTAACCAGAATTTCTGATTAAAGGTTCCGCGCACGCCACCTTCGAATGATATTTTATTAAAATCATATTTTACAATAGCCGTTGGGGTTAGTACCAATCCCGGATTTACTTCGTAGTTATAGCCACCCGTTACGTGCAAATGATTTTCTGCTGTAATATTACCTGCATCAGGCGTTTCCACTCCTAAACTATCTTCAAAAACGTATTTCGATCGCAAAAGATTGTTTATTCCGGCCCCAAAATAAAATTTTTCTGAATGATACCAAATTCCGGCGCCTGCATCAAATTTCCGGTCCGCACTGTTTTCGGGTACACTAGGATCACCGGGGTCATTTGCCCTGTATTCGCCTTTGCGTATCCGCATCATACCACCCTGTACGCCAATACCTAACTTACCTGCACCAATTTTAATGTGCTGCGAATAAGATAACGCCACATTAGTCATTTTAGTTGCTCCGAGCTGGTCTTGCACCACATACGCCCCCACACCACCTCTCAGGGCATTTACCGGCAACGAAAGACTAAATAACCCCGTTCGGGGAGCGCCGCCAGCATCAAAACTTCCCTGGTAGCCCGCCCATTGGTACCTGAACAAACCATTTAATTCTGCTTGCCCGGTTATACCGGCATATCCCGGGCTTAAGTACATGCCGTTAAAGCCATAATGGCTAAACTGCGGTAGTTGCTGCGCCAACGAAGTAGTACCGGTAAATAATAAACTGAGAAAAAATGCGTAAAAAGTTTTCTTCATTTACACCTAAATGTATATAAATAAGATTTTCATGGGTAACGATACAAACGCTTCCATTGGTATAAATTTCTAAAATTATCTTAGAAACTTACACCAAATCTCTTATCTACACACACCAGCGTAATATCCTTTACTTAGCAACGGTACGAAAAAAAACTAAGTATGATACTATATATTTGGGAAATGTTTTTTGATATACATTTCAATTGCTCCGGTCATGGAAGGGGCATTGGGCATAGGTGCCACAATATCCAGTTCTAAACCGGCATCAATTACAGCCTGGGCAGTAGTTGGGCCAAATGCAGCAAGACGGGTGTTGCCCTGCACAAAGTCAGGGAAGTTCATAAACAAAGAATGGATACCAGAAGGGCTGAAAAATGCCAGACAATCGTATTTCACTTCGGCCAGGTCCGATAAATCGGCGGGCACGGTTTTGTAAATAACGGCTTCAGTAAAATGCAGGTTATTTTCCCGCATAAATTCCGGTATATCGTTTTTACGAATGTTGGAGCACGGGAAAAGGAATTTCTCGTTTTTGTGCTTTTTAATTACATCAAATAAGTCGGTGGCGGTTCTTTCGCCGGTAAAAAGCTTGCGCTTACGCAGCACAATGTATTTTTGCAGGTAGTGGGCGGTTTGCTCCGAAATACAGAAGTACTTCATTTCGGCCGGCATTTCTATTTTGCTTTCTTGGCAAATACGGAAAAAATGATCCACGGCATTCCGGCTAGTAAAAATAATGGCGGTATGGTCGAGAATATTAATTTTATCTTTCCGGAATTCTTTATAAGGCACAGGATCAACCTGAATAAACTCCCGGAAATCAACCTTAATACCATACTTTTCGGCAATGGCTAAATAAGGAGAATTATCGTTGGTTGGTTTAGGTTGGGTAACCAGAATACTGGTTATTTTCTTATTATGCCGATCTGGATTCGCAGCCATATTCTACTTGGGTATCAAACTAAAACCGTGGTTTACCTGGTGGCAAAACAATGTTTTAATAATTAAATACTATTAGTTTTAGTAAAATGATTAATGGTATTATTTCCGTGGCGCAAATGTACGAAAATAAATGCAAATTTCTAAGAGAGACTTTTTTATTTAAAGTATAGAAAATTCTTAAAACGGTTATAATCAGAATGCCCGATACGGCTAAGGTAGAAATTAGCAATACTGTTTGGGGCATAGTGGTATTCAGGGCCAGGTACAACACCATAATAAGCGGCAAAAACATGCCAAAGAACAGCAAAGTCCTGATAAACTCCCGGTATTGCAAAGACACCAGGGCGGTTAAATCAAAGGTATAACCCATTACACTCAGGAATAAATATTTAAATAAGATAAAAGAAAAGATGAGAATGGTATAAAACAATATTTTAGAAGTAATATCGGCTTCTGATACAGAAAACAACCGGTTAAATATTACAATATTCTGAATATTGGTATGAATAGCCACAATAATAAGCGCAAACGAAAGCGCAAAGGCTATAATAAATATTACACTGGACCAACTGCTAATAGGCTTGGCCAGAAAACCTTCATCCAATGCCGAGCGTCGCAAAAAATTACTTAAACTAAATAAGCTTCTGAAGTCGGAAGTATAAGTGGTGCGCAGCCAGCCGTAAATTAAGCCAATCAACAGCAAAAATATTATAAAAGCATTGTAATTCAGGCTGCTCCGGTACTGGTTTACGATGGTATTTTTTTGCTGTGGAGAAGTGGCCGAAATTTTAATATCGCCCTCGTTCCGGAAGGTACTCAGGTTAGGTTGCTCGGTAGGATGCCAAAGACAAAGCAGGTATCGGCTGGTTTGCGCCTGCCCTAACTTATTTGTAACTACCAGGTCTGCCAGGTCCAGGGCATAAGTGGCCGCCGAATCGGCGGCAAATATTAGTTTGTTGTTCAGGAATATGCATAAATCTTTTTTAGCGGTAAAGTTTATGCGAAAAGGTTTATCGGGCCGGATGTTAACCCATTGGTAAAGTGCTCCTACCTGCCCGTGGTATTCCGGAATATATAAAGAAAACTGACTGGTTTGGGGCTGATAAATGAGCCAATCGGAATTAAGCTGGTTGGTGTAGCTAAACTT
The DNA here is from genome assembly GCF_008629685.1 of Adhaeribacter rhizoryzae. Classification (GTDB taxonomy): domain Bacteria; phylum Bacteroidota; class Bacteroidia; order Cytophagales; family Hymenobacteraceae; genus Adhaeribacter; species Adhaeribacter rhizoryzae. The sequence continues at coordinate 55,323 of NZ_VWSF01000008.1, read as the reverse complement.
AACTGGCGGCAGCTTGGCTTGCCCAAACAAATTTAAAGAGGACAGAAAAAGAAATAACAGCCCGCTCAGCCTAATGGCTAACTTAATTTTAAGTAACGGTTTGCGTTCTTTTAACCCTGTAAACACCTAAAATTATGCTTAAAATAACCGAGAATCCCAACAGCACCGTAATAATGTACTGATTGCCTAAATCGGCAAACCTGATTACGAATAATATTACAAATATATTAATAATAGCCAGGATAACCACGGTACTTATTTGCCGGAAACCCATGCCCAATATGCAATGATGAATGTGATTTTTATCTGGCGAAAAAGGAGAAATGCCTTTGGAAATCCGGATTAAAGAAACCCGCAAGGTATCGAACAAAGGCACAAATAAAATACCCAGGGCCACTGACGGCGAAGAAGGTACCGCGCGCATTTCAATAAACTGAATGGTGAGAATTGAAATAATAAACCCACACACCAGCGAGCCGGTATCGCCCATAAAAATAGTAGCTTTATGAAAGTTATAGCGCAAAAAGCCCATAATACCGCCCAATAAACACACGGCAACAAAAGCAAAGTTCTCGAAAAGCGGACCGCCGTACTGATAAAAAAACCAACCGAAGGTTGATGCTATAATCAGCACCATGGTACCAGCCAGCCCGTCTAAGCCATCGATTAAATTTATAGCGTTGGTAATACCCACAATAACCAAAAACGAAAAAGCATAGCTTACCCCTACCGGTAGTTCGTTAATGCCAAATATTCCCTGAAAACTCGTTATCCGGATATCGGCTATAACCATAACTACCCCCGAAGCCAGTAACTGCACAATAAATTTCTTAAAAGCCGAAATAGTTACCAAATCGTCTTTTAAACCAATAAAAAACAAAATAATACACCCAGCTAATAATTGCTGCACGCCGTTATTTAAGTTACCAAAAATGGTAAGCGCCGACATAAACCCCGCAAACACGGCCAAGCCGCCCAAACGAGGCGTTAACGATTCGTGTACCGTCCGTTTGTTAGGCTGATCGAGAATATTTTTAAGATGCGCTACGTATATTATAGAAGGTACAGCAAACAAGGCCACCAGAAAAGACCAGCAAAAAGAAAGGACCAGTTGAATCATAAATGCAGTAACAAAGTATTTTTACCCTTGGTGGTTTAAAAATGCTTCACGTCAAGAAAAAAATGTGCCAAAAATTAAAATAAACTTAAAACCCTGACGTTATTTAATATTTTACTTTGTTCAAAAGTCTGGGCCTTTTAAAAGTCCAATTTAAGACAAATTCTTAATTCTATAATTATTTTACTCTTAGTTCTCTAAAAGTTTACAAAATAAAGCTATACCTTCCTTTAATTATGCAAAACGCCCCGCATATTTAGCATAGCAATATCAATCAGGTTACTTTCTATAATAGAATCAGGCACAAAAATATACTTCTTATCGTAGATTTTACGGCCAATGTAATAGCTTACCCAGTACTCGTTATAAATATGAAAAATGGCCGGATCAATGGGTTCAATTTTAACAAAGCTTTTGGGTTCTACCTGCTCAAACATGTGCCGTAAAACCGAGGTTTTAATTTCTTCGTTTTGGTAAGACCCATAGCCTTTGGAGGTTACCAATACATTATCCAGGTATTCGGCGTTGTTGTTTAACAAGTATACGTTCCAAACAGGCTGGCCAAATTCATTCTCAGAGGTGGCAATGGCAATAGATACGCCTTCTACGGGTTCAAAATCAATATCCTTTTTCATCTGCTTCCTACCTTAATATTTGCTTCAAAAAGCTGCGCCAGCTGCTTCAGCAGTTTTTGCTCAACCTCGGGCAATGCAACCAAATGCCCCAGTTCTTTTTCTATAGAAGTTACGGCTTTGTCCGGAATACCACAGGGCACTATATAATTAAAATAATCTAAATTGGTGTTTACGTTTAAGGCAAAGCCGTGCATGGTAACCCAGCGGCTGCACTTCACGCCCATGGCGCAAATTTTCCGGGGGTTTTCCTGCTTTTCGTAGTCGATCCAAACGCCGGTTAAGCCTTCAATTCGACCGGCTGCTATACCGTACTCGGCTAAGGTTAATATTACGGCTTCCTCCAGGTAGCGCAAATACTTATGAATATCGGTAAAAAAATTATCGAGGTCCAGAATAGGATAACCTACTACCTGGCCAGGACCGTGATAAGTAATATCGCCGCCGCGGTTTATCTTATAAAAAGTTGCTTCTTTTTCGGCTAATGCAACTGGGTTAAGCAATAAATGGTCTTCAGAACCGCTTTTGCCCAGCGTAAATACGTGCGGATGCTGACAGAACAGCAAATAATTAGGCGTTGTTATTTCTTCGGCGGGCGTTAATTTCCGGTTGGCTATTTTAAGGTCAACAATTTCGGCAAAAAGTTTTTCCTGATAATTCCAGGCTTCCTGGTAATCAATCTGGTTTAACTGAATAAAGTTAATTTCTTTATTTAATCTGTTATTCACTTATAAATAGGGTAGCAGTAAAAGCAGCAGGTTATTGGCCGCTAAGGAATTATCTGTTATTATAAATAGTTTCTTAGCGGCAAATAACCTGGTATATTAATTAAAATTATTTTCGCATCTCCTTATACGCATTAATCAGGCCGTTGGTAGAGGAATCGTGCGCTTGTATTTCGTCGTCGTTAACTAACTCGGGTAGTACTTTTTTAGCCAATTGCTTACCCAATTCTACGCCCCATTGGTCGAAACTGAAAATATTCCAGATAACACCCTGCACAAATATTTTGTGTTCGTACATGGCAATTAAACTGCCCAGCGTAAAAGGATCGAGCTTTTTGAACAGGATGGAATTAGTAGGCCGGTTGCCGGTAAATACTTTAAAAGGCGCCAGTTCCTGAATTTCCTCGTCTGTTAATCCATCGGCTTTTAGTTCGGCAATTACATCCTGCAAAGTTTTGCCATTCATTAAAGCTTCGGTTTGAGCAAAAAAGTTAGACAGCAATTTGGCATGGTGATCGCCGATTGGGTTTTGGCTAATAGCCGGCGCCAGAAAATCGCAGGGAATTAATTGGGTACCCTGGTGAATAAGCTGGTAGAAAGCGTGCTGACCGTTGGTGCCAGGTTCGCCCCAGATTACTGGGCCAGTGCTGTAAGTAACCTGGTTGCCATCGCGGTCGATGTACTTGCCGTTGCTTTCCATGTTGCCTTGCTGGAAATAAGCCGGGAAACGATGCATATATTGGTCGTAAGGCAAAATAGCTTCGGTGTGCGCACCAAAGAAATTTACGTACCAGATGCCAATTAGCGCCAGTAATACCGGAATATTTTTATCGAAGTGCGTCGTCCGGAAATGCTGATCCATGGCGTGCGCGCCTTCCAGTAATTCTTTATATTTATCGAAACCAATAGCACAGGCAATGGAAAGCCCGATAGAAGACCAAAGCGAATAACGGCCGCCCACCCAATCCCAGAAAACAAACATGTTTTCTTCGGCAATCCCGAATTTTTTAACCGCCTCCAGGTTTGTAGAAATGGCTACAAAATGCTTGGCTACTTCGGCTTCATTTTTAGCGTGCTCCAGAAACCACTTTTTAGCGCTTTCGGCGTTGGTCATGGTTTCCTGGGTGGTAAAAGTTTTAGAGGCAATCATGAAAAGAGTAGTTTCGGGATCTACCTTTTTCAGGGTTTCGGCAATGTGGGTACCGTCTACGTTCGATACAAAATATAATTTTAAATTTTCGCGCTGGTACGGTTTTAAAGCCTCGGTAACCATGTAAGGCCCTAAGTCAGATCCACCAATACCAATATTTACGATATTTTCTATTGGTTTGCCGGTGTAGCCCAGCAGTTCGCCCGCGCCAATTTTATCGGAAAAAGCTTTCATCTGCTCCAGTACCTGGTTTACGGCCGGCATTACGTCTTCACCATCTTCGTAAACTGGGTCGTTAGAACAATTACGCAAGGCTACGTGCAGCACGGCCCGGTTTTCGCGCAAATTTATTTTTTCGCCACTGAACATTCTTTCAATGGCATCTTTCAACTGCGATTCTTCGGCCAAAGCCAGCAACGCCTCCAGGGTTTGGTCGTTGATGATATTTTTGGAATAATCGACGAGCATATTCCGGAACTGCAGCGAATATTTGGAGAAACGGTTCGGATCAACGGCAAACATATCTATCATGTGTTTGCTTTTCATTACTTCATAATGTTGTTCCAGCGTTTTCCAGGCATTAGTTGTAACCGGATTAATATTTTGTAACATGGCGCTCATTTTAAAAATCGGGTAAAATTAACAACATATATTAAAATAAAAGTTACCTGCAGTTAAAATATATGATTTTCAACCGTATTACAGCATTGCTGAGGCGCAGAAAAACGTTTGATTAATGGCAGAACATAACAAAACAGGCTTTGCCGGCGAGGAAATGGCCGCTCGTTTTTTAACCCAGAAAGGTTATAGTATTCTGGCCCGAAATTTTCGCTACAAAAGGGCCGAAGTAGATTTAATTGCCCGATTAAATAATTTGCTGGTGTTTGTAGAAGTAAAAACCCGTTCTACGCTTAAATATGGCTATCCGGAAGAATTTGTAAGCCGGCGAAAAGTGGAATTATTTCAGGAAGCGGCCGAAGAATATATTCACCAAATAAACTGGCCGCACGATATTAGGTTTGATATAATTGCGGTTACTACTTCAGGAAATGAATATTCCTGTTACCACATCGAAGATGCCTTTCATTAACATCTTCTGTGAATAGTTTTTTTACATCTTCCGGAAAAGAAGAAATATGATTTTAATAAATAAAAGCCTTGGCGCTACTATTCAGCAATTTACCGTTGCCAGCAGCAGGCAGCAATAAATTTATTGTTTGGCCGCCGGACGTTTGTCTAATTTACCGTGTTCGTAAATAAGCGTGCTGTGGCGGTCGTACTCCCGTAGCAAATAAGGTTCAAAGGGTTCCGCATCGGCTGCCTCGGGGTACTGATATTCAAAATGTTTACGGTTCCGGAATGGCCAATATTCTATCCAAACGCCTACTTTTTTGCCCGCTTCGTACTGTCCTTCCCAGGCTTTCAGGCCGTTTTCCAGAAACGACACGTACTCGCCGTGAATTTTGCCTTCGGAATAAGGGATAACTTCTTTTATTTTGGTTTTAGCGGCATCGTAATAATTAATAATGGCATCGCGCTGAAATCCTTTTTCGTAGTGGGTTTTGGTAAGTAAAATATTGTTGCGGTTGTAGGTTTCCCAACGCAAATGGCGGGTACCCAAATAATGGTAACCTTCGGTTACAACCTGCTTGCCCACCAGCTTTTTGTAAGGCCCGTGCGGAATGCGGGCATCCGAAAGTTTAGTTGGGGTACCCCGTAAAATACGTTTACGGCGGATACTATAATAATATTTGGCCGGCGCGTACTGGCTGGGTTCTACGTATTTGGGCAGGTAATAAAATATTTCGATGGTGGCATTTTTACCGCTACCGGTTTTGGTAAAGCCTTTCTTAACCTGGTAACCCAGAAATTCTTTTTTCTTCTTTTTACGCTTTTTGTTTTTGTGCTTAGCATTAGCCAGCGCCGTGGTATCAATGGCTACGTTAAGCTGGGGTTTGGCGGTATCGGCTAAGGCTACGGGTTCCGATCTTTTCTTAAACAAGCCGGTTTTTTCGTCCGGCAGATCTATAGCAGTTTCGGCATCTACGTTGTAGTTGCGCTTGCTGCACGAAAAAAGCCACAACAGGCCGACACAGATCAGAAGAAATTTTCTGGTAAAAACCATTAAGCTACTACGGGTTGTTTAACGCTCCTATGAAGAAACGTAAAGATGTAAATAAAAAGTATTTCCACAATACAACCAGCACCCCGAATGAGTTCCGGAGAAATTAAGGTTTAAATATTACTTTAAAAACAAAAGAGGCAGAATTGCTTCTGCCTCTTTTAAACAACAACTAAAAAATGGTTCTATTCTTTTTCAATTAACTCCACGCTGCGTTTTACAAAAGCGGTTAAGGCAGATCCGGTAAGCATGTTCTGCGACAACAAAGCTAAATCGAAAGCCTGTTTGGCAATAATTTCTTTGTTCTCGTCTTTCGCTTTTAAAATGCGGCTGTTAATCGGGTGGTTGGCGTTGATGCTTACATTATACGTATCGGGCATGTTGCCCATAAACATCATACCGCCACCGCCTCCGGTACGACTCATGTCTTTCATGCGGCGCATAAACTCGGGCATGGTAATAATTACCGGCGAATCGTTCGGCGACAACGGCTCGATGCTAACGTGCATGTGCTGGTTGTTGATGGCTTTTTCGTAAACTTCTTTTAGCGAAGTTTTTTCTTCTTCGGTCAGAATGGTGTCCTGTGTCGTTTCTTTCTCAATCAGCTTATCAATGGTTTCGGAGTCTACACGCTTTAAAGTGGTTTTTTCGAGTTTCTGCTCCAACATGCCAATAAAGTGGCTGTCGATCATGTTATCCAGCTTTAACACATCGTAGCTGCGGTCTTTGGCGGCTTCTACAAAAGCGTGTTGTTTTTCCTCGTCGGTGGTGTATAGCAATACCAGGTTATCGTTTTTATCTTGCTGATTCGCCTGCACGTATTCTTTGTACTCATCCAGCGTAAAGAATTTATCTTCTACGTTCTGTAGCAAAGCAAAATTTTTGGCTTTGTCGTAAAATTTATCGTCGCTGAGCATACCGTATTTTACAAACAGGCCAATGTCGCTCCATTTTTGCTGGAAGCCCTCGCGGTCGTTGCGGAATATTTCGGCCAGTTTGTCGGCTACTTTACGGGTAATGTAGGTGTTGATTTTCTTAACGTTGGCATCGGCCTGTAAAAAGCTGCGCGATACGTTCAGCGGAATATCCGGCGAATCGATAACCCCGTGTAACAACATCAGGAATTCCGGCACCACATCTTTCACCTCGTCGGTAATAAATACCTGGCGGCTGTAGAGCTGTATTTTGTTCTTCTGCAGCTCAAAATCGTTTTTCACTTTCGGGAAGTACAAAATACCGGTCAGGTTAAACGGATAATCTACGTTCAGGTGAATCCAGAATAAAGGTGCTTCGGAGAACGGATACAGTTCTTTGTAGAAATTCTGGTAATCTTCGTCGGTTAATTCGGATGGTTGTTTCGTCCAGATAGGATTTGGATTATTAATAACTTCGTCCTGAAACTCTACCTCAATCGGTAAAAACTTACAATATTTATTCAGAATGGTCCGAATGCGGGCTTCTTCCAGAAACTCATCCGAATCGGCGGCAATATTTAAAATTACGTTTGTACCGCGGTCTTCTTTATCGGCAGAGGTAATGGTAAATTCGGTGCTACCATCGCAAACCCAGTGCGCCGCTTCTGCCTCTTCCCGGAACGATTTCGTAACAATCTCTACGGTATCGGCCACCATAAACGCCGAGTAAAAACCTAAACCAAACTGACCAATTATTTGGTTCGGCTCCGGCTTGTCTTTGTATTTTTCCACAAATTCAACCGCACCCGAAAAAGCAATCTGGTTAATATATTTTTTAATTTCTTCGGCGGTCATCCCAATGCCACGGTCGCGCACAATAATCTGGCGGGCTTCTTTGTCCACGCTTACCTTTACTTTCAGATCGCCGAGTTCGCCTTTGTACTCACCAATAGCCGATAAACGCTTTAGTTTTTGGGTAGCATCCACGGCGTTGGAAACGAGCTCACGCAAAAATATTTCGTGGTCGGAGTACAAAAACTTCTTAATAATCGGAAAAATATTCTCGGTATGAATGGAGATATTGCCTCTTTCTTCCATAGTAATGCTATCTATATTTTTTGGTTTTGAATTCTCTTTATTCCGGCAACTCAAAAGTTATTCCAGTTAAGTTATACCGGCTAAATAATGACAGGTTGGCAGCATTTGCGACCATAAAGGCTATTTTGTAAATATCTTAACCTGTTTAGTACCTGCAACCTATTTGCTTACGTTGAAGCAATGGATTACATTTGTGTTGTATAATTTTCTAACGTGTCGGTCTACAGCAAATTTATTTCTTTTTTCCTGCTGGCAGTATTCTTTCGGGTACTGGTACCCGATAGTTTGGTATTGGCCTTACACCGGCACACGCACACCGAAGAAGTAAAAATAAATCATCCGGCCGCCAAACACCAGTTAGGCGAAAAGCACATTCACTGCCCGGTAGAGCACTTATTCGACAGCAGCTTTTACCATTTACCTCCTACTGTTAGCTGGCTGGTTGTGATTAAGCCAGCCAAAACTTACCTGAATAAATTTAACAGTATCTGGAAATTTACTTTTCCGAATACAATTTGCCTGCGCGGCCCCCCTTCTCTGCCTGCTCTTCTGGCCTAATACGTTTTATTTAGATTTTACCATTACTGCCTGTTTTATGTAAGGCAATAATTGGCGTATCTATTTATCATACAACTTTTTAGGCTCCATCTTTTACAAAATCTTTATCGTTTAAAGAGCAATCCCATAGCTTTTAGCAGCTACTGGCGATGGCTGGCAATATATTATACTCATGAAATTAAGTTTTTCTATATTTTTAATATTTATTTCTGTTGCCGCTTTTGGTCAGAACAGCCTGAGCGGCCTTATTACCGACAATACCACCCAGGAACCTTTAATAGGCGTTTCGGTTTACCTACCCGATTTGCGGCAAGGTGCCGCTACCGATGAACTGGGCCACTTTAGTATAAATAATTTGCCGCGGGGCCGGTTTCTGGTACAGGTAAAATTAATTGGTTACAGCCCGATTATTAAAACCGTGGTTATTTCGGGTGCTACAACTTTAGACCAAACCTTAACCCCATCGGTTACCGAACTGGGTACGGTGGTGGTAACCGGGGTATCGGCCTCTACCGAAAAGCGCCGTAATCCGGTACCTACGGCCGTAGTTGGCCCCAATGAACTCCGCCGTCGGGCGGGTAATAATATTATCGATGCTATTGCCCATACACCGGGTGTATCGCAGGTTACTACGGGCGCAGCCATTGCCAAACCGGTTATCCGGGGTTTAAGCGCCAACCGGGTGGTTACGCTAAACAACGGCATGCGCCAGGAAGGCCAGCAATGGGGCGACGAACACGGCATTGAGATCGATGAATATTCGGTGGACCGCGCCGAAATCGTAAAAGGCCCCGGCAGCATTATGTACGGCTCCGATGCCATGGCCGGCGTTATTAATTTTATTTCGCCGGACCCCGTGGAAGAAGGCAAAATAACCGGTTCCTACTCCGGCAATTACCAAAGCAATAATGGTTTAATTGCTAACTCCCTGATGAACGCTGGTAACCTGAATGGCTTTAACTGGCAAACCCGCCTGAGCCAGAAAGCTGCCGGCAATTACCGCAACCGTTACGATGGCCGGGTATATAATTCGGGCTTTAACGAATTAAACCTGAACGGCTACGTGGGCCTGAACAAAAGCTGGGGCTACTCGCACCTGAACTTTAGTAGCTTTAACCAAAATTTAGGATTAACAGAAGGCGAACGCGATTTACAAGGCAATTTCCTGAAGCTGGCCGAAATAGACGGTGAAGAACAGGAAGTAGCCGTAACTTCGGATGATTTGAAAGGCTACGAGTTGAACGACCCTCGGCAGCAGGTAAACCATTTGCGTTTTGCTTCGCAGAATAACTTTATTTTGGGTGCTTCGCGGGTAACCTTAAACCTGGATTGGCAACGTAACCTGCGCCAGGAATTTGGCCACGACCACGGTAATCACGAAGATGAACATGAGCACGAACACGAGCACGAACATGAGGGTGAAGCGGGCCACGAAGACGAAGCTTCGCTTATTTTTGATTTGCAAACGCTGGGCTACGACTTAAAATATTTTTTACCCGAAGCGGCTGGCTGGAATACCACTTTTGGCTTGGGCGGCATGCAGCAAACTAACCAGAACCGCGGTGAAGAATTTCTGATTCCGGAATATCGTCTGGCTGATGTTGGCGTTTTTGGCTTCACCCGCAAAGATTTTGGTAACCTGCACCTGAGCGGTGGCTTGCGCTACGATCGGCGATCTGTAGATTCTGATGCGCTGTATTTAAACGATCATAGCGAACCTACTACTAGTCCGGCCGAGATTGAGCAAACTAAATTTATAGCTTTTAAGCGAAATTTTTCTAATATTTCCGGGTCGGTGGGTGCTACCGTCGATTTTTCGCAGAAACTTTCGGGTAAGTTAAATATTGCGCGTGGTTTCCGGGCACCCAATATTTCGGAACTGGCCTCTAACGGCCGCCACGAAGGCACCGTCCGCTACGAAGTTGGCAACCCCGACCTAAAACCCGAAACCAGTTTCCAGGTAGATGCCGGCCTGAGCCTGGACACCGACCATATAACGTTGGATATAAATGGGTTTAATAATAATATTGACAAGTATATTTTCGCCGAGAAACTGCGCAGCGTAGCTGGCAGCGACTCCATCAGCGACCCCGCCGATCCGGCGGCTACCTTTAAATACGTACAGGGCGATGCCCGCCTTTACGGTTTCGAGATTGGCATGGATATTCACCCGCACCCGCTCGATTGGCTGCACTTCGAAAATACGTTTTCGCTGGTGCGCGGCATCCAGTTAAACCAACCCGATTCTACCCGGAACCTGCCTTTTATTCCGGCACCCCGGCTGCAATCGGAAGTACGTTTAAATTTTAGGGCCAACAGCAACCTGGTACGCAATTGGTTTACCCGCCTGGAACTGGAACATAATTTCCGGCAAAACAGAATATATTCAGCTTACAACACCGAAACAACTACGCCGGCTTATACCTTGCTAAACTTCGGTGCTGGTTTAGATGTACCTAACGGCCGCAAGTTAACCTTGCTTTCGGTGTACCTGTCGGTGAATAATATTTTTGATATGGCTTACCAGAACCATTTGAGCCGCCTGAAATATACCGCCGTAAACGAGGCTACCGGCCGCCGGGGCGTTTACAACATGGGCCGCAATGTTAGAGTTAAAGTAATCGTGCCCCTGGCTTTCCGGAAATAAACTATTTTTATTAATATAATTGTTAAAACAAAAGCGCTGCCTACCTTGGCAGCGTTTTGTTTTAAATTAAGTAAATATTATCTTGAGGATTAAAGAGTAAAACCATACATGCTTTTATATAACATTACTGTTAGTATCGACAATGCCGTGGCCGAAGAATGGTTAACGTGGATGAAAGAAACCCACATACCAGAAGTAATGGCTACTACTTATTTTGTAAAATATCAGATTGCCCGCATGCTTACTGAGGAAGCTGATACCGGCGGGGTAACCTACGCCGTACAATATTTCTGCCGCAACATGGCCGATTTTGAAGAATACCAGCAAGATTACGCTCCAACCCTACAAGCCAAGCACGCCAGCCGTTATCCCAATCAGTTTGTAACTTTTGAGTCGTTGCTGGAAGTAGTAGATTAGTTTTGGCTGTTTTATCCTGTTAAACTAGAAAGCCTTCCTGACCAGGAAGGCTTTCTAGTTTACTTTATAGTCTAAATATATGCTACGGAATTACTCTTTGTTAAAGTTTTATGGTTATTATCTAGTAGCTAAAGGTTTTCTACATACGCCGCAATTTCCTGCTCATTCATATTGCAGTTAATCCATTCGGCATCCAGGTTACAGTTTAGTTTTTTGTAGAAAGTAATAGCGGGTTCGTTCCATTCCAGCACTTGCCACTTCAGGCGCTTAGCGCCGAGTTCCTGGGCCCGCCGGGCAAACGCATCGAACAGCTTTTTACCCAAACCGTAGCGGCGGTAAGCTTCGGTTACGATTAAGTCTTCCAGAAACAGCATTTTGCCTTTCCAAGTAGAGTAAGCCATGTAGTACAGGCAAATACCCACTACTTTTTCTTCTGCTTCGGCCACAAAAAACTCAAAAACCGGGTTTTCGCCAAAACCATCTGCTTCCATGTCGGCGAGGGTATTGGTTACTTCCTGGGGCGCGCGTTCGTACTCGGCTAGTTCCTGAATAAGCCCGTAAACCTGGGGCAAATCTGCTTTTACTCCTCTCCGGATTATAATATTCATGCTATGGGTATAAATATTGGTCATTAATAATAATGTAAAATTAAAAATGGTAACCAGAACGAACAGCATTTATTCATTCGGGTTACCATTTTTAATTTATGTGAGTTCGAAAAATTCTTTTAAGCCATTCAGATTATTTCGGATTAATATTATGCAGCGTACTTCCCAGCTGAATTTATTTATCAGTTATTTAGGCGAGTTATACGGATTCACGCCCATATTCTGGTACACAAAAGCCCAGATATCGGTGGCTTCTGCTATTTGCTGGGCCGTAGATTTACCAGCGCCATGGCCGGCATTTACTGCTACGCGAATTAAGTACGGGTTTGGCCCGGCGCCTTTCTCCTGCAAGCGGGCAATATATTTAAACGAGTGGGCCGGTACTACGCGGTCGTCGTGGTCGGCGGTGGTAACCAATGTAGCCGGATAGCTAACGCCTTCTTTAATATTGTGCAGCGGCGAAAACTGAAGCAGGTTTTTAAATTGCTCGGGGTTATCGCTGGAGCCATATTCTGGTACCCAACCCCAGCCAATGGTAAACTTATGAAAACGCAGCATATCCATTACGCCCACGGCCGGCAGAGCCACTTTAAATAATTCGGGACGCTGGTTGGCTACAGCCCCTACCAGTAAACCACCGTTAGAGCCGCCCGCAATAGCCAGTTTTTCCGGGGAGGTATATTTCGCCTGAATCAAATATTCGGCGGCCGCAATAAAATCATCAAACACGTTTTGTTTGTTGGGGGTCATGCCGGCTTGGTGCCATTCTTCGCCAAACTCGCCCCCGCCGCGTAGGTTAGCCAGCACAAACACACCGCCATTTTCGAGCCACAACATCCGCGAAATACTGAAACTTGGGGTATACGACACGTTAAACCCCCCGTAGCCATACAGGTAAGTAGGATTTTTGCCGTCCAACACCAAGCCTTTTTTATGCACGATAAACATGGGCACTTTGGAGCCGTCTTTGCTCGGGTAAAATACTTGTTTGGTTTCGTAGCCGTCCATGTTCACATCCAGATCGGTTTTCCGGAACAGCTCGGAGGTATTGGTGGCTACCGTATATTTATAAATGGCGCTGGGATAAGTAAAGGAATTGAAAGTATAAAACACTTCTTTATCTTCTTTCTTCCCGCTAAAACCAGTTACGGTACCCAAAGTGGGCAGTTTTAACCCGTGCAGGCGCTTGCCGTTTACATCAAACACCACTACTTCGCTGGCGGCATTTTTCATGTAATCTACAATTAACCGGTTATCAATTAAAGAGACACCCGTAATTACGTTCTCCGATTGGGGTACCACGGTTTTCCAGTTAGCTGGTTGCGGCTTTTTGGGATCGATGAGTACTAACTGGTTTTTTGGCGCTTTATAAGTGGTTTGTACCAGCAGCTTATCACCAATATTATCAACTACATTATATTCGGCGGTAAAATTGCTAACCACCGGCATAAATGCGTTTTTCTCGTCGCGCAGGTCTTTTACGTACAAGGCATTGGTGCTGGTAGCACCTTCCGAAACGGTAATTATTAAATATTTTTCATCGTCGGTGGTTTGGGCGCTGAAGTACCGCAGTGGCTTGGTTTTGTCTTCGTAAATTAATTTATCCTGGCTCTGCGGCGTACCCAATTTGTGGTAATAGACTTTGTGGTATTCGTTTTTGGCGGCCAGTTTGCTGCCATTTTTAGGCGCATCGTAGCGGCTGTAAAAGAAGCCATCTTTAAACCAGGCTGCCCCCGAAAATTTAATCCATTCCAGTTTATCGTTTAATTTTTCTTTCGTAACCGCATCGAGCACGTAAAATTCGTTCCAGTCGGAGCCGCCGCCCGAAGTACCGTAAGCCACGTATTTATTATCTTTCGAAAAGCTGACGGTGGTTAAAGAAGTGGTACCATCCGAAGAAAATTTATTTGGGTCGATGAAAACTTGTGGGGTACCCGTTAGGCCTTGCTGCACATATAATATTGCCTGATTTTGCAGCCCGTCGTTTTTGTAGAAATAATACTTTTCGCCGCGCTTAAAAGGGGTACCATATTTCGGGTAATTCCAGATTTTGGTTAAGCGCTCTTTTATTTTATCCCGAAACGGAATTTTATTTAAATAATCGAAAGTAACCTTGTTTTGGGACTGTACCCAAGCAGCAACTTCGGCGGTAGTATCATTTTCGAGCCAGCGGTACGGGTCGGGTATTTCGGTGCCGTGGTAATTATCAGTGTGGGTTACTTTTTCGGTTACGGGATATGCGATAGCGGCCTTATTCATGTTGGTTGTATCTTCGGTGGCCGTGGCAACAGCATCCTGGGTCTCCGGCGTATTATTTTTGGCCGATTGGCAGGCAACCAGTAAGCTTATGCCCCCAGCAACCAGTAAAGAAGTGGTTTTATTCATCATTAATTAAGTACTGTTTAATTTTCGAAATTACGAAATAAGCCCAGTTCAGCCGCACGTATTTTAGCGCCTGCTTTATTAATATTTTAACTGTAGCCTTCCAGGCTCATTCAGCTCGAAAAACATTAGAGATATTAACGGATGGGTATTTAAAATATTTTATTCGGCTTCGTGTGGCCGGTCTGGGGCTACAACCTGTTTTAATTGTTGGCGTTCTGCTGCCAGTTGTTGTTTTTGCGCTTCGGTGAGGGGTTGTAAATTATTTAAATCTGGCTGTCCGGCATCTACCCAGCAGGTGTACCAGAAAGAACCCACCAACCAAACAGCGTAGCGCATTTGCCGTTCTACCTGCCCTTTCAGCTTTTGGTGGTAATTAGTAGTGTAAGCTTTGGAATAGGTTTTAACGGTAATATTGTTGCGTTCCTCAAAGGTATATTTTTTGTCTTCGGGTAATTGGGCGGCTACTTCTTTCTCGAACCGGAGCACCGAATCTAAGGCCGCATGCGACCGGATTATAATATCCCAGGCTTTCTGCTGCGGTTTTTCTACATAAGCTGCCGGTCCTACAAAAAAATCGTAATTGCCGGCCAGCAACTCCGGTAACCGCGATTCCCAAAACCCATGAATGCCGTGCTGATTCGTAAATTGCCCGTTGTAGTTGCGGGTCGTATGCAAGGGTACGCAGGCATCCGCTAAATAATGGCCTAAATCGGCGGATAGCCGCAATATTGCCGGTACATCGTGGTGCTTAAAAGCTTCGGTTAACTGATATTTTACAAAATTTAAATGCCAGGGCAGTACCCCGTGTTTTGCCAGTGAGTCTTCGCCAAATTTGGCTACGGCTTCCGGCCAGTTGCGGGGCAATTTGTATTGGGCGCTATCGCCGTAAACATCTAAATCAATAAAATGGCGCGGACCTTCGGCTTTTACCACGTAGCGCCGTTTATCGGGGTTAACGGCATTCTCGGTAATATAAATAATGTGCTTTTTATAAAACCCAATTATTTCGGGCGGCAGGGTAAACACCGCTAACCGGTTAATGCGTTGGTGCGCGTAAAAACCCCACGAAAAAATATTACCAGCCGGCCAGAAGAGCAGCAATAACAAAAAAACCATGTGTTTTTTCATCCCGAAATATTCTTTATCGGCTCGTATGGCAATATTTGTTTACAAATATTTTAACCGTTTTTGTTTACAAATATTTTAACCGTTTGTTAGTGGCTGATGTATCTGCTACAGCCGGAATTCTTCCTGAAGTTCTTTGTTAATCATTACGCCGGCTTTGGTACCTTCGGCGGCAGCCACAATTACCAATTGCATATCGCGGGCCGCATCGCCGGCTACGTACAAACCAGACACGTTGGTTTGCTGCTGATGATACGTTTTAATAACACCTTTGCTGGTGAAATCGCAATCTAACTGGCGACCCAGGGTAGACCGCTGATCCTGGCCGGTTGAAAAAAAGATAGCATCGCAGGGCATACTGCCGCCGCCTTGTAATATTATTCTTTGCAGCGTAGAACCTTCTCCTTCTAACCGTTCAATAGGGGCAGTACATATTTTTACTTTGTTTCGCTCCAGTAATTGCGCATCGGCGGCGCGTAACCGGCGGGTACCATCGGTGTAAAGTGTAACATCGCTGCTCCAGGTTTTTAACGACAACGACAACCCAATGGCATCGCGGTTTTTGCCGTAAGCACCCAAAGCGGTATTTTTATGTTCCCAACCATCGCAATACGGACAGTGGTGTATACTTTTGCCATTAAAAGGTTCGCAGCCGGGTATCTGGGGCCAGCGGTCCTGAATACCGGTGGCCAGTAATAATTTCCGGGAAAGATAAACCTGGTCGTCGCTATCTGTCACTTCAAAAAAGCCACCCGAGCAGCGCGCTTTTACTATTTCTTTGGCTTTAAACGCAAAATCGTATTTCTCCAGATCTTTCCGGGCTTCTTTTATAAAATCGCGGGGATTAATGCCGTCGCGGGTAATAAAAGCGTGCATGGCATCTGACCAGGCATTGCGGTACTCGCCGCTATCGAATAAAATAACCTTGCGCATACAGCGCCCCAACAACAACGCCGCACTTAAACCGGCCGGCCCGCCTCCAATTATGGTTACATCGTACATATTCTACCTAAAAGTTACAGGTTTCACTAAACGTTGTTCGGGCATTTAGGTAAACAGAAACCCGCAAAAATTAAATATTATTTTTAAAGTCGCGGTTCTGCTTATCTAAAAAGCTTGTTAATAAGCATTTCTACTAAAATCAGCTTCATCTGAAACCAGGCAACGCCAAAAATAATTAGATTAAACAGTTGACTTTTAATTATTTGAATCATTAAAATAATAAAGAAACAGACATGTTAGGAGCCGCCCTATTAAACCTGTTTACGGTGGTATTTTTTTTGGTTGTAAGCTACTGCACTGCGGGTAAAAAATGCTTAGGCCCAGGCCTTTTAACAAGCGTAGCCATTTTAACAAACTTCTTTTTACCCCTTTAACTTTACTAGTGCTCAAAATAGCTAGAATATACCGATACGAACCAAAAAAAGGCATTTTTCCATATAAAATATAGGTAATACTTCATTGCTTACATTACAATTTATCCTTACTTTGTTACAATTATTTTGGCCACTGCATTAACTTAAACGCTTATAAATTTTATGCCTACTTATTTACCAAAACCACCACTTTTAATTTTATTACTCGCCCTAATATTTAGTTGTTGTGCTGAAAGCTACGCCCAAAGCGGCGTAACAATTAGTGGGCGGGTTACCGATGCCAAAACAAATACGCCCCTGGCCGGGGTGAATATTTATGTAAAAGGCAAAGTAATTGGTACTACCTCCGACAACCGTGGTACCTATACGCTTACCACTGCTACCGAAACACCCTTTGCACTGGTATTTTCTTATGTAGGATTTCAGACCCAGGAATTTAATATAACGGGTAACCGCTCAGACCTGAACGTGGTGCTAAGTGAGGTATCGGTGCTGGGGCAGGAAGTAGTAGTTACGGCTTCGCGGGTAGAAGAGAATATTTTGAAGGCACCCATCAGTATCGAAAAGATGGATATTTTGGCCATCCGGGAAACGCCGGCCGCTAGCTTTTACGAAGGCTTGCAAAACCTAAAATCGGTGGATATGATTACCAGCAGTATGGGTTTTAAGGTAATAAATACCCGTGGTTTTAACAGTACCACCAATCCGCGCTTTGTACAGTTTATCGATGGCATGGACAACCAGGCACCCGGCCTGAATATTCCGATAGGGAACATGGTAGGCCTTTCGGATTTGGATGCGCACAGCGTAGAGATTGTGCCGGGTGCAGCTTCGGCTTTATACGGTCCTAATGCTTTTAACGGCGTACTTTCCATGACCAGCAAAAGCCCGTTTGAGTTTCAGGGACTGAGCGCCATGGCCCGCATTGGAGTAAACCATATTAACAGCGCCGATGCCGACGCCAGCCCCATGTACGAAGGCATGGTTCGCTACGCCAAAGCTTTTAATAACCGGTTTGCCTTTAAAGTAAACTTTTCGTACTCCAAAGCGTTGGATTGGCACGCCAGTAGCACCGAAAACGTTGATCCGTTTACCCGTCCTACCCTGGGCAACGACCCTAGTAATCCGGCTTATAACGCTTTAAATTTATACGGCGACGAAGCCGTAGCCGGTATACCCATTGGTCCGGGTGGCTCCTCGGTGCGGGTAGCGCGTACACCTTACGAAGAGAAAGACCTGGTAGATTATAATACTTTCAGCTTAAAAGGCGATGCGGCTTTGCATTATCGGGTAACCGAAGGGTTGGAAGCTATTTACCAATTTAAAATAGGCCAGGGTACCGCTGTTTACCAAGGGGCTAACCGTTACGGCATTAAAGATTTTATTTTGCAGCAACATAAGGTAGAACTGCGCGGCGCTAATTATTTTCTGCGGTCGTATGCTACCCTCGAAGATGCCGGTAATTCTTACGACTCCCGCTTTCTGGCGCTTAACTTAAACCGTACCTGGAAACCAGATCAACAATGGTTTTCGGAATATGCCGGCGCTTACCTGGGTGCGGTACCGGGCATTACCCCCAGCAACCACGATGCCGCCCGCACCTTTGCCGATAGAAACCGGCTGCTGCCCGGCACGCCCGAATTTGACCGGGAAAAAGACCGCTTAGCCAGCGAGCCCGATTTCCGGACCGGTGCCCAGTTTAAAGATGCAACCGGTTTGTACCACACCGAAGGCCAGTACGATTTTAGTAAGTGGACAGGTAAAATAGCCGATGTGCAAGTGGGGGGCAGTTACCGGTTATTCGATTTAAACTCCAGCGGCACTATTTTTAGTGATACTACCGGCAACGATATTACCATTTACGAATACGGCGCTTACCTGCAAGCCATTAAAAACCTGATGAGCGATCGCTTAAAAGTTACCGGCTCGCTGCGTTTCGATAAAAATGAGAATTTTGAAGGCCGCCTCACGCCCCGCGCTTCGGCAGTATTTACCTTAGCCGAAAACCACAACCTCCGGGCTTCTTTCCAAACCGGTTTCCGGAACCCTACTACCCAGGATCAGTTTATTTTCTTAAACGTAGGCCAGGCTATATTGGTCGGCGGTGTGCCGAGTGCCAGCCAGGGGCTTAACCTCTACGGTCCAAACGCAAATGCAATAAGTTTATCATCGGTGCAGGCTTTTGCCGCGCAGGTAGGGGCCGATGTGGCGAATGGTGCTAATTCATCCCGGGCAGTTATTCAAAACGCGCGGCTGCTGCGGCCGGCCAACGTTAATTACGTAAAACCAGAGCAGATTAAAGCTTTCGAAATTGGCTACAAAGGCCTTACCCTGAATAAATCGTTATTATTCGATCTAAATTATTATTACAGCAGCTACAATAATTTTATTCTGAACTACACGGTTATTCAGCCCCGTAACAGCCAGGTGGTGCGCAACGAAACCGGTACCGGCAACGAAGCCGTAGCTTTTGATGTGGCCACGAATAATTTCCAGCCTTACCAGTTATATTCTAATGCTACCCAAAAAGTAGCGGCCCAGGGCGCCAGCTTAGGCCTTACTTATTCCTTACCCAAAGGCTACACCCTTAGCGGCAACACCAACTGGAATAAATTAAACTTGGGCAAAGATTACGATCCGGACCAGGTACCCGGCTTTAATACCCCCGAATGGAAATTTAACGTAACCCTGGCCAATCGTAATTTCTATAAAAATGCCGGCTTTAGTGTGGCTTACCGCTGGTCCGATGCTTACATCTGGCAATCGAGCTTTATACCGGGTATAAATAATGCCGAGATCCCGGCTTATGGCACTTTAGATGCGCAGGTAAGTTATAAGGTACCCAGCATTAAATCTATCTTTAAACTGGGTGGCTCTAATATTACCAACAATTACTACCGCACCGTGTACGGTGGCCCTTATGTAGGCGGCGTTTATTACCTTTCTATCACCTTCGACGAATTATTGAAATAAGCAGGCCCGCGAAAAAACTTTTTTACAGATGCGCATTTTAATCAAGCATATTCCCATGAAAAATATAAAAATATTAGCTGCCGGCTTGTTGTTCAGCAGCCTGATTTCAGCATGTTCCTATAACCCGCCCGAACCGGCCGAAGACCCCACCAACCCAAGAACCCCGCCGGTAGCCGGCACCGCTGATTTTAGCAAATATGTAGCTGTAGGTAATTCTATTACAGCCGGGTTTATGGATAATGCCTTGTACCTGGAAGGGCAGCGAAATGCTTATGCGGCTATTCTGGCCGAAAGAATGAAATCAGTAAACGGCGATAAACCTTTTAATTTTCCAATATTTGGCACAGAAGGCGGAGTGGGCTTTGGTGGTTTTGCCACGGTAAACGGTGCTAGTGTGCCGGTGGGCCGGTTTAAGTTTTTATTACCTACCTGTGCCAATGCAGAAGCAACCAAAACGCTGGGCCTAACTCCCGGCCCAACCATACCCGGCGAAAACCTGGCCCCTTTTACCGGTAATAAAGCCGAACTGAACAATTTTGGTGTACCGGGCGCCCGGAGTTACCATGTGCTGATACCGGGTTACGGTGCCAGCCCCACCGTTGGCAATCCGTTTTTCTGGCGTTTTGCTTCATCTCCGGCTACCAGTGTTATTGCCGATGCGGTAGCGGCTAAAGGCACTTTCTTTACTTACTGGTTAGGTAATAACGATGTACTGCTTTATGCCATAAACGGCGGCAACGCTAACGCCAATCCGGGTACCGACCCCGCAACTTATGGCCCGAACGACATGACCGACCCGCTGGTGTTTGGGGCCGCGCTAAAGAGTGCCTTAGATGCTTTGCTTTCTACAGGGGCTAATACCAAAGGCGCAATTGCTACCGTACCAAATGTTACCAAATTGCCTTTCTTTCAGTTGGTAAACGCCGGACTTACCGCAGGCGGGGCCAATGCTCCTATTCCGTTTAATTTATCGGCAGCCCAGGCGGCGGGCCTCAATGCGGCTTACAGCCAGTTAGGACCAGCTGCGGCCGGCGTAAACTTTCAGGCTGGTAAAGTAAATTACCCGGTAATTACCACCGCCACCGGCTTGCGCCACCTAGACCCCACCAAAGATTTCCTGACTTTATTAACACCCCAGGATAATTTACTGGCCGGTCCTATTAGTGCTTGCAATCCAAACCAACGAGCCGGTTGGGGCATTACCACGCCTATTCCAAACCAGTACGTACTCGATCAGGCCGAAGCAACGTTGGTAACCAACCGCGTAAACGCATTAAATAATATTATAAAGCAGGAAGTAGCCGGCCGCAACAACCGGGTTGCCCTGGCCGATATGAATATTGCTTTAAGTAATTTAAGTGCCCTGGAGAATACCCTGGCACCACCGGCCGGCCTGTTTTCGTTAGATGGCGTACACCCCAACCCGCGCGGCCAGGCCCTAATTGCCAACGAATTTATTAAGGCTATTAATGCGGCTTTTGGGTCTACCTTGCCCCCAGTTAAGCTCAGCGATTACCGCCTGAATAATTTGCCAACGCCTTAAAACAACCTGAATAAAATAAAAAGCTGCCGATTAGGCAGCTTTTTATTTTTGCAGGCAATAATAGGGTAAGTTCAGCGGTTATAGTACGGTCCGGCTTCCGGTTACCTTACCCGAAAGATTATTTTTTCTGTAGAATGTTTTACTACTTTTGCTTTATTCATCAATAATTTATTCAAATAAATCTTTTACTATGAAAAATTACAGTGCACTTATCTTCTTGTTTGTTTTAACCTTTGTAATGGCTAGCTGCGACAAAGACGACGATGCTAAACCAACAAAACAAGATATTTTAATGGCTAAAAACTGGAAGGTAACAGAAGCCAAAGCAGTACCTACGGGTTTATCCACTGAATTTGATATTTATGGTTTGCTGGTTGATTGCCAAAAAGATAATTTTTTAGATTTTAATACCGGCGGCGCTGTAGTGGTTGACGAAGGACCAACAAAATGTACGCCTAATGCGCCCCAAACTGTTTCGGGCACCTGGAGCCTTCAGGAAAATGCAACCACCGGCGATATATTAAATATTAATGGCAATATTTTACTTGCTTATGGTTTAACCTCTACCGCCCCTAGAAACTTAAAGGTAGTAACCCTAAATAACCAAACTTTAAAAGTAACTTTTAACGAAGGGTTAACTTTACCCGGCACCACCACGCAGGTTCCATCTACAATTAATTTAACATTTACCGCGCAATAAATATTGTGCTTAACCATACCAACGAAAGCCGCCTGAACAGCGGCTTTCTTTTTTATATACCGCTATTAACTATTATAACCAGGGCGAAAGGTTGAAAAAGAGCGGCTTGAATAACGTTTACCAGGTGTATCTGAATAATAAAAATACCGTAGAGAATCTTATAAACGCTTGTTAGAAGTACTCCTCGTTATTCTTTAAAACAAACACCTTGTTTAATAATTATTTAACCCGCTGTTCATGAATAAAGTCAACTCGCTTTTACTTGTTTTAGTAACAACCCTGCTATTTGTTGGCTGTAAGAAAGACGAAGATGCGGAACCAGATAACTTACCAATTGGCCGAACCTGGAAAATAACCCAGCTTGTACTTTCAACGAGTATTGGGGGTACCGTAGATCAAATTCCGACGATGGCTACCTGCGATGCCGATGATATTTTCCGGTTCCGGGACGATGCTACTTATGTCCGGGACGAAGGGGCCAGTAAATGTAATGCTACTGACCCACAAATTGTAGAGCAGGGAACCTGGTTCAAGGACGGAAACACTTTTACCTGGGACGGAGATGATTATACCATTGAGGAATTAAACCGGCAAAGGTTTAAGTTAAAAGCCTCTAATGCGGCGGGCTCCAGCATTACCATAACCTTTACGGCCCAGTAACGGCTGCTACTAAAAACAAAAATATTATACAAGCCGCTTTACCAGCGGCTATCTTTTTGTATATTAGTCCATTCACCTTTTTAATCTGGTATTCACCCAATTAAAAAGCTATTTGCGTCAGCTTACCCCAAACACCAGCAATTCCGTTAAATAATACTTAGGCCTGTTTATTTTTCCTGGCCCGGTTTTTTGGCACAACCCTTATCCGCTTAAGCTTGTTTTTCCTAATATTTTTTAACCATGCGAAACTTTAACTCCTCATTAGTAATAATTTTATTGCTGTTAACGCTTGTTGGCTGCCAGAAAGACAACGACCCGCCGAGTAATTCGGAATTAATAATTGGCAAAGATTGGCTGATTACCAATTATTTGGTTACGGAAGATAGTCGCCCGTCCTACGACTTATTTGCTATGCCTAATATTACCGTTTGTACCAAAGACGATATTTATAAGTTCTCTTCTAATGGTAATTATATAATTGATGAAGGCGCAACCAGGTGTTTCCAAAACGACCCGCAAATTTACCAGGAAGGCACCTGGGTTATTTCGGATAATATTTTAAAATGGACGTACCCGTTTCAGCGCGGGCATTTTACCGAAACTTATACCATATTGGAGCTAACCTCAAAACAGATGGTGCTGGAACGTACTTTTAGCGAGCAGGGCAGTAATTATATATTAAAAATTACTTATACTTCAAAATAATCTGACTAGAGATGCCATTCTTATTATTAGCATAGAAGCTGCTTAGCATTTTACAAATTAATCCTTTGCCCTTGCTGTGGAGGCACCAGCAAGCAGGTTGGCAGAAGCTTTAAAATTGGCGGTGATAACACCACCAATGGTGCTAATACTATTATCAATTGGTTAATACGGTTACGTTATTGCGTCATGTTGAGCTTGTCGAAACATCTAACCCTACTTTTCATAACTGTAATAGATCCTTCGACAGGCTCAAGATGACAAAATTGACTTTAAGCGCAATATTTATTTGATTGTAGTATAAACCGGCTGTTAAAAAAAAACCTCACCAATCTTTTAGATCGGTGAGGTTTACTAAGAAATACGTTTAGCAAATTAAATATTTAAGCTTAATGTGCGGCCAGCCAGTTTTCGCCAACGCCCAAGCCTATTTCCATAGGTACACTCAGCGGCAAGGCATTTTTCATTAATTCTTCTATGTGCGGTTTTATGTAATCTATTTCGTCTTTGGGCGTATCAAAGAGTAATTCGTCGTGTACCTGCAATATCATGCGGGTTTTCAGTTTTTCCGTGTTCAGCCAATTATGTATGTTAATCATGGCAATTTTAATAATATCGGCGGCGGTACCTTGTATGGGCGCGTTAATCGCGTTACGCTCGGCGTAGCCCCGAATATTGGCATTCTGCGAATTAATATCGCGGAGGTAGCGGCGACGACCCAATAAAGTTTGCACGTATTCCTGCTCGCGGGCTTTGTTAATGGCTTCGTCCATGTATTCTTTTATAGCCGGAAACTCCTGGAAATAAGCCTCAATAATATCGGCAGCTTCGCGGCGCGGAATATTTAACCGCTCGGAAAGGCCAAAAGCCGAAATACCGTAAATAATACCGAAATTAATGGTTTTGGCTTTCCGGCGCATATCGCTGTCTACCTGGTCCAAGGTTACCCGGAACACTTTGGCCGCCGTGGAGGAGTGAATATCCAAACCATTCTGAAAAGCTTCTTTCATGGTGGCATCGCCGCTGAAATGAGCCATAATGCGCAATTCTATCTGCGAATAATCCGCTGAAATAAGCAAATGGTCTTTATCGCGGGGCACAAAAGCTTTGCGTATTTCGCGGCCTTTTTCGGTCCGGATAGGAATATTTTGCAGGTTGGGGTTGGTAGAACTTAAGCGCCCGGTAGCGGCTACCGCCTGGTTAAACGAGGTATGCACCCGCCCATCCGACTCGCAAATTAATTGCGGCAAGGCATCGATGTACGTTGATTTAAGTTTGCTCAGTTCCCGGTGGTCGAGTATTAATTGGGCTATTTCGTGCTTGTGCGCCAGCTTCGATAATATTTCTTCGCCGGTGGCGTGTTGGCCGGTTTTTGTTTTTTTGGTTTTTTCCTGAATGCCTAACTTCTCGAATAATATTTCGCCGAGCTGCTTGGGTGAACCAATATTAAACTCAGTGCCGGCAATCTGGAAAATGCGCTGCTCAAACTCCGCGATATATCCCGATAATTCCTTCGAAGATTCGGCCATGGCGTTGGCATCAATGGCAATCCCTTCTTTTTCAATACCCGCCAGCACCGGCACCAACGGGTTTTCTACTTCGTTAAACAGCTTTAGCAAGCCATTTTTTTCCAGCAGCGGCTGAAAGTAATTTTTCAGGCGTAGCGTTACATCGGCATCTTCGCAGGCGTATTCATACACCTCCTCCGGCGTTAAATCGGCCATGGTAATTTGTTTTTTACCTTTTTTACCAATCAGTTCCGTTATAGAAACCGGCGTGTAGCCCAGGTACGTTTCCGAGAGCAAATCCATGTTGTGGCGCATATCGGGCTCCAGTAAATAATGCGCCAGCATGGTATCAAATATTTGCCCCCTAACCTCAATGCCGTACGATTTCAGGATTAAAATATCGTATTTAATATTTTGGCCAATTAAGGTAATATTCGGGTTTTCCAGAATTTCCCGGAACTCATCCACAATGGGTTGCGCCTCGGCCAAATCCAGCGGTACGGTTACGTAATAAGCTTCGCCGGGCAAATAGCAGAACGACATACCAATTAAACGGCCGGTAATCGGGTCGAGGCGGTCGGTTTCGGTATCGAAGGAAATTTCTTTTTGCAGTTTTAAATATTTAATTAAGCTGGCGCGTAGTTCGGGCGTGTTAATTAAATGGTAGTTGTGCAGCGTATTGTTAATATTTTTCTTCTGGCCGGTTGCAACGGGCGCCGGTTCGGGGGCATCTACCAATATTTCGTCTAGCTGTTCAAATAAAGAACTTTGCTGGTCCGATTTTTTACCTTTTACCAACGTGCGGGTAGCTTTGGCGGGTGTTTTAGTTGGAGCCGCCGCCAAGCTAGTACCTAAAATCCGCTGCGCCAGTTGCCGGAATTCCAGTTCTTCGAACAAAGCCGTTAATTTATTTACATCGGGACCTTTGTACTCAAACTGACTTTCGTCGAAAGTAATGGGCACATCTAAATGAATAGTCGCTAATTCTTTCGATAATAAACCTTGCTCGGCAAACTGAATAATATTTTCGCGCTGCTTGCCTTTAAGCTCATCGGCGTGGGCAATTAAATTCTCAACGGAGCCGTATTTCTGAATCAGCGTTTTAGCGGTTTTTTCGCCGATGCCCGGAATGCCCGGAATATTATCTACGGCATCGCCCTGCAAACCCAAAATATCAATTACCTGCTTTACGTTGCTGATTTCCCACTTTTCGCATACTTTTTTCACGTCCAGAATATCGACGCCGTTGCCCAAAAAAGCGGGTTTATACAAGTACACGTGGTCGGTTACCAACTGGCAAAAGTCTTTATCGGGGCTCATCATGTACACATCGAAATTGGCTTTTTCGGCTTTGCACGAAAGTGTACCAATAATATCATCGGCTTCGTAACCGGGCAATATTAACAGCGGAATATTAAAGGCATCTACAATTTTTTTGACGTACGGAATAGCAATGCCAATATCTTCGGGCATGGCCTGGCGGTTGGCCTTGTACTCGGTAAAGCTATCGTGCCGGAACGTTTTAGATGGTCCGTCCATGGCTACACCAATGTGCGTAGGTTTTTCTTTGGATAATACTTCGAACAGCGTATTGGTAAAGCCGAGGGCGGCCCCGGTATTCATGCCTTTGGAGTTGATGCGGGGATTTTTGCTAAAAGCAAAGTGCGCCCGGAAAATTAGGGCCATGGCATCCAGCAAAAACAGTTTTTTGGTTCTTTCGCTCATATAAATTGGTTGGGCTGGTCAGGCAATAGTAAACCTGAGATTACCCTTATTAACTGGTCTGAATAAATTTTGTTCAGAGGCCTGAACTTGAACTCAAAGTAAAGGCTTTCGGCCAGATTTCCCTATCCTTTGTTTTAATTAAAAATGAATGCAGCCAGGTTGCCGGCGCAAAATATATTGCTTAAAATTTGCCGGTAATTCAGGAGCTTACTGTATTAAATACAGGCTTAAAAAGCAATAAACACGTAAATATCAATTAATTACTACCAACCAAATACGCTTACCACAGCAGTTTACGATGAGCAGATTAGAGGCTTTTAACCCTTAATTTTAGGCATTCATCCGGTGTCTTCTGCCCTTCATTTAAACTAATTTTTATTCGCTTCCGGCCTGCTGCATATTTGTATCGCAACCAGATAATAACAGCAGTTGCTAAAGTAATTTAAACCCCGAACCTAAAAACACCAAAACTATGAAAAAGATTATTTTAACCTTAGCCCTGGCCGCCCAAACCGCTTTTGGTTTTGCCGATGGCCACCAGGCAGTAACGGCCAGTGCCCGTTACGAAAACAGTAAAATGTACCGCCAGCCCGGCACTTCTACCGAAGTACTTAAAGCCTTAAAAAGCTCCGACGAAATTGTGGTGGTGCGCCGCTACAACAGTGCCTGGAGTATTGTAACTGTAGATGGCCAGGTGGGCTACGTGCTTACCGCCGAGTTGGCCAAACCCATTAAACCGGCTACCCACCAGGTAATTGCCAAAAAGTAAAAAAGTATTTTGGGTGGCGGTTCGCCCGTAAGCCAACTGTTTCAGCCCAAACTGCTTTTGCGCCCTACCCTGGTTAAGCCCCGTAAGGCTTTACCCCAACCAAGCCCCGTAAGGCTTCCTGCCAGTTCTGCTAGCCCCGTAAGGCTTCCGCTGGTTCTCCTAAATACCTAATCCTGCTAAAGCAAACTTAAAACCGGCTCTTTCTCAGAGCCGGCGCAGGAGGTATTGCTTGTTAAATTCTTAAAACTTTAAATTATAAAAACAAACTAGCTCAAAACCAAAACTATGAAAACATCATTTAACTTCTTAAAATTATCTACCCTGGCCCTGGCGCTTACTTTTGCTTCTACTTCTTGTAGTTTATTCGAAAAGAAAGATGACCCCAAACCCGCCAAAAACGAAGTAGAATACAACGGCACTAATTACAACTTAGACCAAGGCTTAATTGTTGATTTAGGAGCCGCCAACTTATACGGCAACAACGATACCCACTACGACTACGACTTTTATGTATCGGACGGCGATATTGAAAACAACGGCGACGAAGTAGAAGAGATTCAGGGCAGCTTTGGTATATTTACCGAGTGCTATTCTTTCGGCGATTCGGAGTTTAAAACCGGTAGCTTTAGTTTTGTAGACGCCTCTAACGACGGCAGCTTAAGCGACAGCCAGCTACAGACTAAATATAAAAACAAATCGGTATTTGCTTCCTCTGTTTACATAGATACCAACGGCAATGGCGTTCTCTCAGACGAGGACCCGATTCGGGCCAACGGCGGTACCGTAAAAGTTTCTGGTTCTTCGCCTAATTTCACCATTGAGTATGATTTAACGTTGGCTAACGGTAAAACCCTGAAAGGTAAGCGTGCCGGTAGCTTTAACAAAATAAGAGGCTAATATTTAATAATTAAACTGCCGGCCCGTAAGCCAGCAACAGCCAAACGGTCTGTAATCTCCGTAAAGATTACAGGCCGCTTTGGTTT
The DNA here is from genome assembly GCF_008629685.1 of Adhaeribacter rhizoryzae. Taxonomy (GTDB): domain Bacteria; phylum Bacteroidota; class Bacteroidia; order Cytophagales; family Hymenobacteraceae; genus Adhaeribacter; species Adhaeribacter rhizoryzae. Next base: position 26,886 of record NZ_VWSF01000008.1, on the reverse strand, counting down.
AAACTACACGCACCCAAGAAAATTAATTAATAATCTCGCCTTTGTTATTGGCCAGCTTTTCGCGCCATTGCTGGAGTTGCTCCGGTGTTTGTTTCACCCAATCGGTTACTTCGCCAATAATTTTTAAGGGTGCTTCGGAGCGATAAGAACGGGTCGGGTTACCCGGAAATTTTTTATCTGTCACATTCGGGTCATTTTCGAAACTCCCGGTTGGTTCAACCATGTAAACCCGTTCACGCCCATCGCCTTGGGCTAATGCCGCCGCAAGCCCTGCCCCATTAACCAGGGCTGTAAAATAAATATGATTCATTTTGAGTTCGGCTTTGTAATTAGAGTTGCCCCCTGGCGTTAGCAAATCGCCAACCTGCAAATCTGCTTTTGTGCCATGATAAAAAGGACCTTTATCGGCTGGTTTCTCTTTAAACGCAGTAGCTAAAGCATCATGCTGTTTTGCCTTGTCCGGTTCGCCTAAAGCTTCGTAGCATTGGGCAATATTTAAATACAGCGCCGGAAAAGCACTCTTAACGGCATCATCGTTTATTTTTAAGGCAAACGCTAAAGCTGTTTCGAGCCACTTTAAGTTATCAGCAATATTTTTTTGCTGGCGGGCTACATAGTAAGTAGCCAAAAACTTTTCAAAGTCGTTTGTGGCTTCGTGCCAGGCTTGCTGAAACAGCTTGCTTGCTTCTTCCGGTTGGCCATTTTCTTCCATGGCCATACCTTGCAGACAGCGTTTAACAACAGGGTTGTTTGGGTTAAATTCCATTCTCTGAATATTTTGCCGGTCAACTATTATAACAGCAGCTTAGTTGTTCTACCTGAAACCAATAAAGTTTATTACCACAACGGCTAACGGTTAGTATATGCGAAGCCCGATGTCAACTTTAGATTTAATTATTTAACTTCCAACGGGCCGCTGCTAGGGCACACTTTAATGGGCTTTCGTTTTTGTTAGCCAAAGTCATTCTTTGTTCTTTATTTTTCTCATTTGGCAAAATCGTACCACCCTAAAATTAATTATAGAATGGAGGGAGAAGCCCATCTAATAAAAAGGGAAAGACTATTGCTAATGTCATTCCTAATATAAAAAATACAATAACTTTCGGTCTTAACATCCTATATCTTTCAGGCGACATATCTTTGTCTATCGGTAAGGAAGATATTTTCTTTAAAAGGAAATTCATAAAAAAGTTAAAAGGGACTAATAAAAATAATCCTGCTATTAATTGGGCAAAAACATTTTCCTCCAGAATTCTTGGTATGGGGATGGGATTACCAGCCTTATAATTGAGAACACTGATTAACATTAACAATGCGAGGTAGTAAGTTCCATACATTGCCTTTAATTTCATCTTACCCCTAAACTCAGCATAACTTTCTCCTTGTTGCTTCACGGCCCAGACGTAGCAAAAGTCTCTAAAATCTACCAGTTGTTTTAGCATCATAGGTTTATGGAAAAATATTTAACAAAGGAAGCCGTTTCAGTACCTAATGTCTTTTTTTGGCTAACGTACAAGCCTTTGCGGTGGTGCAGCTACCGTAAAGGTGTGGTTAGCGATAGTATTGGTTTTTATTTAAAGATACAGGGTTATAAATCATAAGTTATGCCTAAACCTAATGAGCCACTTAACTGAAAGAATTTAGGAGCATCGCCATACCAATCATAATATCTAGAATTGTAACCAGCTAAATTACTTTTGACCAGTTGAATTTCGGTAAATCCAGAAAACCGCTTTTTAATTTTATAATTAATCCCAAAACCAGCGTTAAAGAAAGTGTTTAAACCAGAATCGGTTACATTTCTGCTATTAATAACTCCACCCCGCGATACGGTTGTTTTTAATCTGGTTCTTCCATAAGCTGGCATACAGGTAGCAGTCGCATAGATAGGCAGCTTTTTATTTATTCCAATGAAAATAAACCGTAAGGTCAGAGGTAAAGCGATTGCGTTTGTAATCGAAACCCCATCATAGTTTAAATAATTATCCGGAGAAAGTAATGTCTGAAATTCTTTTGAAATCTTATCCCGCCCGTAACTAAGCCCTGCCTGAAGGGTTATTCTATTGTTCAATTTATATCCAAAATTAACAGTAACGGGTGTAAAGTAACCCGATGGCATTTCTCCTGCTGTTTCTGGGTTATTATAATAGATATGATAAGACAAATTAGTTATATAATAACCTATATACCTTCTGTGTTGAACTTGGGAAAGAGAATCTTGGCCAAAGACAACTAAATTAATTAAGAATAGAAACGAAAAGAATAAACTTCTTTTAATCATAAAATTTAATTATCGCTAACGGGCCGCTGCTAAGGCCCGTTTTAATGGGCTTTAATTTGTGTTAGCAGTTGATTATTTCTTCTACCTTTAATTCCAGCAATCTTATTCAAAAGTTTATTAAAGTCCGCCTTTTCTAATACTCTTTCGTCTATTGTCATTTTTGAACTATGCTCAAATTCCAAGGTTAATTTTCTATATTTTAGGTACTTTATATCTTTAGAAAAGAATCGGACAACATTTAAGGGATTAGATGCAAAGTCTGTATTAACTAGCTTAGTTTTATAATGCACTAAAGCAGTTAAGTCAACAGTTCTTTTGTATAATCCTCCAAAATTATATTTAAATAAACTGTTTTCAACCAGTTCGTAGCTTTCAATTTTCCATAATCCCGGAAGCACAAAAAGAATCAAACCTACGACGCACCAAAATATTCCAGCAGGAGAATTAATTCCTAACGAAGGTGATACTAGAGCAGGAATTATGAAAATCATTCCATACCCAATAATTATATAAGCTATTGTTTTGTCTGATTTAGCTTTCATTTATTTGCTGCTAACGGACTAGTATAAACAACGAGCAAGGCCGTCGGCCGTAGCTTGATGTTTATACAGTGTTGGCGGGAGTAATTTTTTAATATATTTTTAAGAAATATCCTCTAATAGAATAATCTGGGTCTTTTAACTTCCACCTTTCTTTACAATTCATACATTCATAAATATATTCTCCATCATCTTTGTCTCTTTTCCCATCAGGTCGAAATTCTACATTTCTCATTTTTTTACTGCCGAGTTTTTTCGTCAGCGACAGGTCAAATTCTAGCCATGCCTTCTCTGTTGGGAAAGACCTAAATTCGTTTTCAAAGCAGTCTGGACACATTTATGGATGTATTATTTCTTCTGTTAGGCTTTTCTCTTTTAATTTCTTTGTCCGTCTAGAAGATAAAATAATGATTCCTGATATTATAAAAACAAAGCCCAATAAAAAGACAATAGTATTGAATGGATGTCCGCCTAAGGATGCTCCGTACCCTAATCCTAAAGAAAGCCAGCCAAGAAATATTAATGTTATTCCTAAAGCTATTCTTTTTCCTGAGTTCATTTGATTATTTGTCTTATTACCGCCAACGGGCCGCTGCTAGGGCCCGTTTTAATGGGCTTTAATTGTTGTTGGTGGTAGTTGATTTCTCTTTAACTATCTAAAAAATTATTTAAAATTATAGTTAATACCTAAACCAATTGAAGCAATAAATTTGAATAGTTCCGGACTTTCATAATTCCAGTCGTAATATTTAGAATTGTTTCCATTCAGATTGCTTTTTAAAAATCGAACTTCCGTAAAAGCGCTGAATTGCTCAATTAATTTAAAGTTAGTTCCTAAACCAGCAGTTATAAATGTATTTATACCAGCATCCTTAGAGGAATGAATAGTAGTCGTTTGATTTTTGTAAGTTTTAGTACCCCTTTCTTTTGTTGTTCCAAAAGCAGGCATTAGAGTGGCAGTAGCATAGATGGGTAAACTTTTGGCTGCATTAAATAAAATAAAGTTCATCGTTACTGGAATGGCAACTACACGGGTTCGAGCGTTAAATTTATATGCTATATCTTCAAAAGATGCATCTTTATTAAAACTTTCCACGTGCCCTTTACTACCCCCATAAGCAGTTCCTATTTGCAGACTTGCTCTTTTATTTAACTTATACCCTACATTTAAACTTACTGGCGTAAAATATCCTGACTGTACTTCGCCAGATGTGGTTGGATTTTTATAATAGATATGATGGGATATATTTATTAAACCTAATCCTACATAAAATTTTGTTTCTGGATTTGTTTTATCTATTAATTGTTGTGCAGTAACACGAAAAGAAAGAATAGACAACCAGAAGATAAGCAAAAACGATAATCTCATTTTTTTAGGTAAGAGGCGATATACCAAAGTATTTTAATTTGTTTTAATTACCACCAACGGGCCGCGTGTATGCCAAGCCGAAGTGTAGCGAAGGTTTGGTATACACAGGGTTGTGCGGAGTTTATTGTAGGACGAACTTTCTCTCGGACCGTTTAACAAACCTGCCTTCATATTTTGAGGTGATTATATCACCAATTGTCAGCACATCTGTCGATTGTCCAGGCCGCTCATAATAATTTACAAACTTATTATTTAGCCATTTAAAGGAAATGAGGTACCAAATGAACATGATTGTAGGTATTATAAAATTACTAGAACCAGCAATTTGACCTTCATCCCAGAAATAATCATAGAACCTTAAACCTTCTAAAGAGATGCCTTCCTTATTTTCTAAAGTCTCTTGCAGGTCTGTCCAATCATCACCATCAATGCCTAAGTCAATATTGATAGAACTGCTGATAGAAATTTCATGCTTTTCTACACCACTCATCTCACTAACCACCTTGATGATTCTGTCAGAAGTTTGACGAAGAGTACTAAATGAAGTTTTTATTTCCTTAAGCATATTTAAAAATTGCGCACAACTCGTTTATAAACGTAAGTGGTGCGTTTATAACACCATTTTCTAAGATATAAACGCACCTGAACTAACGAATATACTATATATATAAACAAGTATAAAGATACACAATAATAATTCCGGTTTTTCTGGCTTCTTCTGTGTTCAAATAAATTTTTTGGCAAAAAGATAAATTTACCCGTTAGCCTGCACCCAGGTGTTTCTTACTTCACGTCTGATTAAAGAAGCATCGGAGCTATTAAAATAAATAGCTGAATCTTCTTTCGGGCTTTAAACTTAATCTATTCCTCTATCCGGAAAATTCCTGCATAACGGAGCAGTTGCTACATAATCGTACACCGCTGTCCGGATACGGACGCTTTTGGAAATACTTCTAACTATCTTTTTTCTAAATATTTAAATACTGGCAGGCATTATTTAACCATGCTGTAAATTTAAATAAGAACATTTACCGGCCGGCCTGCGCTATTCAAGGTATTAATCTGGTCATTCAACCGGTATAATGAGCACTTCAGAGAATATTATTTTAAGATAATTAAAGCTTTTTACACCTTTGTAATGCTAACGCGCAGCAAACCAGCCAGATTAACAGCATATTTTTAGAATATATATAGTAAAGTAAAATATTTGGCATGGCAGTTGCATAAGTTTAAACACAGTACATAAACAAGAAAAAATTGTCTGTTACTTAAGTTAGCTCAACTGGTAAAGCATTTAGAAGCCACTTTGTTTAGAGATAAATAAAAGATTAAAATGCCAGCCAGTTAAAAATTAAATAATTAATACCCCGACCCCTAAAACACCAAAACTATGAAAAAGATTATTTTAACCTTAGCCCTGGCCGCCCAAACCGCTTTCGGTTTTGCTACCGACCGCCAGGCCGTAATGGCCAGTGCCCGTTACGAAAACAGTAAAATGTACCGCCAGCCCGGCACTTCTACCGAAGTACTCAAAGCCTTAAAAAGCTCCGACGAAATTGTGGTGGTGCGCCGCTACAACAGCGCCTGGAGTATTGTAACCGTAGATGGCCAGGTGGGCTACGTGCTTACCGCCGAGTTAGGTAAACCGCAGGTTACTAAAACCTCGGTAATTGCTAAAAAGTAAGTTTAATTAATGGCCGTTTGCTCCCTAGGCTAACGGCCATTAATTAAGTTATTTAGCCAATATATTATTTGTTTAGCCCCGTAAGGCTTTACTTAAATTAACTGTTTAACCCCGTAAGGTTTCACAAAATTTAACCCCCGTGAGGCTTATAACTTAAATCAAGCCCTGTAAGGCTTCTTGCCAGTTCTGCTAGCCCCGTAAGGCTTCCGCTGGTACTCTTAAAATATTAAAAACTGGCTTTCCGGATAATTAGCCAGCATTTCCGGAAAGCCAGCAAATTTTCTTTACAAATAAATATTCCGCTTACCTCGCTTCTCAGTCTATTCCTGCTTCACTTTACTCTTACATGAACCTGTTCTTTTCTAAGATAAATGTAATCGGTCTATCGTTGATAGCCCTTTTATTGCTTTTTACTGCCTGTACCGAAGATTCTATTCTGGATAAAACCCGGAAAGTTTCGGGCGTGGTAACCGACCAGGCTACCGGTAAACCGCTGGATGGTGTTTGGGTAATATTAATTGCCGATGATGATAATATTCTTTTTCCTTCGCATGAGGTAAAAAGTGTTATGACAGATGCAACCGGAAAGTTTGAAATTACCTATGAACGGGTGGAAGATACGTACCGGGTAGAGGTAAGTAAGCCCTGGTATACTTATAGGAAATTCTCGAAAGGTAAAAACGGCTTCCCAGATGCTTACGCCGATTTTCAAACATTAGAGTATTTTAAAAAAGAAGAAAACATAGCGTTCCCGATGTACGCGCTGGGCACCCTGGAGGTTAAACTGCAAAACGCCGCCCCCGCGGCCAGTTCCGATGTAATTGCCCTAACCTGCCCAAACTGCGAGAGCGAAAAAGATGGCCTCGTTAGAGCACCCCGGGTTTATACGTCCAAGGGTACTCAAGATCAAACCTTAATGTTGGGTACGGTTGCTGCCAATACTTACCTCCGGCTTAAATACAAAGTAACCCACAACGGCCAAACTCAGGAGCTAAAAGATTCGGTTTACGTACAGCCTTTTGTGCTGAATAATTTCGACTTGCATTATTAAGCTGCTGGCTAACCGGCCATCGTTAATTTAGGTACCAGGCTTTGCGATAACGCCGCGAAGTCTGGCTTTTTTCGTAGTTGCCCCAACATTACGGCGCGGCCTTAAGTATGTGTTGGTAAATGTTTACCGCTACACTTATGGCTCAAATATTTGCGCTGGCCGGCACCGCTACGAAATGAAAAAAAAATTATTATTCCTTTACTTTTGGCTGTTGGCTTTCGCTACCCGGGCGCAGACGCCGGATTCTGTACTACACCAGGTATATTTAATTGGCAACACGGCTACGGCAGCGGTGCCGGAAGCTAACCTGATTGCTTTTCAGCAGGAATTAAGCAAGCAAAAGAATTCTTTTACGGTGGTACACCTCGGCGACATTGCGGCTAACCAAGGCTTAGGTAAGAAAGAAAAACTAACTACCGATAAACTCGATTTGCTGCTGCAACTTACCAATACCAACCCATTGGGCAACATGTACTTTGTACCCGGCGATAAAGACTGGGATAACTCGGGCCCCGATGGGTTAAGCAATGTAAAACGCCTGGAAGAATATTTGAGCCGCAACCTGAACCGCAAACAAGTGTTGCTGCCCCGCCAGGGCTGCCCCGGGCCCGAAATAATAGATATTGGCCCCGGCTTACGCATTATTGCCCTGAATACCCAATGGTGGATGCACCCGCACCAAAAGCCCATAGAACCCGATACCGATTGTAAAATAAACACCCGCGAAGATTTTTTAGAAGAACTGGAAGATGCTATTGCGGAAGCCGGTAACCGCAATATTTTACTCGTAGGCCACCACCCCATTATTTCGAACGGCATGTACGGCGGGCGCATGCCGCTCCGGAAACACTTATTCCCCTTCGCCGACCGTAACCCAGCCAACCGTGTACCGCTGCCAATATTAGGTAGCTTTTACGCCGCTTACCGCCAAAACGTAGGTACCCCGCGCGACATGGCTAATCCGGATTACCAAGCCTTTAAACAAAAGCTAGAGCGCTTGTTAAAAGAAAATCCGCCCGTAATATACGCCGCTGCCCACGATTATAATTTGCACCTGAATTATTCCGAAGAAAATTACCATCTGGTTTCGGGTAGTTTTGTGCAGCAGGATTTTGTAGGCAAAAATGCCTTGAGCCTGGTAAACGAAGCCAAAACGGGTTTCAGCAAACTTACTTATTATAGCAGCGGCAAAGTAACAAGTACTTTTTACACCTTTACCAAAAACGGTTTGCAGGAACTAGCCACCAAAGTATTATTTACCTCGGCCTGCGCACCAACCCAAAATAAGCAAACACCCGTTAACCAGTCTTTCGGCCCTTGCCTTTCCGTGTTGGGCACTAATCCCGAAAACCATAATATTCCGGCACCTAAACCAAATAATTTTGCTACCGTTGTTCCCGGCCCGGAATACAAAGCTTCTGGGTTTAAAAAATTCTTTCTGGGCGAGATCTACCGCAAAAGCTGGACTCAACCCGTAAAGTTGCCTTATTTTTATTTAGGTCAAAATCCACGAAATTTATCGTTGTTACGGACGGGCGGCGGCCTGCAAACCAAAACGTTGCGGTTGCAGGCACCTAACAAAAAGCAATACGTGTTCCGTTCGGTTACCAAAGAGCCCATTGGGGTAGTGCCCCCAGAACTACGCTACACCGCTGTAACCAATTTATTGCAGGAAATAAACCCCACCACCCAGCCTTACGGAGCGCTGGTTGCCAGCAAACTCCTGGATGCCACCGATATTTTACACGCCCGACCCGAATTATACGTACTGGCCGATGACCCGGCTTTGGGCCCGTTACGCGACGAATACAAAAATTTAATTGGCTTTTTGGAAGAACGACCCGGCGACTCGGAAGATAGCAAGACCTTCTTTGGCGAATCCGACGATATTAAAAAAAGCTACCGCTTCTTCCGGCAATTATTCCAGGACCACGACAACCGCTTAGACGTGCAGGCTTACGGCAAAGCCCGCGCTTTCGATATTTTTATCGGCGACACTGACCGGCACGCCGATAATTGGCGCTGGGCCGAATACCAAAATGGCAAACAAAAACTTTACCGGCCTATTCCGCGCGACCGCGACCAGGCTTTTAGCCGCTGGGAAGGCTTATTTTTCTGGCTCGCCGACCGGGAATGGGCTTCGCTCAGCATTCAGAATTTCGACGAAAAATTAGGCGGCATTACCAGCTTAACCTGGACAGCCCGCCACCTCGACCGGTTATTACTAACCTCTTTAAAAAAGGAAGACTGGCTGAATTTTGCGACTTACCTGCAAACCAAAATGACCGACCAGGTAATACATGAAGCCATTGCGCAGTTGCCTCCCGAAATTATTCCGACTGATGGCCAGGAAATTGGCCACCGCTTAAAAGCCCGCCGCGAGCGTTTACCACAGGCCTTAGAAGCATATTACAAATTATTGGCCCGCTACGTAGATATCGTAGGCTCGAACAAAAATGAATATTTTAAAGTAGAACGCTTGCCCAATGCCAGCGTGCGGGTGCAAGTATTCGAAAAAGATAAAACCACCAACCAGGAAGAAGGCAAGCCTTATTTCGACCGCACTTTTTACAAAAACGAAACAAAAGAAATCCGCCTGTACGCCCTCGACGGCAAAGATGTAATAAATATTAGCGGCGAGGTGCCCACCAGTATTCGGGTGCGGGTAATTGGGGGCTACGGCAACGATAGCATCCAGGATGCCTCTAAAGTGCGCCGCAGTTTGCGCGGAAACACCCTTATTTACGACAACACAGACACTAAATTAACCTTAGGGCCGGCCAGCCGTAACCGTACCACCGATAAACCTAACATAAATCAGTATAACCGAAAGGCTTTTGAGTATAACACCTACAACCCCAGCGGCAGTTTGTTATACAATAAAAGCGATGGCCTGGGCGTAACGTTTGGCATTAATTACAAGCGCCAGCGTTTCCGGAAACCCGATTACGGCAGCTTATACGGCGTAAACTTCAGGGCTACGCAATTTGGTAATTTGCAGCTTACCACCGATTTTACCTGGCGCCAGGCTTTGGGCAACTGGGATGTTGGTACTTTCGTGGATATTGGCCGCAACTTCCCGTTCTACAACTTTTTCGGGCTGGGCAACAACACCGCTAAAAACGAAAACTTATACGACGATAATTATTACGTAGCCCGCTTCAGCGGCTTGGTTAGCCATGTGTATTTGCAACGGCAGTTTTTTCGCCGCAGTTATTTCCGGATTGGCCCACGCTACGAAACCTTTTCTTCGCGCATAACGCCGGGCTCTTTTATAGAAGAAAATACCGGTCCGCAAGGCGATTTAGCCGACCAGCAATTAGCCGGAGCCAGTGCTGTATTTAATTTAGATTTACGCGATAAACCATTATTTACCCAAAAAGGCTTGCGGCTATATGCCAGTCACCAAACATACCTTCGGCTACAAGATTCCAAAGATTACTTTGGTATTAGCCAGGGCTTTTTAGATTATTACGCCACTGCCCGGTTGGGCTTGCCCATTACCTTGGCTTTGCGGTTGGGTGGGGCCAAAAACTACGGCGAAAACCTGCCTTTCTATAAATATACCACTTTGGGCTTGCTCCAGAATTTGCGGGGCTTTGTGCAAAACCGCTTCTCCGGCGATGCTAGTGCTTACCTAAACTCTGAACTGCGTTTCCATATCGGGCAGGTAAATAATTCATTTCTGCCTTTCCGCTATGGCCTCCTTACTTTTTATGATCAGGGCAAGGTTTGGTATCAGGGCGAAGCAGTTGGGGGCTGGCACCGCGGCTACGGCGGCGGTTTTTATATTGCACCATTCACCGAACGATTTACTTTCTCAACGCTCTTACAGCACTCGCGCGAAGAAAATATATTATTCCAGTTTGGTGTTGGCTTCCGGTTCGATAATTAATAACAATATAAAACCACTCTGGCGCATTTAAGAACTATAATAACTAATGCTGATTAACGCCAAAACCACTTCTAGCTCTTCCTGAGTGGCAGGACTGGTGCGTGCTTTTTATTTACAGACCGGGATGGTAGCAGAAGGGCTCGTTTGGGAAAGAGTAAACTGCCTGCAATAAGCAGCGTGCAGGAATTACTAGAGCGATGGGAGGTTTTTACAGTTCTCTCAAAAATCCAATGTAAGCTGATAGTTAACGGCTAAATCGTGGGCGTAAAGCAGGTTAGACACCGAGATGCCTAGTAACCGCACGGGGTATTGCGGTAATTGCGGTGTACGAAGCAAATCGCGGGCAACGGTAAAAATAGCATCGGCGGCGTTTAAATGGGTTACCAGGGTTTTGCTGCGGGTTTGCTGCACAAAATCGAAATATTTGAGTTTGAGCGTTACCGTTTTGGCGGTGGTTTGCAGGCGGTTCAGGTCGTGGGCTACTTCCTGGGCCAGGAACTGCAAGCGTTCCAGCATATCGGCTTCGGCGGTTAAATCTTCTTCAAAAGTGCGTTCCGAACCCACCGATTTCCGGAGGCGGTGGGGCTGAACCAGGCGTTCGTCTTCGGCTCGGGCAATGCGATAATAATAATGCCCGACCTTGCCAAAATTACGCACCAATTCAGCTTCGGAGCGTTTGCGCAAATCGGCACCGGTACTAATGCCTAAGCGCTGCATTTTGGCGGCAGTTACTTTGCCAATCCCATGAAATTTTTCAATAGCCAGACTGGAAACTAAATCTACAGCTTTATCGGGTGTAATCAGCGTAAAACCATTGGGTTTGTTCAGGTCCGAAGCAATTTTGGCCAGGAATTTATTAAACGATACACCGGCCGAGGCCGTCAGGTTGGTTTCGGCCAGAATGCGCGCTTTTATTTCTTTGGCAATAATACTGGCTGAGGGCATTCCTATTTTATTTTCGGTTACGTCCAGGTAAGCTTCGTCTAAAGAAAGCGGCTCTACCAGGTCGGTGTAAGAATAAAATATTTCCCGGATTTGCCTTGATACCGCGCTGTATACCTCGAAACGGGGCTTTACAAATATTAAATTAGGGCATTTTTGCTGCGCAATTTTAGAAGCCATCGCCGAAAATACCCCATACTTACGCGCCTCGTAACTGGCCGCCGCTACCACGCCCCGCGCCCGCGAGCCACCCACCGCCACGGGTTTGCCACGTAGTTCCGGGTTATCGCGCTGCTCCACCGACGCAAAAAAAGCGTCCATGTCGATGTGAATAATTTTACGGATGGGCGGGTTCAAAACAAATTAAAGTGGTTTGGGTTAGGGTTAAAAATAATATATAAAAGTACGCTTCTGGTTTTAATTAAAATAATTGTGGTTAAGGGCTGGCCCTCTTATTTCTGACTTTTACCGGCAGTAGCCGTATGCTAAATTTATTTCTTTTAAAACTTAAAAAACAGCAACTTATTATCCGTCCGGCAACCCCAAACATTTAGCATTTAGTACATGAATCGCGTATTTTTTTTATGCTTACTTTTCTTTTTTACTTCGTTAACCAACCTGTTTGGGCAAAAGCTAAAACCGGGTTTTAACAAGCAGGAATTTCTCGAAATGATTTACCTCTCGGCACGCCACGCCGATACGGTTTATTACAAAAATATTCCCAAACCCGAAAAATTTAAAATTGTGTACCGCTCGCCTATCATGGGTTTACTAAACCGGTGGGATTTGGCTATTAGTAAAGATTCGGTGGCGGCCATAAGTGTGCGGGGTACTACCCGGAGTTCGGAGAGTTGGCTCGAAAATTTTTACTCGGCCATGGTACCGGCCACCGGACAGCTTACCTTATCTAAAGATTTTACTTTTAAGTATAAACTGGCTAATAATCCGCAAGCAGCGGTGCACGTGGGCTGGCTATTGGGTACGGCCGCGCTTTCGCGCGATATTCTGGCTAAATTAGATTCGTGTTCCCGAACGGGTATCCGCAACTTTATAGTGGTGGGGCATAGCCAGGGCGGCGCCATTGCGTATTTACTTACGGCTTACCTGCGGCAATTGCAGCAAGAAGGCCGGATAGCCCAACACATTCAGTTTAAAACTTATTGCATTGCCGCGCCAAAGCCTGGTAACCTGTATTTTGCCTACGATTACGAAGCTGCTACCGCCAATGGCTGGGCCTGCAACGTAATAAATACCGCCGATTGGGTACCCGAAACGCCGGTTAGCATCCAAACCATTCATGATTTTAACCCGCTAAACCCTTTTAAAAATGCCCGCGGCCTAATTAAAAAGCAAAAGTTTCCGCTGAATTTGGCCATGGGTTATGCTTTTAACCAACTAGATAAACCCACCCGCAAGGCCTTGCGCAAAAACCAGAAATATTTGGGCACCCTGGCCGGTAAATTTGTAAAAAAACAACTGCCCGAATTTGTACCCCCTCCTTACTTCCCATCGGCTAACTATATGCGCGCCGGCAATTTTATTATACTGCCCGCCGATGAGGCTTATTACCAAATTTACCCCAACACCAGCGAAAACGCGTTTACGCATCATTTACTGGGTGCTTATTTGTACCTGACCCGGAAGCTGCCGGCTCCTTAATTTTTAACAAGTAGGTAGGCAATTAGCTTAGCACTTTGTAACCACTTCACCCTAAATACCGTGAAAGATAGCTTAGCCCTGCTAGTGGGCAAGGGCTTTTACTATTTTATCTGTTAATTAATAGCTATGAAAGTATTATTTGTAATGACCTCGCACGACCAATTGGGAAATACCGGTAAGAAAACCGGTTTTTGGGTAGAGGAGTTTGCGGCTCCGTATTATAAATTAGCCGATGCGGGCGTGGATATTACCATTGCCTCGCCCAAAGGAGGCCAGCCACCCATCGACCCGAAAAGCGAAGAACCCGATGCACAAACCGAAGCAACCAAACGGTTTTACCAGGATAAACCGTTGCAGGAGAAACTAAGCCAAACCAAAAAATTAAGCGAAGCGAGCGCAGCCGACTTTGACGCGGTATTTTACCCGGGCGGGCACGGCCCGTTGTGGGACTTAGCCACCGACCAAGACTCGATAAAGCTGATTGAAGAGTTTTATCAGCAGCAAAAGCCGGTAGCGGCTGTTTGCCACGGGCCGGCGGTACTAACCCAGGCCAAAGCGCCTACCGGCGAGCCGTTGGTGAAAGGGAAAAAAGTTGCCGGCTTTACCAATTCCGAAGAAGAGGCTGTGCAGTTAACCAATATTGTGCCTTTTTTGGTAGAAGATAAACTAAAAGCGTTAGGCGGCAACTACTCCAAAGGAGCCGACTGGGCGCCGTACGTGGTAACCGACGGCTTACTCATCACCGGACAAAACCCAGCATCCTCGGAACCGGCTGCGGAGGCTTTACTAGAAATGTTGAAATAAATATTTTAAATTATTTAAACCCGAAACGGCTGCTGCTATTTCTTGTTACTAAAACTCCGGCTGATACTAAGCCGGAGTTTTTTTTGCAATTACCATTATTTGCCATTACTACCAATGGCACATAATTTTATCCAATTAAAGCTAATTTGGTGTGTCTTTGGTAAAATCTAAATAAAATTGTAAGAAGTAAAGAACCTGAAAATAACCTACCACAAGAGAATCCTAACTAAACAAGCCTCTGAATCTATTTACATTAACTTAAAATACAGGTACAAAAAGTAGGAACAAACTAGAACTGCTTTAGTATTAAAAAATTGTAAAATACCCATTATTGGGTATTCTTTTTCACAAATTATTACTTTAGCTTTGCGAACAGTTATTGAATTTATCATATTTACATGATTTCTTATATTAAGATACATGTTTTAAGTTGCTTAGCAAAAGTGCAAAAATTATTACCTACTTTTTATCATTTTCCCGCTGTTATAAATCAATAAAGTATAATTATAGCTGCTTTATATAAATAATTTGTTTCTGAAATTATAATAATATTCATTTTATCTCTTACCTCATAAATATTTTTTTACACTTCACTTTTAAATTATTATTCCATTTTTTTTAAACTCTAACCATTTATTACAATTTAAGTATGAAATCAAAATTACTATGTCTAGCAGGTACATTTCTCCTGGCTTTATCTGTCCAGGTTAATGCCCAAGCCGTTAAAACAGATACCATATCTAAACAAACAGCACCTTCTCCTATTGTAAAGACCGATAAACGGCAACTTAATTTTGTTAAAGTAAATCTTTTTGGTATCCCGCTAAGAAATTATTCTTTCCAATATGAGCGGGCCTTATCGAAAAGATTTTCAGTAGCTATAGCTTACCGTACAATGCCGAGTACCGGATTACCTTTTAAAAGTTTAATTTCTGATGCAGTGGGTGACGAAGGGATTGAAGGAGAGGAAACTATTGATAATATAAGAATCAGTGGTTCGGCTATTACGCCGGAAATTCGCCTGTATTTAGGGAAAAAAGGCTATGGCAGAGGGTTCTACTTTGCACCCTTTTATCGTAAAGCAACCTTCGAAACAAACAATATTCCGTTTACTTATGAGGATTCAGAAGATACTGGCGAAGAAAATTCTATTAATCTTTCGGGTAAATTCTCCAGTAACACCGGTGGTTTAATGATGGGCGCGCAATGGGCATTAGGTAAATACGTTTGCCTCGATTGGTGGATATTAGGTGCGCATTTTGGCACCGGAAAAGGTGATTTTGTTGGCTTATCGAGCAAACCATTAAGCCAAAGTGATCAAGCGGCTGTACGTGAAGAATTGGAGAATTTGGATATTCCGTTTGTAGAGAAAACCGTAAACGTGAATGCCAATAGCGCTTCCCTGAAGCTGGAAGGCCCTTGGGGTGGCTTAAGAGGCGGGCTATCGTTGGGTTTTAAATTCTAATAACGGCTAATTATATTAATTGGCTTCAGCAAAGCTGTAGCTGACAATTTAATTCTTTGGGTGTAGTTTTTGACTACACCTTTTTTTTGCCCGCCACACTAAACAGCATTTTAGTTTATAAAGGGCAAGATGTAGCGGTACTAAATTCTTTACTTAACCTGGCTTCTGTAAAACCCAGGTAGTCATGGCGCGCTGTTCTTCAACCAGTACCGTTTTTAGTGGTTCCAGGCGGTGGGCACTTAATATATTTTCCTGTTCTAGTAGTAAAGCTTCGTCGGCTAAAAACCAGGTTTTGCCGTGGGGCATCTGGTAAAAGCGCTCGTGCAGGTGCGGCAATTTATTTTCCAGGCCAATAATGGTGCTTAAACGGCACAACAGCATACCACCCGGTTGTAATACCCGCCAGAGTTCTTGTATTATTCTTCGGAAGTGAGCTTCGCTGCGGGCGAAATGCAACACCGCACTGCAAATTACTACCTTAAAGGCAGCATCATCAAAAGGAATATCAGCAACATCGGCTACTAAAAAATTAGTTGCGGGTAAGTGGGGGGCCAGCGTAGCCGCCAGGGCTTGTACCTGCCTAATACTTTCCGGATCATGATCAATACCAAAAACCGGGCAACCGGCCTGCAGTAAATAGTGCAGATTGCGCCCACTTCCGCAGCCGGCATCCAAAAGTGGCGTGTTTTCGGTAATCCGGCCTTTCAGTAACTGATCGAAAATATAAATATCTAAATCGCCGAAAATATTGCGCAAAGCACCAGGAGACGGAATTGAAAGCATAAAGCAAGAACTATTTATTTAAAATTAAAAATATTAAAAAGTAATAATAAACACTACCGGCATACTTTCGCAACAACCTTTTAACTTAGCCCTATATTCCATTATTTTCCGTTTTAAATATTTTCTGTTTGCGTATTTTGTTTGTTTGCAGCCGTAACCAGTGGCGCAGCCCTACCGCCGAAAAAGTGTTTCGGTACTATCCGGGTTTAGAAGTTAGGTCGGCGGGTACGGCTGCCGGCGCTCGCCGTAAAGTAACACCGGCTTTGCTTACCTGAGCCGATTTAATTTTGGTAATGGAACGGAAACACCAACAACGGTTGCGGCAAGAGTTTAAAGCCGAGTTGCAAAATCGCAAAATTAAGGTACTGGCTATTCCGGACAATTACCGCTACATGGACCCCGAATTAATAGAGCTGTTGAAAGATGCGGTAAAACCTTTCCTGCCATCTAACCAAACCCCGCTGCTTAACGCCTCAGCCGCCCAACAGGCCAGTTCAGAAAAATACAACGATTAAAATTTGTTTTAACCTTAAAACGTAAATGCCCGTTTTAGACTTTTACATCTAAAAACAAATTAAACAATGATACAAACGCGTGGATACGCGGCGCAAAACGCGGAGAACCCTCTGGGCCCGTTTAGTTTTGCCCGCCGCGACGTAGGCGCACACGATGTGCTGATAGAAATATTATATTGTGGCGTTTGCCATTCCGATTTACACCAGGTACGCAACGAGTGGGGCGGCTCTATTTACCCCATGGTGCCAGGACACGAAATTGTAGGCCGGGTAAGTAAAGTAGGCGACCAGGTAACCAAATTTAAAGAAGGCGATTTTGCCGGCGTAGGCTGCTTTGTAGATTCGTGCCGTACCTGCCCTAGTTGCCAGGAAGGGCTGGAGCAATATTGCGAGGTGCACAACGTAGGAACTTACAACAGCTACGAACTGGATAAGAAAACCCCAACTTATGGCGGTTACTCGTCGCAGATTGTAGTAGACGAAAAATATACCCTTAAAATAGCGCCCGATCAGGATATGAGCCGCGTAGCGCCCTTGCTTTGTGCTGGTATTACTACTTACTCGCCGTTGCGGCAGTGGCAGGTAGGTAAAGGACATAAATTAGGCGTAGTAGGTTTAGGCGGCTTAGGACACATGGGCGTAAAACTGGGCGCTTCTATGGGGGCCGAAGTAACGGTATTAAGTACCTCGCCAAACAAAGAGGCCGATGCCCGGGCCCTGGGTGCGCATAAGTTTTTGGTAACCCGCGACGAAGACCAGCTAAAAGAGTACCGGAATTATTTCGATTTTATACTAGATACGGTATCGGCGCCGCATAACCTGGATATGTACTTGAGTTTGCTGCGCCGCGATGGCACCATGATTTTAGTAGGCGCGCCGCCGGAGCCAGCCCCTGTTTCGGGTTTTAGTTTAATTAGCCGGCGCAAACGCCTGGTTGGCTCTATGATTGGCGGTATTCCCGAAACCCAGGAAATGCTGGATTACTGCGCCCAACACAATATTTTATCTGATGTGGAAGTAATTCCGATAGCTCAGATTAACGAAGCTTACGAGCGCATGCTCCGCAGCGATGTTAAATATCGGTTTGTAATTGATATGGCCACGCTGTAGCCCCAAAGCAGCTTTTGTACTAATATTTACCGGAGCCGGCTTTAAAAGCCGGCTCTTCTTTTTCTACCGGACTAGAGTAACCTAAGGCAATATTTGGTAAATCTGAATCCGTTCGTCTTTGTGTACGCGGGGGTTTAATTGGTGCAATACCTGATCGTAGCGCGAGGGGGTAATCGTTTTTTCTAATTTTAGGCGCGGATATAATTGTTGCACCCGTTGCAGGCGCTTCTTTAAATCATCCTGGCCCACTACAATTACATAACTTGGGGTGTAAGCCGGTAATATTTCGGTTTGGAGTTGGTGAAGCGGTTTTTCATCGTTCAGGCTGTACACCATTACAAAGTCTGGGGGTAGCGGCGTACCGTTTTTATATTTACCCCACTTGTTTTTAGAGTCGGCTGTAAAATCTTCGGACTGCGCACTCATCCGGCCCAGGTAAAACAAAGGCGGCATTTTCAGGCTATGGTCGCCGAATTCCAGCAAGATGCCATTCAGGTCTGGCTTCTCCGATAAATATACCAGCGGGGCAATACGGCTTTTTTTAGAATATGTAAGGGCCAGGGCAAAAGCAGTTATAATATTCAGAAGCCAGAAAAAACTCCAGCAGGCGGCTAATAATTTTCGCTTTGTTTGCCAAAAACTGGATTGCCGCACAAAACTTTGCCAGCCAATAACGCCCAAAATCATAAAAAGCGGGTATAAGGGCAGAATAAAGCGCTCTTGTTTATTCGGGAACAGCGAATGCACCACAAAAAATAACAGACCTCCTAAAAACAGCATGGGCGCGAGCCGGCCCGTGCGGACGTAACCTACCAGCAGGAAAACGCTCAAGGGTGGCACCATGAAGCCCAGCAGCGTTAATAAAAACCGGTAAGAAGGCCCGGTACTAAAATTCTGAGCGTTCTCGGCGTTGTACAAAAAATAAGTAACCACCGAGTGGAAAGGATAATCAAAGAAAATTAAATCGATGGTGCCTTGAATAAGGGTGGCTAAAATTAAAAAACCTAAGCCGAAGCCTAGCAGGTTGCGCCATTGTTTTTGGTACAATAACACCAAGCCAACGCCACCGGCAAACAAAATGGTATGGTACCGAAAAACAAATGCCAGCGCAAACAAAGCCCCTGCCCAGAAATAATGACCTAACTTTATTTTACCTGATTGTTTTACCAGTACATAAAAGCCGGCCAGGTAGGGCGGTATACAAACCATTTCTACTAAGTTGCGCACGCTCATGAACGGCATAAACCACACCAGCGCCAGCATCAGGCCCACGATGCGGGCTTCGCGCTTATTGGTTAGGGCTTCGGTTAGTTTGTAGCCATAATATACTATCAGCAACGAATACACCCCGTGCAGTAGCCTTACCAGCAGCATCTTGGTGTCGGGATTGGTTACGCCTAATTGTTCCAGCACATAAAAGAGCCCGTAGTGCAAGCCGGCATAAAACATGCTGTGGCGCGGGGGCAATTCTTCGTTCAACCAAACCGGAATGCCATAAACCCAATCCTGGGCAATAGAAATAATATCAAAATGATCGTCGTGGTAAGCAAAACCTTTCGAGAAAAAAGCCGCCACCAACCGTATGCCCAACGCGATAACCATAATTACGGAAAGCGAAATATAATACCGGTTGTGGATACCAACCTGGTCGGGTGTGGGAACAGGGTTGTCTTTATGTAGGCTGGCGGATGACTGCATGTTTTTTACCACAGGTATTAATGGCTAGTTCCCGGATAAGGAAAGCAGCGTCGCAAATTTATTCTATTTAGGTTTAACCACTACCTAAACCAATTTAATTTATCGCTTATTTCAATCAGGCTATATTATTTTGATTTACAAATAACTGCTCAACCCTAATTAAATTGCCTGCTAAAATCCAGCTTAATATTCTGTTAATATTTAATTGCTTAAAGCAGATGGGGGCAAACCAAACATTGCGGAAGCCATAAACCTTATAAATTTGCCCTTGCTTCTAACAAAAAAACATGCATAAATATTAGGCTATTTTTACCTGATTTTTTAATTATGAACA
The DNA here is from genome assembly GCF_008629685.1 of Adhaeribacter rhizoryzae. GTDB lineage: Bacteria > Bacteroidota > Bacteroidia > Cytophagales > Hymenobacteraceae > Adhaeribacter > Adhaeribacter rhizoryzae. Next base: position 6,757 of record NZ_VWSF01000008.1, on the reverse strand, counting down.
TAAACACCAATACCTGGAACAGGCTCCGCTATACCCTATACAGTCCTTTTTACAATGTAATTGGTAAGGTTTTTTCTAAATCAAGAAAGAGATCGATTGAATTGCTGCAGGTAAAACCAACTGATACCGTTTTATTGGTAGGCGCTGGTACCGGTTTAGATTTAGATTTTTTGCCCCCAACTGCCGCTATTACGGCTACCGATATTACGCCAGCCATGGTAACGCGGCTCGCCCAACGGAGTGCGCGGTTGCAACTACCGGTAAAAGCCTTGGTTATGGACGGGCAACAACTTGCTTTGCCAGATAATGCTTTCGATAAAATAGTGCTGCACCTGATTCTGGCAGTAATTCCGGACCCGGTACGCTGCCTGCAGGAAGCTGAACGCGTATTAAAACCCGGCGGTAATATTGTTGTTTTCGATAAGTTTCTGCCGCCGGGGCACCAACCAGGCTTTTCAGGCGGACGGTTAATATTTTTGCTAATCTTTTGTTCAGCGATATTACCCGCAGTTTCGAAAGTATTTTAGCCCAAACCAACCTAAAAGTACAGTTAGACCAATCGGCTAATTTTGGTGGGAATTTCCGGATAATTTTGCTACAAAAGTAATATTTACCAGCCTGAAGCTGATAAATCGGGTAAAACCAGGTTATATTAAATGTGGCTTTGCTTCGAGGTAAGAAATATTCTCCTGAATAATTTCGGGTGAAAGAATTTCGAGGGTGGGAACCGGTTTAGATAAATTTAATAAATAACCTGTGTGGCCGTGCAGGTTAACTAAATCGTGGGTAATGCAGAGCACCAGTTTATTTTTTTCGGTTACCCAATTGGTAAGCAAATTAAAAACCCGCTTTTTATGGTAAATATCCAGTTGCTGGGTAGGTTCATCCAGCAGGCAAATAGCGGCATCCTGCAGCATTAACTGGGCTAGCCACACCAACTGCTGCTCGCCGCCCGATAATTCGGTAAATTCCCGGTGCAGCAGATGTTCAATCTCTAATGCGCTTAATAAGTGCTGTACCGTTTGGTAATCCTGCTCAGAATATTGCTCGAAAAAGCGTTTGTGCCGGAATAAACCCATTACAACCAAATCGCGCACCTTAATAGGAAAGGTAACGGTATTTTTTTGCGGCAGGTAAGACAACACCCCGCTACCGGCTGGGTTAGCAAGATGGTGTAAGGACTGGCCGTTTAGCAGCACCTCGCCCTGGTAAGGCAAGTTACGGGTTAATATTTTGAAGAGAGTAGATTTGCCGGCACCATTATGCCCCACCACAGCTACAAAAGCCGGTGCCGATACATAAAAAAAAAGGTTGCGGATAAGAACACGCTGTTCGTATCCCGCAACCAGATTCTTTACTTCTAACATTCTTAATTATGAATTATAAATTATGAATCATGAATTAAAAACCACAGGATTTCTAATTCATAATTTATAACTCATAATTAAATTTTAATATTCGTCCTCATTAAACATGAAGTCTTCCTTAGTTGGATAGTCTGGCCAAACTTCCTCAATATTTTCATAAGGTTGTCCGTCATCTTCCAGAGCTTGGAGGTTTTCTACTACTTCCATGGGAGCGCCTGAACGAATTGAATAATCGATCAATTCGTCTTTTGTTGCTGGCCAAGGGGCATCTTCCAGGTATGAGGCTAATTCCAGTGTCCAATACATATCATTTTCTCCTTAAGTGACTTTAATTACAGGTTGCAAAATTTAGAAAAAAAAGTTCAAAAGCAAATATTAATTTCTTTAAATATAGATGCTTTTCATATTTTAAACAAACAACGAGTAAACTTACTTAAATGTTTGATGCTAAATTAAATTTTAAGTTTTAAGCAAATTAATCGAGCACATAATGTAAGCCTAACTGTATTCCGCCAAAAATATTATAGCGTAACGTATATTTGTCAAAATCATATTCACTGGTGGTGGTTTCGGTATCCCGAATATCGGTAAAACCGTAGTTAAAGCGCACATTACCCGATAAATACAGGTTATCTTTAATGTCTTTTTCTACCCCTAGCCCTAATACCGCCATGGGCGCAATAGCCGTAAAGCCGCCGGCATTTTTAAACAAAGAATCACCTTTTCCTTTTTTAGCGAGCGAGTATTCGCCTTGCAGCGTACGGTCGTTTAAAGCAATAGCTTCCGGAAATTCATTTACTTCTTCGCCTTTAATTAAAAAGCCTACCTGCGGCCCCACGTGCACATTAAACCGCACAGCATCGCCGGTGGTAAATTTAAACAGCAGCGGTACCTGCAAATAAGTTAAATTTATTCTTTTCTCGCCGAGTTCCAGGCCCGTGCCGTCGCCGTTTTCGGTGAGCGTATAGTTTTGCCCTTGCTGCGATAAATAAGCCTCCAGTTGCACATCGTGGCGGTCGTTAAATTTATAACCGGCTACCAAACCTATCGGGGCCCATTTAATGGTGGTTTTATATTTATAATGTTCGTTATTCGCTTCGTCATTATCTACCTTAATCCAGGTGTTGTTTACGGCAGTAGTTATACCAAAATGGAAATTGCCCTTCGGAATACGAACTTGCTGCTGTAGCGCCAGCGAATCGTTTTGGGTTTGGGCTTTTACCTGCCAGGAGCAAGCCATTATTGCCAACAGGAAAAACGAAATTTTAAATTTTTTCATGGTGTAAATAGTGTTAAAGGCAAACCAGCGCGTAAATGCCTGCGTTAAACAGGCAACCAAGCCAAATTATTCACTGCCCGCTACCTGTTTGTTTTTAATTAAATCTATTAACTCCTGCTTGGTTTTAATTTTTCGGTTAAAGCCTCTAATTTTACTTTGCAGCATGTTCCGGAAAGTTTCGTTGCCCGGCGTATCGGCTAGTTTGCCCAGGTTGGTTTCCAGCACTTCCAGTTCCTGCCTATCCGATTTAATAAAATCTTTCAGGGCGTTTACCCGCACGGTAACCTGCTCGTTCGGCGCAATTTTAGCACCCATATTTTTCTTGCGCAGGTAATGCTCCAGGCTGCTTAGCTCAAAAACTTTATCGCAGGCAATAATAAAGCGCTCCCACAACCGGTCCGATTCTTCGCCTTTTACCGGGCCGACGGTTTTCCAGGCGGCCTGTAGTTCTTTAGCCCGTGGTACTGCCCTTTGTACTTCCACGTTTACCAAACCTTCGGCTTCTTCTACCAAAGCACGTTTTTTGGATAGATTCTCCTCAAAATATTTTTCTTTCGATTCGGTTTTGGTTTGGGTAATCCGGTTTTTCAGCCGCTCAAAAAAATGATTGTTGGCTTTCCGGAAGCGGTTCCAGAGATCGTTGGTTGTTTTGCGCGGCAAATTACCGCCTACCTGTTTCCAGGCAGTCTGGTATTCTTTCAGCTTGGCGGTGGCAACGTCCCAATCGTCGGAATTCTGAATAGCTTCGGCTTTGGCTATCAGATCGCGGTATTTATCGATGGTGCGGTTTACCAGACTTTGCTTGTCTTCGTAAAAGTCTTTCTTGCGCGTAAAAAAAGTTTCTACCGCATTCCGGAACCGTTCTTCAATTTCGTCGGCAATTGCTTTGTCTACCGGACCGGTTTTAATCCAGTTCTGGCGCAATTCTTTCAGCTTTTCGGTAGTGCCTTTCCAATCAATGCTGTCCTGCAGTTCTTCGGCTTCGGTTATCAGAGCCACCTTCGCGTTCAGGTTTTTATCGCGGTTGCGGCTGATAGAAGCCTTAATTTCGTTTTCGGCCTGCGAAAGTTGGTTGTAAATAGCTTCAAAATCGCCGAGCGCATCGTATTTTTCTACCTGCTCTTTCAGGTGCATTACCTTCATCAGGAAAGAACCTTTGTTCTCGGACTCTTCAATTTTCTTTAAGAGCGCATTAACCTTTTCCCGAAACATTTCGAAACGGTAGGCAAAATATTGCAACGACTCTTCCTCCACCTCTTTTACTTCGCCAACCTTACGGGCCGGATAATTCATGAAGGGTTTCAGCCAAATTTCGTTATCTTGAACATAACCATATTGGCGGGCCTCTTCCAGATAGTCTTTATTTTCCATTTAACGGATGTAAAAAAAAATTTTACAAGTTTACTACTTTCTACAGTTCCAAAAACCGATTGTGCCTGTTTTTTATGATATTTGTACAGGAATTTTTATAAAATATAGGCCTTAAAATATACTTAATGCAGATTAAAAAGTTTTTTAAACTAGTACAGATGCTTCTTTCCTAGTCCGAAGTATCTTAATTTTGTTTCTTAATACGTAAGCGGTAGTTGTTTTTATTAAAGGTTAAACCCTGTAGTTTATTATTTTAACTGCTAAACGCCTAAGCCCTTATGACCCGATAACTGAATATTTTACGAAGAAAACAGCTATGAGCGAAACCATTATTTTTTCGATGGCCGGTGTAAGTAAAATTTACCCACCCCAGAAACAAGTATTAAAAAATATTTACCTTTCTTTTTTCTACGGCGCTAAAATTGGCGTGCTCGGTCTGAATGGCTCGGGTAAATCTAGTTTGCTAAAAGTTATTGCCGGCGTAGACAAAGCGTACCAGGGCGAAGTTGCTTTTTCTTCGGGCTACTCGGTAGGCTACCTAGAGCAAGAACCCCAACTGGACCCTACCAAAACCGTGAAGGAAATTGTGGAAGAAGGTGTAGCCGAAGTAGTGGCGCTCCTGAAAGAGTTCGACGAAATAAACGAAGCCTTTGCCGACCCCGATGCCGACTACGATAAATTATTAACCCGCCAGGGCGAAGTACAGGAAAAACTAGACCAATATAACGCCTGGGAACTGGATAATAAATTAGAGCGCGCCATGGATGCCCTGCGTACCCCGCCCGGCGAAGCTATTGTGGGTAATTTATCGGGTGGTGAAAAGCGCCGCGTAGCTTTGTGCCGTTTGTTGTTGCAGGAGCCCGATGTGTTGTTATTGGATGAGCCTACCAACCACCTCGATGCCGAATCGGTATTATGGCTGGAGCAACACTTGCAGCAGTACAAAGGTACTGTAATAGCCGTAACCCACGACCGTTACTTCCTGGATAATGTTGCCGGCTGGATTCTGGAACTCGATCGCGGCGAAGGCATTCCGTGGAAAGGCAATTATTCGAGCTGGCTGGAGCAGAAAGCCGCCCGTTTAGCCAAAGAAGAAAAACAAGAAAGCAAACGCCAGAAAACCTTACAGCGCGAACTGGAGTGGGCCCGCATGTCGCCGAAAGCCCGGCAAGCCAAATCGAAAGCCCGTTTGGGTAACTACGAGAAAATGGCCAGCGAAGACGCTAAGGAGAAAGAACAAAAACTGGAATTATTTATTCCGGATGGCCCGCGTTTAGGTAATGTGGTAATCGAAGCCGAAAACCTGACGAAAGCCTTCGGCGATAAATTATTATTTGAAAATTTAACTTTCTCGCTGCCGCCGGCTGGTATTGTTGGTATTATTGGGCCCAACGGCGCTGGTAAATCTACGTTGTTCCGGTTGTTAACCGGCCGCGAAAAACCCGATGCCGGTAATATTAGCGTAGGCCCCACTGTAGAAATTGCTTACGTCGATCAGCAACACGAATCTTTAGACCCGAACAAATCGGTGTTCGAAACCATTTCGGGCGGTACCGAAACCATGCTGCTGGCTAACCGCCAGATTAACTCGCGGGCTTACGTAAGCAAGTTCAACTTTGGCGGCTCCGATCAGGAGAAAAAAGTAGGCGTATTATCGGGTGGCGAGCGCAACCGCGTGCATTTAGCCATGACCCTGAAACAAGGTGCCAACTTATTATTACTCGATGAGCCTACCAACGATTTGGATGTAAACGCTATCCGGGCTTTGGAAGATGCTTTAGATAATTTTGCCGGTTGTGCCGTGGTTATTTCCCACGACCGCTGGTTCCTGGATAGAATTGCCACCCACATTCTGGCTTTTGAAGGCGAATCGCAGGTGGTTTGGTTTGAAGGTAACTTCTCAGACTACGAAGAAGCCAAGCGTAAACGCCTCGGCGATGTAGAGCCTAAACGCATCCGTTACAAAAAACTGGTAGATTAAAGTTTAGTAATATTTTAAATAGAAAGGCAGCCGTAACGCTGCCTTTTTTATGGCAAGTAGTTTTAGCAATTATGCTAATGCTCCTTAACTATATTCCTTAAATAATCAATTTTCACTATTTATCTTTTGAAAGATTCCATCTTTCAATGCGGAGGTGCTAACTGTATTTTAAAGCCTAAGTTTGCTCAAGGCCGCGAGGCCCCGTTTGGTCATTCGGGCTGCTCATCTTTCCTTTGCTCGTACCTCGCAATGCTGCGCACCGGAAACCTGAAAGGCCCTCATTGCCCAAACTGCTGTAGTTTGCTCCGTAGTTCCTGCTTTTCTAAATCATTATTAAAAATCAATTAATAAGCCAGCACAACAAAGCTAATCAGTAACGTTCTGGTTCGGCCGAACTCCTTCCCTAATTTAGGGCTACGATTAGGACACAAATTTTTGGGCCAGGGTCCACCCGTGCAAGATATGCTGGAAGTAATTCCAACCGCGCAAAAGGGTAATCACCCCCGCCTGCTTTTCGTGGGGTTTCCACCCGCCTAATCGGGCTATTATCCAGTAGCACCATTGTAAAGAGTCTTGGGGGTAAGGATTCCGCTGCTTGGCTGTTTTTCCTTCATAACGTTTTTGTAAAGCCTGCAGACAAGCGACTTCTTGCCGGGTAAAGCTTTCTGCCAGCGGCACGGCTTCTTTCTGTTTAGAAGCCAGGTGCAAGAGCATTATCTTGCTAGCGGCAAACAAAGCCAGCAGCGTGAGTTGCACTAA
>NZ_VWSF01000007.1 GCF_008629685.1 Adhaeribacter rhizoryzae | reverse complement strand
CTTGCTCTTAGCCGGTAACCAGCACCAGGCGCGGCTGCGGTTTGGCAGGTACGATGCCAACTACGGGGTGTTGTTGCAAGGCGACGGCAAGGGTAAGTTTACCTATGTGCCGCCAGGGCAGGCGGGGCTTGCCATCAAAGGCGATGTGCGCAGTGTGCTCCAGCTAAATAATACTTTACTCTTCGGCCTGAACCAACAGCCTCTTAAAGCTTTTAAAATAAGTAAATAATGAAAAAGCTAATCCCATTTTTATTAATTATGCTGTTTTTTGCCTGCAAGCCCGGCAAACCAGAAGCAGATATTAAATTTAACAGCGAGCACATCAGCCAGATTATTTCGGAAATGACTGACCTGATGATAAACGATGTTACCAACCCGCCGCTGGCTGCCCGCTTTTTTTCTTACGCTTGCTTAGCCGGGTACGAGGTAGTGTCGCAGAACGACAGCACTTACAGCAGCATGCATGGCGTATTAAATAAATATCCCCGCATAGAAAAACCACAAGGACTTGTGGGCTATAATTATCAGTTAAGTGCGTTGCTGGCCATGATGGAAACGGCCAAGAAAATGCAGCCATCGGGCTCTTTGCTCGAAAAATACCAACAGCAGTTTCTGGATTCCTGCCGGCAAGAAGGCTTCTCCGAAGAAGTTATGGCAAACTCATTAACTTACGCCCAGGCAATCAGCAAAAATATACTGGCCTACGCCAAAGCCGATAAATATAACCGCATTAGCAATTACCCGCGTTACGCTCCCACTAACCAGGAAGATCATTGGTACCCCACTCCTCCCGGCTTTTTTGCCCCAGTAGAGCCTTACTTTAACACAGTACGGTCTTTTACCCTCGATACCTGCATTCAGTTTAAGCCAGCCCCGCCAGTAGCTTTTTCTAAAGATAAGAACTCCGCCTTTTATAAACTGCTGCACGATGTTTACCAGGAAGGCGCTAACTTACCCAAGGCACACCAAGAAATAGCAGCTTTCTGGGATTGCAACCCGTTTGCCTTACAAGATAATGGTCATTTAATGGTAGGCACGAAAAAAATATCGCCGGGGGCGCATTGGTTGGGTATTACGGCTATTGCTTGTAAGCAGGCCAAAACAGACTTCCCGAAAGCAATGAAAATTAATACGCTAGTCGCTATTTCGCTGATGGACGGGTTTCTTGCCTGCTGGGACGAAAAATTCCGGAGCAACCGGATACGCCCCGAAACTGCTATTCGCCGTTATATAGACCCGAACTGGAAACCTTTGCTGCAAACGCCACCTTTCCCGGAATACCTGAGCGGTCATTCTACTATTTCGGCAGCGGCAGCCGTAATTTTAACCCATTATTTTGGCGATAATTTTAAATACACCGATACCGTAGAAGAGCGTTTTGGTTTGCCCGCCCGAAAATTTAATTCGTTTCAAGAAGCGGCCATTGAAGCCGGCATATCCCGTTTCTATGGCGGCATTCATTTTATGGATGCTATTGATAACGGTCGTGCACAAGGCTTGCAGATTGGCGAGTGGGTATTAAGCAAAGCAGCGCAGAAGCCTCCGGTAATTGCCGCCACCAGTAAAACAGAGTAAATAACGGTATATCACACAAAAAAGCGCTCTTGTTATTATCTGTTACAAGAGCGCTTTTTTATATAGTTTCTCCTCCGGTTAATTCAAAGACAACTAAGTACCGCGTTAATATTCAGCTAACTTTTATTTTCTTCCGTAAGACCAGTATTTAAGAAATCTCTTTACAGAGATTAAACTGGTTCGGAACAAACCATTAAGCAGATGAGTACTTTCCGGCAATATAGTATGGCAGCGGCTTCGGCGGTGGCAATGCAGGCTGCCAAAGAGATGGAAGCGTATTTGCGGAATAAACCAGAAACCATAGAAGTACTGAATGTAGAAGACGAACCCTCCTGCCAAGCCAAAGACATTGACCTTATCTGGACGTATTACCGCTCTGATGGTAATCGGGCCGTAAAAACAATTGAGATTAAAGGCGACCGGTATTACGGAACCGGCAATTATTTTTTGGAAACCATCAGCAACGAAGCTAAAAATACGCCAGGGTGCTTTCTATACACCGCAGCCGATTACGTTTTCTATTATTTCCTGGAGCCAAAAGAGTTGCACATATTGCCCATGCCAACTACCCGCGATTGGTTTCAGCAACATTTACCTGAATTTCCAGAGAAAAAAACATCTACCCCGGTAGGCAAAAACAAATTTTATGTAACAGTTGGGCGGCTGGTTCCCCGGCAACGCATCATAAACGAAGTACCAGGGGTAAGAATAATTAACCTCGCAGCACGTTTAAATATTTGAGTTAAGCGTTACTACTCTACCAGTATAATTTGCAGTTTGCTTACTTCTTCAAGCAGCAACTACTTTCATTTATATTCTCGAAGAAGCGCTTCTATGCAAACCTCAGCCGCAAATTAGTACCTTAACCAATTAGTTTTTTAACTAACCGGCACTTGCCATACCGCATCGTTCGAAATTAATAATTCCGATATTTCGCCGCGGGCCTGGCCATTGGAGTTAATAGCTCGTTTGGCCTTTACCCGATCTACGGTATATTCCTGGTATAAAGCATCAAAAAAACTAACTTCTGCGGGCGAAATGGCCGTATCGGAATTGCTTAAAACAAAATACGCTCCCGTAGCCTGAATAGCATCACAGAACGTTTTAAGCCGAATTTGGTCTTCGTCGTAGAAACCTTCTTTGGCGTAAGTATTAAAAGAGGAGGTATTATTAATAGGTTTATAAGGCGGATCGAGGTAAACCAAAGTATTCTCTTCTACAAAGGCAGCGGTTTGAGTGAAATCGCCGAGCAGAATTTCGGTATGCTGCAAAGCTTCACTATCAGCTAATATTACTTCTTTGTTGCAGATATTTGGTTTTTTATACCGGCCGAAAGGCACATTAAATTCTCCTTTGGCATTAACCCGGTACAAACCATTAAAGCAGGTTTTATTTAAAAACAACAACAAGGCACTTTTCTTTACCGCATCTTCCTGTAGTTGGTTAAACGCTGCCCGAACAGCATAAAAATAGGCTTTTCGCTCAGCTTCAGCAGCATAACTAAAGTAAGTTTCGGATAACGCTGATAGTTGTTCAATTAAAGCCTGCGGCTGATCCCGGATAATTTTATACAGGTTAATTAAATCCGGGTTAATATCGCTAATAATAGCCTGTTTAATATATTGCCGGTAATTACGAAGTAAAAAGAATAAAACGGCGCCGCTGCCAATAAAGGGCTCCAAGTAAATTACCTCGCCCCTGGCTTTTAAGTAAGGTATTATTTTGTGTTCGATGGCTCCTAAAAGCTGGGTTTTACCACCGGCCCATTTCAAGAATGGTTTTACCTGAATATTTTTTTCTTTTGTACCTGCTACCATGTTATTCGCGCTGTTAGCAAAGGTAATAATCAGCAGGCACAGGATTTACTATAAAATATTGCTTCGGGCAAAAAGATTTTTTGATTGGTTTATGGCTTTTTAAAATCCCAAACACGGTTTAATTATTTAACCCTTAGTTTACAGCACTAAGTTTAACCCAATAAAAAACAGGAACTGCACGCCCAGCACAAAAGGCGCTAAAGCATTTTGCTTCTGAAACCTGGATTTCTGAAAAAGCAAGTGAAGCACAAAGGCTACCCCCAGCCACCCCAGGTAATTACTAACCGGAATACGGTAATCGGCCCAGGTCCAATAATCAAGTACAGCGGTTACGGGTTCAATCAGCATATCCAGCAGTACCATGAGGGCGGCCGCCGCGAAAGCTTTTAATAACCAATGCCAAGACAATTTTTGCACCAGTATACCGGTACTGTAAACCAATAAAAGCCAGTTAAGCGCAATAATTAAAGGTATTTCCCACAATTTATACCCCAGGCCCTGTCCATAATCGTAATCTCCGAACAGCAAGCCCGTATGCACCCCAATTACTTCCGAGAAAAAACCAACCAGCAAAACAATTACCGCAAACACCGCAAAAGCAATATTCCAGGTTTTATGGAAGCTGAACAATAAAAAATTGGTTAGCAATAAATTAAGCGCCGATAATTCCCGGAACCAGGCTGGGTTGGCGCTGAAAGCTAACCCATAAAAACCAACTATATGAAAAACAACTAATACAAAAACGGCTAAAGCTACTTTTTTATCTTTCATGCAGAATTGGGGTTGGGCGCTAAATCGCTTACTATTTTGGCCGAAAGCAAACATAACGGAATGCCCCCGCCCGGATGCACGCTGCCGCCGCAAAAATATAAGCCTTTAACTTTTGATGTAAAATTAGGATGCCGTAAAAAAGCCGCCATCCGGTTGTTAGAAGAACTACCGTACAAAGCTCCGGCGAACGAAGACGTATCAGCCTCAATACCCACCGGGTCCCACACGCGTTCGGTAACAATTAAACTACTTAAATCTACCGCCAAAACTTTAGAAAGCTTCTGAATAATTGTTTCACGTGCAACCCGGATGAGGTTTTGCCAGTCCTGGCCAGCATTGTGCGGCACGTTAACCATCACAAACCAGTTTTCGCAACCCGGCGGCGCATCGGTAGGGGTATATTTAGAAGTAATATTTACATAAACCGTGGGGTCCGGGCTAATATTTTTCTCCTGAAAAATGTGCCGAAACTCCTGTTGGTAATCTTGGCTAAAGAAAATATTATGCAGGTGCAACTCCGGAAAACTATGCCGGATGCCCCAGTAATAAATTAGCGCCGAACTGGACCGAGGCTGCTGCAAAGTTTTTTCGGGCGCTTTGATTTGGGGCAATAAACGGCGGTACGTGGGCACCACATCCATATTACTCACTACCAAATCAGCGTAAAATACTTCAGCCGTTGTCCGGACGCCCGTAACTTTATGGTTCTCCGTAATTATTTCGGTTACCGGTAAATTATATTTAAAACGCACTCCTAGTTCTTCGGCTAACTTAACCAAACTTTGCGCAATGGCATAAATACCACCTTCGGGATAGAAAGCACCTATATTGTGTTCCAGGTGCGGAATCAGGTTTAAAGTGGCCGGTGCTTGGTAAGGGTCCGAGCCATTGTAAGTAGCAAACCTATCGAGTAGTTGTACTAATCGGGTATCTGAAAAAGCTTGCGCATTGGCGGCGTGCATGGTTGTAGTCAGCCCCAAAGCAGGCAAAGCGGGCAAGGTTTTTAGGATATCCGGACTTAGGTAAGTGCTTACTTTATGCAACGACTTGTGCAAAAAAGTAGCCGCGGTAGCTTCGTAAATTTGGGCGCTCTTCGCTAAATATTCTTTTACCCGGGCGGCCGGTACGCCTAACTTTTCTTCTACTTCAGCGGCAAATTTTTCGGGTTCGCGGTAAGCTGTTAAGCGGGTACCATCGGTAAAAAAATATTGGGTAATAATATTTAAACGCTGGTACCGGAAATAATCGTGCGGGTTTTTACCGGCTAAAGAGAATAATTCGTCTACCAATTGGGGCATGGTAAACAGCGATGGCCCGGTATCGAAACGGTAGCCATCCTGCACAAACTCCTTCATTTTGCCGCCATAAGTTGCGCTGGCTTCAAACACGGTTACGTTATAACCTTTTACTGCCAGCCGGATGGCCGAAGCAATGCCGCCAATACCCGCCCCAATAATAGCTGCTTTTTTCACAGAGTTAAACTACAGAAATTTTAGTATTGGTGAGATAACCACAAAAAGATTAAATGGTTTTGGCTTTGCTTTTTCTTTAACCTGAATAAATTATTATATTAATGAGCCAGAATATGTTATACCTCCAAAAAACACCTTATGAAAAAACATTTACTCCTTTTATGGTGCCTGGTCCTGGGCCTGACTTACCACAGCAGCGTGGCCCAGACAAACCAAACTGCGCCGGAATTAAACATACGGCAGCCTAAGTTTAGCTTCAAAAAATTAACGTTTAAGTCGGTGGAGAGCGGCGTCCGGAAAATATATACGCATATAAAATTTAAAGAACTCACCCAGCAGCACCACCAGGTTGCCATACTGCCCATCGAAATAATTATTGATCAGGACGACGTAGACCAAAGCCCAGCGCAGGATTTAAATTACCGCGCTTTTGTAGAGGCTAAAAATGCGTACCCCATTATGTTTGCTTCGTTGCAAAAAGAAAAATTCTTTCATCATTACAACATAAATTTTCAGGATATATCGGTAACGCAACAAATTCTGTTGGAAAATAACTTTACCCCCGAGCAACTGAAAATAACTTCGCCTACTAAACTGGCAACTTTGCTGGGCGTAGATGCCATTATTACCTGCAGCATTGTACGCGACGAAAAATTGGTAAGCGAAGCCAAAACATTCGAGAACTTGCGCCGCTCGAAACGGTTAGTAGGCCCTAGTGCCGGTACCGCTACTGTAAATATTTACGATGGTAAAAACGACGAATTACTTTGGCAATTTGAGCGCCTCCTAACCGCCGGCTTAGGTAATAATATGCACGAAACTATTCTGAATTTAAGTAACCGCATGGCCATGGCTTTCCCGTATTTTAAACCGCTGTAAGGTTTATACCAAATAATACAGCTTTACCTTTAATATTTCGAATAACGCACTAGCCACCTGAATTTGCGATTGCATATTATTGCCTAAATTTACCCCCGTACTTACTTTTACACCAAATGACTTTAGAAGATTTTAAAGCCACCCTGGCCCAAGACACGCCACCAAAAGGGTTAAGCAAAGAACTACAGGCGCTGTGGTACGACGGTAAAGGCAACTGGCACCAATCGCACGAAATAATTCAGGAAGTAAATACGCCTACGCATTGCTTAATTCACGCGTACTTGCACCGCAAAGAAGGCGATAACTGGAATGCCAATTATTGGTACAATAAAGCCGGGCGCAAAATGCCAAAAGAATCGTTAGCGGCAGAATGGGAAAATATTTCCCGCGAAATGCTGGATAAATAATTTTATTTGAAATAGCGCCGGTAAATAGGTTTCCGGAAGCTGAATTGCGCCCACATTACCGGGTAAAGCAGCCAATCGAATAGCCAGAAAACCGTACGGTACTGAATTAAATCGCTAATGATGGCGCCGCCGGCCGGATTTTTTTTAACTAAATGCTGATGCCGCCAATATTTTAAAGGCCAGGGTAATTGTTGTCCCATATCCACGAAATAGGCTTCGTGGTCCGTTATTTTGCTTTCCGTAATCAGGCTGGTCCAGGTTTGGCGGAATAAACCAAAATTTAATTCAACCGCTACTGTATCGCCGGGCTGGCTGCCATCAAATCGAAGCAGTTTAAATTCCGGGAATGGTGGAGCTAACGCCAGAAATAATTGCTGGTTAAATTTATGGTAAACCGAAAGATAATCTTGTTTTACCTCGGTGTGAATAGCGATTCGCAAAGCAGCGTTTACTTTATTTTCTTAACCAACAGCTTTAAAGATAAAAGGTTATTTGTCAGGAGAGATATTCCTAAATTAATACCCCCTACTGACGAATATTATCTCGAATGCAACGCCAGCTGCTAACCGTTATTTACTCCTACGACAGCAGATTCTCGATATCAGCTTTAGTTAAATTTTTGATTACACTTTCATCCGTCGAAATCAGGTCGGTTACGAGTTGGAGCTTTTTGTTTTGCAGCGCCAATATTTTCTCTTCTACCGTATCTTTCGAAATAAATTTGTAGGTAAAAACGGTATTCTGCTGGCCAATGCGGTGCGCGCGGTCCACGGCCTGCGCTTCAATAGCCGGGTTCCACCATGGGTCCAGGATAAACACGTAGTCGGCGGCGGTTAAGTTAAGCCCTACCCCACCCGCTTTCAGCGAGATCAGGAATACCCGGATGCTTTCGTCGGTCTGGAACCGGTCTACTTGCTGTTGCCGGTTTTTGGTGTTGCCATCCAGGTACGTATAAGTAATATGGCGCTCATCCAGGGCAGCCCGCACAATATCTAAATGCTTTACAAACTGGCTAAACACTAAAACTTTGTGCCCCTTCCCTACCACATTCCGGATCATGCGCAATATTTCCTTCATCTTACCCGATTCACCTTCGTAAGCGGTATCGGCCAGACGCGGGTGGTTAGCAATCTGGCGGAGTTTCATCAGGCCCTGCAACAGCATAAACTGGGTATTTACCATGCCCTGCTCTTCCAAACCTTTTAATATTTTATTTCGATAAAAAGATTTGGTTTCTTCGTAAGCTTTCTCCTGCTCCTCAGTCATTTTGCAGTAGGTTAGCTGCTCTATTTTTTCGGGCAGTTCTTTGGCTACCTGCGATTTATGTCGGCGCAGAATAAATGGTTTTATTAAAGAATGAAGCTTCTTGGTTTTAACCTCGTCTTTTTCTTTTTCAATTGGTTTTAAAAATTCTTCTTTAAAGAAACTTTGGTTGCCCAACAAGCCCGGGTTAATAAACGACATCTGCGACCATAAATCCATGGTGCTGTTTTCTACGGGCGTACCAGTCAGGATAAGTTTGTGTTTTGATTTAAGCTCCCGGACCGCCAACGATGTGTTAGAACTTGGATTTTTAATCGACTGCGACTCATCCAGAATAATATAATCAAATAAATATCCTTTCAGGAGTTCTTTATCCAGCCGAACGATTCCGTAAGAGGTTAAAATTAAGTCGTAGTGTTTAAACTGTGAAACCGTTTTTTCGCGGTACGTGCCGGTATAGTTTAAAATGCGTAAACCCGGTGTAAAGCGTTGCGCTTCGTTTGCCCAGTTATAAATAAGGGAGGTAGGCATTACCAGCAAAGAGGCACTCTGGGCACCGTTTTCTTTCTGAAACTGTAGCATGGCCAAGGTTTGCACCGTTTTACCCAAACCCATATCATCGGCGAGGCAACCGCCAAACTTATAATCTTTTACAAAGTGCAGCCAGTTATAGCCGGCTTTTTGGTAAGGCCGCAGTTCGCCTTTAAAGCCAACCGGCATGGGCTTATCTTCTATGGTTTCGAACTCGCGCAGTTTTTCCAGCTTGCGGCTCATGGTTACTACCGCAAGGTTACCGTTTTGCAACTCGTTTACCAGCGCCATATGGTGCTTGCGCAACGTTAGTTCGGTATCGTCGCCGTCCGAAAAAGCAAACAACTCAATATATTGCGTAAACCATTCTTCCGGAATAATCGCGATTTGGCCGTTGGGCAGCTTATACTCGTTTTTACGATTAAGAATATATGGCTTCAGCTTAATAAATGGCACTTCAAACTCACCAAAATGGACCGTACCATAAATATCAAACCAATCGGTGTTTTCGCGAATGCCCACACTTACTTTTACTTCGCCAATGAAATAATTTTTAGCAGCACCGTTAAGCTGCTTAATGGTAAAGCCCTGCTCCTGTAAATTTTGGGCGTGGGCAGCTAGCCAGGCAAAAGCTAAAGTTTTATCTAAATAGGCTTTGCCGTTTTTAACTTCCAGCTCGCGCTTGTTCAGTTCTTTAATAAATTCTTTTTCGTGGTCAATGTCGCGGATAAGCCGGTGAAACACGTAAGATTCCGGGGTTTTCTCCAGGCTAACGCTAACCCGTTTAATATCTTGCGTAGAAACGGTGTGCTCGCCGTACTTAAACGATAAGTGAAATAATATTTTGCCGCCACCATTATTTTTGTTCAGGCCATTGCCATTCAGGTGGCCGTTGCCGTTTACAAAAAGCTGCGGGGTATTTTCATTTTCAGCAATTTCCGAAAAAGTTAAGTGGGCGCTGGGCACGTATTTCTCTGACCGGATTTCGAAGCCTTTGGGATATACATCAAACTGCTCTACCAGCGGCGCTACAAACTTTTCGTAGTAAGCTTCTTCTACCTTGCGGGGGATTAAAATAAATTTTTTGTTCAGGAAAGGCTGCAGCTTTTTGCCGTCTACATCTTTCTGAAAACTGTACAATACACCATTCAACAGCAGCCAGGCCGGTTCGTTGCACACCAGCACACCATCTTTGTATTGAAATTCCAGCTTTTCGCCGGCGTATTTAATCGTAGGAAAATAATGCGTGTTTTCTTCGTTGCGCCGGAAATGAAATAAAATGCTGGCTTTTTCTGAGGCTAGTTTAATTTCTTTCCAGGTGGGCTCGCCGTCTTTGCCCATAATAAACACCTGCTTATTGTGGCGCAGCAGATCTAATATTTTGGCCATACGGCCTTGCACAAACCGGCAAATGGTATCTTGCAACACTTTGTCGCCTTTTTCGGGGTCAAAGGTTTTCAGAAAGAAATCGGCAACGGTGGTTTTCTTTACCGCAAATTTCTTCATTACGGCTTCCTGCTGAATCTGCTCAATTAAGCTAATAAGCTTATAATCAACAGCATCCAACCTCGACGAAAATTCATCGGCATTTTTAGGCGAAATATTCTGGTGCTGTAGGGTAAGTTGTCCTTTGGTGTTTACCTGCACTACAAAAGATTCGAACAAATACCCCAGGTATTCGTGCGCAAACAGCGAATAAATAACTACAAAAGGCTGCGTCGTGAATACCTTCATGATTTTCCAAAGTATCAGACCTCCAAATTAACATTTTTCTTTAAACCAAAGGCTTTTTACCAATTATTTTTTTGTAAAACCTAACTTTTACTTCAGTTTTTGAAACACAAAATAGCAAATATTGAATATTTATTAAGACATAAGATTTGCCTCAACTTTCAGGGGAGTTGCACAATTAAAATATTCGTTGGATTTTACAACGTGGTTTTGGGGTCTACGGAAGCGGCCTTAATGGCCGGACGAATAGAAACCAGTAAGGTTATAATAATAATGGTGAGCCCTGTGAGCAAAAAGTCTACTAAATGCATTTTTACCGGGTAAGCATCTACGAGTGCTGTGGCCATGCCCATAGAAATAATGCCGTAGGTTTGCTGTACCCAACAAACAATAAAACCGGCCAATAAGCCCGTAATAGCCCCAATTATTGCCACTAAACCGCCTTCGGCTAAAAATATATTCCGGATTATTTTAGGGCTGGCTCCCATGGCTGTTAAAATAGCAATATCTTTTTTCTTATCAATTACCAGCATCGAAAGCGAAAAAAAGATATTAATAGAGGCTATCAGTAAAATAAAGGCAAACGTTAGGAAAACAAACATCTTCTCTACTTTTACCGCCCGCAGCAAACTTACGTGTTGTTCATCGCTATCCAGTACGTTAAAGTCTGAGCCCAACACTTCTTTTAGCCGTTTCTGCACCCTACTCACCGATTCGCCGGAAACCACTTTTATTTCGAGGGAGGTTCGCCGGGCGCCGTAATCCATTAGGTCGCGGGCAAAATTTAAAGGCACAAAAACATAATTATCGTCGTACTGCTTTTCTATCACAAACACCCCTCCTACCATAATCGATTTCTCGTTAAAAGCATCTTCGGGGTCGAGCGATAAAGCAACGTTCTTCTTGTTTTTGGGGTAAAGCAGGTGCATGGGAATAATGGCGTTTTGCACCCTGATAGAAAGTTCGTATTGCACACCCCGCCCAATTAAAGCATAATTATAGCCATTGCGCCGCAACCGGTAATCGCCTTCTATTACCGATGAATCTATTTTATTTTGCCCGAAAAAATTATTGGTTACGCCTTTTAGCTTAATTACTTTCTGCCGGTTTTCGTAGCGGAGCAGCGCATTATCTTCTATTACTTCGGTCAGGAGCTCTACGCCGGGCGTTTTGCGGAGACGTTCCAGAAAAGCAGCATCTGTTTCAAACGACTTGCCTTTTACCGCCGTTACACGCAAATCAGGATCGAAGCTGCCGTAAATACTCCGGATTAAATCTTCGAGGCCATTAAACACCGATAGCACAATAATGAGCGCCGCCGAGCCAACAGCTACCCCAATCATGGAAATATTGGAAATAATGCTGATAATATTCCTTTTCTTTTTCGAACGGAAATAACGTTTGGCTATCAGAAGCGGAACATTCATCTTTTTATTGTTGAATTGCTTAATGGTTAAATTGTTGTGAGCTTAACGGCAAAATATTAGCTTAGTTAATGCTCATGCTAAAAGAAGATAATATTCCTTAAAAAATTACTTATTACAATCAACAATTTAACAATGCAACAATTAATTTACTTCCAGGCTTTTACAATTAAGCCGGTGCCGGTTGGGTGCGTTTGGTTAGCATCCAGGTAGTTTAGCACCAAGCAAAACGGAAAAGTAATTAAATAATAAAACGGCAGCAGCAGGAAAAAAGCTTTTGATTTGCCTAGCATTAGAATGGGGTATTTCATAGATAAGCGCCAGGAAATCTGGCCCGGCTTGCCGTACGAATAGCGCGCCGCTATTTTGGAGAAACCAGCTAACTTTAACTTATCCTGAATTTCGTTGATGTTGTAGCCATCACGCACGTGTTCTTCTATAAAAGAGCTTTCCTCGTCGCCGTGTACATCCGAGCCGCCCTGATCTGAGGGCGTGGAAATCAGCAGCATGCCGCCCGGCCGCAAAGAAGCATGAATATTACGAAAAACTTCCACATCTTCCAGAATATGCTCCATTACATCTACCGAAAGCGCCAAATCATAAGCGTTGGGCTGGCGGTACGTTACCAAATCGCCTACCGAAAATCTTACCTGCCGGCCGCGCCCAATCTGGGCAAAAAAATGGTTACTGTCGGCAATTTGTTCTTCTTTTACATCTACAGCGGTTATTTTCCAGGCGGTGCTCAGGCCCGATAAATAATAGGTATACTGGCCATAACCAGAACCGGCATCTAATATATGCTGAGCTTTATCTTTTTTACCCTGGGCCCAGGTCCGCAGCTCTTTATGCACGTGCCAGGTGCGCAGCAATAATAAATCGAGCAGGTTATAAAACAGGCGCCGCAGAAAAGGTGTTTTCTTAAACGTATCGCCTAATACGCGTTTAATCGGGTCGTATTGCATTTAAAATAATATATTAGCGGGTACTTTCATCCTCGGTGTCGTCCTCCTCGCTGGGCGGCGGTATATCTAAACCCGAAATAATTTTATCCATGTGCGCGGCGTATTCGGCACTGTCATCGAGGTAAAATATTAATTCGGGAATTACCCGCACCTGGTTTTTTATGCGTTGGGCCAGCGCGTGCCGAATGGCTTTGGTATTGGTTCTGATTACCTGCAATACCTCCTGCTGGTTATTGGCCAGTAACAAACTCAGGTAAATTTTAGCTACGCCCAAATCCGGCGATACCCGCACCTGGGTAATAGATACATAAGCGCCATTAAATAAATGCGAAACATCGCGCTGAAATACTTCGGCTAATTCTTTTTGTAATACCCGGCTAAACTTTTGTTGTCGTTTACTTTCCATAGAAGCTGCAAATATCATATTATTTTCCCATTTTTACCTCTTTTATCCGGCTTTAGTTATGAGTTGGCCACTACCCTGCTGCTACTTGGGCTTATTCTGTACAAAGTCTGGTTGCTGGTTGGGTTTAGGTTGGCTTGTAACAAAAGCGCCAAATATTTCGGCTCCTTGATAAGTTATTTTAAAGGCATATTACTTTCGCGGCTTCTGGTGTTAATCCTGCTGTTTCTGGCCATCCGGATTCCGCTCATATTATTTAATTTTCCGGTTTCGCTATCCGAACTGAAGTACATGATTTTGGGCGAACGCCTGGCGGCTGGCGCTACTTTATACCGCGATGTGTACGACAATACGGCCCCGCTGGCAGCTATTATTTACCAATTGCTAGATGTAGTTTTTGGCCGGAATATTCTGGTTTACCGGTTATTGGCATCGGCAATTATATTCTTACAAGGCATGCGCCTGAATTCTATCTTGAACCAGAACGGAATTTTTGCGGAAAAAAGCTTTTTACCAGCCCTCCTCTACTTTGTGTTTGGCAGTATATTTTTTGAGTTCGATATGCTGTCGCCGTTATTGGTGGGATTAACTTTTTTAATATTTGCGCTTAATTATTTAATTGTACCGTCTAAAGAAGGCAGCAGCAATCCCAAACTATTTAAAGCGGGCTTTTTAATTGGGCTGGCGGCTCTTTGTTATTTGCCCTTAATGCTTTTTCTGCTTTGGGCTTTTATGGCGCTTATTTATTTTGCCTTTAATGCGTTCCGGAGTTCGCTGCTATTACTCTGCGGCTTTTTATTTCCGTACGCAGTGGCTTATACCTTTTTCCTGTACGCCGATTCGCTGCCCAACTTTGTGCAGTTTAATTTGCTTTCGGCCTGGAGTTTATACATTAATATGTTATTAGCGCCGCTGGATCTAATAAAAATTCTGGCTATACCGGTGCTGTTTTTAAGCTTTTCGGTATTTCACGCTATTATCAATGCCCCTACCCTTAATTACCAGCTTAAATTCTTACAATTAATGTTGTGGTGGGTTTTCGTTGCGGTGCTCGTTACCCTGGCCGGACAAACCATTTCGGCGGTTTCGTGGCTGTTGTTTTTACCGGCGGCAGCTTATTTTGGCACCTATCTTTTTCTGCGCTCCGGCCGCTTATGGATTACCGAGCCTTTTTTTCTGGTGCTGTTGGGCAGCCTCCTGGTTATTCGGTATAACTTTTTATTGCCCTCCATGCCTTATACCAAAATAAATATTTCGCACCTGTTGTTACAACCCAATGCTAAATATAGGGCGGTACAAAATGCGCACGTGCTGGTTCTGGGCAATAACTTAAATTATTACGCTTACAACCAATCGGCTACGCCTTACTTAAACTGGCAATTAGCTAAACAAGATTTCGGGCAGCTTAATACGTATTACGGAATATTTAAAATCCGAAGAAACATAACGGTTTCGGAACCAGATTATATTATAGACGAAGTTGGCTTAATGCAGGAACTGACCTACAAAATTCCGGATTTATTTTCGCGCTACGAAAAAATTGGACAAGACGGAATTTATAAACGGGTGCGGTAAAGGAGAAATAAAAGAGGCGCAATATTTTTCGGTAAAAGAAAATATTGCGCCTTTATCTTTATTCAGGCTATTGTATTAGCAAGGAATTTTATTTACCCGGGTAGCATGGCGGCCACCTTCAAAATTGGTATTTAAAAATATATTTACCATTTCGCTAGCTACCTCTTCTGATACAAACCGGGCCGGAATGCACAATACATTGGCGTTGTTGTGCTCGCGGGCTAATTTGGCTATTTCTGGTACCCAACACAATGCGGCCCGTACTTTAGGGTGTTTATTGGCAGTTATAGCCACGCCGTTGCCGCTGCCGCACACCAGAATAGCCGTATCAAATTCGCCGTTATCAATGGCCGAAGCCAACGGATGAACATAATCCGGATAATCTACCGAAGCATCGGACCCCGGACCGAAATCCTGCACTTCGTAGCCATTGCGCTGCAACTGGTCTATTAAAAAGCTTTTATAGGTATAACCGGCATGATCGCCCCCAATCGCTATTTTCCGGGCCATACTTTTAGTTTTATTTTAAGTTAAATATTTATTCTTAGCCGTTAATACTGGCGTAATTTCTTTTCGATTATTTAAATCTGATGTTCCACAAAAATTAAAACAATTCACGCAGAAGTCCTTTCCTATCACTTCTGCTATTCTGCAGAATTCGCAAAATTCCAAAAGAATCTTATCGGCTACCTGCTCATAAGATTCTTTCAGAATGACAGGGGTGAGTAGACTTTAGTCCTGTATTTTATGCTTTTTTGCGTTACAGCAGTTAAACTTAATAATTAATCAGGTTTTACCCGTTAACGGCTGCTATTTCTTACCTAAACGCTGCTCTTAATTTAATCAGTCTGTTGGTTTAAGCGTTTTAAGGTGCTGCGTTGTACCCCCTTGGCAATCAGAATACTTACCTCGTATAACCCAATTAGCGGTAAAGCAAAAATGGTCATACTTAATACGTCGGGCGGCGAAATTAAAGCCGCTATTATCAGAATTACCACAATGGCATGGCGCCGGTATAACCGCATTAATTCCGGCGAAGCAATGCCGGCTTTGGCCAGGAAAAACACAATCATGGGCAACTCAAACATAATACCGCAAGCCAGCGTCATACGCGTGAGGGTACCAATGTAAGACGATAAATCGAACTCATTCAGAATAGATGGATCTACCGTGTAAGAAGCAAGAAAGTTAATGGATAGGGGAGCAGCAATAAAATACCCAAACAGCACCCCGGTTATAAACAGAATGGTTACAAAAAACACGGCACCCCGCGAATTTTTACGTTCGTTGGGATAAAGGCCCGGTTCAATGAAACGCCAGATTTCCCAGAAAGCGTACGGGAAAGCCAATATTAACCCAATAATTAAGGAAACGGTAATGTGGGTAGTAAACTGACTGCTCATTTCCCGCGATTGCAGGGTAAACGGAATTTTATCGATGCATAAACCTTTATTACCCAAATAATTACCTAAATCGCATAGTTTGCGATAGGTATAGAAATCGGGGCGGGAAGGGCCCAGGATCATATAATGGAAAACAAAGGTTTTGGCCATAAAGGCGCCAACCGCAAAAACTACTATCGACGCTAATGCCCGTAAAATATGCCACCGGAGTTCTTCCAGGTGGTCAATAAACGACATTTCGTGCTCGCCGGTTAATTCCTCTTCTTCCGCCACGGGTGCCTGATTCTGCTTTTAAATATTAACTAAATAAAGGAAAATTCTTCATCCAGTTATTAATTTCACCTTTAACAGCCGAAATCTTGGACTCATTTTCGTGGTTTTGCAGCACGTCATCAATTAGGGTAACCACCCGCTCCATATCTGCTTCTTTTAAGCCCCGCGTAGTAATAGCCGCTGAGCCAATGCGCATACCGGAAGTTACAAACGGCGATTTATCATCGAACGGCACCATGTTCTTGTTAATGGTAATATCGGCTTTAATTAATGTATTTTCGGCTTGCTTACCCGAGAGGTTTTTCGAGCGCAAATCAATCAGCATTAAATGGTTATCGGTGCCGCCCGAAATAATATTGTAACCGCGGTCGGTGAAGCCTTTGGCCAGCGCCTTGGCATTTTTCTGCACCTGAATAATGTAGTTTAAATAATCATCAGATAAAGCCTCGAAGAACGAAACCGCTTTAGAAGCAATTACGTGCTCTAAAGGTCCGCCCTGGGTACCCGGGAAAACCGCCATATCCAGCACCGATGACATCAGGCGAAGCTCACCTTTGGGAGTTTTCAGGCCAAACGGGTTTTCGAAATCCTGGGCCAGCATTATCATACCACCCCGCGGGCCACGCAGCGTTTTGTGGGTAGTTGTAGTTATAATATGGCAATATTCAAAGGGGTCGTTTAATAAGCCCCGGGCAATTAAGCCCGCAGGGTGGGAGATATCGGCCATTAACAAGGCACCTACTTCGTCGGCAGCGGCCCGTAAGGCTTCGTAATTCCAGTCGCGGGAATAAGCCGAGGCTCCGCAAATAATTAACTTTGGTTTTTCGCGGCGGGCAATATCCGCTACTTTTTCCCAGTCTATCAATCCGGTATCGGGCTCTACGCCGTAAAATACCGGCTGGTACAGTTTACCCGAAAAATTAACCGGCGAGCCGTGGGTTAAGTGGCCACCATGCGCTAAATCGAAACCTAATATTTTATCGCCGGGGTTTAATACTGCCAGCATAACAGCAGCATTGGCTTGGGCGCCTGAGTGCGGCTGCACGTTTACCCACGCCGCGTTAAATAATTCCTTGGCCCGGTCGATGGCTAATTGCTCTGCCTGGTCTACAATTTCGCAGCCTCCGTAATACCGTTTGCCCGGTAATCCTTCGGCGTACTTATTGGTTAGTTCGCTGCCCATGGCCTGCATTACTTGTTCCGAAACAAAGTTTTCGGACGCAATCAGTTCCAAACCATGCATCTGGCGCTCTTTTTCCTGGCGGATTAAATCAAATATTAGGCTGTCTTTTTGCATTTTACTAGTTATAATAGGGCGCAAAATTAAGGTAAGAACTTTAATAAACCAATTGCTTTTATGCTTTAAGTAAATATCTTTTAAGATAGTTACCCAGACATAGCTACCGGCAGGAGAGGAGGCTGAAAATTTATTCCTTTTGCGGTCAATAAAAACAAATAAGAAATATTTACCAATAAAGAATATTCTGAAGACTCGCGTTAATTAAGACAGGAGAGGAGTAACCTAAAAACCGGGACAAAATTTATGTTCTTTATTAGTCTAATAGTTCTAACGTGTTGCTAATTTATTTCTCTTGCTTTACAAAAGTTTTTTGATGCAGAGCCTAGAAAGAAGTAAAACCAGAAGCAAATAAAAAAGGAGGCCTAAGTAGAGCCTCCTTTTTATAATTATGCCTATTACGCTGCGTAATAATTACCGAACTATTACTTTGGCGGTTTGGGTTTGATTGTTTTGCAAATCGGAGCAACGTATTATGCACAAGCCTTTTACTTTAGCTGTAATCCGAATTGGAATAAATAACTCCTGAACATTGGTTTTTAATTCAATGGGCAACTGGTAAAGCAAACGGCCCTGCATGTCGATAACCTCAATCAGGTAGTGCTGTTTGGCATTGCCGGTTAACCAAATATGCAGTTCTTCCTGGTTACTTAACGGATTCGGGAACACGTTCATATTAAAAGCCGGTGCCGTGCGAACTGATTTACTTATAATGCCGGTGTAAGTAAATTTCTCATCTAAATCAACTTGTTTCAGGCGATAATATACGGTGCCGGCCAGCACGTTTTTATCGGTATAAGTATAAGATTTAATTTGTTTGCTGTTGCCGGCGGCTTGCACCTGCGCTATTTTTTCAAAATTACGGCCATCGGTAGAGCGTTCCACGATATAATAATCGCTGTTGTGCTCGGTGGCCGTTTCCCAGCTTAGTACTACCTGCCCATTAACTACAGTAGCTTTCCAGGTAATGAGTGTAACAGGCAAAGGTTTAAAAATGGCTTCTTCGCCGCATTGCGTTACATTACCATCGTCTGGGTCGGTATCAAAAGTACCCCATTCGATTAAACCATAATTGTTATCTACAAAGTTTTTACCTGCTTCCCGGCTGCTATCACAAATATCAATACCGCCTTTTATAACCGCGCCTTTTGCATTTTCAGATATTCCGGCAATGGCAAAGCTTCCTAAATCACCATCAATCAGGGCTTTGTTATAAAAATCGGTAACGGTAGCTACGCCAAAGAAATTTGTAAAATGCCCCTCAATATTGTTGGTAAACTTGCCATTAACTACCAGGCTTCCAATGCCATCCATACCATTATTCAGGAAGATTGCACTGGTAGTTAAATCTCCTTCCACAACCAGTTCGCCGGCGTTCTCAATATTTACTTCGGCTTCGCTGCTAAAATGCTGCGCTATGTTTAAGGCACCATAATTAGTTATAAAATTACTGCCCGACCCTTTTACAACTGTTAAATCTGTTGCTATTTGAATAGTGCCGTTATTCGTTATATTACCTTCATTTACAACCATAGCGTTGCTTACCTGAAGCGTGCCATTATTAGTTACAGTAGCTGCAACATTATCGTCTTCGGTGTTAAGGGTAATTGTGCCCCCAACCTTTACAGTACCTGATGCATTATTGGCAAGCGTTCCGTTTAAGTTAACATCTTCGCTAACGGTAAGTGAACCGCCGTTAATAGTTAAGGTAGTACCGTGGTCGATGGTAATATTTTTGGCTACGGCACTCCCCGATGTTATTACGGGTTTCCGGGTACCGGTAACCGGAATAACCACTTCGGAAGTGCTAACCGGCACCAGATTACACGACCAGTTAGCCGGATTATTCCAATCGGTTGAAACTGTACCCAGCCAGCGGGAAATAATTGTTCCTACCACCACTTCATCGGCCCCAATAACCGGGTTAGCAGCCCGGGTGTCTCCATCAATATCCTGGGTTATGCCGGCAATAGCGGGTCCTTTAACAGGCGTATAGCACGAACTCAAGTGCAAATCGGTAGCCGAAACAAAGCGTGGGTCTTCGCTAACAGCAGCACTTTCCCGGGTTGGTCCTAAACGGGTTTTATAAGCCGAAAGCGTTTGAACCGCATTGGTGCCATCGTAAAATAATAGTTTTTTAGCAGAAGGTGTCCCGGCAAATAACAAGTTGTTGTTAGAAGCAGCCGCAATATTGGTATAAGAAGTACTGCTTTTAAACAGCGCTACTGCCCTGGTACCCGTCGAAACGCTATAATTATTATACAGAATATTGTTGCGCATGTTTACACTGCCGGGTGTGGCGGTAATATATAGCGTAGCCGAAGAGTGTGAAGAAGTAGTAGAAACGCCGCTTAAGTGCAGGCTGTTAAAGAATAAATTAATGGTAGTACCACCTTCTAAACTAATAGCTCGCACCGATGGATTGGCCGCAGAAGCATTAGCCCGCAAATCCGAAACCATATTATTAACCACATTATGGGTACTGCCGCCTTTGGTTAAAATACCATTTACAATGCCGCCGGTACCGGTTGAAGCATTATTAAAATTAGAGATTAGATTATTGTAAATATTGCTGGTGCCGGCATCTACTTCTATGGCCTGAATAGTTGCGGTGCTGGTACTGGTGGCAGTGGCCGTAAAATTAGTAAGGGTGTTAGCATAAATATTGGTGCTGGCCGCAACTTCGGTATGTATGCCTATTAATTTACCGGTGGTACTGGCCGTACTAAAGCCCAATAAATTATTTTCATAAATATCTACGCTGCTATTAGGGCCAATTACGTGTATGCCGGTTATTGCGGTTCCTACGCCCTTGGTAATATTATTATTAAACACTTTAGCTCCTAGCTGCTGCCCCATATGAATGGCTTCGTCGTTGAAGTCTGTCAGGGTATTGCTGAAGGTCTCGCTACCTATTTCGTTGCCGGAATCGTAATAAGTATTATTACCATTTAAATAAACAGCATAGGCCACATTCTGAATAGTATTATTATAAAAACTATTGTAGCTGTTGGCACCAGCGGCCGATGTGGCCGTAGTGTTGTTGGCAAAAATACCGTAAGTAATATTGGTATTGTTTTTATCGAGGGTAATACTGCTGTTGGTAATGGTATTGTACATGCTGCCGTTAGTAGCAGTATTATTAAAATGAATACCATGTTCCATCTTGGTAGTTGCAGTAGTATTGGCTGGGTTATCCTTAAAAGCAATACCATCAAAGGTGATATAATCGCCGGAGTTAATGGTAATAATATTATCCAGAGCGCCCACGCCGCCGGTACCTTGTAATATTGGGTCGGCTGCGCTGCCCGATTTTTCAAATGTAATAGGATTAGCGCTGGTACCGGTGGCCGTAATAGTTAAAGGGGCTTCATTAAATGTTTGACCCGAAGCAACCTGGTAAGTAACCCCACCATTAGCTACTCCATTAGCATTCAGGGCGGCTATAGCAGCACTAAAAGAAGTAAAGTTGCGGGAACCCGTACCGGTTTTGTTAATGGTATACACATTAAATAAAGGCGCTTCTATTGTTCGGGCTCCGGTTGGAGCAGTAGTAGAAGGTGTACGGGTAACGCCAGCTATAATAAGCGAAGTACATCTGGCATCTACCAGGTTACCTGCCACCGCAGTAGCCGGAATATCATAAGTAAGCCAAAAATAATTAGTGCCCGCTACTAAAGCGCGGGTACCAGTAACCGAAAAACTACCATTAGGAGCTGCCACTACCGTACCAAACTGATTAGTAGCAGCAAACGTAGCAGAAGTGCCGGTGTAAAAAATACGGGCATTGCTTATATCTGCGGCACGCGTAGTTCCCAGCGTACTTAAGTTAAACCGCGAAACACTTAGTGCATTCGTAGAGCCGGAAGTAACAATCCGGATGCCAATTACCTGTTGGTTAATAGACCCGGATAATACCTTAGTTGTATTCTGAGTTACGGTACTGGATGAGTAAGTCATCTGCGCACTGGCAATTAGTGGGGTAAGTAGCAGCAGTATAACCAGCAACGGTAATAGCTTTTTCTTGTAAAAATTAATCATATGCGTTCAAGTAATTAATAAAAGGAAATATTTTTATAGATTTTTAATGGTGGAATAACTTTACCAGGAGAGATATTAAAATTATAAATATTACTACTACAAGCAGCCGAAAATATTAATCAATATAAGTATAGCACTTGCATTTATATTATATAGCATTCTTAACACACCACCAACTCCTATACAACCAAAATATAACTCTACAATTATAGCTGATTTAATATATAAAAAATTTTATATTCGACGAACACCCGTTTTTACTCGACGAACACAGTTAAAATCAGATGAAAATGGCTATTTCTTAGGTTAATGCTATTTATAAGGCACCCGAGGATCATTTTGGTTTGCATTAAAAAATTTAACAAAATAAATATCCCCTATGTGACATTATCCCCAATAATTAAAAAACACCTCCTTTCATTTATAACTTTTTTCAAAATAATATTTATTATATATAACAAATCACCCCAAATATTTTGTGATAAATTTAATATTAATGATCGCTTTATAAGTTTAAACAGTAAAATCAACCGAAGAGGCGTTAATATTGCACTATTATTGCTATTGCAATACAACATTAACGTTATTAGAATAGCCGGATTAATTAATTGTTATTTAACTTTCTACACCCTGTAATTATATAATCCTAAACATAGCAATGAATAACGGGTAATTTATTGGTTATAAATTTTAATAAAAGCAATTGCAACATAACATCCAATTTGCATTATTAAAAATAATCGCTTTGAAAATCAACAAGTTAATAATTATTTTATTATATAATATTGCTACTATATTTATTTATTATTAACATTGCAACACTATTACACAAAAACAATAACCAAACTCCCCCTTTAAATATTAATGTTTAAAATATTCAAGCACCGGATTATTCCCAAGCCTGAATAAATTATTATAACCTCGTATTAAAATAAATTTTTTGTATTATTCCTTAATTAAAAACCCAAATGAATTTGAGAAGAACTTTTTACACAAAAACACTTACTTGTATTGCACTAGCTTCGGCTTTTACCATGTATGGCTGCCAGAAAGATGATTTTCAGGCTAGCCCTGAATTAAAAGCTACGGCTGTTGCTAATGCCTTACAGGCAAATAATAAAGTTGAAGGCCAGTATATTGTGGTATTTAAAAACAACGGCAAAAAAGCACAAGGCATAGTTAAGTCGTTAATTGCCAGAGGTATTATTAGCCCAGTCGAAAAGTCTGATATTCTGGAAGGCGTTGTGAATGGATTTGTAGCTAAATTATCTGCAAACCAAGTAGCGCAACTTCAGAAATATGCCGATGTAGCGGCTATTGAACAAGACCAGTATCTTACTTCTGACGGAGTAGCGAGTACTACTACCACAACCAATACTTACACTGTTTTACCTGGCGAAACTGTGCCGCAAGGCGTAGCAATGGTAGGTTACGGTGATGGCACCGGCAAAACCGCCTGGATAATTGATAGCGGTGTTGACATTAATAATTCGGATTTAAACGTAGATGTAGCCCGCAGCAAAAGCTTTCTGACAGGTGTTACCAGCGTACAGGATGGTTACGGTCACGGCACCATGATAGCCGGTATTATTGGGGCTAAAAATAATGGCACCGGTATTATTGGTGTAGCGCCAAACGCCACTATTGTAGCCTTACGCGTAGTAGACAATGCCGGAGTTGGCACTGCTGCTAATGCCATTAAAGCCGTAAACCATGTAAGCACCTACGGCAAAGCCGGCGATGTAGTTAATATCAGTGGTTCTTCTGGGGTATCAGCTACTTATGATACAGCCGTTAAAACAGTAGCCGCCAAAGGTATTTTCTTTGCTATTGCAGCTGGTAACAGCTCCGTAGATTGCATTAACAATTCGCCGCAGCGGGTAAATGTTACCAACGTTTATACCGTATCGGCAATGGATTACAATAATTATTTCTGGACCGGTTCTAACTTTGGTTCATCGGTAGATCTTTCTGCCCCAGGTGTAAATATTACTAGCTTAAAGATTGGTGGTGGCACTACTTACGGCACTGGTACTTCGTTTTCTGCGCCACACGTAGCCGGCTTATTGTTACTACAAGGTAATGCTATCGGTACCAATGGCACCGTAATCGGCGACCCTGACAGCACACCAGACCCTATTGCTCACTTTTAATATATTACCTTTCGTAAGTATTTTTTACTTAATACAAAACCAAAACAAAGAAGCCGCTTTATTGCGGCTTTTTTTGTTTTGGTTTAAACTCATGAAATAATATTTATACTAAAGCATTGCTGCGTTTTTCAATAAAGCAAAGGCTGTACCTTCCATTGCGGTCATTCTGAAAGAATCTAATTGGCGACTTGCTGGTAAGATTCTTCCAGAATGACCGCGGTGAGTGAATATTTAGTTATAATTATTTTATTTAAAGCATCCTACCTGTTTAATATGGGTATAATATTTATATTAAAGCATTCTTGCGCTTCTGAAAACCAGAACTGCTAACCCGGCTTACTTAGAGTTTAAAATAGCGGGATGCTGCCGTTAAATAGAGAGCATCCCGCCCAATGTTTTAAATAGTGTTTTATGGTAGTGCCTTATAAACAAATAGGAATAGGCACAATGGCACATTTGGGTAATATTACGGTTTTCTTAAAATCGGCTTCTCCGTTTCGGGTTAAAGGATGGCAGAAAAAATAATACCTATCGTCTACATCTTCATATATTTGGTGCTTATCGATGGTATAAACATAATAGTTATTATTCCCGCGTAATTGCACCGGTGAGTACCGGGTGTAATCAACATTTCTTAACCTAATCATATTAATAACTAATTTTTTATTTAAGCTTTCAGCTCGTTTATTATTTCTTATTTAGTAGCTTCCTAAATAATTATAGCTACTTGCTTGTATATTACTAATTCAAGGAACAGCTTCCGGGTGGCTGGTGCCATCTTATTAAACTGGCATGTGCCGTATTAACCTAAAGCTGTTCTAAGCATATCCTAAACCGGGTTACTCCTGGCCTATGATAAACTGGTTCTTATAGTTTTATTGGCGTTTTAAGGGTATTGGGTTCAGCGAAAGATTAGTATTCAAAAAAACTTCGGAGAAGAATGGCCTATAGCTTATAGGCTGAATAATGGTATTTGTAATTGTTAGGAATAAGCCAGTAACAATTAGAGTAATCGTGAACATTATTGTTATTTATTAATATATATAAAAAACTATATACTAACCCCGTGCCAAATTCCTTTTTGAAATATAACCTATTGTTATTCAGCATTTTAAAATATTACCTAATACTTTTTCCAATAATATTTAAAACTATATTAAACTAAACATTAATTTATAATTAGAAATATCCAATTATCACCGCGTTAATTTGTAATTAATATGGGAAATTATAGAACCAGATATTTGGACGAAAACAATTAAATATTCACAAAAACCAACTATTAACCCGTTTAAACAAGCTATAAATTGTACTTTTAAAAACTTCAACTTAAGTCAACAACTTTAAGAGCATGCAAAAAAGACAATTCCATATTTTGGAACGCTTAAAATACATAATAGAAGATGGGAGATTTTAGCGATATAGCTGGCAAAATAGTAAATATTACCGCTATTTACTTACCTGTGTAAGTTTAGAATGATTGGGAAAATTCCAGATACTGGAATAAATCTGAATAGAGAATAGGAAATGGAATATTAATTCTTTAACCCGAATCAGGCAATATTATATTGCAAATAGAGTTTGCCTTCAATGGTTAATTTCACCAAAAGCTTTTCTGCTACTGCTTTCGGTTCAATCCATCCTTCGGCTATCAGGTACTGCGTAACGTTGGCTAATTGCTCCCAGCTTTCGGTTTCCAGCCCTGGTATGTCAAACATATCATGAAAGCGCTCGGGCTCTGTATTTAAAGTATTCAGAATAACCTGCGTCAGAAAATACAATTCTTCGGATGTGGTTGTTTGGTATTCTAATGCAACCGCAAAATTAGCATCAGGTATTCTTTTTGACTCACACCGATAGTAACTTCTAATCTCACCACCTTCGGCTACTTCTAAACCGGTAAACTGGCTAAAAAAAGAATCTTGTAAGGAACTCAGCGTATTTGAGATATTGTAGCCTGGCAAATGCGTTCTGCCTTTCATTTCACTATTCAATGATCTATTAACAAATACCAATGGGTTCATCTTTTCACTTTTAAGCTATACAAATATATTATATGTAATATATATAATAAAGGACAATGTGCCCACTCGCGTAACATTAAATTTACTGGATACAACACACCTAATTAACTCTTATTTACTTCATTATCAGTCATTTGCAAATTTCTAATTTTAAAAATTAATACGATTTTTTAACAAATTAAAAAGTATATAATGTATCTTTTTTGAAATTATTTTTAAAGCAGGTATTGCCAGGCTGCTGTTATTATGCTTTTATCAGCAAGCTCTTTACTCATAACAAGGCCAGATAATTAGCCTACTTAAGTATATTAAAAGCAGAAACCATAAAAAAAGGGAAGCTTTTAGCTTCCCCCTTTAAACATTAAGTATAAATTCTTCTTACTTTTTAACCATTTTCAGGTTCTGCTGAAAATTATTAGTAGTTATGTTGATGATGTAAATGCCGGATGGATATTGGTTGCCCAAATTGAACCTTACATCGTTTGAGCCTTTAGTTAAGGTTACCGTTTTCTCCATTACTTTTTTACCTACCGCGTCGGTAATAGTTAAGCTGGCAATCTTCTGCGCGTCGGCATTAACTACTACTGTAAAACTTTCATCGAATGGATTGGGGTAAGCGGTTGCGGTTATGGCAATTTGCTCTTTCTTATAAGTTACTGCTTTAACTGCCGAGTAAGTTTCGGTGCCATCAAAATCAACCTGCTTTAAGCGATAATAAAGTACATCGGCTGGCTTGGTTTTACTGTCTAAGAAACTATACTGCTGCAGTTCTTTGGAGTTGCTGTTTTTAGAATCTACAAAACTTACTGGTTCAAAATTTTGGGCATCGGCAGAAACCTGCACCTCAAAACCTTTATTGTTGAGTTCCATGGCAGTAGCCCAGTTTAACTGTACATTCTGGCCCCGGCGTGTAGCGGTAAACTGTACTAATTCTACCGGCAGCAAAATACTTTGTTCGCCTAAAGTCCAGGAAGAGAAACCAGTTACTCCCATTAGAGAAATTGTTCTTTGAACCGGAGTGCGCGTATACGACCCAGCTTGCTCCAACCAAGGATTAGCTCCTTCTTTCTTATACATGCTCAGTTTTGCTTCATCCTGTCCCGATGATAGTTCGTTAGGTGCATATTTAAGGGTAATAGCGGTATTTAGGCCAGTACTGTTAGCCGCCGTAATGTCATAAACCCGTGTAATGCTTTGTCTTTCTTCGTTTAGCTGTATAGCGGCAATACCGGTAGAACGCACCACTCTGGTAGTACCAGGGCTTAAGCTGCCGGCCGTTGGGGCAAGTGTAAGCCCAACGCCGCCAAAGTTCTGCGTAAAACCTGCTGTTACGTTGCGGGTAGCTTCTACTTTACCCATTATATAACTGGTTTGGCTTTCGCTAAGGCTAGCCGTATTATTTAAAATAATTCTGTTTGCACCCGTATTAATGGTAGCGGCTATTACGTTTACATTACCATTTACCGGAATATTGCCGGCTAAAGACTTTGCAGCAGTACCAGCCGCAACTAAGTTATGATAGGGCAGCACCGGAATAATCTGCGAGCCCCCGTTAAATTCTACCGTATTATTGTTTGCACTATAGGTAACAATAGTGGCCGGAATGGTAAATGCTTCTGCTATCTTAATAGTACCAGGTGCCAGCGTAACGGTGTTGCCGGAGCGATTGCCCGAAATAATTAAATTTCTGTAATCAATGGGGCTTACTGTTTGAGCTCCTAGGGCATTATATTCTACAACAGATCCTGCATTTAGCACCGGGGTTACACCACTGTTGAGAGCAGTAGCTGCTCCGCCGGCAAATCCTTCTTCTACGTTGGTTTTAATAGCACCATCTACTATTACCTGACCAGTACCGGAAATTTGTTTTCTTAAATCAACGGTGATGCCCACCGGAACATTTAACCGGGCATTTGCGCCTAAAGTTAGTATTCCGGACCCATAAATAATTTTTGTACCATTAACGCTCATATTTATGTTGTTAGCAGAACCCGGGTTGAAGTTTAGGGCTCCGGCAACAGCATTAATATTACCGCTTATATTAATGTTACCAGATAAGTTAAGATTAAAATTAATAGCATTTGTAATGGTAAGGTTGTTCAGGTTTAAATTACCGATACCTGCCACTGTTTGCTCAAAAGCAGCATTATTTAACTCAAAGTTACTGTAAGTACGATCATTTAAATCCGGCGCAGTATTGCTTTCGTGCCGATACAAGCTACCCGGATCGAATATTAAAACCGAGTTAGGAGCGGCTGCACCAAAAGGAGAGCCTCCGGCTGCATTCCGGTAAGTAGCGCCCGAAGCAAAGCGTACGGTATTCAGGTTGATGGTACCAAACGGATTGCCGGAGAAATTTAGTCCTGTCCGGAAAGTACTGCCATTCTGAAAAATTAAGCCATCTACTTCTTCGGTAAATATGCGGTGTTCTGCTATACCGGCACCACCTCTTAAAGCTAAGGTTCCGGCTATTACACCTGTTTCGCCGGCGGTAACCCTTAAAGTAAGTTCCGCATCCGGCGAGGTATTATCTATAGTTACAGACGAGTTAGCCGCAATATCTAAATCTGCTCCGGTTACGCCATTATCTAAAATTAAGGATTTATCGGCTGCCACATGCAGGTTGGCAATTACACTGTTAATAAATTTAAGCTGACCAACGGTTTGAGAAGAGGCAAAATCCAGGTTTACAGTTGGGTTGGTGGTTTTGCTACCATCAAAGATTAATATATCAGCATTAGTAAGGGTATTACGTACAGGAGTCCAACTATTCGGGTCAGTCCAGTTACCTGAGCCTACGTTCCAGGTATACGTGGTATTAGGCACAATAACATTAAATATATCGCTGGAAGCTGCTCCCCCAGCAGTAGTTACTGTAACTGGCCCCGAAGTAGCACCGTTTGGTACCTGCACGGTTATCTGGCTGTCATTGTCTACGGTAAAGGAAGCCGAAGTACCATTAAAGCTTACATTTACCGCATTGGCAAAGTTAGTTCCGGTTATGGTTACTAATGCCCCTATTTTACCGGAAGACGGAGAAATACTTGTAATTGCTGGCGCCGGTACTACTAAAGTAAAAGTCTCATTGTTTGCTGTGCTGCCAGTAGTAGTAACCGTAACAACAACCGGTCCGGCAGCAACGCCAGTTGGCACTTCCGCAATAATTTCACCATCGCTGATTACTTCATAAGCCGCTATTTCCCCATTAAATCTTACATCGGTAGCACCTGAGAAATTAACGCCCGTTATGGTAATTATTTCTCCTGCCATAGCTGCACTTGGCGTTACTTCAGAAATAAAGGGTGCCGACACAACAATCGTAAATGTTTCACTGGTAGCGGTACCGCCCGTTGTAGTAATTGATATAGGCCCTGTAACAGCGCCAACCGGTACTTCTGCAATAATTTCGCCATCGCTATTTACTTCGTAAGCAGCTGGCAGACCGTTACTAAAACTTACATCGGTAGCACCGGTAAAGTTAATACCGGTAATGGTAATAATATCGCCTACCGAACCAAAATCCGGTGAAATGGCATGAATTTCCGGAAGCAGTAAAACGTTGAAGTTATTAGCACTGGCAACTGTACCGCCCGAAGTAGTAATGGTAATAGATCCGGTAGTAGCACTTGCCGGTACAGTAGCGGTAATCTGAGTGTTGCTATTTACGGTATATGCCGCTGGCACAGCGTTAAACTTTACACTAGTAGCCCCGGTAAAATCGGTACCCGTAATAATTACCGTTTGCCCAATGGGTCCGCTGGCCGGCGTAAAACCCGAAATTGTAGGTGCCGGCTGCGATACAACGGTAAACGTTGGTCCATTAACTGAACTTTTTGCGTTAGAAACATTAATAGCACCAGAACTAGCACCTGCCGGTACGGTAGTGGTTATTTGCCCATCGTTATTAATAACAAAGCTGGCAGCAGTACCATTAAAGGTAACATCGGTGGTATTAATTAAGTTAGTACCCGAAATAACTACCGTATTACCTATCTGGCCGGAAGCCGGAGAAATATTACTTATAGTAGCCGGCAAGATATCAGCACTACCGGTTAAATTAATGGTATAGGTACCTTCGTTGCTATCGTTATTTAAAACTGTAATAGTAGCTGTTTTATTCCCGAAACTGGTAGGCGCAAAAGAAACCGTATAAGTAGTATTACCGCCAGGCGCAACCGTAGCGGACGTAGCACTCTGATCAATTTTAAATTCATTTGCATTAGTGCCGGCAATAGAAACAAGCGGCATACCAGATAAATTTAAATCTACTGTACCCGTGTTTAGGATGGTGAAAGCAATGGCATTACCGGTTGTTTTAACATTTTGCGTAGCAAAGGTATAGGTACTTCCAGTAAGGTAATCTACAGCTCCTTGCCTAATATTTATTTCTGGCCCGTTGTTAGCTGCTATATGAACACCATCTAGTTGAAAATTTTGTGTTCCATTTTTGGCTATAAACCGGAACCGAATATACCGGGAAGTACTACTGGGATAATCGGTGATGGCAGTATTAGCATTAGCTCTTTTTAAATCTGCAGCAATTGTTCTTAGCACAGTATAAGCCGAACCATCAGCAGATTCTTCAACCAAAACAGTACCGCCAAATGCAGTACTAATTCCGGAATAACTGGCAAAATAAGTAAGCGCCCCGGGAGAACCGGTAAAATTGACAATAATATTATCGCCAACACCATCAAAATTAGCGGTACCGCCGCTCGAAGAAGCCCCAATAGAATTACCGCCCATTTCAGAACTGTAATCTACGCCCAAGCCAGTTTGTGTCCAGCCAGTTTTATTCATGCCTTGCCACGGGCCATCATGTCTGGCCGGCAGCGTTGCCTGGCCCAGAGCATCTGTTAGGGATAGACTTAGCAAAACCAACCAAGCCCACAAAAATAGGCTTCTGGTATGCACCCTCATAAACTGTAGATTTTTTTTCATACGCACTTACTTTTTTACTAACTATTAACCTTCTATTTATCTAGAAACAAAAACATTTATTAAAATTCATTTTTATACTTTTCGTATAAATTGCATTTTAGCACGCAATATAATTTTAATTATTAACATGCTATAATATATTTTTCAAAAAAAATATACAAAATAAATAATATTAGTTATACAATATTATTTATATGAAAATTATACAATATATATAGGCATTTAAAGTGCACTAAGAAATATATAGTATTATAAAACCCAATTAATGCCGCAAGCCACAATTACAATATTTCACTAAAACATAAATAATAGCCAGAACAAAGCTTAGCTTTTTCAAATAAATAAATCTCAAATAGCAATATTATACCGGGTATAAATTATAATTATTTAAACATCAACTTAAATTATTATTAAACTATATATAAAGCTGGGAGCAGATTTGCATTCGGGAAAAGCACAAAAAAAAGCTCCTGCCAATTAAGACAGGAGCTTTTTAAACTATGAGGTATTATTAATAATTAACCGTAAGGTGGTTTATCAATTTTTGGTTTGTTTGTATTCCGGTTCGGATGGCTGCCTAATTTGGTATCAATAGTTGGCTCATCTATATCATCGGTGTACTCGGCGCGTAATCTTTCGTGCAGTTCATCTTCGCTATCGGGGCTTACCGGCTTTACGCCGGCGTTGCTTTGGCCGTTGCCGGCCGGATCGCCGGTATGCTCTTTAGACTGCTTATTGGTTGAATTGCTTTTATAAGGCATATCTTTTTTCTCCTTCCATCATTAGGTTAAATATCATCATCGTCTTCATCTAAATCCTCATCCAGATCCAGATCGTCGTCGTCCAGGTCATCGTCAAAATCCGTATCATCAAAATCAGTGTCATCAATATCGTCGTCGCCAACATCATCTATGTCCACATCATCTAAATCATCTTCCTCATCCAAATCATCTTCATCCGCTCCAAGTTTGCTGTTAATAGAGCTTCTGCCATTTAACTGAGAGCTTACCGGAATGCCATCGGTGTGCACATTCGGGTCTACAGTATCTTCGTTAATCGAAATCGCTGTGGCACCATCACCGGTATCTGTGCCAAAACCATTGCGGCCATCGCGGTCGCCGAAACCACCCCGGGCATGGTCATTTTTTGGAGGATCCGCGCCCGGAATGATATGACCGGCTTGCATTTCTTCATAGTCGGTGTTGCTTTCAATCACCCGAACACGTCTTTCGCTATTCTTTACTGGTGCCATAACTTTCTTTATTATGCTGTTATTGTAATAACTAGTTTAAGGTTTATAAATACACGAGAATCGTAATTTCTGTTTTTTACTCAATTTAGGCTATTGGGGTTTAATTTTTTACCCTGCTACTAATTCGCCGCCGTTTACATGTATTACCTGGCCAGTAACGTAAGAGGCATCTTCGCTAGCCAGAAAAACATAGGCCGGCGCTACTTCAGACGGCTGCCCCATGCGCCCCAATGGCGTATTTTTGCCAAAATCTTCTACATTTTCCAGCGTAGCCGGAATCAGGGGTGTCCAGATGGGGCCTGGAGCCACGGCATTTACCCGAATGCCTTTGCTGGCCAGGTTTTGCGAAAGCGAACGCGTAAAAGTAGTAATGGCGCCTTTTGTAGCCGAATAATCCATTAGATGGCTGCTGCCCCGGAAAGAAGTAACCGAAGTAGAATTTATGATAACATCGCCTTTTTGCAGATGTTTTAAAGCCGCTTGCGTTACAAAAAAGAAAGAGAAAATATTGGTCCGGAAAGTTTTTTCTAATTGCTCCCCGGTTATTTCTTCCAGGTTTTCCTTTTCGTGTTGTTCGGCCGCGTTGTTAACCACAATATTTAAACTGCCTAGCTCATCTACGGCTTGCTGTACCAACTGCTTACAAAACTGTTCATCGCGCAGGTCGCCGGGCAATAATAAACATTTCCGACCTTCGGCTTCCACCATTTTTTTAGTATCCTGGGCATCTTTGTCCTCATTTAGGTACACAATAGCTACATCGGCTC
The DNA here is from genome assembly GCF_008629685.1 of Adhaeribacter rhizoryzae. Taxonomy (GTDB): domain Bacteria; phylum Bacteroidota; class Bacteroidia; order Cytophagales; family Hymenobacteraceae; genus Adhaeribacter; species Adhaeribacter rhizoryzae. The sequence goes on along the minus strand of NZ_VWSF01000007.1, from coordinate 210,642 downwards.
CTTCGCGGGCAAAATGTACGGCTACTGCCCGGCCAATACCGCTATCGCCGCCGGTAATCAGGGCAACTTTACCTTCTAGCTTATTGCTTCCTTTGTACGATTGCCGGATAATTTCCGGCTCTGGATTCATTTTGTGCTCTTTCCCCGGTTGCTCGGCCTGATGCTGGTCGGGCACCGACGTTGGTTTATTTTCCATAGCTTGGTAATGGGTTGAGGGTTGGTCGGTTAAAAGGGTTTTCTATACGACCATCTAAACCACTGGTTTTGTTTAAGCCTGAATTTATCCGAAATAATGCTTAAATATTTCCGGAATAAGGCGGTTTGCACCCAATCTTGTTTTATAAATTTCTTTTAGTAGCTTACCTTATTAAATTTTAGAGCCTGAAATTAAGAAATACCTAATTATAATAATGCCCTGCTTTGTACCCGGTGGCAGCATAAAAAGCGCTACCCGTAACCATGTTTTTGTAATGAAGAAAACACTTCTGCTTTGTTGTATAATATTACTAGCGGCCTGTCCATTTAGCGGCTGGAGCCAAAGCCAAAACAATCAGGCAAATCCAGAACCTGTTACCATAGAAGTAAATTTAGCGCAGGAAAAAGGTAAGCTAGACCCGGTTTGGGCGTGGTTTGGGTACGATGAACCCAATTACACCTACATGAAAGATGGCAAAAAACTGCTCTCGGAACTGGCAGCTTTAAGTCCGGTGCCGGTATACGTACGGGCACATAATTTACTTACTTCCGGCGATGGTACACCTGGTTTAAAGTGGGGTTCTACCAATGCTTACACCGAAGACCAGAACGGCAATCCGGTTTATAACTGGACGATTGTTGACAAAATAATGGATACGTACGTAGAGCGGGGTATGCGGCCACTGGCCCAATTAGGCTTTATGCCCGAAGCTTTATCTACTAAACCGCAACCTTACCGGCATACCTGGCAACCCGGCCAACCCTACGAAAAAATATATACTGGCTGGACTTACCCACCCAAAGACTATAAAAAGTGGGCCGATTTAATTTATGCCTGGGTACAGCACTCCGTAGAACGTTACGGCAAAGAAAAAGTAGAAACCTGGTATTGGGAACTATGGAACGAACCCGATAGCCCGTACTGGTCAGGCACCGTAGAAGAATATTGCAAGCTCTACGATTATTCGGCTGATGCGGTAAAACGGGCTTTACCTACGGCTAAAATAGGCGGGCCGCACGTAACCGGGCCGGCCGGTAACCGGGGCGCTAAGTTTCTGCAAACCTTTTTAGAACATTGCGTGCGGGGCACCAATTACGTAACCGGCCAGAAAGGCAGCCCCCTCGATTTTATTGCTTACCACGCCAAAGGAGCGCCGCGCCTGGTAGATGGCCGGGTACGCATGGATATGGGCCGGCAGTTGCGCGATATTTCTAAAGGTTTTGAAATAGTAGCTTCTTACCCGGAGTTAAAGCAGTTACCTATTATTATCGGCGAATCGGACCCGGAAGGCTGCGCAGCTTGCGGCATGCAAACCAACCCCGAAAATGCTTACCGTAACGGTACCATGTACGCCAGCTACACCGCCGCTTCTTTTGCCCGCAAATATGCGTTGGCCGATCATTTTGGCATTAATTTTAAAGGTGCCGTATCGTGGTCTTTTGAGTTTGAAAACCAGCCCTGGTTTTACGGCTTTCGCGATTTAGCCACCAACGGCGTAGATAAGCCAGTACTGAATGTGTTCCGGATGTTTGGCATGATGCAAGGCAACAGGGTAGGGGTGAGCGGGAATTTAGCTTACGATTATTTAGCCGTACGCGACCAGAGCATAAGAGGGCCGCAACCCGATGTAAATGCCTTAGCCAGTAAAGGTGCCAATACTGCCGCGGTAATGGTTTGGAACTACCATGACCTGGATGTGGCCACACCGGCCGTACCCGTAACAATAAATATTAAGGATATCCCCGCTAAAAAAGTAACGCTCACCCATTACCGCATCGATCAGGAACACAGCAATTCTTACACAGTTTGGCAAAAAATGGGTTCACCGCAAAATCCTACCTCTGAACAAATTGCGCAACTCGAAAAAGCCGGACAACTACAAACATTGGGCAAGCCTAAAAAACATAAAACAAAAAACGGTTCGTTAGCTCTAAATATGTCGTTGCCCCACCAGGGAGTTTCTTTACTAAAATTAGATTGGTAAGTAAGTTAACGGTTATTTATTAAAAATTAAAGGTTGAAAATTATGTGAGTGGCAGCTGCCATAAAGTATATTATTATTGGTCAGAGCTCCTTTATTTTGGTTAAAATTATTGTGGTTTAGAACTATAAACAACTAATAAAATGTGGCAGGAAGAAGATAATAAACTGAAGCGTTCTTTTACCTTCAGGAATTTTAAAGAAGCATTTGCCTTTATGACCGAAGTAGCCGAAGTAGCGGAGAAAATAGATCATCATCCGTGGTGGGCCAATGTGTATAATAAAGTAGATATAGAATTATACACACACGATGCCGGCAACACCGTAACCATCCGCGACCACCGGCTGGCCGAATCCATCGACCAAATAGCCGCCAAATACACTTTAAAGAATTAATCTATTTTACCAACTCAATTTATTCAACAATCCGGTGGGATAAAGTAACCCTCCGGGGAAATAGATTATCCAGATATCCGGTGCCGGCTAATTATTTTCTCTTGACTTAATTATTTAACTTTGAGCCATGTCAGCAGACGAGGAAACCCGTTTATATTTAGTGCCCACGCCCATCGGTAACCTGGAAGATATTACCTTGCGGGCTATTCGGGTGTTAAAGGAAGTAGATACGGTATTGGCCGAAGATACCCGTACCAGCGGCAAGTTGCTGCACCACCTGGGCATTGATAAACGCATGCACAGCCACCATTTGCACAACGAACACAAAGCCGTAGCCCACCTGATAGAGCGTTTAGCCAAAGGCGAAAAAATGGCTTTGGTTTCGGATGCCGGTACGCCGGGTATTTCGGACCCCGGCTTTTTACTCGTACGTGAATGCTTGCGGCATAATATTAAATTTGAGTGTTTACCTGGCCCTACAGCCTTTGTACCGGCTTTGCTAAAATCAGGCTTCAGCGCCGAGCGTTTTACATTTGAAGGTTTTCTGCCGCAGAAAAAGGGCCGCCAAACGCGTTTGCAACAATTGGCTACCGAAACACGGACCATGATATTTTACGAATCGCCGCACCGCCTGCTAAAAACGCTTACCCAGTTTAGCGAATATTTAGGTCCGGAACGGCGGGTATCAGTATCGCGGGAACTAACCAAATTATTTGAAGAAACCATTACCGGCACCCTTACCGAAGTGCTCGCAGCTTTTGAGCAAAAAGCCATTAAAGGCGAGTTTGTAATTGTGGTAGAAGGTACCGATAATTAAAAAACCAACAGTATCTATGCGCATTAAGGCACTTTGCTATACCTTCATCTGTCTTACTTTTTGCTTCTTCCTGAGCCTGCTTCATCCGGCCAAAGCCCTGGATTTATCGCCGCAGGCCCAAATAAGTTTAATTACGGTTTCGCCGGGCGAAGAACTTTATTCTATGTATGGGCACAGTGCCATTCGGATTTACGACCCAACCATGGCCCTGGATATTGTTTTTAACTACGGCACCTTCGATTTTAACACCTCTAATTTTTACGTAAAATTTATCCGGGGTAAGTTGCCTTATAACCTCTCCATGAATTATTACGAAAACCTGAAGCAAGGCGCCATTCAGGAGAACCGGTCGGTTTACGAGCAGGTTTTTGACCTAAGCCCCACTGAAAAACAGAGGGTTTTTGCTTTACTGGAAACCAATTATTTACCGCAAAACCGGGCATATTTTTACGATTTTTTCTACGACAACTGTGCTACCCGCATCCGCGATGTGTTTATGAACGGCATAGGCAATAATTTAAACTTTAAACACAAGCCGCAGCCAGAAGCCCCCACTTTCCGGCAACTAGTAGATATTTATCAGCGTCCGCACCCTTGGGTAGATTTAGGCATTGATTTACTCATGGGCCTACCCGCCGATAAACTGGCTACTCCGCTGCAGCAAATGTTTTTACCTGATTTTTTAATGGAAGGCTTTGCACCGGCCCAGGTAACAGCGTTAATCAAGCCAGCGCAGGCTGGTGGCCAAGCAGCAGCAGGCCGACCTTTGGTAAGCCGGGTGCAACAGGTGTATAAAGCCCCTGCATCGTCAGCTACTCCCACTAAATTTACCCCAACTATATTTTTCTGGATCTTGTGCGCGATGGTAGCAGTTATTACATTTTTACAGATAAGAAAAAAAGTAGCTCGTCACGGAATAGATGTATTGCTTTTTGGTTTGGCTGGGCTTTTGGGAATATTATTAACCTTTTTGTGGTTTGGCACCGATCACCAGACTTTCGGGAATAATTTAAATTTGTTGTGGGCTTTTCCATTACACTTGCCTCTGGCATTTATGTTATTAGGCCGCCAATTATCACCGTTTGTTAAAAATTATTTCCTGGTTTTTTCCGTTTTACTGGTTTTAATTGCTTTAATCTGGAAAATATTTCCCCAGGATTTTCACCCGGCCGTATTGCCCATCGTAATAATGCTGGCCCTGCGGGCCTGGTATATTGCCAAAGCGGCGCCAAAACTCCGGAAAGGAGCTAACCCGTACAAATAATTTATTCAGCATTAACCTTATGAATTTAACCCAACTTCGCGAGCAGGTAATTGCCATTACTAAAAAAACCGGCCAGTTTATCCGGACCGAGAGCCAATCTTTCGACCCCAGTAAAATAGAACATAAAGGCGTAAACGACTTGGTATCGTATGTAGATAAAACCGCCGAAGAGCAAATTGTAGCGGGGCTGAAAGAAGTATTTCCGGATGCCGGTTACATTACCGAAGAAGGTACCGCCCAGGATAAACACGATGTTTACAACTGGATTATCGACCCGCTCGATGGCACCACCAATTTTATTCATGGCTTACCTATTTTCTGCATAAGTATTGCTTTAATGGAGCGCGGCGAAGTAGTTTTGGGCGTGGTGTACGAAGTAAACCAAGACGAATGCTTTTCGGCTACCAAAGGCGGCGGCGCTTTTTTAAACGGCAATCCTATACAAGTAACTAAAGTGCAGCACCTCCGCGACAGCCTGATGTGTACTGGCTACCCCTATACCGATTTTGGTTTGCTGCAGGTATATTTACAAATGTTAGGCGCTTTTATGGGCAAATCGCACGGGGTACGCCGCCTGGGCTCAGCTGCCGCCGACCTGGCTTATGTAGCGGCCGGCCGGTTCGAAGGCTTTTTCGAGTACAACCTGAAACCCTGGGATGTGGCGGCCGGCATACTGCTGGTACAGGAAGCCGGCGGGCGTGTCAGCCAATTTAACGGCAGCCCCGGCGACCCGGTTTTTGGCAAAGAAACCCTGGCTACCAATGGCTTAATACACGACGAAACCTGCAGCCTGATTGGCGAGTACTGGAACCAAACCGAAAAATAAACTTTTATTTCTCCACTGGAGTTATCAAAGCATCATGATTCAGCAAATAATTATTTTATTACTTTTTATTGCGGCAGCATTGTACGTAGGCCGGCTGGTGTATAAAAGCTTTACTGCCAAAAGCGGCTGTGCCAAAGGCTGCGGCGCCTGCTCTACCATCGATTTTAATAAAATAGATAAACAAGTTAAAGCTGCGGCCGGCAAGTAATTACTGGTAGCAGCTTTATTTTTTCTTCTAATCTAAATAATTGCTTAAAACAGTTATTTACATGCACTTTATCTCAATTCTCTGACTTTGAATTGCCCCTGACTTCAGTCAGGGGTGCCCAATATTTCTTAAAACCCGGGGCTAAAGCACCCGGGCAATGCAAGGTTGCGCTTAACCTGCTTGCCTATGGTGCCGCCACAGCAAGAGCAATGATTTTATCCAATTAATAATCTAAACAGGTACCTAAATTTTACAGCGTAGCTGTTACTGGGTGCATTTGCCCAAATAAGCTTAACTGCGCAATAATTTTTGCCTGTAATATTTACCAATCTATTCATCCCAAATACCGGCACTTTCGTTTAAAGAAACTGGAATATTGCCGGTAAGCTTAAATTTTTAGGTTTTCTGCTGAACTCTTACCGGTTTTTACGTATAGTAGCCATACTATATTAGATTCAGACGTACTAACCATATATTGCTATGCAAGACAAAGAAGAATTAACAACCCAGGTTAAATTAGAGGCCAAACTTAACGCCGAAGGGTTTACGAAAGATTTTCGGGTAACCGACGAAGGGCGCCTTTGCTCTTTAGACAACGACAGAACTTACAGCCCGGAAGAAGTAAAAATTGTAAATTTCTACCGTTTTGAAGGAGAAACCAACCCCGATGACATGGCTATTTTATATGCCTTAGAATGCACCGATGGCACCAAAGGCACCATTTCTAACTCTTACGGTCCTTTGGCCGATGCCGATATAGATGCCTTCTTGGTACAGGTAGAAGACTTAGGTAAGCGAGTGGATGACCACGGTAAATAATCTAATAAGCGTACTTTGAAAATTTAAAAGCGGGAAAATTAAATATTATTTTCCCGCTTTTCTTTTAACTGCCCTGCCCGTTTTCAGGATTATCTTCTTTTAATATTTGTAACTGTTCCGGCAACCTTTCGCTGCTTTTACCAGCAAAATCGAGCTTACGCATTGGGTACGGAATTTGAATGTTATGCTCATCAAAGCACTTCTTAATTTTAATAATGGCTTCGCTGCGGGCCGATACATAATCGAATTGCCGGCTGTAATGAATCCAGAACCGCACCAGAAAATTAACGGAACTCTCCCCAAATTCTTCGTACACCACTTCCACGTCTTTATGCTCTACCATGCCCCGGATATTTACAACGGCGGCTTTTACTATTTGCTGCACGCGCTCTAGATCCTCGCCGTACGAAACTGCACCTTTTACATCTACCCGCCGGATGCCATAGTGGGTATAAATTACCATCACGTTTTCGAAAACTTTGCGGTTAGGTACTTTTACCAGCTCGCCGGTAACCCGCCTAATATCAATGGTACGTAAATTTATCCGCTCAATGGTACCAAAATAATCGTTAGATTCTACTACATCGCCCACGCCAAAGGGCTTGCGCACCGCAATAATTACCCCCGATATAAAATTGGTGGCAATATCCTGAAAAGCCAGACCTAAGGCCAAACCAATAATACCAACCCCAGCCAGCAAAGAGGTTACCGTTTTATCAAGTTGCAGAATACTAAGCACAAAGAAAATCCCAATTAGGATGGCGGCGGTATAAACCACAGAAGCCACCAAATTATTCAGGGCCACACTATGCGAAAAGCGGGGCAGTACTTTTTCGGTGGTTTTCTGAATAATCCGCGCTGCTACAAACGTAAAAACCAGCACCATGAGTGCTATTACCAAGTTGGGCAACATTAATATTAAATGCCGCACCCACAACTCCAGCTTATGGTATAAAAGGCTAATAGCTTTGTTTATCTCCAGCATCATTATTACTTATTTTTCGAGCCGCCACCGATAGCCGCAGTTTAAGCAGGTTAATTTTATTCGGGTACGCATTGGGTAAAGAAACAAGATAGATTTTATTAACGGCCAAATACCCGTTATTTGTTTTTGTTTTAAGTTATGTGAGTTACAAACCGGGCACGTGAGCGCTTCGTAATCTTCAGATTCATCGGTGGCGGTTATTAAACCGTGCCTGATTTCATTTATTAAGGCTGAAGCTTTTTCCTGATCCTGGGCGCGTACCCGCAGTTTTACACCACCATAAGCAATAGAATGCCAGGGCTGGTTGCTAATAATATTTTCATCGGCGATTACGCTCGGAATTCCTTCGGCTTCGAGGCGGTTGCGGTAAATATGGGCTTCTATGGCCTCCGGAAAAGTAGCCACTGTTACCAGTACAATATTGTTGTCTTCTCCTGCGTCCATATTTTAGTGGCGTGCTATCCCCAAACCTTGGTACCCTGCGTACAATTGCGGCACATGTCTATTTCACTCCGCGACTTCAGAAGCGATTTACGGAATTGCCGGTAAGGAGTTCCGCGCCACAATTGCTTAAAAGGCTGGCTTTTTAAATCGCCGAGGCGGTGTTCGGCATCTTTATCGAAACAACAAGGTACCACCAGCCCATCCCAGGTTATAACGCAGGAGTGCCACATTTTCCAGCAATGGTTCAGCAATTTATTTTTAATGGTATAAGCGCCGTTGGGCTGCTGCTGGTACCTCGAATAATAATCAATGGTTGGTATCAGGGGCGAGCCTTGCGCATAATCGTAAATCTGGGCCGTTTTAAACCATACATCGTCTACCTCAAGTTCTTTCGCCAAATTTTTTACATCATCTAACTGGTGCTCGTTGGGCCGCACTACTAAAAACTGAAATATGATAAACGGCTTTTTCGATTTTAACTTTTTTTTCCATTTCACCAGGTTGCGGGTACCTTCCAGTACTTTATCCAGGCGGCCGCCCACCCGGTAAGCCTGGTACACGTCCTGCGTAGTACCATCTATCGAAATAATAATGCGGTCTAAGCCAGATTCTACGGTTTGGCGGGCGTTGTCGTCGGTGAGGTAATGGGCATTGGTAGAAGTAGCCGTATAAATACCTTTGCTGGCGGCATAATTAACCAGTTCCAGAAAACGAGGATGGAGGTAAGGCTCGCCCTGGAAATAAAATATTAAATACCATAATTGCTGGTGCAACTCATCAATGGTTTGCTTAAATAAATTATCGGGTAGCATACCGGTGGGGCGCGTAAACGACCGCAAACCGCTGGGGCACTCGGGGCAGCGCAAATTGCAACTGGTGGTTGGCTCAAACGAAATACTAATAGGGCTGCCCCAGAAACGCGGCTGTTTTGTAATTTTCGAGAGCAAATAACTACCCGTAACCTGCACCACGTTTACCGCCCGGCGTAAAGTCAGTTTCGATAATAAATTAAGCCCATCGGTTATGCTACTTCTCATGCAAATTAATTAGCGGCGGTTATCCACCAGAAAAAATAAAGCTAAAATTAAGATTAACTCCGCAAATAAAGCGTAGCCGTTTGCAAATTATACTTTTACGCTTAGCTATAAATACAAAACCCGGCCGGTTTAAAAAAACCAGCCGGGCTTAAGTATATTTATTTAGTATAATTTCTGAGTATTTATTTCTCCATGGCGTGCATAATCTGCTCTTTGGCGCCAGCGTTGCTCGGGCGTTTGGCTTTGGTGCTGATAAAAGTACCGTCGGTATCAATTAAAAAGTAAGAAGGCATATCGGCAACTTTGTAGGCTTTTGTGATGGCTTCCTGGTTACCGCCGTATAACTGCACGCCTTTTAATTTACGGCGGGCAATGGCATCGCGCCAGTAGCCTTCGTTTTCATCCATGCCAATATTTACAAAAACCACGTTTTCGTTGGCCAGTTCTTTTTCGAGTTCAATGGCGTAAGGTACATCTAACTGGCACAAACCGCATTTGCTGTTCCAGAAGTTCAGATAAACCAGTTTGCCTTTAAAATCGCGCATGCTCATTTCCTGGCCGGTGCTGGATTTCAGTTTAAAATCGGGGGCGGGGCTACCCAAAGCAAAGCCTTTGCTGGTATTATAGGAAACCGCTAAAAACTCATTCAGATCTTTATTGGTATTTAGCTTTTCAAAATCATCGAACATGCGGCTGGTGTATTGGATAAAACCATAGCGGATAGATTCGTGCAGCACATTAGCCAATACCAAATTACGCGGCTCACCGGCCAGCTTTTCTTTTGCCAAATTGTAAATAGCCTCGTAATAATCTAAATCGGCAGGGCGGTGGTTAGCAGCAGTCGCCTGAAAACGAATATAATTTTTTAAGTAGCTTAAATACGAGTGGCTTTTCACGCCCGGCGCATTATCCAGTTTTACATCTTTAAAAAAGCCGTAATAATTGTCCGATAATTTAATGGGGCCACCCAGTACTTTGGTCCGCAGTTCGTTAAAAGTAAGCCGGTCGTTGGCGTAAGAATATGCTATTTCTGCCATTATATAATTCCGGAAAGCATCCGAAACCGGGTTTTTAGCAGTATATTTTTCAAAGAAATTCAGTTGGTCTTCTTTCCGGAAATCTAAAAATTCCACAAAGCTTTTTTCTTTCAGGGTAATATTTTCTGGCAGCACCTGGTAATCTTCGTTTTCCAGAAACTTCTGGTTATAAGCCAGCAGGAAATTATTCTCGTTGGCCCCTTTACCTTTAAATTTAAGGCTTTTCATGAGGCTACCGCCGGTAAACCGCGCTTCCAGCTCATCGCCGGGCTGCAGAAACAAGCTGATAGCTTCGTCTTCGTACACAAAATCAACTACCGAAGCATCTTTCAAAGGCACCTCTACCGAAAAGCTGCCGGTGGCATCTAACTTACCAATGCTTTGCGCTTCCTGCGCACTCAAGGGGTTAGGATTTACGCCTATTTGAATACTATCACTTTTTGGTTTCGTTACTTTCCCAACCAATAATGCCCGCTGGGCCCAGGCTAAATTTGTTAACAACAAAAAAGAAAAAAAGAGTAAATGTTTTCTCATACCAACTAAATATAATTTTCGGTTTAAAGATAAGTCTAAAATACAATACATAGCACATTTTATAGTTAAATAATATAACTTTCTTTATATGATGCAATATATTACCAAATCTATTTACCTTGTTTTATTACTAAATCAAAAAAGACTATATAAATGCAGCTTGTTTGGAGTGGTTCGGGAGCTTACTGGCAATATTCCTATTTATTGCCGTAGCGTATTACAAAGATGGGCTGGCTTTAAGTCGATTAAAAATTTTGTTTATTGAACGACTTATAGCTGGACTTAAATGACGATAAACACTCTTTAAATAATTAGATAGAAACAATTTAATATTTAGATATAAGAACAATAACTTTTCAAAGGGCAATACCCTTATTAGTAGGTTAAAGCGCTTAATTTATTGCGGTTATGTTGAGCTGGCCGGAATAGCTAAATTATTATTTTTTAATGCTGTTAAATGCTGTGATAGATCCTTCGGCAAGCTCAGGATGACGCTATAAGCTACCCTTAAGCGCAGTTCCAGGTTTTTTGATAAATATTAGTGCATAAAAAAAGCTGCTCCGTTAACAGAACAGCTTTATATAAGGTAAGCGTTTACGCTTTAAATTTGCGTGTTGCGTTAAGCTTTACTTAGCCAAACAAGCCACTAATTACTTCATCTAGTTTACTAACGGCGTGTACTTTTATGCCATAGCGCTTCAGGTCGAGGCCGCGCACGTTAAACTTAGAAATATAAATTTCCGTGAAACCCAGTTTTTCCGATTCGGCAATACGCTGGTCTACCCGGTTTACCGCGCGTATTTCACCGCTTAAGCCAACTTCGGCCGCGAAGGCAGTGGTATTGGGCACCGCAATATCTTCAAAAGAAGAAAGGATAGAGGCACAAACCGCTAGGTCAATAGCTGGGTCTTCAATTTTTAAGCCGCCGGCAATATTTAAGAACACGTCTTGGGTACCCAACTTAAACCCGCCTCGTTTTTCCAGAACGGCCAGCAACATATTCAGGCGTTTGGCATCGAAGCCGGTAGAAGACCGCTGGGGCGTACCATATGTAGCCGGGCTAACCAAACTCTGTACTTCAATGAGCAAAGGCCGGTTGCCTTCTAAAGTAGCGCCAATGGTGATACCGCTAAAGTTTTCTTCGCGTTGCGAAAGCAATATTTCAGAAGGATTACTTACTTCGCGCAAACCAGTACCCTGCATTTCGTAAATACCTAATTCGGAGGTAGAGCCAAAGCGGTTTTTAGTGGTGCGCAAAATACGGTAAGTCATGTGCCGGTCGCCTTCAAACTGCAAAACCGTATCTACCATGTGCTCCAATATTTTAGGTCCGGCCAGGTTACCTTCTTTGGTTATGTGCCCGATTAAAAATACCGGGGTGCCGCTTTCTTTGGCGTACTTCAGCAACTCGGCGGTACACTCGCGCACCTGCGAAATACTGCCGGCCCCAGACTCAATAAAGGACGAATGCAGCGTCTGGATAGAATCGACAATCAGCACATCGGGTTGCAGTTGTTCTATCTGCTTAAAAATATTCTGGGTGCCGGTTTCGGTTAATATAAAGCAGTTCGGGTGTTTGGCACTGAGGCGCTCGGCCCGCATTTTTATTTGCTGGTCGCTTTCCTCGCCCGAAATATACAGCACCCGGTTATTTTTCAGGCTCAGGGCAATCTGCAGCATTAAGGTAGATTTACCAATACCCGGCTCCCCACCAATCAGCACCATCGAGCCCGGAACAATACCGCCGCCCAGTACGCGATTTAGCTCCTGGTCAACCGTCTGGATACGCGATTCTTCGAGGTAACTTATTTCGGCAATGGGGCGGGGTTTGGCCGCAACCTGTAACGAACTGGACGACTTCCAGGAACCGGCGGTAGTTACATCTTCGCGCTGCAGCACTTCTTCTACATAAGTATTCCACTCGCCGCAAGCTGGGCACCGCCCAATCCACTTCGCCGACTGCGCCCCGCAATTCTGACAAAAATAAGAGGTTTTTAATTTAGCCATTAATTATATAAACCCCGGTTTAAAGGGGTGAGTTAAAACTTTACAAACCATACAAGATACGGCTTTTTAGCCTTTTTAACAATTCTAACCCCACGGAATACTGGGGGTTTCTTTGCCTAAAGTGGTTGAAGCAATCAGCCACGTAATTCAAAAGGCAGTTGCTTAATTAACCAGCAGATGGAGACATAATTAAATAAACCAGTTTTGAGCGTATCGGGCATTCGCTTATTCAGCCCTAGCAGTTCCCTACTAAATTTGGGTAAGGCTTTTATAAAAAGAAATTTAATGCCGATTCTGAAATTTTATACTATTTATTTTATAGTGTTCAGTAAGAATGCGAAACCAGTAATTTCGCAAAGTCAGTTGTGCGTAGCCTTAGTGAGTTATGCGTAGAGTTAGCGCAGCGCTCTACGCATAACTCGGAAAGCCAATCTCCTGATTGGCGTTTAACCACAGCCCTCGGTAAAAGTATTCGTGGCTAACTTTCGATTGTGGGAGCACAGACCGAGGAAAAGTAGAAGAAGGGTTAACATTATTTGTATAGAAACGCCCGAGATTACTGAAACTTACCAAGACCGATAATTATTACCTTTATAGCGTAGTTACGCCAATCGGGAGATTGGCTTTCCTAAAAATGCGTAGAGCGCTGCGCTAACTCTACGCATAGCACAGAAGTATACAACGGAGCGAAAGCAAATGGTTAAAATAAACAGACGAAAATCAAACTTTAGATAAATGACAATACCAAACGACAGACAAATATTTGACGGAGAAATAGCAACGTATTGGTTTGAGGAAGGAATATTAGTTTCGTTGTCTAAAAGCCCTAAACGCACCTTTGAAAATATAAGAGGGAATGTGGCTTTGGTAAAACAAATTACAGATAATAGAAGATTTCCTCTATTAATATACCTAGCTGATTCTCCTGTTCCGGATAAAGAAACACGCAAGTTTTCTACCGAACAATTGCCAATTATTTATTCTGCCATGGCCATGGTGGCTAAGCCCGGACTTTCTAAATTTATTATGAATATTCTGTTCTCCTTAAAACCACCTCCAATTCCGATGAAAAGTTTTACGGACGACCAAGCTGCGAAACAATGGTTACAACAATACACTTAGATAGTAGTAAGACCTAGGTTTTAATTGATAGACGAGTTGTTAACTGTAACTTCTTGGAAGCGGGCACACCGCAGATGCACAAATCAGCTTTATGTAGGTTCTCTCAAAAGATAATGCTGTTCGGTTAAATAATGGCACTACTGCTAAGTCCTGTTCGTTAGTTGTTGTCGGCACTAAAATATTAGTAAAATCCAGAATTTATTAACCCTGCCGGATTAAGGCCGTACATCCGTAGCTATGTAACAAACTACACCTATGGATATTAATATACAACACGATAAAGAAGCACAGGAATTTACAGCACAATTAGAAGGCGACCAGGCAGAACTAGCGTATGCATTGCCCGAAGATGATGTAATTGATTTTCAGCATACGTTTGTACCGGAAGATTACCGGAACGAAGGCGTAGCGAACCAACTCATTGAGGCGGGACTGAATTATGCAAAAGAGCAGAAATTTAAAGTAATTGCTTCGTGCCCGGCTGTATCGACTTATGTGCGGCGGCACAAAGAGTACCAACCGCTTTTAAAGAATTTTCTGTAATAAATATTTTTAAAGCAAAGCGGCCGCAATATTTAATATAACTGGCCGCTTTGCTTTTAGAACTGCTCTAACCTGTTCCTGTATAAATATTCATCTGGTAGCGCAAAGGGGTTTAACAGCAATATTTTTGCAGGAGTAGTAAAGTTGGGAATTCTTTTACCTTTATACAGCAGGTAAATTATTATAAACTCAACCCAATTACTAGCTGATACGAAGACAGCGTGCCTATTTTATTCACACCTGAAAAGAGCCAAGTATTGTTATACCTAGCCTCTAATTTAAGTTCTTTTGAATTAGAAAAAGGTTCTAAAGCAACACCAAATCCTCCTGTAAAGCCCATGTTCGTTTTTTCGATGTCTACCTATAATTATGCTCAATGGTGCTAACTTTTTTGTTTCCGCTCTGCCCTAATAAACGATTAAAATGAGGCCCTGCATTTATATAAGGTTTTAACTTACCCTTTAAAGAATATTTAAATAGAACCGGAATTCTAGCAAATCTGGTAGAAAAATCAATTTCTGTCGTATATAAATTGGCATAATCAAAAGACGCATGCCCTTTATAATTATGAAGTTCAGCGCCTACTAAGACTGACAAATTTTTATTAAAACCAACTTCACCAAAAAGACCAATATTTATATTCTGGTAAGCTCCATAATTAGCTTTATCGGTTGCCGGCCAGGTTAAATTCATGGTACTGTTTGATATACCTCCCGTTATCCCTTTTTTAAAAGTCAGTTTCCGAACCTTTTTATATTCTGTAACCACCTGCTGGGGATGCATACATTTATTAAACTCCAGAAACAACTTAGATAAACCAGCAGATGTATATTTATATTTTGTTAAAAATTTGGAATCCTTAAAATCTACAGATGAGCATTCAGGTAAGCCAATTTTTAAGGCTCCGTAATAAGATGCCTTTTTTAAAAGTCTGATATCACCCTCCTTCGTAGTAAAGAGAAAATAAGTATTGTTTTGCCCGGTTGTAGCTTTATATAAATTAAAACCTCCTTCTACCAAGACTTTTAAGAAGATAACTTTATTAATTAAGCTATCCGGCACCAAGGCCGATATAAATTTTTGATTTTCAAACCCAACTTCCTTAACCTCTTGTGGTTTGTACACTTTAAATGTTTTATCTTTCCCATGTTCTTTATAGGCAAATCCATCGGTCATTTTACGCTCATTACCAATTTTTATAAGACCATGAATAGTATCGCCGGTTGCTTTAATAAAATAACCTTCTTTTACCTGGGATTTACCTTGCATTACTACACCTAAAAACAGAATTAGAGCAGAAATATATCTCTTGAAATTTAAAGCCATAGCATATTTCATTAAGGCTCTAAATATATAAATATAAGCCTAATATCATATACCAGTTCTGGCAAAAGTTCAAAATTTTAATTTTAATATTATACTATCTTATGGGTCGTAGTTTTTAGATTCAGACTAGTACAAATTAATTTTAAAAAAAAGCTAAAGCACAAACGAACTTAACTAGATATAGATTAATGATATTAGCCTAAATCAGTAAGCATTAATAGTTGCTCCAGAATTCTGGTATGATAAAAATGATTTCGCCTTACAGGAACATTACTTTACACCTTTGTGTAAATAATATTCCCGTAAGGCGTATTAACTTCCTTTTTAGTAATGCAATAAAACTGCCGGCTAACAAAACGAAATTAGTCTTACCACTTCTTTTCTACTTTCTTATCTTTATCAAAAGAGAAAACCCTGGAAATATTAAAGCCAAAATAAATACCACCGTCGCCCCACTTGCTTAAGGTTTGCGGAATAAAAAACTTTTCGATCATGCCTTGCGCATTGGTTAAATGCAGTTGAAAGACGTGACCGCCGGTTTCAATATCAAAACCCAACGAAAATGAATTAATATAATCGTCGGCGGTAGCACCGGGCAACACGTAAAAATATTCGGCATTTAGCGAGGTGCGCTTGGTAAGTTTATACCGACTGCCTGCGCCCAGGGCATACACGTTGTTTTCGTCGCGGTTAGTAGAAACCAGGTTGCGGTGCACCAGGGTAGGCGAGAGTTGCAGCGAGAACCGGTCGTTAAACTTACGGGCGATCAGCAACTGGTAAGTGTAAGCCAGCCGCGACGAGAAATCTTCGTTTTTTTCGGGATTATCGAAGCGAAGCGTGGTAATAGCTGTGCTGGCAAAACCGGTTACGGTAACGGGTGCCGCCCAGGTATCGTCTTTTTGCCGGAGCAGCTTATATTTTAGGTAACCATCGTAAGTTTTTTCTAAAGAACTGCGGCCAACGCCCACCGAGAACCTATCGGTGAGGCCGTACTCCAGCGCCAGCCGGATAGTAGCAGCATCTAAGCCAAAAAAGTTATAAGCGCCGCCATCTAAAGTACCAAACCGGTGCGAAATCATGAAAAGCAATTCTTTGCCCGGTATGGTTTGCACCGAATGGCCGTTAATTATGCGGGTAGCTTTAAACGTAGCGGTTGTGTAAGCCGTAGCAGCGCTGTCGGCCTCAGCCAAAGCCAGTAGGTCGTTCTGGGCGGCTAAGCTTACGGGCAACAATAAAAAAGAGGCGATGTATAAGACTTTCGCAAATTTATGGGAAAGTCCCCCTTTAGAGGGATTTAAAGGTAAAAACGAGAATTTTGAGAAAGTACTTTTATATATTCTTTTCATAAGTGCGTGCGTTTTAGTATCAGGGTTGTTTGGCGGCATTGGCCTGGTAGGGCTCGTACAACATATTTATGGTAACCTGTATAATTTCGGCAATGTGGCCCCGCACTAATAAGGGAATTACAATATTGTAATCTTCGGGCTTAATGTTTATAAATGATTGCGCGCCTATCCGGCCGCCTTTTACTTCCAGCGTACCATCGGCATCAATGGGTTTGGTAACGCCGTGAATGGTTAACTGGCCGTTTACTTTTACTTTGTAAGTACCATCCTGCTGCAGGTTTACGTCTTTCATATTCTGAATATTGCCCTTAAAAGTGCTCTTCGGATATTTATGCGACTCGATGTAATTTTCGTTGAAGTGCTCCTGCATTAATGATTTCCGGAACTGAAAAGCTTTCATAGGCACCGAAAAAACCAGTTCGCCGGTGCTTACATCCAAAAAAGAAGAAACTTGTTTGTTATGGGCCTCAATATTTTCGAGAATTTCTTCCGAGAAAAAAGAAATACTGCCCGTGCGGGTAAAATAACGGCTTTGGGCCTGCGTACCGGAAGCGGCTAGCAACACGAAGAATAGCCCCATTATCCATTTCATTATCTTTTATTTTAATTGTTCAGCATACCGGCATCTACCCATTTCTGAATTTTGGCTATGTCGCAGGCAGGTAATTTTTCGCCGCCTTTGGGCATTTGCGGATGCCCGGGCTCGTGGTTGATAACGGCCATTAAATGATGCCCGGCCTGATGTTTTACTTCTTCGTAAGAATCCAGAATAACGCCGCCTTCCTTTATAGCCGAGGCATGACAGGTGTAGCAATTGCGCTGCAAAATTGGTTTTACATCGGTTAGGTAAGTAGCGGTAGTAATCTGGCAGGGAGCGGCGGGTTTGCCATAAAGTTCTTCTTCGTTATAATTGGTGCAGGCAGTTACAACCAGCAACAAAAGGGCGGGCAGATACTTTTTCATGTGCTAATAGTATTAATTTGGAGAAGCCGGGTGGGTGGAAACCCGCTCCTCCTTTATTAATATTAATTTAAATTGCAGGTAAAGAATAATCTTGCTTTTATAAGCGCAGGCAAAGATTTACTTTACCAGTTGCCCCCGTATTTCGCCGCCCGGAAACTGCGCGCTGTGTATATTAAAGTACCAGAGCCCGTTTAATAAATCAGCTTCTTCGGCATCGGTAAGGGCCCGGGTAGTACCGGTTATGGGCGAGGCCCAAGCAGGAGGGGTGCCGGTGCCAGCTACGCCAATTACCACTGGCCCCGAAATAGAGGGATCAGCTTTGTGAAAGTGCATATTGGTGGCGGTAAAGCCGCTCCAGGTTACGTTATAGGTAATCATTTTGGTATCTTTGTTATAAGTACCATTAAAAACACCGGTGCTGTTGGTAGTAACGGCCGGCCGCTCGTTTGCCCCAGTCATGGCAATATTCTGGAATTTTACTTCATTACTTGGGGTATCATCGTCGTCGTCGCAGGCACTTAACGCCACCGCAAACGATAAGCAAAAGAATACAAACCAGGCAGTTGTTTTAAAATAGTTTTTCATGATTTCTGTTTTTTAAGTTTAAAATTATTTAGGCAATAGACTGCTGGTAACTGTTTAAGAGCAGTTAAAAATGTTTGTTTAAAAGCTATTTATCTCGGATACCGGTAACTAAGCGAGAAGAAAATACCGGCACTGGTTAGTTTTATTTTGCCGGCGCCTACCCCAGCAAGCGGCACTTTTACAAAAGGCTCCACACCCGCCGTTATGCCCGGCGCCAACCGGCGACCGTAATAACCCGACAGGTTGTATATACTAAATAAGTGCCGGTTTTTATTTTTAACTTCGTAATAACTGTTGTAACCGTTACCGCCGCCGTAAGGCAAATATTTGTAGGTATATTCCTCATCTTTCATGATATAGCTGGATAAACCGGTATTTACCGCCACCACCGCTATATTGCCTTGCCAGATGTTGTACCCAATATTTACCGGAATATCCAGCACATAGCAAACCGCCGAAATATCATCGGGCTGATGCTTGTTATACCAGTACCCTTTGTTACCGTAATCGTCGGGTTTGGCATCGTAAATTTTGCGGGCTCTTACAATGCCGGTAGCCAAGCTCCACCTGCTGTTTAGGCTATAGCCCAGCAATATTCCGGCATTGGTACTAATACCACCAGGGTTAGCAAAACCTACCGTACTTAAATCGGGCGCTGCCAAAACGCTTATGCTAAACCGGTTTAGGGCTAATAATTTTCTGGTTTTATTAGCTTTAGTGCTATCGCTTTGGTTTTGCGTTAGGTTTGTTGGGTTTGTTGCCGTCAGGCTGCTGTCAGGCTTTACCAGCTTGTCTGTTTCGGCTATTTTGGTTGCTGCTATTTTATTTGCAACAGAATCAGTAGCTGGTACCACAATATTTGAATTTGCCGTTGCCTCCTTGGTTTCGGGCGCAATTGGGGTATTTGTTTTACTAGCTGCTGGTATATTTCCCGGTTCTGTTTTACCCGCTAACAAAATAGCTTTCCGGGCAATATTAAACCTACTTATTTGGTTGCGTTTAGCTGGTTTGTCCGCAATATTGCCCAATGGTTTATTCAAAGCAACCTTCCTGCTTTGGCGAGCTATTACCTCAGAATTATTATTTAGACTAGCGGCCTGGCCGGTTTCTGGCGTTAATACTACTTTATTCTTGCTAGTGGTTTTACCTGTTAATACTTTAGGCGGAATATTTTTAGTTACCCTCGATTCTTCAGGCGGATTATTATTTAGTACTTGTGGTTCTATTTGCGCGGCAATTTGGGTTTGCTGGGTTTGGGTAACTTCTTTATTTTGATTTAACGCTTTATTTTGGGTTAGCTGGTTGTAGCCTACCCAAACGCCAACTCCGGTAAACAAAATAAATAATATTAATCCTCCCCAACGCCACCAGTTGGTTTTAGCAGCGGTAGCAGAAGTGGTTGCCCCGGCTTGGGTGTCCAGCTTTTTTTCCATTGCCCGCCAGGCATCCGGGTCAAATTCCGGATGATACCCCGAAGCCGCCCGCCGGAAAAGGTCGTCTAATTCATCTTCAGGCATATTTTCGGTACTCATCCTTTAAAATTTTTTTTAAGCGGGCCTGCAAATTGGCGCGGGCCTTCGATAAATTTGATTTAGAAGTACCCACCGATATCGACAGCAGGGTAGCTATTTCTTCGTGGGTATAGCCATCTATTACATATAAGTTAAATACCGTTCGGTAGGCCGGCGATAATTCCTGCACCATCCGCATTAGGTCTTCGTAGCTTAGTTGGTCTTCGGCACTCGGGTACAAAGTATCCGGCTCCAGTTCGGTTACATCCTGGGCGTAATAATGCTTTAAATTATGCCGGTAATTATCCAGCGCCGTGTTTATCATTATTCGCCGCACCCAGCCTTTAAAAGATTTTTCGGGGTTGTACTTGCTCACTTTGGTAAAAATTTTTAAAAACCCATCATTCAACACCTCGGTTGCCTCCTCGCGGGTTTGGGAGTAGCGCAGGCAAATGCTCATGGCATAGCCATAGAAAAGCTTATACAGCTTTCTTTGGGATTCCCTGTCTTCCCCAATACAGGCCTGTACCAGGTTCAGCAAATCGGTATTGCTAATTTCCCCCACGCGTTTATGTTGTTTGCGCCCCCAGCACGGATGTTTTTCCGGAAGGGTTGCCTGTAAAAACTTAATTTATTAAAATTTATCTTAAGTAACTGAATATTAAGCTATAAATATATCGCTGCGCTTACTACCCAAATCAGATTATTTAAGCCGCTCCTATTAAATTCTCCTTATTTTTCTATCCGGAAAAGTTTGCTACACGTAAAAATTAATCTTAGAAACTGCTTAACACGCAGGTAATAAACTACTTTAGGCCAGACAAAAAGGGAGGTATCTGCGGGAAGCGAAAAAGAATAGGAATAATATTTTTCCTTAAGCCGAAAATCCAAAACTGGCTAATCCTTATGTTTCACTAAAATATGTAAAGCGATGAAAAATCTTCTGAAAATAGTACCGGCAGCAGCCTTAGTTTTTTCTTCTTATGTGGCTTTTGGCCAGAGCAGCGGTACTACTACCAAAGAAAGCAAGCAATCCAGCACAACTACCACCTCTAAAAAAGCAGCTTCGGCTACCCGCACCGAAAGTGCAGTGGGGGCTCCTACCCGGGCCGATGACCAGTTAAACCAGGGCGACCCTGGTAATCCGGCCAATAAAGCTACTTCGGCCCAAGCCGGTACCAACAACGCGAGCCAGGGCGTAAACAAAAAAGCTACTAAATCTGCCAAAACCATAAAAACTAAAAAAACTACCAGTAACGGCACTACCAGCAGTATTTTTGAAAGAACCGGCACCAACCGCGCTGGCGGTATGGCGGCCATGGTAAACGCCGCCGAAGCCGATGCCATGACCATTCAGATGCAGTTGATGAGCGATAAAATGCGATACATGAACCGGAAAATGGAGTTGATGAACAGTGTTATGCAAAAGCAGAAAAACCTGAAAGAGGTGCAGGGAGAATTAAAAGAACTTGACCAGGAAATTGCCAGCCTGGATAACCAAATGAGCCATCTGGAAGAAGATACCGGCCACCAGAATTAATAAATCACCTAGTTTACAAAGCCAGCCTTATTCGCTGGCTTTGTTTTTGGAGCAATTAAGTTAAGCGGTTACCCAAATAAGCTAAATTATTGTACTACTGGTAACCTTATAAATTCTGAGTTGTAGGGCCATTAAACCGTATTATTTATAACTAAACCACCAAACAGACCGTAATAAAGCTATATAAAGATACGTAAACAGATGATTTTAAATATATTAACTTCTAAAAAGCTAAATATCAGCCTCCTTATTTTACTTTCGCCCCTAATATTTAGCTGCTCGGCGCTAACCGGCGGGGCCGCTTCTAACGACCCAACTGTTATTGCCCAGCAACAACAGGTAGATTATCTGGAACAAGAAGTAAAAGATCAGAAACGCCGCACCGACGAAGCAGAACAACTTTATAAGCGGGAACGGGATTTATTGGATGCTAAAAAGAGCGAGTTAAAAGCGGCTGAACGCCTTTTAAAAGTTTACCGCGATCAGGCAAAATAAGTAAATCCGGCGCTTGTTAATTAATATAAATTTTTCCTAAGTCTAGTGCTAGAAGAGCCGGCATTTTGCTGGCTCTTTTAACGAAAATACAATTGTGCTATAAATTAAATACAAATTTTTAGGCCCTTGTTTGTTCACTTTCCCTACGTTCTAACGTAATACAATCCGGAAGCAAATTTTACTTATTCTATCCCCTTGACAACAGATCAAACACCTGCCAAAAAATCGACGGGCCGCACCGTCCTGAAAGTCCTCTTGTGGATTATCGGGATACCCTTGCTTTTGGTTTTGCTGGTAATAATTGCCTTACAATTTACCGCTACCCAGAATTTCCTGGCCGATAAAGGAACCGCCTGGCTATCAAATAAACTAAAAACCGAAGTAAAAATAGGCCGCGTTAAAACCGATTTCCGGAACAGCTTTGTGCTGGAAGACTTTTACATGGAAGACCAGCAACAAGACACCTTGCTTTATGCCGGTCGCCTGGGCCTCGATATTAATTTCTTTTCGTTGCTTAATAGCGAGATTAATATTAGCTCGGTTTCGTTACGCAACGCAACGGCGCATATTAAAACCTTTATGCCCGACAGCACCACCAATTACGATTTTGTGCTGAACGCTTTTGCCAGCGATACCGCCACGGCCCAGCCCGTAGATACCACCGCCGCGCCTTTTACCTATAATATTGGCGATATTGAACTGGAGAATATTTTCTTCACCATGAGCGATCAGATTTACGGCAACAACGTCCGGAGCCGCATTGGCACCCTGAAAGCCAGCATGAACGAGCTAAACCTGGAGAAAGAAATTTACCGCCTGAACGACATCAACCTAAAAAACAGCTACGCCAATATTGTACAAACCAAAGCGGCCCCACCCGATACCACCGAAGCCAAACCGCTGACCATGCAGTTTGGCATGGGCAAAGTAACCTTGGAGAATATTAAACTCAATTACCAGAATACGGTAGCCCTGCAACGCATTTTATTAAACGTGGGCCGCACCGAACTCGACCCCGGCAATATTGATATACCCAACGCCAAAGTAGATTTAAATTCCTTTACGCTCCGCAACACCTCCGCCGCTTACTTCCAGGACAAATATGCCCCCGACGATTCGCTGGCCATTAACCCGGCCCGTATAGCCGAAAACCTGGACGAAGCCGTCGAGAAAAAAGAAGGCGAGCCGGTAAATTGGGTCATGAGCCTGAAAAACCTGGATGTAGCCGGGCTGAACGTACAGTTTGGTAATTACAACACACCCGAGCTGAAACGCGGCATGGATTTTAACCACCTCGATTTCGCGGATATTACCCTCAACGCCGATAATATTTATTACAGCGTGGATCGCATGGCTGCCGACCTGAACAAAATGAGCCTGAAAGAAAAAAGCGGGTTTCAGGTAAAAAATTTCACGGCCGATATTAACGTAGATTCTACGCAGGCCCAACTAGCTAACCTGAACCTGGAAACCGGCGAAAGCATTATCCGGCGGCACCTGGCTATTGGTTACCCGTCTTTGGCCACGATTGCCGATAATATTAACCGGCTGACCATTAACGCCGACATGGCTAATTCTAAAATTGGCTTCCGCGATTTACTGTACTTCCAGCCCGCCTTGGCCAATAATCCTTCTTTCCGGAGTATTTTAAACAAGCCGCTTTACGTGGATGGCCGCGTGACCGGCCGGGTAGATAATTTACGAATTGAACGCTTGCAAATGGCTGGTTTAAATGGCACCGCTGTAAATGCCAGTGGCACCATTACCGGCTTGCCCGAGGTTGATAAAACCCGCCTTAACTTAGATATTAACCGCTTTACCGTAGCCCGCGCTGATGTAATGGCTTTCTTACCGCCCGGTACTTTACCAGCGGGTTACCGCATTCCGGAGCGTATTACGGCTAGTGGTGGCATTAAGGGGGGCATGGAAAACCTGGAACTACAAAACCTACGGATTACCGCCGCACCCGGCACCAACCTGCAGGCCAGCGGTACCATCCGCAACCTTACTAATCCCGATAACCTGTACGCCAACCTGAATATTCAGAATTTTTCGACCACCCGCCGGGATATTCAGAATTTATTACCCAAAGACCTTATTCCGGCCAATATTCAGTTACCCGAGCGCATGGCCCTGAAAGGAGGCTTTACCGGCTCTTTAGAGAATTTTACAGCTACGCCGGTAATTACTACCTCGTTTGGGAATGCCACCGCCAACCTGCGCATGCAGCCCGGCGAGCGCTACAACGGCACCGTAAGTCTGGATGGTTTAGATTTGGGTAAAATCATGAAAGATACCACCATGGGTAAGCTTACCGCCGATGCCCGGGTTAATGGTACTGGCTTAACCCCCGAAACCATGCGGGCCGACATTGATGCCACGGTGCAATCGGTATTTTACAATAATTACACCTATAATAATATTGCCATCAAAGGCACCGCCGACCGCAACTTATTTAACGGTACGGTAAACATGAAAGATAATAACCTGGCTTTCAATTTTGATGGAGCCGTTAACCTGCGCAACGCCGAGCCTAGTTATAATTTTACCTTAAACCTCGACGAAGCCAACCTGCAAGCCCTGAATTTTTACGGACAGCCGCTGCGCCTGCAAGGCAAAGTGGTGGCCGATATGCGCGGTGCATCGCTGAATACTTTAAACGGCACTTTCGATGCCGGGCAACTCAATATTCGGCAGGGTCCAAAAACCTACCAACTCGATACGTTGTTCTTGCGTCTGGCTAACCAGGTAGGCCGCACCGATATTACCCTGCGATCCGATTTAATGAACGGGTTCTTCCGGGGCGAAAACAGCGCCGAAGATTTAGCCACGGCTTTTTCTAAGAAAATAGATTCTTACTTTAATATTCAGGATGAACCTTTTCCGGCCAATATTAACCTCGCCGATTTCAACTTTGATTTCCGTTTCCGGCGCACCGATTTATTAACCTCCGGTTTAATTCCCGAATTGAAGAAATTTGGTCCGGGCGTACTATCGGGCTCTTACACGCAGGCTAACCAAAATTTGCAGGTAAACGGTTATTTGCCGCGCATTGTGTACACCACTTATAACCTCGATAGTCTGCAAATACGCCTTAACGGCGACGCCGATAAACTGGACTACGCCGTAACCCTAAACGAAATTTCGGATACTACCTTGCTGGTGAAAAACCTGAAAATGGGTGGCTATGCTCAGGACGATAACTTAAAAGTGCGCTTGGCCATTGCGGAAGATAACGGTAAAGATCGGTTTGCCTTAGGTGGCTTGCTTAATTCGCTGCAAAATGCTTACCAGTTTAAATTTACGCCCGGCGATGTAGTCTTTAACGGCGAGCCCTGGAACGTAACACCCGATAATTACCTGCAATATTATAATAACGGTTCTATCTACGCGAATAATATTAGGATGGAGCAGGGAGGCAATTCACTGGCAATAACCAGCCTGGGGGCCAGCCGTACCAATGCACCGCTGCAGATTACATTTGGCAATTTCGACTTAGCCAATATTTCGCGGGCCATCGAGCGCAACGATAGTTTACTAAACGGCGCCATTAACGGTAATATTACCTTGCGCGATATTACCACCAAACTGGGCTTTACTTCTGATTTAACGGTTAAAAACTTTGCTTTCCAGAAAAACCTGATCGGTGATATTGGTTTGCAGGCCAGCACCGCTCCCGGCGACCGTTATAATGTACTGGCAACCTTGGCCGGCAACGGCAATAATTTAACCGTTAACGGGTATTACGTAGCCCAAACCACCGATAATGCTTTAAACCTGACGGCCGATATTACCAATATTAACCTGGCGGCTTTTCAAGGGTTTACCATGGGCCAGTTAGAAGATATGTCGGGCTCTTTGGTGGGCCGCTTAAATATTACCGGCAGTTTGGCGCAACCCAATATTCGGGGGCAGGCTACTTTTGCCAACGCTACGTTTGTGCCTACCATGCTGGGCTCGCCTTTCCGCCTGAATAACGAAACCATGACGTTCGACGAGCGGGGTATTAATTTCTCTAACTTTACCTTGCTCGATTCAGTAAATAACAAAGCCGTAGTAAACGGTACCGTATTTACCCGCGATTACCTCAATTACCGCTTTGCGCTGGATGTAACCACCAACAATTTTGTGGTGATGAATTCTACCGCCGCAGATAATCCGCTTTATTATGGCAAATTAATTTTGGATACCAATGCCAAAATTGCCGGTGAAGAAAACCAACCGGAGATTACCGGCCGCATAAAAGTAATCGATGGGTCGGCCATGACCATGGTCATTCCTTCGTCGGCGGCCGGCATGGTAGAACACGAAGGCATTACGCAATTTGTAGACATGAGCGATACCTTGGCCGCGCGTTTAGCCGAACTCCAAAAACGCGATACGTTAACCCAAACCGGATTGCTCGGCTATAATATTAGTGCGGTTATTGATGTGTCGGATGATATTCCGTTTACCGTAATCATGGACGAAGCTACCGGCGACTTTATTGAAATCAGGGGTAGGGGCGAGCTGAATACCGGCATGGACGACGACGGCAATATTAGCCTGAGTGGCCGCTACACCGTAACCAGCGGCAAATATCAGCTTAATTTTTACGGTTTAGCCCAACGTGAATTTAATATTGCCCGTGGCAGCAGCATTACCTGGGCCGGCGACCCATTAGTAGCCGACCTGGATATTAAAGCCATCTACAATGTAAAAACCGCACCTACCGAATTAATAGAAGCCCAACTTGCCGATGAGGATGCGCGTAACAGGTCGCGCAACCAGTTACCTTTTGAGGTACTCATTAACTTAAAAGGCGATATGCTGAAGCCCGATATTTCATTTGATGTAACCTTACCAGAAACACAGCAGGGTACAGATGCCGGCCGGATCGCTTATCAGCGGTTACAACAAATCCGGCAAGATCCTTCGGAAATAAACCGGCAGGCTTTTTCTTTAATTGTGTTGGGCCGGTTTATGGGTACTGATCCGCTGCAATCGGCTGGTGGTGGTTCGTTGGCTGCTACGGCTCGTTCCAGTGTTAGCTCTTTGCTCAGCGACCAGTTAAATAAACTTACCGGGCAATATTTGGGTGGCTTGGGCCTGGAATTAGGTTTAAATTCTTACCAGGATTTTTCTGAAACCGGCACCGGCCAAAACCGCACAGATTTAAACGTGGCGCTGAACCAGGAATTTTTAAATAACCGGTTGGTGGTGCGGGTAGGAACCGATGTAGGTATTGAAGGTAAAAGTTCTCAGAGTGGCAACGCCGGGTTTGCCGGAAATTTATCGGTAGAATACCTGATTACTCCTAACGGCCGCTTACGTGTGCGGGGCTTTAAGCAAAACTCTTACGAAGACCTGGCCGAGCAAGAAGTACAGGAAACTGGCCTGGCCCTCATTTTTACCCGCAACTTCGATAACCTTTCCGATATGTTTAAAAACTTAGGAAAATCCAGAAGAGGCAATAACCGAAACAAAAACGAAATAGAACCGCTTGTCCAGAATTAAATATTACCGCCTTAACAATATGATTGGCTCACGCCTTAACCCGAAATCGCCCCGGTTTTCTTACCCGAAACTGACTTTGTCGGTTTTAAGTATATTTTGCCTTTTTTACCTAAGTGGTTGCAGCGGCACCAGCAAACTGCCCGAAGGCAAGCGCTTGTACACCGGCGCCAATGTTAAACTCGAATCGAAAGAAAAAATAAAGGACGAAAGTGCTTTATCTACCCAGTTGGCCGCTACCATTACGCCCAAACCTAATACTTCTTTTCTGGGCATTCGCCCCGGCTTGTTCTTTTACAACCTGGCCGGCACGCCCAAAAAGAAAAAAGGTCTGCGCAGCTTCATTAAAAACAATTTAGGCGAAGAACCGGTCTTTTACGATTCGGTTAATAACGAACACATTGCGGCTTTAATGGTAAACCGCTTAAACAACGCCGGTTATTTTAACTCTACGGTGGGTTACAAAGAAAACGTAAAAGATAAAACCGTAAACGTTACCTATACCGCACAGGTAGCAAAGCCCTACACCATTAGCAGTATTGTTTACCCAACCGCCGCCAGCGATTCGCTAGACCAGCTTTACCGCGATATATCCGCGTCGCAGGCGGCGAGTCTGTTAAAAGCAGGCGATAATTATAATTTAGCTACGTTTACCGCGGAGCGCGTTCGGATAGATGCTGAACTGAAAAACAAAGGTTATTTTTATTTCGACCCGGACCTTATATTATTTAAGGTAGATACCACCCAGAATAATTATACCGTAAATATTTACCCAACCATTAAGCCCGAAGCACCCGCTAAAGCCCTGGTGCCTTATAAATTAGGCGATGTGCGCATTTATACCAACTATACGTTGCGGATGGATAGTACCGCCTACCCTAATCCGCCGGTGCGGGTACAAGGTTACCATTATTACCCCGATGAAAAATCGCTGAAAGCTAAACATTTACTGCCGTCCGTTTTTCTGGAAAAAGACAGCCTTTACAGCCGCCGCGACCACGCGCTTACGGTTAGTCGCCTTATGGGCTTAGGCTTGTTCCGGTTTGTAGATTTGCAGTTACGCGACAGCGATAGTTTGGCGCAGGCCCTGAATGTAAATATTCGGTTAACGCCTTCGCGGCTGCAATCGATGCGGGCCGAATTTGAAATGGTTACCAAAACCAACGGCTTTGCTGGTCCGGGTTTTAACGCCCGTTACCGCCACCGTAATTTAATGCGCGGCGCTGAGCAGCTACAGATTAATTTTAACATTAGCCAGGAATCGCAGGTAGGCGGCAATAAAAACCGGAGTGGTTCCGATACCGGCAACACCGAAACCAAAAGCGGTATTAATTCTTTTATGTTTGGTACCCAGGCCCAACTGGATATGCCGCGCTTCATGACGCCCTTTAAAACAAATAATCTGCGTTCTGAATTTGTGCCTAAAACCCGCTTTACCTTGGGCTACAGCTACGTTAACCGGGTAACTTTTTACCAGATGAACGCCTACAATGCTACTTACGGCTATGTCTGGCGACCGAAATCGCGCATTACCCACGAAATTACCCCGGTAAACCTGCAATTTGCGCGCCTGAGCAAGGTTGGCCCGGAGTTTCAGGAACGGCTAAACCAAAACTTGTTTTTGCGCCGCAGCTTCGAAGAGCAATTTATTGTGGGTTCTATGTATAACTTTACCTACAACACCCAGAACCAACAGCAACACAGAAACGATTTTTTCTTTAACGCTAACATTGATTTATCGGGTAATTTACTCAGCCTGTTTACTTCTAAAGTGCAGGGGCAAACCGAAATTCCGAATACTTTTGTAAAACAGCCTTTTTCGCAATATTCCCGGGTAGCACTGGAAGGCCGTTATTACCAGCAACTTACGCGCGGCAGCCGTTTGGCTTCCCGTATTATTATTGGCGCTGGTATTCCGTATAAAAATTCCGAAACTTTACCGTATATCAAGCAATTTTTTATTGGCGGCTCTAACAGCATCCGGGCTTTCCGGCCCCGCGAAGTTGGTCCGGGCACTTACTCGGTTACCACAGATCCCAACCTACAAGATAACGCCAGCAACGGCTTCTTCGACCAGACCGGCGATATTAAATTTGAAGCCAACGCCGAATATCGGTTCGATATTATTCCGTACCTGAAAGGCGCCGTATTTGTAGATGCCGGTAATATTTGGCTGGCCCGGGCCAGTGCCGACCGCCCCGGCGGTGAATTTATCTTTAGCAAAGCCTTAAGCCAGTTAGCCGTTGGAACCGGAGCCGGGTTGCGCATCGATGCCGAGTTCTTTGTGCTGCGTTTTGATTTAGGTGTGCCGGTGCGTGATCCCATTCAGGCCAGCCCTTACGTGTTCACCTTCCCACCCGAACGTAAAAGCATGGTACTCCACATTGCCGTTGGTTATCCGTTTTAATATTGAACAGTTAAACAATAACTTTCAAGAAGCCTACACCTGTCATTCAGGAGGAACCTATGTAGCAGGTAGCCAACAAGTTTCCTCCTGAATGACAGGTGTGGGATCAGTATGTAAAAAAGTTTTGAAGATATTTCAAGATAAAAACTAAGCATTGAGCGGAATTCACATTGGAACATCGGGCTGGCATTACAAGCACTGGAAGGGGCTGTTCTATCCGGTAGGTATGCCGCAACAGGAATATTTAGCCCACTACCTTAAATATTACCAAACCGTCGAAATAAATAATTCTTTTTACCGCCTGCCCACTTACGAAACCTTTGCCAATTGGCGCCAAGCCGTACCCGATAATTTTGTATTTGCGGTAAAAGCCAGCCGGTACATTACCCACATGAAAAAGCTCAAAGACCCGCAAGCTTCTTTGGCTAATTTCCTGCAAAACGTAACTGCTTTAGAAGAAAAACTAGGGCCTATATTATTTCAGCTACCGCCCCGCTGGCATTGCGATTTGGAGCGCTTCCGCCAATTTCTACAGGCCTTACCCTCCGGTTTGCTATACACCTTCGAGTTCCGCGACCAAACCTGGTACAACGAGCCGGTATACGATTTGCTGCGGCAATACAACGCTGCTTTTTGCATTTACGATTTAGAGCAGCACCTCTCGCCAATTATCGCCACTGCCAATTTTGTTTATATCCGGCTCCACGGCCCAGTGGGCAAATACAACGGCAGTTACTCCGACGAAGCCTTAATGGGTTGGGCCGAAGCCGCCCGCACCTGGCACGCCGAAGGCAAAGCCGTATATATATATTTTGATAACGACATTGGCGGCCACGCTGTAACCGACTCCCAACGGTTAATTGCTCTTTTAAACCCTAGCTAAATTTAATTCCTCTGGTCTGACTTTTGCATAATTTTCTGGTAGATAAACAACCTGATATTATTAGAGATGCTGCGCCTGAAAGCAAGTATTTTTATTTGATTATTTGTTAGACTTGCATACTACATAATATTCCGAAAAAAACAGCGTTATTTAACCGTATAATCCTAATATTATTGGCTTAACCATAAAGCCGATCAGGATAACAACATCCTTTCATTCAAGTTATTAAACTTAAATAAGGAACAAGGATAAATATTTAATCTATTTGCAAAATCCTAAATATGAAATAATCAAAAACACCTAAAAAACGTAAATTTTAAGGCACTAATTTAATATTGAAGAAGATGAAAAAGCAATATTTTTCCCTGGTGGTGCGCAGGCTTTATTTAGTGTTGCTGGCCATTGGCGTTTCTGCTCCGGTGGCCTTCGGGCAATATTTTGGCCGGAACAAAGCGCAATACAAAAAACTGGATTTCGAGGTACTGGAAACCCCGCACTTCGAAATTTATCATTATTTAAAAAACAAAACCGTACCCAACGAACTAGGCCAAGCCAGCGAGCGCTGGTATACCTGGCACAGCAAAATACTGGGGCACCGGTTTAAGCAGCAAAACCCCTTAATATTTTATAACCACCACGCCGATTTTCAGCAAACCACAGTTATCTCGGGTTTACTGGGCACTGGTACCGGCGGGGTTACCGAGGGTTTGCGCAACCGGGTTATTATGCCGCTTACGGCTTCTAACCAACAAACCGACCACGTACTAGGCCACGAATTAGTACACGCATTTCAATACGATATGCTCTTGAACAACGACTCTACCAGCGCCAACAACCTGAATAATATTCCGCTTTGGATGGTTGAGGGGCTGGCCGAGTACATGTCGATTGGCCGCGTTGATGCGCATACGGCTATGTGGATGCGCGATGCGGTTTTGAACAAAGATATTCCGACGGTAGATGACCTATACCGGAAACAGCATTTGTACTTTCCGTACCGTTATGGTCAGGCGTTGTGGGCGTATATTGCGGGTTTGTACGGCGATAATATTATTGCGCCGCTGTTCCGGGCCACCGGTAAATACGGCGTTACCCGGGGTATGCTATTAACGTTGGGTTCCGATGATAAAGGAATTTCCCGGGCCTGGAAAAATGCCTTAACCGATTATTATGCGCCCTTCATGAAAGATACCACGGCCGTAGTGGGCAAGCGTTTGATTTCGGAAAAGAACGGCGGCCAAATGAACGTTTCGCCGGCGTTGAGCCCGGATGGCAAATACGTAGCTTTTATTTCGGAACGGAACGTAATTTCTACGGACCTGTATATTGCCGATGCCCAAACCGGTAAAATTATTAAGCGCATTTCCAATAATTTCCAGCGGTCGCACATCGATGAGATTAGTTTTCTGGAAGCCGCCGGCACCTGGTCGCCGGACAGCAAGCAGTTTGCTTCTATTATTTTCTCGAAAGGCCGGACTAATTTACTGGTGCTGGATGTGGCGCGGGGCCGTACCGTTCGTGAGATAGAAATACCCGGTGTAGAATATATTAATAATGCGGCCTGGTCGCCGGATGGTCGTTCTATATTAATTTCGGGTTTGGTAGAGGGCCGCAGTGATTTGTACCTCTATGACCTAAACACCAGGAAAGTAGAAAACCTAACCAACGATGCGCATTCTGACCTGCAACCGGCTTGGTCGGCAGATGGCCGGCAAATTGTATTTGCTTCGGATAGGGGCGACGCCGAGCATATAAATTTAGGAGGTTACAGCGCGTACCGTTTATGCACCTTAGATTTAGCTACCCGCCAGGTTAACGTGCTGGATATATTTCCGGGAGCCGATAACCTGAACCCGCAATTTGGCCCAGATAATAATCGCATTTATTTTCTGTCTAACGCCGATGGCCTGCGCAACCTGTACGAGTATAATCTAACTGAAAAGCAAGTTTACCGGCTTACCAATTACTTTACTGGCATCAGCGGTATTACGGCTTTTTCACCAGCGTTAAGCGTTTCTTCCCAAACCGGACAAATGGTGTATAACGTGCTGCGCAACCGGCAATACAGCGTGTTTGGGGCTAATGTAAACCAATTTACCCGGCAACCGGTAGCTACTAACCAGGTAAACCTGGCCGCCGCTACTTTACCACCCGCCGATAAACTGGCGAACGATCTGGTAGGTAATAATATTCGTACCCAAGCCCGCAACAAATTGGCCGATTCTATGGCCTTTACCTCCCGGGCCTACGATCCTAAATTTGAGCTAACTTATATTGGTGGTTCGGCTGGTGGGGGTACGGCTACTTACCGGGGCCAGGGTCCGGTAGCGGCCGGTGGTGTGGCTACTTTGTTTACTGATATCCTGAATAACCACCAGGTAATGGGTGCGGTACAGCTAAACGGTGAAATATACGATTTAGCAGGGCAGGTGGCTTACCTGAATCAGAAACGGAAATTTAAATGGGGAGCCAGCATTGGCCACATTCCGTACGTATACGGCGGCGCCTTTTATGCCCAGGATACCATTCAGGTAGGGGATGGCCAAATGGAAGTTTTAAATTCCGGCTTGGTGTTGCAGCGGATGTTCCAGGATCAGGCAGCTCTTTTTGGTTCGTATGCTTTCTCGCAGACCAAACGCTTTGAGGTAAGCACCAGTTTTGCCCGCTACAGCAACCGCGTCGATATTTATAACACGTATTATGATGCTTTGGGTCGGTATGTGGGGGAAGATCGTGAAAGAGGCGAGTCGGCGCCTGGCTTTAACTTAGGCCAAACCAGTATTGCTTTTGTGGGTGATAATTCTACTGCCGGCGTTACCTCACCGCTAAATGGGCACCGGTTCCGGTTCGATATTGGCCGGACTTACGGCGGCATTAATTACAACACCATTTTGGCTGATTACCGCAAATATTGGTTTACCCGCCCGGTGGGGTTTGCGCTTAGGGCCATGCACTACGGCCGTTACGGCGGCGATGCCGAGCGGATGTTCCCGCTGTATTTGGGTAACGAATATTTTGTGCGGGGCTACAACAACGCTTCGTTCCGCGGCGACATGACTCCCGATGAAAACAGCTTAAGCATAAACCAGGTAATAGGTAGCCGCTTAGCGGTGGCCAACGCCGAAGTACGTTTGCCTTTTTCCGGCCCCGAACGGTTATCGCTGATTAAGTCGGGCTTTTTGTTCTCGGACCTGGTATTTTTTGCCGATGGTGGCTTGGCCTGGAGCAAAGCCGACGCAGTAAGCATGAGCGCTAAAACCGCTAGCCGCAATATGCATTATCCGGTTTACAGCACCGGCGCTTCGCTACGGATTAACCTGTTTGGTTACATTATAGTAGAGCCGTACTACGCTATTCCGCTGCAACGAAACGGATTCCAGCCAAACTTTGGATTCTTCTTGTCGGGTGGTGGTTTCTAAATTTTAGAAATAAAATGTATATAAAGTTTTTGTAATATAAAATATTTTATATATTTATGTAAATATCGGTAAAGAACTTCCTGTTTTCATACCTATATAAGCCTGGTGGTACAAAACGCCAGGCTTTTTTATGAACCAGACTTAATATTTTCTTTCCAGAATTGTAGATTAAAAGTGCCGGCACCAATTGCCTGTACATAAAACAGAGCATTAAAGCCTTTGGCGTAGGCGGGAATTTTTAGGCTTTTACGTTTACTAAAAACACCCATGTCCGGTACCCAGGCTTTCCCGGTTCTTTCTATATTCCAAACCACCGCTTCCTGTACATTCGATTTAAAATAATATCCACTAATATCGTACCCGGCCGCTTGGGCTAACCGAATATATTTTATTCTTTCCAGGGCAGTAGGATTACAAATATTCTTTTACCGCCCTCTTCAAAGCGCTGCAGATATTAAATAATCGTATTTAACTGCTCTTAAAATAACTTAATAAAATAGGGTTAAAATTAGCTTAACTCTAATTACATGCGGTTTAACCGGCAAATTTTTGACTTTAACGAATATTTTCTTACTACTAAGTTTGCCTTATTACATTTGAGTAGACCAATTAAAAAACTCAAATTTATTCCACAAGCATGAAAAAATTATTTACTCTGCTGGCTCTTGTATTTTCGGTAAATTTTGGCATTCTGGCCGCTGACAGAACGCCACAAGCTATAGATGCAGAAGCAACTGCTCAAACCCGGGCATTAGAAAAATCGCTAAATTTTAATGAGTACGAGTACATTCAGATTAAGAAATTAAACAAACAACGGCTGCTGGATTTGTATGGCGCTAAAGCCGAACTAGCTACCGATAGCAATGCCTTAGCTTCTAGGCTGGCACAAATCGAGAAAAACTTTGACCAAGCCGTTTTGAAAGTATTGCATACCAATGTTCACTCGGTTTATGCGCAATTGCGGCAAACCACTTCTGCCGAAACCCCAAATGGCGTTTTTTAAGCATTGTTGAATTTTAAATTAAAAAGAGAAGCCTGTAAAAACAGGCTTCTCTTTTTTACGACTATTACTAACTCCTGTCGACTAATAAATTTATACCGAGAAAGCTGTAATTTGCCACCAGATATATGCCTGCCGGCAGAACAAAATGACGAAAGTAACTTCCAGCCTACCAGACAAAATATTGGCCTTTATTTATTTTATTGGCTTCGAAGTTCTCGTTTACTATATTCTGTCGTACTTGCTCTTCGACCAGGTTGAGAAGAACCCCGATGAAAGCCAATCTATTATAGTACAGAACTGGAATAGCTTTGTATACTTTGTGCTGCTGTATGCGGCCATTGTTATTGGTACCATGCTGTTACTTACTTCGGCCTTGCCCCGGAAAAACAAACCTCGCGTAATGCGTTATTTCTGGCTTTCGTGGTTGGGTTTACTTATAATGCTGATGCTGGGCTTTAATTAGAGCTGCTGGCACCTAAACAATGTTTAAGTACCTTTCACAACTATCCTCATTCATTATTCCGTTCAGCGGCATTATCGTGAATAGCCTGGGCCCAACCGGGTACTTTATCTGATTTACTTTCTTCGCCAGTAGCACGTTCATTGTTGCTACCTGGGTCAGGCAATATTTTATCCATCAGGGCAAAATATTCGGTCATGAAGCCCGGCGAAATGCCGTGTACCAGTTTCGCCAACTTCCCGTAAACACTCAGCGTTAGTTCGGCATCGCCGCGCCGGCAGGCCCTTACAATCTTCTTCGCCGATTTTTCGGCACTCATCGAAATTAACGGGAAAGCGCCAATGGTAGCAAACCAAGCATATTCTTCTTCGTGTTTTCCTTTTACAATGGCGTGCCCCACGCTGCCGGTGCGCATTAACCACGGGTTTATGGTGGTAACCGGAATATTATAATCGCTCAGCTCGGCCCGTAATCCTTCCGATAAACCTACCAAGGCAAATTTGCTGCCGCTGTAAGGGATCATATGCGGTACACTTACTTTACCCCCAATAGAGGCAATATTTACGATGCGTCCTTCCCGGCGTTTTTTCATGCCCGGCAATACGGCCAAAGTCATGTACAGCGGTCCCCAATAATGGGTATCCATTGCCTCGCGGAAATCAGCAAGGGTTTGGTTTTCCAGCGGCCCCGCCTGAATTACTCCGGCGTTATTTACCAATACATCTATCCGGCCAAAATGGGATTCTACTTGTTGTACAAAGTTGTTTACTTCTGTTTCATGTCGCACATCGCACGGCAATGCCAGCACCTCGGTACCACTGCCGCTTAATTCCTGGCGAGCAATTTCCAGTTCTTCGGCATCGCGGGCACAAATGGCCAAACGCGCACCTTCTTTGGCAAAACGCCGGGCCAGCACCAATCCCAACCCACGGGAGCCACCGGTAATTATTACTACTTTGTCTTTAAAATTATAGCTGTTTCGTTGACTGGTGAGTACCTGGTAACCCAGGAAAGCACCGGCTCCAGCCAGGGCTATCCACGTATTTCTGCGTTGTTGATCGTTCATGTTATTTAGGGTTAAGGTTTTATGGGTTGTACGCCCTACACACGTATATCGTTCGATAGAAAATAATTGAAAGCCTCCGTTACAACCCAAGCTACTAAAACATTTCCGCCGCCGCTGCAACACAACGCTTATTGGTTACCGTTAAAGTAAGTTTTCGGATAGCAAACTGGCGGAAAATATATTCTCTTTTGCTCTGGCTAATCCGCAAACGCTAAAATCAACTTGTAGAAATATGGCCTCTGTTGTACAAAACTTACCTTTCCTAGACGCAGAAAGCGGCGCTTATAACGTAATAATTGAAACGCCTAAAGGCAGCCGGAATAAATATACTTACGATGAACAACTGCAATTATACCGGTTGAAAGGTGTACTGCCGGCCGGCGCTAGTTTCCCTTTCGATTTTGGCTTTTTACCCGGTACCCACGGCGAAGACGGCGACCCGCTGGACGTACTGCTGCTCATGGATGAACCGGCTTATCCGGGTGTGTTGGTACCAGCGCGGTTAATTGGCGTAATTGCCGCGGAGCAAACCGAGCACGGCAACACCGTCCGGAATGACCGTTTACTGGCTGTTTCTACTATTTCGCGCACGCACCAATCGCTACAGGATATTAAAGACGTGGATAAACATTTACTCACCGAGATTGAGCATTTTTTTAAATCTTACAATGCTATTAAAGGCTATAATTTTGAAGTAATTGGCCGTTTTGGAGCGAAACGTGCCCAGGCGTTGGTTGCTGCGGGTGGTAAGTTGTTTCAGAAAATGCAGAAAGAAGGGGGATGAAAAGGATTATCTTTTGAAAGATTTCATCTTTCAATGCTTTGGTGCTAACTATCTTCTGACGCCTAAGTTGCCTCCTGCCCGGCGGGGCTCGTTTGGTCATTCGGGCTGCTCATCTTTCCTTTGCTCGTACCTCGCAATGCTGCGCACCGGAAAGCTGAAAGGCCCTCATCGCCCAAACTGACGTAGCTGGCTTCGTAGCTGCTGCTTATTGCGGATGTTAATACTCGTGAAATGAAAACATACAATCCTTTAAAAAGCGAATCACCAAGTTATCTTTAAAAAAATATTAACCTTATTCGATTAGGTAGCCTCCTCCGGCACTACCTGCGGCTTTGAAGTTTTGGCTTTGGCCCGCAAAATCAGGATAACACCGGGTAAAATAAACGCGCCAGCCAGCAGCATCTGCCAGGTAATGGCTTCACCGCCAAATAACCAGCCTAATATTACCGCTACCAGCGGGTTAACATACGCGTACGTAGACGCCTGGCTCGGCGGCACCACTCTAATAAGCCAACTATACGCATTAAAACCCACTAACGAGCCAAAAACAATCAGGTAGCCAAAAGCCAGCCAACTCTTAAGTGATACTTGTTCCACGTGAAAGCTAGCTACTTCGCCGCGCAGGGCAGCCGTTATGAGCAGGAAAAAGCCGCCGGCCAGCATTTGCAAAGCTGTATGAATAAGAGGCGGCGCAAGCGTTTTAGCAACCGATGAATACAAGGAGCCAACCGTCCAGCCAATAGTACTGATAATAATAATTCCTAACCCAACCATATCCAACGCATGACCTGTTAACTGACCGGGACCAATTAGTACGACCATACCGGCAAGACCTAAAGTTAAACCAATAACGGTGCGGGAATTAGGGCGGGCATTGCCAAAGAAAAGCCAGCCCAGCAATACAACCCAAACCGGGGAAGTAGCAATTAATAGGGCGGCAATACTCGAAGGAATGGTTAATTCGGCGTAAGCGACGCCGCCGTTGCCAATTAATATTAGCAGCAAAGCCACAATAGTGGCGGCTTTAACATTGGGCCAGGTAGGTGCCTTAGCTTTATTTACAATTCGGGCATACAAATACAAGCAAGTCCCGGCAATTACAAACCGCAACCCCGACATTAAAAAAGGCGGAATGGTTTCGTTGGTAAACCGGATACCCAGGTACGTAGAGCCCCAGATTATATAAATAGCCGCAAATGCCAGGTATATCTGCCATTTAGGCGGCTTAGGAACAGCAGATGGGGTTTGAAGTGCGGCCATATGGTGGAGCAAAGGTTAATTATTTGCAAACTTACCATTCCTGCTCTTTTCGCCTCCATTAGTAGGTATAAATTCTGTGGTTTATGCTGATTAAAATTGTGGTAAATTCGGAAAACTCCAATTAAAAGTTGCGTATAGTAGGCGCTATGGATATGGTACAAATATTAGGATTAGTGGCGGGCGCTTGTACATCTCTGGCAGCAGTGCCGCAATTAGTTAAAACCTGGAAAACAAAAGAAGTAGAAAATATTTCGATGAAAATGTTTCTGTTTTACGTGGTTGGTATGAGCATGTGGCTAACCTATGGCATCATAAAATCGGATTTACCCATTATTATTACCAATGCCATTGCCCTAACTTTTCATGCGCTGATGCTCTTTTAAAACTGAAATATAAAAATAAAGCTGGAACAGTTACGGTTCCGGCTTAACAACTTACCGCAAGGTGCTGCACAGATATAATTCCGCGGATTTGTTGCCT
Organism: Adhaeribacter rhizoryzae; assembly: GCF_008629685.1. Lineage (GTDB taxonomy): Bacteria > Bacteroidota > Bacteroidia > Cytophagales > Hymenobacteraceae > Adhaeribacter > Adhaeribacter rhizoryzae. Next base: position 171,406 of record NZ_VWSF01000007.1, on the reverse strand, counting down.
CTTACCGGTGTACCCAACTCTTGCCTTACCGGCTGGTTCAGCTTAATAAAAAGTAAAAGATCAACATAAAATATTCTTTATAGAGCTACCTTCTCATTTGTATCTTTTTCATATCACCCTACCTGAAGGTTAAATTAAATCAGCTTTTATAGTACCTTTTGCCTGATACGGGCATTACTTCTTCCGGAATATTTAAGTATTTTTTCAACCTGAATACAAAAGATTGCATTTATCTAACCTACGGGGTATCTTTTTTTGCGTATGTGGGGTATCCGTACTTAATTTGTTTTATCAAGTCTGAACACTATGAAAAAATTTACCAACCTTTCTCCTTTATTTGCGCTGCTGGTTTTTACCGCAATGCTATTTTTTAGCTCATGTTCCAGCCAGAAGCAGCATTTCTCTTTTACGCCAGCACCGCCTGCTTACGTTAAAAAACAAGCACCCGCACCTGTAAAAACTACGCCAACCGAAATAAATAATACCGATACGGATGCTGCTACTTTATCTGCCAGTGCTACGCTTGTCCAGGCAACGGTACTGCCCGAAGTAGCTGCCCTGGAAAGCAGTAAAGCCGAATCAAATAATAAAACTGCCACAACTTACAAAGCTGGTCTAGCGGCCCCTGTATTTCAAAAAAGTCAGAAACTAACACTGGCGCAGAAAGTAGTAATGCACAAAGTACAAAAACAGGTAAAAAAGTTAAGCACTCAAGCCAAAGCTGCAGCCGGCCCGGTATCTAATCGGAATGCCATTGCCCTGGTATTAATAGGTATAATTTTGGCTGTATTTGCGACCCTGATTGGCGGCGGTTTAGGTAATTTATTTTATACCTTAGGTATTTTAATATTACTGGTGGGTCTGATACTGCTTATCCTCAACTACGTCTAACCTTTTAACTTAAAATATTATCAGCCGTTCCGTCAGATATCATTTATGCTGGCAGAACGGCTTTATTATTAACGGCAAGTGATCATCCGGCTAAAGCCGGAGGCAATTTAAGGTCTAAATAAATACAAAAACTACCCTTAATCTTTCTATTTTTTTAAATCTGGCAAGACAGCCGCTACTGGCAAACTACATCAGTTTGGGCGATGAGGGCTTTTGGAAGATTCTCTTCTGAGTTTCCGGAGCGCAGCATTGCAAGGTACGAGCAAAGGAAAGATGAGCAGCCCGAATGACCAAATGGGGCCCGCCGGCCCAGAGGCTTCTTAGGAGATTGCTAACTGTTAGCACCTGCACCTTGAAAGATGTAATCTTACAAAAGAAAAAAAATAGCTAACCTTTTCTCTATAGAAAGTTAATTGGAGCTACAGTAGCCAGCCCGTTAAATTATTTTACGTAACACCAGTTAGAAATTTATTCCTTAATTTCGCAGCCGGTTTTTAAACATAAAACATCCACTACTATGAGTAATTTCCGCATCGAAAAAGATACCATGGGACCGGTAAATGTACCGGCCGATAAATATTGGGGTGCTCAAACCCAGCGCTCGAAAGAAAACTTTACCATTGGCGGCCAGTTAATGCCCAAAGAAGTCATTCAGGCGTTTGCTATTCTTAAAAAATCGGCCGCTTATGCCAACACCGAGCTGGGTGTACTACCCCGCGAAAAAGCCGATATTATCGCCCGGGTGTGCGACGAAATATTGGCCGGCGAACTCGGTGACGAATTTCCGCTGGTAGTATGGCAAACCGGTTCGGGGACCCAAAGCAACATGAACGTAAACGAGGTAGTAGCTAACCGGGCGCACGTGTTGTTGGGCGGCAACTTACTCGACGAGAAAAAACAAATTCACCCGAACGATGATGTAAATAAATCGCAGTCGTCGAACGATACGTTCCCAACTGCCATGCACATTGCCGGGTACAAAATAGTAGCCGAGCATACCCTGCCCATGGTGCAGAAGCTGCGCGACACGCTGCACCAGAAATCGCAGGAGTATATGAACGTGGTAAAAATTGGCCGTACCCACCTGATGGACGCGACGCCGCTCACGCTGGGCCAGGAGCTTTCGGGTTATGTATCGCAGCTCGACCACGGTATGCGCGCGCTGCGCAATACGTTAGACCATTTAAGCGAACTAGCTTTGGGTGGATCGGCCGTAGGAACCGGTTTAAATACGCCTAAAGGTTACGCTGAACTGGTAGCCCAGAAAATTGCCGAATTCTCGGGTTTGCCGCTGCGCACCGCCGAAAACAAATTTGAAGCTTTGGCTTCGCACGATGCCATAGTAGAAACTTCCGGTGCTTTAAAGCAACTGGCGGTTAGCCTCATGAAAATTGCGAACGATATTCGTTTGCTGGCTTCCGGTCCGCGGTCTGGTATCGGCGAAATTATTATTCCGGAAAACGAACCGGGTTCTTCTATTATGCCGGGCAAAGTAAATCCCACCCAGGCCGAAGCCATGACCATGGTTTGCGCCCAGGTAATTGGTAACGATGTAGCCATTAGCGTAGGCGGCATGAATGGCCATTTTGAGCTGAACGTGTTTAAACCGGTTATGATTTACAACCTGCTAGTGAGCGCCCGGTTATTAGGCGACGCCTGCGATTCTTTTGACAAGCATTGCGCCGTTGGTATTGAGCCGAACTACGAGGTAATTAAGCGGCAACTGGAAAATTCTTTGATGCTGGTAACCGCCCTGAACCCGCACATTGGCTACGAAAATGCCGCTAAAATTGCCAAAAAAGCCCACAAAGAAGGCACTACCCTCCGCCAGGCCGCTATTGACTTAGGCTTACTCACCGACGAGCAGTTTACCCAGTGGGTTCGGCCGGAAGATATGATTGGCAGTTTAAAAGACTAAGCCAATTGTAGTATTTAAGCGGTTTATTACAATTACAAGAAACGGCCTTTTAAGGCCGTTTCTTTTTACCTCTCTTGTTATCTTGCGCTGGTTGCCCTCTTCTTTTATCCGGAAAGCTTAATCTCGTATTCGGTCTATTTAACTAATCATTATTACAGCTAACAGAAGAAGGCTTTCAGCAGTGGCAGCTTTCGCAATTCTTCCGATCATTTAAGCACTAAAGCCCTATATACAATTTGTTATGTATATTTAGCGTTTCTGCCGCTGTTGCTTTCAGCCAAGGTTAGCAGCGCCTGGATGTTTCAACCTATTTAAGCATTATGAATAAAGAAAATCTGACCCAGGGTATTGTACAGACAAAACAACATTTTGAGGTTCTTGATGGCTTAAGAGGTATTGCCGCGCTGGCGGTGGTCATTTTCCACTTTATGGAATGGATTTTTACCGATTTCGACAAAAACTTTATTGGTCATGGTTTTTTAGCGGTCGATTTCTTCTTCTGTTTATCAGGGTTTGTAATAGGCTATGCTTACGATAGCCGTATCCGGGAAATGGGAGTAAAGGAATTCTTCAAATTAAGGCTAATAAGATTGCACCCTTTAGTGATTTTGGGTTCTGTATTGGGCTTATTGGGCCTTTTCTTAGATCCCTTTGCCTCACCCATAACTTACGATGCAGGCAAACTTCTATTGCTGTTTGTTTGCTCCGCTTTTCTTATTCCCTTTCCGGTAATGCAAGACCGCGCTTTTAATCTTTTTGGACTCAATGCGCCCTCCTGGTCGCTTTTTTATGAGTATGTAGCCAATATTTTTTACGCGGTGGTTCTTTATAAGGTAGGCCGCCGTTCCCTGGCTGTACTAACTTTCCTGGCTGCGATAAGCATTTGCCTGGTTAGTTACCGGGCTGGAAACCTGTTGGGCGGATGGTCGAAAGACAACTTCTTAGATGGTGGTGCCCGGGTAGCTTACTCTTTTTTAGCCGGTCTCTTGCTTTTCCGTTCTAATTGGATTATTAAAAACAAGCTTGGGTTTACCGGCCTGGGCATTTTGTTGCTTTTAGCCTTTATCATGCCCGGGTCTAAGTGGAACTGGCTGACGGAAGCGCTGGTGGTACTCTTCTATTTTCCCCTGCTGGTGGCGCTCGGCGCCGGCTCCAGCTTATCGCCGCAATGGAAAAAGGTTTGCCGGTTTGCCGGCAATATTTCTTATCCGCTTTACATGACGCATTATGCCGCTATCTGGGTATTTGGAAATTATTTTATCAAAGAAAAGCCGTCGGCTGGCGAACTAACCTATATTGTTATACTGGGCAGCATTTTCCTGGTAGTTATTGCTTATTTGGCAATGAGGTTCTATGATGTACCCGTCAGGAAATACCTGGCTAAAAAACGGCGCAAACCCGAAAGCATTAGCCTTATTAACCTTGATAATAGCCGCTAACGGTTATTATATGCAAAGCCCGTAGCGGAGCAAGGAATTTGTATGTAAAGTGTTACCAACAGTTATTCTTTTTATCAGTCAACAAAGGTTTCTTTTATTATTCTTTTACAGGCAGCGGCTTCAGAAGAATTCAGTTGCCCTAAAATCTTAACAATCCGTATTTTATCGATTGTCCTTATCTGATCTATAACTACCCAGCCAGTCTGATTGTTATGTTTTACTTTTACACGTGTTGGGTAGGGGTGGCTTTTTGTAGTCATTGGGGCAATGACTACGGTCTTAAGGTTATGGTTAATCTCATTAGGTGAAACTACCACACAAGGCCTGGTTTTCTGAATTTCACTCCCTACAGTCGGATCAAGGTTCACCAGCACGATTTCATATTGATTTACTTCCATTCCTCAAAGCTTTCATCATCAAAAACATCGTTGAGTAGAAGTTGATCCTCACCATTCTCATGCATTTTTTTGAAAGCTTTATCCCAGCCTTTTCTTGGCTCATCAACTGGCTTTAGTATAATCTGCCCTTCTTCCAAAATCAGCTCAACCTTATCCTTAATATTGTATTTGTCTAGAATAGACTTGGTCAACCGAAGCCCTTTAGAATTTCCTATCTGAATAATTGATACTTCCATAGTTAAAAAGCATTAATGTAATTACAAAGTTATTACATTAACGCCTTTATTCAAGTCGAAGTTCTAAATTTTTCAATTATAGATAACGTACAAGGCTTTGCAATGGCATAGCTACCGTAAAGGTGTGGTTGGTTTTAATATTTTTATTTCTCAAATACTTTCTCAAAATCAATTTTTATAGGTTTTCCTGCCGGGAACTTAGATGATGTTAAAACAGAAACCTTTACCTTCCATTTACTTTCCGATATTTTTGTCCCTTCAATTATGCCGCTTTCAACTTCGTAAGTTCCTCCCGCCCAAGTGCCAATTTCCTGATAATAGCAGTTCGATAGTTTTATATCGTTATCTGTAAAGCGGAATTGTGCTGCTTCTGTGTTTAATTTAAAAGTGAAATTTTAAGCAATTCATCATCATAAGCATTAATATAAACGCCATAATGGTGTTTAGCCATCCATCTTCCAAAATGTATACTTAATTGGACAAACGAATATATTATATTTAAAACTATATAAAACAAAGCTGTCGGAGAATATTGCTTATAGTTAGGTCGATATACATGATAAGGCTGCTATCTAAGTATAAACATAAGGCAGTCCAGGAAGCATATTATGTTAGAAAAAATTAAGTAGCCACGACCAGCAATGCAACGGATACATAGGCTTAGGCCTCAATCTTACGGCAAATTAATTGCAATTCAGCCCGTTTTTTGTTAACTTCCATTACCGTGTACAAAGCATCTAAAGTCCGGATAAATATATTCGGAGGGTGTTCTGTCCAGACCAAGGTTAGTAATTTTATTTAATCCTTTGGTTTATGAAACTGCTGCTGGTATTCCGCTGGGTGCTGGTAACCACTTTAACTTTGGTGGCCTTGTTCTACCTGTTTATGTCGCAGGCCGAAAAGGATAAAACCCCCAATATTATTACCGCTAACACAAATAAATTTCCGCCGCTCATGCTTACCGGCGATTACCGCGCCTTAATTCGGCTACAGGACACCACCGTTCTGCTGAATGAATCTATCACTTTCTCTAAATCGGATTTAGACTCCTTGGTGGCCAAAGACTTGTACGGCGGCATAACAGATACCGCTTACCTGCAACATATGGGCACCCTAGGGTGGCACCCCGCAAACGCCGCAGCCGGCAAAATAACTTTAAAGAAAACGAAAGCAATTCCGTACCAAATTAGCCTGCTGCAAAAAACCAAAAATATTGCCGTACCCCTGCTTTACACCCCCGATAGCGTGGTACTAAATAAAAGCGCCCGGCGTTGGCAAAATATTGAGGCAGTAAACGGTGCGGCCAACATGCATTACGGCCTTGGCCTGGATTATATTCCTTCGGATAAATCGGATATTAAGCTGGTAGCGCGGCGCGGCAGTGTGTTGGCTACTTATCCGCCTGCCACGCCCCAACAATTACTCGATGCTGATGACAACGAATTATTTACCTTCGACCCCAAACAAATTCAGCCCCTGGCCTTAAACGACGAAGAAATTCATACAACTACGGTAAATTTTCAACTCGTACATCCGTTCTACAACAATGCCATCGGGCAAATAGTAAAAGATTGGTCGGCGGGTAAAATTATGGGTTGGTTGCTGATTAGCCTAATGGCGCTTTTCGCTGATAAAATTAAAGAACAGTTGTTACAACCTTTGGTGCAGAAAGCGTTTACGCCATCCCGAAGAAAATCCAAAGCCGCCAGCAAGAAGGCAAACTAATATTCAGGCCTATTATTTTAAACCGCAGGAAGAACAAACTTAAACCAGAAGCTGCCCCAATAGAAAGTATTCCGCTGGTAAATATTTAAGGTAAGTTTCGCGCCGAAACAAGCAGATTTTAACTATTTTGCTTTCGTAAATTAATTTAAGTACAGGTGATGTATTACTTTTTAAAAGGTAAATTAATTTTTCTAAAGGCAATTACTTCTTAACCTTAGCAACCATGACTTTAACTTCACGTCGCGACATTCTAAAAACCTTGGCTTTGGGCAGCGCCGCTGCACTGTTCTCACCGCATACACTTTTATCGGCCACTTTACCGCAAAAAACCCGGTTAGGCGTAGCTTTGGTGGGTCTGGGCTATTACAGCACCGATTTGCTGGCACCGGCTTTGCAACAAACCAAAAATTGCTACCTCGCGGGCATTGTAACCGGTACCCCGTCTAAAGCCGAAGCCTGGCAGAAAAAATACAATATTCCGGAAAAGAATATTTACAACTACCAGAATTTCGATCAGATTGCCAATAACCCCGATATAGATGTAATATATGTGGTGTTGCCCCCATCGATGCACCGCGAATACGTAGTTAGGGCGGCCAATGCGGGCAAGCACGTGTGGTGCGAAAAACCCATGGCTATTACGGTGCAGGAGTGCCAGGCCATGATTGATGCCTGCCGCAAAAATAAGAAAACTTTAGCCATTGGTTATCGGTTGCAGCACGAACCTAATACCCAGGAATACCGCCGCATTGTGCAAAAGAAGCTTTTGGGCAACGTACAAAAAGTAAATTGCGCCGCCGGCTACCGCGAGGGCCGCACCGACCACTGGAAACAGAAAAAAGAAATGGGCGGCGGTGTGCTCTACGACATGGGCGTTTATGCCATTCAGGGAGCGCGTATGGGAACCGGCATGGAACCTATTGCCATTTTATCGGCCAAAACCTCTACTATCCGGCCCGAAATTTATAAAAACGGCCTCGACGAAACTACGGTAGCTACTTTAGAGTTTCCGGGCGGTGTAAGAGCCGATATTAAAACCAGTTTTGGCGAAAACACTAATTTTTTAAATATTACCTGCCAGAAAGGCGAAATAAAAATGGAGCCTTACTCGGCTTATGCCGGCGTAAAAGGTAGCAGCCCGCTGGGCGAAATAAACCACTCGTACCAACTGCCCTGGCAGCAAGCCAATCAAATGGACGACGATGCGCTGGCCATTATGCAAAACAAGCCCTTGCTGGTACCCGGGGAAGAAGGTTTACGCGACATAAAGGTTGTAGAAGCTATTTACAAATCGGCGGCTTCGGGCCAACGGGTTAAAGTATAAGTGCGCTGTCGTTACCGGTTAGGGCCTGTAACGGCAAGCTTCTACCAAATAAACAATACACCTTCCTTAAAGATTATTTTATCAGAAATCTGATTCCAGCATTAGTTTAGAATTAAGGTACTTGTAGTTTGCCTGGAGCTGTTTACTATTCTTTAAGGTTTTCGCCGGTGCGGTAGGTACCTGCTTTTCTGCTGGAAGAGATTAACCCTTCCGCCCTCCGGGCACCTGCCCTAAATTAGGGAAGGAACTCGCCCGAACCGGAATGTTGCGCATTAGCTTTGTTGAGCTGGCTTGTTCATTGATTTTTAATAATGACTTAGAAAAGCCGTAGCTACTGGCAAACTACAGCAGTTTGGGCGATGAGGGCCTTCTAAGGTTGTGGTGCGTAGCATTCCGAGGTACGAGGAAAACAAGCTTAGACAGCCCGAGTGACCAAACGGGGCCCCGCGGCCGGGAGGCTACTTAGACTTCTAACTACAGTTAGCACCTCCGCATTGAAAGATGGAATCTTTCAAAAGATAAATAGCACCTCCGCATTGAAAGATGGAATCTTTTAAAAGATAAATAGCACCTCAGCCTTGAAAGATGCAATCTTTCAAAAGCTGAACATTAGGTGTTATGATTTATACTTTTACCCAGTACCAGATAAAGAAATATTTTATACCTTGAAAACCGGACTATATCTAAAAAACTAAATTTATATGAAAAAATTAATGCTATTGCCCCTGTTGCTGCTGTTCTTAAATTTACTAACCCCGGCTTCTGCCCAAACAACTCCCAAAGGCGGTACGCTGGCCGATGTAAGTTTTATACAAGGCCACTGGAAAGCTACCAACGATGGCCGCGATGTAGAGGGCTATTGGATGGCCCAAAACGGCGACAACATGGTAGGCATGATGCGCATGATGAAAGGGGACAAAGCCAGCATGTACGAAATATTGGCCTATGAGCAAGGTCCGCAGGGGCTGGTGTCGCTGGTAAAACATTTTAGCCCCGGCCTGATTGGGCAGGAAGAAAAAGATAAACAAGACCGTTATAATTTTATAGAGGCCAGCAAGAACCGGGCAATATTTCAGAAAGAAGGCGAAGCTTTACGCATTCTGTACGAAAAACGCTCCGATAACCAGTTTGTAATTGCCCGCGGCAACCAGCAGGATAACAAATGGGTGTACAAAGATTTGTTTGTATTTAACCGGATAAAATAATTACCACTTAATTCAGTCAGAAATATTCTTAATTGCCCGGGCTTAATACATAAGCTTGGGCAATTTTATTTAAATTCATATTTACTATTGCACAAAAATGCGTTTATTGCCAGCAGGCCTAACTTTTATTTAACTACTACCCGAAAATTACAATTTTAGACTATATTTAGCTTGTAGTGCATAAGTATATCACCTATTTTTGCTAACATTAGTTCGCGTCATGATTTTGTTCAACAGCCCGCTTATCCGCCTCGATTACTCGCCCGCCACCGATATTTTAGTTGCTGATTTATCGGCTAGCTACGAATTTTATGCCCTGGAAGTACAAGAAGCTTTGAGTACCATTGCCAAATATATTAGGCACTACGATGTTAAAAAGCTGCTCATGGATTCGCGGAAAAGAATTATACAAATAGATAATGAACGGTACACCGCTATTATGGCCGAATACATCCAGGAATTAGAATCTACCCGGCTCCAGAAATTAGCGCGCCTGCACACGGGCAATTCCGACCGGGAAAGCTTAGCCCGAACCATGCAGGAGCAAGTAGTTACAGCCTTTGAGATGAAAACTTTTACTGATCTGGAGCACGCCCTTACCTGGCTTAAAGCCAAATAAAGCAGCGGAAACTGCTGTCGCAACCACCTATAGCCGAACTAATTTCTCAAACCCTGGGTTAAAACACCCAAACGCAATTCAAAATAAAATAAATATGCTTAAAAAATTATTCTTGTTGTGGCTGCTGGTGGGTAGCCTGGCGGCGCAAGCCCAAACCAAAAAGCCCGTTCCGGCCAAGAAACCAGCTACTCCCACCAAACCAGCAGCTCCGGCCGCCCCTTCTTTCAAAAACCTGAACGATAGCCTTAGTTATGCCATGGGCCTTTCGGCCGGGCAATTTTTAAAAGCCCAGGGCGTAGAAAATCTGAATTACGCCTTACTAAACAAAGCCATTGAGCAAACCTTAGGAGATAAATCTACCTCTTTTGATATGCAAGCGGCTAATGGGGTAATGGAGCGTTTTGCCCGCACCAGTGTTAGCAAAAAAGCGTCCGCCGAAAAAGAAAAAGGCCGTCAGTTTTTGGTGCAAAACAAAAAGAAGGCCGGTGTAACCGAAACCGCCAGCGGTTTGCAATTCGAGGTTCTAACCGCCGGTCAGGGGGCAAAACCAAATAGTTCCGATACGGTAGTGGTGCATTACGCCGGCAAGTTGCTTAACGGAAAAGAATTCGATTCTTCTTTTAAGCGTGGCCAACCGCTTACCATTCCGGTTGCCGGCGTCATTTCGGGCTGGACCGAAGCCCTGCAACTAATGCCCACCGGCAGTAAATGGCGCCTGTACATACCTTCGGACCAAGCTTACGGCGATATGGGTGCCGGCCGCGATATTCCGGGCGGCGCTACCTTGGTATTTGATGTAGAACTGCTAGAAATTAAAAAATAAAATATTACCGGAAGCTTGAAAAAAGTCTTTTAAATATTTGCGGTGTTACCTTAGCGCAATACCATTAAGTAAACCTCACCAACTGTAAAGCCGGTGAGGTTCTTCTTTTACATTAAGTGCCATACACGGCATATCCGGAATTTATAGCCTGTTTTTTACCCGTAGGCGTATAGTTAAAACCAAAGCCCTACCAGGTTAATTAAAGATGGAAGCAGATTTTGAAACGTATTACCAACGGCTTGTAAGCAAAAGCCGGAACCAAGCCCTTTTATACGTGGCTGGAGTAGTAATATTTTGCGCTATACTCTGGTTTTACAGCAATCCTTTACCGGTGATTATGCTGGGAGGCATTTGCTTTCTGCTCATTTTTATATTGTACCGCCGCTCTACCAATAAATATTACCAGCGACTGCATTTACTAAATATTAGTTTCCCGGAAACCTGGCAAGACCTGTTGGAAAAAAATTCAGTTTTCTATGCCAATCTTAGCCCAGCAGATAAAAAAATATTTAACCAGCGGGTGCAGTTTTTCCTGGCCGAGAAAAAAGTAGAGGGCATTGATACCAACCTGGACGATACGGTTAGGTTGCTCGTAGCGGCCAGCGCCATTATTCCTACTTTTGCTTTTCCATTTTTCGAGTACCCCAACCTGAAGCAAGTATTAATTTATCCCAATGCTTTCGACGAAAAATTCCGGACAGAACATACGGCAGGGCAGGAGCGGATTATTGCCGGCATGGTGGGGAATATGTACTTAAATAACACGCTGCTGCTTTCTAAACCTAATTTGCTGGCCGGCTTCCAAAATCAGGACAACAGCAACGTGGGCATTCATGAATTTGTGCATTTACTAGATAAAGCCGATGGGGCGATAGACGGGCTACCCGAAATATTCTTAAATAATGCTTATGCTATTCCGTGGTTACAGGTACTTAAAGCCGAAGTTAAAAAAATGAAGAAAGGCCAGTCAGATATTAACCCTTATGGCTTAACCAACAATGCCGAATTTCTGGCGGTGGTAAGTGAATATTTTTTTGATAACCCGGAAAAGCTGAACCAGAACCACCCGGAATTGTACCGTTTGTTGTGCACCATTTTCCAGCAAGACCCGGAGCGAAGCCGCTAAAAAGTTTATTACCTCACATAAAATAAGTTTTAATTTTCTAAACCGGCATTTACTACAGCCCTAATAGGAGTAGCTATTACTAAATCGGGCACTTCTCTTACTTCGCCGGGTTGCAAATTATTTAGTTGCAAGTCACCTACGCGCACCCGAACCAAACGCAAAGTAGGAAAACCAACAGCCGCTGTCATTTTCCGGACTTGCCGGTTTTTGCCCTCGGTAAGCGTAATAGAAACCCAACTGGTAGGGCCGTGGCGCTCATCACGAATTTTACGGCCGCGCGGCGGCAAATCTGGTATAGTGGTTAGTTTTATAGCCCCACAAGGCTTGGTGGTATATATTTCACCTTCCAGGCCAATATTTACGCCTTGCTGCAGTTGGGCAACGGCCTCCGGGGTAATAATTCCATCTACCTGGGCATAATATTCTTTTTCAATTTTAGCGCTGGTAATATATTGGCTTTTTTTGCCATCTGTAGTTAATAGCAGCAGTCCTTCACTGTCCTGGTCCAGGCGCCCGATAGCCATAGTACCCGCCGGAAAGTCAAACAGTTCGCCTAGGCGCTTTTTCTTTTGCGCTTCGCCTACAAACTGACTTAGATAACCATAAGGTTTATAAATAACAAAATGCCGGTGCTGCATAGCGTAAAAAACAGGAATAAATCTTATAGCCTTAATTTTGGCTTTATTAACGACCAGCAAAGATAGCTAGCTTTTTAAACTTTAGGGAAGGTTAGAGAAAAACCCATTTTAGTAAAAGCAGTTTTATACTTGCCTTATTTGGGCTAAAGCTGCTTTTAAACTTTCCGGTGCAAGACGCTTTTACTTACCCATAAATATTGTCTGTTAGCTTCTTTAACCCGGTATAATTATTTATCAGGCTTATTTAATAAATAAAAGTTGCTGATTATGAAATTTCATTCTTAATATTAAAACTTTATTAGTAATACCTCGGTAAAAACGGCATTACATCAAAAATTAATAAGCAAACTATCAATATTTTATAAAAAGAATTCTATGGATGCACAGGTAAAAGAGTTTCTGGATAAAGTTGCATCGCGCAATCCGCATGAACCAGAGTTTTTGCAGGCGGTACAGGAAGTGGCCGAAACTATTATTCCGTTTATAGAAGAAACTCCGAAATATAAGAAAACCAGAATTCTCGAACGTATGGTGGAGCCCGAACGGGTTGTTATGTTTCGGGTGCCTTGGCTGAACGACCAGGGCGATGTAGAAGTTAACCGGGGCTTTCGGGTGCAGATGAACAGTGCCATTGGTCCTTACAAGGGCGGCCTCCGCTTTCACCCATCGGTAAACCTGAGCATCCTTAAATTTCTGGCCTTTGAGCAGGTTTTTAAAAATAGCCTGACGGGTTTGCCCATGGGCGGCGGTAAAGGTGGCTCCGACTTCGACCCAAAAGGAAAATCTGACAGTGAAATAATGAAGTTTTGCCAAAGCTTTATGACGGAATTGTACCGGCACGTAGGCGCCGATATAGACGTTCCGGCCGGTGATATTGGCGTAGGTGGCCGCGAAGTTGGTTTTTTGTTTGGCCAATACAAGCGCATTAAAGGCGAATTTACGGGTGTGCTTACGGGTAAAGGCATTAGTTGGGGCGGTAGTGCCATTCGGCCGGAAGCTACCGGCTACGGAGTGGTTTATTTTGCCGAAGATATGCTGGCCACCCGGGGCGAAACCTTACAAGGTAAAACGGTGCTGGTATCGGGCTCGGGCAATGTGGCCCAATATACCGTAGAAAGATGCATCCAGGCCGGCGCTAAAGTAGTTACGCTCTCCGATTCTGAAGGCTTTATTTATGATCCGGCGGGCATCGACAATGCTAAACTGGCCTATTTAATGGACCTGAAAAATGAGCAGCGCGGACGTATAAAAGAATACGCGGATAAATACAATTGTGAGTTTTTTGCCGGCGAACGGCCCTGGAAAATTAAAGGCGATATTGCTTTCCCGAATGCTACGCAAAACGAACTCGACGAAGAAGATGCCCGCACCCTAGTCCGGAATGGTTGTATTTGCGTAGCCGAAGGTGCCAATATGCCTAGTACTCCGGATGCTATTCATGTTTTTACCGAAGCCAAAATATTATACGCGCCAGGTAAAGCTTCTAACGCTGGCGGCGTGGCGGTATCGGGCCTCGAAATGTCGCAAAACTCGTTGCGTATTTCCTGGAGCCGGAATGAAGTAAACAGCCGCCTCCGCGATATTATGAAAGAAATTCATAGCATTTGTGTAAAATACGGCACCGAAAAGGATGGTTATATTAACTACGAAAAAGGCGCTAATATTGGCGGTTTTGTGAAAGTAGCCGATGCCATGCTGGCACAAGGTGTTGTTTAATAATATTTTACGAAGTGCTTAATAAATATACCAGCTTCTAAAAGTGCCTCTCCAAACCACAAAAAACAAAAGCCTGCTTTTATGTAAGCAGGCTTTTGTTTTAGAGCTTGTAATTTACAAAATTTAATAAGGTTAATTTAACCGATTAAGATTAAAGCTATTTTTTTAGCGGCGCTCCTACGGGTATAGCACAATCGTGGCCTGGTTGTCCGTGCGGCGGATTGGTACCGGCGGCTACTAAACCCGGCGCAGAGGGCAGCGGAAGCGTTGGCGCGGGTAACTGGGGCGCTATTGTTGGGTTGCTTTGGGGCGGCGAATCTAGCCGGGCACCTACGGGTATATCGCAGCGGTGCCCCGGCAAACCGTGGGCCGGGTTTAAACCTACCGGATTTACTGGCGTAGCTGCTTGGTTTTGCGAATTAGTTGCTTGCACCGGATCACCGCCATTAACCGTTGGTTGGTTAGTTGTAACATTATTGTTAGGCGCTGGTGTGGTTATAACGGTACTTTTTTTCTCGGGTTGGCAATTAGTAAAAATTAGCACCGCCGCTATAAACAAAATATTAGCTATATTTTTCATGGATGACTTCTTAACTTTAATAGGTGTAATTTAAACAAAGGTAACGTACGAAAGCAGTTTATCTTTCTAAATTAATATTAATATATTTTTTCTTCAACCCCAACTGGAAAGATAATTAAAATTGAAAATACTACTTCTTATGGTCTGTTTTATTACTCTTTTTAGCTAAATGGCGCTTTTAGGAAGCTTTACTTAACATAATAACGTAATTAGAAGACAAAACAAGGCAGATTAAGTAACGTCTGTTATACCAAAGCTAAAAAATAAGGGTACAAGTAATTCACCTCTGTCATTCAGGAGGAAACTATTTAACAGGCCGCCAAATAGTTTCCTCCTGAATGACAAGAGTTAGCTCAAGATGCTTAAATTTAATATTGCCCTACCTTTTGCGCAGCATCAGTAACTAAGTTATAATAAAACTAATTTCGTTATTATAGTGCTGATAATTTACGGCTAGAATTATTTTGCCAGCATAAACGTAGCGGGTTAATATTTTTATCTTTTAATTTGCCACAATACGTTAAGCTTATACAATGAAAGAATTTAAAAAATATTTTATTATTCCGGCCGCGCCCGAAGAAGTTTACCTGGCTTTAACCAATGCCACTACTATTCATCTTTGGTCCGGCGAAGAAGCCGTAATGAGTACAGTACCGGGCTCGGAGTTTGAATTATTTGATGGCAGCATTGCGGGCAAAAACCTGGAGTTTGAAGAAAATAAAAAAATAGTACAGGAATGGTATTTCGGCGAACAACCTGAACCTTCGGTGGTAACAATTAAACTGCACCCACACAAAAATGGCACATCAGTGGAACTGCGCCACACCAATATTCCGGACGAAGCTTTCGAAGATATAGTAGAAGGCTGGAACAATATTTACTTCGGCAACCTGATTGCTTTTTACGAAGACGAATAAATCACCTTTAACTACTCTGGTTTTCTTTGCATCTTAAGCTTTCCAAGCTCTTCTCAGCGCAACTCTGCGCCCCTTCCAAATAGCCTGCAACCCCTGCATTTTAACCATTCCGCCTACCTAATAAAGCTTAAAAAGCAATCTTTTACTATATATAATAAAAACTATAAGGTTAAAAAAAGTAAATATTGTAATTTTCAAATATTTTGTGAATTATTTTTGGAAGTTGAATTCACACCATCTAAATTGCACTAAATTTATAAAAGTAAAAAACAGTTAGCTTTATTATATATGAAAAACTTAGTCCCTTTACTCGTAGTAATTATTTTATCTTCTTGCGCTGCTAACAAAAGAGGCGGCTATCACCGGCTACCACCGCTCGAAAACCGCTTCGGACGGCAAATGTACTGGAAAAAAGAAAGATCGCACGGCCAAATTAATCCTAAAAAGAATACGATTGCTATTTACGACATTGCTGAAGGGTAATTAATATAATACAAGCAATAATATAACTTTAAAAATATTAATTATAATATATATTTACTTGACGCTAAGTTACACTTGTTGAACTATACTGCGCTCTAATTAATTGAGAGCAGAAATGCATGTACTTAATTGTAGTACCTATACAAGTGTATATTTTATGTAATTGCTTTTAAAAGTAGCCGTTATACCAAAACAGTTCTATGGCTGTTTCGGGGCTGTTACTTGCAATTCAGGAGATACCTAGTGGCTAACTGCTTTTAGTGGTATCTCCTGCACTTTGCTTTACTTTACCAATATTTATAATACCTGCTCTTGGGTTAAAATATTAACTTTAATTTCCTGCTTTACAGCTACAAGCTTTACGCTAATAAAAAGTATTATTGGCAACTCCGGAATTTAATTATCTTTAATTCCGGGCATAAAAGCCACCTGGGTAAAACCCGGAAGAATACCTGATTCAGATTAAAGCTTATAATTTTGCTTATGCCGGAAGCTACTGCTGCATTAAAATTATTGGTTAATGCTATTTACCCGATAGCCGAAGAAGATTGGGCAGCCTTTTCTTTAATCTGGCAGCCATTCAGGGCCAAACGTAAAGAAGCGCTTACCGTTGCCGGCGAAAAAGAGAAATACCTGTACTTTGTGGCAGAAGGCGTGCAGCGGGTATATTATTTCGATGACCAAAACCGCGAAGCAACCCTGGTTTTTAGTTATGCGCCTTCTTTTGGCGGCGTACTCGATTCTTTGCTGCAACAACAACCCTCCCGTTATTATTTCGAAACTTTAACGCCATCGGTATTTTTGCGGGCTACTTTCCCTGACCTGCAACAGGTAATGCAAACCCGACCTGCTATAGAAACCATGGTGCGGGTGGGTATAACCCATTCGTTGGCGGGCCTGCTCGAAAGACTGGTAGAACTGCAGTGTTATTCGTCGGAAGAAAAATTTAAGAAGTTGTTGCAGCGGAGCCCGCATATTTTGCAGTTGGTACCGCATAAGTACTTAGCCAACTATTTAGGCATAGAGGCCACCAACTTTAGTAAATTAATAAATAAGGTAAAGCTTTAAAATCTTGGTAAATACCAAGAATAATTTTTAGGCCTGACGCCACCTTTGTGTTGTACTTAAATCTAAAGAAAATGAAAACACAAAAAACTTTACGTCTGGCCGCTCAGGGCTTTATTTTATTATCGGCAGTTAGTTTGTTATCAGTAAGTTTAATGGCTTTTGCCAACCCGCAATCGGTAATGGATTTAGTGGCCGTAAAGTTAAACAACACCGATGCCTTTAGTTCTATCCGGGGCGTATACGGTGGCGTAGGATTAACTTTGTTCTTAACGCTACTTTACTTGCTGCGCCAGAACTTCCGGAAGGGATTAGCTTTTTTATGCCTGCTTTGGGGCTTGTATGCCGTATCGCGGCTTATTACTATTTTTACCGAAGGTCCGTTGGGCGATTTTGGTACCCAATGGCTGATTACTGAATCTGTTTTTTTTCTGGTAGCTTTTGTGCTGTATTTGCTCAATAAAAGTGCTGTAACCGTTAAAAATCCTGCCCTAATATGAAGCCGGTAAATAAAGAACAGTTTTTAAGCAGGCTCGAAAACAAAGTAGAAAGCCACTTACAGGAAGCTATCCGGGTTTTTCAGAATATTAACGAAGAAACCTTGCTACGCCCGGCTACCAACGGCGGCTGGAGCATTGCCCAGTGTCTCGACCACCTGAACAGTTATGGCCAATATTACTTGCCTTACATCCAAAAAGGTTTAAATAAAAATATTAACCTTGTAAACCCGGATACCTTCCAAAGCTCCTGGCTGGGTAATTATTTTACGCGGCTAATAGACCCCGAAACCGGTAAGAAAAAACAAAAATCCGCTAAAATACATCAGCCTGCCCACAACCTGGATGCGCACGCCGTAGTAGCCGAATTTATTCAGCAACAGGAAACCTTACTGGCTTATATAAAGCAATCGCGGCAGGTAGATTTAAATAAAATAAAAATTCCGGTTTCCATTTTAAAATGGATAAAACTAAACCTGGGCGATGTATTACAGTTTTTAATAGCGCACAACGAGCGGCATTTACAACAGGCTAAACAAAATCTTCTTCAGCCAAATATTTTAACCGCAACTGCCAGCGTATAGCGGCTTGCCTGCTCTAAAACACCAAGTATCAGAATAATAAAAGACACCATTTCACTTCACCGGGTTATCCAAAGCGTATGCCTCCAGTTTTAGCGGCTTAACGCTTTAGGTAATCTGGTATACTCAAATCATCTTCAGTTGTGCGTGTTGCTTAACCGAACTTTAATCCGGGAGCAATCGTTTTCTATTATCTTCCCTCGTGAAATAATTCTGTTTTGCAGGCCGGAAGAATTAGAAGAAAATTACATGCGAACGATAAATAATAAACAAAAACAGCTGGCGGATATTCCGGTATCGGTGCTTGACTTGGTACCTATTCTGGAAGGCAAAACGGCCGTCGATTCTTTCCAAAATAGTTTAGACTTGGCCCAACACGCCGAAAAATTTGGGTATAAGCGCTACTGGTTAGCCGAACATCATAACATGCCGGGTATTGCCAGCTCGGCTACTTCGGTATTAATTGGTTTTATTGCCGGTGGTACTTCTACTATTCGGGTAGGTTCTGGGGGTATTATGCTGCCTAACCATGCGCCACTGGTAGTGGCCGAGCAATTTGGTACGCTGGCCTCGTTGTACCCCAACCGGATAGATCTGGGCCTGGGTCGGGCGCCCGGCACCGACCAGCTTACGGCCATGGCTCTGCGCCGCGATTTAAAAAATGCCGGTAACGATTTTCCGGAGCATGTAGCCGAACTCAGAACCTATCTATCCGCTGAAAATAATACCTCTCCAGTAAGGGCCGTGCCGGGCGAAGGCTTAAATATTCCGGTTTGGTTATTGGGGTCGAGTACGTTTGGCGCGCAGTTAGCGGGTATTCTGGGTTTGCCTTATGCTTTTGCCAGCCATTTTGCGCCAACTTACTTGCAAGCGGCTTTACAGGTTTACCGCGAAAGCTTTATTCCTTCCGAAACGCTTCTGGAACCTTACGCCATGGCCTGTGTAAACGCCGTTGTAGCCGATTCCGACGAAGAAGCCCGTTACCTGGCTAGCAGCTTATACGCTTCTTTCTTAAATGTAATCCGGGGCAAATCTAAAATGCTGCAGCCACCCATCGCAGATCTGGACCAAATATGGGATGCTTCGGAAGCTTACTCGGTAAACCAGATGCTGCGTTATTCTTTTATTGGCAGCCCGGCTACGGTAAAAGAAAAAATGCAAACTTTCCTGAACAACACCCAGGTAGATGAGCTTATGATCAGCTCTCATATTTACGACCATGCCGCCCGCGTGCATTCTTACGAATTAATAACCGCGTTGCAGCAGCAAAAGAAAGCCCAGTTGGTTAGTTAAGCTGGCATTTAATTTCTCAGCAATAATTTTGCAATAATATTAAGAGTAGTCCGGGTTTCGGGCTACTCTTTTTTTTACTCGCCATAGATACAAAAAGCCGGTTAAGGATATAAATTGCAGTACTAGCCAGCAGGTTGGTTTTGTAGTAAAATATTTTACTTAAGCTATGGCATGATTAAATACATTGCTTTCGATTTTGATGGTACGCTGGTGCATTCGCAAGATGCTTTTATCTTGGTGTATAACCAACTGGCCGAAAAATACCGGTTACGAATAATGGAACCCCATACCATTACTTACCTGCGCACCTTATCTATAAAAGAGCGCTGCCGCTACATGAACTTACCATTGTACAAAATTCCTTTTTTTACGGCCGAATTCCTTAAATTGTACCAGGCCGCTATACCCAATATTAGCTTAATAGCAGGCATACCGCCAGTGCTCTGGGAATTACAGAACCAAGGTTATCAACTGGCAATAATTTCTACTAATTCCGAAAAAAATATTAGGCAGTTTCTGCACCACAACCAGCTCGATTTAATAAGCAGCGTGTTTTGCTCTACCAACCTGTTTGGGAAAGATAAAGTAATCCGGAAGTTTCTGACAGCCTATAAACTGTTGCCGGCAGAAGTGTTATACGTGGGGGATGAACACCGCGATATTATAGCTTGCCGGAAAAATGGAGTTAAGGTGGTTTGGGTAAGTTGGGGCTACGATTTACCGGAAAGTCTTGGCAACGATCAGCCGGATTTTGTGGCTAATACACCGGCAGATATTTTGAAAATAATGCAGCAGCAAATTAAGCTTACTTATATCGGAATTTAATATTTTATTAACCATGAAAATCAGGGCTATTATTACAGGCGCTACCGGCATGGTAGGAGAGGGTGTGCTACACGAATGTTTGGCGCACCCCCATGTAGAACACGTACTGGTAATTAACCGCAAACCTCTGGGGATTGCGCATCCGAAACTAAAAGAAATTATTCACACCAATTTCTTCGATATATCGGCGATAGAAGCGCAGTTACATAACTACAATGCCTGCTTTTTTTGCCTGGGCGTATCATCGGTGGGGATGGCTGCCGATGAATATTACCGCTTAACCTACGACTTAACCATGCACGTGGCCCAAACCTTAGCCCGGCTTAACCCCAATATGGTTTTCTGTTATGTTTCGGGCGCTGGTACCGATAGCACCGAACTGGGCCGCAGCCGGTGGGCGCGGGTAAAAGGCAAAACTGAAAACCACCTCCAGCAATTGCCTTTTAAACAAACGTATCTATTCCGGCCGGCCTATATTCATCCTATTCGGGGGCTTAAGAACACAAAACCTTACTTCGCGGCTTTTATGTGGCTTTACCCCATATTACGGCGCTTTTTGCCACAGTATGTATCTACGCTGCAAGAAGTTGGCCGGGCCATGGTAAACGTGGTGCTTAAAGACTACAATAAACCCGTGTTAGAAGTTAAAGATATTAATGCATTAGCGAAAGCCTGAAAATTATTTATGGTTTAGTTTCCAGGGAAAGGCTTTCTTTGATTATTGCTATTTACAATTTCTTGGGGTAAGTTTTCAAAGCTTACTTTTTGCCATATCTATACTATAAAATAAATCCGTAACAGACCTATATTTCATTTTTAGTAAAACAAAGCTCCTCATTTACTAATATTTTAGAAAGAATTAAATTTCTCCTCGCTAGTTTTTAATTTCTTCGGCAAAAGCTATTTTCTTAAAGCATTTACTGCTTAAGTACTCATTACTATTATTATATTCTACTGCAAATATAAAGAACAGCTATATTTTAGATAAAGTGTAATTTTATTGTAATATCGCTAAATAATAAGTTAGTAATTTTAATAATTCATAACGAACACTTATCTTTGTTACGAATTAAATATTACTCTTGTGAAAAACATTCTATGTTCTGCACTGTTAATGATGGTAATTTCATTAAGTGCGTTTGCTAACAACGGTACCGACAACGGAAAAGAAAAAGTATCTGGTTATACCAAATCTACCTTTAATACACACTTTGCTGGTGCCGAAAATGTAACCTGGTCAGCTTCTTCCAGATTTCAAAAAGCTACTTTTACGAAGAATGGCAAAACCATGACTGCGTTTTACGATGCCCAAAATGAGTTGGTGGGTACTACGCAATTGGTAGAAATAACAGCTTTATCTCCTAAAGCCATCAAAAACCTGGTTAAGAAATATCCTAATTACCAGATGGGCGAAATAATTAAATATACCGGTAACGAAGAAGTTTACTACGTGAACCTGAAAAACGAAACAACTAATTTCTTAGTAGAAATTACCCCCGATATGGATGTGCGTTATTTTAAAACCTTAAAATAAGGCCTGAAAATTTCCCTGTTTTCTTACATCCTTACCGGCTACTGCTGGTAAGGATTTTTTTTACCGCTTAGTGGTACCTTTAGTTGAGCGGCCTCTCCGGCCACCGCTTGCCCCAGGAGTTCTTTTAGTAGGGCTTGCATTGCTTCTAACTTCAGGCTTACGACCAGTAGCAGCGCTTTTTGCTCCGCTTCGGGCATCTGTATTGCTAGTACGCTTATTGCCGGAGGTTGGTGGCCCGCTTCGTTTTCCGCTGCCAGGTGCTCTGGCCGCGCGGCTACGGGCAGGTAAGCTTTCCCCGAAAAAAGCATCTTCTTCCCTTTTAGTTGCTGCACCGCTTTTTCCGGATTTGGTTCCGGCTATTTTTTTCAGCGTTTCTACTTCGGCTTCGGTGAGCGTGCGCCAATGGCCGGTTTGCAATTTTATTGGGGTAAAGTTAGCAATGCGCACCCGCTGCAAATGGGTTACTTTATAACCCAAGGCTTCGCACATGCGCTTAATGTGGTGGTTCATGCCGGGCTCCAGCACAATCCGGAAACGGTTAGTACCTTCTTTTGCGACAAAAACTTTTTTACGGCTAGTCCCTGGCGTTGGTGCACCACCCTCACTAATGCGGGTCAGGAACTCGCCGGTAACAGGTTTATCCAGGGTAAGCACGTATTCTTTCTCAAAACGGGTATCAGCTTTGGTCATTTTGCGGGCTAGTTCGGTGTCGTTGCTTAAAAACATCAGACCTTCGGCTTCGCGGTCTAAGTGGCCAATGGGCTGCAACGTGGCCGGGTAATTCAGCGCACTAATAATATTATTACGCACCGAAAGGTCGGTGGTGGTGGCAATACCCGCCGGCTTGTTAAACAACAAAAAAACTATTTCTTCTTCCCGTACGTGCAGCAACTCGTCGTCAATGCGTACTTTATCTTTAGGACCTACTTTGGTACCAGCATCCGGAGTTTTATTGTTCACCGTTACCCGACCTTCTTCAATCAACCGGTCGGCTTCGCGCCGGGAACAAAAGCCAGCATCGCTAATATATTTATTTAATCTTTTCGGTTCCATAAGCGTGGGCGCAAGGGTAAAGAATAGTTGGGCAATAGTTTATAAACGTGGGTTAATGCAAAAAGTAAATTTAAAAAGAGCAGTCACTAAATTTAAAGCTATTTTAAACTGCTTAACCAGCCGCCAAAGGTAGGTCAATATTTTTGATTTGGCAGATTCCGGTCAATAAATTAGCAATGTGGGGAGCGTAAGTCATTTGCAAACACCAGTTCTAATTACTCGGAAAATATTCCTTTATTGCCATCAGCAACTGCAAAATAAGCTTTTACCTGACTGTTTTAAACTTATTGCTATTTTACCTGATTAGCTTAACTCCAAATAATACTTACCAGATTATTTCTTGCTGGATGCCAATATTTGCTCTGCCCCGGGCTACCTTTTTACGTTCGGCTTTGGGCAACGCTGCTTTTTTAACCATATTACCGGTGCTGCTAATGGTATAAACGGGTGTTTCCGCGTACCGCGATGCTACTATTACCTCAGTACCTGCAGCGTGGGTGGTAAATATTTCGCTAACCAGGTTGGGGCAATTATTATTTTTAGAAAGGTGCGCCAACAGCAAATGGCTCATGTGGGCCGGCTTGTAAGTAGTAAATAATGTGAGGGCTTGTTTATTAGATAAATGCCCTTTATCGCCGCGAATGCGCCGTTTCAGATGGTACGGATAATAGCCGTTATCCAGCATTTCGTCGTCGTAGTTGGCTTCCAGAAAAGCCGCGTGGCATTCGCTGAAATGATTAATCAGGTTATCACAACATGTGCCAATATCTGTAAATATTCCTACTTTAACATCCTGGCAGGTAACTACAAAACTATGCGGGTCGGCGGCATCATGAAACTTAAGAAAAGCTGTAACCGATAGCGCCCCAATATGCACAGGTTTATCCGCTACAAAAGGTACTACCAGGTTTTGCGGCAAATCCAGGCGGCCAAAGCGTAAAGTTTCGGGTGTAATATATACCGGCAACTGGTATTTTTTAGCTAATACCGGCAAACCCCGAATGTGGTCGGAATGCTCGTGCGAAATAAAAATAGCTTTTACTTTACTCATGCACAAACCCAGCCGCTGCATCCGTTTTTCGGTTTCGCGGCACGATATGCCGGCATCGACCAGAATAGCTTCCTGATCGTTGCCAATGTAATAGCAATTACCGTTACTTCCGGAATTTAACGAGGTAATAAATAGGGACATAAGTAAATACAAAGAAACAGTTTTTCGCCGATTTTTCAACCCGCTACAAACAAGTATGTCGCATAACAAACTTCTTACTCAGCCCAGTTCCTGTTTTATTGTTATTACTGGTACTGCCCTGATAGTTAAACCAATTAAATATTTCTGTAAAAATTGCCTGACCATACTGCCCCCAATATCTCCGGCAACCTCATTCAAACATAACCGTTATAAATTCAGATGAGCCGCGCTTTTGTAAAAGAAGATGATGCGGGAGAGCCCCCGATAATTCCGCCCCGGGCAGCTTTGCCGCCGGGTACCCCCAACTATGTTACCCCGCAGGGACTGGCGCAACTCCGCGCCGAGCTAACGGATTTAGAAACGGTGCGCACCCGCACCGAAGCCAACCGGGAAGACGAGGCTAACCGCACCAGGCAACTCACCATCTTGAACGGCCAACTTAGTGCGCTCACCAGCCGCTTAGCCAGTGCCAAAGTAGTAGACCCACGCAGCCAGCCTGTAACCGAAGTACGTTTTGGCGCAACGGTTACCCTACGTACCCGCAACAATAGCAAAAACCAGGACCGGCGGTTTACCATTGTGGGCGTAGATGAAGCCTCCGTAGCAGATGGGAAAGTAGCCTTTGTAGCTCCTATTGCCCGGGAAGTACTGGGAGCCAAGCTGGGCCAAACGGTAACTTTGCGGCTGGGCCGCATCGAAGAAATAGCCGAAGTAGTAAATATTACCTACGAACCTTAACTGGTCGGTAACCCCGAAATATAGAATGTTAGTCTGAATACCTAATTCAGTAGGAATTAAATACTAAATAATATATTCCTCCGGTTATATTTGCCCACACATCTTAAGCGCCTTTTTGTATGATAAATAAATCTTCTACCTTAGAAAAGTTAGCAGCTTATAATTATTGGGCAAACGATAGGTTGTTACAGCACTTAGAAAATATGCCCGGCGAAATTCCGGAAACTACTTTGCAGCTATTCAGCCACGTAATAAATGCGCAGGTAATCTGGCTAAGCCGACTTGAAAATATTCCGGTTTTATTGCCGCTTTTCGAAACGCATACCCTGAGCCAATGCCGGGAACTTCACGAAACGACGTCGGAACAATTTCAGGAATACGCCACGCTTAACGTTCCCGAACTCGAAACTGAAGTTATTTACACCAATACCAAAGGCGAAGGTTTTTCTACTTCTATCCACGATATTTTAATGCAGGTATTTAACCACGGCACTTACCACCGCGCCCAGGTGGCCCGCGATTTGCGCCAGCACAACCTGGAACCTATAAATACTGATTATATTACTTATGTCCGGAGCAACTAATTTTATTCTGAAATTTTATTCTGAATATTTCAGGCAAAAGCTCCCGCTACTAGTGCGGCAGCTTGCCTGAAAAATATTCTATTTATCTCTTCACAGAATCTGGTTTGGTTTCGGTGGGAGCAGTTGCCGGTTTAGTTTTATTGCGGTTAAACAAGGAATTAAGTTTTTCGGAAGCTTGTTTTTTCAGGCGCGCTTCGGCTTCCAGACGCTTCTTTTCTATTTCGACCTGTACTTTGGCTTCGGTTTCGGTGCGCTTACGATCCAGTTCGGCCCGTAGGCTATCTTCCACCACCTGCTTCTTGGCTTTTAAGTCGGCTTTGGCATCGCCGAGTTTGGCCTGCACTACATTCTGCACCAAATCTTTAGCTTGGGCTTTAGCCGTACCACCCGCTAAGGCTACTTTGGGCGCGGTAAGCGTACCACCAATATTTAAGTTTAAGGTAACGCGCTCGGTGCCTTTAATATCTTTCAGGCCGGTTAGCGACGTAAGTTTAGCATTTAAAGCATTCCCTAATTTACCGGTAGGTACATCTAAGGCGGTAACGTAAGCAATATCGCCGTTAATATTGTTAGTGCCGCCCACGGTCATTTTTATATCGCGCACCTGAATATCAAAGGGTTTCACCACCAGGTTACCGCCTACTATTTCGGCGCCAAAATCTTTGTTTTCGATTATTAAATTCCGGATTTCATTAAAATTAGTTACTTCGCTTATTTTATTTAATACCTGCACATTGGTAACCACGGCCTTAATAACTTCAACTACGCCTTTACCAGTTAAGGTGCTAAATATGGGCAGCATGTCTTTACCCAGCTCTCCCGAAAAATTAAAATCTGTAGAGAATTGTCCATCGAGTAACCGGGCAATAGGAGCCAAGGCTTTTACCGTATTAAAGGCATTGTAAGCCGATTTAAAATCGAGGTTATTAATATTGAGCCCCATGGTAAACAGCGGTCGCTGCAAATTTTGGGTATTATAAGAGCCCGACGTAACAAAGCTGCCGCCCAACGTATTAAAAGCTACTTTCTCTAAGCGGGCTATGCGGTCTTTAATAACAACGGTACCCTGGGTATTATTCAGTTTTAAATTGCTGTAAACTACTTCTTTTACCGAAGTATTCAGCACAAAATCAACATCGGCGGGCACTTCTACTACGCCTTCGGTGGGTGAGTTGGTAGGCTTACCGGAATATTCGTCTACCATCCATTCGTTTACATCAAAGTGGTTCGAGTTCAGGGTTAAGTTACCACGCAAAGGCTGATTTTTGGAGAATAGATAACCCATATAATTAGAAATGGTACCGTTTACCTGAATATCGCTTTTACCTACCGCGCCGTTTAGTTGCTGTACGTTTATTTTTTCGTTGTTAAACTGCACCTGTGCCTGGTTTACTTTCATGCCCTGGGGCAAATCTTTGCTTACATAAGTTAAGTTATTTACCTGCATGTTGCCGCTGGCAGTTAAGTTGTCGTAGCGGCCGGCTTCCACATCGGTCATTTTGCCTTTGGCGGCTACATCGGCGTTAATGCGGCCGGTTACAGTCATGTCGTCGAGCGGGAATATTTTGGTAATCTTAGTCAAATCCAAAATACCTTTTATCTGCGCATCAAAAGCGGGTTTGTCAATATCCTGGATGGTAACGCGGCCTTGTAACGGCTCGCCATCGAGCAGCATGTTAAAGCGGTCTACCACAATGCGGGTATCGTTGGTGTTGCCGGTGGTGTTGGTTACCGTAGAGGAGAAGTTTAAATTCTGAATAGGCGCTGGAAAATCTTTTGACTTCACAAAGCCATTGGCCAAATTCAGGCGGGCACGCATTACCGGCATTTGGGTTTTGCTGTAAGTACCTTTGGCGGTAGCATCTACGTTTAACAAGCCGCGCAGCGTCATGCCTTCTACCGGAAATACTTTAGTCATTTCGGTTAAGTCAATGTTTGCTTTTACGTTACCGTCTACCTGCATCGGTTCCAGGCCATTTATAGTGGCGCGGGCATCTACCGGGTTTTTACCTAAGTCCAGGTGAAATTTATTTACCTGTATTTTTGTGTTGTTTACAATGCCGTCGGGGTTATCTACCTTCATGTCTACGTTAATATTAGTAGCGGCCTGCGGCAGGTCTGGGTATTTGAACCGGCCATTACTTACTTGCAAATCAATGCCGAAACCTGGCGTTGAAACTGCGTTGGAGCGGCCTTTGAGATAACCGTTAAAAGCCATTTTACCTTCGGTCTGTACATCCTTAAATTTTTCGGTAAACATGCCCGGCACAATAGAAAGAATATTTTTAAAATCCGTTTCGGCAGCTTTAAAGGTTAGGTCCAGGTCAATATCTTCCGTCGGCATGGCAATAGACCCGTTAAACCCAAACGGAAATTCGTTGATCCGGATTTTGTTTTCTTTAAACGTATAAAGCGATTTATTCAGATCCATAGCCAGGGTTACATCGGCATCCAGCAGCGTATTTTCTAAATAATTAACGCCGCCGTAGGTCATGGTAAAAGCATTGGCCGTGGTTTTGGATTTCAGGTCGAAAATATTCTGCTCGAAATCGCCGCTGCCGGTATGGTTTACCTTATGCGCTACCAGGCCCATGGGCAAGGTTAAATCTTCGTACACAAAAGTGCCGTTTTCTATTTCCCAGCCTTTAATAGCCATTTTAAATTCACTGGTAGTAGTATCAGTGGGCGTTTGAACCGTATCGGATTTAAAAATATCCCAGTTGGCTTTGCCGCTTTTTAAAACAATTAATTTAATACGCGGGTTTTTCAGGTTAATAGATTTAACTTTTAGTTCATCGCCGGAAATAACGCTCATTAAATCCAGGCCCATGCTAAAGGCCGGCAAGGCCGCCAGCGTATCGCGCTGAAAAGAATCCTGACCAATTACGGTTAAATTATTTACGGTTAACGACAGATTAGGAAAGTTGCGGAACAAACTCAGATTTACATCATCGGCTTTATAAATAACCCGGGCAGCTACGTTTTTTTCAATTTGTTTATCCAGCACCTGCTTTACTTTATCCCGAAACAAGTAAGGCAGCAAAGCGGCCGCTGCAATAAGTACCACCAGAAATACAGCGATACCAATTATTAGTTTTTTCATGGCACTATTAATTAAGTACTATATTTAAATAGCGAATTTAGCTAAATTTTATTGCCCCAGGTTTTCGCTTCTTAAAATTTATATCCGGCATTATACCTAAACCAGCATCTAAACGTTTGGTTAAGCAGGCCGGAAAATTTTACGCTTTGCCCGCCACCGGTTATTTTTGGCAATTATATGCGGTTTAAACTTACTCAATTATTATGCCTGTTCAGTTGGCTGCCGTGTACCGGTTTAGCCCAGGACCTGCATTTTACCCAGCAGTATGCCAATCGCTTACACCTGAACCCCGCTTACGCCGGCCTGCACGCCGATTACAGCGCTGCTTTTACTTACCGCAACCAGTGGCCTAAACTACAAGGTGCTTTTGTTACGAACCAGTTTTCCGGCTACTATCGCCTTAAAAACCAGCAATCTTCTGTGGGGTTGGTAATTTCTAACGATAAAGCCGGCGAGGGTGGTTTTGCCAAGTTTCAGGTAGGCGGCCAATACGCTTACCAATCTATGTTAAGCGAGAAGCTGGCTTTTAGTTTGGGTATGCAGTTAAGCTACGGTTCGCAGCGCCTCGATTACACCCGTCTTACCTTCGGCGACCAGCTCAACGACGATGGCACCACCAACCCCAATTCACAAGAGCTAAACTTTTACGACCCGGTGCGGTATATTAGCGTTGGTACGGGCGGTGTGCTTTACAATAATAATTTTTGGCTTAGTTTAGCCGGCCACCATTTAAACCGGCCCGTTATTGGTTTTAACGATGCTTCGGCTTATTTACCCGGAAAAGTTATTTTAAACACCGGCTATAAATTTCCGTTGAAAACGTACTATTATTTGAACAAACCTTACGAGTGGAGCGTTACACCCAGCGTTACGTATACGCAGCAAGGTCCCTTTAAAAAAACTGATATTGCTTTGTATACTACTTATACGCCTTTTACGTTTGGTCTATTGTACAGAGGCTTACCTTTATTAAGCAATTATGCGTATGATCAGTCGGTAAGTTTTCTGGCAGGTATTGGCTTAGCATCGTGGCGGATTGGTTACAGTTATGATGTTCCGTTATCGCCGTTCGGAACCCGGAACGGCGGAGCACACGAAATATCATTATCTTTTGAAAAGGTAGATTATAACAAAATATTTAAAAAGCGAGTATCCGGAAAAAATTATAAAAGAATACCTTTGCCGGGTGTGTAATTTTTGATATAATTGCGAATTATATTGATAATATTATTAATTTTGTCCAAACAGGTAATGAATAAATATTTATGAATTTTTTAAAGTACGTAACCTATGCTGCTGCAGGCATAATGCTAATGGCATCCTGTAACAAACGTGGCAATCCCACCAGTACCGACCCTGGCCGGGCAAGTACCAAAACCGGTATCGAATACAACGAGGAGGAAGGTTTCCAGGTGGCGGATTACGCCGATATGCCGGAAGGTCCGGGCCTGATATTTATTGAAGGCGGTCGTACTACCTTAGGCTCCAGCGAAGAAGATGTAGCCATGACCCGCGATAACATCGAGCGTACGGTTACCATTGCCTCTTTTTTCATGGACGAAACCGAAGTAGCCAATATTCACTGGCTGGAATATTTAATGTTCGTAAAAAGAGATTCGGCCGAAGAATTTTACCGGTCGGCGCTGCCCGATACTACTGTTTGGGAAAGAGAACTTTCTTTCAACGACCCTTACAAACTTTATTACCTGCGTTATCCGGGTTTCCGTTTTTACCCGGTAGTTGGAGTTAGCTGGGAACAAGCCAATGACTACTGCTTGTGGCGTTCGGCTAAGGTTAATGAAAAATTAGCTTCCGGTGGCAGCAGCAGCGGCGGCCGTAAATTTGGAATATTTGGCAAAAGACGTCAGGCTGCCGGAGCGGAGGCTCCTGCCGAAGGCGGCGCTGGCAATTCTATTGAGTCTGGCATGTTGCTGCCAAATTACCGTCTCCCAACCGAAGCTGAATGGGAATATGCGGCTCAGGCCATGATTGGTACCCAGTTAGATGAAGATGAAAACCAAGCCAACCGCCGGATTTATCCTTGGGATGGCCACCAGTTACGTAACCCTTATGGCAAGCGCCAGGGCCAGTTTTTGGCTAACTTTAAACGCGGCCGCGGTGACTACGCCGGTATTGCCGGTAGCCTGAACGATGGTGCGATGATTACCGAATACGTTTATTCTTATCCGCCAAACGATTTTGGTTTATACAACATGGCGGGTAACGTAAACGAGTGGGTACAAGATGTTTACCGTCCGCTTTCCTTCCAGGATGTAGAAGACTTAAACCCGGTTCGCCGTGGTGGTGGTACCACCGACCCAGCAAAGGATTATGCTGCTGGTGCTGAAGGAGGTTTCCAATCTTTAATTACCGACGAAGTGCGTGTGTTTAAAGGTGGTTCCTGGAAAGATGTGGCTTACTGGTTATCGCCTGGCACCCGTCGTTTCATGAAACAAGATTCTGCTACTTCTACTATTGGTTTCCGTTGCGCCATGATCAACACTGGTTCAAACAGATAATTAATTCAGAATAATATATTTAAAAAGCCTGGGCCTTTTGGTTCAGGCTTTTTTGTTTTAAAACTTATCCAAAAACTTCAATAAGTGTAGTAGCTGCGACTTCTGGCCAACAAGTTGCGGGTAAAAACACCATAGCGGCCAGGCTAAGGAAAAAACTATAGTCTATCCGACCGGCCACCATCTACCTGGAGCATAGCTCCCTGCACAAAGGCGGCATCATCGGAGGCCAGGTAAGCAATTGAGGCGGCTACATCTTCCGGTTTCCCTACGTTGCTCCGATCTATTTTTTCGATACCGGCTTTTACGTTTGGGTTCTCCCAGAGCATAGGCGTATCGATGGCACCTGGTAATATAGCATTAACCCGGATGCCTTTGGGTTTGCCTTCTATGGCCGACGAGCGGGTAAAAGATAATAAAGCGGCTTTGGCAGCGGCATAGGGGGCGACCATAGGGGTAGTTTCAATGGCGTGGATGCTGGAAACATTCACAATCCGGCCACCAGCCACCATGTGCCGAAAAGCATATTTGGTAAAGTAAAAAGCGCCCAGTAAATCTACCGTTAGTATCCGGAGCCAATCCTCGCCGGTCTGGTCTTCTATGGGTTTAAAGAGCATTAAACCAGCATTATTTACAACTACATCCAGCCGGCCAAATTGCTCGATAGCTCCTAAAACCGTGGCTTTAACCTGCTCTTCTGCAGCTACATCGCAGAGAATGGCCCAAACGGCCGGGGCCCCGGCGGCTTTTACTTCCAGTTCGGCAGCCTTTAAATTTTGCTGATTAAAATCGGCTAAAACCAGCCGCGCCCCTTCCGAAGCAAATCTTTTGGCGGTAGCTAAGCCTATGCCGCTGGCCCCACCGGTAACAATAACTACCTGATCTTTAAATCTCATGCGCTTACAATTTAAGAATTAGCCGGTGCATTAGTAGATGCATCTTTACGGGCTTTTGCCTGCCGGATATTTTTCAGACCCACTTCTTCATCGTATTCTTTGGGCAATACCACTGGTACCCGTAAACAAATACTTTGCGTGGGCAGCACTTCGCTCCAATCCCGGATTAATTGATGATACGCCGTACCTACCGGCCGGATGTTGCGGTCTAAATCGTATAAACCCAGCGGATTGACGTGGCCGTTGTTTTCGCGTAAGGCTGAATCCCAATCTACCTGGTCTGTTAAAGAATACCAGGTAAAGCCCAGAATAGGCATACCGTCGTTGCGCACCCGGAGCACATTGGCCCATTGTTTTTTTAACCAGTTTACAGCCTCATCGCCGTTAGGTCCCTGGTTCAGATTGGTTTCGGTGTGCATAATTGGTAGCTGGTAGCGGTTGTAATATTGCGACGTGATAACATGGTAGCCGAATATTTCGCCGGCAGCCCAGGTGCGGCCATCTGCCGCTACCCGGTGTTCGTTGGTTACGTAATAGTCATTGCCCATAATACAATGGCGCTTCATTTTATTATGCAGAAAGAAATGGTATTCTTCCCGGGACATTCCGTTATCCATCAAGTATTCGTACATCTCCGAATCTACTCGCCGCCCATAATTTAAATCTAATGAGAGAAACCGTTTACCATTCATAATCTCGGCCGGACCTATAGCCCGGGGATTTTCGGCATGAAAATATTCCGAAGATTCGCTTTGTATAAAAATAGCATCGGGCCGCACTTCCAGAATGGCCCGCATGGCCAGAACATTGGCTTTTACAATATGCTTGAGGGCCGTTACGTAAGACTGGTCAGTAGTGAGTTGTTCATTCCACCAACCGTACTTGGCCGAAAAAAGGGCACAAATATACATTTCGTTTACCGGCGTATAAAGCTGCACCCACGGAAAACGGGCCGCAAACGCTCGGGCATATCCAGCAAATAAATTCGGAAAATCCGGATTCTGAAAATTCCCTATCCAGTCGGGCACCCCAAAATGACACAAATCCACAATTGGCACCAGGTCGCGGTGGTATAATTCGGCAAAGGTTGCATCGGCAAAAGACCAATCGTAGTTATTAGGCCCCAAAAAAGTTTGGTGAATAGGCGGGCCATAACGCAGAAAAGTTATACCTAACTCCTGCACTAAATCGAAATCTTTTCGCCAATGCGTATAGTGACCACACTTTTCTAACTCATCCATCCGGTATTTTCCATTTTGTATAGTCGGCGCGCTGTTCTCAATGCCGGTAGCAAACATAAATCCGGGAGTTATTTGGTTGGTCATCATAGTGGGTTCAGACTAATAAGGAAATTACAGGAACGTTTAAAAGAGTACCAGCACCTGGTAATAAAAACACTTTCTGTTAAAACAAAGCAAATTGTGTCAGCTAGTAAAGTTTGTATATAGCCATACGATATTTATAATAATTTGCCTATTTAATCTACTAAGAACCAGGAGTTAATAAACATACCAGAATAGAACCTAAAAGAATAGAAGCAGAACGACTTAAACCTTCTCCTCAAATATCTTTTTCACTTATTCTGACAGCCACATTGGAAAATCACCCCAACAGCAATCAGAGCTAAAGTCGTTATGTTGTACGAAATACCTATATTCAAAAGAATATGCTTTAGCGCTGTATAAAAGCTGAAATATTCAATCAGCATTGCTAAACCGGAATTTATGATATTCTTGAACAAAAGATAGTTAGAGAACACACTTTTAAGACTACGGCTAACCAGAGTATCAGCAACAGCCTCAAAGGGGCGTTATAACTTAGCGATGGGTGCAGCCCATCGGAATAAATAAAAGATAATTAAGGCTAAAGCCCTGTAAGGGCGTAATACGTAATAATCGGATTAGCTATAAAATATTTCACCCATTCAGGGCTAGATTATTTCTTTCACAGGGCTTCACCCTGTGCTAAGTTATAACGCCCTTTCAGGGCTGAGAGAACGGTTAGTAGTTGCTGTAAATGATACAAAGCGCTATAATGGAGAGGAAACTTAACGAGGTAACTTAGAGAGAAAACAATCGGTAGAGAAAAACTTTATATCTGGCAAATAAGCTAAGCCGCCGCAATGGTGCAAACACTCACCTCAGCACAACCAGCTTTCAATAAAGTTAAACCACAAGCTTCCAACGTGGCACCAGTTGTAATTACATCATCTACCAGCAAAATCTTTTTACCCTGAATAATGGTTGGGTCTATCACTTTAAACACTTCCGCTACGTTTTCCCAACGTTCGGGCCGGCTTTTATGGGTTTGCGAAGAAGTATATTGGGTGCGTTTTAGTACCTGGTTACTCCACGGGCAACTTAAGGCATTGCCTAAGCCACGGGCAAAGCTGTCGGATTGGTTATAGCCGCGTTGCCTTCTTTTGCGTGGGTGTAAAGGAACCGGCAAGATTAATTCAAAGGCATGGGCGTAACCGCTTTCTTGCAAATTGTGTCCGTACCAAGTACCCAACAATTCGCCTACTTCCTGTACACCCTTATATTTTAGTGCGTGCAACAAACGTTGTGTACGACCAGCCCGGTTAAAATATAAATATGCCAGCACGTGCTTCATGGGCAACTTGCCATAAAACCTTACTGCAAGCGGGTTCAAATCTGGTGGCTGTAAATGAACGTTGGTATAAGGCAGTTTCAGGCGGCAATGCGTACATACCAAATCTTCGCCAGCCGCCAGCGTTCTTTCGCAAGCCTGGCAAAACTCCGGAAATAATAAAGTTAGAAAATCGGAGAAGATATTTTTTAACCCGGTCGGCATAGGTGGTTTAGGTAACTTATGAGTAACTTTATAGTTTAGTTATACCTCAACTTTTATTAACATTTATATACATGAACCAAGTACAGGAGTTTAACGATTATCGCAGCCGGATGAACGAAAAAATTATGGCCGCGGATAATAAAGTAATAAAACGCTTTTTTAACCTCGATACAAATGCTTACCAGGATGGCGCCCTGGACGTGAAAACCAAAGAAATGCTGGGATTGGCATGCTCCATGGTTTTGCGTTGCGACGACTGCATTAAATACCATTTGGGTAAGTGCAAAGAATGCGGCCTCACCGATGAAGAAATTTACGAAGTGTTTGCCATTGCCAATATTATTGGTGGTTCAATTGTAATTCCGCATTTTAGGCGGGCCGTAGAATATTGGGAAGAACTAAAAACTGCTTAATTGCCGCTGATGGAATTTGAAAAAAGCGAAGATTTTGAAACCCGCTGGCTCGAATTATTGCGCAGCCTGCGCGCCCGGTTCGGGAAAGAACTTCATTTAAATGGTATTTTATTTTTAATTGGGGTACAGGAACTAGGCCAGGGTATTAGTGAATTTACGAAAGAACAAAAGCAGGATTTAATGCACATTGCCACCTGCAAATTATTTAGCCTTTCGGGTTATTACGAACTCGATAGAATAGACGAAGATGGCTGGCCGCACTACAAAGCTGTAAAACCCATTCCCAGCGCCAACCTAAAAGAACAGGAACGCATGCTGAAATGGCATATTTTAGAATATTTCGATAGAGAAGAATAGATTTATGAAAATTATTAGTTACAACGTTAATGGTATCCGGTCGGCTATTAGCAAAGGATTTTTAGATTGGGTGCAAGCCGCCAACCCTGATGTATTGTGCTTACAGGAAATTAAATGCTGCGAAGATAAACTCGATAAAGCTGCTTTTGAAGCCTTGGGTTACCACGCCTATATTCATCCGGCCATAAAAAAAGGCTACAGTGGGGTAGCCACCTTTACCAAACAAAAACCCATTGCCGCTACCGTGGGCTGCGGCAATAATCTTTACGATTGCGAGGGTCGTGTGCTGCGCCTCGACTTTCCGGAATATTCGGTATTAAACGTGTACATGCCTTCGGGCTCCAGCGGCGACGAGCGGCAGGCTTTTAAAATGCGCTGGCTCGATTTTTTTCTGCAATACGTACAGGAAGTACGGCAACAAGTACCCGGGTTGGTTATTTGCGGCGATTATAATATTTGCCACCAGGCCATCGATATTCATAACCCAAAGTCTAATGCCAACAGCTCCGGCTTTTTACCCGAAGAGCGCAGTTGGTTTACCCATTTCCTGTCGCATGGTTACATCGATTCGTTCCGGCACCTGAACACCGAACCGCATAATTATACCTGGTGGAGTTACCGCGCCGGCGCCCGCGGCAAGAATTTGGGTTGGCGGATTGATTATGCCGTAGTAACCGAGAACTTACAGGAAAAATTAAAACGCGCGGCTATTTTACCCGAAGCTAAACATTCGGATCATTGCCCGGTTTTAGTTGAAATTAGTTAGAAAAATTATATATCATTTACCTGCTAACTACCGTTTTATAGTATAAAATTTAAATAAATAATATAATTCATTATCTTACGTAGATAATAATTATCACCCAGGAATTACCTTCCCGGATTATCTTAGTATAAGTTAACGCCTCCCTTAAATATATAATTATGGCACCTCAACATTCAGCCATGCAGGCGGTACTGCACCAACTGCAGGAGTTCAAGAAAAAGTTTTATTTAAACTTATTAATTAAGGGCATTATATTTTCGGGCGGCTTAATCTTAACATTCTTCCTGCTTTATAACCTGCTCGAATATTTCTTTTACTTTCCGTATTACGTGCGGGCGTTTTTATTCTTCTCGTTTTTAGGCTTGTGTTTATATGCATTTTTGCGCTGGATTATGGCGCCATTGGCAGCTTTTATAAACCTGAGAAAATTATTAACCGACGAGCAGGCCGCCCGGCAGGTGGGTAATTATTACCCCGATATTAAAGACCGGCTGTTAAATACCATTCAGTTACAGGCTGTTACTACCGGCAATGATCTGATAGCAGCCAGTATTAACCAAAAGTCGCAGCAGTTATCGGCTTATCATTTTGCCGAGAGCATTCGCCTTACCGAAAATAAACCGCTGCTGAAATATGTGTTGATTCCAATGGCTTTTATGCTGGGCATTGCGCTTATTTACCCCAGTTTATTTGTGCAGGGTACCGAACGCATTATTCATTACAAGCGGCATTACGCGCCGGCAGCGCCGTTTACTTTCGAAATTCAGAATAAAAACTTACAGGCTTTTCAGGAAGAAGATTATACCTTAAATGTAAAGCTCGAAGGCAAAACCATTCCTAACGAAGTAACCCTGCTATACAATGGCCGGGAGCAAAAACTTACCCAGCAGAAAGACGGTACTTACAGCTTTACTTTCCAGAAACTACAACGGCCGATAGATTTTCAGTTAGCCGGCGGCGGCTTTTTTTCGGAAGAATACCGGTTAAATGTTTTGGCGCGGCCTAACCTCACTAATTTTTCGATTGATGTAACTTACCCGGCTTATTTGCGCAAGGAAGCCGAAACTATTCATAAC
The DNA here is from genome assembly GCF_008629685.1 of Adhaeribacter rhizoryzae. GTDB lineage: Bacteria > Bacteroidota > Bacteroidia > Cytophagales > Hymenobacteraceae > Adhaeribacter > Adhaeribacter rhizoryzae. The sequence goes on along the minus strand of NZ_VWSF01000007.1, from coordinate 134,065 downwards.
ACCGGTAACGTAACGGTGCCGGAAGGCAGCACGCTCCGCTGGAATTTTAAAGCCACGGCAACCGAGCAACTGGCTTTGAACTTTGATCAGCCTAAACAAACTTTAGCGGCCGTGCAGGAAGCCGATGTTTTTAAAGTTACCAAGCGCATAGATGCCACCCAGGAATATTCAATTAACCTCCGGAATAAATACAGCCAGAACAAAGAGCAAATGAACTTTTTAATCAGCAGTATTCCGGATCGGCATCCCGATATTTCGGTAGAGAATTTCCGCGATACGGCTACTTACGCTTATCTGGTACTGGGCGGCAGCGTATCGGATGATTACGGCCTGACCCGGCTTAATTTGCACTACCGTGTTACCAACGACAACACTAAAAAAAGTACCGGCTATAAGGCGGTTCCGTTAAACTTCGATCGAAACCAACTGAGCCAGACTTATTACCACCAGTGGAATTTAAATAATTTGAGTTTGCAGCCCGGCGACCGGCTCGAATATTTTGTACAGGTTTGGGATAACGATGGCGTACACGGTTCTAAAAGTTCGCGCACCCGTTTGTTCGATTTTAAAGTACCAACCCGCGCCGACCTGGAAAGAGAGGCTGCTTCTAACGCCAAATCTATTCAGAGCCAGTTAAGCAAATCGGTAGAAAAATCGCAGCAACTGCGGCAGGAATTACAGAAAGCCGACGAAAAGCTAAAAACCAAAGATAACCTGAACTGGCAGGACAAAAAGCAACTGGAAAATTTGCTGGATAAGAAAAAGCAACTGGAGCAGGACGTGGAAGCCATGAAGCAATTGTATGAGCAGCTTAATAAGCAACAAGATCGCTTCGACCAGAAAAGTCCGCAGCTAATGGAAAAAGCCAAACAGCTGCAGCAACTCATGAACGATTTGCTCGACGAAGAAACGAAAAAGCTTTACCAGGAGCTAGAAAAATTATTGCAGCAACAACAACCCAACGAGCGCGAATTGCAACGCTTGCTGGAGAAAATGAATAACAAAGAAAACAACTTGGAAAAAGAACTGGAGCGTACTTTAGAATTATTCAAGCAACTGCAATTCGAAACCAAACTCGAAAATACTACCAAGCAACTGGAAGAACTGGCTAAACAAGAAGAAAAATTAGCCGAGAAAACCGAAGATAAAAAAGCTGATTCTAAAGAAGAAAAGCAAAATCAGCGGAAAGAAGGCTCCGAAGAACAGCAAAAAGAATCGAAGCAAGACCAAAAGCAATCTAAAGAAGAGCGGCAGGAAGAATTGCTGAAGGAGCAAGAGAAAATAAAAGAGCAGTTCGAAGATATCAAAAAAGATATAGAAGAACTGAAAGAGCTGGATAAGCAAATGGAACAGCAGCACCAAATGGAGCAAACTGAACCGCAGCAAGAACAGATTGAACAAGAATTAAATAAAAGCCAGGAGCAATTACAAAAAGAACAGAATAAAAAAGCCAGCCAGTCGCAGAAAAATGCTGCCCAGAAAATGCAGGAAATGGCCAAACAAATGCAGCAAAAAATGAGCAGCGCCGAAATGGAACAAGCCCAACAAAACCTGGATCATTTGCGCGATATTCTGGAAAACTTAATTACGCTTTCTTTCGACCAGGAAGAATTAATGAAATCGTTTAGAGGCGTAAGCCAGAGCGATCCGCGTTTTATAACCTTGGGCCAGCAGCAGCTAAAATTAAAAGACGACGCCAAAATTATTGAAGACAGTTTATTGTCTTTGGCGAAAAAGGTGTTTCAGATCCAAAGCTTTGTAACCCGCGAAGTAGGGGCCATGAACGATAATATTGCGCAAAGCTTAAGCCAGATAAAAGAACGCAACGTAGGTAAAATTACCGGCTACCAACAGCTCACCATGACCTCGATTAACAACCTGGCCTTGATGTTGAACGATGCTTTAAAGCAAATGCAGCAGCAAATGGCCATGGCTATGGCCAAACCGGGCCAGGGTAAAGGCAAGCAAAAAGGCAAGCCGCAGCCCGGCAACATGGGCGATATGCAGGATGCCTTAAACCAGAAAATACAGGAATTGCAAAAAGGAAATAAATCGGGTAAGGCACTATCAGAAGAATTAGCTAAATTGGCGGCCGAACAGCAAATGCTGCGAAATGCTTTAAGGGAGTTGGAGAAACAACAGCAACAAGGCGGGAAACAGGACGGCGACAAACCAGGTGACGGCGGCAATATGGATAATTTGCGCAAAATGATGGAACAAACCGAAACCGATCTCGTTAATAAACGACTTACCGAGCAAACTATAATGCGGCAGCGTGAAATACTTACCCGTTTGCTCGATGCAGAGAAATCTGCGCGTGAGCGGGACTTAGACGATAAACGGGAGGCACAGACGGCATCCGAAAAAACACGTACGATGCCCCCGTCGTTTGAAAAATATTTGAAGACAAAACAAAAGCAAACGGAATTGCTTAAAACCGTTTCGCCGGCTTTGTCGCCTTATTATAAACAAGAGGTAAATGAATATTTTCAGAAGATGGGTAAGTAAACCATTGACGATAAGCGAAATTTTATAAAAACTATGAATCAATTAAAAATTCAGATTCCTTCATTAATTGAAAACATTCGGGTTGTGGAAAGCTTCATCGACAACTCGAAAGAGAAATTTAATATTGAGGATGACATCTATGGCAATATTATGGTGGCAGTAACAGAGTCGGTCAACAATGCTATTCGCCATGGCAATAAATTTGATAAAGATAAAAACGTTTTGCTTTCTTTGTTTGTAGAAGACGATCGCTTACGCTTTGAAGTAGAAGACGAGGGCCGGGGTTTTGACTATAATTCCTTATCGGACCCAACCGCACCAGAAAATATTGAAAACCCAGGCGGCCGCGGCATATTTTTAATGCGCAACCTGAGCGACGAAGTAGAATTTTCGAACGATGGCCGGAAAGTAGAATTAACTTTCTTTATTAATAATAATGCCTGATGAATTAATCGAGTTCGTTTCGGAAGAGGTAGATTTTACGCTTCCGGATCAGGAACCCGTAGCAGCATGGTTAGCTGCTATTATAGAAAACCATCACTTCCGGCTCGAAAATCTTACTTATGTTTTTTGTTCCGACGAATACCTATTAGAAATAAACCAGGAATACCTGGACCACGATACTTACACTGATATTATCACTTTTAATAATGCCGATGAACCGGAAATTATTGAAAGTGATATTTTTATTAGCATCGATCGGGTAAAAGAAAATGCCGCTAACCTGAATATTCCTTTCTTAGACGAGTTGCACCGGGTAATGGCCCACGGCGTACTCCATTTATTAGGCTACGACGATAAGGACCCTGAATTAAAGCAGCTTATGCGCACAGCCGAAGATAATTGCTTATCTTTGCGAAAATTTTAGCTTTAATCGGAATTATAATTTAACCCAGCTGTGTTTGGGGTTAAGCCTATATAAATAAAAATGTTTCCAGAATACGATATTATTGTAGTTGGCGCCGGCCATGCCGGTTGCGAAGCAGCGGCGGCGGCGGCCAAAATGGGTTCGAAGGTATTATTAATTACCATGAACATGAACACCATTGCGCAAATGTCGTGCAACCCGGCAATGGGTGGTGTAGCCAAAGGCCAGATTGTACGCGAAGTTGATGCGTTAGGTGGCATGAGCGGCATTGTGACCGATAAAACCATGATCCAGTTTCGGATGCTGAACCTTTCGAAAGGACCAGCTATGTGGAGCCCGCGCGCGCAAAGCGACCGGATGCGTTTTGCCGAGGAATGGCGCCTGACTTTAGAACAGTCCGAAAACCTGGACTTCTGGCAGGATATGGTGGATAACTTGTTAGTTTCACGTGGAAAAGTAGCAGGTGTAAGAACCAGAATGGGCCTGGAAATTAAGTCCAAAGCCGTAGTGCTTACAAATGGTACTTTCCTGAATGGGGTTATCCACATTGGCGAAAAGCAATTTGGTGGTGGCCGGGCAGCCGAAAGAGCCGCTACTGGTATTACCGAGCAATTAATACAATTAGGTTTCGAAAGCGGTCGCATGAAAACCGGTACGCCTCCGCGGGTAGATGGCCGTTCCTTGGATTACAGCCGCATGGAAGAGCAACGCGGCGACGAAAATCCTTCTAAATTCTCTTACACCGATACCCAACCGCTAACAAAACAAAGAAGCTGTTACATTACTTATACCAGCACCGAAGTACACGAAATATTAAAAACCGGGTTCGAGCAATCGCCCATGTTTAAAGGTCGTATTCAAGGCTTAGGTCCACGTTACTGTCCTTCTATAGAAGATAAAATTAACCGGTTCGCCGATAAAGACCGGCACCAGATATTTGTAGAGCCAGAAGGCTGGAATACGGTTGAAATATACGTAAATGGTTTCTCCAGTTCTTTGCCCGAAAATGTGCAGTTTAAAGCTTTGCGCAAAATTGCCGGTTTCGAAAACGCCAAAATGTTCCGGCCGGGTTATGCCATCGAGTATGATTTCTTCCCGCCCACGCAGTTAAATTTAACGCTGGAAACCAAAGTGGTAGAAAACCTATACTTTGCCGGCCAGATAAATGGTACTACTGGTTACGAGGAAGCTGCTTGCCAGGGATTAATGGCTGGTATAAATGCGCATAACAAAGTACACGAAAAAGAGCCTTTTGTGCTGAAACGCTCCGAAGCTTACATTGGCGTGTTAATAGACGATTTGGTAAACAAAGGTACCGAAGAGCCTTACCGCATGTTTACTTCTCGCGCTGAACACCGGATTTTGCTACGCCAGGATAATGCTGATATTCGCTTAACACCGCTGGGCTACAAATTAGGTTTGGCCAGCCAGGAGCGCTTAGAAAAAGTAGAGAAAAAAATATCGGAAACCAAAGAAGTAATCGCTTACCTGAATAATAAAGCCGTAGAACCGGAAGAAGTTAATGAAACCTTGTTAGCTTTAGGTTCGGCACCAATTTCGGAAAAAGCAAAAGCCGCTAATTTACTCAGAAGACCTAATATTGAAGTTAGCCATTTAACGCAGGCAGTACCGGTGCTAGATCATTACCTGAGTAAATACGTGCCCGATAGCATCGAACAAGCTTCTATTGCGATTAAGTACGAGCATTATATTCAGAAAGAAAATCAGCAGGCAGCTAAAATGGAAGAGCTGGAAAACTATGTAATTAAGGAACGCCTCGATTATAAAAGTATGCCGGCGCTGTCGAAAGAAGCCCGCGAAAAATTAATTAAAATAAATCCCGAAACCATTGGCCAGGCTTCCCGCATTAGTGGGGTATCGCCGGCCGATATTTCAATCTTAATGGTTTACCTCGGCAAATAAAAATGCAATACGAACGCCTGGAGCAATGCCCGATCTGCAATAAAGAAGCTTTTAAAAACTTTATGGTGGTTACGGATAATGCCGTTTCTAAAGAAAGTTTTGTAATTGTTCAGTGCGAAAACTGCTCTTTTAAATTTACCAACCCGCGACCCGACGAAGCCAGCATTGGCCGGTATTATGCTTCGGAAGAATATATTTCGCATAGTAATACCAGCAACGGCTTAACCAATAAAGCCTACCAGGTAGTACGGTCTATAACGCTCCGGCAAAAGGTGGCTTTAATTAATAAGTTTGTGCCGCAAAAAGGCCGCATTCTGGATTATGGCTGCGGCACCGGTCATTTTCTGGAGGCATGCGCAAAAAATGGCTGGCAGGTAGCTGGCTTCGAGCCCAACGATGTAGCCCGCAAACAGGCGAATGAAATAACTTATAATAAAGTTGAAGGCGCGGATATTTCGAAGTTCGAGCCCGAATCCTTTGACATGATAACGCTCTGGCACGTGCTGGAGCACATTCATGGGTTAAACGAAACAACAAAAAAAATATTAGCCTTGTTAAAACCGCAAGGCTTTATTTTAATTGCCGTACCCAACGCCGATTCTTTAGACGCGCAGAAGTACAAAGAAAACTGGGCCGCTTACGATGTGCCCCGGCATTTGTACCACTTTAACCAGCAAACCATGAAACGCTTTCTGAAAAAGCATAAAATGGAACTGGTACAAACCCTGCCCATGAAGTTTGATGCTTATTACGTAAGCCTGCTGAGTGAAAAATATAAAAACGGCAGCCCTAATTATTTCCGGTCTTTGTTGAGTGGCTATAAATCTAACACCCACGCCGGCAAAGAAACCAACGATTATTCTAGCCTTATTTATGTAGCCAAGAAAAAGTAAATCCTATTTAAGATAGGATTTACTTTTTTATAGCACTTTTGAAATACGCGGCTTATATATATTTTCCAGTAAACTCCGTTTTGTTATAAATCCCAAAATATTCTTTTAACCCCTGATGCGCATCTATTTAAACCTTGCTTTACTGCTTTATATAACCTTTTATATTTATTCCTGCGCCAGCATTGGTACCCCCGAAGGCGGACCCAAGGATGCACAAGCCCCTAAGCTGGTAGAAAGCCTGCCGGTTAGTAAATCATTACAGGTAAGCGGCAAAACCATTCAGTTGGTGTTCGACGAAAATATTCGGCTAAAAGATTTAAATCGCCAATTAATTATTACGCCCAACACCAATAATACTTTTGAAACTACAGTTTCTAAAAATACCCTGAAGCTGGAATTTGAAAAGCCTTTTGAACCTAACACTACTTATTTTATTAATTTCCGGGAAGCCGTAGAAGATGTTACCGAAGGCAATAAAGCAGCTAACCTGAGCTTAACTTTTAGTACCGGTACTTTCCTCGATTCGGGCCAGGTGAAGGGTACCGTGCGGGAGCTTTACAGCAATGCCGCCGAAGCCAAAACCAACGTGGTGCTGTACCCCGCTAACGATACCACCACCATTCGCAAGCACAAGCCTTTTTACTTTACCCAAACCGATGACAAAGGCAATTATCAGCTGCAAAATGTAAAAGATGGTGAATACCGGATTTACGCGCATCAGGACCGCAACAACAACATGATTTACGACAACGACAACGAACGCATAGGCTACCTGGGCAACACCATTAAAGTATCGTCTGCTACCCCAGAACAAAACCTTACTACAGTGCGCATCGATACCAAAAAGCCTTTAGTAGAGTCGTCGAATAAATTTGTGGAAGAATACCAGATTAACTACAACGAAGGCTTAAGCGCTTTTAATATTTTGCAGCTGGCCAAAACGCCGGCTCCTTTTGTATACCTTTCCGATAAAAGGGGTAATAAAATAACAGTTTATCCAACTGCGCCTAATCCCAGCGGGAAGTACCTGGTTTCGGCTACCGATAGTGCCGGCAACAGCCGTTCCGATACGCTAAATATTGCCTTCGAAGGCAAAAAAGCATCCCGCGCCGGCGAGGCTTATACGCTAAAAACAGAGGGTAGCGAATTAACAAAAGATACGCCGCTGGATTTAACTTTTAAAGTACCCATAAAAATAGTAGAACCGCAGGGCGCGCTTACCTTGGTTCAGGATTCGGTTAACCGCAAAGTTTTAAATTTTCCGGCAGATCTAAAACTTAACCCCACGGCTACGGTCCTGAGCATTGCTACGCCGCTTACCGCTAAAAAATCGGTGCAAATTATTCTGGATACCACCAAAGTACTACCCGTTTCCGGCGATCGCTTCCGGAAACAAAATACCCGTTTAACCATCTCAAATAAAGTAAACACCGGCGGCTTAAGCGGAAAAATAACGACCAAATACAAGCGCTATTGGGTAGAAGTACTAAACAAAGCCAACGAAATAGTGTACACGCTGGATTCGCCCAAAATATTGCAGTTAGAAGGCTTAGCGCCCGATACCTACCGCATCCGGGTAAAAATAGACGAAGACAATAATGGCCAATGGCGCGCCGGAAACGCCGATTTAACCACCATTCCGGAAAAAATATTCTATTATCCGGGCAGCATAGACATTAAAGCCAACTGGGAAATTGAGATAAAAGAGCCCGATCCGCTGCTTAGTTTTTAGGCTATGGATAAGTGGTGTGTATAGCTGTGGATATGTGTTGGCCTTGTTGGTATTTTAAACCTAAAAACCTACTTAAACCTTAAAACCACTGGTTCATCAACCCAAAGGTTAATAAAAAAAATTAAGTCCGGTACATTCTCAATCCTTATAAACATATGCATAACTCCACCGCTTTTTCAGCCTGCCAATTGTCTAAATGTTTACAAGTAAAATATTAGATTGATTAATAATACCTTAGCTAAACTATTAGTGTCGATAAATCAGGATAAGTGGCTGCTTTGTGAACAAGATAATAACTAGTTTATAAACCAAATACTTTATCAACTTGTGAACAGCCCTAATAACGAGGATAGATCTTTTTAAAATTTAAATTAAATATTTAATAGATCTACAGTTGTTCACAACTTTGGGCAAAAGAGAAAAAAACTTTTAGAACCCGGTATTCCGTATAGAGAAATCAAAATGCAGAAACATGCCTTTTGACTACACACTCGATTTTAAAAAAATAAATTTCCGGGCTTCGCCCGAATTATACCGGATTGGGAAAGGCGAGCAGGGCGTGTTGCTGGTGGAACCATACAAGTCGGAAATATTGCCGCACTGGCGGTTTAAAACCCCCGAGATAGCACGGCAGTCCGCGGACGAGGTGTACAGGCTTTTTTTAGATTACCTGGCACAGCGGGACTTTATTGGGGCCGATATGGCGCGCAAATTTTTACAAATGGGATATACCCGGGCTCGGCGCTACGCCAATCATAAGTCGGGCCGAAAATATGCGCAAAATCCGCAGCTGGAAGAAAGCCGCGAGGCCGAAAAAAAAGCGCGGGCTAAATATTTATTGCCCAACACCGAAGATCCCGTAAAAGCCGCGTCAGCGGCTATATTTAAAGAAAAATGGGATGAGGCAAAAAATAATGAATTGTATAAACAATTAGCCCAGGAGCATCTAACTAAATTTGGCAAATAATAAAACAGAAAATAGATTTTCAAAACCAACTAAACATGAAAGAAAACGAAATTGAACTGGGTACCGGTATGGGTAATATCCGCTTTGGGTACTCCATGGACCAGGTGAAAGATGTAATGGGCGATCCGGAAGAAGTAGAAGAATCGGACGAAGAAGATGAATTTGAGCACACAGCCTGGAATTACTGGCAAAAAGGCTATTCTTTTTTCTTCGACCGCGAAGATGATTACCGTCTGAGCTGCATCCAAACCGAAAATCCGGATGTAATATTATTTGGTAAAAGAGTATTTGATTTATCGGCCAAAGAAATAAAAGAGCTGCTGGCGCAAAATGGCGTAACCGAGTTCGAAACCGAAAAATTAGAAACCGGCGAAACCCGCCTGAGCTACGAACGCGAAATGATTGATTTGTATTTGGAAGACGATCAACTGCTAGCCGTTAATTTTGGGGTTTTTATTAACGACGATTTAGAAGTGCAATGGCCCGACGAAAAATAATACCATTATTATTTAATTGATACGCTTAAAATTATTGTAGTCCTGTTGAGCTTGTCGAAACATTTAATTTCACTTTACAATGCAGTTATAGATCCTTCGACAAGCTCAGGATGACCAAAATTCACTTTTAAGCACTTTTTCTATTTGATAGCGGTATAAATATTTGGATTAGAACCAAAAAGAAAGCGGCTGATAATTTTATCAGCCGCTTTTTTTATACAGGTTTGGTATGTTTTAATTAAATCATCCAGCGGAATAACAAAAACAAAGTACCGGCTAAAAACATAGAAACCGGCAACGTTAAAACCCAGGCCAACGCAATATTCCGGACAGTAGACGGATTCAGGTTTTTAACACCCCGGTTAGCCACCATACTACCCGCAATACCCGACGACAAAATGTGCGTGGTACTAACCGGTAGTTTAAAAACAAACGTAGAAAAACCAATAACGCTGGCCGCCATTAATTCGGCCGAAGCGCCTTGCGCGTAGGTTAAATGTTCTTTTCCTATTTTTTCGCCAATAGTTTTTACTATTCTTTTCCAGCCCACCATGGTACCAATACCCAACGATAAAGCCACAATAGAAATAACCCAGGTAGGCGCGTAATCGGTGTAAGAACGCATTTCATGAATATTTTCGTCCAGGCGGTTCCTATCGGCCAAACTTAATGTTACATCAGGGCTCTTTAGTAAGCTTTCTGTTTCTTTGGTAAGTAATAAAATATCCCGACGTACCATAAACCGGCTTTTTTCGGGCAGGGCATGTAATTGATCTACCGAAGAGAACAGGCGGTGCATATCCGTAATATTGTTTTTCATTTCGGCTACATTCTGCTTATCTCTCAAAGACAAAACATTAACATCAACTTTGTTTACTACCTGTTCTACCTGGGCCAGCGATTGGGTAATCTGGATTGGGTCTTTCGAAATATCTAAAGCAAAATGAATAGGCACAATACCTATTAAAATAAGCATAATTAACCCAACGCCTTTTTGGCCATCATTAGATCCGTGGAAGAAGCTAACCAAAGTACAGGTAATAATTAATATCAGGCGAATCCAGAGGGGAGGTGGTTTGCGTTTGTGCGGTTCTTTAAATATTGATTTATTTTTAACAAACCGTTTTAAGATAAACATTAAAATAACGGTAAGGGTAAAACCCAGCAGCGGCGATACAATCAATGACATTCCGGTTTTTCCGGCTTCACCCCAATTTACTGCGGTACCGGTAGTGTTATCGGGTAAAACCGAATAAGCAATACCCACACCTAATATAGAACCAATAAGTGTGTGAGAACTGGAAGAAGGCAAACCATAATACCAGGTACCTACGTTCCAGATAATGGCGCTAATGAGTAAAGCGCCAATCATGGCAATGCCGTGGTAAACATTCTGGTCTATGAGGGCTTCGACGGGCAATAAATACACAATGGCCATGGCTACGCCAATGCCGCCGGCAAAAACGCCAATAAAATTCCAGAAACCAGACCAAACCACTGCTACCCAAGGCCGTAGCGTATTGGTATAAATTACGGTAGCTACGGCATTGGCGGTATCGTGGAAGCCGTTGACAAACTCAAAAGCACACGCCGCCAGTAAACAAAGAATAAGTAAAAAAAGAAGTTCGGGAGGTAGTCCAAACATAAAGGTTACAGTTAATCCAAATTAGTCGCAAAAGTAAGCGTAAAAAGTAGGGTTAATGTTAAGAAATTGTTAATTCGTCATAATAAATAAACAATATTTATTATGCGTTCAGCAATTTGAAAAACAGAATAAAATAATCCTTACACGTAAATTCCAGTAATAGGTTAAAAATGAACCTGCTAAAGGCAAAAATCAGGTAATCTCTTTCTCCGGAAAGATGCTCGTTATATATTTGCAGCTATGGCAACAAAAACAGATAAAACTTCATTAGAAAGTACGCAACTTAAAGATATAATTTCGCACGCCAAAGAATACGGTTTTGTATTTCCTTCGAGCGAAATATACGACGGACTGCAGGCCGTTTACGATTACGGCCAGAACGGGGTAGAGCTGAAAAATAATATTAAAATGCTCTGGTGGAAATGCATGACCCAACTAAACCAGAACGTTGTGGGGATTGATGCCGCCATATTTATGCACCCGCTTACCTGGAAAGCTTCGGGCCACATCGATTCTTTTAGCGACCCCATGATTGATAACAAAGATTCGCAGAAGCGTTACCGGGCCGATGTACTGGTAGAAGAGAAAGCCGCCGAATACGAAAAAGCCGGCGATTTAGAGAAAGCCCAGGCATTGGTAAAAAATTTGGCCCGCTTGCTCGAAGCCGAAGATTTAAAAGGTGTACAGGAATTAATAATTTCTGAAAATATTAAATGCGCTGTTTCCGGTACCACCAACTGGACCGAAGTACGGCAGTTTAACCTGATGTTCTCGACGCAGGTTGGTTCGGTAGCCGAAGATGCCAGCACTATTTATTTACGGCCCGAAACCGCCCAGGGAATATTTGTGAATTTTCTGAACGTACAGAAAACCGGCCGCATGAAAATTCCTTTTGGTATTGCCCAGATTGGTAAAGCCTTCCGGAACGAGATTGTGGCCCGGCAGTTTACTTTCCGGATGCGCGAATTTGAGCAAATGGAAATGCAGTTTTTTGTGCGGCCTGGTACCGAAGAAGAATGGTATGAGAACTGGAAGCAAATCAGGTTAAAATGGCACGAGGCTATGGGTATTCCGGCCGAAAAGCTGCGTTTCCACGACCACGAAAAGTTAGCCCATTACGCGAAAGCCGCGGTAGATATTGAGTTTGAGTTCCCGTTTGGTTTTAAAGAAGTAGAAGGCATCCATTCCCGGTCCGATTTTGATTTAAGTCAGCACCAGGAACTCAGCCGCAAAAAGCAGCAATATTTTGACAACGACCTGAACGAAGAAGGCAAGCCTTTTGGTAATTATGTGCCTTACGTTATCGAAACTTCGGCCGGCGCCGACCGCTTGTTTTTAATGACTTTGTGCAATGCTTTTACCGAAGAAGAAGTAATTGAAGGCGAAGCTACCAAAACCCGTACTTTCCTGAAATTGCATCCGGCGCTGGCACCGGTTAAGGCGGCTATTTTTCCGTTGGTGCGTAAAGATGGTTTACCTGAAAAAGCCCAGCAAATATTCGACGATCTGAAGTACGACTTTAATGTTATTTACGAAGAGCGCGATGCCATTGGTAAACGCTACACCCGCCAGGATTTAATTGGCACCCCGTACTGCATTGCCGTAGACTACGAAACGTTAGAAAATAATACCGTAACCATTCGGGATCGTGATACCCGCGAGCAGCAACGCGTACCCATCAGTGAACTGAGTCGGATAATTGGCGATGCTGTTAGTTATAAAAGAATATTTGAGAAGCTGTAAGGATTATACCTGAAAAAAGAAGGGCTGCCAAATAAGTTGGCAGCCCTTCTTTTTTATGATTTTAAATGAATTCCGGCTTAAAGCCTTGAAGAAACTTAGAATTTTTGCGGGTACGTTCTAAATATTCAAATCGATATAACCGGTTAGCAACGCTACCCCTAATGCAATTAGCGCCAAAGCCAGCGCTACTCCTAATATTGTACCTATAACCGGCAGCGAAAGTAATATTAATAAAACCAGTAAAGCGGCTACGCCTAATAAAATCCATTCGGTTTGCGAGAATTCCGGCAGTGGTCTTTTCATATCTACCGTCAACTTTTTATCGTCATTTTGTACCCTTACCGAATTTTTAAAATCGCGGGCTTCCGATTCTAGCTGCGCCAGCCGGTCTTTATTTAAGGCAATGCTCATTCGCCGGTTCCGGCCGTTGGTATCAGTTGTATCTTTAATATTTTTTAGTGTCTTTTTCACAAGCTTCCGCAAATCTTTTTTGCTGAGCGCCACGGGTATATTGGTCTGTTCTGTTTCAGGAGTTGTTAAAGTGGTGCGGGGTAAATCAGCGGGGGTAATAGTGTTGCCAGCCGATAAAACAAGCTCCGGTTTAGCTTCTTTGGCAGCTACTTTTGGGGTAGCTGGCCCGGGCTGAAAATAAAATGCTTGCTTAGGGCTGGAACAAGAAGTAGCCAAAGCAATGGTTAAGGTTATACCCAACGAATATAAAGCAAGTCTTATTCTTTTCATAGTGTCTGGATTAAGGTAGTAATACTGCAAATGTAATAGCTATCTCTAAAATTTAACGGTTTACTTAAACTCAAATTATCGGTAAAGGGTGCTATATATTTAATCCTTACCGAATTAATCAATAATATTTTTTAACCAATTGGTTAAACCTTTTGACTAATAAGCAATTCCTGCAACAGATTCCGTACCTTTGTCCAGTTAAATTTGGCCAAGTTAAAACCCTTGTAGTAAATGCATTTGGCAGTTTTTAAGGTCTGGCTTCGGAAATTGGGTTAAATAATATTTAATATTTTAATTAAATCCGGAAGTAACCGCTAATTGCCTGCAAGTATGATTTATACTTCTTCGGTTTTGTTCGCGGGCTTTGTTATTTTTGCAAATCCAAAGTTTAGGCATTCTAAAATATTGGGAATGTTAAGCATCGTAAGGTTGTTTAGGTTAAGCATCTGTATAAAACAAAAAAACGGAGCTGTACCCTGGGTTAACCGGAATAAAAGTAAAAAGTAACAGTTAAGTTAAAATAATTAGCGGCAGTAGTTGCCGGAATAGTAATAGCGATATGCCAACCTGTTTGGTTGGAGAGAGAAGAGCATTAATGAATAACGATAAAGTGAAATATAACGAGTACAAAAATCTGGATTACGCGAAGGTAGGGGAGGACATCCTGGCTTACTGGAAAGCTAATAATATTTTTGAAAAGTCGGTGGAAACCCGCGAGGGCCATAAGCCTTTTGTTTTTTACGAAGGACCTCCTTCGGCTAACGGCACACCGGGTATTCACCACGTAATGGCGCGGGCGGTAAAAGATATTTTCTGCCGTTACAAAACGCTTAAAGGTTTTCAGGTTAACCGCAAAGGTGGCTGGGATACCCACGGTTTGCCCATTGAGTTACAAGTTGAAAAAGAACTCGGCATTACAAAAGAAGATATCGGTAAAAAAATATCCATAGAAGAATATAATGCCCGTTGCCGCGAAACCGTAATGCGCTTTAAAGGTCAGTGGGACGACCTGACCGAACGCATGGGGTACTGGGTAGACCTGGATAACCCGTACATTACTTTCGATAACGAGTACATCGAATCGGTTTGGCATTTATTAAAAAAGCTTTACGACAAGGGCTACCTCTATAAAGGCTATACCATTCAGCCATTTTCGCCGGCGGCCGGCACCGGATTAAGTTCACACGAGCTAAACCAACCGGGCACCTACAAAATGGTAAAAGATACCACCATTGTAGCCCAGTTTAAGGTAAAGCACAACAAAAAATCGGAGTTCTTATTTAAGAATCAGAATAACGAACAACAAGCAACGGCTAACGAAAATCTATATTTCCTGGCCTGGACAACTACGCCCTGGACTTTGCCGGCTAATACCGCATTAGCCGTTGGTAAAAATATTAAATACGTAAAGGTTCACACTTTTAACCAGTATACCTTCGAGCCGATAACCGTAATCTTGGCTAAAGATCTGGTAAAGCGTTATTTCTCGGAGAAGGCAGCTAACCTGAATCTGGAAGATTATAAATCCGGCGATAAACTAATTCCTTTTCAATTGCTGGAAGAATATTCCGGCAAAGATTTGGAAGGGGTAGAGTACGAGCAATTATTGCCGTATGTACAACCCGATAAGCCGGCATTCCGGGTGGTAATCGGTGATTTTGTTACTACCGAAGACGGTACCGGTATTGTGCACATTGCGCCAACTTTTGGCGGCGACGACTTTAAAGTAGCGGCTCAAAACGATATTCCGGCTTTAATGGTAGTGGACGAATGGGGCAAGATGAGCCCGATTGTAGACCGGACCGGAAAGTTCGTAAAAGAAATAACGGATTTCGCCGGCATGTATGTGAAGAACTACACCGGCGAAGATGAAACAGTAGCCGGTTATAAGTCTACAGATGTCCTGATTTCCATTAAGTTAAAGGAAGAAAACAAAGCCTTTAAGGTAGAACGCTACGAGCACACTTATCCACACTGCTGGCGCACCGATAAACCGGTTTTATATTACCCGTTAGATAGTTGGTTTATCCGTACTACGGCGGTTAAAGAGCGACTTATAGAGCTAAATAAAACCATTAACTGGAAACCCGAATCGACTGGTACGGGTCGTTTTGGTAACTGGCTGGAGAACTTAGTGGACTGGAATTTATCCCGCTCGCGTTACTGGGGTACGCCTTTGCCAATCTGGCGCACCGAAGACGGAGCGGAAGAAATATGCGTGGGCTCGGTTAAAGAGTTGTACCACGAAATAGAAAAAAGTATTGCCGCTGGCTTTATGACTTCTAATCCGTTGGCCAAAGCGGTAGATAATGCCGACGAATCGGCCACGGCTGGTATTGTGCATACCGTATTAGAATTTGCCGGCAATTTTTCGTTGAGTAATTCGGGTTCAGATGAAACTGCTGCGGGTAAAACCACCGTGGATTATAAGGCATTCGACCTGCACCGCCCGTATGTGGATAATATTGTACTGGTAAGCCCATCTGGTTTAGCAATGCACAGAGAATCAGACTTAATAGATGTTTGGTTTGATTCGGGCGCGATGCCTTATGCCCAGTGGCATTACCCATTTGAGAACCAGGATACCTTCGAGAAAAACTTCCCGGCCGATTTTATTGCGGAAGGCGTGGATCAAACCCGTGGTTGGTTCTTTACGTTGCACGCCATTGCCGTTATGCTCGAAGACAGCGTAGCTTTTAAAAATGTAATGGCTAATGGCTTGGTGCTGGATAAAAACGGCAACAAAATGAGCAAGCGCTTAGGCAATGCCGTAGATCCTTTCGAAACCATTCAGAAATACGGTCCGGATGCTACGCGCTGGTACATGATCTCCAATGCGCCGCCTTGGGATAACCTGAAGTTTAACACCGATGGGGTAGTGGAAGTACAGCGCCGGTTCTTCGGTACCTTGCACAACACGTATTCTTTCTTCGCGCTGTACGCTAACCTCGATAACTTTACCTTTAGCGAAGCCGAAGTGCCTTTGGCTAACCGCACCGAAAGCGACCGCTGGATTATTTCTAAACTAAATAGTTTAGTATCGGCCGTAGATGCCTCTTACGCCGATTACGACCCAACGAAAGCCACCCGCGCTATTCAGGATTTTGTAACCGACGATTTAAGTAACTGGTACGTGCGCCTGAACCGCAAACGTTTCTGGAAAGGGGAATACAACACAGATAAGATTGCTGCTTACCAAACGCTGTATACCTGCTTAGAGACTATTGCTATTTTGGCGGCACCGGTAGCACCGTTCTACATGGACCAATTGTTCCAGGATTTAAATAAGGTTTCGGGCCGTAATAAAGTGGCTTCCGTGCACTTAGCTGATTTCCCGAAAGCAAACAAAGGCGCTATTAATGTGGATTTAGAAGAGCGGATGCAATTAGCTCAAACTATTTCTTCGCTGGTGCATTCTTTGCGCAAGAAAGAAACCATAAAAGTACGGCAGCCGCTTTCACGTATTCTTATTCCTATCCTGAACGAAAATACCAAGGCGCAGATAGAAGCCGTAGCCGATTTAATTAAGTCGGAAGTGAATGTTAAGAATATTGAGTATATTGACGACACTTCGGGTATATTAGTGAAGAAGATTAAACCCAACTTTAAGCGTTTGGGCCAGGTATTTGGTCCGCGTTTAAAACAAGTGGCCGCGGCTATCCAGGGCATGAACCAGGAAGAAATTGCCGTGCTGGAACGCGAGAACGGTTTTGAAATTCCGCTGGGCGATGATACGGTAATTATTACGCCGGAAGATGTCGAAATTATGTCGGAAGATATTCCGGGTTGGCTGGTAGCATCGGAAGGTAAATTAACCGTAGCGTTGGATATTACTTTAACCGAAGCCTTAAAACAGGAAGGCATTGCCCGCGACTTGGTAAACCGTATTCAGAATTTGCGGAAAGACAGCGGCCTGGATGTGCAGGATAAAATTAAAATATCGCTTCAGAATAATCATAAAGAGGTAAACGAAGCCGTTAAAGCTTATGAGCAGTACATCCGGGAAGAAACACAAGCCACCGGCGTATTGCTAACCGAACTCTTAGCCGACGGAACTACTTTAGAAATAGATGAGTTTACTTTAGGAGCAAAGCTGGAGGTGGTATAATATTGGCTTCTAGCTATTTGTTTAATTAATTGAAGAGATTATTTCTCGCGTATCTGAATGAAATATTTTAAATATTATTTGTTAAGCTTACTGGTTATCCTCATCGACCAGGCCGTTAAATTGTTAGTCCATTTTAATATGGATATGGGCCTGCCCGGCGAAATTCACCTGATAGGCGATTGGGCTAAGCTGCATTATACCACCAATCCCGGTATGGCCTTTGGGGTAGAACTTGGTTCCGATTACGGTAAGCTTATTCTGAGCTCCTTCCGGTTAGTAGCCATGGTGGGTATTGGGTATTACCTGTACTACCTTTGGAAACAAAGGGCACATACTGGGCTTATCTGGTGCGTAGCCTTAATTTTAGGTGGGGCCATTGGTAACCTGGTAGATAGCATTTTTTATGGTGTCTGGTTCGATAATGCCCCATATGGTTCGTCTACGCCGTGGTTCCACGGGCAGGTAATCGATATGTTTTATTTAGATATTTGGGAAGGCATTATTCCGCATTGGATACCAGTTATTGGCGGCCAGGCCATGTCGTTGTGGCCAATATTTAACGTAGCCGATTCGGCAATATTTATTGGGGTGGTCATTATCCTGTTTAACCAGAAAAGATTCTTCGCCAGTTTGCATCCGCAGGAGTCAGAAGAGAATTTGGCCCAGCGGCCGGCCAACGCCGAAACCAGCAATGCCGAAGTAGAAGCTTAACAACTTACTTTTATAACAGGAGAGCCATATTATTTAATATGGCTCTTTTTGTTTACAGGCTATTGATAATTTTAGGTGCTGGATGCTTCTGAGAATAAAGAAATGGCCCTTATTTATGGCCCCAATATTACCTTTATTTTAATTAGCCGTTATGCTATTTATTTAAGTAATATATTTACCAAGCTAGTACTTAATTATTTTGAATTTGTCTGCACCATTACTTCGGGTTAATCAACTGCAAACGCATTTTCAGTCGCATCGTGGCCTCACCAAAGCGGTGGATAATGTTTCGTTTACCATTAACCAGCAGGAAACAGTAGCCATTGTAGGAGAGTCCGGTTCCGGCAAGTCGGTTACTTCTCTTTCGCTGATGCAGCTTATTCCGCAGCCCCCCGGAATTATTGCGGGTGGCGAGGCAATATTTCAATCGCGGCATTTTGGCGAAGTTGATTTACTGAAACTATCAAGTAAACAACTACAGAAAATCCGGGGTAACGAAATATCCATGATTTTTCAGGAGCCCATGTCGTCGCTTAACCCAGTGTATACCTGCGGCAGTCAGGTAGCCGAAGTGTTGATATGGCACCAGAAATTAAGTAAAGCCGAAGCAAAAGAACGTACCCTCGCGCTTTTTGAGCAGGTAAAACTACCCCGGCCCGAAAAAATATTCCGGGCTTATCCACACGAAATATCGGGTGGGCAAAAGCAGCGGGTGATGATTGCCATGGCCATGGCATGTGGTCCTTCTATTCTTATTGCCGATGAGCCTACTACGGCTTTAGATGTAACAGTGCAAGCGCATATTCTGGATTTACTAAACGACTTACGGGTACGAAGTAATACTTCTATATTATTTATTACCCATGATTTAGGCGTTGTTGCTGAAATAGCCGATAAAATTATTGTGATGTACCGGGGCCGGATTGTAGAGCAGGGTTCCGTCTGGGATATTTTTAGTAATCCACAACATCCTTATACCAAGGCTTTACTGGCTTGCCGGCCAAAATTGTCGATGGGGATTAAATATCTGCCCACCGTTAGCGATTTTATGGAGGTTGATTCTAGTGGATATATTATCCCCAAAGTAGTTTCTGTAAGTAAGGAAGAATCTGGTAGCCAGTTAGATAGTGCGTATATAAATAATCAGGATAAACCTTTATTGCTGGTGAATAACTTAAAGGTGCACTTCCCGGTACGTAAAGGAATATTTGCCCGCAGCACCGAATATATTAAAGCCGTAGATGGTGTAAGTTTTGAGGTTTATCCAAATGAAACCATTGGTTTAGTAGGTGAATCTGGTTGTGGAAAAACTACTTTGGGCAGAGCTTTATTGCGGTTGGTACAGCCTACGGCAGGTTCTATCTATTTCAACAACATTAATATTGCCGGGTTATCCACGGAAGCATTACGTAAAAGCCGCAAGAACTTCCAGATGGTTTTCCAGGACCCTTATGCCTCGCTTAACCCTATGCAAACCATAGGAGAGGCCATTATGGAGCCGATGCAAGTGCACCAAGTGTTAAAAACCGAAAAAGAACGGCGAGATAAAGTATACCAACTTCTTGACACTGTTAATCTTTTGCCGGAGCATTTTCACCGCTATCCACACGAGTTCTCGGGAGGACAGCGGCAGCGTATCAGTATTGCGCGGGCGCTGGCCTTAGAACCAAAATGTATTATCTGCGACGAGTCGGTTTCGGCTTTGGATGTATCGGTGCAGGCGCAGGTGCTCAACTTGCTTAATAAACTTAAAGCCGAGTTTGGCATAACTTATATTTTTATAACCCACGATTTGGCGGTAGCGCGGTTTATGGCCGATCGTATTTTTGTAATGAATGCTGGCAAAATAGTAGAGTCGGGTCCGGCGCACGAAGTATACACTAATCCGCAGAATGCGTATACACGTACATTATTAGCCGCTATTCCGAAGGGCGAACTGGAAAATATTAAAGAAGCCCAGGCTCGGCGAGAAGCCCTAATGATCCAATATTCTGCTTAGCTATATAAAGAATACTTCTGTAATCAGATGGAAAGAAAAAAGAAAAACAGTGATTCCGGCCGTAGTAACCGGTCCGAAGGTAAAAACAGGACCGGTAAACGGGGTGGGGTAGAAATAACCAAAAGTAAGTTGTTGCAAATATTTGTGACCCACCCCGGTAAAGCTTTTGGCTATAAACAAATATCGCGTCGGTTTGATGTAACTGATAAAGAAGGCCGCGATCAGATAAACGATTATTTAAAGCAACTCCGGAAAGAAGGTAAAATAGTGCCGCTCTCCGAAGGCAATTATATTTTAAATATTACCGAAAGCAAAGAAGTAATAGGTACCGTAGATTTGGCTAATAGCCGGCATGCTTACGTAATTTCGGCCGAGAGCGAAGAAGATATCAGGATACCCACCGAAAATCTGCAATTTGCCATGGGCGGCGACCGCGTGAAAGTACGCATCAACAATACCCGCGATGGCCGCCCCGAAGGCGAGGTGGTAGAAATATTAGAGCGGGTGAGTGATGAAGTGGCCGGACGCATAGAAGTTTCTAAAAATTTCGCTTTTGTAATTCCTAATTTCCGCAAGCTGTACTTCGATATTTTTATCAACGAAGAAGATATAAATGATGCGCAGAACGGCGATAAAGTTTTAGTTAAAATTACCGAGTGGCCCAAGTCGGCGAATAAAAGCCCGATTGGTAAAGTTACCAGGGTGTTTGGCCCCGCTGGCGAAAACGAAGCCGAGATAAATTCTATCATGGCCGAATTTGGGCTGCCGTTCGAATTTCCGGAAGTAGTAGAACAAGAGGCCGAAGCTATTCCCGAAACCATTACGGAAGAAGAAATAAGCCGTCGGCGCGATTTCCGGGATATTACTACCTTCACTATAGACCCGGTTGATGCCAAAGATTTTGATGATGCTTTGTCAATTCGGTCTCTAGAAAACGGGCGCTGGGAAATTGGCGTGCACATTGCCGATGTAACGCATTACATTGAAGAAAAATCAGGCCTGGAAAAAGAAGCTTTGCACCGGGCCACTTCGGTTTACCTCGTAGACCGCACCATTCCCATGTTACCCGAAAAGCTGTCGAATGGCTTGTGCTCTTTGCGTCCGCACGAAGATAAACTTACCTTTTCGGCGGTATTTGAAATGGACGAAACTGGCCGCTTATACGATACCTGGATTGGTAAAACCATTATTCATTCAGACCGTCGCTTTGCTTACGAAGAAGCGCAGGAAGTAATGGATACCGGTGATGGTGATTACGTAGAGGAATTGCAAACCCTGAATAAAATTGCTAAAGCTTTAAAAGATAAACGTTTTAAAAACGGTGCCATTAGTTTCGAAACCGTTGAAGTACGTTTTAAACTGGATGAAAATGGCAAGCCGCTTCACGTTTATGTAAAAGAGCGGAAAGATGCGCATAAGCTGATTGAAGAATTTATGCTGCTGGCTAACCGCAAAGTGGCTGAATTTGTCTTTAATATTAAAAAGCGCGGCAAGCGCTATACCATGGTGTATCGTACCCACGATGCCCCTGACCCGGATAAACTTACTAACTTCTCCTTATTTGCTTCTAAATTCGGGTATAAAGTAGATTTGGAAAGTAAAGAAGTATCTAACGAATTAAATCGGTTGGCCGAGCAAACGTTAGGTAAACCGGAGCAAGGTGTACTGCAAAGTTTAGCTATTCGTACCATGGCCAAAGCCAAATATACCACCGAGCCTTTGGGCCACTTTGGTTTGGCTTTCGAGCATTATTCGCATTTTACGTCGCCAATCCGGCGATACCCTGATATGATGGCGCACCGGCTAATATTTAAATATTTAAACGGCGAGCAATCCCAGGAAAAAGAAGAATACGAAGAAAAATGTAAGCATTCGTCGGAGCAGGAGAAACGAGCCGCCGATGCCGAACGGGCTTCTATTAAGTATAAGCAAGTAGAGTTTATGCAGAATACCGTTGGCCAGAAATTTAAAGGCATTGTGTCTGGCTTAACTGAGTGGGGCTTGTACGTAGAAATAGAAGAAAATAAATGCGAAGGCATGGTGCGCCTAAGCGATTTGGAAGATGATTTTTACGAATTAGATTCACAAAATTACCGCATTATAGGCCGCCGGAACAAACGCATTATTTCGTTCGGCGATGAAGTTTGGGTAGAAGTAAAAGCCGCTAATCTAAATGATCGTACCATCGACCTCATTTTATTAACCAATGGCGATTCTACGGATGGAACGGAAAATAGCCGGTTTGCCGAACGTAATGAACGGAACCGCGACAAATCTTCTCGTTCCAGAGGAAGAGGCGAACAAAATGAACGTGCCGTTGTTGAAGCTAAAGGAGGTGGAGGTAAGAAAAAGAAAGCTAAAGCTTCGGAAGTAGTCCCGGATTGGGAAGAGCAAGACGAACAAGTAATTACCGAAACTCCTAAATTTGAAAAAGAAAAAGGATTGCCGAAAGAGCGAGAGCAAAGAGGTCGCAATCTGAAAGACTACTACGGTTTTGATGAATAATAATTATGTGTTACCGGAAGCAGCGCAATCAGCTACTTCTGTGGATATTTCCTTTTTTTCAGAAAAAATAAATCAAACTTTATCCACCATTTCTTATGGGGATAATCCGGTCGAGTTATACGAACCTATCCGCTACATTATGCAATTAGGCGGTAAACGGTTACGGCCATTGGTTACTTTGCTTGCCGGTTATTTATTTCAGGATGATATTCAGCAATGCTTAAAGCCAGCCTGTGGGGTAGAGGTTTTCCACAACTTTACCCTTTTACACGACGACATTATGGATAAGGCTCCGCTGCGGCGGGGCCAACCAACCGTTCACGAAAAATGGAACCATAATATTGCCATATTGAGCGGCGATGTAATGATGGTGCGGGCTTACGAGCTTTTTTTAGATGTAGAGCCAACCAAACTGCAGAAAGTACTCCGGTTATTTAGTAATTGTGCCGCTGCTGTGTGCGAGGGTCAGCAACTGGATATGAATTTCGAAACCCAGGATGCGATTACCATTGATAATTACCTGCACATGATAACGTTGAAAACAGCCGTTCTGCTTGGTTTTAGCCTGGAACTTGGCGCTGTTTTAAACGGTGCTTCCGATAATGATGCCTTGCTGCTCAAAAACTTTGGCATAAATGTGGGCATAGCTTTTCAGCTGCGCGACGATTTGCTGGATGTTTACGGCGACCAGGATAAGTTTGGTAAACAAGTAGGCGGCGATATATTAGCCGATAAAAAAACGTTTTTGTTAATAACAGCTTTAGCCCAGGCCAACGAAGTACAGAAAGCAGTTCTTACCCGCTATAAAAACCAAACTGTTTTTTCTTCGGAGCAAAAAGTACAGGAGTTTACTACAATTTATAACGAATTAGCAATCCGTGCCCAAACCGAAAACAAAATAAATACTTATTTTGAAGAGGCTATTCAAAGTTTAGATGCCGTTAATGCGCCGGAAGTGCGCAAAGCTTTATTGCGTAACTTGGCTATGCAATTAATGGAGCGAGAAAGCTAAACTTCTTTTATTGGCTAAATTTGCTGCCAATAACATCTTTTCCCCTAATTAATCAACTCATGAGTGTAACGCTTATCTTAATTATTATTACAGTTGGTATATCTATGTATGCCTGGTCTAACGAAGACTTAATGCGTAAATGGATATTTCACCCGTTTTACGTTAATAAAAATCACCAATATTACCGGTTTATCACTTCGGGGTTCCTACACGCCGATTGGGTGCACTTATTTTTTAACATGCTTACCCTATACTTTTTTGGCGATATTGTAGAAACTGTATTTGTTTATCATTACGGGCCGGAGATAGGAATATTGTTATACCTGTTTATTTATTTTGGCGGGATGATTGTGGCGGATATTCCATCTTACATTAAGCACAAAAAAGATTATGATTACCGGGCTTTAGGTGCTTCCGGCGCGGTATCAGCCATTATTTTTTCCAGCATTTTGTTTAGCCCTACCCGCGAAATTTGCTTGTATGCTTTTATTTGTATGCCAGGCTTTATTTTTGGGTTGTTGTACCTGATTTATTCTTACTACCAGGGCAAACGGATGGGCGATAACATAAACCACGATGCTCATTTTTACGGAGCGGTATTTGGCTTTATTTTAACTATCTTCCTGGTGCCAGGATCATTCGGCAACTTTGTGCAAAAAATAATGCACTGGGGAATATTCTAATTCTTTACTCTAATTTGTGGGATGATGTTAATTCAGTTTGTAGATTTTAACATCTTCCCACAAACCCATTATATTTTCCTTTTCTCCTACCAAAATATCAATCTGGTTTTTAATGCGCTTGTTCATGGTGTCGCGCACTACGTAAAAACCGTCCATCTTATTATTAATGCCTTTTACATGTAGGGTGTCGCCGTAATTAATAGTGCCGCCCCAACGTGTTAGCAAATTACGCGATACAGCTACCCAACGGTGTTTGCTTGGTTTAGTATACTTAATCTTAGAATTATCGGCTGTTATTAATGGGCTATCATCGGTTTGGTTTTCAACCGGAAAATATACCGAGGCTTTAACCTTTATGGGTTCGATGGGCTTAGTAGCTACTGCTACTTCTCTAATTGGTAATTGTACAACTTCGGTTATTTTGGTAGGTGCGGCTGGCGCAGGATTCTCTTTTTTAGTGGGTGTGGTGAAGGGAAGAATCTTAGGAAGGGAAAAAATAAACATCGAGAGAATACCAAATAGCTTGTATTTAATCATAGATAGTGCTTTAGTGGAACATATTTTTAAAAAGCATGGAGTTCTTTAACGAACCTAATTAGTAAAGGTTTCAGAACTAGATTAAGCCACCTTTGGTAATTAGTTCAGCACGAGTATACTTAACGGGGTTTGTTATTGTGGATAAGTGGTATGTTCCACGTGAATCCGGGCTTTAAAAGAAGAAATTCGATGTAGAAAAAGAGGTTTAATAAAGTAGTTAAAGATAAATATTGATAAACTTATGCTGGGTCAACTATTAAATGCATCAGCTATATTTTTAAGTGATAATCTTGCAGGTATTAGATAAAAAATTGCCGATTTAAGTAGAATAAATATTCAATAAAATTTAGGTAAATAAGTACTACTAACCAGCAAGTAGGAGGTTCGGGAAAGTAGTTCAAAGAAAATAATGTAAGTGTATTTTACAGAATACCAACAAATATTTAATAGCTGCTATAAAAGAAAAACGGGGTGCCGGCTAAAAGATTAAACCGGCACCCCGTTATTATGAATGTATTTTATAATTAAAAATTATTTTCAGTGTTGGCATCACCATCATTATTATCCCGGTCTTCTATATCCTTTTCATTCGTTTGACGGAACGTATTATCAAAGTTCTCGTCAGATTTTTGAGCTCCAGTACCTATAAAGGTTCTTTTATAGAAATCGCTATCAGACTTTGTTTCGTTTGCCGGATCTTCTTGCGTTTGTTCGTTTTTAGTTTTGGTTTGATCCTGGCGGTCTTTATTTTTATCTTCTTCCATAATTGTATGTTTTTAAATAATAAACTTATGCTCGCTTGTATTACTCCGTCTGGTAAGAGAAGGTTTTATGTAAGATTGGCCAGTAAATTAAATTCGGAGATTTCCTGTAGCTATCAAGTAAGAATTCAGTAAGTAATAATTATCAGTATTACTTCAAAAGCTATAGCTTACGCCAGGTATAATGTTGATAAGAATATTCAAACACCCGGTTATTGCTTATCGTAAATACAAGAAGGGCAGAGGTTTGTAATATTTTAAAATTATTGTTATAAACAAGAAATCCTGCCAGGAAGCAGGATTTCTTGTTTAAGTCTTGGTCATTTATTCGGCTTTGGCATTTATCCAGCCTTTAGCTAATTTATTTAATTTAGCATCGGTATCTTTTTCTTCTTTTAAGGTAGCAGCCAGCAATTCATGTGCTTCAGTTTGTCCTAATCTTTCGGCGTAATAAGCAGCAGTACCATAACCGGATATTTCGTAATGTTCTATGCGCTGAGCCGAAGCAACCAAACCAGCATCTTTAACAGCGGGCTCTGCTTTCTCATCTATCATATCCTGACCTTCTTCTATTAAACCTTCCATGGCTTTACACTTGGTACGGCCAGGACTGATGCCAACGATTTCACAAACTTTTTCCAGCCGTTCTTTCTGCGCTTTGGTTTCTTCTAGATGTTGCTCAAAAGCTGCTTTCAGCTTTGGGTCTTGAGCCGTTTCGGCCATTTTAGGTAATGCTTCTAATAATTGCTTTTCGGCACTATATAAATCTTTTAGTTCGTGGTGAAAAAGGTCTTCTAAATTCTTAAGTTTAGTCATAGCTCTATTTTTTTCAGGTTTAATTATTATCTTTCACCCTATACGGGCAAGTTTTAACAGGGTTAAAACCTATTTTTCATTTAAAGTAGGTTTCAAATTAAGCCTTATTGCATTTATAAAACCAAACACAATAAAAACTATGGATAACTTTATGCAAAACACAAAAACCAAATTATTTACTTTATTAATCGCCAGTAGCTTATGGGCTTGTAACAAATCGGCTACCAACACTACCACAGAAGGCGAAGCCACTACAGACACTTCTACATCGGAATCTGTTACGCTGGAAAAAAAGTGGGAAACAGAAGGGAATTTATTAACACCGGAGTCGGTGTTATACGACCGCACAAATAAAGTGCTTTATGTTTCTAACATTAATGGGCAACCCGGTGAAAAGGACGGCAACGGCTCTATTGGTAAAGTAGATTTGAACGGTAAGATAGAGCAAGCCGAATGGGTGAAGGGATTAGATGCTCCTAAAGGAATGGGCTTACACAACGATCAGCTTTATGTAGCCGATTTAATCAAAGTAGTAGTAATAGATATTAAAACGGGGAAAAAGGTAAAAGATATTCCGTTGCCGGAAGCACAGTTCCTGAACGATATTACTGTGGATGCAGAAGGTAATATTTACGTTTCTGATTCGAGCGCCAAAAAAGTATACCTGATTAGCGGCGACAAGGCGAGTGTTTACATGCAAAGTGACTCGTTGGAAAGGCCAAATGGTTTGCTGGCCCACGAAGGCAAATTATTTTTAGTAGATATGCAGCCTGGCATTTTTTACGAGATAGATAAAAGCACGAAAGCTTTAAATAAAGTGGCCGAAGGCTTAACCAGCGGTGACGGCATTGTGCCGGTAGGTAATGGCGATTATGTTGTTTCTAACTGGAACGGTGAAATTAACTACTTATTTGCCAATGGGCAGGTGAAAAAACTTTTGGATACAAAAGATGCTAAAATAAATGCCGCTGATATTGATATAATTCCGGACCAGAATTTAGTGCTGGTACCTACCTTTTTCAACAACAAAATAATGGCTTACGAACTCAAGCGCTAATATTTAATTACAAATGTTAATAGCGGCCGGATGAGTTTTAAACTTGCCCGGCCTTTTTATTTCTGCTTTATATGCTGCTCTTCTTTATTCTGCTGTATTTGCTTTTTAATGTACTGTTGGGTTTGTGGGCTTCGCGGCGCGTTAAAAGTACCGATGATTATTTGTTAGCAGGGCGAAAGCTTAATTTCCCGATGGCAACGGCGGTGGTTTTTGCTACTTGGTTTGGTTCCGAAACATTGTTGGGTGCTTCTTCGGAGTTTGCGGAAAAAGGAATATTAGGCGTAATTGAAGATCCTTTTGGTGCATCACTTTGCTTATTGTTAATAGGGGCGTTCTTCGCCAAAAAATTGTACCGCCTCAATTTACTTACCTTCGGCGATTTTTACCGGGTACGTTATAACCGACAAACCGAACTACTTGCTTCTTTTTTCCTGGTTATTTCTTACTTCGGCTGGATTGCCGCACAGCTGGTTGCTTTAGGCATTATCTTAAATTTAATTGTGGATATCTCTTTGCCAGCGGGTATTGGGTTAGGCTTTGTGGTAGTAGTGGGATATACCTATATGGGTGGTATGTGGTCCGTGTCGATAACCGATTTTCTACAAACCATTATGATCATATTGGGCCTCGCGGTAGTAGTAATTAGTATGTGGATTAAATACCCAATTGAGACTATTACCAAACAGCTTCCACCTGATTTCTTTCGGTTTACACCTTTGCCAACTGCTAATAATACAGCATGGATTAACTATTTTGCCATGTGGATAACCATTGGCTTGGGTTCTATTCCGCAGCAAGATGTTTTTCAAAGAGTAATGTCTTCTAAATCGGAGAAGGTTGCCATAAAAGCTTCTTTTGCCGCCGCCGGACTTTACCTCACGGTCGCCTTAATGCCGCTATTGTTAAGTTTATATGCCAAAGCAGCGCATCCGCATCTCATGCAACAAGATACTCAATTGCTTCTACCAGGCTTAATTTTAAACCAATCTTCTCTGTGGATAAAAGTATTATTCTTCGGGGCGTTGCTTTCGGCTATTATGAGTACGGCAAGTGGGGCAATATTAGCGCCAGCGGCTATCTTAAGCGAGAATATTTTTAAACCGTTATACACCAATATCACCGATAAGCAACTGCTGCACTTATCCCGGTTAAGTGTGTTATTCGTTGCCTTTGTATCATTAGGGTTTGCTTTGCTGCGCAGTAATATTTACGAATTGGTTAGTGAATCGTCGGCGTTGAGTTTAGTTTCTTTGTTTGTGCCCATGGTGGCCGGTATTTATTTGCCGCGTACCAGTTCAGGGGCGGCTATATTATCTATGCTATTGGGTATGGGTGTTTGGTTGGGCGCTTTAGCTTTTAATACTCAAATTAATCCTTTAATATACGGTTTAGCTGCTAGTGTATTTGGGCTGGGAGCAGGCTTACTATTCTGGCCAATTACTAAAAAACAACAGGCTTAGTAACCTAGCACAATTAGATATTTTAACAGGCTTTTTTAACTTTGTAAAATACACTCAAATTATAATTACCAGAACCTATAACTATTATGGGAAGAGCATTTGAATTCAGGAAAGCCCGGAAGTTTAAAAGATGGGATAAAATGTCTAAAGCCTTTTCGCGACTGGGCAAAGAAATAGTAATAGCGGTTAAAGAAGGTGGCCCTAACCCAGAAGGTAATGCACGTTTACGCACCGCAATCCAGAATGCGAAGGGCGTTAACATGCCCAAAGATAGGGTAGAAGCAGCTATTAAACGGGCCTCGTCTAAAGAAGAGAAAGATTACGAAGAAATTGTTTACGAAGGCTACGGGCCTTACGGCATTGCCATTTTAATTGAAGCCGCTACTGATAATATTAACCGCACGGTTGCCAACATTCGGGTATATCTTTCCCGGTCTGGTGGCAGTCTAGGTAAAACCGGTTCACTCGATTTTATTTTCACGCGCAAAGGTATATTCCGGTTACCCGCCGAAAATATTAACCTGGAAGAACTGGAACTTGATTTAATAGATTATGGTGCCGATGATATTTACGAACACGAAGGTGAAATAATTATTGAAACGGCTTTTACTGATTTTGGCGCCATGCAGAAAGCTTTAGAAGAAAGAGGCTTACCCGTTACTACCGCCGAACTGCAGCGCATACCCAATACCCGCACCGAATTAACCGATGAACAAGCGGAAGAAATTGAGGAACTGCTGGAGAAAATAGAAGAAGATGATGATGTACAGGCTGTATATCACAATATGAAATAAGTGGATAACGTTAGAGGAACTAACTGAATAACTTATTAGTTGGGTTTAGATAATTAACTAAGAAACAGCCTATTTCATGAAAAAACTGCTCTTGTTTTTAACATTATTCCTCTTCCTGTTTGCTTATGCCGAAGCTGCTAAACCCAAGCGTTATGGCTTTACTGCTTCCTTCCGTGTTCCACGTGCAACAAAAGAAATTTTACTCGATTCTACCTTGTCCTGGATCAGAGAAAACTTACCTACTAATCAGTTTTATTTGCGCGATATTAACGAAACTGAGAGCTACGTAACTTACCGGGCAACCAACAAAGGCGACTTTGGTAAAGTATCTTATGACCTTACTTTTTATGCCAAAAAGAACGTAGTTGATATGGTGGTAGATAATGTGGTGCATTCCAGAAGCGGGCGTTTACCCCGTGAGCTCCGCACCAAAGGAACACCTAAGCATAAGACCAAGCAATATTTAACTTCCTTGTCCCGCGATTTAGGGCATCATTTAAGAAGGCTAAAAGGCTCCCGCGAAATGGCTTTTGTAAATTAGTGAATTTACTTTTGTAAGAATTAGGAACGCCTGGTAAATGCCGGGCGTTTGTTTTTTTAGTTAGTGCCAGCTATAGGCATTTAACCAAGCTGCTAATTTTAACTAACCAAAATTTCCATAATTCGTTACCTCTACCTGTTACTTAAAAATATTACCTATTATTTACCCTTATTTTATGAACGAGAAATTTGCCGTAATTTTTGATATGGATGGTGTAATCATCGATAGCAATCCTTACCACCAAGAGGCCTGGCTACAGTTTGCCGAAAAATATAATGTTGCGTTAAAAGAAGAAGAAGTACCGGAAAAGATTTTTGGAAAGACTAATACCACTGCTTTGCGCGATGTTTTTCAACGGGAATTCAGCCCCGAAGAAAACTTTAAAATGGGCGAAGAAAAAGAAGCTATTTACCGCGAACTACACGGCAAAGATATGGAGCCTATTACGGGGTTTCGGGAATTTATTCAAATGCTGAAGGACAACGGCATTCCCATGGCCGTAGCTACCAATGCCCCGGTATCTAACGTCGATTTTATTATGGAGAAAATTGGCCTGCGCGATTATTTTAGTGTGGTAATAGATGCCAGCTCTGTTAAACACGGCAAGCCTGATCCGGAAATTTACCTGAAATCGGCAGAGCGCTTAGGTGTGCCGCCCGAGCATTGTATTGTAATGGAAGATTCGGTGCCGGGTGCCGAAGCTGGCATAAGAGCCGGTATGAAAGTAGTGACTATTACAACTTCGCATTCCAAAGAAGAACTAAACCATACCGATTTGGTAATAGATGGCTACGAAGAATTAACCATGGAAAAACTAATATCTTTGTTCGACTAAAAAGAACAAAGCAAAAATATTCCTCACTTAACCTATCAACCCATGCCCGCACATCCGTGGCTCGAATTTGCTAAACGCGTACAAGCCCTGGCCCAAGCCGGCCTTACATACGCCGAAAATAGTTATGATCAGGAGCGCTACCAGGAACTTAGTGATATAAGCGTGGCCATGCTGGCCGAACTCACTGGCGAAGAAGTACCCCGGATTAAAGAATTATTTACCAACGAAATTGGTTACCAAACGCCAAAAACCGATGTGCGGGCAGTTGTTTTTCAGGAAGGCAAAATTCTGATGGTGCGCGAAAAGATAGATAATTGCTGGTCGTTGCCCGGAGGCTGGGCCGATGTGGGGTTTTCGCCGGGCGAAGTGGCTGTAAAAGAAACCCGCGAAGAAGCCGGTTTAGAAGTGAAACCAGTAAAAATATTAGCTGTCCTCGACAAAAAATACCATCCGCATCCGCCCTCGCCGTACCATACCTACAAAATATTTATTCAGTGCGAAATTATTGGTGGCTCTTTGCAACAAGGTTCCGAAACTTTAGCTGTTGAATATTTTAATAGCACGGAATTACCCGAATTATCTACTGAACGTGGTACAGCATCGCAGGTGCAACTTATGTTCGAGTTCCTGGATAACCCAGATAAAGCAACAATTTTTGACTAAGCTAGATTTTTGTTAATCGTTTTTCAGGCTTAGTTTAGAAAGTAATTTATATTCCTCTGCAGCTACAAAGCTTACTGCTGAAATCATTTTCCTGCTCAAAATAAAAGCAAGAGTAGGGATAGAAGCATTTATAAATTGCTTCGGAAATTTCCATGTTAATTGTTTGCGCGATGTACATATAAGAAATATATCGTTGCTAAAAGAAGAATAAGAAGGCCATTCTGAATATTGTTGCGATCACAAGGCAAGCCATACATCTAAGCGTCTAATCAGGAAGTAGTGGTTTTAATATAGGTTAAATCTTTCGGGTAAGATTTTCGTAAATATTTTGTAAAACCAATATTTATACGAACCCTAATAACCCGAACTATGAAAAAACTAGCAATATGGAGTTACAGTCTGGCTTTAAGTGCCGTTATTTTGGCCTGCGAATCCCGGACTACCACCCAAACCACAACTACCACGGATGGCAACGATACCACCACGGTAACCCGCCGTACTACCAAAGCCTCCGATGAACTGGAAGAATTTCGGGGCTGGGTGAAAAATAAAGCTGACCGCACCGATAGCGCTGCCCGGGAAAACTGGCCCGAAGTAAAAGAAGACTTTAAACGCCGTACAGCCCGCCTCGACAGCAAAGCGGATAGCTTATCGGCAGAGGCTAGGGCCGAATACAACCGGTTAAAAGCAGAATATCAAATCTGGGAAGAGAAAAATGCGCAACGTGCTTCGCAGCCTTTAGACCCGAATAAATTGCGGCAGTGGGAGCAGGAATTATTAGGCCCTACGAAAGAATTAACCACCTTAACGGCCGCCGATATGCGCGAAACGTATTTATTGTTTATGGGTATTGTGCGGGCGAAAAAGAACAAATGGACCCAGGACGATTGGGATTATGTAGATAATGTGTATGCGCGGCTGAACGACCGCAAAGAAGAATTAGAAGGCGGCTTATCTACGGCAGATAGGCTTAAAATTAAATCGTTGCAAGCGGAATATTTAGCTTTGGAAGCTACCCACGATGCCAAAGATTTGTACCAGCACGTTCGGAAATAAAAAATATTCTTTTGGTAAGCAAAGCCTGTTATAGTACATAACAGGCTTTTTTATTAGTTTACACCTGAATATTTGCAAATCTATAATCTGCTGCCAAATAATTAACCGGAACGGCTTTGGTAATTATTTGATCAGCTAGCCTCAACCAATATCAGGTAACCAATATGCGGGTAAAACTGCTTCTTGCGCTCTTTTGCTTAGCCAGTCCGGCAGCTTTCTCCCAAACCGGTACCAACCCGCCATCGGTAAAATGGCGGCAAATAAATACCGAAAGTTTTAAAATAATATTTCCGGCCGAACTGGAGCAGGAAGGACAGCGCATGGCCAACACCATGCAATATATTCATAAGCCGCTGTCGGGATCGCTGGGCCACGCGCCGCATAAAATTCCGTTGGTGTTGCAAAACCAGGGGGTTATTTCTAACGGCTTTGTAGCTTTATCGCCGCGCCGCAGCGAATTTTATACCACTGCCCCGCAGAACTACAACTTAGGCGGTACCAATAACTGGCTAAATTTATTGGCCATGCACGAGTTCCGGCACATGGTGCAGTACGAAAAAGCTTACCACAGCCGCGTTAAGCTGGCCTATTATCCTTTCGGGCAGAATGGTATATTGGCTTTGAGCAACGCCGCCGTGCCGAGTTGGTTCTGGGAAGGCGACGCCGTAGCCACCGAAACAGCATTCTCGCCGAGTGGCCGCGGGCGTATTCCGGATTTTGATTTATTGTTCCGGACTATTTTGCTCGAACGCAAACCTTACAGTTACAACAAGCAGCATTTAGGTTCTTTCCGCGACAATGTACCCAACCATTATGTTACCGGCTACCACCTGGTTACGCACCTGCGCCGCAAAGCCGGTACCGATATTTGGGGAAAAGTGATGCA
Organism: Adhaeribacter rhizoryzae; assembly: GCF_008629685.1. GTDB lineage: Bacteria > Bacteroidota > Bacteroidia > Cytophagales > Hymenobacteraceae > Adhaeribacter > Adhaeribacter rhizoryzae. Next base: position 100,124 of record NZ_VWSF01000007.1, on the reverse strand, counting down.
GCAAGCCCTGGATCAGTTTTATGTGCCGTTCACCTTTTCGCGAGCCATGCGCCAGCAGGCCGGCAAACGGTTAACCCCTACTTACCGCGCCATGACCCACGAACTGGATTCGCTCTGGACCCAACAAGCTAATAGCTTACCCGAGACACCGGCTACTATTTTAACCCAGCGCCGCAACCGCACTTACACCGATTATTTATACCCGCAGCCTTTATCCGACGGCGGCATTATTGCTATTAAAAGTGGGTTGAGCGATATACAGACTTTTGTGCGTTTAGATGCCGATGGTGGCAACGAACGCAAAATATTTACGCCGGGTATTTTAACGAGCAACGGTATGCTTTCGGTGGTAGACGATAAAATTGTCTGGAGCGAATACGAGTACGATCCGCGCTGGGATACCCGCAACTACTCCGTAATAAAAACTTACGACTTAGAAACCGGAACTTACCAGGTACTTAAACGCCAGACCCGCTTGGCTGCTCCGGCTTTTTCGCCCAACGCCCACACCATTGCCGCTATTGAGGTAAACACCCAAAATATTAATTCGCTGGTTTTGTTAGATGCCGATACTGGCGAGGAACTAAAGCGCTGGCCTAGTCCGGAAAACGATTTTATTTCGATGCCGCGGTGGGCACCCGATGGAAAAAGCGTTGTGTTGCTGCGCACCCGAAATAATACCCGCACCATTGCCCAGGTTGCTATAGAAACCGGCACCTTCACCGATTTAATACCACCCACCTCCGAAAATATTGGGCACCCGGTTATCACCGATAAACATGTTTTCTATAATTCGCCTTACAACGGCATTGAAAATATTTATGCAATAGATTTAAGTACCCGCCAGCAATACCAGGTGGCTTCCCGCCGCTATGCTGGCATAAATCCGGCCGTAACTGCCAATGGAAAAGGAATATTGTTCAACGATTTTTCTTTAAGCGGGTACAACATTGCTACCATGCCGCTCAGCCCGGCCAATTGGACGCCACTAGAGAAGGTTGTTCGGAGTAAAGTAAATTATTACGAGCCATTAGTGGAGCAGGAGGGAACCCCTAATATTCTGGCCGATGTGCCAGCCAAAACGTACCCTGTTCAGAAATATAGCCGCCTGAAACATATTTTTAACCCGCATAGCTGGATGCCGAGCCTGGACCCGGAAGGTAATTCTGTTTCGCTGGCTATATTATCCCAGGATATTCTGAGTACGGCGGTATCGACGGTAGGCTACACCCGCAATTTAAGTGAAAGCAGCAGCCGGGTATTTGCCGGTGTTAGTTACCTGGGTTATTACCCGGTAATTAATTTAAACGGTGCTACCGGTTACCGTGTCACCCAGGAAAACGACTCGACTTACCAGTGGCGCGAAAAAAATATTACCGCTGGTCTGGCTTTGCCGCTCAACCTGACCCGCTCTAAATATTTGCAATCTTTAACTCTAGCCACCAATGCCCAAATTAATAGCATCTCGGATTTTTACCGGCCCCGCCGCCTTTTAACCGAACAAGCTAACGGCATTTTGCGCAATGTTAATTATTCGGCCAGCTACAACCGGGTACTGCGCCAAAGCCGTCGCGATTTGGCGGGTCGCTTCGAGCAGCGGGCTTCTTTGTATTACAACCATACACCTTTTGGTGGCGACTATAGCGGCGAAATTTTTACGGCGACTACCCGGCTGGCTTTCCCGGGTTTGTTTAAGCACCACTCGCTACAGTTAACCGGTAATTACCAGAAAGAAGATACCCACGATTATATATTTAGCAGCCCCATGCGGTTTGTCAGGGGTTATGGTTACCGGCCGCACGACGAATTCTACGGGGGCTCGGTGCAGTACAAGTTTCCGGTGTTTTATCCTGATTTTGCACTCGGCCCATTCTTCTATTTTCAGCGCCTGAAGAGCAATATTTTTTATGATTACGGCCACGGCGAACGCTACGACCGGCGAAACCGAGTCAACCGAAATTATACTTATCAATCAGTCGGGTTGGAGCTTACCACCGATTTTAATTTCATGCGCTTACAAGGCGTTTTATTTGATGCCGGTGTACGGGTGCTTTATCGGCCAGATACCCAAAAACCTTCTATAGAATTTATTGTGGGTGAGTTTAATTTATAAGAACATTGTGAAAGTGAGTAGTTGATTATCTTCCACGAATAAACTTTACCTCGCGCGAGCGTCTCGCTCGTGTGGAATATCTTCTGGCCTCTGGCCACTTTAATATTTTGTTGAAGTTTCAATACCCGTTTAGTTTGGATAGAAAACAGCTAAATACAAAAACACCAGTTTAGACGTCTAGCTGAGGAAAAGAGTAATTCGAAAAATAGCAGTTAAATACCTGGTATATAATAGAATAGAAGAATATTTCTTGTGGATAAGTAGGAGTTGTAACAAAAAAAACTCCGGCTAAAAACAAATTGCTTTTAACCGGAGGTTTTTTGTTGATAAATAGATATCCACAAAGATTATTTATTGCTTATTGGCTCCTGTAGTAGTTTGAATGGCTAATTCGTCTTTGCTTTTAGCTTCCAGTTCGGCTAGTGTCCAGGCTTTGGTGCGGTTAGCATGGGCAGTTCTGATTCTCTTTACTTCTTCGGGCATAACAGCGGCTGAAACAGTAGGCCGGATTGTAAAACCATTCGCCTTGCTCGCGGAAGGTGGCGCCATGCCGGGTTGCACACCACCGTAATTGCGGGGCGGGGGGCCGCCAAACTCATGGCGAATATAACTGACAATGCCCGCTATCCATTCATCGCTGTTCTCCGCCATAGCCGGCATTACACTCGCATACGTTTTGCCATCTACCGGACCCGATAAGCCATGCATTACAATCCGGATAGCAGTATTTTTTTCGAGGAAGCCAAGACGCTTAGAGTCTTTAAGCGGCGGTGCGGCCATGCTGCTGCCGGCAACCGCTAATCCTTTGCCATCAGCGCCGTGGCAAGAAGCACACAACGATTTAAAAGTAGCGGCGCCCTGTAATATTAAGCTGCGGTCAGCGGCAGGTAAGTTAGCCAGTTTGCTGCCGAAATTTTTGGTATTTTCGTTCTTAACTAAAGCCGTTTGGGTAGCTACCAGCATCTCGTTATTAGCGTTTATGTCCAAAATATGTTTAGTAATGGCTTTCGCAGCCGGGGCTTTACTTTCGTACAATGATAAAAGCAACTGTACCCGTACATCGTAGCTGGCATCGTTCTGAAGCTTAGCTACTTCGGCCAGCATTGGGGCATCATTCTGCTTTAAATAAGGTTCACTTATCCACACGGCAGTTTTTCTTACTTGCGGATGTTCGTCTCTTAAAGCAATTGTTAATGTTTCTTTATCCACCGCTTCTAAACCTTCCAATGTCCATAGTGCATGAATGCGGGCCAAGTGGCTTGGGGTTTTGGATTTTCCAATGGCTTGGCCCGAAATAATGCTTTTCAAGGCGGGAACCACCGATTTATCCTGCTTTACAATTATTTGTTTCTGCGCATTATCGCGCCACCAACCGTTCGGGTGGTCGAGGTAAGTCAGGAGTTCTGCACTGGTTTGGTTTAGGAGTTGGGGCTTAGGTGCCTTGGTGCGGGCGGTGCTGTTGTGTACCAGGCGGTAAATACGGCCGTGACCAACATTTTTATCTAAGCCTAAACTATCAATCCGCTGGCGCAGAAAGGAGCCGGGTTTAGTCCAGTTGCCTTGCTGAATAATTCCCCGGTGCATATCCACAATATACAGGTTCCCATCAGGGCCGGTTGCGGTATTTACCGGCCGGAAATTCATATCAGAAGAAGCTATAAACTCCTGACGGTCATAGGCATTCTCTAAAGTGGTTTTACCGTTGTTGTTGATAACTTTCGCACGGCGGATAATACGGGCCACCGGTTCGCAAACAATATAATCGCCGCGTAAATCAACTGGTAACCGGTCGCCGCGGTAAATAGATTGTCCACAAGAAGCGGTGAAGTGGTTCAGGGTTACATCCGGCCGTAAGCGCGGAAAGCCGCCTTGTACATCGGGGGTAGCAATAATGGGCCATACTTCCTGAAACTCGGCACTGTACTGGTCTGGGAACTCCAAGCCGCCGTAAACCGGATTTATCTGAAAGCCAGAAGCCGGAATTTCGCCGCCCGCCCGCGAATAATAGATGCGGCCGTAATCGTCGTGGGTTACGCCCCATTGCCCACCCGAACCGCTGGTCATGGTATCTACCTGCATGGTGCCGTTGGTATACCGCAAACGTACTGGGTCGTAGGTCATGTACATCCAGTTATCCAGGTTCCAATCTAAGCCGCTGCGCTGGTGTTCCATGTTGGCGCCGTTTACATCGTACTTATCGTTCTGGTAAACTAATTTTTTCTGGTCGGCTTTGCCGTCGCCGTCTGTATCGCGATAGCTATGAATATTAATGGTATTGGTTTCGTTTACCAGCAGCTCGTCGTTTACGCATTGTATCATCCGGGGCAAAAGCAGTTTATCAATAAACACCGAGCTTTTATCCATTTTACCGTCGTTGTTCGTGTCTTCTAACCTGGTAATGCGACTAATGGGCTGGCGTTCGCCACTGGCATCGGCATCCTGCATGTAAGTCAGCATTTCGGCCACATACAAACGACCATTTCCGTCCCAGGCTATGGCTACCGGTTCCTTAATCATGGGTTCACTAGCCACCAGTTCCAGTTTGTAGCCAGCCGGCACGTGAATGGTTTTCATGCTTTCCTGCGGCGATAAATAAGCCGGCGAAGGTTTTGGATTAAATTCGGGCATTGCATTGGCCGTATCGCCGGAAGTACCTTGGGGTGGCTGACAGGAGAGTACCAGCAGGGAGCAAGCCAGCAGACTCAGGAACGATTGATTTTTTTTCATTTTAAATATTAGTGGTGGTAAAAGCAGCCTTAAAATAAACACAGGCCTTATCAGGAATTTAATTTATGGTCTTTCGTGGTAATAAGCTGTGTTTTATTATTTTAAAGCAGTTTGTAATTTATACAAAATAAAATATTGATGCCGTAATTTTTTAGAACTTGATAGTAACTGCACAAAAAAACCTGCCGGTTTAGAGCAGGTTTTTAGAGATAATAAATATTTAGGTTGGCTACTTTTCTAAACTGCCGGAATAATCCTGCAAAAATAACCCAATGCGGTCGATGGTTTGAGCCAATTCTTCTACAGTAGGCAGAAATACTACCCTAAAGTGATCCGGCTGCGGCCAGTTAAAACCGGTACCATGTACTACTAATATTTTCTGATCGATTAATAAATCTAACGCAAATTGCTGGTCGTCTTTAATATTAAATTTTTCGACATCAATCTTCGGGAACATGTAAAAAGCACCCTTTGGTTTAACGCAGGTAATACCCGGAATTTGGGTTAGCTTTTCGTAAGCCGCATCGCGTTGCCGGCGCAAACGACCAGTGGGTAATACCAAATCTTTTATACTCTGGTAACCACCCAAAGCCGTCTGGATGGCAAACTGCGAAGGCACGTTGCTGCACAGGCGCATACTGGCCAGGGCGGTAATACCTTCTATGTAAGATTTGGCCCGGTACTTGGCGCCGCTCACAATCAGCCAGCCGGCCCGGAAACCGGCCGCCCGGTAATTTTTAGACAAGCCGCTAAATGTCAGAAACAAAATATCATCTGAGAAAGTGGCCGGCGAAAAATGAACCGCATCGTCGTACAAAATTCGGTCGTAAATCTCATCCGAAAAAATAATCAGGTTATGGCGTTCCGCAATAGCTACCATTTGCCGCAATACTTCTTCGGAATATACCGCGCCGGTTGGGTTGTTGGGGTTAATAATAACCATGCCTTTGGTGCGGGGCGTAATTTTACTTTCCAAATCGGCTAAGTCGGGGTACCAGTCGGCCGCTTCGTCGCACCGGTAATGCACGGCTTTGCCGCCCGCCAGGTTAACCGAGGCAGTCCAAAGCGGGTAATCCGGGGCCGGAATCAATATTTCGTCGCCGTTGTTCAGCAGGGCTTGCATCGAGAGTAATATTAACTCGCTAACACCGTTGCCTATATAAATATCGTCTATTTGCACGTTAGGTATGCCTTTGCGCTGGCAATCGTGCATTACGGCTTTGCGCGCCGCGAATAATCCTTTAGAATCGGTGTAGCCTTGCGCTCGCCGGATATTAATAATTACATCGTGAATAATCTCGTCGGGGGCATCAAAGCCAAAAGGGGCCGGATTGCCGATATTCAGGCGGGTAATTTTGTAGCCTTGCATTTCGAGCTCCAGCGCTTTTTCAAATATCGGACCGCGAATTTCGTAAAAAACGTTCAGCAGCCGGTTACTTTTCTGAATCATGGAATTAAAATTTGGGCTTAAAGGTAAAAATTAGTTTTAAGCTTCAAACCATTAGTAGTTAGTTTTTAGGTATTTGAAAAGCTTTTTATTACATTAGAATTATTGAATATTGTAACATCTTATTCGTTAAGGGAGTAAGTGAGGCGTCTACCTGCTTAGAATATTTTGAAAGTGTATACTGGTTGTTTTTTAAATAAAATTCCTTTCCGGGTTTTATTACTGATAAGTTTTTGGGGAATACTGGCCAGTTGCGAACGCCACAGGGCACCACATAAAATTGTGGTGTTTAAAGCGCCGGTGGTGTTGCCCGAAGATACCATTAAATACCCCAACGCCTTAATTACTACTTTAAATCGGCGCAACGATTGGGTCGATTCGGTGTTCCGGACGTTAACGCCGGCCCAACGGATTGCGCAGCTCATGATTGTAGAAGCTTTCCCGAATAATGGCAAAAAAAACGAGGAAGATGTTTTAAACTTAATTAAACGCTACCGGGTAGGCGGCATAATATTTTTTCAGGGTGGCCCGGTGCGGCAAGCCAAACTCACGAATAAATTTCAGGCGGCTTCTAAAGTACCTTTGCTCATCAGCATGGATGCGGAATCGGGCGTGGGGATGCGCATGGATAGCGCCATGCAGTACCCGCTGCCCATGTTACTGGGCGCCATAAACAACGACAGCCTGATTTACCGGATGGGCACCGAGATTGCTTACGAGTTTAAGCGCCTGGGTATGCACCTTAATTTCGCGCCAGTGGTTGATATTAACAATAACCCGAATAACCCGGTTATTAGTTACCGATCTTTCGGCGAAAATAAAAAAGATGTTACTTCTAAAAGCCTGGCGTATATGCTGGGGATGCAGGAACACGGTATTATTGCTACTGCCAAGCATTTTCCGGGCCACGGCGATACCGATGTTGATTCGCATTTAGATTTGCCGGTAATTAACTATGGCCGCGAGCGGCTAGATACGCTGGAACTTTATCCTTTCCGGGAACTGATTAGGAGCGGGGTAGGCGGTATTATGGTGGCGCACATGCATTTGCCCCAACTCGATTCATCGGTTCAGAATATTCCTACTACTTTATCGCGGCCGGTGGTTACCCATTTATTAAAGCGCGAGCTCGATTTTTCGGGGCTGATTATTACCGATGCTATGGTAATGAAAGGCGTTACCAAATATTTTAAATCGGGCGAGGCCGAAGTAATGGCTTTGGTTGCAGGCAACGATATTCTGGAACGTTTGGTAAGTGTGCCGGTGGCGATAAAAGCTATTCAGGAGGCAATCCGGGAAGGTAAAATTAGCCAGGCCGAAATAGACCGGCGGTGCAAAAAGGTACTAGCAGCTAAATATTGGGTGGGTTTAAACCGGTATAAGCCCGTACCATTGCCCAATATTTACCAGGATTTGCATACATCGCGGGCGCACGAAACCAACCGGCGTTTAGCCGAAGGCGCTATTACGATGCTGCACAACAAGCGTAATATTTTGCCCTTAGAAAAGCCTAAACGTAAGAAACAGAAAATAGCCGTGCTAGCCGTGGGCGCCGCCCGTCCTACTTTTTTTCAGCGTAAACTAGCCGAACGGACTCCCATAGAAGCCTTTTGGTTGCCGCGCCGCAGCACCAAAAAAAACCGCGATATATTAACAAAGAAGCTTAATAAACACAGCCGGGTAATTATTGCTATTTACGGTCCCAGCATCCGCCCCAGTAATCATTTGGGTTTATCTAAAGAAGAAAGAGATTTGGTAGATAAGTTAATCCGGGATAAGCAGGTAATTGTAACTTTATTTGATAATGCTTACACGCTTAACCAGTTTTCGGATATGGCCAGAACCAATGGCCTGATTGTAGGTTATCAGCAATTGCCGGCGGTGCAGGAAGCCGCAGCCAAACTTATTTTTGGCGAAATAAAGCCCAACGGTAAACTGCCGGTAACGGTAAACAGCCACTTCCGGTACGGCGATGGTTTGTAAGAATAATGGCTATAACTACTTATAAAAAAAGAAACCCGCTGTTTCCGGCGGGCTTCTTTATATAATCAGAAACGTAATACTAGTGCTGGGCGTCGTGGGCTTCTTCTTTTACTTCTTCACCAGCTTTGTTAACACCTTCGGTGGTCGCATCAACGGCCTGATCGGTGTTGGCTCCTAAAGAATCGGCTGAAGCTTCGGCATCTGCTTCAATCGCATCACCGGTATTTTCAATGGCGTCGCCGGTATTTTCAGTAGCATTCTCGGTATTTTTGGTTTCGCAGGCTGCAAAAGAGAAAGTTGCTACTAAAGCTATGAACGAAAATTTTACTAATTTTTTCATCATCTTAGAATTTATTTTCTCTTTATACCAGAAATATAGAAAAGTAACCCGCCGTTTTAGAAAATTTTAAATTTTTTAGTTTTTTAATTGAATCTACTATTCTTATTTAGTGCAGGCGCAACGGCAATATTAACCGGAAGCATTATTTTCGTCTTTTTCTGATTCAACTGGGTTTAAGCGGCTAATTAATATTTAATCCCGCTTGGCTTGGTTTACTTCTTCTCTTACTTCATCCCGCGCTTTTCGGGCACCTTCTTTCATTTCGTCACCGGCTTTTTCTAATTTATCACCGGCTTTACGGGCAGCCTCTTTGGTTTCATCAGCAGCTTCTCCCAGATTTTCTTCTATTTCTTCGCCGGCATTTTCCAAGTCTCTTTCCACGGCATCGCCGGTATTTTCAGCGGCGCGCTCGGTATTGCTATCGCAGGCGGCAAAAGCAAAAGTGCCCATAAAGGCAAAAAATAATATTTTAGTTAGCTTCTTCATAGTTTTAAATATTAGTACACAGGGGGTTTATACGATAAATGCGTTGCTTTTCCTGTTATTATTTCAAGATTAGGTTTTTCACACCTGAAAGCAAAACAAAAATATTTACCCAAAACTTAAATAATACCCTTCAGTTTGGCCCATTGCACCGCAATTAAGGTTTTGGCATCGTTGAATATTTTATCTTTTAGCTCGGCTTTGGTTAGTTCTATTAATTTTATTTTTTCGTTTTCACCATCAGCGCCACCGCCTTCGCCTACTTTACGGCTTACTTCGGCGTAATACACGTGCAGCTTTTCGGCAAAAGCGCCCGGCGAAGGATAAAAATTAATAACCGGCTCCAGTTTATCTACGGCGTAGCCCGATTCTTCCTCAATTTCCCGAATCATGGCCTCTTCGGGGCTTTCGCCTTCTTTATCCAGCAGGCCAGCCACTAACTCCAGCATGTCCTGGTTTACGGCCGGCCGGAATTGCTTTACAAAAATAAATTTATCTTTTTGGGTATCGTACAGCAAAGCGGCTACAGCATTGCCGGTTACAAATACTTCCCGGTCAAAAGTTTTGCCATCGTCTTCGTAGGTTATTTTGTAGAGCTTAAAAAAGCCGTCGTATACAGTTTTTCTATTTATTTCTTTCATAAAATATTAGCTGATTCTAAAATACGCCGGGTTCTATACGCAAAAAGCCGGCAGAAGGCCGGCTTTCTGATTAATGTGTTTTTATTTGCAGAAATGGAGTAATCTGCCATTTACATAAACCGAAAAACAATCAACCTTAATCAATCTTTGTTGTGGGTAGAGTTAGCGTAGCGCTCTACCCACTTTACGGAAAGCCAATCTCTGATTGGCGTATCTTCAAAAATCGACCACGTACAACTATGTCTGATTCTGACTGTAGTGCTCCTATGTTGCAAATTTAAGTTATGGTTAACTAATTTTTTGGCTGTTCCAGATTGTTTAATACGCCAATCAGAGATTGGCTTTCCATAAAGTACGTAGAGCGCTACGCTAACTCTACGCACAACAGCGCAAAAATCAGCAACTAGCCATTAACCACCAGCAATTAAAACTCAATGCGGTAATTCAGTACCGGTATTAAGCCGCTCATGGTAGAAGTTTTAATGGTTTCGGTTTCCAGGTCAAAATATTGGTTGTACACATTCAGGCGGTTGGTAGCATTTTGTAAATCCAACGACAAAATATAAGAAGCCTTGGGTTTGTTCTTGCGGTAGCTTACCCTAATATCGGTCCGGAAATAATCAGCGGCTTGCAAGGTATTGCGCTTATCTTGTACATAAACGGCTTTGTTCTGCGTGCGCGATTTTTCTAAATCTACGGGGGTATAGCGGTTGCCACCGGCCCAGTTTAAGCGGAAGTTTACGCCAATTAAATTTGTTTTCTGGTTACCAACTTTAAATTCCTTACCAATTAACGCATTTAACAAATGCTGACCATTAAACCGGGTATCAAATTCCTGGCCGTTGCTAGCCGTATATTTAGAATTATAAAGCGAACCGGTTATTAAAAAGTAATAATTCTTGGTAAAGAATTTTTCCAGGGTCATTTCTACCCCGTAGTTTTTGCCCCTGCCAGTATTTATCAAAGAATCAGTGGTAAAGCCATCGGTTGCGTTTAACGCCGATTCAGTATTGGTCTGGTTGGCCCACACGGGTACGTTGTATAAACTTTGGTAATAGCTTTCTACTTTCAGGCGCAGGTCTTCGCGCAACTGGTTATCGTAAGATATTACATAGTGCTTAGATTTGGTAAACCCAAGTTCTTTGTTGGGGTAGCTGAGCTGACCGTTCGCCAAAGGCTTTTCGGCAAAGTACAGGTTCATCGATTCGTGGCGGCTGTGCACCCCAAACCCGGCGCCCAACGATTGGGTAGGCGAGAAGTTCCATTTCAGGCCCAAACGTGGTTCTACCGAAGTATTACCATTTAAAGCCAGCGAGATAGCGTGCAAACCGGTATTCAGCGTCCATTTTTCGGCAAAGCGATATTTCCATTGGCCATAAGCTTGCCACAAGCCGGTGCGGCCATCGTTGCTTACATAGCGCTGCAGTTCGTGCTCATCGTTGTTGGTACCTTCGGAGAATAAATCGAAACCCAGGTTGCTGTAAATAATACCGGTGCGTAACGTATGGCGGGCGTTAAATTTTTGGTTGTACAGTACCGAAGCCCGGCCGGTAATATTATTAAATTGGTGGCGGTAAATCAGGTTTGGGCTGAATTCGGTACTGAGCGAATCCTGGCGGTATTCGTTGCGGCTGCCCGAGAACGTAATAGCCGATTCTAAGTAAGCATTATTCGGCAGGAAATAAGTATGCGAAATGCCGGTGGCGGCCATACTCGAAATAAATTTATCGTCGTAATTATCCCAACGGTTTTGCCATTTGGTTACATCGCGCGCGGCTTCTATATTTTGCTGGCTGTGGCCACCAATGCCCCACACCGAAAATACCCCGGCTTTAGCGGTTGGTAAATGCAGTTTATAAGAGAAGTCCTGGAAATCGAGGGCACCATCGCCGGCAATATTTACCCCTATTTTATTTAAAATGGCGAGGGTAGAGTAGCGGTAATTAACCAGGTAAGAACCTTTATAACCAGCTTTAAACGGACCTTCAGCAGCAAAATCCAAACCTAGTACGCCCGCTTGTAAAGCGTATTCGCGTTTTTCGTTGTTGCCGCGCCGGAGTTTAATATCGAATACCCCCGATAAAGCATTGCCGTACTCGGCCGGGAAAGCACCGGTATAAAAATCAGAATTATCGAGCATGTTTACACTCAAAATACTAACGCCACCGCCCGAAGCACCTTCTTCGCCGAAATGGTTCGGGTTGGGAACTTCTACGCCTTCGATGCGCCACAAAACGCCGCGCGGCGAGTTACCCCGCACTACAATTTCGTTGCTGGTATCGTCGGTGCTTCCTACGCCGGCGTATGATTGCGCTGCCCGGGCCGGGTCGTTGATGCTGGCGGCGTAGCGTTTAGTTTCTTCTACCGAAATTGAGCGGGCGCTTAGAGTAGCCATTTCGTTCAGCGGTACGCCTTTTTCCTGTTCGCCCGTAATTACCACTTCGTTCATTTGCCGGATAGATTCAATCAGGCCAATATTTAACACCAGTTCTTTACCGGAACCCAATAATAATTCGGGTAAAACCTGCTCTTCGTAGCCTAAATAATTTATTTTTAGGGTATGGCGACCCACCGGAACACGCTCTATTTTAAAGTAGCCGTCGCTGTCGGTAATAGTGCCTTTCAATGGTTCGGTAGAGGTAATGGCTATAGAGGCGCCAATGAGCGGCTCCTGCGATTCTTTGTCGAGTACCCGGCCGCGGATGGTTTGGGTAAGGGTTTGGGCATGGGCCTGTAGCCCCAATAAGAGCAACAGGCATACGATTACATATACAAAACGATTTTTTTGAAACATGATTTAAATGGGTTAGGATTATTAGGGTCGTGCACCGGCAACTGCTTAAACTTTGCCAATTGCACCTGATTCTTATATTGCGAGTGGCGCTGAGTCCTTAAATACCGGATCTTAATAGCTAAATACCGGATTTCGGATATTCAGTAAGGTGGGGTTTAGGGGCGTTAAACGTCTTCGGCCAGTTGGCATTTACCCGGTTGTATTAAAACCGGACAGCTAATTGTCCGTTACCGGGCAGCGACTACGCTAAGGCGCTTTACTTCCGGCTGGTTGACGACCAAGTTGCCGTATAATTTCTTTTCTGCCGCTGTTCTTGCTTGTGCTGGCGCAAATATTCCTTTTGAGAAATTTCCCAGCCGCGCTGGTAATCCTGGGCAATGGTTACGGAAGTGATATTTTGTTTCATAGTCGTATTTTTTAGGCAATAAGGGTCGGGAGTGACTGAAAAGCCGCTTTGAATTATTTAGCTTAAGAAATGGATTATGCTGGAGTAGGGCGGAGGTTAAAACCGGAGACCGGCGTTAAAGCCAATCCACATTTTTACATTGGTAATACCGGCGGTGTGATCGTAAATTGTTTTAGAAACCAAGCCAGAACCTATTTTATCGGAACCCGGCGCCTCGTACTGCGATACCATTACATTATAAGTAGGACCACCAAATAAGGCCAGGTGCTTGGCAAATTGCAGGGTACCCAGTAAGCGGAATTTATTCAGCAGGTTTAGTTGATCCGCTTCTAAAAAACCATCCGGAAAATTCTCGTAGCTTTCTTCAATTACGTTGTAAGACATCAGGTCGGTATTCAATTTAAGTAATTTCGAAATTGGCCATTCCGCGCCAAACCCAAAACCGTAGGCCCATCTTTTCTCATCTTCGAGTTCGGCTGCCAAAGCTATCATGGAATAGAATTTCTGCACGCCCAATTTGTAGGTAAAGTTGGCATCGAAGTCATCGGCGGTGTAAAATTCTGCTCTTTTGTAGCCGCCGTGCTTTACAAAATTAAATATTCCAATAGGTACCCCCGAAATACTATCAGCAATGTTGAAAACCCCAATCTGGGAGCCTTTTACGTTGCGGGCAATATTCATGAAACCAGCCATTTGCGTGCCGTGTACGGTTTGTGCCCGGTTTAAAAATCCGGCACCCTGCACGCCCTTTACGTCCTGGGCCAGGTTCATAAAGCCGGCAAATTGGGTGCCTTTCACTTCACCGTTAGCAATATTCATAAACCCCGCAAACTGGGCACCTTTCATGGCACTTCCTCCATTCCGGACGAAAGCCAAATTCCGGTGTTCCGGTTTATTCTGCACAATATTCATGAAGCCGCTGAATTGCGCGCCGTTTACATAGCTTTTCTGGATGCTGGCCAGGCCGGTAAAATCAACTGTTTCCAAACCTTTGGCGGTACCAATAAGCAAATGTGCCGATACGCCATTTACGTACTGGTTAGCTTGCGTTCCGTTGGTGCTAATCGGGTAAATAATGCCAAAGTGCGTTGGCTTTATTTCGGTGGTATCGGCGGGCGATGCTTCGTTTTTCCGGTCCAGTTTAATGTTTTTCAGCTTTTCCAGGAAAGATGGTTTTTGCTCAGCGGTAGCCGTTTTCGGCGTGGTTTCGGTAGTCGCGTTACTGTCGGCGGTTACAGTAGTATTACTGGTTGGTGCTGGTTGTTCTGCTGGCGTATTGGCCGGGGTGGTTTCGGTTTTGAGCTGGCTGGCCGAAGTATTACCTTTCGGTTCGGGCGTTGGTGCCTGGCTGGTACTTGCTTTTACCGCTGGTTTAGGTTTGTTTTCGGGAGTAGCCGGCGGTAATTTTTGTAAAGTAGAGGCTTTGGGGGTACTTTTGGGAAACCCTTTTTTAATTATTACCTGGCCATTGCTTTCGCGGTAGCCCAAATCTGTACCCGACAGCAATACGTCCAGCACTTCAGCCAGCGGCTTCTCTTTAATTTCAACCGAATATTTCTTTTTCGCCGGCAAGGCATTGTTCATGTACGAAAAGCGAAAAGGATATTTTTGCTCAATTTTTTGCAGTACCTGGGGCAGGGTAGCTTCCCGTACCTCAAGCGAAACCTTTTTTTGCAGGTTCTGCGCTAGGGCGTAGCCCGAAAGTAAAAGGCATAGAAATCCTGTTATGAAAAATTTTGTTCTCATTCTTAAATTTAATTAAATAATTTAAAGATTTTTTTAGAAGATTAGTCGTAGCAACCTGCTCCCGAAATTAGGTATTGCGTTCCGTTTTGAGTTATGCTCAGATTGCCTGTTTCGGCGAGTATGGCTAGTACTTCTTTTAGCTCCGGATGCTGGAAAGAAGTAGTAAACCGGCAATTTTTTAAAGCATTGTTTTTAAATTGAATAGTAATTCCAAAATAATTTTCGAGTTCAGTAGCCAACGTTTCCAGACGGGTATCCCGAAATATTAAACTTTGGGTTTTCCAGGCCTGAAAATTGGGGCTTGGAATGGGTTGTTTGACGGCACGCACGGTTGTGTTATTAGCTATTACCCCTTCCTGACCCGGTTCCAGAAATACGGCATCGTCGGTGCTGGTTTTGGCAAAAGCTACTTTACCCGTTACTACCTGCACTTTTACCGGCTCTTTGGCATAGGCCCTTAAGTTAAAAGAAGTGCCTATTACTTCGGTTTTGGTGCCGGCTGCAAAAATGGTAAACCGTTTGCCTTCGGCTTTAGCTACCTCAAAAAAAGCTTCTCCTTTTAGCCGTACTGTCCGGTTTTCCTTCTGAAAATTGGTTGGGTACGAGAAAGTACTGTTTTTATTTAAGGCCACCTGACTGCCATCGGCTAAATGAATAATTTTGGTTTCGTTGGGGCCAGTACTGACTTCCGTCCAGCTTACCTGATTCTCCTGGGCCGTGTTAGAAGTCCAGTACAGGCCGGCTACCAGCAATAAGGCAACTGTGGCCGCCGCAACCCACATACTATAAGCTGGTTTTTTTACCGGTGGCGCTATGGTGCGGGCCTGCACCCGCACCTGAAACCGCTGCCAACCCTTTTCTACATCTGGTTCGTACGCGCTGCCCGGTGAGCCCGTGCGTGACCATACCTGCTCCGCCTTCCGGAATGCTTCTTCGTTTTCTTTTACCGAGGCCGTATTTTGCCGGACCCAGCTTTTTTCATCTTCCGAGGCATTCCCGCTGACGTAACTGGCTAGTTTTTCCCAGAGTGTTTGCGGGTTGTTATTCATTTATAGCTATAAAACCAATTTGGAGCCTTGCCTTACCAGGCAGATTGTTTAAAGCAAATTAAAGCAAATTAATCGGCTTTTGTTACCCGGCCGCTGCCCGAAATAGAAGTATCTACAGTAGGGTTGCCGCGGTACTGCACATTACCCGAACCACTGATTTTTGCCTTTAAGTGGTTGCTTACCGTTAATTCGCACCGCCCCGAACCGCTTACATTTACATCGGCAGTTTTGGTAGTCAGGCCAAAAGCTTTTATTTTTCCGGAACCCGAAATCTGAATATCAAAATCGTTGGCATCGCCGTTCAGGTTAATATTTGCCGAACCAGATACTTGGGTTTTAATTTCATCGGCGCTTTTCAGGTTTAAATCAATGGTATTGCTGCCCGAAGCCTCAATCTCGAAATCGTTTACATCCCAATCGGTTAAGCCCCGTACGGTGTTAGAACCCGATACCTCAATTTCGGTTAATTCCGGCGTAGTAATATAAATCCGGACGGGTTTGTGCGCTTTAACCCGGTTACGGTCGTATTTAATAATTAATTTACGATCTCTTACCTGGGTCGAAAGTTCGTTCAGGATATTTTCCTGGCCTTCGAGCAGAATATCTTTGGCGGGGCCCTGGGTTAAATAAACTTCAAAATCGCCGCCCATGCTAATTTCATCAAAAGCACCTACCGGGCGGGTTAAGGAAATGGTATCGCCTTTGCCGCGTAATGCTTCCTCGTCGCAGGCGGTAAATAAAAAGGCGGGGGCTAATAAAAAAAGAGCAGTAATGGTTTTTTGTGCGAAATAGCTTTTCATAGTTTTAAAGGTTTTCTGGTTGTTTTTTAATTAGGTCGATAATTTGTTCCAATAATAAAACAGCGGGCCCTTGCTGTCTTCTTCTATAAAACAATTAAAGGCGGGCTTACCCTACCTTGGTACCAGAAAAAAATTAAAAATATTTTAGAAGGGTTAACTAAGCAGGAATAAAAGTAGTCCTACGAGGTATTCGCGCAGGTTTTCGCGGAGGCGCTGCAACGCAATGCCCATGTGTTTTTCCACTGATTTAATTGAAATATCGAGCCGGTCGGCAATTTCTTTGTAGCTTAATTCTTCGAAACGGCTAAGAGAAAAGACCAGGCGGGTTTTAGGTGGCAGCGCTTCAATAGCGGCAAATATTTGCGATTCGGTTTCGGCAAAATCTAAACTTTTTTCCGCGGAGTCCTCGCCCGGCACAACCTCCAATATTGCCATATCGGTATTTTGCTTTTGTTTTTTCAGGAAATTAAGGGCCGTATTGTAGCACGAACGGTACAGATACGATTGGATGGCCTCATTCATTTGGAGCTGCTCGCGTATTTCCCAAACTTTCAGGAATACTTCCTGCACAATATCTTCGGCCAGGCTATCGTCGCGCAGAATGCGGTAAAGGCTTTTGCACAGGCCCGCGTAATACTGCCGGAAAAGCAATTCTACTTTTTCTTCCGGAGTATGGTGCTGGTACAGCGAAACAACTTTGCCGCTGGGGCTTTCTACTTTCATGAAAGGAGTGCAAAACTTTCACAAAAGTATTTTATTTATTTTTAATAGTATAATTATTGTACCACGATGTTGGGCTAGCCAAGCAAAATTAACTTTATTTTAACCAGGCCAGCGCAGTAGCTTCGTTATCGAAGAATTTCATTTCGAAAAGATTAATTTTGGTAATCTGCTGGTGAATATTCTCGACAGCCATTTGATTAAAAATATCTTCTGAGGTGAGTACCGCAAATTTGCGCAACGAAGAGGTAGCCATAATCGGAATTATTTCCTGGGAAAACCAATCCTGATCGGCTTTGCGCACCGCTTTCATTTTGCGGTTATCGGTTAACCAGAACTGTGGCTTTTCTTCCTGAATTAATTTAATGCATTCCAGTACACTGTTGCGGTGTTCTTCGCCGCTCGCAAAACCCGTCCAAACGGGGTGGCCCAGGCTGTCGGCCTCATGGTAATATAAGGTCAGGTAATTATTTTGGAAATAAATTATTGCCATTGGCTCATCATGCTATATTTCTCGTCGAGCCATTGGGTAGCCTCTTTTTCGTTTTTAAAATATTGGTGGTCGAACTTAATCTGGTCGTGAGCCCGTACAAAAAGGTTTTCGATGGCCATGCGGTTAAAAATATCTTCCGAAACCAGGGTAGCCATTTTGCGCAACGACGAAGCCACAATTTTGGGTACCAGATAAGCTTGTATCCATTCCTGATCTTTTTGCCGGATAGCTTTCATTTTGCGGTTATCGGCCAGCCAGTACAGCGGCTTTTCCTCATCTAAGAGCCGGGTGCATTGTTCAATTGCCTGGCGCAGCGTTTCGCCGCTTAAAAAGCCGTTCCATACAGCCCGCACAGTCTGATGCTGCCGATTATAATAAAGGGTCAGACAATCGTCTTTAAAGTAAACTTCTTCCATAGTATTTTCGGCTAGATGCACGCAAACATCAGGTAATACAATAGCAGTCCGCTTTTGAATTATACTCTTTTAAACGGGCTTGGTTCACCTTGATTTCCCACTTTTTATAAACAGCATTATGTTGAAAAGTAAGTTTGTTTATTTAATAAAAATAGCTTAAAGCAACTGTGTTTTAAACCAATTCAACTACTGCTCCAGGCCCTGGTATTAAGCCATTCCTAAACTTTATCAAGAAATAATTAGTTGATAATCAAAGCGCTACTAAAATATTGGCTGAACCAGGCTCAGAATTTAGTTTAAACTATGCCGCCAGTTTTTGCTGTTAAGTTTAAATAATTTAAAATAATGTAGCAAAAGAAAGTAGTTTTTGGTCTGGAAGGCTTAAGCGTTTAATAAAGCTTTAAAAAACAAAAACGGAAGCAAGCGGAATAGCACCAATTGGTTTTTAAAACAATATTTAGCCCTTAATATTTAAACTGGTGGCATGAAAAATATTCCGGGCCCTTAACTTGGAACATAATATTCCGGGGACAAAAGAGTTTATTTAGATCATGGCGAACTTTAAAGAAAAATCTTTTTTAAGATCTATCCGGCGAAAAGTTATTGCTGCTTTTCTGATTGGGGCAGTAGCGCTGGGTTCGTTCTGGGTGGTAACGCGGCTTGGTTTCACCGAAATGCTGTATGCCGTTAAAGAAGTTTCGGCGCCCAACGAAAAGCTGCAAATTGTAAATAATCTTTTTCACCACGTTTCGCAACTCGACCAACTACAAAAAGTTAATGTCATCCGGAAACCGGCGAAGGCAAGCCAGGCATTTAAGCAGGAGTCAGCTTATTTAATTCAAACCATTGATTCGTTGCGGCAATTAAGCGCCGGTAATGCCTTGCAGTTGCAGCAACTCGATTCGATGCAGGCGATTCTGCGTTCCCGCGATAAATTATTGAAGAGTTACTTAGACCTGCGGGCAGATTTTGTGCACAACGACGCTTTAACCAAACGCATTAATGCCATTTCAAAATTTATTGCGAAAAACAAACCCAAAGTAGATAGCAGTATTATTACCACCAACCAAAAAGTTACCACTACAACCGTTATTCCAACGGAATCCCAGGTAGAAATTCACCGGAAACAGCCGTTTTTAAGTCGTTTATTTGGCGGCCGCAAAGGTGAAAAATTGCCGCCGGCCCTGAAGTACGTGGAAGAAGAATTAAAAGTGCAGGTAGATACGCTCTCGGTGGCCCGGCAGGACAGCGCCCTGTGGCAGGTAGAAAAAATGATGCGCCGCATTGAGCGTGAACAACACGCCCGCACCACCAAATTATTAAACCGGGAATTAGCTTTGGTAAATTCTGGTAATCAGTTGCATAAGCAGTTATTGGTATTGCTGCATACCATCGAGGCCGAAGAAATAAAACAGGTAAAACAGCATAACCGCCTGGCCACCGAAGCCATGAACGCCAGCATCGGTCGCATTAATATTATCATGATCTGCTTTTTTATAGGAGCGGCAGCACTGGTTTATTTTATATTTATTGATATTTCGCGCAGCCATAAATACCGGCGGCAGTTGCTTATTGCCAAAGAAGAAGCCGAAAGTGCCCGCGAAGAAGCCGAGCAGTTGGGCCGGGTAAAACAACGGTTTTTGGCTAATATGAGCCACGAAATACGTACACCGTTGCAGGCCATTCTGGGTTTTGCCGAGCAGGTGCGCCATCAAAAGCAACCCGAACCCGCCGCCGTTGCCGCTATTTACCAGTCATCGGAACATTTATTGCAGATTGTGAACGAAGTGCTGGATTACAGCCGGATTGTTTCGGATAAGTTTACGTTGGAGCAACAACCTTTTTGTATGCAGCAACTAATAACCGAGGTAATCGAAACCATGCGGCTGCCGGCCCAAAACAAAAATCTGCCTTTGCGTCTGGAAAGCAGTTTGCCGGAGGCTGATATCTTTGTGGGTGATGCTTTCCGGTTACGCCAAATCCTGTATAACCTGCTGGGTAATGCAATTAAATTTACCGCCGCCGGCGAAGTAAAACTAATTATCCGGCATCAAAATATTGGCGAACATTGCGAGTTTAGTTTTGAAGTAAAAGATACCGGTATTGGTATTCCAGCGGCCGAACTAGACCACATATTTAATTCTTTCGAGCAAGCGAATGCCTCGGTGGCCCGTACGCACGGTGGCACCGGTTTAGGGTTGAGTATTGTTAAAACCTTGATCCAACTGCAGGGCGGGAATATTTTTGTTGAAAGCCAGCCCGGTGTTGGTTCCAGTTTCAGGTTTAACTTAACGTATGCAATTGCCCAACCCGAAGCTGTTGCGGAACAGAGCCAGTCGGGTTTACCGGCGCCAGGCAAACGGCAAGGTAAAATATTGGTGGTAGATGATGATGCTTTTATTCTGCAACTGTGCGCGGCTATTTTGCAAAAACACCAGTTAGCTAATATTTGCACCTCCGATGCCTTGGCAGTAGCTAACCAGGTGTGGGACGAAGAAATAAAATTAGTATTGCTCGATATCCGGATGCCGCAATTAAACGGCCTGGAGTTATGCCAGACCCTGCGGCAGCGCATTGGCACCAATGCTAAAATATACGCCTTAACGGCCCAGGCACTGCCCGAAGAACGGGATGCGATTCTGGCTCAAGGCTTTGACGGCATTTTAATGAAGCCGTTCCGGGAACAGGAATTATTAGCCTTGGTGCAACAACACTTACCCCCCTTAGAATTAAACTGTGCGGAAGCAACTAATGATAATTTAGCAGAGCCCGACTTAGCCGGATTGCTTCAAATGACCGGTGGCAACGAAGATTTGCTGGATAAAATATTGCACCAATTTATCCGGGATACCCAACAGGATCTGGAAAATTTGAATACCTATTTAGAAGCAGGTTTAGTGGAACCAATAAGCGAACTGGTACACCGACTGGCGGGCCGCACCGGGCAAATGGGTGCTGTGGCTTTAGCGGCCCGTTTACGCGCCATTGAAGCAGCGTTAAATCAACAAGAACCTTTGGCCGGGCTACTGGCCGAAATAATAGCTTTACAGGTTGCCGTAAAAGAGTTGGTAAAAAATATTCAACGCAAAGTAAATTCCCTGGCGGCCGTTTAAAGCATTAGGCCGGTATATTGTACTTGGTTAATTTCAGGTAAAGCGTTTTCCGGTCGATGTTGAGCAAACGGGCTGCTTTCGATTTGTTGTATTTAACCTCCTGCAAAGTTTTTAAGATTAACTCCCGTTCGGTGGCTTCCTGCCGGGCTTTCAGGTCAGGACCTTCGGTTTTTGGTATTTCCTGTATGGCTAATACCATTTCGTCGGGCAACGTTTCTTTTCCGGCTGTTGCACCAGGAGTTAAAAGCACTGCTCGCCGTACTACATTCCGGAGTTCGCGCAAATTGCCTGGCCAATGGTAAGCCTGAAATATTGCCATCACTTCCGGTGCAAAAGCAGTTACCTGCCGGCCTAGTTCCTGGTTAGCCAGGTTGGTAAAATGCCGGACAAATTCTTCCAGATCGTTGTCCCGGTCGCGGAGAGCCGGCACTTTAATTTTAAATTCGTTTAGGCGGTGGTATAAATCTTCCCGAAAGGTGTTGTTTTTAACACTGCTTATTAAATCTTCATTCGTAGCCGTAATCACCCGCACATCAATATTTATTTGCTTGTTGCTGCCCAAGGGTTGGATTACGCGTTCCTGTAAGGCCCGTAAGAGTTTCACCTGAATTTCGTAGCTTAGATTACCTACTTCGTCCAGGAAAACGGTGCCGCCCTGCGCCGCTTCGAATAGCCCATGTTTATCGTGTAAAGCCCCGGTAAAAGCGCCTTTCACGTGGCCGAATAATTCGCTGTTAGCCAGCTCACCCGAAATAGCGCCGCAATCGATGGCTACAAAAGGTGCTTCGGCGCGTTTACTCTGCCGGTGAATGGTACGGGCGGCATACTCCTTGCCGGTACCGCTTTCGCCTTGTATAATTACTGACATCTCGGTAGGGGCAACCAGACCGATAAAATCGTAAAGTTGTTTAGAAGCTTCGCTGTGGCCCTGAATCAGGAGTGAGGTTTGTTGTTCTTTGGCAGCGGGCGGAATTTCCTTTTTGTTTAAGGCTTCCTGCACCACCATCAGCAGTTCGTCGGGGTTAACGGGTTTGGTAATGTAATCGAAAGCCCCTAAACGCATAGCGCGTACGGCCGTGCCTACTTCCCGGAAGCTGGTCATCATAATAACGGGCAGCGGTAAAGCTTTGGCCTTAATGGCTTCCAGTATCTCAAAGCCGGTGCCGTCGGGTAGCCGGTAATCTATCAGCAATAATTGGTACGTCTGGTTAGATAAGGCCTTAATGCCATCCTTTACCCGGTGCACTACCTCTACTGCGTAGCCCTGGTTTTTCAGGAAACCTTCCAGAATAAGCGAAAATGTTAAGTCGTCTTCAACTAATAAGATTTTAGGCATGCCTGATAAAAATACGCTGATTACGTAAATGTAAAAGAAAAAGCCGGGGAATGCCCGGCTTTTTCTGGTTTGGTAAAAAGGTTAAAGCAATTATTAAACGGATTTTTTCATAATTTTATTTGACCAGACAGTACTACAATAATCAGGTATAAGGGGTATTCAGGCAGAATACATTATACAAACTAAGCTAATTGTTAAAAGTTACTGGTATTCTAGATTGATTTTTCGCTTTAACCTTTATTATCAGCGCAGATGCACTTTCGGTGCAAATTATTTATTTAACAGGTTTGCCTTCTTTATCCAGCTTTACACTGCCGGTTTCATTATCTTTTTTCAGGTTGATGGCATAATATTCTTTTCCATCGGCACCTTTAACTAAAAACGCTTCAGTAGCCGTCCACGGTTTTAAGGTGGCGCTGGCCAGGGTAGTTTTTACGCCGGCTGGTAATTCTTCTACCGTAACCGCTGTCTTAGTTTCTTCTGTAGCGGTAGTAGTAGTAGTGGTTGTTGTAGATTGGGTAGTGCCAGCTCCAGTTTGGGCAGCACCTTGAGTTCCGGTTTGAGTAGTGCCAGTGGCAGCAGGCGTCTGAGTTGATGGAGCAGTTTGGGCGTTAGCAGAAACCGCAGTGAACATAGCAAAAGCAAAGGCAGACAAAACAACTTTTTTCATAAGGGTATTTGTTTGTGATTTAATAGTGTTCATTGCCAGTTCTATATCCGATAGTCGTGCCAGAAATATTTATTTTAAATAAAGCACTTATTAACAATGAGTTATTGGATATTTAAGGAGGTTTGAATATTTCGGATGTGTGGAATTATTCTACAATGTGCGGAAGATAGGTGGTGGTCAATTCTACACTTTGGGGTAACAAGTAGCCGGTACTAAATTTTGGTTGAACTAAATGCACAAATAAAAAAGCTCCTCTTTTATAAAGGAGCTTTTTTAATATTTAGAATCTTGTCAGCGGCTAAATTTATTTGAACATGCCTTTCAGCTTGGCCAACTTCGCCTGAAAGTCATCCATTGGTTCTTCTTCGCGTTTACTGTTGCCACCTTTTCTACCGCCGCTTCCACGTTCGCCGCTTGGTTTACCGGCCGCATACGGGTCTGTTTTCATAGATAAAGCAATCCGCTTCCGAGCCACGTCTACTTCCAGTACCGTTACTTCTACTTTCTGGTGCACTTTTACGGCTTCGGCTGGATTCGAAATAAATTTATCGGATAAATGGCTCACGTGTACCAAACCATCCTGGTGCACGCCAATATCCACGAAAGCACCAAAAGCGGTAATATTGGTTACAATGCCGGGTAATTTCATGCCCGGATGTAAGTCCTTCATTTCGTTAACACCTTCGGTAAAGCTAAACGCTTCAAACCCTTCGCGCGGGTCGCGGCCGGGTTTGGCTAACTCGCTCATAATATCCTGCAGCGTTGGTAAACCTACTTCGGCGGTTACATATTTTTTCAGGTCGAGTTTCTGACGAAGTTCGGCACTTTTCATTAAATCAGTAACGGTGGCATTTAAATCAGTAGCCATTTTCTGTACCAATGCGTAACGTTCCGGGTGCACCGCGGAGGAATCCAGCGGATTTTTGGCATCGCGGATGCGGAGGAAGCCGGCTGCCTGTTCAAAAGCTTTATCACCTAAGCGCGGTACTTTTTTCAGTTCCGAGCGGCTTTTAAACGGACCGTTTTCATTACGATAAGTAACAATACTTTGCGCTAATGCCGGACCTAAACCCGAAACATAGGATAATAATTGTTTGCTGGCAGTATTTACTTCTACGCCTACGGCGTTTACCGAACTCATTACCACATCATCCAGGCTATGCTTTAAAGCAACCTGGTCTACATCGTGTTGGTACTGGCCCACGCCAATGCTTTTCGGGTCAATTTTTACCAACTCGGCCAGCGGGTCCATCAACCGGCGGCCAATAGAGACAGCTCCCCGCACCGTAACATCATAATCCGGGAATTCTTCGCGGGCTACATCCGAAGCCGAATAAATAGAAGCACCACTTTCGTTTACCATTACCACGGCAATATTGGCCGGTAAGCCTAAACTCCGCACAAAAGTTTCGGTTTCGCGGCTGGCGGTACCGTTACCAATAGCAATGGCTTCTACCTCAAATTTATTGGTTAAATATTTAACGGTAGATGCGGCTTCCTGGGCTTGGCGGTTGCCCGTGTGCGGATACACGTTTTCGTTGTGCAGTAGCTTGCCTTGTTTATCCAGTACCACCAATTTACAGCCGGTTCTAAAACCGGGGTCTAAAGCCAAAACGGTTTTCTGGCCCAGCGGCGCGGATAGTAACAATTGGCGTAAATTATCGGCAAAGACCCGGATAGCTTCTTCGTCGGCGCGTTTTTTAGAACTCATGCGCACTTCGGTTTCCATGCTGAGCTTTAACATGCGTTTGTAAGCATCTTTAGCGGCCAAACGTACTTGTTCGGCGGCCTCGTTGTTACCTTTTACAAACTGATTTTCCAGTATTTCCAGGGCGGCTTCTTCTTCCGGCTGCGCGTTCAGCATCAGAATCATTTCTTTTTCGCCGCGGCGCAAAGCCAATATTCTATGTGATGGAGCTTTTTCAATCGGCTCTTCCCACTCAAAATAATCTTTGTATTTCTGGCCTTCTTCTTCTTTGCCCAGCATTACGCGGCTTTTAAACACGCCTTTCTTCTCGAATAAATTCCGCATGCGCGCGCGGGCATCCGGATTTTCGTTTATCCATTCGGCAATAATATCGCGGGCACCGGCTAAGGCTTCTTCGGTGTCTTTTACTTCTTTCTCGTCGCTGATGTACTGCGTAGCTTCGGCGGTTACATCAAAACGTTCCTGCTCAAAAATACGCGTCGCCAGTGGCTCCAGGCCTTTTTCGCGGGCAATGGTGGCTTTGGTGCGGCGTTTTGGTTTGTAAGGCAGGTAAATATCTTCGAGCACGGCCATGGTTTCGGCCGCGTTAATCTGCGCTTCCAATTCCGGCGTTAGTTTCCCCTGGTCGTTAATTGATTTCAGAATAGACTCGCGGCGTTTATCCAGTTCGCGGAGCTGCTCCATGCGGTCGCGGATAGCAGCCACAGCCACCTCGTCTAGAGAGCCGGTTATTTCTTTCCGGTAGCGGGAAATAAACGGAACAGTCGCCCCCTCGTCTAATAACTGTACAGTGGCCTGTACTTGTTTTATACTGATGGTTAATTCAGTAGCAATTTTAAGGTAGTGGGTAATATTAATATTCTCTTCCATTCAGCACGCATTTGCTTTTATTTCTGTAGTCAAAAATACGGCTAAATATTGGGAAGTGAAAGGAGGGAAAGGGTTGATGTTTTGGTTTGTTTTTGGTATGGGTTGGGGCCGATGTGCTTGTTGGTGATAACACCAACAAGGGGATGAATTTTCGTTTTTTTGGTAGATAATTGGGTAAAGGATATGGATATTTAGAAATAAAAATTATAAATTTAATAGTTAACTTTCTTATTTATAATTGACTGGGTAATGGACTTTAAGAACTATTTTCAAGAGTTTTCTCAGAGAAAGGAAAATATTAAACTACTAGAGAAGCAATTAGAAGAAGATTATAAAAGGTTTGTTGATAGCAATAGAGCAGAAATACGAAAGCACATCCCTAAGAATGGTGATATTGTCGAATACATTCCAGATAAAGATAAAGGTAGTTATAGAAGTGAAGAGTGGAAATATTTGAAAGTAACGGATAATCGTATTATTTCTCATGACCGCTGGCATAGTTATATACCCGAAATAGGTGTAATACCACTAGACGAGCATTATACCCCTTTACAAAATTATAACGAGCGAATTACTATTTCATCCTTTAAAAAAATAGAAAAGCCAATAGCAGATAAGTCAGCAACAATAGGCTGTATTTATATTTTAAATATCGAGAATACTGATATTCATAAAATTGGGTTCTCTGTTAATCCTTTAAGTAGAATAAGTAGTATCCGCACATCAAATCCATTTGATATTAAGATAGCTGCGATTTTCAAATGTTTTCATGCAAATAAACTTGAACGAGAACTTCATAATCATTTTCAAAGCAAGAGAAAGAATAGAGAATGGTTTGTATTGGATAACGAAAATCTGAAAGAAATAAAAGAATATATAGGAGAGAACTTGATTGTGGAATTAGATGAAGATGGATTAGAAAGAGAAAAGCCTATTGATGATTCTAAATTGTGACTACAAGGGTATGAAATAGAGAAAGACCAAATAAAAGATGCTTTTAAAGATTTGATTCAAAAATATGTTGAAGAATATAAAGCAAATTCAATTGGTAAGAAGGTTAAATGTTCTAATGGAAATATTTATCTTATAACTGGTGTTTCTATTTGGGATACGTTAGACAGAAAACGGACAAAATTACTAATTGACTATTATGGCAAAAGAATATCTAAGACTGGAAAAATATCTGAAGAACAAAGTCGTTTTTTCCCAGATAAGCGCAATGAGTTAATAATACCTTCTTGGTTCAATAATGATGTTTATTTTGAGGAGAAAAAGGAGTTACTTAAACAGTATACAAAATTAAGAGCCAACTTCAGTAGGGAGAATAAGGCCTTTAAAAAAGGAGATAAGGTTAAAATTTATTCAGGAGAACATTTTATAATAGAAAGCACATCATTCTGCGATACTTTAACCTGGAAAAATGATGCATTCTTTAGCTATAGAGGCAGAATGATACTGAAGAGTGGAAAACTTTCTAATAAAAGCTATAACTTGTATCATAATCATATATCAAAGTTAGAATAATTTCAGTCTTCTACCCTTGTTGGTGTTATCACCAACAAGCACATCGGCCGTAGTATCAACATATTTCCCGGTAATCTGTAAGAAAGCCAAAAGCATCTTCATCAGTTAAATAAAATTTCGCCGACGAATACCGATAAGCCTCCGGTTCCTGCACCAAATCCCACCTTTCTTGCAAGGGATTCAGGTGAATATATTGCAGCTTTTGCTCTACCATCTCCTTCCCAAGTAAATCTACCGAAAGCGGATTGCGTTCCCAAATCTGGTAAGCCCGGTCTTTCGCATCAACCCGAAACTTCTCTAGTACCTGCGGATGATTTGCCTGTAAATCGAAACGAATCTGCTGAGCCGTGAACTTTAGAAAATCGCGCTGTACATCTTCCCGTTTGTGGCTGTTGTTTATTCGCCAAATTAGATGTAGGTGATTAGGCATAATAACATAAGCAAGTAGAATGATGCGCTTTTGGTTTACTAAAAATTGGAGGCTGCTTGTAATAATATTTTTGTATTTATCGGGCGTAAGCAGGTGTTTCCAGTTCAGAATAGTGGCGGTAAAAAATTGAATAGGGTGCTCGGATTCCATGCATTAGCATACGAGTTCTTCATGTTGGTGATAACACCAACATGGGAGGTAATAATAAAATACCAAATAAATACTACTCCTTTTTACCTAATTCCTCGGGCAAGTTATTCCGGTTTATAACTGTAGGTAAATCATACACGGCTTTAATATCATCCGGGGTTTTCTTTCTTAATAAAAAACCAGACCAAACCATAAACCATGACCATTGGGGTTGTTGTTGCAATAGTTGGGGAGTGGGTAATTCGCCTACTTCGCCGAGGGCAATAGGTTTGCCGTTGGCCAGTTGCACAAAGCGGTTATAATATTCTTGGTTGTAGTCGTTTTCGTAAATATCGGCGGCTAAAATATCCACGTATGCCGGACCCGGATAATATTGTTCTATTCCGGCCCGGGGGCGGTCGGTGTTCCAAACCCAAAGCAGGTTGTTTAACGCATGATGCTTTACCAGGCGGTTATATAGCATCCGGTAAAGGGCAGGGTAGCCGCGTTCGCCGGGTTTCTGGCCCCACCAAAACCAGCCACCGTTCATTTCGTGGTAGGGTCGCCAGATTACCGGAATATCAGCCGCTTGCAGTTGTTTTAAATAACTTGCAATGACGTCTACTTTTTGTACCCAGGCTGTGTGCATGGCCGTACCGGGCGTTACTAAATCTTCCCACTCCTGCGCGGTTAGGTCGGCCTGTACACTCTCTTTCCAGCCGCAGGGTTCTGGGTCCTGGGGCCGACAGGAGTGCCACATTAACGTAATAATGCTCCCGGCTGCGTAGTGCTTTTTAGCTTCTTCCACTAATTTCTGCCGGTATGCGATGTTGTCTGGGTCGTGAGAAGCACCCGCAAAGCCAAAGTCGCTGCCCCAAATAGCTGGGTATTTACCGGTTATGCTGTTTACTTCATCGGAATAACGCGATAATTGGCCGATATAATTATGTTGTCCGGATAAAGTAGACTTACCAGATATCGAATAAATGTATTGCAACAGCGCTCGTGCTTCTTTTGTAGCTTTGGAATTAACGGGCTCCGCTTTACTAAGGGTATTTACTGATGATGGTGGTGATAGCTTTTTAGTGCAACTAATCTGAGAAAGTATTAAAAGAATAAAAAGCAATTCTTTAAACCCAGTAGAATAGGAAAGGTGGGAGCCGTTATAGACAGGAATATAAATCATTAATTTTTGCTTTAGGAGTTAATTTATTTTTCCGCCTATGTTGGTATTAGCCATATAGCCATGGCTGCTAAAACTTGCTTTGGGCAATTTACCGTTACCAAATTAGCTTGTTTGCGGGTAATATTTTTTTAGCCAGAATAATAGCAAGGAACTGAGCAAATAATCTCTCCCGTCGCTTACTCATTGTGCAGCCCAGCGGTTCTTACCGGTTTATTCATAAGCCTAAAAGGGCATAATAACAATTATGGGCTATTCGGGATGCTGCTATTTCAGGGTTTTGGTAGATTGGTAAAAACTTAAAAAACCAGCTTTACACGCTAGGTTGAAATATTTCTCCTTTTCAGGACTGGTAAATTAGCAATATACCCCTTAACCTGCATACTTATGATAATAACACCAACCCAAGCAAAAATAAGTTACGGAAGTTACTTAAGTGCTATTCGGAAAAATAAAAAGACCATAGATTTATTGTCAAAAAATTTAACAATAAATCTATGGTCGAAAGTAATTGTGAAATCACAAGAGAGCTATCTAATTCTTCTCCACAAAATCCTTCAAGAGGTTGCCAATAATATCGGTCCAGCCGGCGACAAAGTTTTCTTTAGCGAACATAGGGCCGTAACCGGCAATTTTTTCTAAGCCTTCGTGGGTAAGCCGCAGGCGGGTTTTATCACCTTCCGGGAATAATTCGAAAGTAACAAAGGTTTCTTCGGGTTGGCCTTCGTATTGCCAGGTATGGGTTAGTTTCTGGCCCGGTATTACTTCGGTTATCCGGCAGATGTGCAGGAACTGGTTTTCGCCTTCGCCACCGTAAAACCGGAACTCAAACCCGACTTCGGGCTTAAACGCCTCCAGATCGAAGTACCATTGTTTCATTTTGTCTTTGTCCGTAATAGCTTCCCAAACGGCTTGCACCGGGGCATTGTAAGTGCGTTCGATTACAAAAGGTTGCTGCTGCATAGTTTTATATATTTTAGGGTTACCAGATTAATCTCTTTTCTGTTGGTCTTGTTCTTTCGCCAGAAATTCGCCTAACGCATCTAATTTGCCCGACCAAAAAGCCTTGTATTGTTCCACCCACTGGTTTACCTGTTGCAGTTTCCGCAAATCGGCTTGGCAATACCGCTCGCGGCCCTGCTGGTTAATAATTATCAGTCCGCACTCGGTTAATATTTTTATGTGCTTGGATATAGCCGGCCGGCTCACGTTAAATTTCTCGGCCACGGCATTTAAGTTAAGTTGCTGGTGCGCCAACAGGTTAATAATTTCGCGGCGGGTAGGATCGGCAATGGCCTGAAAAACATCTCTTCTCATATTTCGGTAATATACAATGCGTAACCGTTTGGTTACAAATTTAAGAACTTAGAATAAAATAAAAAGGCCGCTTTATAGTAAAGCGGCCTTTTTACTAATATTTTTTAATAGTAAGGTATTTACCTTTTAAAAATTACTTCTTCGTACTGGTTATAGTAGCTGCCATTTCGTTCTACTTTAAAACTGCCTTCCAATATCATTTCGGTAGCGGTAAGCGATTTAATGGTGTAGGTGCCGTTTATACAGGCGGGTTTGCTGCTCTTGTTGTCGAAGCCCAGGAAATAAGTAGTGGGAGCAGAGCGGTGGCCCGAAATGGTGAAGCCGCCTTTGGAAGTA
The DNA here is from genome assembly GCF_008629685.1 of Adhaeribacter rhizoryzae. GTDB lineage: Bacteria > Bacteroidota > Bacteroidia > Cytophagales > Hymenobacteraceae > Adhaeribacter > Adhaeribacter rhizoryzae. Next base: position 69,350 of record NZ_VWSF01000007.1, on the reverse strand, counting down.
TTGCCGTCGAAAAAGTCGGAGTAAATCATCTGACCGTTGGTATAGGTATCAGTGGTAAGATTAATATAATTGCCGGAGCCAATTTCTCTTGCTTTCCAGCCGGCGCTTTCGAATTGGGTTTTGTAGGAAACCAGGTTCCACTTGCCTAAGATGGGCGCGCCCATTTTAAAGGAAACCGGCGAGCCGCTTACCAAAGAACCGTCTTTTTTCCGGGTAATGGCTTCTACTTCCTGTATGCCATCGTTGCCGGGGTAAAACTCAATGCTGGCAATGCCATCGTCATCTACCCAGCCAGAGCGTGATAGAGACGTGGCGGTATTTTGGACAGAGGCCGTTTGTACGGAATATAACTTACCACCACCCGATTTTATGCGCCATTCTACCTGAACGCCGGCTAATAACTTGCCGGCGGCATCTTTTACCTTTACTTGCAACGGAACAAATGCCCGGCGGTCGGTAATGGCAAAAGGTTGCAAATGGCCAATGTAGCTTTCTATGGTTTCGGCGTAAACTTTCAGACCGGTTACTTGGGCATTTACTACTTTCTCTTGGGTAAATCCTTCTTTGGTTACTTTAATTTTAAAATCAAAAGATTCGTCTTTCCCGGACAAAGACTTAAATCTAGCGCTTTCGCCGGCTTTGCTTACCAATTGCACCTGGCTGTTAGAAATAGCTGTTATTTGAATATTTTCGGTGGCTAGGCTAATCAACCGCTCGCCCGGCTGAAACGTTGGCAGCTCGCCGAATAATGCGTTCAGTTTATCCCAGTACGTGTTTACGCGGGCAAAAATATTTAAAAACGAAATGCTGCTGCGGGGTATATAATTGGTTTCGGTATTTTGATTATCAGCAGCGCTTAGGGTTCTAAAGCCCGCGTCTAAATTTAAATCTTCGTCTTTATCGGTCTGGAAAGAAATATTCATTTTTTCGAATAATTCCTGCCGGAAAATCCAGGGCGCTTTTAAAAATGCTTTTGTATCATCCCGTAATTTCAACCAGGCCGGCCAAACTTCGGTAACTCCTAAATATAAGGCCATAGTTAGCGGCAAAGACATGCCTACGGCGGTAATGCCCAACGCTACCGGACCCAATGCCGAAAGTTTTAAAGCCACGCCTCCCATTACGCTGGCCATGCTTAACATTTCGAGCATTTTTTTGGTGCTGCCCTTAAACTGCGCATAAGAGTTAGCCAGGTTAGCCGAAGTACATTCGTAAAACGATTTGTAATCTGTTTGGGGACAATCAGTTTGTTTGTTTACGTTCATCAGCCGGAGCGTAGTGGCGGCATTCAGGTTAATGGTTACGTAAGTTGAGAAAGAATTAAACGCTTCTTTGTTTGCCTCAAAAAACAGCATGGTTTGCTGTTTCTGCTCCGCTGATAAAGCATTTAAGCCTTTAGCTAAATTCTCCCGAAACTGGTTCATTTGCTTTACCTCTTCTTGTTGGGCCTCGGAAGTAGTAGTTAAAGCGGCAACCCGGCTATTAAAATTGCCAAACAAGTTATTAAATAATTTATCGGCATCCACGGGCAGGGTTTGGGTTACCGTAAAGTTGAGCGCCGCAGCATCAAATTTGAGCAGGTGCTCGCCGTTAGCAATATCGGGCACAATAAAAGTTAAAGTACTATCCGATGTTTTTATCAGATCAACCGAAATATTGCCCAAAGTTCCCTTGGTATGGGTTCCTACCGGCTTTTTAGCCTTCAAGGTTACAACTTCAAATGTTTGAATATGGGTGCTTTCGGCGGTAAAATTAGGGTCGGGAGGTGTACTGGGTTTGTTTTCTATTTCGGAGCAGCCATTAAAAAGTGCTACTACCAGCAAGAGCAAAGTTAATAAGGAAGAATAATTTCTCCTTAAAGCGTAAAAATGTTTCATTAAATTGTATTTTGGTTATAAATATTTTTTAATTTATAGGAGGAGGTGTATTGTGTGCAATAAGAAATATGCAATTTCAAAATAAAGGGTAAATTGTTAAATTAAAAAATATTTATTCATGAATATTTATAAAATGGTGTTTTCAGTGGCGATTAAATATGCTTAGGATTAATATATTAACTTAAATGGGGAAAATATGGGAGTGATTAATATACTTGAAGAATAATATTAAATTATTGCGGGTATAGCTATAGTGTAATTAATTAACTTTTAAGCAGTAGTTTTAGATGGTATTATAAATATTGATATTTTTATTAGTTTATAGTTAGTGTTAAAAAATAACAGCAGGCATTTATATAATTGTTGCATTAGTAAATAATGAAGTGGCAAGGCGGTTAGTACAGCTATGTTAAGGCGTATTTTGGGGTAAAATCAGGCGGCGTTTGTACATGTTTGCTTAGGTAATCGTATATAGGCCAAATTAAGACCAAAATTTACTTTATAGAGTAGCCTATGTGGAAGACGCTGAAAAAACCTTATAAAATAGTTTTAGGCATTATTTTACTGCTCCTGATTTTTCGGTTGGCGCTGCCCGGTATGGTAAAGCATTACGTAAATAAATCGTTAGATGAATTGCCGGGCTATAACGGCCGCGTGGCCGATGTAGATTTGCACCTGTACCGGGGCGCTTATACCCTGGATGAACTGGTATTAATTGAAGAAAAAGGAAATCCAAAGTATCCGTTTCTCCGGATTCAGCGCACTAGTTTAGCTATTGAATGGAAATCTGTTTTTAAAGGCCGGCTGGTAGGAGAGGTGCTGCTGGAAAACCCACAATTAAATATTGTTTTTTCGTCAGGAAACAAAGCTTCCGGCAATGAACCTACCCGCGAGCACTGGACCGAAACCGTAAAAGATTTAATGCCCATTACCATAAACCGGCTGGTGGTAAACAACGGCAAACTGGCTTACCTCGATTTTATTGCCAACCCCGATGTTAAGCTGCATATTAATAGCACGCAATTAATTGCTTTAAACCTGGCAAACGTAGAAAACACGGGGAATAAATTGCCTTCTACCGTAACCCTTACCGGCAAATCTATTGGGGGTGGCACTTTAAAGGGCAACATGAAAGTAAACGCTCTGAAAGAAATACCCGATTTTAACCTGGATATGCAGCTTACCAACGTAAACCTGACCAGCCTGAACAGTTTTATTAAAGCTTACGGCAAGTTTGATGTGGAAAGAGGCCAGATGGATATGTACAGCGAAGTAAAACTAACCAATGGCCAACTGGATGGCTACATAAAGCCTTTCTTCGAAAACATAAAGGTGCTGAACTGGAAAAAAGATAAGAAAGAAGAAGGCTTTTTGCACGCCGCCAAAGAAGCCATAATTGGTTTATTTACCGAAGCCGCCGAAAACCAGCCCCGCGACCAGATTGCTACCGTGGTACCTATTTCGGGCCATATAAACCAACCCAATACCGATAACTGGAAAACCTTTGTAAATGTGCTGAAACACGCCTTTATTAATGCTTTTAACAAAGGGATAGAAGGTAAAATACAAGGGTAATGTTACCCTTAGGCCAATAAGGTTTGTAATTGTTTTACTTTTTGTACTAAATAACCTCTTTGTTTTTTATTGAGATTAATCAGTTACGGCACTATTATTTATCATTTTATTACAATCCTGTTCCGTTGAACTTTGCAGCATATTTATTTAACCGAGTCTAAAAAGAGTAACTGATTCCGGTTAATCTTACTTAACCTATAGTTAGGTGAAATAAGAAGTGGTAATCAGTTAGTTATTAACCACTAAATATTTAAATAATGCTCACAGCAAAGCAAAAAGAATTAGTTAAAGCCACAGTGCCTATTTTAAGAGAACATGGATTTGCCCTAACCTCGCATTTTTACAAGCGCATGTTTAGCCACAACCCCGATTTAAAAAATACTTTTAACATGGGTAACCAGCAAAGTGGTAAGCAACAAACCGCGCTGGCCATGGCGGTGCTGGCCTACGCCGAAAATATTGATGATCCATCGGTACTGGCGGCAGCCGTTACCAAAATTGGCCATAAACACGTGAGTTTAGATATTAGGCCCGAGCAATATGCCATTGTGGGGCGCAACTTGCTGGCCTCTATCAGCGAAGTTTTAGGCGAAGGCGCTACGCCCGAATTAATTGAAGCCTGGGGTGTGGCCTACAAACAGCTGGCCAACCTGATGATTGGTTTGGAAAGCAATTTATACCGCGATGCCGTAGCTAAAGACGGTGGCTGGACTGGCTGGCGGCCTTTTATGGTAAAGCAACGGGTAAAAGAATCCGAAGAAATAACTTCTTTTTATTTACATCCCGTAGACGGCGGCAAGGTAGCCGATTTTTTACCGGGCCAATATATTAGCGTGCGCTTATTCTTACCCGAAATGAAATTATTTCAGCCGCGGCAATACAGTTTATCTAACGCTCCTAACGGCGCTTTTTACCGCATTTCGGTTAAAAAAGAAACCGGTGCGCATATTAGGCCCGATGGCATGATTAGCAACCGGCTCCACGATTTTGTACAGGAAGGCGATATTATTGAAGTAGCGCCGCCGGCCGGCGATTTTGTGCTGGATGCGAATAAAAATACCCCGGTTGTTTTCATCAGCGGCGGGGTAGGGCAAACGCCTTTAATCAGTATGCTGGAATCGTTGGTGAATACGGGACATAACCGCGAAATTGTTTGGATTCATGGCAGCCGCAACAAAGCCGTGCATGCCTTTCACGAGCCGGTAGTAACGCTGGCAAACCAGAACAACAAATTAAAAAAACATATTTTTTACGATTCGCACCACGAGCCTTTACCGGTAGAAGGTTATTACACGGGCGTAGTAGATTTAAATGTGCTGCAAGACAAAGCCATTTTACCCGATGCCGATTATTACATCTGCGGGCCGGCACCATTTATCAGAAAACAGTACCACGACTTAACCGCTTTAGGTGTGCCCAAAACATTAATTCATTACGAAGAATTTGGACCCGCTATGCTGACGTTGAATTAACCCCGAAGTTTACGCGCGACAAAGCCTATATTTATAGTAATATTTAGAAGCGGAGCAATTGTACTTGCTCCGCTTTTCTTTTTCAATTATTTATTATCTGGCTAGGGCAGTAGGGGTGGTAACTGATTTGTGGGAATAAGCTACCGCTGTCTCTTTGTGGTAACCAAAATAATAAACCCAAGCTATAAATAATAACTGCAAAGGAATCCGGAACCAGAGATAATTAACGCCGGGGCCGGTATAAGTAGCCGATGGAATATCTACGTGCTTAAGCGCGGCCACAATATTGGCGGGCAGCACGGCCAGGAAAAACAAGATTAGCAGCACGCTGGTTACGCGACGGGTAGATTCGAAAAGCAAACCAATTCCGAAAATTATTTCCAATACGCCGGTAAAGTAAACAAGGGCCTCTTTGGCTGGCATAAAATCGGGCATGGTAAGCACCATGCCTTTGGTCAGGTAAAAATGCGAAGTGCCGGTAAACAGCAACATGGCGCACATGGCTATGTGGCCGCTTTGGGCTAAAGTTAATTTTTGTGGTTTTAGGGCACGGCCCAATAACCAGGTGGCCGCAAAAACAACCAGTAAAACAATTAATGGTGCCATAACTTACTTATTTAAGGTTGTTTAAGGTTGATACAAATTTATTTACCTGCTTTAGCCCGGTTTAATATTTAGCTAAAGAGTAAAACAAAGATGCAACCAAGCTGACCCTAAAATAAATGATGTAGGTTAGGAATTTACGGCCAGTTTATGCCGGATGCGGCTTAAGCTTTCGGGGTGAATACCCAGGTAAGAGGCCAGGTGCTTAACCGAAATAGAACTGATTAACTTCGGATTTTTTTGCAACAAATTCAAATATTGCTGCTCCGCCGATAGCGAAAGTAAATCTATTTCGCGGTTGGTTTTTTGCACGTAAAGCGTTTCGGCAAACAAACGGCCAATTCTTTCGGCGTGGTGGTATTGCTGATACGTTTGGTACAAATGCTGGTGGTGGATGCGCGAGGCTTGCACCGGCTCCAAGGCCTGCAAATTTACCCGCGAGGGTGTTTGGGTAATAAAAGAAGAAAAAGCGGTTACAAATTCGTTTTCGAAATGAAAGTTTAAGGTAAACTCCTGTTCTTCGGTTTGGTGGTAAACGCGTACGGCGCCCCTATAAATAAAATATAAATAATGGGCCGTTTCTCCGGCCCGGCACAAAAAACTATTTTTCGGAAAGCTTACTTCTTCCAGGTGTTCCGTAAAAGCCTGCCACTCCTCCGGACTTAGATCAACCAACTGCCCAAATATATTTTTTATTCGGTCACTGCGCAGCATGGGGCTAATCTTGCTCCGGGGCTATTAGTTCGTCCAGGTTATTTTCCAGTTCAAAAATTACTTCGCCGGTTTCGGTAGTGCCAATTTTTTGCCAGCCCGATTTCAAATAAAATTTTTCGGCGCGGGTTTCGGGAGCAGTAGTTAAAGTTAATTTAGCCATGCCGCGCGAGAAGCACCACGATACCATCATGTCGTGTAGCATCCGGCCAATAAAGTTGCCTTCCTGCTCGGGCAGCACAAACAACGCCCATACTATTGATTCCTGCAAATCTACGATGGCAAAGCCCAATATGTCGCTTTCTACCTCACACACCCAACCTTTGCCGCGTTCAGTTAACATTTGGGTATAATCTTCCGGGGTTATCCGCGTCGGGTCCGACAATCGGTTTTCCTGCACCGATAATCTGATGGCGTGAATTTTGGGAATATCTTCTGTTTTAGCTTCTCTAAAGAACATGGTATGGTCTTATTTAGGTCAATGAACAATTGGCCGGCACAAGGCTGCTGCCCTACGCATGTTGCCTGGGTTTACCGCCGGTAGGTTATACTGGCAGGTATTTTTTTCTCTACGATAGAAACCGTTATAAAGAGAACCAATATTCTGGTAAATAAGTAAATTATATTTAGATTTTAATGCTTTTTATTACCTGAACCAGCTTTATGCGGTGTAACCGGTTAAACCCGGTAAATAAAGTATATTATTCATGTTCAGGATTTTAGGTGCTATTGGTTAACGGGTTAATTATTTATAAATTTGTTACCACTCCAATTATATGACTACTTACGATAGTACCGTTGTTGCCAAATATTTACTGGCCCTGGCCTACCAGAAAGGCATTGTGTTAAATGTAACCAAGGTGCAGAAGCTGCTTTTTATACTTTATGGTTATTTTTTGGCGCGGTACAACCACCTGTTATTAAACGAAGAACCCAGAGCCTGGCCCTTTGGCCCTGTTTTTCCCAAAACCCGGAAAGGCGTGGACTTTGGTAAAGTCATAGACGTATCCGACGATTCGCTGAAAGAAGTAGTCACCGACCCGGCCGTTACCGAAGCTCTGAATAAAATTATTGATAACTACGCGCAATTTAGCGCTACGCAGTTATCGGAGTGGTCGCACATGCCGGGCAGCCCCTGGGATAAAACCACCAAAGAAACTTCTTTCACCTGGAATCAGCCCATTCCGAACCAGTACATAAAAGAATATTTTTCCGAAATAGAAATATAAACCTACGTGGCCAGGAAACTAGCAGATATTATTGGGTCGCGGCCAACCAGCCCCGATCCCGAAACAGATATAGATTCGGACGACTTAACGGTTCAGCGCCGCTTATTCGAAAACCAGCGTTACCGCGAAGATACCTCGCACCGCAAATGGCTCGCCGTCTGGACGGCCGTCATTGTTACTCTCTGGTTAATAGCCGTACTCTTTATTTTGCTGATGAATAAAAGCATTATTGGCTTAGGCGATACGGTTTTAGTGGCTTTGCTGGGTACTACTACCTTAAATGTGCTCGGACTGTCTTATATTGTTTTAAGAGGCCACTTTAATATTGTTGAAAGAACTGGTTAAGATAGAGCAAAATTGCTACTTAGGTTAAGGAAATATTTATAGCCTACTTCTTAACGAGAAAAATAATCTTTTATAAAAGAAAATGCCTGATCTGAAATTTCAAACCAGGCATTTTCTGTTTTAATAATATTGCTTAATAACCCGGATTTTGTTCAAATTCGCCTTCGTTCAGAATAAGGGCACGCGATGGGATAGGGCGCAGCACTTTCAGGGCGCCGCCGGTACCTTCAAAAGGATTAATGCCCCGGTTAAACCAGTTGCGGATATCGCGGTTATACAAGCGGGTTCTTTCTACTAAAGTGCCGGTCCGTTTCAGGTCGAACCAGCGGTGGTATTCACCGGCCAGTTCGCGGGCTCTTTCGTCCAGAATAAAATTAATATTTACATCGGCCGCCGAAATGGCCATTTGGTCTGCGGTACCAGTTTTGGCAGCTCTTTTTCTTACCTCATTTATGCGTTGGGCCGCCGTAGCGTTATCGCCTAATTTAAAGTAAGCTTCGGCAGCCATCAGGTACGTTTCGCCTAAGCGGGCCAGGAAAATATCGCGGGTACTGGTAGGGTTGCCAAAAGCGGCTTTAGGGTCGTCGAACTTTTTAATAGCCGGCGTAGCATTATCTAAAGCGGTGCTGGTAGAGGCCTCCCAAGCGGCGGAGTAAGGAATTACCTGCGCGGCATTGCGGCGGGTAGGGTTAGCGGCCTTCCAGGCCGCAATATCGGCCGCACTGGAAGCCCACTTGGGCGCATAGTAAAACCGTACGTTCAGGTTATTTCTTTCGGAGCTCTTATCGTAGTAATCGTAATATCGGGTATAATATTCTATCATAAAAGTGGCATCAAACCGGGCATCGTTCTGGGTAAAAGCATCGAACAAATACATAGTAGGTACCAGCCGGTAAGCCCTCTGCGGATAACCTTGCGCCGCTCCTTGGCCACCCATGTAAGGACCAAACCAATAATTCTGGTTATGACCACCACTTTGCGGATTTTGGATAGAACCCGGATCGTACTGAATGGAGAATAAAATTTCAGCGTTGCGTTCGTTGCCGGGGTAGAAAAGCGTTTCGAACGGAATGGTTAAGGCCTGGTTGGCAATAGCGGCATCGGCTAAAGCAGCGGCTTGTACAAAATCTTCGCGGCTGCCAAAAGTTTCGTAACCCCGGGTCAGGTGTACCTTGGCTAAATAATGCCGGATGGCTCTTTTAGATACCCGCCCGAATTCAGATGGATTTTCTGGTACGGCTGCCAAGGCTTCGTTCATTTCTTTTAAAATAAAGGCATAAACTTCTTCGGCCGAATTACGCTGGAACGAGCCCTGCGGAGCGGTGAATCGGTCGGTAACCAATGCTACACCGCCAAAATTCTGAACCAGCAGGAAATAATAATAAGCTCTTAAAAACTGAACTTCGCCTTTCCGCACGGGTAAATTAGTGTTAGCAGCGGTTTTGTCGTTGAAGTACAAAGCTGTATTGCAAACCTGAATGGCGTTATAAGCATTGCGGTAAAAAACTTCTACGGCAGCTTCTTCGGGCGTTAGTTCACGGTATTCGCTAATGCCTTTGGGTTGCGCATCGCGGCCTTCCACAAATAAATCGGTACCGGCAGCAAACAACCAGGGCTCGCTGTAAACAGTGCGCAAAGTAGAGTAAGCCGAATTTACCAGTTTATCGTAGCCCTCGGCGGTAGCGTAATATTGGTCCGATTCCATATTAGACCGGTTTTCTTCTTCCAGAAAATCCTGGCAACTGGTAGCCGAAAGCAGGAAAATAAATATTAAACTTAATATATTATACTTTTTCATTTCTATTCAGATTAAAATTTAAGATTTACCCCAAACTGGTAAGTAACCGTGCTAACCCCGGTATTATTTAAAGATTCGGCGGCGTATTCCGGATCAAAACCATCGTAATCGGAGAAAACAAACGGATTTAATACATTGCTATACAACCGCACGCTCTTAATTTTTACGCGTTCCAGCAAACTGGCCGGCAAACTGTAACCCAGCGAAATATTCTGTACTTTCACAAAAGAGGCATCTTTGTAATAGCCTACCAACGACCAGTAATCGCCGGGGCGGCCCGGCATAGGGTAGGTGTTCGAAACGCGGGCTGGGGTAATATTATTGGCGGGCATGTAATAATCTACATCCAACTTAGTCCGGCCGCGGTCAGCTAAGTTCGTAAATTCCTGGTGAAACGTGCTGAGCACCTGGTGACCTTGCCGGGCAAATAAAGACGCCGAAAAATCGAAGCCCCGGTACGTTACGGAGGTAGAGAAACCACCGGTCCATTTGGGATCGCGTTGCCCAATTATAGCGCGGTCGGCATTATTTAAAACGCCATTGCCATCTGTATCTTTTACCCGGGCCATGCCAGGAATTTGCTTGTAAATAAGTGCCTGATCAGCTTGGTTTTCCTGCCAGATACCATCAAAAATATAGGTATAGTTTACGTTAATGGGCTCGCCGATAAACCAGGAGTTACCGGGTAAATCTTCTTTTTTATCGAGTAATTCCACAATCGCGTTTTTGTTGCGGGCAAAGTTAAAAGTAGTAGACCACTCAAAGTTATCGGTAGCAATATTTACCGTTCTTAAAGATAATTCTACGCCTTTGTTGCTTACCGAGCCTACATTGTCTTTAATAGATACCCAGCCGTTTTCCATCGCCACATCGCGGTCCATGATTACACCTTGCGAAAGTTTATCATACACATCTACGGAGCCGGAAACACGACCCATAAATAAGGCATAATCCAAGCCTAAGTCGTATTCGCGGGTCCGTTCCCAGGTAAGGCCAGGATTGGGCAGACGATTAGGTGTATATCCTAAGCCCAGCGTACCACCAAAATCGTAGAAGGTAGGGCTACTCAGGTTCATTTGTGTACCGTAAGCACTAATGTTGTTATTATTACCAGCAACCCCCGCACTTAATCTTACTTTTAAATCTGTCAGGAAATCGAAACCATCCATAAAGCCTTCTTCGGATAAGCGCCAGGCAATAGCCGCCGACGGAAAAGAAGACCATTTATTACCCGGCGATAATTTAGAAGAACCATCCCAACGAGTAGCCAACGTTACCAAATAGCGGTCGCGGAAGGCATAATTAATCCGGCCCATGTACGAAATAAGCGATATTTTGCTGAAATCACTTTCAATGCGTTCGCGGCTGGAAGCAGTACCCAGGTTATAGAAAGAAGAATTAAAAGGCAGGTTGGTTACGCGGCTAAAATTGCTTTCGTAACGTTCCTGCTGAATGCTGTGCAACCCGGTAAAAGTAAAGCTATGCTCTTTATAAGCTTTGTTTACAGTAACTATATTATCTAAAATATAGGAGAAAGCTTCGTTGTTACGCAACTCGGCCGCCGGCTGTAAGCCGCCCCGGCTTTCGGTTTGGGAACCCCAGAAACGACCGTTTCTTTCGAAAGTAACGCGCGGCGAAAAAGTAGACCGGAAACTTACACCTTCTAAAGGCGAATATTGCAGGTATAAATTACCAACGCCAAACGAACGGCGGGTATTATTATCGGAGTTTTCGTTATCGAGTAAAGGGTTTACCGAACTGGTCATGCTGGTAACGTTGGTAGTGCCGGGTATTGGAATTTGCCCGGGCCGGAACACCAGGTTGCCCGCATCGTCGTAAGGTTTAAAGATGGGCGCCATCCGGAAGGCATTGGTTACCGCCAAATCGCTGCCCCGCTCAATCTCCGAAATAGCAAAATTAAAGGCAGCACCGGCAGCCCAGCGGTCACTAATTTTATGGTCTACACTGGCTTTAAAGTTATAGCGGTCGAAATATTCGTTAATTAAGTTACCTTTTTCGTTTTGGTAACCTGCCCCCAATACATATTGCATGTTGTTGCTGCTGGTACCCGAAACCGTAAGCCAGTGGTTGTTCTGTACCCCGGTTTGCATTACCAGATCGCGCCAGTTGGTATAATCATTTTCGGCAATGCGACGCGCTACTTCGGGGTTACTGCTACCGGCCGCGCCAATATCGGTTGGGTTGTTGCCAGCTATTAATTCAGGCACGATGTAAGAGTTTTGCCGAAATTCCCACCATTCTGGCCCTTCCATAAAATTGGGCATGCGTACGTTTTGCCGGATACCGGTATAGCCGTCGTACGAAATAGTAGCACCGCCTTTTACCAGATTGCCTTGCTTGGTGGTAACAATTACCACCCCGTTAGAACCCCTGGAACCATATATTGCCGTAGAAGCCGCATCTTTCAAAACGTCCATTTTGGCAATATCCTGTGGGTTCAAGAAGTTAATATCCGGTACAATTACGCCGTCTACCACGTATAAAGGCGAGCCGCCCGCCAAGGAGTTTTGCCCCCTGATTTGAATATTATAGTTAGTACCGGCCCGACCAGAACCCGCTGAAATATCGACCCCGGCCACCTGACCTTGCACGGCTTGCAACGGGTTTACCGTACCGCGTTCGGCAATGGCTTCGCCTGCTACGCTGGCAACCGCTACCGTTACATCACCTTTTTTCTGGGTGCCATAACCTACCACTACCACTTCTTCCAGCGCTTTAGCATCGGGCCGCAGCGTAACGTTTAGCGTGGTGCGGTTATTAATGGCTACTTCCTGGGTAGTGTAACCTACATAAGAAAAAACCAAAGTAGCGTTGCCATCCGGTACGGTAAGCGAATAAGAACCATCTACGCCGGTGCTGGTACCAGTAGTGGTGCCTTTTACCTGCACCGTTACGCCGGGCAGCGCATCGTTGGCTTCGCCGGTTACTTTACCCTGAATGGTAACTTCTGCAAGCTTATTATGAAAGCTGGTATTATTGCTTTTTTTATTTAAAAAAGCAACGGCCGCTTTACTTGCCTCCGGAGAAACGTAGGTTCCGGCTATGGCAACGTTGCTTTCAGCCTGCGCTAAGTTGGGCTGCAGCGGAAGCAAAGGCAATACCCAAAATAAATAGTGCGGGCAATGTATTCTTTTTTTCATGTGCTTACATTTAATAAGTGGGTGGTAATAATTTAGGGTTAGCTGATGCGTTTTGCACTTTAAAGCCAGTTAAATATACAATCAAAAAATCAACAAAATGAAATAAAATTTGAATATTTTGTAATTATTTAAGAATATTATTAAAATTTTGTAAATTATTTTTACGCAATCGATGTAGTTTTTAGAAAATTTCAACAAACGAGCAGGCAAATTTTGGGTAAATGCTAAGGGTTTAGGATGACCGGAATAATTTGCGAGGGGAAATTGTTGCCGGCAAACCCGTTGTTCTTCTTGCGCTTAATTCTTAAAACAACAACATCAGGAAACTGGCTTTTGCGAAATATTAATTTTAAACAAGCCAGACAGCGGAGCAGGAACTTCTTTTTTTATATGGTTAAGCCAACCAATGTTGGGTGCGGCGGGATATATATTATTTAGCTTTTATGCTAAATAATAATTCGTTGATTTACACCACAAAAGCGTAAATATTATTTATATTTTAACGATACAAGCTGGTATAAAGATTATCGTTAGGAGTAAAACAATCGGTTTTAAACCACTTTAGTATTGTATACCTTTGCTACCCGCAAGGAGTAAACCAGCTATACTTACCGGAATTTAGATAGAAATTAGGTGGCTGGGCGTTTTGGTAACAGAAAATAATGCGGCATGGCTTAGCCTAGATAAATTTAAAACCCGCAACAAAAACTCATGAAAGATAAAAACTTATTTATAGTAACCACCCAGGATAACCGCCAGATAGACCTGACCAAAGGCAAAGAGTTGCGCAGTAATAATTTGTACCCGTTCGGGAAGCATAATTATGCTATTTACCGCTCGCCGGAAGGTTTATATGTAAAAGGTTTAAATACGGGTTTGGCTACCCACATGCTTAATACCTACGAAATAATTTCTGAAACAGAAGCTTTGCATTACCAGCATCCGTACGTGCGCGAAGAATAAAAATGAAATATTGCTTTATTCACAGGCAAGAAAAAAGGGTAAACATTTAATTGTTTACCCTTTTTAATTATTAAAATATCGGGGGGTTATTGTATCCATTGTAATTTGTTCCGGGACTTAGATTGAATTAAAGAATTAAAAGATTGCTTTTCTGCTTCGTACAGTTTTTCGTATTCGTCCTGCGATAGTTCTTCCTGAAGTGCTATATAGAACTTAGACAATTCGGGGTAATTTTGGAATCGTTCCTGTCTTTCCTGGGGGCTGCTTAAATCATAGTCAAAAAAATTTTTCATTACATAGCTTTTAAGAGGTTGATAAATAATTAGTTGGAAGGGATATTACTAACATTTTATTTAAAAGGTTAGTGCTATTACAGATATTTTTATACTTAACAAAAATTTAGGTATTTATGCGGAGGGAAATTTGTATTTAACAAAGAATATTTTGACGAGCAAAAGGCAGAAACCTTAAAAAAACAGCTTATTTGCCAAAATATAAAGGATTGGCTTTTTGGTAGCGCAACTATTTTTGCGCATATTTAATAACCTGTAATTTATCAGCTTTTTGCCCATGCTTACCACCTTGCTTGCACACCAATGGAAAGAATCGCGGCGTTCTTCTGTATTCGGACAGAGTATTGCCATTAATATTATTCTGGGGTTCTTTATTGCGTACTTTTTGCTTAGTTTTTTGGTGCTGGGCTTTTTCATCGATGATTTATTGCGGCAGGCTTATCCTAACCAAAACCCGGTAGCAGTTTTCAACGGCTTTTTGCTTTATTTTTTCCTGGTCGATTTATTTATGCGGTTTATGCTGCAGGATTTGCCGGTGCTGGCTATTCAGCCGTATTTGCATTTGCCCATCAAAAAAGCCCGACTTATACATTATGTATTATTAAAATCGGTGCCAAGCCTGTTTAATTTTTGGGCCTTGCTGATTTTGGTGCCCTTTATGGTTAAAATATTGATGCCGGCTTACGGCATTATGGTAGCAGCGGGCTGGCTTTTAAGCGTATTACTGCTTACGTTTTTTAATAATTTTATACTGATTTACTTTAAACGCCAGCTAAGCAGCAACCCTAAACTTACCTTGCTTTTTGGTGTAGCAGTAGTGGGTTTAATGCTGGCCGATTATTTTGGCTTGCTTTCGTTGCGGATAGCCTCTGCTTCGGCATTTAATTTTCTGCTGCAAAACCCCTGGCTGGTGGTGTTACCGGCTGTTTTGCTGGCATTGGCTTACCGCTTAAATTACACTTTTTTGCTGGCGCACACCTACCCCGAAGAAATTGCCTTAAAGCGAAATAATGCCGTTGAAGGCGGTGATATTACTTTTCTTAACCGGTTTGGTAACACAGGCAAATTAATAGCCCTGGAAATGAAATTGATCTGGCGGCACAAGCGGTCCAAATCGGTTGTATTTATGTCGCTGCTAATATTAAGCTACGGCTTTATTTTTTACCCCAATAAGCTTTATCAGGAAGGTTTCGGCATGTTTTTGTTTGCGGGCATTATGATGACCGGCATGTTTATGTTTAACTACGGGCAGTTTGTTCCGAGTTGGCAGAGCGGCCATTTCGATGCTTTACTCACCAAACAAATATCGCCGTACCAGTTTTACTTAGCTAAATTCTGGTTTTTTGTGCCTACTAGTTTAGTGGCTTTTCTGGTAACGTTGCCCTATGCCTATTTTGGTTGGAAAGTAGTAGCCATAAACTTAGCCGCTTGCCTGTTTAATATTGGCGTTAACACATTTGTAATATTTTACTTTTCGGTCCTAAACACCAACCGCATCGACCTGAGCAAAAGTTCGGCTTTTAACTGGCAGGGTGTGGGCGCTTCTAAGTTTGTAATGATGATACCGCTTATTTTATTGCCGCTGCTGGTGTATGCCCCTTTTGGTTATTGGGGTATTCCGTACTGGGGAATTTCTGCTGTTGGGTTCTTGGGGTTGGTGGGTTTTGCGCTGCACAAGCAAATGCTTAATCTAGTAGCCAGCCGTTTCCTATCCCATAAATACAAAATAGCCACCGGGTTTAGACAGTAAACAGGTTGCAGGGAACAGTTAACAGTGAACAATAAACAGTTAACAGAAATAGGTTGATGGAAAAACACTCCAGCAACTAATAATTCAACACTCCAACACTTCAGTAACCAGCAATAATTTAACCATGATAGCAATAACAAATATTCAGAAAGCTTATAATGGCCGCACCGTGGTAAATATTCCGGAGCTGGTTATTAACCAGGGCGAAACGGTTGGCTTGGTTGGCAACAATGGCGCGGGTAAAACTACTTTGTTCCGGATGCTGCTGGATTTAATTCGGCCTACTAAAGGCGAAGTATTCTCGAAGGGCATAAACGTAGCGCTGCACGAAGATTGGAAAGCCTATACTGGCTCGCACCTCGACGAAGGTTTTTTGATTGATTACTTAACACCCGAAGAATATTTTAAATTTATTGGCGATTTGCAGGGTTTATCGGCCGGCGATTTATCGGAGCGGTTAGCGCCTTTCCTGGATTTATTTAACGGCGAAATATTAAACCAGAAAAAATATATTCGCGATTTCTCGAAAGGCAATCAGAAGAAAATTGGCGTAGCGGCGGCAGCGCTTTCTAACCCCGAAATATTAATTCTCGACGAACCTTTTGCCAACCTCGATCCCAGTTCCCAAATCCGCCTGAAAAACTTACTGAAAGGTCTGCGTTACCAAAAAAACATGACGCTCCTGATTTCCAGCCACGACCTGAGCCACGTAATTGAGGTATGCGAACGCATTGTAATTCTGGAAAAAGGCGAGATTGTACAGGATATGGTAACCAACGAAAACACCCTGCAAGAATTAGAAGCTTACTTTACCGTGTAATTAGAATTATCTTTTCTGGCACCTAACAAAAGAAGTTAGCCAGATTATACTGCTATTCCGGTTTCTGAATATATTTGCTTTTTCAGCTTAAAAGTAACAGCTAGTTACTAACAACTAACTACTAAAACCAACCACTACTAATAATGAACCGACGGAATTTTATTAAAACTTCGGCTGCAGCCAGTGTAGCCTATTCAGCGTGGTCGTTGCCGTTAATTTCGGTGGCGGGTAAAACCCGGCCGTACCGTACTGCTTTAATTGGCAGTGGCTGGTGGGGCATGAATATTTTACGCGAAGCCATTGCTGCCGGCGAATCTAAAGTAGTAGCCTTGTGCGATGTAGACCAAAATATGCTGGCCGCTGCGGCCATAGAAGTAGGAAAATTAAACGGCGATAAACCTAAAAAATACGGCGATTTTCGGGAGTTGCTGGCCCGCGAAAAACCCGAAATTGTAATTGTAGCTACCCCGGACCATTGGCATCCGCTGATTACCATTGCGGCCGTGCAGCAAGGTGCGCACGTGTACGTCGAAAAACCCATTGGCCACACCGTAAACGAAGGTAAAGCCATGGTAAAGGCCGCGCGGGCCAATAACCGGATGGTGCAGGTGGGAACACACCGCCGCGTATCGCCGCACAATGTTTCGGGCATGGAATTCCTGAAATCAGGTAAAGCGGGTAAAATTGGGATGGTGCGAGCTTTTGTGCATTACGGCGGTGGCCCCGGCCAAATAACCCCCGACAGCGAAGCGCCGCAGGGCTTGGATTGGAATATGTGGTGCGGACCGGCACCGTTGCGGCCCTACAATAAAACCATTCACCCCAAAGGTTTCCGGGCTTATTTAGATTATGCCAACGGCCAGCTTGGCGATTGGGGTATTCACTGGCTCGACCAAGTTTTGTGGTGGACCGAAGAGAAGTTTCCTAAAAAAATATTCTCTACCGGCGGGCGCGCTATCCGGAAAGACAACACCGATGCCCCCGATCACCAGGTGGCTACTTACGAGTTCGAAGATTTTACCGTAAACTGGGAGCACCGTCAGTTTGCCGGAAATAATGCCGAAAAAGGCGAAAACGTAGGCTGCTATTTTTACGGCACAGAGGGCACGTTTCACATGGGTTGGCAGCAAGGCTGGACTTTTTACCCCACCGATAGAAACAAGCCGGTACTGCACGAAGATGCTAAACTAAACCAGCCCGACAGTCAGAATATTAAACAGCTCTGGGCCAATTTTCTGCAATCGATAAAAAGTAAACAACTACCGGTTTGTGATATTGAAGTAGGTCACCGTTCTACCAACATGGCTTTGCTGGGCATGCTCTCTTATAAACTGGGGCGCAGCATTGCCTGGGACGGAGACAAAGAAATAATCCTGAACGACCCCGAAGCGAATAAATTACTTAGTCGCGAGTACCGCGGCGAATGGAAATATCCGGTAGTATAATTTAGTTACGGGTGCTGGTTCGGGCAAAAAAAATAAGTTTTTACAGAAGTTTGCCGGGATGAACAATATGCCTAAATTTAAATATTAGGTTGATTTTGTATAAATACTTCATTCATGCGTTTTCTGCTTCTTATAGTTTCTTTCTTAACCCTTAGTTTATCGGCATATAGCCAAACCGAAACGGAATATTTCGACCAGAAATTTAATTTATTGCCTGGTAAGGAAGGAGCAGCTTATTATAAAATTACGGAGTTCGCAGATAAGGAAAAAAGCAGTAAAACCGAAACTACTTATTTTATAACCGGCGAGAAACAGGCCGAAACAAAGTTTATTAAAACAGCTGATGGCTTGTTTATGCCCGAAGGTTTAGCCCAGAAATGGTACAAAAATGGTCAGTTGTATTATACCACGCAATACCGGCTAGGTAAAAAAAGTGGGCAGGCCGTAGGTTACTATGCCAGCGGCAAATTAAAGCGCCGCGAACAATTTATTTTAGGAGAGCTAACGATGGGTGAATGTTATAACGAGGACGAAACACCCGCTAGCTTTTATCCGCACGAAGTACTGCCGGAACTGCCGGGCGGGCCTAAGCAATTAAATGAGTTTGTAAAACGTACCTTAAAATACCCGGTAAATGCCATGCGCAACCGGGAGCAAGGCACGGTAGTGGTGGAATTTACAATTAATGAAACCGGTAAAATGGTTGGTTCGAAAGTGGTAAATAAAGTTTCGCCGACGCTGGATGCAGAAGCATTACGTGTGGTACGCGCCATGCCGGATTTGAAACCAGCTACGGAAGAAGGTATCGCAAGAGCATACACTTACGTTTTCCCACTTCGGTTTGGATTAGTAAATTAACCCGAACAGGCTGTTGTGCCACTTAATAACAGTTTTGGTAGTGAAATCAGCGAAAATATTTTAGACAAGATTTATTTACCCCAAATATTTAAGGCCCGCTTTAACCAAAAATTATTTTGGCTAGAGCGGGCCTTTTTTATAAAATTTATTCTGCTTTGTACTCCAATATATCGCCGGGCTGGCACTCCAGTTCGCGGCAAATGGCTTCTAAGGTAGAAAACCGGACGGCTTTGGCTTTGCCTTGTTTCAGAATAGATAAGTTAGACATGGTAATATCTACCCGCTCCGAAAGCTCCGTGAGCGACATTTTCTTTTTTACCAGTTGTAAATCTAAGTTTATATAAATCGGCATCGGGCTCAAACGGTTAATTCCTGATCTTCTTTTAACCGGGTACCAATCCGGAATATTTCGGCAATTATCAGCAAAATTAAACCAATAAATATGGTTTTAAAATCGAGCGTCAGGTGGGTTTGAATAGCGCTGCCATCAATAACAAAGTTTTGCCGCAAATACCAGTTCAGAAATAAATCGCGCATAAAAGTAATAGGCGCAATCAGAATAATTAGCAGGGCAATCTGCCGCAGGCGCTGTGCATTTTCAACCACGAACGGGTTATTATCCGTCAGGCTATCGAATATTTTACGCAGCAGGTTAGTAATACCCAGCGAAATAGCAAAGCCAATCCACATAACACCTAGGTTATAAATTACCAGGGGTAGGCTCTTGTCTTGGGTAAAGTGCAGTTCGCCAGCGTTTAATTTTAAGGTAACGTTGTTAATATTGGTAGCCGCTGGCGCAGGTTTAACCGCTAAAGGTTGGCTTTGGGTTAATCTTACGGTTAAGTCGCTTTGAATATCTTCTTTAGCAATAAAGCTAATGGATAAAAGTACCGTGAGCAGCACCAGAAACAGCAGCTGAATATACCAGCTAACATAAATAATTAATTTTATTAAAGCGGAGAGGGAATATTTGCCTAAGGTTTTCATAGCATAATAAGTTTAGATGCTTTTAATACAACCAAAGGAAACAATTAATTATTAATAAACAAAATATATTTATTGTTTTTCGATAAATTTATGTTGATTATTAATAATTTTAAAGATGCTCAATAGGCGAATAAATTTATTGAAAACCAGCTTGTTTACTTCCGGACACCAAACTTTCGTAAATCTTCATCAATGCGCTGGTTCCAGGCTTCCTGGCTGGCGTGGTTGGTGCCGTGGCCGGTTTCACTGTCGTATTGCTCCTGCAGGCGCGTCATTTCCCGCCACGATTCCAGGTACTCGTACTGAATAATGCTGTTGTAATCTTCTACAGTAAGAATGCTGGGTTTTATTTTTTGTTTAAACCGTTCGGCAACTAGTTTTACAATATCAAAATGGCGCTGCTCATGGTTCAGGCCGTGATCGTCGCGGCCGGCCCGCACCCACGAAGCATCGCGCACTACAAATACTTTCATGGTTATGGTCAGGTGCACTACGCCGTTAATGGTTTTGCTTTCGCCTTCGTAAGCAAAGCTAGGAAAAACGGCCGCCGCAAAACGACCGCCGCGGGGCTCAGCCCGAAAATCGCTCCAGGCCAATGGGTTTTTGGGGTTATAAAACAAGGTATCCGGGTCGGTGTTCTGGTTAAAATCTTTAAATGTTACTTTTAGGCCTTGGGCGAGTTCTTCGGTATGGTGGGCATTCTTTTCCATCCAGCCGTTCAAATAGTTTAAAGCATCGGTCAGCGATTGCCGCAAGGTTGGTTCTATTACGGTAAACTGGTTGGGGTGCCGCCTGTAACGTGCGCCACCTTTATAATCTACCGAGCGCATGGTTTTGCCTTCGTTCTGAATATCAAACGCTAGCACTACACTTGCCTGTCCATCTACCCAACCAGTCGCATCAGCGGTTTCGGTTAATTTAAATTCTTTTACGCGTACCACCACCGGGCGTAGCTTCATATTCCGGCGCATACCTTGCAGAATAAATTGCCGCATAGCGGGTAAGCCACCACCTTCTAAATCGACGGGCTGAGCTGGACTAGGTTTGGGCGGAGTGCCGGTTGACGGTATTAAATATGCCACGGCTTTGCGGTCGTGGCGCTCATCTACTACGCCTGCCACAAAAAATTCTTTAGGAGTTATAGGTGTAGTTATCTGTTTTAATACAATAGACTTTGGTACTACTGGCTGGGTTTGGGCCGAACTTAAAATAATTAAAAGCAAAATAGCCACTGGCCAAACCCTAAGGTTTTTTAAAGAATTGTAAAAAAGAAGTACGCTGTTAGGCGTGGCTAGCCTTTGGCCTTTATATTTTTGATTCATGAAGTTTACCTGCCAATAATTTAACCGGTTAAGTTGGGTTTTTAGCTTGCATAAATTACAAAACTTTTACCGGCAAATTGTGCAGACAGAACATTTCTGTACTAGTTCAGGTTCAAAGCTTTTGCTTTGTTACAGAGTTGTTGATTTTGGTTTCTTAGGAATATTTTGGGTCGCCAGAAAGTTAACCTGGGTATAGAGGATTACTCCCAATTATTTACCAGTTGGTATCAAGTAATCAGTTAAATATTTTTAAAGCTTTTGGAGCCCACATTTGTCATTCAGGAGGAAACTATTTGGCTATCTGCAACATAGTTTCCTCCTGAATGACAGGTGTGAATTACTTAAACTTTTGTGTTTTTACTTAGGCAGATATTATTTATAAGCTTAAGGTAATAAATTATTCAGGAAGGAAATTACTGTCTTGGAATAGAATTAGTTAAATATTGGCAGTAAAGAAGGCCATTAAATATTAATGGATAAAGTCAGATAATTTTATTTTGACTGGTTTAATGGGTAATTCAGGTAACTTACTTTGCAGCGTTCGCCTTCCAGCCGGCTGAGTTCCTGTTCTACGGTTAAGTTGGTTTTGGCATTGTTAAATTCTTCCTGGAATAAGGCTTTCATTTCTTTGCGTTTAATGGCTTCCAGAAAGCGGCGCACTTCTTCCCGGTTTTCCAGAATAAGGCCTGGTACCTGGGTAGGTTTATTACTTTCGTCTTTGGCTACCATGGTAAAGTAAGAGGTATTGGTGTGTTTTACGGTGCCGGTTTTCACGTTTTCGGCAATAACTTTAATACCGAGCAAAATAGAAGTGCGGCCCACGTAATTTACCGAGGCCATTAAAGATACCAATTCACCAACTTCTACCGGCTGCAGAAAATTTACGCCATCTACGCTTACCGTTACACAATAATTGCCCGCGTGTTTGGCCGCACAGGTATAAGCCACCTTATCCATAAGCGAGAGCAAAATGCCCCCGTGAATTTTGCCGCCAAAATTGGCGTAAGCGGGCACCATTAACTCGGTTAAAGTAGTTTGGGAGTAAGCTACCGATCGGTATTCCGGGAGTATCATAAAGCAGTACTTAAAATAGAAATATTCCGAAAGATAATAATCTTACTATTGAACCATACAGAATTAATGGTTGATGATTATTTTTTTACCGGCAGTAATAATTTGGCCATTGGTATCTATTACCTGCAAATAATAGAGGCCGGGTTTAAGTTTACTTATTGCTAAACTGGTTTCGTGCGCAAATTTCTGGTGTAAAACAACTTCGCCGTTTAAGGTAAAAAGCTGTAAACGCAATTCCTTATCTGCGGCAACGCCCCGTAGGTTTACCCGCAAATATTCAGAAGCCGGAACCGGAAATACTGTCAGCTCAGGCGCCAGATAATTAAGGCCTTGTACTGCTACTACGGGTGAGTTTTGGGCTTTACCATCAAAATCGGTTTGTATTAATTGGTAATAATTTATACCGGCAGGGGCTGCTTTATCTTCCAGATAATAATGGCTTAGGGTTTGGGAATTACCTTTACCCACAACAAAACCAATTTGCCGGAACTCTTTTTCGCCTTCGGTTTTCCGGAGTATGGTAAAACCGGCATTCTGATTTTCTACGGCCGTTTGCCAGCTTATTTTAATATTTTGTCCTTGGCGCGCGGCTTTAAAATTAATTAACCTTACTGGTAAAGCGTTATTCTGGGTAATCACCCCAAAAGTAGAAGGGCCAGAAAATTCGATATTTAACGTGCTGGTAGTTGTGTTGTAACTGTAATCGGTAATATTAGCGCCCACCACCGTGGCAGGCGGAGCGGTAAGCGCCAGGGTTAAGGTGGTGTTGCGGCTAACATAACCTTCGTAGCGGGTTAAATCGGTTTTCTGCCAGCTAATATTCGCTCTTTGCGTGGATTGCAGTACCTGGTTTTCGCCGTACTGCAGAGCCGTACCTTGTTCTACAAAAGCCTGCGAAAAAATATTGCTGGCATCCAGCGAAAACAAAGTAAGCCGCGCATCCGAACGTACATCCGGGAGATTATTGCTGTTGCGGTAAGTCGTAAAACTGGTATCGGCCTGGGCCCAGGCAATATCTTTGTAACCGGAATCGGTAGTAGCTAAGGCTGCGGAGTTGGCCGTACTGGTAGTGGCTACGGTAGCGGCATTACTGGTATAAGGGTACAGCAGCGATAAGAACTGGGTTTGCGTAACGCCATTCTTCTGCACGAGCAAAGTGGTGTGCTTTTCCGATTTGTTATAAGTTACTTCGTGAATATTCGTGCCTTTAGTATATGCATCGGCCGAACCGGTAGCCGTTACGTGGGCTTTTAAGTTAACGCCTTTTTTCTGCCAGATACCTTCCTGTTGGGTAGCTAAGTTATCGGTAAAAGTGCCGGTGGCGGTGGTGCCGCCTTCCAGGCCGTAGCCGTGTAGCTGCCAGGTGTAATTATGGGCGGCGGTTGCGTTTACAAAATCGGCGATTAGGTAATAATTTTTGCGCACCTGCAAGGTTTTGCGGGTAATATTGGCGCCTAAGTAAGCCGTGCGTACTTCGCCGTAAGCTAATTGTTTGGTGTTAAAAGTATTCTGAATAAAAGCTTCGGCATCGTTGGTAGTGCCGTCGGTGCCAATTGCCGGACCAGCGCCATCTACTAATATTAAATTGTGGTTAGTGGCTTTGCCAACTGAATCGCGGTAGCTGGAACTCAGGTAACCCGCATCTAAAGCCAACAACTGGCCTTTGGCGTGTAAAATAAAACTGCTGGCATCGCCGTGGTTGTGGCCGCCCGTTACCGATTGTGCTAGTCCGTGTTTGCCGTACAGGTGCAGGTAATTGGCCAAGGAATCGTTGCCAGACCGGAACACCAGGTTGCCGCTTTTAGGTAATACGGTTAAGGTGTTATTAGCGGCTGCTGACGGTTCAATATTGGCGGCCAGGTAAGCGGCGCGCATATCTACGGTTAAGTCGCGCAACTGCTCGGTTAAGCTGTTGAGCTGGTTAGCAGCTAAATTTTTCAGATGCAGGGGCTGCACATATTTGCTTTTGCCGGCTAGCGCCAGTTCAGGCATTCCCATATCTACATACGAATCTTCCAGGGCCGGATAGCGCCCATCGGGCATTAAAATCGCCGACATCCAATCGTACAGCAAATCATATTTAGGATCGTAATAAGGGTTGCGGATGCTGCGGCTGATGCCATTGTAGGTATAACGATTTCTGCCATCGGGTAAAAAATTGCCCATGGCCCGCACAAAAGGCAATACGTTTAAAAAAGCGTATTTAAAATAATAAGGGCCTTCGGCGTAGCCCGCCACCCCTGTAGAATCGGATTGCCGCTTGGCATCGCGCCATAACACATTATCAATGTTATACAGGCCATTGTTTATCCAGTTTAGGGGTTTTTGGGCAGCGGTTGTGCTGGTAGCATCGTTTAAAACTACCGCCGATAAACCCAAAGCGGCGGCCGTCATAAGCGCGTGGTTGTTTTTAATATTGTTATAGAAATAATAGAACCCCATATACCCGGTAACCGACTGGTTATATAAGTTGCCGGCAAATTCCTGTAATTTAACCTTGCCAGCGGCCAATGTAGTTTCGTTTTCCCCGGCTCCCCGCAGCAGGTCGTAGGCTATCATGTAATCTATTAATTCTTTGGAGCGCCATTGCCAGTTGGTATAGCCCGTAACTACTTCTACGGCCGGGTTAATATTTTCTAATAAACTTTTAACATTAGAGACAAACTTAATGCGATCTTCGGGCAGTAAAGTGGTGAGTGAGCCGCCCGCTGGTTTGCGGTCCATTAAAATTACAAATGCGGTATTCTTGGCAAAGGTAGCCCGGGTGCGGCGTTCATCCGAGGAAGTATTGCCACTGGGGGGCGTGGTGTTGATGCTGTTATACACGCCGCTATAAATGGTTAGCTTGGTTGCGGTGGTAAGCGAGTTTTGGACCGGTGCAATTTGGCCGGCTTTCAGGAGCGTGCGCGGATAACTCAAATCTGCCCCGGGCGGCAGCCAGCTACCGTTGGTTTGGGCACTTACGCGAAAGCAAAAAAGAAGACTCAGGAATATAGTGTAAATGTAAATTTTCAAAGGCATACTCAAATTTAAGTGCCTTTAAAGGTTTTCTGCAACTAATTGGTTCGGTAATAAATTGTAAAATATTAACTTGTTTAAAAATTAATTCAGGATATTATAAAAATACAATTTCCTGAATAAAGTCGTGGCCTACTTCTTCGTTTATTAATTGTATAACGCGTGTTTTAGACATAATCAACTCATGTTTTAAAGAGGCCGAAGTTAGATTAACAAAAAGCTTGCGATCCTGAAAATACAACTCTTTTGTTTTAAGCGAAATGCCTTTGCCCATTATTTTTTCCCAACTGGCAATAACCTTTGCCTGGGTAACTTTGCCTTGTATGCGGTAAGCTTTTAATAATTCCTGAATAGTATCTTTTAAAGGCTGTATATCTGCCTTGCGGGCATGAATATTTTTATCCAGGTAATTATTTTTGTTGGGTCTTTTGTAGTAAGCCACAGTTTCGTATTTAGCAAGCTTGGTATTCCAGAGTTAAATTTAGGCAATATTAATTACAATTTGTGGGTTAATCTTACTGGCCTTGGAAAGGTGCAACCGTGCCATTTGCCACTACATACCGTTCAATATTTTCGGATAGGCCAGCCAGAATAGCATTGGTGCGTTCCAGATGCGAATCGGTAATAAATAATTGCCCGAACGTTTGGTTAGCTACCAGTTGCATCAGTTTGGTAATGCGTTTTTCGTCGAGCCGGTCAAAAATATCGTCGAGCAGGAGCAGGGGTTTCTGGCCTTTGTAGCGGGCTACAATCTCGAAGTGGGCGAGTTTTAAAGCAATTACGTAAGATTTCTGCTGGCCCTGCGAGCCGTAGTTTTTTATGGGCCAGCCATCCATTAGAAAAACAAAATCGTCTTTATGCGTGCCTACGGTGGTGCGCTGCAACAGCAAATCTTTGCGCTGGGCTTCGGTTAATAATAAGGCAAAATTAGCGCCGGGCAAATGGCTTTTGTATTGCAAACTTACGTGTTCGTGGCTATCGGAGAGGTGTTCGTAGTGTTTTTGAAATATAGGTACAAACTCCGCCAGAAAAGCTTCGCGGGTAGTGGAAATCTGCTCGCCGGCCGGTACCATTTGTTCATCCAATATTTGTAAATAATCGCGGTCAAAGTAATTACGTTCGGCAAATTGCTTTAACAACGAGTTACGTTGTTTTAGTAAATAATTGTAGCGAATCAGGGTTTCGAGGTACTCATGGTTTAGCTGCGAGAGCAAGCTATCGAAATATTTACGGCGCTCTTCGCTTCCTTCCCGGATCAAATCCGTATCATAAGGAGAAATTAGCACCACCGGAAACCGGCCAATGTGCTCGCTTACTTTTTCGTAAGGTGTTTTATTATGGGTAATTATTTTTTTCTGACCAGTCCGGAAGGTGCACTGAATAACATCTTTGTGGGCTTGCAGGGTATCAAATTTGCCCCGGATCATGAAATAATCTTCGCCCTGTTTAATATTTTGCAGGTCGGAGGCGGTAAAAGCGCTTTTGCTCATCGATAGGTAATAAATAGCATCGAGCAGGTTAGTTTTGCCGCTGCCGTTATCGCCAATAAAGCAATTTATATGAGGAGAGAAAGTAAGATCCGCTTCTTCATAGTTTTTAAAATAAAGTAAACTTATATTTTCGAGGATCATTAATTTCTTTGAAAGATATTTTTTAATTAATTTCGCACTCTAAACAGAATTGGGAACATAAGTTATGGCAATTACGAAACAAATGCCCGAAACAAAGGTAAATTCGGACCTGAAATTCTCCAAGGAAACTTACCTGCGTTGGTACGAGATGATGCAGTTAATGCGTAAGTTCGAGGAGAAAGCCGGGCAGTTATACGGTCAACAAAAAATTAAAGGCTTTTGCCACTTATATATTGGCCAGGAGGCTTGTGCCGCCGGCGCTATTACCGCGCTTACCAAAGACGATAAATGGATTACCGCTTACCGCGATCACGCGCATCCGCTGGGCTTAGGTACTTCGCCTAACGCCGTTATGGCCGAATTGTTTGCCAAATCTACCGGTTGCTCTAAAGGCAAGGGTGGTTCTATGCACATTTTCGATAAAGAAGTAAACTTTGTGGGTGGCCACGGTATTGTGGGCGCGCAAGTGCCGCTAGGGGCTGGTCTTGCTTTTGCCGAAAAATATAACAAGACCGGCAACTTGTGTATTTGCTACATGGGCGATGGCGCCGTGCGGCAAGGTGCTTTCCACGAGGCTTTAAATATGGCCATGCTGTGGAAACTGCCGGTAATATTTGTAATTGAAAATAATGGTTACGCCATGGGAACTTCGGTAAAACGGACTTCTAACGTAACCGAATTATATAAATTAGGTAGCGCTTACGATATGCCGTCGGAGCCGGTTAACGCCATGCGCTGCGAAGATGTACACGAAGCTGTTGCCCGCGCTGCCGAACGTGCCCGCGCCGGCGAAGGCCCTTCTTTACTGGAGTTCAGAACTTACCGCTACAAAGGCCACTCCATGTCGGACCCAGCTAAATACCGGACCAAAGATGAACTGGAAACTTACCGGAACCAAGACCCGATTGAAGTAGTGCGTCAGACTATTCTGGAAAACAACTTTGCTACCGAACAGGATTTAGAGCAAATTGATGCCCGCATTAAAGAGCAGGTGCTAGAATCGGTAGAATTTGCGGAGAAATCGCCTTACCCAACTGCCGATGAGTTGTACAAAGACATCTACGCGCAGCAAGATTACCCTTACATTCAAGACTAATTGTTGATTGTTGATTGTTGATTGTTATTTGCTGATTGTTGTTTTAAAGTAATCTGCAACTATCGGAATGAAAAATAATCTTTCATTGTTAACTTGCAAAGAGTCATCTGTTTATTTAATTATTAATTTTAATTTAGAACCGGTTGCTAATTATTTGTTCAGAACAATTAACAACCAACAATCAACAATAATAAAGTAATGGCAAAGAATACCCTCAAAAAAGAAAGCGATTTAGAAATTCTGGAAAATCCGGATGTATTGGCGGATCGCTTGACTCACGGGTCGGAAGACTTCGTGAAAAAGAATAGAAATGTGTTGCTTGGTTTATTTGCCGTTATTGCAGCGGCGGTTGTAGGCGGGCTTTTATTCTACAACTTCCGCAGTAGCCAGAACGAAGAAGCCCAGGCGGCCATGTTTCAGGCGGTTCATTATTTTGAGGCTGATTCTTTAAATGTTGCTTTAAAAGGCGATGGCCAGCACGATGGTTTTGTAAACATTGTGGAAGATTACGGCAGTACCAAAGCCGGTAATCTGGCTAAATTTTACGCCGGGGTAGCTTACCTGAAGCAAGGTAAATACCAGGAAGCGCTCAATTATTTAGAAGATTATAAATCGGATGACCTGATTTTGCAGGGCCGGGCGCTTTCTTTACAAGGCGATGCCAATCTGGAATTGGGTAAAAAGCAGGAGGCTGCCGAGTTGTACATGAAAGCAGCTAACTACAAAGCAAATGAGTTTTTCTCGCCGCAATATTTACTAAAAGCCGGTATGGCCTACGAAGAAGCTAATAATTTTAATGGCGCTTTAGAAGCTTACAATAAAATTGTTCAAAGCTACCCCAATGCGGCCGAAGCAAATGATGCTAAAAAATATCAGGCTCGTGCTGAATTGCTAGCCGGTAAATAATAAATTTTCTAAGTACTAAAAGCGGCGGCGTTTTTGTCTTCAGTGTGATGGCAAAAACGCCGCCGCTTTTATTTTATTTAGAAGATTGTTGTTTATTTTGGGCTCGAAATATTTAAATATCTTTTAGCATAACCTTTATCCGGGAATTATTTTTTCGGAAATGAGCAAATAGAACTATGGCGACAGCTTTAAAAAATTTAAGTGAGTACAACTCCGACAATTTAATACCAATTGATGGCAAACGGTTTGGCCTGGTAGTAGCTGAATGGAACAAGGCTATTACAGATACTTTGTGTAAAGGTGCGTACGAAACCTTGGTAAAACACGGCGCAAAACCCGAAAATATTGAGCGCATAACCGTGCCTGGCTCTTTTGAGCTAACGTTGGGCGCGCAGTTTTTGGCGCAAAGCAGCGATATAGATGCCGTAATTTGCTTAGGGGTGGTAATAAAAGGCGAAACCAAACACGATGATTATATCTGTCATGCGGTGGCGCAAGGCATTACCCAAGTTGGCCTGAAGTTTAACAAACCCATAATATTTGGGCTGGTAACCACCAACGACGAGCAGCAAGCTTGGGATAGAGCCGGCGGCAAACACGGCAACAAAGGCGTAGAAGCCGCTGCTGCCGCCATTCAGATGTTAGGCGTGCAACTTATTGATTAATACTGATTAGGGTATTATTACTTGCAAATAATCTTCTAAACGTTTCCTTTTAAAGTAAGCCGATTTTGATGCATAAGTCCGGTACTGCAAATAAAAAGCCCTGACCATATTATTGGTCAGGGCTTTTGTTATAAAAGTAAAAAGGTAATTATTAGCCGGCCGAAATCTGATCTTTTTGGTTTTTGTAGCCTTTAAATTGGTTAAAATCTTTCCGGAAGCCTTGCAGCCACAAAAAGCTTAAGACCGGGAAAGTAACAAAAGCCAATTTATTAAATTCGTACGCCCCCTTAAAATCCAGGTGAATCAGGTGCATAATGGCCCGGGTCATGCCACAGCCATAGCATTCTACCCCGGCCAATATTTTGCTTAAACACAGCGACTGCCCTGAATCGAAGAAGTCGGTGGGTAAAAGCAGCAAAATTAGGGGTACCAGTAAGTACCCGCTAATTTTTGCTGCTAAAATATAATAATTACCTTTTTTCAATTTAATTAAAACTTGGTTGTGTAATCACCGCCATCTTTTGGTTTTAAGTCACCAATAATAATCCGAATTAAGTCTATCAGGGCCCAGATGCCGCAGCCACCTAAAGTTAAAAGCTGCGCAATACCAATACCGGTGTAGCCTAAATAAAAGCGGTGAATACCCAATACACCTACCACGAAGGCCAGCACCGCCGCAATAATCTGGCTTTTACCTTCAGCAGCGGTACCAGCAATATCGTTATTTTTCTTGGCTTCTTTTACAATAGCTTTAACTTGTTTGTTAACTTTTATAGCCGCTTTTGCCTGTGCTACTTTCGACATTTTTTCGGCCTGAACTGGTGCCGTTACTTTGGCCTGGTATAAAGGTTTAGCTTTGGTAAAATCTTTTTTAGAAACAGCAGCTGTTTTCTCGGTGCTGGCAGTCAGGTTTTCCGGTGCTGTTGCGTCTTCCTGGGCTACAGCTACTTCAACAGCAGCAACTTGCTCATCGGCAACGGCCGCTGTAGCTTCTTGTTTAACTTTTTTAGAGCCGTAGCTAGAGCCAGTATTGGTAAAATAAAAGCTTTCTTTCGCACACGACGACAGTAACAAAGTTACGGCAACAAAGAAGGTAGAAATTTTGGTTTTCATAGGTTTTTGGTTTTTAAATTAAGAGATAAGTTAGCGTTTGTTTTTAAGTTATTAGTATAGATAATAGGTTATATAGCGCGCTTAAATATATTAAATTTATTAATTAATATACAAAAATTAATATTAAATATATCATGGTTTAATTACAGCCTTTTTGCCTGCTCAAAATATTATATTCTGGTTTTTACCTTAGCCTTCAGTAGATAATTTACCAACTATGTTGCTACCTGGCATTAGTACATTTAGTCAGAAGGCATTACAAAAATGCGGGTTGATAAATAATATTGCTTGGAAATGTACCTGAAAGGCCGAACCAACTGGTTGAATGACTAAAATAAATAGTTAAAAGCCGATATGAGGAAGGAGCTTTAACAGAATACTGCTTTATAAATTAAGCTGCTAAATAAAAACGTCGGCTAAAAGAAAGTTTAAAGTGCTTTCTTTTAGCCGACGTAAATCTTGAAATTTAAGACGAAACCTGAATTACTATCTTTTTTTGTCGTAACCTAAATTAAACTGCAAGCCCAACGAGGGCACAATGGTTACCCCTTTGTAATTCCGGCTTTGCAAGCCAAATATTTCGTAGTTGCCATAATTCTGGTAGTAAATACTAATAGCCGGAACTACGTAAGCATATTTGTAGCCCAATTTGGCATTTAAAAAAGCTCCGTACGAAGCATAATTCTCTTTGTTCATAAACGGGTTTACTTTTTCAACTACGTTATCGGCATATTTCCGGAACAGTTTGCCGGGCGCAAAGCCATATTTTATAAAGCTGTGGCTGTAAACCAAACCCCACGAAATATTGCCAATCTCTTCTTCTGGCCCCAATGAATGGCTAAAAACCAGCGGTATTAAAATATCCTTACGCGATAGTTCGTAGTTTAATATAGAGCTTAGCGCACTAAGGCCTAGTTTAGAAGGCAAATTAGAGTTCTGACCAGAATATTGTAAACCAATGCTGCCGTAAAGGCCGGTTGGTCCGGGGTTGGCCGGTGTACCGGTAGCGCCTAAAAACTGGTACATGGCATCAAACACGTGCGCCCCGGAAGCATATTTATAACCCACATCTACCCGGGGCACTAAACCATACCGCAGGTAAAACTCAGAAGAGGTACCTACCGGATCTAAAGAGTATGCCAATAAGCCTTCGGTTAAAGGTTGTACATCTTCCAGGTAAAGCGAGTCGCGGTTTTTAATGGCATTAACGGCTGCCCGGGTTACATCGTCTATTTCGGCCAGGGGGGCAGTAGCAATATTAAAGGCCGAGTTGTAGCCTAATTTAAATTTACCCTGGGGTGTTACTTTGCCCGATGCAGTAATGGTGCGCGAGGTAGAACAGCCCGTTACCAATGCTACTAAAACTAGCAAGCCAAACTGGTATAAGTAAATAATTTTTCTCATTTAACTAATAATTTATCAAGTGCTACAAAGAACTTAAAAAGAACGATATAATGGTAATATTCTGAAAACTAACTTAGCAGATATTAGGCCAAAAATAGCCCGAAAGAATAAAGGAAGGATAATATTAATATTGTAAAATTTGTATTAATTTTGCGCGTAATTTAGCCAAGTACCTTTTTATTTAAAACGAAGCGCGCAACCTGCTGGTGCAGGTGCCATTTTATTTTAAACTAAATTGATAGACTTGGTGTTAGCTAATGTAATACTTAAAAAGTTATAATATATATACAACTGTTACTGCCATGAGTCAAGAACCAATGCGTTATTCCCGCGAAGAGTTGATGGAATTTCAGGAAATTATTCAGGAGAAGCTTAATAACGCGAAAAAAGAAGTAGCTTTTATTAAAGAAACATTAAGCCGCCGGAATGATACCGGTACCGATAACACCGCTTCTTCGGCTAAAGTATTAGAAGATGGAGCCGATACGGCTGAAAAGGAAAGTTTAAATCAGTTGGCTTCCCGTCAGTTAAAATTTATTCAGCAGTTAGAGAATGCTTTAATCCGCATCCGGAACGGCAGTTACGGCGTTTGTATTGCTACCGGCAAGCTTATTCCGAAAGAACGTTTACGGGCCGTTCCGCATACCCAGCATTCGATAGAAGCTAAGTTACAACGCCGCGATTAATAACATTTGAATACTTTAAAAAGTAACATACAGGCACTTATTTTTTGTGCCCAGGCACCGGTAGCTATCGAAGATTTACAGAAATGTTTATCGGAGGTAATGCAGTACGAGGTAACCATAAGCGATGTACTGGAAAGTATAGAAGAAATTAACGAACAGCTTGCTGCCGATGATTTCGCTTTCCAGATTTACGCTATTGGTGGCGGCTACCAGTTCCTGACCAAACCCGATTATCAGGATGCGGTTGGGCTGTTTTTAAAGCAGAAATCTAAACGCAAACTTTCGGCTTCTTCGCTCGAAACGTTGGCTATAATTGCTTACAAGCAACCTATTTCAAAATCCGGTATTGAGCAGATTCGTGGCGTTAGCTGCGATTATGCTATTCAGAAGCTCCTGGAGAAAGAGCTTATCCAAATAAAAGGTAAGGCCGAAACCATCGGCCGCCCTATTATTTACGGCACCACCCAAAAGTT
Organism: Adhaeribacter rhizoryzae; assembly: GCF_008629685.1. Lineage (GTDB taxonomy): Bacteria > Bacteroidota > Bacteroidia > Cytophagales > Hymenobacteraceae > Adhaeribacter > Adhaeribacter rhizoryzae. Next base: position 36,075 of record NZ_VWSF01000007.1, on the reverse strand, counting down.
CATGGACTACTTTGGCATCAATCACCTGAAAGACCTTCCACAATTAAAAGATTTCGTATCCGAAGAAAACGCTATCGGCGAGATTTCTGAAAACTAATAGTACATCCTGATCCAGTAGCGATACTGCATCCTAATTAATCTAACATGGCATTTAACAAAGAAAAACCGGGTTCAGGCAAGTTTGCCTCCGGCGATAAATTTAAAGGCCGCGCCTCTGGTGCCGGCAACACAAATAATTATTCCCCGCGCCGTTCCAGTACCAGCCCAAATTCCGGCGAAAGCAACGAAAATCGTCCGTCTCGGGGTAATGATGAGCGTCGTCCGTTCCGCGAAGACCGGATGGCAAAGTTTAAAGGCGAAGGCAAAAAAGTATATAACCGCAGCGAACGCTTTACCCGCCCCAATGAGGAAGCGGGCAACCGTACAGGTGGCGAACGCCCCCGCACTTTCGACGACAAACGATCTTCCTTTAAATCAGGACCTAAATTTAGCAAAGGCGCTACTTTTAAAGGAAATAATCGCGCTGAAGGCAATGAGCGTTCAGGTGAGCGGGGAGGCTTTAACCGCGAACGCTCCGAAAGAACAGACCGCCCGGAGAGAAGTGAACGTCCGGAGCGCGGTGAACGCCCGGCGCGCGCCCAAGGATTCTCCAGAAATAATAACGACCGCTCGGAGCGCCCCCGCAATGATGAGCGGCGCAATACGGAAGGTGGCTATGCCGCTCGCAGTGAGCGCCGCCCAGCCGCCCCTGGCAGTCGTCCGGCTTACCCATCTAAACCTTATGGCGGTAAACCAACTGGTGCTAAATCGTACGGCGAGCGGCGCTCAAACCACGACGGCGAGGATAAACCCCGTTATAATAAATTCAAAAGCAACGACGAAAATACCGAAAGGCCTAAGCGCGCGGCTAGTTACGAAAGTGCTCGGCCGGAAAGCCGTAACCGATTTGGTGGTTTTAACCGCGAAGAAAACCGGGGGGAGAACCGTTCTGCGGAGCGGCCGCGGGGCAATACTGCCCGGCCAGAAGGCAACGAACGGCCTTTTAACCGCAGCCGTGGCGAAAATGACCGGTATGCCGGTAAGGAAAACAAAAGAACTTTCCGTTCAGATGCCGACGAAGTAAAAGAAGCACCTAATTACGATTTAAAGCGTTATCAGGCTCGTGAGCGCCAAAGCGAAGAAGAAAAATCGGGTTTAGTACGTTTAAACCGCTACATTGCCAATGCAGGCGTTTGTTCGCGCCGTGAAGCCGATAGCTTAATAGCCGCCGGTGAAATTAAAGTAAACGGTCAGCCGGTTACCGAAATGGGCTACCTGGTTAAGCCCGAAGATACTGTTACCTACGGTAAAAAGCGCCTGAACCGTGAGAAAATGGTTTATGTGATGCTGAACAAACCCAAAGATTTTATTACGACTACCGAAGATCCCGAAGGCCGGAAAACAGTAATGGATTTGGTAGCCACTGCTTCTAAAGAACGTATATTTCCGGTAGGCCGATTAGATAGAAATACTACTGGTTTGTTGTTGTTTACCAACGACGGCGAACTGGCCCAGAAATTAACGCATCCATCTAATAATATTTCAAAAATATATCAGGTAGAGCTGGATAAACCTATTACCCGCGAGCATTTTGAGCTGATAACCAATGGGGTGGAACTGGAAGACGGTAAAGCCGAAGTAGACGATTTAGCTATTATTGGCGATACCAATACCTTCTTAGGTATTCAGATTCATATTGGTAAAAACCGGATTGTGCGCCGCATTTTTGAGCATTTGGGTTACGAAGTAGTATCGCTGGACCGCGTACAATATGCCGGCTTAACAAAAAAAGACGTTCCCCGCGGTAAATGGCGTTTCCTGTCGGAGAAAGAAGTAATCCGGTTAAAGTACTTTTTGTAATTAGCGCTGCGTAAAAGTATTGGGCATGCAGAACCTGGCCATAGATATGGGCAACAGCGCCATTAAATACGCTTTCTTTGCCGGTTCGGCTTTGGAGCGTACTAGCCAGGTGAGCACCCCCGACGAACTGTTGCAACAACCGGAAATAGCGGCCATTGATAATATTATTTTATCGTCGGTGCGAACCGGGGGAGCAGAGTTGGCGGAGCGCTTGGCTTATACGGGTACTTTTATTTCGCTGGACTATACAACGCCGGTGCCGCTGCAAAACCATTACCAAACGCCGCAAACGCTGGGTATGGATCGGTTGGCCGCAGCGGTAGGGGCCAACTACCTTTTTCCGGATTGTGATTGTCTGGTAATTGATGCAGGCACTTGTATTACCTGCGACCTGGTAGATAAAGAAAAAAACTTTCGGGGCGGTAGCATATCGCCGGGTTTGCAGATGAAATTCAGAGCGATGCATACTTTTACCCAAAAGTTGCCGTTAGTTGAACAAACTAATTTGCCAGTGCCTTTGGCCGGCCGAACCACCGTAGAAGCCATGCAAAGTGGCGTTTTAAATGGTACAGTAGCCGAGTTGAACGGATTTATTTCGGCTTATGCCGAAATATGCGACCAATTAGTAGTAGTTCTTTGCGGCGGAGATGCAGCTTTTTTTGAAACTAGCTTAAAAGCACCCATCTTTGCAGTGCCGGAGCTGGTGCTCATTGGGTTAAATAGAATATTAAATTATAATGTATAAAATTACTTCTTTGCTAAGTGGGGTATTGGTGCTGGCTTGCACCCAGCTTGGCTTGGCGCAAAATACCGGTAATTCGCCTTATTCTCAGGTAATGAGTGTGGGTGAGGTAAACGATAACAACGGCAATATTCGCAACTTTGGTATGGGAAACCTGGGCGTAAGTACGCCCAATAGCTTTAGCGTTAATTTCTTAAACCCCGCCCTTTTAATTTACAACAGCCGGGTTACTTTTGAAATGGCGGTAGACGGCAGGGTGGCCAATGTTGCCAACTCGCAAAAATCGCAAACGGTAGGCTCCGCCGGATTAGGTTATTTAACCCTGGCTTTACCTATTAATAAAAACTGGCGTTCGGCGGTTGGGCTGCGCCCGTACAGTGCGGTTAGTTATGGCTCCTACTCAGAAGGCACCGTGCAGAACGACCCGAATAATACGCCGGTACAAACTGGTTTCCAGGGCGAAGGCAATATTTCGGAAGTGTTTTTTGGGAACGGCTTTAAAATATACAAAGGCCTTAGTTTAGGCGTATCGGGCTCTTATTTATTCGGCGTAATCGATCGCAGTTCGTATTCAGTTATTCTGGATGATGCTACTGCCCAGCAACCCGAAAGGTTAGTAAATAATGTACAGTCTAATTATAATGGCCTGATGTTTAAAGGCGGCCTGGCTTACCGGCAATCCTTAAACAAGAAAATAAGCCTGAATCTGGGCGGCTCTTACGTGTTGCAACACGATTTAAATGTAGAAAGCCACACTGTACAAGAACGGCGCGATGTTAATAATGTAGTTATCGGCGATACTAACCCGGTAGGCGATACTATCAGCAGCAAAGTAGGCATGCCCGGGCATATGCTATTAGGATTGAGTTTCGATAATAACAAGTCGTGGGTAGCCGGCGTAGAATATTCAGGGCGCAAATGGTCTGAATATACATCTGAAACCGGGCAAGGAGGCTTAGCCGATAGCTACCGGGTAGCGGTAGGCGGCGAATTTACGCCCGATGCCGGCTCTTTTGATAGTTATTTAAAGCGGGTAAGTTACCGGGCTGGCTTAAGCTACGCCAAAACCCCCATTAACTTACAAGGCACCCAAATAAACAACACTGCCGTACACGCTGGATTTTCTTTCCCAATTGGTTTTCGCCCGCAGCCACCTGAATATAACCAGGCCGCTTTAAATTTTGGTTTTGCTTTTGGTAAAAACGGTACCACCGATAATAATTTAATCCGCGAAAATTACTTGCAGTTTAATGTGGGGTTATCGTTGAACAGTTCGTGGTTTGTTAAACCTAAAATTGATTAACCCTGTTTAATGCACTTCGCTCTTTTAAAAAAATATATAACGCTATTTCGGGTAACAGCATGAAACGTTTTGTGCTTTATCTCTGGTTGCTGGTGGCTTTAAGCAGTTTAACTTTTTGCCAGAAAACCGACGATGACTTAAAAAAGAAAGTTGTTTACAAAGGGCCCATTGCGGAAACCCGCGATCTTTTAACCTTATACAGCGATTCGGCTAAACTAAAAATAAAATTAACTTCTCCGCTGCAGTTGCAGTACGAATCGGGCGATGGCGTTTATCCCAAAGGCCTTGATTTGGTGTTCTTCGACGAAAAAGGCAACGTTAATAATACCCTGCGGGCTAATTACGGCAAGTACCTTCGGCAGAAAGATATGTATATTATCCGGGGCAATGTAATATTGCACAACCCCAACAAAAGCGAAACCCTTCGCACCGAAGAATTGCAGTGGGACCGGCAAACCCGAAAAATATTCACCGATAAGTTTGTAACCATTCAAACCAAAGATGATATTCTGAAAGGGTACGGCATGACCTCTAATCAGGATTTCTCGAACCCAATAATTTTAAAGCCAACCGGCATTATTTCTTTACAACAATAAGCATGAAACTAAGTAGCGTGATTTTAATGGCAATAGCCGTAGTTTTCACCGTTATTGGTATTCACCGGGTAATCGTAGAAAATGATATTATTGCCAATTACTGGATATTTATGGTGTCGTTAGGGGCCCTGATGTTATACCGTTATCAGAATCGCAAAAAATAAATTATTTACCAACTTATCCTGATTGCGTAAAATAAAAGCAGTAACATAATGGCTGCATCATTCAGCAAGCCTATATCGGTCCATGATTCACCCGCAGATACCACTTATTCTGACAGCCCTTTTGTTTTCGGCATTTTTTTCGGGTATGGAAATGGCCTTTATGGCCGCCAGCAAGCTGCAACTCGAACTCCAGGAAAAACAAAATTCACTCACCGGGCGCATTATTACCCACTTTTCTACGCGTAAAGCCCGGCTCACGGCCACCCTCTTAATTGGTAATGTGTTTGCGCTGGTGCTTTTTGGCATTGGCATGGCGCGAAGTCTTTATCCGATTTTAACGGCCTACTTACCGGCCTCTTGGCAATATCCGGCAGTTTTTATTATTATTCAAACCCTGGTAACGGCTATATTGGCTTTAACCGTGGCCGAATTTATTCCCCGCAGCCTTTTCATGATTCGGGCCAACACCATGCTGAATGTACTGGCCGTGCCCTTGCTTATAAGTTATTACATTTTATACCCGGTGGTTTTTCTGGTGGTAGGCGCCATCCGGCTGGTGGTGGTTAAACTCCTGAAAATGGAATTTTCGGAAGAAAAGCCCGTTTTTGGCCTAACCGATGTAGATCAGTTTATGAAAAAAAGCCTGTACCAGCACGAAACCGAGAAAGTACCGGAAGTAGACGCGCGTATTTTTCATAATGCGCTGGAGTTTAGAACGGTAAAGGTAAGAGAGTGTATGGTGCCACGCACCGAAATAGAAGCCATTGAAATAAGCGAACCGATTAACGCGCTGCGGCAGGCTTTTGTACAAACCGGGCATTCTAAAATATTGGTTTACCAGGAAACTATTGATAATGTGGTGGGTTATTGTCACCAACTGGCTATGTTTCAGAAACCAACCGATATTTCGTCGATATTAACGCCCATTATAGCGGTACCCGAAACCATGCTGGCCAGCGAATTATTCGTGAAATTTGTGGCCGAGCACCGGAGCATAGCGTTGGTGGTTGATGAATTTGGCGGAACTTCGGGGTTAGTTACTACCGAAGATTTATTGGAAGAAATTATTGGCGAAATAAACGATGAGTTCGACGAAGAATCGCTGCTGGAACAGGAACTGCAACCAGGCATATATTTATTTAGTGCCCGGCAGGAGATCGATTATCTGAACGATAAATATAATTTGGCTTTGCCTGTTGGTGATTACGAAACCCTGGGCGGGCTGATTTTGGAGATGCACGGCGACATTCCCAACGAAGGTACCATTATTCAGGCGCCGCCGTTTACCATTACGGTTTTGTCGATGGATGAAAACCGGATAAATACGGTACAACTGGTGCGACAGGCAGAGTTAACGGCAGAAGATTAATTTAATTTCAAAAATTTACATCTAAGTAATTACTTAATCAGAAATTAATTCTTCTGACGGGAACGATCTAAAGGCATATACGCTTCAAATATTTAGAACAGAACTATTTCCGGTAAGCTGAATTTTGAATTTAAGCGATATTCTCCTTATTTTGCATTTCTTTATTTACACATACAAATGGCTTTAATTAATAACATTAGAAAGAAATCTGGATTAGCAGTGGGCATTATTGCTATGGCGTTGCTAAGTTTTATGGTTTTGGGCGACTTACTGGGCCCAAATTCCCGGTTGCTGGGTGGTAACGATAACGTAGTTGGCGAAATTGCCGGCGAAGAAATTACTATTCAGGAATTTGAAGAAGCTTTAGCAGGCGTCAAACAAAATTATGCCGCCCAAACCGGCCGTCAGCCCGGCGAAGAAGAATTAGCTTCGTTGCGCGAGCAAACCTGGGGACAGCTAATTTTAAAAACTGCTTACCAAAAAGAATTTGATCGTTTAGGTATTACTGTTTCCGACGAAGAACTCGTGGATATGGTACAAGGTAATAATATTCACCCGGTTATTAAGCAAACCTTTGTAAACCAGCAAACCGGTCAGTTCGATCGCTCGCTGGTAGTAAAATACCTCCGCGATGATTTACCAAAAGCGCCGGTAGAGCAACAAGCTGCCTGGTATAACTTCGAGAACAACTTAGGCCCGGAGCGGCAGTTAACCAAATACAACAACCTGATTAAACTATCGCACTACATTACCACCGCCGAAGCCAAACGTTACCAGGCAGAGCAAACAGATAAGGCTAATGTTAAATATTTATTTGTGCCTTTCTTCAGCATTCCGGATTCTGCCATTAAAGTAACCGATAGCCAATTGCAGGCCTACCTCGATGAAAATAAAGAAAAATATAAAGTAGAAGAAAGCCGCAGCATCGAGTACATTACCATTCCGGTAAAGCCATCCGGCGAAGACAGTGCGGCTGTGCAGCAAGATATTAACGCGGTAGTACAACAATTTGCCGCTACCGAAAACGACTCGTTGTTTGTAAAAGCTAACTCGGATGCGCCGTACAATGGCAACTGGGTAAATGCCGGTTCATTGCCCGAGCAATTAAAAGGACAAGCCCTGGAGCAAGGTAAAATTTACGGACCATATAACGAAGGCGGTATTTTTATTATACACAAAGTAACCGGTGTAAAAGATGGTGGTGCAGCTTCGGCCCGCGCCAGCCACATTCTGATTAAACCAGAAAACGATACCCCGGAAGCCAAAGCAGCTGCCAAAACTAAAGCGCAGGATATTTTAAATAAAATTAAAGGCGGTGCCGATTTTGCTCAAATGGCAGCTCAAAATGGCCAGGATGGTACAGCCGCTTCCGGCGGTGATTTAGGTTTCTTCTCCGAAGGAGCCATGGTACCTCCTTTCGAAAAAGCGGTTTTTGGCGCTACCGCTGCGGGCTTACTGCCTAACCTGGTAGAAACCGATTTTGGTTACCATGTTGTAAAAGTTACTGCTCCTAAAACTACCCGTAACTACCAGGTTGCTACGGTTATTCGTTCTATCTCTTCCAGCGATGCTACCCGCGACGCTGCTTTCCGGAAAGCCGATGAACTGGCCAGCACTGTTAAAAGCTTAGAAGACTTGCGGCAACGCGCTATTCAGGATAAAACTTTAGCCAGAACCGAAGCTAAAAATATCCGGGTTGGCGACCGCGCGGTAAATAATTTAACCAATGCCCGCGAATTAGTACGTTGGGCCTTTAACGACAAAACCAACGTAGGTGAAGTTTCGCCGGTATTTGAAATTGGTGATCAATTTGTGGTAGCAGCTTTATCAGCCGAAACCGAGAAAGGTTATGCTAAAGTAGCCGACATTCGCGAAGAACTAACCGCCGCTGTACGCAACGAAGAAAAAGCCAAGCAAATTATTGCTAAACTAAGCAAGCTGCAAGGACCGTTAGAGCAAATGGCTACTAAATATGGTTCTGAAGCGGTGGTTCGTTCGGCTAATGGCGTAACCTTTGCTTCCGGCACCATCGAAGGTTTAGGTTATGACCCAATTGCTACCGGCAAAGTTTTCGGCTTAAAACAAGGTGCTCGTTCTAAGCCGTTTGAAGGCCAGAACGGCGTAGTAGTAGCCGAATTAACCAATATCGAGAAAATTAACTTCTCAGGCGATATGTCGGGCGTGAAGAAAAATATTGAAATGAGCCGTTCCGGTCGGGCCGAAGGTAGTGCGTACCAACTCATCCGGGAAAAATCTGATATTAAAGACGAGCGGGTTAAGTTCTTCTAATATTCTTAACTATTAAACAAAAGAGCTGCCTGGTAACCAGGCAGCTCTTTTGTTTTTAAGGGCTCTAATATTTAGGCAGTTTATAACGAGGTAGCAATTTGCCCGAATGGGGCGCTTGATTAAGTTTAATAATAGCTGGGCAATTAAACGAAACAGATTTAAGCAGTTGCTATTAAAATAAAAATCAAATTGCAATGGTTTGGATGTGACTAAAACTGAGCAAAATCCGTTATATTGAACATACTATTTTCCTGGTTTGTGTTCCGGTATCTGATACTATCCCGCATGATGAAGTTTTTCTTATCTCTCCGAATACTTGTTTTGGGCGCTTTGCTGTTGCTGGTGGGGCAGGGTGCTTTTGCCCAGGCCGATGAAATTGCTTTGGCAAAAGAATATTTCCGGAAGCAGGAGTATGAAAAAGCCGAAAGTATTTTTGAAAAGTTAAGCCGCAACGACCAGGTTTTTGCTACTATTTACCCCGAGTACCTGAAAACGACTTTGGCCCTCCGCAAATACAAAGACGCCGAGAAGCTGGTAAAAAAAGCCATTAAGAAAAGCCCCGACCAGGTAAATTACCAGGTAGATTTGGGCTTGGTGTACCAAGCGGCAGGCAACGAAGCTAATGCCGCTAAATATTTTAATAAGTTAATAGATGGCGTAAATAACAACGCTTTACTGGCCATGGCCAATGCCTTTGAGCAAAATAATTTATTGGAATACGCCGAGAAAACTTACCTGCAAGGCCGCAAGCTGTCGAAAAACGAATCGGAATTTACCGGCCAGTTAATGCAATTATACTCTTACCAGCGGCAATCGGAGAAGCTGATTAACGAAATATTAAACCTGGTAAAGGTAAACCCTAACCAATTGCTGCTGGCGCAAAATATGCTGCAAAACAGCCTGAAAGAAGAAAAAGAATTTGAGGCTTTAGAAAAATCGCTTATTTCTAATTTGCAGAAATATCCTGACCAGGTAGCTTACAGCGAAATGCTGATTTGGTTATATATTCAGCGGAAAGACTTTTTTAGTGCCTTGATGCAGGCTCGTTCTTTAGATAAACGTACCAAGGGCGGCGGTGGCCGGGTAATGGAACTAGGCGCAATCAGCCTGAAAAACAAAGATTACGAGAGTGCCATTGAAGCTTACGATTATATTACCAAAGAATACCGCACAGGTCCGTTTTACGAAATAGCCCGGGAACGCGCCATTAAAGCCCGCGAAGAACAGGTGCGGAATACCTACCCAGTAGATTTAACCAAAATAAAAATATTGGTAGGCGAATACGAGAGCCTGCTGAATGAGTTAGGAAAAGGCGCGCGTACCGTTGAGATTATGAAAAATATGGCGGGCTTGTACGCTTTTTACCTCGATGATAAAGAGAAAGCCTCCACCATGCTGGAAGAGGTCATTAACACGCCCCGCGCTAACCCGGATATTGTGGCCGATGCTAAAATAACCCTAGGCGATATATTCTTGTTAAAAAGCGAGCCTTGGGAAGCTACTTTGCTGTACTCGCAGGTAGAAAAAACGCATAAAGATATGCAGTTGGGGCACGAAGCTAAACTGCGCAACGCTAAACTAAGCTACTACAAAGGCGATTTTGAATTAGCCCAGGAGCACCTCGATATTTTAAAGTTGGCCACCAGTCGTGAAATAGCTAACGATGCCATGGATTTAAGCTTACTCATAACCGATAATACCGGCCTCGATTCTTCTACTACGGCCTTAACGGAATACGCGGCCACCGAACTGCTCATATTTCAGAATAAGCAAGAAGAAGCCCAAGCCAAACTAGACCAGATGCTGCGGAAATACCAGGACCATAGCCTCACCGATGAGATTTATTTCTTAAAGGCTAATATTTACCTCAAAGCCGGCGATTTTCAGCGGGCGGTAACTAATCTGGGTCAGATAGTAGGCAACCCGCAGTACGATATTTTAAGCGACGATGCACTTTTTCTGTTAGCCAAAATTTACGAAGAGAACCTGAACGATAAAGAAAAGGCCAAAGAACTGTATAATTCGCTGTTGGTTAAATATCCTGGCAGTATCTTCACCGTAGATGCCCGCAAGCGTTTCCGGAAGCTTCGCGGCGACGTAATAAATTAAGAGTTAACCGCCTGAATATTCCTTTAAATAAAAACTGTTTAGTATTTCTGTTTCGAATAGATGCTAACGCCATTGCTGTTGAAAACACCATGTAGGCTAAGCGCAACATTGTATTGCCCGGGTGCTTTAGCCCCGGGTTTTAAGAAAATATTCCATACCCCTGACTGAAATCAGGGGCAAATCAAAGTCAGGCGATTGGGAAAAGGTGGCTGTAGTGGTTCTTTTTCTCTTAGCCTGCATGCCTATGGTGTTATCACCGCTAATTCTAAAGTTTAAGTTAGACTAATTTCCTGTTCCTTATTTAAAACACTCGAACAAGGTTAGAATTCAGAAGACAAAAATTTCCAAACAGTTATAGCTTCGGTTCTTAAATCCTAAACCAAATAGCAAGCTTTAGCAACGCAATGATTAGAGAAAAGCTCTCCGCTACAGCAGAAGCAGAGCAGGCATTTTGGTTTCCTGGGCGTTGGCTTGGCGGCGTTTCTATGATGCTTGCCCCAATTCTGCTGCTTACGGGCGTGCTGCTCCGCATTCAGTTCTATTTCTTCTTTCCGCAACAATTAGCTGCTTTTAAAGAAAACCCGGTATTGCTGGTTACAGCGTATAACTTTTTTGTTGCCGGTAATATTTTGCTTTGGCCAGCTATTATTACCCTGGCCCAACTCGTAGGTAACAAAAAGAGGCAGTTAGCTTTGTGGGGTGGTACATTTGTTATATTCGGCCTTTTTGCCCGAACCTTTCACGGGGGCGCAGATCATCTGGCGTTTCAGTTGGTTCGGGTGCAGGGCTTGGAATTGGCCACTAAAGCTATTGCCAGTTCATACGGGGCGTTTAATATTGTAGCAACGCTTAACGGTGCAATTCTCCTGGGCTGGATAATATTGGCTGTTGGCGCTTACCTATCGGGTACCCTGGGGCTATTCCGGTCTGTTAGCCTGGGGCTTATGGCAGCCCTAATGTTAGGGGTGCTTAAAGGCAGTTCCTGGGTTTCAGTTATTGCAACGGCTGGGCTTTGCATAGCCTTGGTGCCGCTTGGTATAAAAGTGTTGCAATCTGGGCCAATCCCCAATCTTAAAGCTGTAATAGGCTGGTTACTAATTGTTCTTACGGTAGTGGTTGTTTTTTACTTTCTAGGACAAGCTGGTTAAAATATTAATTGCACCCGCATTAAAATCTTAATCAGGAAGAATTAAAACTTTTCCTGTACCAATTGCCACTAATTATGCTGCATCTGCCTCAATTCTGTTTTTATAAATCAGGAAGGTAGTTGGTATATTCGCTGCATCCTTTGTTATTTGCGGCTCTAAATTTGCCGGGTTATCTGTAACTCACAACTCAATCTTTTTAGCAGAACTATCATGTTACAAAAAATCAGTACCCATTCCGGCTTAAATATGCGGCAATTGGGCGGAGCCTTGCTGGTTTTTTTATCGGCGGTTTGTTTTTCTTCTAAGGCCATTATGGTAAAACTGGCTTACCGTTACCACGTAGATTCGGTATCGCTGCTTACCCTGCGCATGGCTTTCTCGGTACCGGTGTTTTTAATTGTGGGGTATTTATCTAAAGCAAACAAAGGCGAACAACACGCCAATATAAGCCCCAAAGATTATTTCTGGTTGGTGTTAATGGGTTTTGTGGGTTATTACCTTTCCAGTTTGTTCGATTTTTTAGGTTTGCAATATATTACCGCGGGTTTAGAGCGGCTAATATTATTTATTTACCCCACGTTGGTAGTGGTGCTTTCGGCAATATTTTTAGGCAAGCCCATTAGTCGCAACCAATTTATTGCCTTGGGACTGACGTACGCCGGCGTTTTGCTGGTGTTGGTAGGCGATGTGCACACCGAAAGCCAGGCCAATATGATCAAAGGCGGGTTATTAATATTTATTAGTGCCGTAACCTACGCTACTTACCTGATGGGCAGCGGCCAATTAATTCCGAAATTTGGGGCGGTGCGTTTTACTTCTTACGCCATGACGTTGGCCGCCCTCGGCGTTTTTGCGCATTATTTAATAGCGGGGCAGCATCATTTGTTGCAATTACCCATGCCGGTTTATGGCTACAGCTTTTTAATGGCTATGGTTGCTACCGTTGCTCCAGCTTACTTACTCTCCGAAGGTATCCGGATGGTAGGAGCCGGCAATGCCTCTATTATTGCCAGTATCGGCCCTATTTCGACCATTATTTTGGCCTATATTTTCCTCGGCGAGCAGGTGTCGTTTATTCAGATGGTAGGCACCTTAATCGTGCTGGCCGGTATTATTCTAATTACCCTCCGGAAAAATTAAGCAGCCAATATTTTACCTGGCGCTTTACTACAAAAAGTAATCGGCTACTTCCTGCCAGTTATTCAGGCGCGTGTATGCGGTGAGGTGCGTGTTGTGCGGCGCAGTATAAACCATGGGCGTTCCTTTAAAGGTTTTCAGGTTGCGTTCCGCATCATCCAATAAATAATCGGTTCCCAGAATATTTTTGTGGCCGCAGAAAATAATATGCGTCCAGGAAATAAAGGGGAAATGTTGTTTTAACCAGTTATACTTATGGGTTAAGCAATGCTCAAATTCCATCGCTGCTGTCGCAATATAAACCTCGTATTTTTCCTGTAGCTGGCGTACCACCTCCTGGCAATTTTCCTGTAAATCCATGTCTTTAAAGAAATCGTGGCGGTGCGGAAACTGCTTTACAAGGGCGAGGCGCTCGGGCGGTACGGTGTTGTCGAGGTTGCGGCCGGGCAGCCGTAAATCCGGTAAGTCTTCGTTAAATTCTTTTTGGTAAAGTTCTATAAACCGGCCAACGGCATCGGTCATTACATCGTCCATATCAATGGCAATGCTTTTTTTAGTCATAAGTAAATATTTTTGGTTGGTCTTAGTTGCTTCTGCATCAGCAAAAACAGTATTACGAAAATTAGCTACTATAGATGTTTTAATTTAACCTGGCGCTTAGCTGCAGCAAAATAATAAAACCTGTGTTTATGGTGGTGCCTCTGGGCTAATTATTCAAAAGATTTGCATGCTGAATTTTAAATATTTCTGTCAGCGACCAATCTGGCAGCTATTACTTGATTAAAGTCCTGCTCGCGTAATAAACCGCGATAAATTTGATTGCCGATGATAAAAGTAGGAACAGCCGATATTTTTACCTCTTCGTAGGCGTGCCGTAAAGCTTCTTTGTGCAGGTCTTTATAAGTTCGTTCTTCCAAGGCCTGTTCAAATGCTGTTGGATCTAAACCAATTTCGGTAGCCAGTTTGGTAAGTACACCTATATCACCAATATCCTGTTCTTCCTGAAAAAAGGCTGTAAACATCCGGTGGTTATAAACATCAGCTAAGCCGTGCTCCTTCGCAAACTGGTAACCTTCAAAAGCAAGATGTGTGTATGGCTGCGGCGAAACCCGGGGCAGTACAATGGGTATATCCAGCATTTCGCCCATAGGGTAAACCGATTGCTGCCAGGTTTGCTGCAGGTATTCGCCTTCGGGTTTTAGCGTAGGCGTGGGGTAAGGCCGTAATTCAAAGGGCATCCATTCTATATTTATTTTATCTTCCTGCCCTTGGATGGCCCGCAGTAGTACCTGTTCGCCAAAAAAGCAATAGGGGCAAACGTAATCAGAATAAACCTGGATGTTCAACATAAGCTAATTTTGTGGTATTTCCTCCGGTAATATACCCCATGAGGCAAAAGGAGTTTTACTTTTTTTTGCTGTTCGGGTGGATTTCTCTCTGCCAGAATAAAATATTATTTGCCGCAATAGTTAACTAAACTTTTACGCAGCCAGGAGTTTAGCTCTTCATGCCCTGTCATTAGGCTTACTACAATTATTACTTTAAAAATTAGAGATGTAACAGTCAGGAATATTCCTATTGGTTTAATCAGAAAACCCGCTTTATTACCACAACAAATATTTAATAAATAAGTAAATGTACTACTTTGTTCCACGTGCAACTACCTGTTTTTAATAGGTAAAGGGCCTAACCGGAATATAATTAATACCTAATTTATCTGAATTTATACTGCTGATTAACCGGCGAAACTATAATTATATATTTTTTTATGGCACAAACTGAGGCTCAACAATTAGAAGCTGAAACCTATTACCGTGATGTTTTAGAACTGCTGAACCAAAATGGTTTGCAATATTTAGTAGGCGGCGGCTGGGCTTTCCGGCAATATACCGGCATTGTTCGCGACCTAAAAGACCTGGATTTATTTTGTAAAGCCGGTGAATATCCTAAAATATTAAAGCTTTTTTCGGACCATGGCTACAAAACCGAACTGACCGATGTACGCTGGCTGGCCAAGCTGTACCGCGACGACATGTACATTGATTTAATATTTAACACCGTAAATAATATTTGTACCGTAGACGATAGCTGGTTCGATTATGCCACTGAAGGCGAAGCTTACGGCGTGCCGGTAAAGCTTATTCCGGCCGAAGAATTGTTGTGGTGCAAAGTATACGTGCAAAACCGCGAACGCTACGACGGCGCCGATGTTAACCATATTATTGTGCGCTGGGGTCACCAACTCGACTGGAACCGCATCTGGTCGAGGCTGGAGCAACACTGGCATTTGTTGCTGTCACAGGTTTTATTATTTCAGTTTGTGTACCCCACCGAGCGCGATTTAATTCCTAAATGGTTATTTGATAAGCTCATAGAATTGGCTAAGAACCAGTACAATATGCCGCTGCCGGTCGAAAAAGTTTGCCTCGGACCTATAATTGACCAAACCCAATACCGCACCGATATTACCGATTGGGAGTATAAGGTAATTACCATCAAGACGATTTAAAAAACTATGGAAATTATTGAAGGCGGAAACAGTCAAAAGAAAACCCGTATTGCGGCCGTAGGCGATATTCACGTAAAAGAAACTGACCACGGCAAATGGACGGAATATTTTAAAAACGTTGGGCGCGAAGCGGATATTTTAATTCTGGCCGGCGACTTAACCGATACTGGCCATTTAAACGAAGCCGAAATATTAAAAGAAGAATTAAAGGCCTGCTCTATACCCATTGTGGCCGTACTGGGCAACCACGATTTTGAGCGCGATCAGCAAAAAGCCATAAAAAAAATGCTCGAAAGCGACCAGGTACATATTCTGGATGGCGAGGCTGTGGTAATTAACAATATTGGTTTTGCCGGCATTAAAGGTTTTGGCGGTGGTTTTGGCCGGTATATGCTCTCGATGTTCGGCGAGCAGATGTTTAAATCGTTTGTGCAGGAAGCCGTAGATGAAGCCTTAAAACTGGATCGGGCGCTGGCACACCTGGAAAGTAACTACGAAGAAGATTTGAAAAAATTTGTGGTGATGCACTACGCACCTATTAAAGAAACGGTAGAGGGCGAACCCCACGAAATATGGCCGTTTATGGGATCATCGCGGTTAGTAGAACCCATTAACCGCCGGGAAGTGGAGGCGGTTTTTCACGGCCATGCGCACGTAGGCACCCTAGAAGGCCAGACCTCAGCCGGCGTTAAGGTGTATAATGTAGCCCGGCCCATTTTGCAAAGGGCGCACCAGCTACAGCATTATATTTACGAAGTATAAAGCCCATATTCGCAAAAGCGTGAAAAAGAAAAGGCGGGAAATATTCCCGCCTCTTGCTTGTATATGCAGTATGAAAACTAGTTTCCGCTAATAGCGTGCTGAAACATTTGGCTTTCCAGGTTAATACCTAAGCCCATGGCTACGCCGATGCCCAGCGACATATCGGCCCGGAAGAAATGACACAACTGGCGGTTAATTATTAAGGTCCGTTTTTCACCCGTAATACCGCTCATAGCACCCACAATATTGCTGATAGTGGCCTTCTGCTCATCCGGCGTCATTAGCCGGAATAAATCACCGGGTTGGGTGTAGTGGTCGTTCTCGTTTTCGCCGTTGCGGTCGAACCAACCGGCAATCGAATTTTCCAAGTCCTGCGCCGGTTCCTGGTATTTCTCGTCGGGGTAAATATTATCAAAACTGTTCGGGAAATAATTAGGTGCGCTGCCGCCGTTGCCGTCGTAGCGCATGGCGCCATCGCGCTGGTAATTATTTACGGTGTATGGGCAGCGGTTAACCGGCAATTGTTCGTAGTTCGCGCCAATACGATAGCGGTGCGCATCGGGGTAAGCCAGCAAGCGGCCTTGCAGCATCCGGTCCGGCGAATAGCCAATGCCGTCTACCACGTGCGCCGGCGCAAAAGCCGATTGCTCTACATCGGCAAAATAATTATTGGGTACGCGGTTCAACTCCAGAATACCTACATCAACCAGCGGAAAGTCTTGCTGCGACCAAACTTTGGTTAAATCAAACGGATTCCATTTGTAAGTTTTAGCCTGGGCTTCGGTCATAACTTGTATTTTAAGTGCCCACTGCGGGAAATCGCCGCGGTCAATGGCTTCTACTAAATCACGTTGCGCAAAATCCGGGTCTTTGCCTTTCATTTCGGTCGCTTCGGCACCGGTAAAGTTCTTAATGCCCTGCAAGGTTTTAAAATGAAACTTCACGTAATGGCGCTCGTTTTCGGCGTTGATAAACGAGAAAGTATGGCTGCCGAAGCCGTGCATGTGGCGGTAACCGTAAGGCGTGCCCCGATCGCTCATTAAAATCATTACCTGGTGCAAACTTTCGGGGTTAAGGCTCCAGAAATCCCATACCATGGTCGCGCTTTTAGTGTGCGTGCGCGGGTCACGTTTTTGGGTATGAATAAAATCCGGGAATTTTTTCGGGTCTTTAATAAAGAACACGGGCGTGTTATTGCCTACTAAATCCCAGTTACCGTCTTCGGTGTAAAATTTAATGGCAAAGCCGCGTGGGTCGCGTTCAGTATCGGCCGAGCCGTTTTCGCCGCCTACGGTAGAAAAGCGTAAGAACAAAGGTGTTTCTTTGCCAATCTGGTTGAATATTTTCGCACGGGTGTATTTGGTTATATCGTGGGTAACCGTGAATTTACCGTAAGCGCCGGAGCCTTTGGCGTGTACCACCCGCTCGGGCACCCGCTCGCGGTTAAAGTGGGCCAGTTTCTCGTGTAATATAAAATCTTCTAACAAAATAGGGCCACGCGGACCAACCGTTTTAGAATTTTCGTGCTGGGTGTAAGGTATGCCGGAGGCGGTGGTTAATTTGTGGGTTCTTTCTTTTTCTTCCATGGTTTGGTTGTCAGTTGGCAGGGGTTGTTTTATTAAGTGCTACAAACTTCCGGTAATTTGCTTTATCAATCAAATTGATAATATTTAATGTGTAATAGTTTTTGTCTATATTTGACCATTGATTTACGCTGATTAATGGATTGCCCTGATTTCTTCTTCAATATTTAGAATCTGTGTGGCCATTCATAATTCATAATTTCTAATTCATAATTCTATAAAAGTGACGCTTGTACAATTAGAATATGTGGTGGCCGTAGATACTTACCGGCATTTCGCGACGGCGGCGGAGAAAACTTTTGTAACGCAGCCTACCTTGAGTATGCAGATTCAGAAACTGGAAGAAGAACTGGGTGTGAAATTATTTGACCGGAGTAAACAGCCTGTGGTGCCTACCGAAGTAGGAGTAGAAGTTATTCAGCAGGCGCGGCTATTACTAAATCAGGCGCAGGGAATAAAGCAGATAATCAGCGATAAAAAAGGGGAAATAGCCGGTGAACTGCGGTTGGGCGTAATTCCTACTTTGGCGCCGTATTTATTGCCTTTGTTTCTGAAAGCGTTCCTGCAAAAATACCCGAAAGTAAAATTAAAGATTACGGAACTAACCACCGAAAATATTGCCTCGTGCTTGAAGCAAAATAAATTAGATGCCGGGTTACTGGTAACGCCACTACAAGATAATAGCCTGAAAGAGCACGTTTTGTTTTACGAGGAACTGGTGGCCTACGTATCTAAAGCCAATGCGCTGTACGAGAAAAAATATGTGTTGCCGACCGATATTGATTTAAAAATGCTTTGGTTGCTGGAAGAAGGGCATTGTTTCCGGTCGCAAATATTAAACCTTTGCGAACTCCGCAGTGCCTTGCCCGAAGGTAAAGCTTTTGAATACGAGGCCGGCAGCATCGAAACTTTGCGCCGCATGGTAGAGCAGGATAACGGCATTACTATTATTCCGGAACTAGCCACTTTAGATTTATCAGCGAAACAACAAAAACTGGTGCGGTATTTCGATGCGCCGGCACCGGTACGCGAAGTAAGCCTGGTAACGCACCGCGATTATGTAAAGAAACGCCTGATAGAAGTTTTGAAAGAAGAAATAATGGCCGCTTTGCCCGATAAAGTGCGGAATAATAAAAACGAGCGGCTGGTTAATATTTAAGGTTGACACTACCTTAAAGGTTTGCTGCTGCTGCCTGGTAACTTTTGAATGAAAGGCTTAAACTAAAATCAGTATTTATTCAAAGCACCAATCTAAAATTGCCGCGTAGTAAATAGCTGTAATAAGTTCTGGGTTTAAATAAGTATGGTAATGGGTGAGATAAGAAATAATAGTGCAAAGGCATCGGATAATCAACTTAAAAATATTCGGTCGGAAAGTGGGCGTGAAGCTGGCGACTCTGGTAATTTAGAACAAGTGTATTCCCAAACTACTAACTCAGCGGATTTATCCCCACAAAGTGCCGCAACAGAAGAAATTAGTGGGGGTGAGGATGAACCGCAATCCGTAGCAAAAGAGGAAAGCAATAACCAGACAATGGGTATTCCTTAACGGCTTACCTTGTAAAGGCCACCATAACAGCGCCGTTAAAAGTATCGTATTCTGTAGTTTCGCCGGGGCCTTATAGGCGCGGGCTACACAAATATTTAGTTTAAAAGCATCTAAAACAGTTAGCTATGGATAAGAATATAGAAGGAATGGACGAAAGCATGAGAGCAATGCAACGGCGCTTGGAAGAGGTAGCGCAAGACAACGAAAGCAGCCAAAATTTTAAACCCGGCGGCAATGCCGAAACGCAGCAAACTGACCTGGATCAGATAAACCCAGCCGCCATGGCTGGAGCCGCGGGTGGTACCGGTGGAGTAGGTACCGACCAGGAATTGGGCGGTGACTTAGGCGCTGCTACCGGTACGGGTTGCCACGGCCATGTAGGGGATGGCGGTACCGCTACCGAAAATAATTATTAAGACAAAGGGCAAAGAAAGCACGCCTTTTAAAAGCCTTCTCCTGAGTTAAAGAGAAGGCTTTTTTATGCGCCATGCACCTGCAAAAAGGCCTATAATAAATTTAATCGCCGAAGAATATAAATAGAATAAGCAGAAATACGATAAAAAATACATACATCAGCAGATCGGTCTGAATGTAGTCTTTCCATTTGTTATAAAAATTGCGCAAATTTCTCAAAGCTTTGATATAAAATTGATTACCTCAAAATTAAAAAATATTTAATTAAGCTGCCGGATATAAACGGAACTTGTAGCGCAAAATTCTTCTTTAATCTATTACTTTTGTAATCCCGCACACGAACGCAGCAGCAACATGGAGAAACGATGGGTATTAAAAACAACCCCCGACCAAGACACCGTGAGCAGTCTGGCCAAGCGCCTGCTCATTAGCGAAACTTTAGCCACCGTTTTATGCCAGCGTGGCGTGTGCAACTTTGAGGAAGCCAAGAAATATTTCCGCCCCTCACTCGATGACCTCCACGATCCGTTTCTGATCCGGGACATGGACAAAGCCATCGACCGCCTGAACGAAGCCATTCACCAAAACGAAAAAGTTTTAATTTACGGCGATTACGACGTTGATGGCACCACTTCGGTGGCTCTTGTTTATAGTTTTTTGCAGCGCTACGTTAAAGAAATTGATATTTATATACCTAACCGTGATTTAGAGGGTTATGGCATTTCGGTACAAGGAGTAGACTGGGCCGCCGAGCACAACTTTACTTTGGTTATTAGCTTAGATTGCGGGATAAAATCGATGGAGAAAGTAGCTTATGCAAAATCCAAAGGCATTGATTTTATTATTTGCGACCACCACTTACCCGATACTACTATTCCGGACGCAGTAGCGGTGCTGGACCCTAAACGCAGCGATTGCCCTTACCCTTATAAAGAATTATCGGGTTGTGGGGTTGGTTTTAAATTATTGCAAGGCTTTTGCCAGCACAACGATTTAGATACCGCGCCGCTTTTTGGTTTGCTGGATTTATTGGTAGTAAGTATTGCAGCCGATATTGTGCCTATTACCGGCGAAAACCGGATATTTGCGTATTTTGGGTTACAGCAACTTAACTCCGGCGCACCGTTGCGGCCTGGTTTAGAAGCATTAAGAGAATTGGCTGGCCTTACCGGCGAACTGGATATTAACAGCATTGTGTTTGGCTTTGCCCCCCGCATTAATGCGGCCGGCCGCATGGGCGATGCTAAACGGTCGGTGCACATGTTGCTGGCCCCCACCAAGGAAGAAGCCTTTACCAAAGCCGATATTATTGATAAAACCAACAACGAGCGCCGCGGCCACGATACCAGCATTACCAAAGAAGCTTTGCTGATGATTGAGCAGGATGAAGTAATGCGCCGCTCGCGGTCTACGGTGTTGTTTAAAGAAACCTGGCACAAAGGCGTGGTAGGCATTGTGGCTTCCCGCTGCATCGAAAAATATTACCGGCCTACCATTATTTTAACCCAATCAAACGGTAAAGCTTCGGGCTCGGCGCGATCCGTACACGGTTTTGATGTACACAGTGCTATTCTGGAGTGCAGCGATTTATTGGAGCAGTTTGGCGGACACATGTACGCCGCCGGCTTAACTTTACCCGTTGAAAATATTCCGGCTTTCCGGGAGCGGTTCGAAGCAGTAGTAAGCCGCACCATTACCGAAGAACAACTTATTCCGCAGATAGAAATAGATACTCCTATCCGATTAAGGCAAATTACGCCTAACTTCCTGAAAATAGTAAAGCAAATGGAGCCCTTCGGGCCCGGTAATATGGGGCCGGTGTTTATGTCGGAGTGCGTGTACGATACGGGCGCGTGCCGCGTAGTAGGCGAAACGCACCTAAAGCTGAAAATTATGCAGGAAGATAGCCACCAACTGGATGCTATTGCGTTTGGCATGGCCGATTATTATCCGCGCATTTTAAAAGGTATTCCGTTTGATGTTTGCTATTGCGTAGAAGAAAACGTGTACCGCGGCGTTACTTCGCTGCAATTGCGCATTAAAGATATTCGGTTTGCGGAGTAGGGTTTCGAGGCTATACTCCTTGGCAAGTGTTCCTAACGCTTAACTTTTTTATGCTACTAATATTTTCACCATAAAATAGCGGGTATTATTAGGCAGGCGTATACTTAATAGATGTAACGCAATATTTTCCTATAAACAATTTACAAGTCTAAGGAGTCTAATTCTGTCATTCCGGAGGAACCTATTTAGCTGCCTGCTACATAGTTTCCTCCTGAATGACAGTAGTGGATTGTTTAAACTTCTTTTTTAGCATTTGTATAACAGCAGTACTTAAGTTGCTGATGAATTAAGATATTTTATTGGGCCTTAATTTCTTCAGTAAGAAACTAACAAGCGCATAAATAAATATCCATGCTGTTACATCAATTAGTAATTTGATGTTCCATAGGCCCTCGCTAAAAATATTATAATCGAAGCCGGCAACTTTATAACCTATTTTCTTGATGAGATAAGTTAATAGAATAGAGATAAAAGTAAACGGCATACTGTCCTGTTTCATAATATTCCCATGTTCAGGTAGTTAAGAAATAATACTATTTTTCTGCTAGCTTATTAGTTTATCCGGGTCAGCGTCGATTCGAAAAAAGGAGCCCATATTTTGCCTTCATCGGCACTCATTTCGCCGGTTTGGTACCATTGCCCTTTTTCGTTTAACCTGGCCGTATACCGAATAATATGGCCGGAAAAATGAATGCGCCAGATTATTTTCTTTTCCAGCACTTCGACATAGGCATCAATATAAGCGCCATCGTTGGTGTAAGCCTGCAAGTTGTACTTCGATTGTAAAACATTATAGCCCAGCAAACCAATATTTTGGGCAACTTTATCTTGCCCCTGCATAAGGCTTTCGTTTAGCAGCAATACAGTATTATCTAAATTATTAACAAACGCTAAGGTATGTTTAACTTCTTGCTTCTGCCCGTCTTGCCCCTTAATAGAAGCCGTTCCTTGCCATTTACCAGTCAGCCATTTTAAGGCTTGCATTTTTTGCTGCACAATTGGCAGCGGATTAGCCTGCTGGGCAAAAACTACCGGGCTAATTAGTAGTAAAAGAATAACAAAAGAGAGTCGCAGCATGATTTTGTTTTAAGAAGTTAAACTATTAGACCGAAAAATTTAAGTTGTAAGCTGCAACAAGAGCTAGGTTGTTTTTTCTAGTTCGTTTGCTTTGGCCAAAGAAACCAAGCCGCCCATCGCACCCAGGTTCATTGAGTCTAGGGCTGAACTAGGAACAATTACCATCGAGCCTTTTTCTTTTAAACCTTCAAACAGCATATTCATACCTCTGAGGTGTAACGCTACCGGATTATTCCGGTACTGTTCGCTGGCTTCGGCAAACTTATAAGCAATTTCAGTTTCGGCTGTTCCTAGAATTACCCGGGCCCGCCGTTCCCGTTCGGCCTGGGCTTCCTTGCTCATGGCATCGGCCAAGGTTTGCGGAATAATAATGTCTTTTATGCCCACACTCTGGCAGGTAATTCCCCAGGGGTTGGTATGTTGGTCCATTATAATTTGTAAGTCTTCTGCTACCTTATCTCTTTCCTGCAGCAAATCGGCTAATTCGTGTTTGCCTATCATATCTCTTAAGCCGGTTTGGGCAATGTAATAAATGGCAGTTTGGTAATCCTGTACTTCCAGCGCAGCTTTTTCAACGTCCCATACGGTCCAATACACCACGGCATCTACATTAACCGGCACGGTATCTTTGGTTAAAGTTTGTTCGGCTTTAAAATCGGTAACCCGTACCCGTTGGTCTATGTAATTATCTATTTTGTCGAGGATAGGAATAATAAAAAAGATGCCTGGTCCTTTTAAGCCCTGGTATTTACCCATTCTTAAAACCACGGCTTTTTCCCATTGGTTGGCAATGTGAATGGTGCGGGCAATAAAAAAGGAGAATATGATTAACGCCGCTAATCCGCCGGGATTTAAATATCCTACATGATGCAGCCCGACCGAAATGCCCAACATTATAATGAACACGGTAATTGAAATGGGATTCCACCATCTATCTGTAGTTGTTTTCATCTGATTTTTGTTTTTGAAGTTGATTAATCATGTCCTCCACCGAAAAGCCATAGCTAAAGGCAATTGCAGAAAATTCGTTACATATTTCCTTTAGCTTGTTTTTCTTTTCTTCCGCAGGTATTTCAATTTTAATATCACTAATAAAAGTACCGGTACCCTGTTGCGTGGCTAAAATATTCTGGATTTCCAGTTCTTTATAAGCTTTGGCTACCGTATTCAGGTTTACTTTTAAATCCACGGCTAAAGACCGGACCGTTGGTAACTGTTCGCCGGTTTTCAGTTTACCGGCCGCAATACCAAATTTTATCTGATCAATAATTTGGCGGTAAAACGGAGCCCCGGATTTAGGGTCTAGTTTAAAATTAATCATTATACTATTGTTGTAGTATCATAGTGTACTATATGTATAGTACAAGTATACAATATTGTTTGTTTAATGTCAAGTATTTAGCAATAAATATTTTGAGCGTAAACATTAAGTAAGGAGCCCGGGGTTGCTCAGGGCTGTGTGCATACAATTTTTACCAAGCAGGAAGAATTAATTATGCATTATGAAATCCCCTTATGTTGCCTGAATGATGCATCAATATTCCTTAAAAAGCCCGCTCAGCTGGTACCTGCTTTCTTTACA
This sequence comes from Adhaeribacter rhizoryzae, assembly GCF_008629685.1. Classification (GTDB taxonomy): domain Bacteria; phylum Bacteroidota; class Bacteroidia; order Cytophagales; family Hymenobacteraceae; genus Adhaeribacter; species Adhaeribacter rhizoryzae. Next base: position 11,779 of record NZ_VWSF01000007.1, on the reverse strand, counting down.
AGCACTAAATCTATAAACGGTATTGCTGGCGAATTTGCCAATTTGGCTGACAAGTGCCATGCTAGATGTTTATAAGGCAGAAGTATTTAAAGTGCTACTCTCTACTTTAAGGATAAAACTATTATATATTAGGAATTTGGCTATATTTTATATAACTTATCCTTTGAAATAAACCTCCCGCCGGAACAATCCAAGCCTTACAGGTGCAAACATTTGGATTGGGTAATACATTTCTGTCAGCTTATCTCCTTACATATCCTTTAATTAAATATTATGTTAGCAGAAGCAATACCGAGTTCTCAACTAAAGATGAGCCTGCGGGGTAAACTCATCGAACCGCAGGATGCGGATTACGAAACTTGCCGTAAAGTTTATAACGGCATGATTGATAAACGCCCTACCATGATTGCCCGCTGTTTAGATGAGGCAGATGTAATAGCGGCTGTTAACTTTGCCCGGGAAAATAACATGCTGGTTGCTGTAAGAGGCGGCGGTCATAACGGAGCAGGCCTGGGTATGTGCGATGGTGGCTTGGTTATCGACTTATCGTTAATGAAAGGCTCCCACGTTGATCAGGCTGCTGGTACGGTGCAGGTGCAGGGCGGTTGTACCTTAGGCGATGTAGACCACGCTACGCATGCCTTCGGAATGGCAATACCAATGGGAATTCAATCTACCACGGGTATAGCCGGGCTAACCTTAGGTGGCGGCGTAGGCCATCTTTCCCGCCAGTGCGGACTTGCCATTGATAATCTGCTGGAAGCTGATGTGGTTTTAGCAAATGGGCAATTTGTGAAAGCCAATGCAAAGGAGAACCCTGATTTATTTTGGGCTTTGCGTGGTGGTGGCGGCAACTTTGGGGTGGTTACTTCCTTTTTATTCCGTACCCATCCAATTAGTATGGTGTACGGCGGGCCTATGCTCTGGGAACTGGAGGATGCGAAAGAGGTGATGCGGTGGTATCATGAATTTATTCAGCATGCGCCCGATGAAATGAATGGCTTTTTTGCTTTTTTAATTGTACCACCCGGTGCGCCTTTTCCGGAACACCTGCACCTGAAAAATATGTGTGCAGTAGTTTGGTGTTACACGGGGCCGCAGGAAAGTGCAGAAAAAGCTTTTGAGCCAATCCGTAATTTCAAAACTCCAGCGCTCGACTTAGTTGGTCCACTGCCGGTACCAGCGCTGCAAAGTATGTTCGATCCTTTAATGCCCACTGGCATGCAATGGTACTGGAAAGGCGATTATGTAAAAGAGCTTACCGATGAGGCCATTGACCTATATATAAAATATGGTTCTCAATTACCTACCATGCTTTCTACTTTGCATCTTTATCCCATAAATGGAGCGGCGGCCCGGGTAGATAAAAAAGCAACTGCCTGGAATTACCGCGATGCTATTTATGCCATGGTTATTGCCGGCATAGATCCCGACCCGGCAAATAAAGATATTATTACCAATTGGGCCAAAGATTATTGGCAGGCCGTACACCCGTATAGCTTAGGTGGTTCGTATATCAATTTTATGATGGAAGAAGGCCAGGACCGGGTAAAAGCAACTTACGGCGACAATTATAACCGCTTGGTAGAAATTAAGAATAAATACGACCCAGATAATTTGTTTCGGGTTAACCAGAATATTATACCGGCCAGCAGCAAATAAAACTTAGCCTTGAAAGTACACCTGAAAAGGTGTACTTTTTTTATCTTTTATTTTCAAAAAGGTGCTTTCCTGAAGGCAAAACTATAATACTTACTTTATTAAAGTTTGGAATTAGCACTCTCCGAAAGTATACCGACTAAAGGTGAAATTTACGCTATAAACCATATAGGTGCAGCTAGCCCAAACTTGCAGTTTTCATCTCCTTATATAACGACCAGGTTTTGGATTACAGTCGGTTTCTGGATAATGGCTAACTTCTGGTAAGCAGTCATTGATACTGCAGCAGTTTTTAATTCAAATTTTTGTACTTGCGTGTTCTGGCCATTCCATACTTTCACATAGTACATCCCATCTGCCAACTCCGCTAAATCAAAGCGTACCCGGGTTGCTGTTTCTTTCTGAGGTACTTTTTTGGTGGCAATAGTAGTTCCGGAGGCGTTTATTAAACGGATAATTGTTTTAGGGCTGGCCGCTTCTCCTACTACTACATCTAACTTAGACATTAAAACCTGCACAACAGTTGCGGAGGCTGGAGCAACTTGCGCTGCATGATCCTTGGCAATATTTTGGGGAGTAGCAGCAAAACTAACAGAAGTGGTACTTACGGTTAAAGCAACAATGATGGCGGCAAATAAATTTTTCATGATTTAGATTTTTATAAGGATATAATATTAATTTAAATTACTAAGCGGCTGTTTTTAGCCGGTTTGATGTTACAAAGGAGGCACTTCTTCTGGTTAGTAAAAAATAGAATATACAGGCTTGAGAAGAGCATCTACAGCCTGGCCAATGGAAGCGATGAGATAGATAAAAGAAGCAGGCACTTGAATATAATTCCCGTTGGTAGATGAATTAGTTGGGTTTGGTAGATGTAATCGGAGCTTTGATAGATTAAAAAAGCACAAGTCCGGCTAATGCGGTAATTTAGCAGTTAGGCTTGCCTTTATTTCTAACACCTAAATATTCAGATGATTACTTTCCCTATACGGCCTTACTTACCTGCTCTAATTCATATTTTAGTGTGGACTACCTTGGGCGTAATGCTGCTGGTGTTGCAGCCTTTAAGCTGGAATATTGCGTTACCTACCCAGTTCTGGATAATGCAGGGCATTATTTTTTGTGTCTTTATTTGCTTATTTTATCTGAATGCCAATGTTTGGGTACCTCATTTTCTGTTTAAAAATAAGATATGGCTGTTTATATTTCTGGCTTTAGCCACCAGCGTAGGTGTTTTTATACTTCTAAACATGGCCAGCAAATGGTTAAACTTATCGGAGTTAATGTACCAGGCTACGCATGCAAACAGGCCGGGTAGCATGCGCCTGCACCGGCGGGAAGCTGGGTTTGATATGGGACGTCATTTTTTTACCAGCGGAATGATTCTGCTCATTCTTTTTATTAGTACCAGCGTGGCAGCCGTACAAAAATGGCGACTGGAAACAAAAGTCCGGCAAGATCTGGAACAGGAGAAAATAAGCTCTGAGCTTTCTTTTCTGAAAGCCCAAATTAACCCGCACTTCTTTTTTAATACCCTTAATAATATTTATTCGCTAACCATGTTTAACGTAGAGCTGGCCCAGAAAGCTTTGCATACCTTATCGCGGATGATGCGCTACGTGCTGTACGATACCCAAGCTGACAGCACATTATTAAGCAAGGAATTAGCCTTTGTGCAAGATTATATTGACCTGATGAAGCTACGGTTAACCGATAAGGTGCAGGTTATTTTTGAGCAGCCTGCCTCGTTAGCAGATGTACCCATTGCACCCATGTTGCTTTTGCCTTTTATCGAAAATGCCTTTAAATACGGCGTTAGCACCGATGCGCCCAGCCACATTTATATTGGCATTAAACAACAGCAAAATCGCCTGGCGGTGGAAGTACGAAATACTATTTTTACCCAAAAGCGGGTAACTTTAGATGAAAGCAATGGCATTGGTCTGGTAAATACCCGCCGCCGCCTCGACTTACTTTACCCCAATAAATATTCTTTAAATATTACCGAGAAAACACCCACAGACGAATATGTTATCTGCTTAGTCCTGAATTTATGATGACTTTAACTTGCCTGGCCGTCGACGACGAGCCGCTGGCTTTAGAACTGGTTTGTACTTTTATTAAGCAAACGCCTTTTCTGCAATTGGCCGGCCGGTATACGAGCGCGCTGGAAGCCCTGAACCACCTGCACCAGCACCCGGTAGATCTTATTTTTCTGGATATTCAAATGCCGGATTTAAGCGGCACCGATTTAGCCCGCGTGCTGGATAAAGGCCAGCCCGGCCAGGGGCCCCGCATTATTTTTACCACTGCGTTTAACCAGTATGCCCTGGAAGGTTACCGGCTCGATGCTTTAGATTATTTGTTAAAACCGTTTAATTACGTAGAGTTTCTGCGGGCGGCCAATAAAGCCCTGGCTTACGCCGAACTCCGGCAGAAACCAGTAGAACCCAACCCGGCTCTGGTAGAGGCGGAAGAAGAGAATATTTTCCTGAAAGTTGAATACCAACTGGTGCGGGTTGCGCTAAAGGATATTTTGTACATAGAAGGGCTGAAAGATTACGTAAAAGTTCACCTGCAAAGCGCTACCAAACCCATCCTGTCGCTCACCAGCCTGAAGGCTTTAGAAGAAAAACTACCGGCTAAAAAATTCATGCGCATCCATCGCTCTTTTATTGTGGCGTTAGATAAAATTCAGTCGGTAACGCGCCAGAGCGTACAAATTAAAGAAGTAAATATTCCGGTCAGCGATCAGTTTAAAGAACAGTTTAATAAATTTTTAAGCCGTTGGGTATAGTGCGTTGGTATTATCAGGGGTGTAAACGTAATATTAGTGTTTCGTGTAAGGGGCTTTTAGATGAACCCAAATTACTTAATTCTAGTGCTTCAATCTTTTCTAAATAATTGTATAAAGAAATATTATACTTCTTGTTGTAATAATATTTTAAAGCCGAATACAAGTATAATTACATAATGTATTATTTAATAAATTATATATTATTTATATTGTGGTTAGCAAGTCGTTTCAATTAGATAGCTGCTTGTGTTGTAAATAGTATGTTTTGCTTGTTAAATAATGTGTTTATTCCAATTATTTGCCACAAATCATACAGTTATCAAAAATAGTTTATATAATATTTTTGATAATTTTAATATGCGGGTAATACTTATGCTAAAACAATATACTATTTTTGATGGCTAATTTAGAAGTGGTTGTTGAGGATAAAAGTATAATTTAATTCTTTATAATAGCTAAATTAAAAATTAACTAAAATAAGGAAATACAAATTATAGCTTCATGGAGGTAATTAAAAGAAACAATATTAAAATCGTTGGTAAAGGGGAAAAAGTTATGATTTTTGTCCATGGGTTTGGCTGTGACCAAAACATGTGGCGTTATATTTTCCCTAGATTTATTGAAGATTATAAAATTGTTTTGTACGATCATGTAGGAGCCGGTAACTCAGAATTAACAGCATTTGATTACCAAAAATATAATACCTTAGAGGGTTACGCGGCCGACCTACTGGAGATTTGCCAAGAACTAGAAATTTATGATGCTGTTCTGGTCGGCCACTCGGTAGGTGCCATGATTGGGGTTTTAAGTGCTATTGCCCAACCGGAAAGATTTTCTAAACTAATCTTAATTACGCCTTCACCGTGTTATCTTAACCAAAATGATTATTACGGCGGTTTCGACTTTAGTACCATAGAAGGAATGCTGCAGCACATGAAACTTGATTATGCTGATTGGTCGGGTATTTATGCGTCGTTTATTATGGGAAATCCTGATAACCCTTCATTGGCAGAAGAATTAGCTTATAGCTTTTGCCATACAAATGCCGCTATTGCGCAGCATTTTGCGCGCGTTACATTCCTGTCTGATAACCGCAAAGACTTAAATAAACTTAAAACAAAGTCCTTAATATTGCAGTGTTCTAACGATGCTATTGCCCCGGAAGAAGTTGGCGAGTACATGCAAAAGCATTTGGCAAATACCACTTTGGTTAAACTTAAAGCTACTGGTCATTGCCCTAATTTAAGTGCTCCCTTAGAAACTATTGCGGCTATGGAGAATTTTCTGTTTTAAAATAACATTTATTAACTCATAGGCTAACTGAACTTTTGCTTTTTTTTACCTAATCAGACCTATAATAATTAAAAAGGTAAATACTCCTTTTACAATTTGCTTAACCAACCAGCAGTAATGTTTAACGTGTAAAAAATAAGGCTTATCGAATAAAGTTAAATTATCGGCTTACCTGAATTATTTTTAACCAAAGGAGTACGGGGGGATTCAGAATTTCATGTTACTAAATTTAACCGCAACGGGTATTTACGAATTTGAGAATTCTTATTTACACCTGTTGCTAGATGAGCCGGCCAGGCTAATGTATTCTACGTGGCTTCGTAACCCTAGTAGTGCGGAATACCGGGAAGCAACCCTGCGCTTTATCGACTACTTCCAGGAAAAAAATATTGCATACTGGATTTCAGATACTACCAACCTGACTGAAATAACGAAAGAAGATTTGGAGTGGGTGGTGAAGGTACTTATTCCGGCTGCTAATGCCTCTGGCCTACAGAAAATAGCCCGTGTTTCGGTAGTAGATACGAATATAAAAGCATTAAGGGAATTAGTTAATTTTAGCTCAACAAAATTAGTTACTACTATTGAAGTAGAGCAGTTTTCTACTTACCGGGAAGCAGTATCCTGGATAGTGGGAGAGCCTTGTTAATAAAAAAGAACTTTATTAACCTAGTTTACTACCAGGTTGTTAGATATATATGCCAAATTAAAAGTGTTATTTAGAACTAATATTTTATAATACTTGGTATATTCTTTTGAATTTTTAAATTCTTTAGCATAACCATTACAAGTAGGTTCTTCAAAATTTGAATAGGCGCTCTGTGCGCTATTTATTTAAAGAAACTTAGGGTCGGATTTATTGCTTCTTTGCTGGATTAATTTATATTGATTTAGAAGTGCTTTAGTCCGTTTCCGAATATATTTTAAGCAATTATTTCATTAATAACTCTTCCGTGTACATCCGTCAGCCTGAAATTACGCCCCTGGAAAGCATAGGTAAGTTTTTCGTGGTTCATACCCAATTGGTTTAAGATAGTAGCCTGCAAATCGAAAACATCAGTACGGCCTTTAATGCCATAATAGCCTATTTCATCGGTTTCGCCGTGGGTGTGGCCGCCTTTTATACCGCCTCCCGCCAGCCAAACCGTAAAAGCTTCGGTATGATGATCGCGGCCTTTAAAGGCCATTTGCTTGCCCTCCCGGTTTTCCTGCATGGGTGTCCGGCCAAATTCGGCTCCCCATACTACCAAGGTTTCATCCAGTAAGCCCCGCATCTTTAAGTCCTGAAGTAAGGCTGCTACCGGTTTATCTATTTTCTTACATAAATCGCCGAAGCCTTTATCTAAAGCATTGGTTGGGTCATTGCCATGCGAATCCCAGCCCCAATCGAATAATTGCACAAACCGCACGCCTTTTTCTACAAGCCGCCGGGCCAGCAAACAATTATTTGCAAAAGATGCTTTACCCGGCTCGGTACCGTACAGTTCGTGAATGTAAGCCGGCTCCTTGTTAATATCCATTACCTCCGGTACCGAAACCTGCATTTTAAATGCCATTTCGTATTGCGAGATCCGGGAAATGGTTTCGGGATCTTTCATTTCATCGTAATGCAGCTTATTTATTTCATTAATTGCTTCTATCGATTGTCTTCGCAGATCACGACTCATACCAGGTGGATTTTCAACGTATAATACAGGTTCGCCGTGTTGCCGGCACTCTACCCCCTGGTAAACGGTAGGCAGAAATCCGCTGCCGTAACCTGCTTTGCCCGCATCTGGTGCTTTGCCTCCGGATAACAATACCATAAAACCTGGCAGGTTTTCGTTTAAAGAACCCAACCCATAAGTAGCCCAGGCGCCCATGCTGGGCTTACCCAAGCGTGGGCTACCGGTTTGCATGAGCAGTTGTGCCGGCGCGTGGTTAAACTGGTCGGTGTGCATGGCTTTCAGAAAAGATACTTCGTCGGCCATTTTGGCAAACTCGGGTAAGTGATGCGAAATCCAGGCACCCGATTGTCCGTGCTGCTTAAACTGCGCCTGCGGCCCCAGCATTTTGGGCACGCCTTTAATAAAAGCAAATTTTTTGCCCTCCAGCAACGAAGGCGGACAATCTTGCCCGTCTAGTTTGTGTAGCGCCGGTTTATAATCGAAGAGTTCTAGTTGCGAAGGTGCGCCAGCCATGTGCAGAAAAATAACCGATTTGGCTTTTGGGGCAAAATGCGGCGGCAAAGGCAGAAAAGGCTTGCTCAAATCCCGGACAATACCAGTTGTTTCGGCAGCTGGGCCGCTACCGGATTTTTGCCAGTTACAGCCAATTAGCGAGGATAATGCCACCGCTCCCAACCCCGTAGTGCACTTCCAGAGAAAATGGCGGCGGGTTAGGTACTCGGCTTGGCGTAACTGGGCTTCTTCAAAAATATTCATTTCTTTGCGCTTAAATCTTTAACCAAACAGCTTAAACCTATTTTGGAAAAGAATTATTCTTTCATTACAAACTCATCTAAATTTAAAATGGCATTAGCTACCAACGTTAAAGCCGCTAGTTGCCGCGGCACCGGATTCTGATTAGCAGCTTCTTTGCCAATAAATTGGGATGCATCTTGTGGATGCTGGCTATAATAGATATCGGCCTGCTGGTATAATTTAGTTAAAGCTTTTAGTTTAAGGGTAGCGGGTTTCCGGAAAAGAGCAGCCTCATAACCACTAGTTATTTGTTCCGTTGGCGATTTACCGGATTGCTGCATTTTGCGGGCTAAGCCTTGCGCTGCCAGCATATAAACAGTATCGTTTAAAGTAACCAACGCTTGCAATGGCGTGTTTGTCCGGATGCGCCGGGAAACACAAATTTCTCGCCCCGCTGCATCAAAGGTTTGCAGCGAAGGATAAGGTACAGAACGGCGCCAGAATGTATAGACGGCTCGCCGGAAAGCATCTTCACCGGTGCTGGTTTCCCACTTCATGCCGCTGTATACTACCTGCCAAACGCCTTCGGGCTGGGGAGGCATTACGCTGCGGCCATACATTTTAGAACTCAGCAAACCCCCAACCGCTAATGCCTGGTCGCGTATCTGCTCGGCCGTTAAACGAACGCGTGGGCCGCGGGCCAGCAGCCGGTTTGCCGGATCTTTTTGGGTAAGTTCCGGCGTAGTTTTGGAACTTTGCCGGTAAGTATGGGAAAGTACCAGCAGCTTCAGTAATTTTTTAACTTGCCAGCCCTGCTCGTGCTGAAAATTTAATGCCAGCCAGTCTAATAATTCCGGGTGCGATGGCTTTGTACCCTGCGAGCCAAAGTCTTCGAGGCTCTCCACTAATCCGTAGCCAAAAAGTTGTTCCCAGAAACGATTAACCGTAACACGGGCCGTTAATGGATTATCCGGACTTACCAGCCATTTTGCCAATCCCAAACGGTTAGGTTGATATTTAACAAAAGCATTCAGGAATTTAGGCGTGCTAGGCCTTACGGCTTTGCCCTTGGTTTTCCAATCGCCACGCTCAAATAAGTAAGTTTGCCGCCAAAAGTCGCGCGGATTTTCCTGAATAATGGGTGTTTTTTCAGCTTCAGCGTTCAGGAGTTGTTGTAGCTTATTTTTTGCCTCTGCATAGCCCGGTTTACCGGCTCCGGGTAATGGCTCAGTAAACAGTAGCCATTCCAGTTGGTAAACATAATCCTGGGGGTTAGCTAAAGCCGGGTTCAGGAATACAACATATAAATCGTGTTTGCCGGTAGTTGGGTTCAGGTTAATTATTTCCCGGCGGTAACCTCGACCTTCCTGCTCCGGGGCAGTTTTAAATTCGGCCAGCACTTCGCCATCTAAGCGGTCTTGCCGAACTTGAAGCGTGCCACCACCTTTACGGTTTGCTATACTTACTATCAAATCGGTTTTGCCGGTTAGGTTTATTCCTTTTAGGCGGGCAAAGCCATTGTGGCCCCCTCCCAAATATTTACCATCAGCTAAAGCAGCATTCGTTAATTTATCAAAAGCATGCGGGTGAATTTTCGGCTCAGTAATTCTAACTAGTTTCTCAATGCGAATTATTTCGGTTGATTTTTGTGCAACGGGCAGTTCTTTTGTAACCCACTCTTTTAACTCCTTTATTAAAAGTTCGTCCTCGGGTTTTAAGTGCACCAGCGTTGGCGATTCGTTCGGAATATCCTCATCGCGGGTATTATTAAAAAATGCCATCGACTGGTAAAAGTCTTCGTGCCGGAAAGGATCGTAAGGATGACTATGGCATTGCACACAGCCCATGGTGGTGCCTTGCCACACTTCCCAGGTATTGCTTACCCTATCCAGTAAGGCAGCCGTCCGGAACTCCTCATCATCGGTGCCGCCTTCATCGTTGTTGGCTGTATTTCGGTGGTAAGCGGTAGCAATAAGTTGTTCTTCGGTGGGTTGTGGCAATAAATCGCCGGCCAGTTGTTCTATGGTAAACTGGTTAAAAGGTTTGTCTTGGTTAAAAGATTGAATAACATAATCGCGGTAACGCCATACGTTGCGGTAATCGTCTTTTTCGTAACCCTTTGAATCGGAATAACGAGCCAGGTCCAGCCACATCGCGGCCCAGCGTTCGCCAAAATGCGGGGAAGCCAGTAAGCGATCTGCCTGTTTTTCGTACGCTTGAGGAGAGCTATCTTGTATAAAGTCTTGTAGTTCTTTTTCGGTAGGAGGTAGCCCAATCAAATCCAGGCTTAGCCGACGTAATAAGGTGGCTTTATCAGCAATAGGTGCCGGCTTTAATCCTTCTTGTTGCAAACGGGCCTGCACAAAATTATCTATTGGGTTAACAGCCGCTCTTAATTCATCAGTGGGTACTTTCGGATTTTTAGGCGAGATATAAGCCCAGTGATCAGCCCATTTGGCACCTTCCTTAATCCATTGTTTTAATATATCAATTTCAGCCTGAGGCAATGGCTCGGCATGATACGGCATGCGTTCTTCTGGATCTTTGGCAGTTAAGCGACGAATAAATTCACTATTCTCTGGATCGCCGGGAATAATGGCGGGTTTGCCTGAATTATTTTTACGTAAGGCATCGGCCCGGGAAAATAAACTAAATCCGCTTTTTTCTTTTACGCCACCGTGGCAGGAAATGCACTTGGTGTTAAGAATAGGGCGAACATCAGCGTTAAAATCAACAGATTTCTCGGGTTGGCGGATGCAACTAAAATATACTACACCTGCCAGAATTAAAACTAAAGCAGAAGTGAATACATTTTTCTGAAACATTGTTAAGGAGTAGCTATTTGGTTTAAAGGTAAAATGGGGATTGTTTTTTGGATTCAAAAAGAAGCAATAAACAAAAAAGTAGACTAATATTTAAGTTAATTAAAAAATACCCATACCAATAATACAATTATTAATACAGAAGCACAAGAAACAATCTTAAATAAGGCTAGAATTATTAGTAGACAGAAACAAGAACATTGTCCTATTAAGCAAATTGATTGGTAAGTTATTGAGTAGTATTATAAACCAGCTAAAGTAAGCGTAAGAGAATGTCGTAGTAAAATAGTTTTAGCAAAAAATTTCTTTTTAAGTATTGCCAAATGGAAAATATTTTCTACTTTTGCACCTCCAAAACGGACAGCCGGTTCAAGATGGAAGAGTGTTGGAGAAAGGAGTAATAATGTTGAGCCAAAAGAAGCAAACGTAGGTTTACCTCTTTGGTGTTTTTAACTAGGAACAACTGGTAATAAAAACAAAATAATTTGGTTGCAGGTTTGCAAAGTTTAAGAATAAAGTCTTACCTTTGCACTCGCAAAAAAAGAAAAGCAGCAGGCTTTTAGAATAAGGTGTAGCAAGGAAGAAGCGGGGTTTAAAGCTGTTTGCTTAGTAAATATTTACCAAGACATCTCCAGAAAAGCAAAAAAAAATAATCTTCGAATATTTTGCAAAGAAGTAAATAGTTTTTACCTTTGCACTCCCAAACGGAAAGAAGCTAAAAAGTAGCTGCTAGCAGCTAACAAGTGGTTGGTTGAAAGGTTGGGAACAGGTAAATAAATGCAATAATTTATTACACATCACGACGG
>NZ_VWSF01000006.1 GCF_008629685.1 Adhaeribacter rhizoryzae | reverse complement strand
ATCTGGCGCCATTGCTTCTCTACTCCAGACCTGCACATGGCTGTAGCCCAGGCAGCGGCCAGTATCCGCTTGCACCACCAGCGAAGGATGCAGGAAAAAGCCTAAGGACTGCTTATCTCCAATCACCCCGAGCTGCTGCTGGTCGGAAATGTTGCGCCGGTTGCGTTCAAAGTTAGGCTGCGTCGTATCCTGAAATACTAAATAATGGGCGCCCACCTCCACTTGCCGCGCACAGTCCGCTTGCAAGTACGAAATGATTTGACTGGTCTGCAAACGGGGGTTATGCAGCAGACGGTAGTAACTCCGCTGCTCGGCTTCGCTCGCACTTAGCTGATGTATCACCACACTTTGCTTTTCTATTATCTTTTCTACTACTTGCTTGACCCGTCGCTCTATCCGAATATTGCTAAATATTGCATCTGCCATTTACCCCCAACAGCTCCCCGCTCCATTTTGTGTCCTAATCGTAGCCCTAAATTAGGGAAGGAGTTCGGCCGAACCAGAAAGTTACGGAATAGCTTTGTTGAGCTGACTTGTTAATTACTAACAATAATTTAGGCTTAGAAAAGCCGTAGCTACGAAGCAAATTACAGCAGTTTGGGCGATGAGGGCCTTCTAAGGTTGTGGTGCGTAGCATTGCGAGGTACGAGCAAAGGAAAGATGAGCAGCCCGAATGACCAAACGGGGCCCGCCGGCCGGGAGGCTACTTAGACTTCTAACTACAGTTAGCACTTTAGCATTGAAAGATGCAATCTTTCAAAAGATAAACAGAAAATCAGGCTATTCATGGAATATCGTTAAGGCACATAAATATAAAATGGAATTTATTTTTTTTATAAAAGCTTATAAAAGAGTATATTTTATTTTTTAAATTTATAAATCAAATTCCCTCATATGAACAATACCTATTAAACATGAGCTTAAAAAATTCTTTTAACGATTGCGACGATAGTGAGCTATGGGATAATTTTAGAAATAATAACCTGGAAGCTTTCACGGTTTTATTCTTCCGCCATTATGCCTTTTTATTCCGGACCGGAAAGCAAATGCGGCTGGAAGAAGAACTGGTTAAAGATACTTTGCAGGAATTTTTTGAATATTTATGGCAGCACCGGCAAAACTTAGGCGAAGCCAAATTCCCTAAATTATACCTGGTAAAATCTTTTAAGCGGTTGCTTTTAAATAAAATTACCAAATCTTCGGTTCTGGTTTCTGTTTCGGATTTCGACGAATTAAAAATATTAGAACAAGAACCTTCGGTTGAAAAAATACTGATTGAGCAACAAGAAAATCAAAGGCAATTAATACGGTTGCAAGAAGAAATCAAGAAATTGCCCGAGCGCCAGCAGGAAGCCTTGCATTTAAAATATTTCTGCGAAATGGATTACGATCAAATCTCCTCCACCTTAAATATCAGCTACCAATCGAGTCGTAACCTAATACATAAAGCGGTACAAAAACTCAGAGAAAGTTTTACCCTGCGTTTTTAAAAATTTATTAAAGCCCCACTTCTTATTTACTTTCCTGGTAATAAATTATGGCTACCAATAATTTAAATCTAAAAACCAGGGTACAAAACTAAAAAATCCTCTCTTTTAAGTTACTTTAGCATTTATAACCGGATAGAAATGCCCTATTCAGATTTCAGTACCGAAGATTTTGTGAAGGATTCGTATTTTCAGGCTTGGGTGTTGCAGGACGATCCGGAAGTAAATTCTTTTTGGGAACTATGGATAGAATTATATCCGGAAAAAGAAAAAACCGTCTCGGCGGCCATGGAAATTCTTCTGGAAAAGAATATTCAAAATATTCCAGTAGTTTCGGAGAAGCAGGTTAAAAAAGCCTGGGAACAATTAAATAAAACCATTGCCCCAAAGGTAATCCCAATTACAAACGCCGCTTATTCAGGTGCAACACCCCAAAAAACAGTTAGCTGGCGGTTAATGGCGGCGGCCGTAGCTGGTTTAGTAATGTTAGCTTTTGGCTTTTTGTATTACCGGGAGCAGCATAAAATCCTTACGTATACTTCGGTAAACAGCCAGATTATGCCCATTACGCTGCCCGATGGGTCGGAGGTAATTTTAAATGCCAATTCGTCGGTTGCTTTTAAAAAACACTGGGCTGCTAGCAGCCCGCGCGAAGTTTGGTTAAAAGGCGAAGCATTTTTTTCGGTAACTAAAAAACCGTTAAAAGGCCAACCCACCTTTACGGTGCACGCCAACAAAGTGCAGGTGCAGGTGTTGGGCACCCAATTTAACGTTGCCGACCGGGCTACTAAAACCCAGGTAATTTTAAATTCCGGCAAAATTAAATTAATGGTAGCCGATGCCCATAGACCCACAGCTTTAACCATGTTGCCCGGCGATTATGTGGCTTTAAATAAAACCAACGAAAAAATTATTAAATTAAAAGTAAATCCGGAAGCTTTTTCGGGTTGGCGTTCGCAAAAATTACAGTTTAAAAATACGCCGCTGGCCGAAATTATCGCCCAAATAGAACAGACTTACGGCACTAAAATTATTTTAACCGATACTAGTTTATTAGACCGCACCTTTACCGGCACTTTCCCCAACAATAATTTACCAGTACTGCTACAAACCTTAGAAAAAGCCTTTCAGTTACAAATAAACCAAAAAGGCCAAACCCTTACTTTTATTAAGAATTAATAATTCCTTCCCCGTTTTATACTGCCTTTTTACGCTTGCACCCTCTATTTTGGATAAATATTAAAAATAATTAAAATATTTATCTAAAACGAAGGGTACAAAAATCTACCTGCGCGCTCTTTATAGGTAATCCAACATTATTTAAAGTAATCCGACCTGGTTGAGCGATACTTTTCGGAAAGCGGCGATTCTTTAAGTATAAGCCTGTATTTTAAGTAGCTAATATTTTGGCTTTTAAGTGGGTTGGCGGCCTGGCTCCAGACTTTGTTGCGTTAAACTAAACTGTTATATAACCTTTATCCACCACTTTTATGAAAAACAGCTACAAACATACCTTATGGGTTTGTGCGCTAGTACTTTTTTCTCACGGCCATATACAAGGCCAGGAACTAGCACTTTCGCAACCTGAGGTGAACAAACCGCAAGACAAAATCCAGGCAGCCCAGTCCCTCCAAAAAATTCTTTCCCAACTAGAAGCCCAGTACAAAGTAAATTTTGCCTACGAAGAAGCGCTCGTGGCCGATAAAATATTACAGCTCCCATCTGGTCGTATAACCAACCTGGCAAAAACTTTAAACGAACTTTTAAATCCTTTAAACCTGAAGGTTGAAAAAATAAATGAAAATTTATTCTTAATCGTAAGCCTGCCCGAAAAAGCAAAACCCCAAAGTAAAGCCAACACACAACCAAGCCCCAATAACGTTGTTAAGGCAGCCGCTAAGGCCGTTGATTTCGCGGTTAGCGGCACAGTAACCGACGAAAACGGCACCGGATTGCCGGGCGTAAGTGTGTTGGTTAAAGGCACTTCGGTTGGCGCAACCACTAATTCCGACGGTACTTTTGCTTTATCGGTGCCCGACCAAAACAGTATTTTAATATTTTCTTTTATTGGGTTTTCTTCGCAGGAAGTGCCCGTAAACGGCCAGGCCAACCTTACCGTTCAGTTGGCACCCGATGCCAAAGCCCTGGACGAAGTGGTAGTAGTAGGCTACGGCGTAATGAAGAAAAGTGATTTAACGGGCTCTTTATCGCAGGTTAAGGCGCAGGAAATTCGTTCTTTCCCCACCAATAATGTTTTACAAGCTATTTCGGGCCGGGCCAGCGGCGTACAGGTATTGCAAACCACCGGTGCTCCCGGGGCCGGCTTAAATGTGCGCATCAGAGGTACTAATTCTATCCAGGGCGGCAACGAACCGCTTTATGTAATAGATGGTTTTCCTTTTTCCGGCAACCCCACTAATTTAAACAACGCCGATATTGAAAGTATAGAAGTGCTGAAAGATGCTTCGGCCACGGCTATATACGGCTCCAGGGGTGCCAACGGGGTGGTACTGATTACCACCAAACAAGGTAAAGCTGGCCAGACCCGCGTAGAGTTTGAAACAACTTACAGCATGCAGACCTTACGCAAGAAGCTGGAATTAATGAACGGGCAAGAGTACGCCACGCTGAATAACCTGCAGGCGGCCAACGATAAAATTGCCCCTTATTTTACCCAGGAACAAATAAATAATTTTGGCGAAGGCACCGATTGGCAAGATGTGGTTTTCCAGAAAGCGCCCATGGCTTCTTCGTCGTTAAGCGTAAACGGCGGCAATGAGAAAACGCAGTTTTCCGTAACCGGCAGTTATTTGGGCCAGGAAGGCATTATTAAAGGCAGCGATTATAACCGTTACGCCCTAAGCACCAAGATTAACCACAAAATCAGCAATAAATTTCAAATTAATTTCTCTAATAATGCCAGCCGTTTAGCTACCGAAAGAAAAGATAGCGAAGGCGGTTCGCGGGGCAATTCCATGATTGGGGCCGCTATTTCGGCCGCGCCCATTTCTACCCCTTACCGCGAAGACGGTACTTACTCCATCTTGTCGCAGGATTACCCTTTTGTGGCAGTTGATATCAGAAACCCGCTGAATTATATTAATGAGCAATTTAATACCATAAAAGCCAATGTGTTATTAACCAATGCCTCGTTGTTGTTTAATCCCATTCCGGAACTAACAGTTAAAATATCCGGGGGCATAGAAAACCGCGACGACCGCACCGATAATTACACCACGCGTAAATTCTTAAACTCCGAAGGCCGGGCCAGTGTAAGCACCAGCCAGTTTACCAGTTTATTAAGTGAAAACACCATCAGCTACCTGAAAACGCTGAACGAGAAGCACCAAATTTCGGCGGTAGCAGGTTTTACTTACCAGGATTTTTTAACTACTTCTTTATCGGGTAGCGGTACGGGTTTCCTGAGCGATGCTTTTGAAACCTACAACCTGGAAGCGGCCGCGACGCCCGGAATCGCAAATTCCGGTTATGCCAAATCGGTTCTACTATCTTATTTAGGCCGGGTTAATTATTCCTTTAACAATAAATATTTACTTACCGTTAGTTTCCGGACCGATGGTTCTTCCAGGTACAGCGACGGTAAAAAATGGGGAAGTTTCCCGTCTGCGGCCCTGGCCTGGCGGGCATCCGAAGAAGAATTCCTGAAATCCAGCAATATTTTCTCGGACCTGAAAGTACGCACCAGTTGGGGATTAACCGGCAGCCAGGCCATCAGCCCTTACACTACGCTAAATCAATTAACTTCCGGCAATACGGTTTTTGGCAATTCGCTGTACACCACTTTTGCGCCCAGCACGGTTTTACCTGGTAATTTAAAATGGGAAACCACTGAGCAAATAAATTTTGGCGTGGATGTTGGCATTCTGAACAACCGGTTATACCTGACCACCGATTACTACATTAAAAATACCCGCGATTTATTAAATACCGTGCGGTTACCTAACTCGTTGGGCTTTACCACCACCATCCGGAACGTAGGCGAAGTACAAAACAAAGGTTTGGAATTAGGGCTGGAAGCAAAAGCCATTCAAGGCAAATTTAACTGGGATTTGTTCGGGAATATTTCCTTTAACCGCAACAAGGTAGTTAGCCTGAACGATGGTAAAGATATTTTAGGCACCTCTATTAACGTACTGGTTTTATCCGATAATATTACCATTCTGCGCGAAGGACGACCCATTGGTCAGTTCTGGGGCTACCAGGAAGATGGCTATACCGATAAAGGACAAATTAAATTTAAAGATTTAAACAACGATGGCGCCATTTCGGCGGACGATAAAACCTACATCGGCAACCCGAATCCTAAATTTATTTACGGCCTTAACTCAAACATGTCGTTTCAGAATTTTTCGTTAACGGCTTTCTTCCAGGGCTCATACGGCAACGATATTTTTAATGTAAGCGCCATTCCTAGCACCCTCGATTACGGCCAGGGTTTGAACATGCCCCGCGAAGTATTTCAAAATCATTGGACGCCGGAAAACCCCAATGCCAAATACCCGATTATCAGCCGGACCACTTCGGCGCGGGCATCCGACCGCTGGATAGAAGACGGATCGTATTTGCGCCTCCGGAATATTCAGTTAGCCTACAACCTCCCCATCGAGAAGTTTAGCCTGGGCTGGATTAAAAATGCCCAGGTAAATGTGAGCGGCCAAAATTTAATTACCTGGACCAAATATTCCTGGTGGGACCCTGAAATTAACTCCCGCGGCGCTGGTATCGATTATTACAGCTATCCCATTTCCAAAGTGGTTACAGCCGGTATCCGGATTGGCTTTTAATTCTTTAGGTATTAGCGAAACAGATAAAATATTATTTAAAGCGAGAAGAAATGAAAATGCTACATATAATTTCAGCTAAACCAGGAATAAGTTTGAAAAGAGGTGCTTATGGCCTTTTAACACTTTCTGTGCTTTTTACCTTACCGGCCTGCGATGATGCTTTACAAGAAGCGCCTAAAACCGTTGCGGTAGAAAATTTTTACAACACCGCCGATGAGGTAGAAACCGCCACCAATGCCATTTACAGCCCTCTGCGTTCTACGCGAGCCGAGCAAATTGCCGTGCTGGATGCCCATACCGATTGGGGTTACGGCCGCGGCAGCCGGGCCCAGTATAACGACTTTGCGGGTTTAAACTCAGGTAACATGAATGCGGCTACTGCGCGTTGGAACTCTTTTTACCAGGCCATCCGGAATGCCAATCTGGTAATAAGTAATGCGCCCAACGGTAAAAATATTAGTGCTACTGATATTGCTAAATACGTAGCGGAAGCCAAGTTTCTGCGGGCCTTGAGTTATTTTGATTTGGTGCGCAACTGGGGCGGCGTACCCATCCGGACCGAAAGTAATTATACCGAAATAGGTGTTAAAAGAAGCACTGTACCGGAAGTTTACGAGCTTATCCTGGCCGATTTAACAGAAGCCGAAAAGAACTTACCGGATGAACCCAAGCATGTTGGCCGGCCAACCAAATTAGCCGCCAAAACCATGCTGGCCGATGTTTATTTAACCCTGAAGCGTTACCCCGAAGCGCGCGACAAAGCCAACGAAGTAATAAAAGCAAATAAATATTCTTTGGTACCGGTAACCAAAAAAGAAGATTTTCAGCTAAAGCTTTTTGGTCCCGATTTGCTGACTACTTCTGAAGAAATATTTTATTTTAAATACGCGCGCCAGGTGGGCCAGGGTAATTTTATGCTTTGGATCTTAAACCATCCCAACACCAAACTTTTCAATTTTGGCGGCGCTTATGCCCATTATTCTGACCAAAACAACCCGTTTTACAAAGCTTGGGATAATCAGGATATTCGGAAATCGTTGTGGGATGTGGTAAACTTTGGCTTGGGCGCTACTACCCTGGTGAGCAGTAAATACGTAGAACCGGCCGCGGTTAGTCAGAACGATGCCGGCAACGATTTACCTATTTACCGCTACGCCGAAGTATTGTTAATATTTGCAGAAGCCGCCAGCCAGGCCGATAACGGACCAACCCCGGAAGCCGTAGAGGCGCTGAACCAGGTGCACCGCCGGGCCTATGGTCAGAATCCTAACCAACCTTCGGCCATAGATTTTAAGCAGGAAGATTATAACGCCCAAACCTTTCAGGACCTGGTATTACAGGAACGGGCCTATGAATTTATTTTTGAAGGCAAACGCTGGCTGGATTTAAAACGAACCAATAAAGCCCAGGAAGCCATCTTAAATGGAAAAGGCAAAACCATTGCTGAAGCGCATTATTTATGGCCCATTCCGCTGGATGAACTAAGTTTTAATACCGCCTTAAACGCGACCACAGACCAAAATCCGGGTTATTAAAGCTTATTTCGTTAACGGTAAAAGTTTAGCGCCGGTAAATATTTTTAACCCGGCGCTAAATACAAAACTTTAAATTTTAAAAAATCAGAAATTAGATTAAGCATTTTTTTATGATAAATATTAATCGCAGAAAGCTCCTGAAATCAATCGGGCTGGCCTCCGTAGGAGCAGTTACTCCCAATTTATTAAAAGGCGAAAGATTAAGCCAACCATACCAGGTAAATGCCCAAAAACTTAAAACCGATATATTGGTAATTGGCGGCGGTACAGCTGGGGTTATTGCG
Organism: Adhaeribacter rhizoryzae; assembly: GCF_008629685.1. Lineage (GTDB taxonomy): Bacteria > Bacteroidota > Bacteroidia > Cytophagales > Hymenobacteraceae > Adhaeribacter > Adhaeribacter rhizoryzae. Next base: position 262,818 of record NZ_VWSF01000006.1, on the reverse strand, counting down.
GCCATTCAGGCCGGCAGAGCCGGGGCCAAGGTTATTTTGGTAGAAAATGGCAGTCAGTTAGGCGGTACCACTACTACCGGCGGGGTTAACTTTCCGGGAATATTTTTTGCCTGGGGCAAACAAGTAATTGGAGGTATTGGCTGGGAACTGGTGCAGGAAGCCGTAGCGTTTAACGACGATGTTTTACCCGATTTCTCGGTGCCGCATGGCCAACAACACTGGAAGCACCAGGTTCGGGTGAACAAAGCCATCTATACCATTCTGGCTGAAGAAAAATGTCTGAACGCCGGCGTTAAGATTCGGTATTACGAAACGCCTACCAGTTGCGTGTTTAAAAATAATACCTGGGTGGTACAAACCGTAGGCAAAGGCACCAGCACCGAAATAACCTGTAACCAGTTAATTGATTGCACGGGCAATGCCTACGCCGCTTCCATTGCCGGATTCCCTTTACTACGCGAAGCCGAAACCCAACCCGGTACGCTTAATTTCCAATTAGGCGGTTACGATTTTGACGCGCTCGATAAGAAGCAGATACAAGAAGCTTATTTACAGGCCATCAAAAAAGGAGAGTTAAGTAAGCCGGATTTTAAAGGGAATATTATTGCCTTACTCAAAGGCCAAGGCGATAACAACCAGCATGTTGCCGGCGCCGACTCAACCACCTCCGATACCCATACCCTGGCCAATATTCAGGGCCGCGCTTCTTTAATAAAGCACCTGCGTTTTTTAAGAACCCTGCCCGGTTGTGAAAAAATGAAATTAATTGACATGCAGCAGGAAACGGCCGTTCGCGAAACTTTTAGAATAGATGGCTTATACAAAATAACACAGGAAGATTTTGTAACCGGCAAAAAATACGACGATGCCGTTTCGTACTCTTATTACCCCATTGATTTACACGACGAACACGGCGTTGTGCCCAATCAGTTAAAAAATGGCACGGTTCCTACTATTCCCTTACGCGCCTTAATACCCCGGAACAGCCGCAACTTTATGGTTGCCGGCCGCAGCATCAGCAGCGACCGCCTGGCTAATTCTGCTTTACGGGTGCAAGCTTCGTGTATGGGCATGGGGCAAGCCGCCGGTGCCGTAGCCGTTTTGGCAAATAATAGTAAAAAAACACCCCACGAAGTACCTATGCGCGATATCCGCAAATTAATTCAGGAACACGGCGGCATTGTACCTGCTTAATTTTAACTTTTGGGTTTAAAATAATAGCAAGAACGTACTATACAAAATGAATAAAAAAATCAGCAGCAAGCGGGCCTTCCCTATTTTACTGGTGTGGTTCCTGTTGCTATGTGGGTTCCAAAACAAAGACAAAATCAGGTATTTTCAAACCCAAACTGTGTCTTTTAAACCGCATAAGATAGTACCTATTATCGTAGATTTTCAGGATTCTACTTTTAACGATACTTTATTTCAAGTTAAGTCAAAAGAAAATTACCCGGTTTCATATTTCCGGAAAATCCAGGCCAGCGTTTGTTTTGATGATAAATGCCGGCTGTTGGATATTGTGTTGTACTGGAATATTACCGGCCGGTACCTTGGTTTTGAAATGCCCGAAGGTGAATATTTGAGCAAAACCGACCACGATCCTTTCCAGCCGGGTGAGTATAAAAAGTTAGACCAAATTCTAGCCGATCCTAATTCGCCGATGGGCACTTTTACCTACGAGCAACTAACGTTACAACCGCCTAAAAACAGCCCCGGCGTAGATGCCACTACCTCGCCTACGCCGCCCTTGGTTGCCGAACACATTGTGCAGGGGGCAGCTTATACCACCTATAAGTTGTGGCATTTTATTTACGGCCGTACGCAAACCGAAGTCCAGAATGCGACTTTAAAAGCGCTTACGCCCACCCTAATGAAAGAAATATTAGCCAGCCCCGATGAAAAAGACAAAATGTGGGCCTTAAACCACATAAGCGGCTATGTAGAACTAACGGCGGAGTTGCAAAAACGGGTAGTAGCATTAATGGATGACAAAAATTTCAGCCTTGCCGAAAGAGCCGTAAACGCCATCAACAAAAAGGATTTAAGCTCTAAAACCTTGCAACTCTTTCTCCTCGATAAATTTAATGCTACTGATTACAGCTTGAAAAAACTTATTATTGATAAATTAAAACAAGCGCCGGAACTAGACAACGAGGTAAAAACAAAATTGGCCAAAAATTTAAATCAACTAAACGGCGAAATATTAAGCCGGGTGTTAGATGTTTTTAAACAGCATAAAACCTTAGATAAAGCAACCTTACTTAATATTTCGGAACTACTGCAAAATGAAAATGCTTTTATCTCCAGGAAAGCCTTTGATTTTTTCCAAAACATAGACGTAAAAGACCAGGAAGTAAACAACCGGATTATTAAATACAAGGCTGCGCAGGGCATTTAAAAAATACTAATTGCTACTAAGTCCTCGCTCATTAATTTATAATACGCAATTCATTTTCCTAAAAAATTACTTTATAAATATTGCCAGTAAAAGTTGACCGTTCTTAAAACATGAAATTTATATTTATTCTATTAACCTCTTTTTTATCGCTGGTATCGCCTGTTTGGCTCACTAATTTAGAACAGGCAAAAACCGAAGCCAAAGCCAAACAAAAGTTGATATTGCTGAATTTTTCCGGATCAGATTGGTGCGTGCCCTGTATTAAGCTGGAAAGAGGAATATTCGAAACCGAAGAATTTAAGAATTATGCTGCCGACAAACTGGTGCTGGTAAAAGCCGATTTCCCACGCCTCAAAAAAAATCAGTTGGCTAAAGAGCAACAAGCTTTAAATGATGCTCTGAAAAAGAAATACAACCAAATAGGCGCTTTCCCGCTCACCTTGTTATTAGATGCAAATGGCAACGTGCTGAAACAATGGGACGGCATTCCGGCTAGCACACCTAACGATTTTATCTCTAAATTAAGCAATCCGGCCAAATAGAAGTTAAGAATTTTACAATTTTTGTAGAATAAATAATTGGGAAAGAGAGGCTATTTGTTGAATTGCGGTGGAACCTTATAATTGTTGTTGGGTAGTATTTAATAAAATATAAGGTTAAAAATTCAAGCGTCCAAACACCGCAATATTCCCAAAGGGTTTTAAAGGAATAATAATTTCACCTACTGATCCAGCCAACTCTTAAAAGCCGGCGTTTTTTCACTGCTAATAACAATGTCTTCGTCCAGGGGCGGGTGCAGTACCAGCTTCAGGCGACCTTTAAAGTACGGGTGAATTTCTTTGGCGGCATCGAAGGAGATGATTAGCTTCCGGTTAATGTGAAAAAACTGGCTGGGGTCGAGTAATTGAATTAAATCGTCGAGGGCATAATCAACGGGAAACTTCTGGTTATCGCGGGTTACGAGTAAGGTTAACTTATTCGAAGAAAAGAAATAAGCAATATCGACGGTTTTGATGGCTTTAATTTTGGCGCCCATTTTTACCATAAACCGCGATTTATAGCTTCCCTCCTTGCGCTGAATTATCTGTACCACCTCGTTGATGGGAATTTCGGTTTGAGCGGGTCCCAGCGTACGGCGCAATTCCTGCATTTTATCGAGGCTTTGTACCAGCTTGCTAAACTGTACCGGCTTTAACAAATAATCGATGCTGTGCACCTGAAAAGCTTCCAGGGCATATTGGTCGTAAGCGGTGGTAAATATTACCGGGCATTTTACCCGCACCTGTTTAAAAATATCGAAGCAAAGCCCGTCTGATAAGTGAATATCCAGCAATAATAAATCGGGTAAATCGTGTTCCTGCAACCATTTTACCGCGCCTTCTACCGAGGTTAAAACGGCCAGCACCTGAGTACTTGGGTTGTACTCGTATAAAAGTTTACCTAATCGTTCGGCGGCCAGGGCCTCATCTTCAATTATCAGCACCTTCATGTTTGGGTTCAGCATTTATCTTCCGGTGGGCAAGTTAAAAGTTTAGCTTAGAATTTACCATTTGCTTAATCGGCTATTTCGAGCAGCGGCAGTTTTACGGTAAATCTGGTAGGGGTTTGCATTACTTGTACTTCGCGGTCCGATAAATAGCCGTAACGCTGGCGAATATTTTCGAGGCCTGTTCCGGTTAGGGGAGCACTTTCCTGTTTTTTAGGCTGCCGGGTATTTTGCACGGTTAACCAGCCATCGGCTTCATAAGCAATATTTATGATTAAAGGTATTTGGGCCGAAATAATATTATGCTTAATAGCGTTTTCCAGCAGCATTTGCAGCGCTAAAGGCGGCAAACAAACGGTTTCCAACAAGGCTTCGGCAATATTAATAGTTAGTTGCAGTTGGTCGCCGAACCGTTGGTGCAATAAAAAATAATAGGCCCGGATAAATGCTAACTCGGTGGCCAGCGGTACCAATTCTTCTTTTTTGTATTGCAGCACGTAGCGGTACACATCGGCAAAACGGTCCAGAAAAAGTTGGGCATCCTGCGGATTCTTCTGAATAAGCGCTGATAACACATTGAGGTTATTAAATAAAAAGTGCGGGTCCAGGTGCATGCGCAGCGATTCCAGTTGGGTGCGCAGGTTTTCCTGTTTAAACTTCTCGGATTGCTCGTGCGCTTTTTTCCACTGCACCATAAAAAATATGCCGAAGTTGATAGACAGCACCGGAATAATAAATAATAACCCGTAAACATTTAGCACCAGAAACTGCTCTAAATCTGGTGGGCGTTGGGTGGTTTGAGCCCGGAAAAAATAATAAGTGAGGTTAATGCACAAAAGCGAGTAAAGGGTACTCAGGAAAAGCTGCAGAAAAAAGCGCGCCGTGGTATGTTCCGCCCAAGGAAACTTGTAATTTAATATTCGGTAAATAAATCGGTTGCCGAACCACAGCAAAATTATAACGGTAAAAATCCAGAGCAGCGCCACCAAATAAATTAATTCGGAATTAGCCTGCTGTAGCAAGTACAATCCGGCCAATAATATTCCCAAACCCAGCACAAAAAATATTCGCAGCCACTTTTGGTTTTTGGCATTATCGGGAGCGAACAAGTCTTTAAGCGCCATGGGCATGTTTAAAAGAAAGAGATTTGGCTTACTTTAGCCCACGGAATATACCGGTGTTGCTTATTGGGCAGCAGCAACATTAGGCCCCAGTTTCGGCCCGACACATCGTTTTCGTTTTCTAAAGTTAACTTTTTTTCATCCGCCATTATTATTTCGGAGCGCCCGTTGGGTACAGGTTTCAAGCTAATGATTTGCCCGAAAGGTATGGTATACCGAATAGAATTACCAAACCGGCCGTCTAATAATTCCGCGCTCCACTCCTCATCCAAATCAAAAACCAGTTCGCCTTTTAAATTTTGGTTATCGGTCGTCCGGATGGTGCCGCGTAGTTTTTGGGGTTTGCCGTAGCTTTCGTAACCCAGGTTGGCCGGCACTTTGTCTTCGAACGTAACCGACCGGAAGGCTTCCCAACTAACAATGGCCTGACCCCAGGTTGGGTGCTGCACCACAATGCCGCGGTTACTGGCATTAACATCGCGGTTATTTTTCAGGAATATTTTGTCATCGGAATAAAATTTAACAATGACTCCCCTATCTCTAACCTGAATAGAATGAATTTGGCTGAAGGGGTAGCGAAAATTTTGCGGATTGCTGTCTAATTGTCCATCCAGTTGGTGCGATGATACATATTCGTCCTGGTCCCATTTAATAAAACCGGTAAGCGGGCCGTTTTGGGTTTGCACCGTGCCGTACAAAGGAATTCCTTTAACATGCGGCAACTTAGCAGGCGTTGGCAGAAAATTAACGCTTTTCAGGTTGTCCCAATTAACTGTAAGTCGGCCTATCTGGTTATCGTAAACGGTTATGTCCTTGCCCAAATGGCGGTTATCATCGGGGTGCCCGGCTATTTTTATACGGCGGTTGTTTTTTAATAGTAAAGTAGCCATTTGCGCACCAGTTATTTGCAGCGCTGCCACATCGCCGAACCGAAGTTTTAAATCATAATCGCGCGCCGGGTATTTCGATTTCCACAAGTTAATAAATTGCCAGTCAAAGCCTGCATCCGGTTCGGCGGGGCTAAGCTGACTGATTTGTTCTTCGTTTAAATATTGCAATACCGGCACCTCGGTTTTTACGCCCAGCAAAATATCGCCCCAAAAAACCTGTTGGGCACTCCACCTTATCTGGCCGGTATACACTTCGCCGCTTTGCGTTTGCACCCGGCCATAAATAAAGCCTTCGTGCTGGGCCCGTGCTGGCTTAAAAGAAGTTAACACCAGCAGGCCCAGCCAACTTAAAAAATACAGATAGCGCAAATGCATAGGAGGGCAAGCAATTGATTTATAATAAATGTATCTATTGCTGCGGCGCGGCACAACCCGGTAAGGCCCAACCGGGAATTATACTACCTGGGTACCGATAATATTTACTTAAAGCGGATTAACTTTCAGCCCAATAATTAGACTGTTTATCTATGCTAAAAGCCTAAGCGGTTCAAAATGGTTTGGGAACAGGACTGCACTTCCGAAATTATTTCTTCGGAAGTAAATTTTTCGTCGTATTCGGTGGTCAGGATTGATACGGCCAGGGAGGCAAAAACGCCCGTTTCCAGGTTGCCAATGGGCATTACAATATCGGTTACTCCTCTCGATAAATCGCTGGTACCCAAATAAAGCCCTTTCTGCTGCACATCTTCGAGTTCCTGTAAAAAGGCTTTTTGTTTGCGCACCGGGTAACTCTTGTACAAAGGAATCCGGTTTAAAATAGTCATTCGCTCCGACTCCTCTAAAAAAGCCAATAATACCCGCCCCGAAGCCGTTAGCAGCAACGGAAAAAGGCTACCTTCTTCTATCGATAAGGCAATGGGACTGGGGCTTTTCGCCTGAAAAATAACCATTAACTGATCGTTGTAAAGCACACCCAAATGGCACGATTGCTTTAACCGGGCGGCCAGGTTGTGCATGGGGTGCTGCGAAGCGCGTCGTATTTCATCAACCGGCGAGTGGCGGTGCGATAAATTATACAGCTTCAGCGAAAGCATATATTTGGCCGAATGTTCTTCCCGCACCAGGTACCCTCGCTCTTCCAGGCAAACCAGCATCCGGTAAATTTCGTTCGGATTTTTATTTATGCCATTGGCAATTTCGGTTTGCGACAAAGGCGTTGCCTTTTGCGACAAATATTCCAGAATATCTAATCCTTTTTCCAGGGCGGGTGCCTGATATTTACTTACTTTTTCTTCCACGTAGTTCTATTGCTATTATACCAAAAGATCCAAAATATACTTATAAAAGCGGTTGATTGGTTACCTACTCTTTACCGGATATCCGACAATTTAAAAATAATATTTTGCTCCTGGTTTCCAACTGCCAAAATAGCACACTTTTTTCTTCTGAACAGATTCAAATATTTTTTATTTATGAATATTTAATTTATATTCGAATAATTTATTTAGCCATTTTGAATTAATCACCGGCAGTAAAAAGCCATTTTTTATTATTAAAATATTTATTATCAGTATTTTATAATTAAATAAATATTTAAACAGAAAATTAAGCCATAAAATAAAACCGGTTTTATTTTCCTGAAATAACCAGAAAATAATATCTAAAAAATAAGAAGCGGTTTAAAAATACTGGAACCCGTATTTTTAAAGATTAAATATTAGTTACAAACCAGCCGTAAGGCCAGAATTATAAATCAAGTAAAAAAGAATTTTGTGAGGCCATTAGAAAATCTGATTGTGCTGGAGTTTTGCCAGTATATGGCGGGGCCGTCGGCGGGGTTACGGCTGGCCGATTTCGGAGCCCGGGTAATAAAAATTGAAAGGCCCGGCACTGGCGAAGGCGGTCGGAAAATAGCTATAAAAAATTTGTTTGCCGGCGACGACAGCATTGTTTTTCATACCATTAACCGCAACAAAGAATCGTACGAAGCCGACCTGAAAGACCCAGCCGACCTGGCTAAAATTAAAAAGCTGATTGCCCAGGCCGATGTGCTGACGCATAATTTCCGGCCCGGCATTATGGAAAAAATAGGCTTAAGCTACGAAGAAGTTAAAAAAATAAATCCGCGGCTGGTTTACGGGGTAGTTACGGGTTACGGCGCTAAAGGCCCTTGGGCCGCCAAACCTGGTCAGGATTTATTGGTACAATCCCTGTCGGGGCTAACGTATTTATCCGGCGATAAAAAAGATGATCCTACGCCTTTTGGAATTGCCGTTGCCGATATTGTTTGCGGCGCGCACTTAGCCCAAGGCATATTGGCTGCCCTCGTGCGCCGGGGCAAAACCAAACAAGGTGCTTTGGTAGAAGTAAGTTTGCTCGAATCGGTATTGGATTTGCAATTTGAGTTGCTAACCACTTACCTGAACGACGGCCGGAAAAAAGTGGAGCGGGCAGCCCAGGGTAACGCCAATGCTTACTTAAGTGCGCCTTACGGCGTGTACAAAACCCGCGACGGCTATTTAGCCTTGGCAATGGAAAACCTGGTGCGCTTAAGCAATATATTGGGTTGTGATGCTTTGCGGGCCTTTCCGGATAGCGCTACCTGGTTTACCCACCGCGACGAGCTAATGGCTATTCTGAATGATTTTCTGGAGAAAAAAACTACCGCCGAATGGTTAGCCATGCTGGAACCAGCCGATATTTGGTGCGCCGAAGTATACAATTACGAACAGTTTTTGAACCATGCCGGCTACCAGGTACTGCAAATGGACCAGGAGTTGCAACTACCGGGTAAAGAGAAGTTGCGCACCACGCGCTGCCCCATCCGGATAGACGGTGAGAAATTGTATTCGGCCAAACCCGGCCCGCTCTTGGGCCAGCACAATAAAATAATTGATTTTGATTTTAACCTGACTTTGGTTTAAGCAAAAGTTAGCGTAATTATTAGCCGGATTATTGGTCTTGCTTAAACGAAAATAATGACTAATTCCCGTCAGAACCGGGCAGTGTATGATAAAACCTTTAGCAGATATAGTGGTAGTTGATTTCAGCCAATTTCTTTCGGGCCCTTCGGCCAGTTTGCGGCTGGCCGACCTGGGGGCCCGGGTAATTAAGGTAGAAAAACCACAAACCGGCGATATTTGCCGGCACTTATATGTTTCAGAAGCCATCATGAATGGCGTTTCTTCTATTTTTCATGCCATTAACCGCAACAAAGAAAGCTTCGTGGCCGACTTAAAAGCAGAAGCCGATCGGAAAGATATTCGGGAACTGATCCGCTACGCCGATGTGGTAATGCATAATTTCCGGCCGGGTGTAATGGAGCGATTAGGCTTCGATTACGAATCGGTACGGGAAATTAATCCGGAAGTAGTTTACGGCGAAATATCGGGTTATGGCTCGGAAGGCCCCTGGAAAAACAAACCGGGCCAGGATTTACTCGTGCAAGCCCTGTCGGGATTAACCTGGCTCAGCGGCAATGGCACCAAAGGGCCGGTACCCATGGGAATTGCCGTGGTCGATATTATTACGGGCGCTCATTTGGCCCAGGGAATATTGGCTTGTTTGGTGCGCAAAGGTATTTCGGGCCAGGGCGGTTTGGTGCAGGTAAGTATGCTCGAATCTATTATTGATTTTCAGTTCGAAACCATTACCACTTTTTACCGCGATGGCGGCCAACCCACTGTTCGCTCCGATAAAAATAATGCCCACGCTTATTTAGGCGCGCCTTACGGCATTTATAAAACCAAAGATGGCTATATTGCCCTGGCTATGGCTTCGGTGCCCCAATTGGGTTTGTTGCTTGGTTGCGCCGGTTTAATGCACTATCAGCAAATTGATAGCTGGTTTACCAGGCGCGACGAGATAAAAGGTATTTTGGCCGATCATTTACAAAGTGAAACAACAAATTATTGGCTGCAAATTTTGGAACCGGCCGATATTTGGTGCGCCGATGTACTCACCTGGGACCAGCTCATGAACCACGAAGGATTTAAAGTATTGGATATGATTCAGGAGGTAAACATGGAAGACGGCTACCGTTTTCAGACTACCCGTTGCCCAATTTCCATCGATGGCGAACGCCTGGTATCGCCGGTAGGCACCCCCAAATTAGGAGAACACACCGAATCTATCCTGGAAGAAATATTAGCAAAACAAACGGTACCGCGCTAAATTATGCCGGAGGAAAATAAAATAATCAGGTTTGCCGTACGGGCATTTGGTCCGTTCGAAACCGCTTTAGCTAAAATATGGGCCGCTTATCGCCAGCAAACCAACTGTAGCTACGAGCTGGAAATGGTGCCGCTACAGCTACACGATTTGCACGAAGCCATTCTGGTAAAGGAAGGTTTAAAAAACGGCGACTGGGACTTAGCCCACATTAATACTGATTGGATAACCGAAGCTTACAAAACGGGCGCTTTGCTCGATTTAGCTCCTTTTCTGCAAAAGAATCCGCCGGAAGATTATCCGCAAGGCTGGACTAACTCTTTGCTGGGAATGCAGCAGTTTGGTTCGGCGGTAGTTGGTTTGCCTTTCCACGATGGCCCCGAATGCCTGATTTACCGCAAAGATTTATTTGCTGACCCAACCGAACAAGCTGCTTACCAACAACGCTACGGCACTGAACTAAAGCCACCCACTACCTGGGAAGAATTCTGGCAAATAGCCCGGTTTTTCCAAAGACCAGAACAAAACCTGTATGGTGCTGTTTTCGCGGCTTACCCCGACGGGCATAATACCGTTTTTGATTTTTGCCTCCAGTTATGGTCCCGCGGCGGCTCCTTACTAGATGCCACAGGTCATGTAAATATTAACACCCCGGCAGCTCGGGCAGGGCTGGAGTTTTACCGCCAAATCTTACGCGATATTGCTGCTGTACACCCCCGCTGTGCCGATTATGATTCGGTACAAGCCGGCATGGCTTTCGCGCGCGGCGAAGTGGCTTTAATGGTAAACTGGTTTGGCTTTGCCTCTTACTGCGAAGTGGCTCAGGATTCACAGGTTAAAGGTCAGGTCCAAATTGCGCCGGTACCTCAGGGTCCGGGGGGGCAAGCTGTTTCTTTGAATGTTTACTGGCTGTACGCCATCGGGTCTGGTAACAAGCACCAGGCTGTGATTTACGACTTTTTAAAATTTGCCTTACAACCAGCATACGATAAATTATTAACCCTGGAAGGCGGTATTGGTTGCCGGCTATCTACCTGGCACGACCCGGAGGTGAATGCCCTTATCCCTTATTACCACAAACTCGAAAACTTACACCAACACGCCCGGGAATTGCCCCGTCGCTCCGATTGGGCCCAAATTGCTGCTATTCTGGATGAAGTTGTTTTACAAGTCATGAATTCAGATACGGCAATAGACCAACTTTTACAGGAAGGGCAAAGCCAGATAAATCAGCTATCAGGTAAGCCGCTATCTGTTAGTAAAGAAATAAATATTGATTAACCCAAATACTAATTCAGGTTGATTATTGAACGGTTAATTATTGAACAAAAACCAACTTACTACTTCGTCCCCCTTTGGAGGGGGTTGGGGGAGGATTACGTGGGCGAAGAAAAATAATAATTGATTTGATACTTATAGATCTAAACAGTTGCTTTTTGGAGTTCCAGCAACATTGGTCCTCCCCCAACCCCCTCCAAAGGGGGACGGTTCAATATACCGGAACAGCAAAGCGTAACTACTAAGTAGAAATAATATTTAAATTATTACCCATATTCATTTCCCGATAACCTTTAAAAGCTTTATGCATTTTAAATCACAGTTTTACGAAGATTACACCTTGGGCTATACGCGCGAAACCTTAGGCCGTACCATTACCGAAACGGATTTTGTGATTCATGCGGGCCAAACCGGCGATTTTTTTCCGCACCACATGGATGCCGAATGGTGCAAAGACCAGCCTTTTAAACAACGGATTGCCCACGGCACCTTAATTTTCAGCGTAGCTATTGGTCAAACCGCTTCGGAAATTAATCCCGAGGCTTTCTCGAAAGGTTACGACCGGCTGCGATTTATTAAACCCGTTTTTATTGGCGATACCATCCGCTCTAAAGTTACTATTTCGGAAAAAGCGGATGATAAAAAGCCGGAATTTGGGAAAGTTGTAGAACACGTGGAAGTATTTAACCAGCGCGGCGAAATTGTGCTGGCTTGCGACCACCTGTTGCTAGCGAAGAAGAAAACCCCGGTTCTGAGCCAACTGCCACAATAACAACTGGCAAAACCAGTTTAAATACCGACTTTTATTTTCCAGATTTACACTACACACACCACATGATTACCCCCAACCCTTTAATCGGGACGGGTTTGCACGCCTTGGGCGGCATCTCTGCCTCTACTTGCTATCTGCCTTATCACCAAACTAAAAACTGGTCCTGGGTACCGTTTTGGTTGGTGCAAGCTTTTTTCGCCTGGATTCTGGTTCCATTAATTTTGGGAATTGCTACTGTACCCGAATTTTTCTCGGTTTTACAGGATTCCCCGCCGGATGTAATGCTACAGGCTTTCTTGCTAGGCGCGCTTTATGGCTTTGGCGGTATGTCCTTTGGCTTTGCCATCCGTAATATTGGCTATTCGTTAACTTTTACCATTTCCATTGGCTTATCGGCGTTATTGGGTACGTTGGTGCCCTTGCTCTTAAAAGGCGGCCTGGTCCAATATTTTACCCGCCCCGGTGGCGACTATATTTTAATTGGTATGGGGCTTTCGCTGTTAGGGGTATTTTTCTGTGGTTGGGCCGGCTTTAAAAAAGAAAAGAATTTAGCGGGTTCCTCTGGCTTCAACATGCGCAAAGGTTTACTCCTGACTTTAATTGCCGGCGTTTTATCGGCCGTTTTTAATATTTCACTGGAAGTAGGGCAACCCATTTCGGATTTAGCAGCCGAACGCGGCGCCGGTCATTTTGAAGGCAATGCCAAACTCATTGTTTCTACGGCCGGTTGTTTCCTGGTAAACCTGGTTTGGTTTGTAATATTGGGTATTAAAGACAACAGCTTGCAGGAATTTACCTATAAAACCGGCCTCACTACTAAAGATTTAGCCCGCAATTTCATGTGGGCCGGACTGGCCGGTTCTATGTGGTGCTTCCAGTTTTTTTTCTATGGCTTGGGCCACGTAAAAATGGGTAATTTCCAGTTTGCTTCCTGGGTCATTCACATGTCGATGCTAATATTTTTCAGTTACATGGTGGGCGTGATCATGAAAGAATGGAAAAACGTTTCGCGCGGCACCTACATAACTTTAATATTTGCCCTGCTGCTTTTGCTGTGCTCTTTTGTGATTATGACTTACGGTAGCGTGGTGGGCGAAGCAGCAATGAGCGCCGGGCATTAAATTGCCCTATATTGTAATTAAGAATAAGATTTTAGGCTTGCTTAAGGAAACTGCTATTAGCCCGGTTATTATTTTTCGATTTGACTCAACCAGTTTTTAATTCCGGCAGTGATAACATCGGCTTTCTTTTTTGCATCTTCTAAATCTTTGATTTCAACTATTTTTCTACCATCCGGATAATCTTTCCCTTGAAGGCCAATTTGTTTGTCAATCTTGTTACCAGTCGGGAAAACAATTAATATTTTTCCGCGGTGTAAATTTATTACGGCCAAATCGCGCTTATATTCTTTGGCGTCAAATTCTTTCATGCTACCGCTATAATAAAAGCTCGGCGCGTTCCATTTTATATGCTCTGCAATTGCTGAATCAGCCTTTAAAAAGACTTGCCGGAGAAATTCAATAGTTCCGCTATACGCCGCATCTATTGAATTTATATGTTCCGTAACTTTTTGAGAATTTAAATCTGACATTATGTAACGTTAATTTTTCCTTACTCTTCTGTTTTCCATCAATATTATACTTTTTGCATGCACACCAACTTGTGCATTTATGTCATAATGGTGTTTAAACCTACACTATGAGCAACAGAATGTGAGATGGCTTAACAAAAAGCATTTATGTTAAAATTGATGTTACGCTAAATTTTTCCTGTAAACAGTTTATTAATATAAGGAAATTAGTCTAAGGAACTTACTCACTGTCATTCAGGAGGAAACTATTTGGCTACCTGCTAAATAGTTTCCTCCTGAATGACAACGATGGATTGCTTAAACCTCATTTTTAAACATTTGCGAAATATCACTTCTGAAACAATATCAAACATTCATATAAGGCAGCAGTAATGCATCTTCATAATAAAAGGCAGATTCATACTATTTTGTAATTTATTCCTGCGGCAGTATAATATCCTGCCGCCGTTCCTTGGGGCTTACTTCCAAATTAATCAATTTGCCATTTACCACCTTGCCCGACACTACGGTTTGGTAAGGCGCGTGGAGTTTAAATTCGGCATTCCAGTCTTTGGGCCAGGCGGGCAATAAATATATTTTGCGGTTATCGGTTTGCATGAGCATTTCCTGTACGCCTATCATGCCGGAGCCACCCCAGTTGTGGTCAGGTACGTAGTCGTGGCCGGGGCCCCAGAAGGCCGGAAAGCGACGGCCGGAATCTTGTAGCTTTTGGATAGAAATGGCGGCGGCTTCGTCGGTTAAACCCAGGCGGGCGCAGAAAATATTATCCTGGTGCCAACTGGTGTAGTTCCGGTTTTTTATCGCATCGGTATCGTACTTCCAGGTATTAATGGCCACTTCCAAATCGGGTTTGCCAATGCCGTACATACCGTACGGAAACACCGGGTAAAGCTGCGGAATTTCAACATTCTGCATTCGTTCCCAGGTTTTAGCGGGCGCAATGGTTTTGTGGCCTTGCATTTCCCGGAAGCTTAGCGGCGGAATCCGTTTCAGCATTGCTTGCCATTGGATTCTTTTATCGGCGGAGGCGTAAGTTGCAGGTAGTTCGAGTAAGCGGGTTAAAACGGTTTGCATACCGGCAATGGTAGGCGCTGAATTATTCGTCATTTTAAACGTTTCGGCGGCGGTGCCGGGGTAAAACACCAGGTGCCCGTTTTGGTCGAGCTTTTTCGCGCCCCGTTTACCGGCTAAATATTGGTAATGCTGATCGAAAAAAGTAACGCAACTTTCGAGTAAAGGCAAATATTGGGTAATATCTTGCTGGGTAAACCGTTCCAGGTCCAAAACCATCAGGCAAATTTCCAGGGCCGTATCCCAATGATATTCCAGCCAGGCGTTGTGTTCTAAACCGGGGTCAAAACCGGCGGGACGGTCCAGGCCGTACTCGGCAAAATTAGGCAGGCCAAAGTTTTCGATTTGCTCAGTATAAGAAGCGCCATCGTGGTTCCAGTAAGTTTTGGTTCTTAACTCAGCGTTGGGCAACAAGCGCCGGTAAAATTCCAGTTGTGGCGGCATTAAATTAAAATCGCCGCTTTTGAGCATGGGCCAGTAAACCAGCCGTTGGTTCTGGGCGGTAAAGGTGCCGCCGCCCCACTGCCGGTGGTCCGGGCCGAAAGGATATTTAGCATCTACAAAAATCGGGTCGTAGGTAAACAGGCCGCCGTTAAATTTAGTGGGATATTTGCCGTAAGCGTTGCAGCCGAGCATGTACCGGAAAAGCTGGTAATTACGCCCTACCTGCCAGGAAGCATCAGTTGCATTTTTTTTATCTGTATTTATAAAAACATAACTCCGCTCCCAATATTGCCGCCACCAGTTCCGGGTATTTTTAAAAGCCGATTTTTCCCCGGCTTCGGCCTTCTTAATAATTTGCTGCAAACCATTCTGCCAATCGGCGAGGGTTTTGGCCTGGTCTACGTGCAGAAATATTTGTACCTGGTGGTTGCGGGCCGGGGCTTTGCTTTTGAGTTTATAAGCAATAAAATCGGCTTGACTGTATTTACCCGTAGCGATGCCGGCATACACCATTTGCTGCCCGCGCATTAGCCCCCCGTAGGTTAAGTTTTGGAGCGGATTAAATAACTGGTTTTTAACTTTTCTGAGCTGCTGTTGGTTTACGGTTAAATCAAAAACCGTGGAGTCGCGGTTGCGGTGGTAAAACAAAATCTCGTTCCCGGCCGGTTGTACCTCGTCTTTATAATTAATTGCTTTTAGTTTCGACCATTTGAGCGACGTAGCAAATTTTTCACCGGCTAACAATTCCCGGTCCTGGGTCCGCCAGTTTTCGTAATTGGCTACGGCCTGTACGGGTTGGCTGCTGTTTACTTCCAGGTTTACAACCGGCCGGAAAACATCTACCCAAATTTTAACTACGGTGGCTTGTTTACCTTCGCCGCCGGTAATTTCTACGTAACCTTCTTTTAATTTTAACTCTTGCCGGAATTTGGCTCCGGCCGCGAATGGGTTGGGCTGCAGGTTTAACCGGACCCGGCCTAATTTCGGGAAGAGGTTATTTTCATCGAAGGCACCACTCCTACTCAGGTAGAATAATATTTCGCCGTTCTCTACCCAAACATTTAAACCAATATCGCCGCCGCCGCAGGGCATTGATTCGCCGCTGTTTTTACTCTGACTATCCCAAATAATATTATACTGGTTCAGGTTCGGCAACTGGGCCTTACCCGCATTTGGTAATATTAAATAGATTAAAAGCAGGCAAAAGAGAAGGGCAGAAAATTTAGGCATGAATTATTTTTTTCGCAAAGCTTGTAAAGCACCACCCCAGGCCACAACTTGGTCCAGCATGGCATTTACTGTTTTCTCGTGGAAAGGAGCCGGCTTGAAAATCCGGAAATTTTCGAAATCGGTGAATAAAGAGAGGCCTACCTGGTTACGCACGGTTGCTACCTGAAACTCGGCCAATACCAGCCGCAGATGTTCTACGGCACGCACGCCATTGGCCACGCCATAACTTACAAAACCGGCAGCTTTGTTATTCCATTCTTTGTACAGAAAGTCCAGGGCATTTTTTAACCCGCCGGCTATGCCGTGGTTATACTCCGGGGTAACGAAAACATACGCATCAAAAGAAGCAATTTTCTCGGACCAGGCGCGGGTATGGGGTTTGGTATAATTACCCGAAGCCGGCGAATTAGGCTCATCCAGCAAGGGCAAGTTAAAATCCAGAATATCCACCAGTTCAAACGACGCATCGGTGCGTTTACCGGCAATTTCGTATACCCATTTGGCAACGGCTTCACCATTTCGTCCGGGCCGGGTACTGCCAATTATAATGGCTACTTTAAGCATAATTTTCAGGTTTTAAGTAATAATTTATTACAGCCCAGACAGCTTAACTTACACCAGGCTCTTACTAAGTATATAATATTGCGCGGAACTGACTTCCGGAAGTTGAAAACTACCTGTTATCTGTAGACTTAAGTTACGCTTCGCTAAACTTGCGCCAGCATCTATACGCGTTTAAATATTACTAACAAACTTTAATTACTTCCATATTCAGCAGGGCACCCAGCTTCTGAATTTTAGAACTGATGTGGCCAATTCCAACGGCGCAATGATGGGCTGGTCCATGAATATTCCAGTTATTCATAAACTGGCGGGCTCCAATCGAGAATTTATAACGGCTATTGGTATTACCAATTTCCAAGATAGTCCCCGGCACCGATTCGCCTTCAGCTACAAGTAACATGAGTTTGCCATCGGCTTTCTGCACTACCGAGAGCAAGGTTACCGGCCCATTTTTTACCGACATTTCAACGGATAAGCCGCGGCCTACTTTGCCGTGGTAAACCGCCAGCGGTCGCACCTTTATTTTACCTTCGGCAATGGCCATATGGCCCGGACCGTCGTGGCCCATCAGTACCACATCATCGTTATAGTCCATAGCGTAATATTCCGTGAAGGAACCGCCCACGCCAAAGCTGTCCATTATTTTCATGGCCTGGGCATTTTTTATTTCGTATTCGCCGGCTACGGGTACGCCGTTGGCCGTGAGCAGAGAATTGCCCAGAATAATAGAACTGATGGTATCTTCATTATCAAAATTACCGGTGCCTTTGTAATAGTAAGCCATAGAGCCGAGTTGGTATTTTTGTACCAGCCGGTCGAGGGCCACCGATGTGCGGGCAGCGCGTTGTAGTTCTTCTTCTGTGGCATCCGGCTGTACTTCAAATATTTCTTTAAAATGAGCTACGCGCGCGTTTATTGCTGCGTCGCTTACCTCCCGCCGCAGCATCGACAGTTCGTCTACCTCAATAATTTCGATGTGCCCGCCAAAGTGAGCATACTGCTGGGTAAGGTCGGAATAAATATCGAGCATGCCGCTGTAGTAATGGCCCATGCAGCCTAACCGGTTATGAAACATAATATTGGCTACCCGGGCGGCTTCTACCCATTCGGTTACTTCGGTCCAGCATTCGTCGTCGTGGTGCAGCATACCGGTAATCTGGTGAAACTTTATACCCGCCCGGTTAAATACATTGGCAATCTCGGGCACCGGACACGCCGAACAAAACGCCAGCCACTCGCCCGTCATCTGGGTGCGGTCATTCATTTTATTAAAAGCGGCGTAATCGATGGCGGCTTCCGGCGCTAAGTTTAAAATTATTACCGGTACCTTAGCCCGCTGCACCACCGGCAACACCGAAGACGACAACGCATAGGTAGAAACATACAGGAAAATCAAATCCACATCTTCGCGCCTAAAAGCGTGGCCGGCGGCAAACGCCTTTTCGGGGGTATCGATTAAGCCCAGGTTTATTATATCCGGATGAACGGCGGCCAGTTTATTGTTTACCACCGCTAAATAACCTTCCAGCCGTTCTTTTAAACCGGTAAATTGCTCCCAATATGCTTCTAAGCCAATGCCAAAAAGACCAATCCTTAGGGCTGATGTTTGCATGTTTTTATACCTCCGTTTCGCCCGAAACTAATTGCTTATTCTTAGAAATAAAATAAATATTGGGTATACCTGAATTTTAGGAGTGGCTCTCAAAAAACTCACTCTACTTCCACCATAGCTTTTATTACGCCGGTTGCCGGATTGAGCCAGGATTCAAATTCGGTTTTTACCTCGTTAAATAATACCCGGTGGGTAATGTAAGTAGCCGGATTGACTAAGCCTTTTTTCATTGAGGCAACTACCAGTTCAAAATCCTGCCGCGTGGCATTGCGGCTGCTCATTAAGGTGGCTTCGCGTTTATGAAATTCCGGTTGGCTGAAACTGATTTCTCCTTTTTGTAAACCAATCAGCACAAACCGGGCTCCGTGTGCCATATATTTAAAAGCATTATTAATGGCTTTTTGGTTGCCAGTCGCATCTATGACTACGGTTGGCATATCGCCGTTGGTAATCTCAGCGAGCTTTTCGGTTACGTCCGGGTCCAAGGCGTTAAGGGTGTAGGGTATTTGCAGCTTGTCCTGGCAAAACTGCAGGCGGGCGGCGTTAATATCCATGGCAATTACCTGGCCACCAGCAATGCGGGCAAATTCCATGGTACCCAAACCAATGGGGCCAGCCCCAATCACCAACACAAATTCACCGGGCAGTACTCCGGCTCTTCTGACCCCGTGGGCTCCTACGGCCAACGGTTCCACCAACGCTAATTCATCAAAACTTAAACCTTCACCGTGTACCAAAGCATAGGCCGGTACGGATAAATATTCGACCATGCCGCCGTGGGTATGCACCCCGCACACTTTTATAGCCGTACAGCAATTAGGTTTACCCGAGCGGCAGGCAATACAGGTACCGCAGTTAAAATAAGGAATAAACGTAACCGCTTCTCCTATTTCAAAACCTACGGCTCCATCTATCTCTATCAGTTCCCCGGCCAATTCATGGCCTAAGATGCGCGGATATTCAAAGTAAGGCTGCGTTCCCTCAAAAGCATGTAAATCGGTGCCGCAGATGCCAATGCGCTTAATTTTAATAATGGCACTGCCTTTGGTTAATACGGGTTTCTCGCCCTGGGTATATTCGAACTGTCCGGGTGTGGTACAAACTAATGTTTTCATGTTATTTATTATCTGATGAGTGGGCGGACAAAAAACCCCAAATCTATACTTTACCTGATTGCGGCGGGAATATGAATTTTATTTTGCACTTCTAAAAATTCAAAAGGCTGATTGGCCGATTTTACCTCCACATTTTTTAACACCAGGTTATCGATGTACTGAAAACGCGCACCCGTTTTAGCTTCAATGGCGATATTTTCCAGCATAATATTTTCGGCATGGGCTAAGGGCCAACCCAGAAAACTAATGGCCTTACCCGATTGGCTGGCTTTTACGTTGCGGATGGTAATATTGCGGTAACGGGGCGTGGCCAGCGCAAAAGGCACTTTTAGTTTTTGCCATTCATCAATATAATCACTGCCATCTACTGCGCGCAAGGCGTAATCTATAACAGTACCTACCTTTTCTATTTCCCAGTTTTCGTGGGTAATATTTTCGATAACGCCACCCCTACCCGGCCGGGGTTTAAACTTAATAGGTGCTTTGTTATCGCGGGCTTTGCAGTTGCGCACCATTACATTCTTAATACCGCCAGCCGTTTCGGTCCCAACGGAAACGCCGCCGTGCCCTTCCAGAAAAGTACAGTCTTCTATCACCACATTCTCCGTCGGAATATTTACCCGTAAACCATCCGAACCGCGGCCCGATTTTATGGCAATACAATCATCATCCACCGAAATAGTGCAGTTCCGAATGAATATATCGCGGCTGGAATCCACGTCGATGCCATCGGTACTGGCGGCTTTTTTACCATCTTCCAGCACTGGGTTAAAAATATTTAAACTAGTTAATTGAATATTCTGGCTATAGCATACATGCACCGTCCAGAAGCCAGAATTTTGCAATCGTAGACCCGTAATTTTGGAATCAGTTACGTTATCAAAGAGAATAAGCCGGGGTCGCGGCACGTGCCAGTCTATTAAATCGCCGGGTACAGTTTTCTCCAATACTTTTCGTTTTTGCCAATAAGGCTCCCACCAATAATAGCCCGAGCCATCGATGGTGCCTTCGCCATAAATTTTAATATTTTTAGCATTTAGAGCATTAATAAAGGCAGAGGGCCAGTCCATGTGAATGCCGGCAATACGGGTATTTTTCAGTTCTGGAAAATTTTCCAACCCCGATACCGCCCGCAATTTGGCTCCTTGGGCTAACTTTAAATGCACATTACTTTTCAGAAACAAAGCCCCTGAGGAAAAAACACCTTGGGGAATCAGCACAATACCACCACCCACTTTGTAGCATTCGTCTAAGGCCTCTTGAATAAATTTCGTGTTGATTGTAATTGAATCGCCTTTCGCCCCAAATTTGGTTACATCAAATATTTGTAGTTCAGCTTGTTTTTTTACCGCTTGGGAGGTAAGTGGTTTACTACAGGATACCAGAGATAAACCACAAACAATTATTATATAATACCACTTATAAAAAGCCTTGTTAGCTAGTATTATCCTGATGATTGAAAATATTGGCTGTAGTTGTGGCATTACAATAAGTTTATTTTTATTTAAATAGAGGGCTTTCTAACAAAATTTATTCACCTCGTTTACTTCAAAATCTTTTAAATACTTTGTAAGATTTATGATCCCACATCTGTCATTCAGGAGGAACCTATTTGGTTATATGCTAAATAGGTTCCTCCTGAATGACAGAGCGTGGATTGCTTAAACTTAAATTTTTTACTTTTTTAAACACCAAATATTTCTTATTCGGCTTCTACTTTTTAGCTTGATTCTGCGCGCCAGTTAAACCGTCCATTTTTTCCAGCTCCTGTTTTTTAATATCTAACACGGCTGGGTTAAGTTTAACCTGTACCATTCCCATCGGGTGATAACGACGTTTTAAATCTATGGCCGCGTAAACAATGGTATAAACGTTGTTGCCTTCGGGGACTAAACCCAGCGGCGTGCGCATAATATCCCACCATTTTTTAACCTTAGTTTCAATGGGCAAATAGCGGGCTTCGGACCAAGTATATCCATCATTAGATAAGGAGTAGCCCATCATGTTGGGCAAATGATGACCCCAGCCATCCGGTCCGCCATCGAAAACGGCAATGTACAAGCCGTTGGGCAATTTACTTACAATCGGGTTTTCGATAAACCAGGGGTGCATGGAGGTTACGGGGTTAACAGTAGTATCCAGGCGCGTCCAGGGGCCTTCCATTTTATTTGCTTTGGCTAAGCCAATGAACCAGCCTTTACCGGTTTTCTTGGGGTAATCGGCCCAGGATTTAAACGGATAAGCGCCGCTGTAAAAACCCAGCCACTCCTCACCTACTTTGTAAGGGAAAAAAGACGCAACTCCTTGCCGGCCTTCCCAGGGCTGGGAGTCGAGACCGGGCTCCATAATAATACCTTTGTCGGTGTAAGGTCCGCCTATGCCATCTATGCCTGGTTTTTCAGATTCGGCCCGCCAGATGCGGCCGAAAGAGTGGTTGGGCTCAATTTCTTTGTGAACTGTATAAGCTAAATAATAACCATACCAGCGGTTGGCCTCTTCGTTAAAAATAGGCATATACGACCAGATAGCACCCCGGCGATCGTTCATCGGGTTATCGTCTTCGGTGAGGGCGTAAGTGCCGCTGGCCTGGTAAATCGTAGATTGGCGCGTCCAATTAATAGCATCGGGGCTGGTCCAGTGGCCAATGCGGGTTTTTACCCGATCGAAGTAAGCCGGTACACCTTTTTCCCCGGCCCGCTCGGTCGGGAACATGTGGTAAGTACCTTTAATTTTTACCATAGCGCCGCCTTCAAAACCACCCTGAATGCCTTCGGTACCGGGCATTCCTTCTTCCACTACGGGTTTATCAGGTCCGCCTACAATATCGAACAAAGGCTTATTGTCGTAAAATCCGTCTACAATAAAAGGCTCCCAACCCCGCCCATCGGGTAAGCCGGCATTCCGGGAGGTTAATAGCTGACTAGCTTTTATCACGCCCAGCACCGTAAAAAGGCCAGTTCCGGCCGGGTTGATGGTTTGGGTACCGGCCGGGTAAGCTACGGCATAAACTTTTATCGGGGGCAACCCAGTTACCGTTAAGGCGCTGTCCAGCACGAGTTGATTATCGGAGCTGGCCTGCCGAAAAACTTTATCTTTATCCTGAAAGAACCCCAAAAGCACTTTTACCGGTTCCTTAAACTTTAATTTTAAAGGTTGACTTTCACCTTTTTCGTAAAAACCGGCTGGCATTTTAACCCCGGTTAAATTATTTAATTCCGGGGCTACCCGCACGATACAGTTTTTTTGGCCCGCAAAAAGGTGGCCCATATCGGCGGTTTTAAAAGTGGTATAGTTGGGCGTTTTAATCTGAAAAGTAGCCGCCATCCAAGTGGCCTTAACTTGCTGAACCTGGTTAGGCGACACAGCAGCTATGGCCTTTTCTACCGAAATAGACGTAAAAGCTACTACTGCTAACCCAACCAAAAACCTAAACCCAGAATATTTTTTCATAGTGTATTTTGACTAATGGAGCTCGATGCGGAATACCTGGGCACTCTCGGAAGGCACCCTGGTTTTTTGCGGAATGGTTAAAATTAAGCCTTGGGCCGAAAGGTTAAACGGGCATTCTTCCAGGCTTTTTAACCCCAATAATTTAACTGATTTTACCTGACCTTTTAAATTACTGTTGGTGAGTTGGGCTAAGGTAACGGGGGTATCTTTCGTAACTTTATCGCCGTTTATGGGGGCGGGCCAATCCAGGAAAATAGCGTATACGTTTTTGCCTTTGCGGGTATAATGTACCCGCTGCCCGCCCGCCGTAGTTTCGCCGGACACACTAAACGGTCGGGTTTCGTAAATCGATTCGCCGAAGGTCCAGAGCCAGCGGCCAATCTTGGTAACGACTTGCTGCTGATCTTCCGGGAAAGTACCGTCGGCTTTCGGCGACAGGTTTAACAACATCTGCCCGTTTTTACTGACTACTTCAATCAATTTTTGAATAATATCTTTATCCGTCCGGATCTCCATGCCTTCGGTATAACCCCAGGAAAAGGAAAAACCAGTACCGATGGAATAATCGCTCAGGAAAGGTTTAGCCATTATTTCCGCCGGGTTAGAATTTTCGTGGTCTTCCATGGCTACCCCTTCCGGAATATCATTGCCTTTGTAAGTTACGGTAACGGGTTGGTCCCGCTTTTGCGCTTCGTTAAAATAATGCGCCAGGTACGTCCGGAGTTTATCATTGTCTACCTGCTCCAGCCAGGCATCGTGGTAAATAATATCGGGGTGGTATTTGTTTACGACTTCCAGGCATTTATCTAACCACATTTGCTGCCATTCTTTGGCAGGCATAGGCGAGCCGTATAATTTGGCGTATTGCGGATCGGCGGCTTCCCAACCCGGTTTTACCTTCACGTTGGTGTAATTCAGTTCGTGGTGCAAAGAGGTAAAAAACTTCATACCCCGTTTCCGGATGGCCTTTTCCAGTTCCCCTACTACATCCCGCTTAGGTCCCATGTCTTTGGCATTAAAGGGAGTTACATCGCTGTCCCACATAGCAAAACCATCGTGGTGCTCGGCTACTGGTCCGGCAAAGCGGGCGCCACCTTTCACAAACAAATCGGCCCATTCGTCGGCATTAAAGTTTTCGCCTTTAAACTGCGGAATAAAATCGTGGTAGCCGAACTCGGAAAGCGGCCCGTAAAGCGCCACGTGGCGTTTATAAGTACCCAGTTTACCATAGTCGGCTTCGTTGTGCATGTGCTGGATGTAATGTTCGTTGTTGTAAGCCGGCACGGCATAAACCCCCCAATGCGCATAAATGCCAAACTTGGCATCCCGAATCCAATCCGGTACTTCCTGGTGCTTTTCCAGCGATTTCCAATCTGCTTTGTAAGTAATATTTTTTTGAGAAAATGCAGGTAGGGCAAAGACAAACACTAATAAAAATGTTTTTAGGAGCCTTATAGCATAAGCATCTGGAGAGAGCAACTTCTGATGATTTAACATTAATAATTAATTAAGTTCCGCGATATAGCCTTACTAATAATTTAAATACTAATTTAAAATTTAAATATAAATAAAACTTTTAGATATAAATAATTTACTGATGATTAAAAATTAAAAAGCTTACTCCCTTAGATTGTTTTAGCAAGGCATTTCTTTTGTCTTAACTAAATCATCTTAGGAAGTAAGCTTCTGATTATTAAGAAATAATCCGTTTAGTAATTTCGTTTCCGAACCATTATAGAGCCATTGGCGCCATGGGTGGTGTTAACACCGCCCATTGTATAGCTGCTGCCAGGCTTCTTGCTGGTGCCTCCGCAGCAAGGGCAATAGCTCATCCAATCTATAGCAAGCTTAAAAGCAGCTAATTAAATTTTAAAATAATTAGAAAAACAGTTTTAATATATCCGTTTAAGCCCCTTAGTTATACCCCGGATTTTGTTTAAACTCCTCTTTGTTGGTTACCGCATTGAGTTCGGTTAAAGGAATAGGTCTTAAAGTGTGATAATCCTGAATATTGGCAGCCGCATCGGGGTTATATTTCTTTACCCTTTCAACTAATTTTCCGGTACGTTTTAAATCGAACCAGCGCATTTGCTCGCCGGCAAATTCCCGGGCGCGTTCATCCAGCATAAAATCCAGGGTAATATCGCCGGGCTGTACCTGCATGGCATCTTGCCGGCCAGGCAAAGCAGCGCGGGTACGTAGCGTATTAATAAACTGGGTAGCCAAATCGGGTTTACCCAAGTTTAGTTGGGCTTCGGCGGCTATCAGGTACATCTCGGCTAACCGAATCAAAAATACATCGCGCGAACTTTGGTCTTCGTTAGCAGCCAAGCGGGTAGGATCGTCGTGTTTCTTCAACGAAATATAATGGAACCGGTCTTTGGGCTGGCCGTTGGTGTTATAGATATCGTTAATATCATAAATAGAATAAGGCGTTTTGCTCCGGCGTTCCGCGCTAATCACATTTTTGCTGATATAAATAGCCGTATCGCCTACCTTAAATTTGGGTTGGTCTACTAAACTCGGGTCAGGGGCATTGGCAGCCGTCCATTTGGGAATATTGGCCGCATTGTTCGATATCCAGGTTTGTTTAAAGGAACCCGCAAAACGAGCATCGTCTTTTTCGTTAAATAAATCTAACAGAAAACGGGTGGGCATGTAGCGCGTATCGGGCCGGCCATTCGGAATATCCTGCTTCATGCCCGGCATGGTTTTGTAATCGAAGCCATAAATGGTATTGGCTTTGTTAGAGCCACCATTGTAAGCCAGGTTGGTGGAGTGGTTAATGGCCCAGATTATTTCGGAGTTGCGCAAATTGCTCATGCTCCACAAATCGGCGTAATTGGGTACCAGCTTAAAGTTGTAGCTATTAATAACTTTGGTGGCGTAGTCTAAAGCTTCCTGGTTTTTACCGCGGGTTAAATAAATACGGGCCGAAAAAGCTTCGGCGGCAGGTTTGGTTACCCGGCCGTAATCGGTGGTGGTAGCCGGCAAATTATCTACGGCAAATTTTAAATCCAGGAATATTTGCTCGTATATGGTTTCTACCGGGGTCCGGTTGGCCGTGGTTTTAATACCTTTGGTCGGCTCCAGGGTGAAATGCGTAGGACCAAAAGTTTCTACTAAATGCCAGTAATACCAGGCTCTTAAAAACCGTAGTTCCCCTTCCAAAACCTGCTTACGGGCCGCCGGTAAATCAACGGTAGGCAGGTAATTGGTGAGCACGGTATTAGATAAATTAATGGCCGCATAACATTGCTGCCACATTTTCGATCTTATCCAGGTCTGGTCCGAAATCAGGTTTTGGTAGGTAGCCAGTTGGGGTTCCTGGGCACTGGCGGCTATGGTCCAGATGTCGGTACCTACTTCCATTAAACCGTGGCCTTCTATTTTCCCGTACAATTCGCGCTGGTAGGTATAAGCGGCATTTACGGCGGCTTCTAAACCGGCCGGCGTACTGTAAACACTCTCGGCCGTGATGCCGCTGGGGTTATATTCTTCTAGTTTGCTTTCGCAGGATGCGAATACCGCGGCGGCAAAAACCAGCGGCATTGCTTTTAACATATATCTTTTCATTTGAGGTAAGTCTTTAAATTAAAAAGTAATATTTATACCACCCACATACAGCCGGTTCAGAGGCTGGTCGGTTATGCCTTCGCTTTCCGGGTCAAAATCTTTAAAGTCGCTGATAGCGTACAGGTTTTTACCAGATACATAAATGCGGAGGTTATCTACTTTAAACCGGTTAGAAATCGCTTTGGGCAAAGTATAGCCCAAGGTTACGTTCCGGAGTTTCATGTAAGACGATTCGTACAAAGTGGTAGTGGTAATATAATTATAGGTATCGGTAGCGTGCGGGCCGGGGAAAGCGTTGGTCGGGTTTTCCGGCGTCCAGTAATCTACGCGGGGGTTATTGTCCTGTCCGTTGCGGCGGTATTTGCCGTAATAATCAGAAGAAGCCCACTGGCCTACCCGCGCGTATAAAAATACATTCAGGTCAAAACCTTTGTAACGGAAGTTGTTGTTTAAACCGCCGGTCCATTTGGGTACGGTGGTACCAATAATGGTTTTATCAGCGGCCGTAATTTTACCGTCCGGAATACCGTCTGGTCCCGACAAATCAGCTACTTTTATTTCGCCGGGCTTCGCCCCGAAAGACTTTGCTTCAGCTTCTTCGTTAAGCTGCCAAATACCTAGCTTTTTGTAATCGTAATAAATCTGGGCCGGCTGGCCTGTAATCAAAGACCGGCGATAGTCGTTATCAATTACGTTGCCATTGGGTAAGTCTACAATTTCTTCTTTGTTTTTCGTGAAAGTATAATTAGTAGACCAGGTAAAATCTGGCGTAGTAATATTGTTCGTGGTCAGGCCTAATTCAACGCCCCGGTTGCGGGTTTTGCCAATATTCCGCGATACGGTAGCTACCCCGGTAGAAAGCGGCAGCGACAACGGGAATATTAAATCGCGGGTGTAAGCATCGTAGTAGTCCAGGGTACCGGTAATGCGGTTTTTCAGAATGCCAAAATCCAAGCCAACATCTACGGTAGCGGTCGTTTCCCAATCCAAGTTGGGGTTACCAATGGTGGGGTTTAAACCATAAGCAATGGCCGGGGTGGCATCGTTGTAAGAAAACTGGATCTGGGAAAGGGAGTTTTGGGTTACATACGGATTTATTACATCGTTACCCGAAATGCCGTAGCTGGCCCGTAACTTTAATTCGCTTAACGCCTGTTGGCCCTGCATAAAATCTTCATCGATGATGCGCCAGCCCAAAGCCGCCGAAGGGAAAAAGGCCCATTTATTGCCCTCGCCCAGTTTAGAAGAACCATCGCTGCGGCCGGTAAGGGTAAGCAGGTACTTGCCTTTTAAGCTGTAGTTTAAGCGGCCGGTAAACGAAACCAGATTAGATTGAGAATAGGCACTACCCATGTACATATTCTGCGCGGCACCGGTTAAGCTATAATAATATTGGCTTTCGAGGAGCTGGTTATTACCGCCGGAATAATCTGAGAAATTAACGCTAGATAAATAACTGGTAACGCCGGTAAGCGTAAACGCATGGTCTTTAATTTCTTTGTTATAGGTAAGAATATTTTCCCAGCTAATAAATTTGTTCTTGGCGTTGGTAATTTCAGAACGGGAAGTTGCCCCTTTACCATCAATGGTAAACTTAGAGTTAAAATGGCCCTGGTCAGTGTCGGTGAGGGTGGCGGCAAAAGTTGTTCTAATATTTAAGCCTTTGGCTGGCTTAATTTCCAGGTAAGTAGCCAAGGTACCCGTCATTATTTCCCGGTTTTCTTTCCAGGCGCCGGGTTGTTCATCGGCCAATGGGTTTACCTGACTGCCAAAACCCGGTAAAAATATTAATTTACCTTCTGCATCGTACGGCGAACCTAAAGGTGCCACCTTGGAGGCTACGTTAAACGGGTCGCGCCGGCGGTCGTTGTCGCTGTAAGAAACCTGCGTTTGCATCCCCACATTCAGCCATTTGTTAATGGTTTGGTCAATATTTAACCGGCCGGTATAGCGCTTAAATTCATCATTTTTCAGAATGCCCTTTTCGTTGAAATAATTGCCCGAAAAATATACTTTGGTTTTTTCCGAGCCACCCGAAATACCCAATTGATAATCCTGCTGAAAACCATTATTAATTAACAGCTCGGGCCAGCTCACATATTGTTGTTTTTCAATCGCTTCGAGCAATGGCGCATTAAATATTTTAGGATCGTCGGCGGGGCTGCTCCAATTACCCGCCGCCCGGTAAGCCTCGCGCCGGAAAGCAACGTATTCGGGGCCGGTCATGTATTTGCCGTAACCGGCCACTTCCGACATACCGGCGTAAGAGTTAAAGCTAAACCGGGGTTTATCGCTGGTGCCTCTTTTGGTGGTAATAATAATTACGCCGTTAGCCCCTCGGGAACCATAAATAGCCGTAGAAGAAGCATCTTTCAAGACTTCAATCGACTCAATATCGTTGGGGTTAATAACCGAAGGATTTACCCCTTGCACGCCATCTACGATATATAAAGGATTATTAGAAGACCCCGGATTGGCAATGGAGCGGTTACCGCGAATACGAATGCTGGGACCCGCACCGGCGTAACCGTTGCTGCGGGTAATATCGGCACCCGGTACTTTCCCCTGCAAGGCTTCGGTAACGGTAGTTACGGGCACTTTGGTTACTTCTTCGCCTTTCACCGAAACCACCGAGCCGGTCAGGTCGCGTTTTTTTACTTCGCCGTAGCCTACCACTACTACTTCTTCCAAAGCTTTAGCATCGGTGGCCAACGTTACGTTCAGGTTGGTGGCATTGCCAACGGATACTTCTTTGGTAATAAAGCCAATAAAAGAAAATACTAAAGTTTGAGCGCCTTCAGGCGTACTAATATTGTACACACCTTCGGCGTTGGTGGCGGTACCAATGGTGGTTCCTTTTACCAACACCGTTACGCCCGGCAAAGCCTCCCCTTTTTCGTCGGTTACCTTACCTGTAATATCTCTAACTGCCAGCGTCTGATTTACCAGTGCTTGTCCGCTGGCGGCACTAACCTGTACCGTCGTCAGCAGCATAATAAAAAATAGGAATACCAGGGGCATTACAGGGTGATTAATTTTTGGTGGTGGAAAAAACTTTTTCATGGGTTTAACTTAGTTTGGTTTAGCAGTTGTTTTAGTTTATGTTAATAGTTATTCAGGTGTACAGCCTTTACCGGGAAGGCCAATCTGGGTGTTCTTGATTTGTAAGTTGGCTTGGAATGCCATTTTCGAGGTTTTATTACCGTAAGCAGATACATATAATGGCTGCCCGTACCGCAGGTAAATTTCACGGATAGCTGCTTCATCCCATTTCTTGAGCAACTGCAACAATAACCGTCCTTCAGTGCGCTACATTCCACCGGCTACTTTAAAAAAATCAATTTTCAATAATATAGATGTTACCTACTTGCTTGTGCCAAAACCTACTTCAAAAGCGTAGGATCAGCTAAAAATATTATTCAAATATAAAATTATGTTTTATAAATAAAAACATCAGTTATAAAAAATGTAATTTCTATTACATTTATGAACCATAGATTAATAAGAGCTTATATTTAACCTACTTTAATTGAAATTTTTCAACTCTTTTCTAAATTCCTGAATTACCAAAGATGGGATTTGAGATTGCGTACTCCTACGCATTATAAAGCGGGAAATATGGAGTTGTTCCTTTAACTATTGCAAGTACAATAGCACCCGCCAAACGCTTAGATTTCTGACGTACTTACCTTTTCCTAATTAAATACCAACCTGCGCAAGAAATAGAGAATCAGGCGAAAAAAAAATATTGCCTAAGCTTATGGAAAAAACAGTTTTTGTTACTCTTGCTAAATAGAAGAATTGTGTAAATACAGCAGACTAGATTTAATAAATATTTAATATGCTTAAAATAAGCTTTACTGACAATATTTAGTTTAATTTGTGGTTTACTTACCAATAGAATACCCCATTTTTTCTTTAAATAATTCATTTTGTAATTAATTAGGTTTAGGCCATAATTTGAACCTGCTCCTATTCAGGAAATTAGTTTACGCTTCGAGTAGCTTACCTTATTTATTACCTATATCTGTTTAAATATTTATTGCACCTTTTAAAAACTGCAAATGCCGGTTCTATGAAAAAATTATTGCTACTCCTTATTATTTGTTTTATTTCTTTAGTTGATGTTGCGGCCCAGGCACCCGCCGGAAATGCGGTTATAAAAGGTGTTGTAATTGATTCTACCAAAACTACTGCGTTGGGTTATGTTACCATTGGCGTGCGCCCGGCCGGGAAAACAGAAGCCCTGAAAAGTACTTATACCCAAGACAATGGTTCTTTTGAATTTACCGGATTACCGGTGCAAGCCTACGAAATAGTACTTAATTATGTGGGTTATAAAAGCCGTATTGTTGCGGTAAAAACTTTTCCGGAAAATAACCCCGTGGTAAACCTGGGCCGGATTACTTTAAGCGCCACCACTAGTCGCCTGAAGGAAGTAGAAGTAACTGCCCAAAAGTTGTTAATAAAGCAGGATATTGATAAAATTACCTACGATGTAGAAGCCGACCCTGAAAGTAAAACCATGACGGCTTTGGACATGCTGCGCAAAGTGCCACTTATTACCGTAGATGCCGAAGACAATATTCAGTTAAAAGGCAGCGGCAGTTACCGGGTATTGGTAAACGGCAAAACTTCGTCGTTGTTTGTGCGCGATCCCAAAGAAGTTTTAAAAAGTATGCCGGCCCATACTATTAAAAATATTGAAGTAATTACCAACCCACCGGCTAAATACGAAGCTGAAGGCGTAGGCGGTATTATAAATATTATTACAGTAAAGAAAAGCCCAAGCGGCTACAATGGTTCCATAAATGCCGGAGCCCGCAGCCCGGTAGGCTATAACGTGGGCGGCTACTTAACCGCTAAAACCGGCAAATTTGGCTTTTCCGGTTATTACGGCCATAACTACAACGAATCGCCTGCCACCGAAAACAACTTGTTTCGCGATGATTATGTGCGCAAAATACGCTTAAACCAAAGAGGTGTAAACGACAACCACGGCACTTTTAATTATTTAGACGGCAACCTTAGTTTCGAACTGGACTCGCTTAATTTAATTACGGGTAATTTTAGTTTTAACGTGAGCAACAATGGCAGCAACTTATCGCAACAGGTTTTAAACACCACTTACGCCGGCACACCAGAACTATCGTATTCGCGGTTTAGCAAAGGCGCTTTCGAATGGCATGGCTACGATTTAGGTTTGGATTACCAGAAAAGCTTCCGGAAAAATAAAGAGCAACTGTTTACTTTATCCTATAAATTTAACAACGGCGGCAACGACAGCGATACCGATTTCCGGCTGGAATACACCGATCGGCCCCTGGTTTACAGCACCACGCAAAACAACGGCACCTCGGCCGAACACACCGTTCAAGCCGATTACGTGCAGCCCATTGGTAAAAACAACCTCGAAATTGGCTTAAAAACCATTACCCGCCTCAACAGCAGCGATTATTTTTACGCCAACTTAAACCCCGATAACGGCGAATATGTATTGGACCCAAGCCAAAGCAATAATTTTGATTACCACCAGGATATTTTTGCCGGCTATACCTCTTATGGCTTTAAAAAAGGCGATTGGGGCTTTAAATTTGGTGCCCGGCTCGAAGAAACCCGCATTAACGCCAACTTTGCTTCTTCGGGCACCATTGCCGAACAGGATTATTTTAATTTAATTCCTTCTATAGCCGTTTCCCGGAAATTAAAAGGCATGAAAAATATGCGGTTAGGTTATACCCAGCGCATCGAACGGCCCGGCCTGTGGTACCTGAACCCGTACGTAAACCGCATAGACCCCCGCAATATTTACTTTGGTAATCCTGATTTACGGGCGGCTACCAACCACTCTTTCGATTATTCCTATAGTACCTTCGTGAAAAAAACATCGGTAAATACCAGCTTGTTCTATAATTTCACCAACAACTCTATTCAGCAATTTACCACCCTGGGTACCGATTCGGTGGCCCGCACCACTTACGGCAATATTGGTAAAAACCAGCGGCTGGGCTTCTCGCTTAATACCAACATGAACCTTACCAAAAACCTGAACGTGAACCTGAATGCCAGCGCTAATTTTGTGCAGTTAAACGGGGTAATTACCGTAACCGATACCGCATCCAATACCAGCACGCTTACGCCGGTGAGTAACAATGGTATTACGGCCAATGTGTTTGGTTATTTAAGTTATAAGTTTGGCAAAAAATGGCGGGCCAGCGGTAATATTGGTTATAATTCGCCGCAAATATTGCTGCAAGGCACTTCGGCGGGTTTCGCATATAATAGTTTTTCGGTTACCCGCATGTTTTTCGATAAAGATAAAGGCAGTATTAATTTATCTATCAGCAGCCCTTTTCAGCGCAACCGACGCTTTTTTAACGAACTCCAGGACACCCGCTTTTACCAGAATTCCGAATCGTTTTACGTGATGCGCCGGCTGAGTTTATCGTTTAATTACCGGTTTGGTAAATTACAAAGCGATATTGCCCGCAAAAAACGCGGCATTAAAAACGACGATGTTTCCGGCGGCGGCCAGAGCGGCGGCGCTACCAATTAATATTTCCGGTTACTTAAAAGCAGCATAAAAACATGCTTTTTACTTCCTGTTTTTTAAACTAAGCTGAGAATATTACTCAGCATGCATACTTGTTATTGTAAAATTTACAATAAATTAACTTTCTGAATTTAACTTATTACAAAATTTGTTTAGATTACAGTTGTTTGTTTGTTAGACGGAAAGGCGCTCTCTGCTGGGGAGTGCTTTTTATTTTATAATACCAATAGTATAAAATACCTTCCATAGTTGATAATATAAATTCTTTCCTCCATCCCCGTCATTCCGGAGGAATCTTCTGCATAGAAGATGTTACAGGTAAATTCCAGACTAGGTTTATTACCTGTTATCCAACTTATGCAGAAGATTCTTTTGGAATTCTTCGAATTCTACAGAATGACCGAGATGGGTGGGTATTCTTTAGAAAATATTAATAAAGAAGCGAAGGCGTATTTTCACTTTAATAATGGTATAATATAAGGCAGATGGGCTTTTTAATATTTATGTTGGTGTAAAAGAAATAAAGATTTGCAAGGGAAAAATCTCTATATTAAGCATAAATATATACGCACTAACATGAACGAAATCAAGAAAGAAGATCTCAAACAAGAAGTATTTGACCTTTACGATGATTACGCCCATAACCGGGTAGACCGGCGGGAATTTATTCACAAGTTATCTGCTTATGCCGTTGGTGGCCTTACCGTTGCCTCCCTCATGAGTTTCCTGATGCCGGATTATAAAGGTGCTATCCAAATTAAAGCCGACGATCCGCGTCTAAAATCAGAATATACGAATTACGCATCGCCGAAAGGTGGCAATACCATTAAAGGCTTGTTATCTAAACCGGCAGATGCTAAAAAGAAACTCGGCGGCATTATAGTGGTGCACGAAAACCGGGGTTTAAATCCGCATATTGAAGATGTAGCCCGGCGGGCCGCCCTGGCCGGATTTGTTTCGCTTGCGCCGGATGCCTTAACGCCTTTAGGGGGTTATCCGGGTACCGATGATGCCGGTCGGGAAATGCAAAGCAAACGGGACCGCAACGAAATGCTGGAAGATTTTATAGCGGCCTACGATTATCTGAAAACGCATAAAGACTGCAACGGCAAAGTGGGCGTAGTGGGCTTTTGCTTTGGCGGCTGGATTGCCAACATGATGGCCGTACGCATTCCTAATTTAGCAGCGGCTGTACCTTTTTACGGCGGCCAACCACCCCTAGAAGATGTTCCTAAAATTAAAGCGCCGATCCAGTTGCACTACGCCGCCCTGGATACCCGGGTAAACGAGGGTTGGCCGGCTTATGAAACCGCGCTGAAAGAAAATAAAAAAGAATACCAGGCTTTTATGTATGCCAATGCCAACCACGGTTTCCATAACGATACTACCCCGCGTTATGATAAAACAGCCGCCGAACTGGCCTGGAAACGAACTATTGATTTCTTTCAGAAAGAATTAAAGTAAACCATTGTGCGTATTAAGGGTTAGCAATATTTAGCTGAGCCGCGGGCCTGAATTGGTGATTAGGTAAAACCCTGTTCCAAATCACTAATTCAGGTTCGGTTTATTCTGCCTCCTGAAATACAATTCAGTCGTATAATACCAAATCCAATAATCATTATTCCACAGGAAGGCTGTTCAGGCAATATTTTAAATGAAGGTTCTTTGGTATTCTGGGGTACTTTATCGGCCTTTTTAGCTTTCTCCGGTACGGCTTTTCTTCTGATTAACCCTTCCGCCCTCCGGGCACCTTCCCTAAATTAGGGAAGGAGTTCGGCCGAACCATATTGTTGCGGATTTGCTTTGTTGAGCGGGCTTGTTTATTAATTATTAACAATAATTATTCAGGCTTAGAAAGGCAGTAGCTACGAAGCAGACTACAGCAGTTTGGACAGAGAGGGCCTTCTAAGGTTGTGGTGCTTTAGCATTCCGAGGTACGAGGAAAACAAGCTTAGACAGCCCGAATGACCAAACGGGGCCCCGCGGCCGGGAGCAAACTTAGACTTTCAAATACAGTTAGCACCTCAGCCTTGAAAGATGCAATCTTTCAAAAGATTAATTAGCGTGTGCTTTCCAACATAAATATTACCCGCTTTGCTTCGTCCTGACAATGAGCCTTTGGCTTATAACTTTTATTAACCCAAGAGTATACCTAAAATAATAGTGGTTATAAGATTACTTAAAGGCTTTCCATCCTAATTTTATTTTTATAGATTGTCTTATTAACTCTTGTTCCCCAAAAGCCTTAAATATGGGAGTGCAGGCAATTCAAATTTGGATTACCAGCATGACCGGAATAAGTTGCTTAGGCTAATAAACCCTTTACAAGAGAATTCTGCGGAATAGCAGTTACTGATCTTAAAACAGAAATTTTACAACAAATTAATTATGTCGTAATAAGCCCTTTTTTTGTCATTATTGCCCCTCTTCTGCCCAAAACAATTCCTCTATATTTGTAATAACAAGCTCGCAATCAGGATTTAACTTTTTAACTATTTACCATGGAAACAACCAATTTAACCACCATTAAAGTAGAAACTACCGTAAATGCGCCGGTAGAAAAAGTTTGGCGTTGCTGGACCGAACCCCAGCATGTTGCAAAATGGAACCAGGCTTCCGACGATTGGCATACCACCCGGGCCGAAAACGATTTAAGGGTAGGCGGCCAGTTTCTTTCGCGCATGGAGGCAATAGACGGTAGCTTTGGGTTCGATTTTACCGGTACTTATACTGCGGTGCAAGAGCACCAATTAATTGAATACACCATGGAAGACGGCAGAAAAGTGCAGGTAATATTTAATGACCAAGGGCCGGACACAACAGTAACCGAAACATTTGACGCCGAACAAACCCATTCCCTGGAAATGCAGCAAACCGGCTGGCAAGCTATTTTAGATAATTTTAAAAATTATACAGAAACCTCCGGTAAGTTAGAATCCTTGCATTTTCAAATCAGCATTCAGGCCAGTGCCGAGAAAGTATACCGCACCATGTTGGATGCCAATCATTATACTACCTGGACGGCCGTATTTAGCCCAAGTTCGCGCTACACAGGTTCCTGGGAGAAAGGCGCGAAAATCCAGTTCTTAGGCGAAGATCAAGACGGCAACCTGGGAGGAATGGTGAGCCGGATAAAAGAAAATATTCCCAACCAGTTCGTTAGCATCGAACACTTGGGTATGATGCAGAACAATCAAGAAATTACTACGGGTCCGGAAGTAGATGCCTGGGCGGGCGCTTTAGAGAACTACACTTTTCAGGAAGAAAACGGGACTACCTTGGTTAAGGTAGATGTGGATACTAACCTGGAACATAAACCTTACTTCGACGAAACCTGGCCCCAAGCTTTGCAAAAATTAAAAGAAATTTGTGAAGCCTAGTTTTCAATATTTGTCTTATCCCATCTATCTAATATTCTTATGGCACAAGTAAGCACGTATTTAAATTTCACGAACCAGACCGAAGAAGCTTTTAATTTTTATAAATCTGTTTTTGGCACCGAGTTTATCGGGGGTATTTACCGTTTCGGCGATATTCCGCCCTCCGACGACATGCCGCCTTTACCCGAAGCCGATAAAAACCTGGTAATGAACGTAGCTTTGCCCATTCTGGGCGGCCACGTTATTATGGGAACAGATGCGCCTGAATCGATGGGTTTTAAGTTAACCAAGGGCAACAATGTTTATATTATGCTGCAACCCGATACCCGCGCAGAAACCGATAACTTGTTTAAAGCGCTTTCGGAAGGCGGCCAGGTAGAACAAGAACTGCAGGATATGTTCTGGGGCGATTATTACGGCAGTTGCCAGGATAAATTTGGTGTACAATGGATGTTTAACTGCGACCAGAAGAAATAATGGTTGCCAGTACAACCACGGCCAGGACTTGCACAAACGGGCATTCGTATGTTAAAACCAGCGACTGCCCGGTTTGCCCTTCCTGTGAAAAAGAACAGAAGCCCGCCACGGGTTTGCTAGCCGAACTGGCTGCCCCTGCCAGGCGGGCTCTAGCCAATAAAGGCATCAGCACCGTAGAACAATTATCAACTTTCAGCCAAAAAGAAATTCTGCAACTCCACGGCATAGGTAAAAGCACCTTGCCCAAACTACAACAAGCCTTAGCTGCCCGGCAATTAACTTTCAAAATCAGTAACTAAACACCAGTAACTAAATAATTATGTCCAACGAAATATATCCTTGCCTTTGGTTTAACGGAAACGCCCAGGAGGCCGCCGAATTATATTGTTCTGTTTTTAAGGATTCAATTATAACTGTTAATACCCCAATGGTCGTGAACTTTACGTTAGCCGGCCAGAAATTTATGGGCCTGAACGGCGGACCGACCCATGTACCTAACCCCTCGATTTCGTTTTATGTAGTTTGCGATAATAAACAGGAACTGGAAAATGCCTGGGAAAAATTGCAGTCCGGCGGCATGGTAATGATGCCCTTAGATAATTACCCCTGGAGTGAGCAATACGGTTTTTTACAAGATAAATTTGGCGTAAGTTGGCAATTATCGCTGGGTAAATTAGAAGATGTAGGCCAGAAATTTACGCCCTGCCTTATGTTTACCCGCCACCAGGCCGGCAAGGCCGAGCAGGCAATTCAATTTTACACATCGGTATTCCATAACTCATCGGTAGTAGGCATTTTAAAGTACGACGAAAACGAAGGTGATGTAACGGGCACGGTAAAGCATGCGCAATTTAAATTAGGAAATCAGGTATTTATGGCCATGGATAGCTCTTTAGCGCACGCCTTTAGCTTTAGCGAGGGCATATCGCTGGTAATTAATTGCAACACCCAGGCAGAAATAGATTATTACTGGAGCAAACTCTCTGAAGGCGGCCAGGAAGACCGTTGCGGCTGGCTGAAAGACCAATTTGGCGTATCGTGGCAAATTGTACCGGCCGTGCTGGGCCAATTAATGACTAACCCGGAAAAAGCGCCCCGCGTAATGCAGGCTTTTATGCAAATGAAAAAATTTGATATTGCGCAATTATAAAACGCTTGATTAACCCCAAATATTGGCTTGTTTTAGGAGTAAGCAGCGTAAGCGCCGGTTTACCTTTCTTACTTCTAAAACAAGCTACTAGCATTTTTAACCCCGCAAATAATACCCAATCGTATAAATCTCCTCCCAAAAATATTCCTTCTTTTTTTGAGCGTGCAAAAACCTATGGTATAAAAGGCCTTACCAGCCACTATGGGTAAAAACCAATATTACCTTTTGGGCTGGCTAAATATAATTTCCTGCTGCAACGCTGCAAATGCTACAGGATTAAGATTAATGCGTATTTATTAAATGCGAGCAGGTAAATGCTGGTTGCTAAAAACAACCATTTCGAAAACTGCTTTAACCCTACAGTACAATTATAAGTAGAAGAAAGTAACTGGATATTCTCTACTTATTTATGAACCTGTTACACTCGAAAGAAAGCCTTAATTCTTATTTTATAGAACAAATAAAAGATTACGCCATTTTTGCTACCGATACCAAAGGAATTATTACGGTTTGGAACAAAGGCGCGGAGCGTATTAAAGGCTACACGGAAGCAGAAGCAATAGGCCAGTATTATGGCATTTTACACCCCGATGAATACCAGCAAGCCGGTCACCCGCAGCACGAACTGGAAGCCGCCTTACAAAATGGCTCTTATGAAGCAGAAGACTGGCGCAAACGGAAAGATGGTTCTCTTTTTTGGGCTACGGTTACACTTACTCCTATTTTTGATAAGAAGGGTAAACACATTGGTTTTACTAAAATTACCGGCAATATTACCAAACAGAAAGAGTTGCAGGACAAACTGGCCGAAAGGCAACAAAGTGCTTTAGAACACAAAAACAGCGAACTGCAAAAAACCAACCTGGACCTGGATAATTTTATTTACACGGCTTCGCATGATTTGCGGTCGCCGGTTACCAACATAGAAGCCCTGATGCTGCTGTTAAAGGAAGATTTAGCCGAAGCCAACGCCCTAAACGACGGTACCGAAGAAATTGTACAACGGGTAATTGGTTCAGTTAACCGCCTGAAGCACACCATCGAAGACTTAACCGAGATTACCCGGCTGCACAAAGATTCAGAGGAAAACCTCTCCGTAGAAATTATTAATGTGCAGGAAGTATACAAAGATATTCTGGCCGATTTAAATTCTCCGGGCAAGCAGAAAGCCTGTTTCATGCAAACTGATTTTCAGGTGCATCAGCTTCAGTTTTCCCGTAAGAACTTCAGGAGCATTCTTTATAATTTGGTTAGCAACGCCATTAAATACCAGGCTCCCGAACGGGATTGCATTGTCCGGATTCATACCCACCTGGAAGAACCTTATGTGGTATTAAGGGTAAAAGACAATGGCTTGGGTATGACACCGCGGCAGCAAGGTCAATTATTTACCATGTTTAAGCGTTTTCACGACCACGTAGACGGAACCGGCATTGGTTTATTTATGGTAAAGCGGATGGTAGAAAATGCGGGGGGCAAAATAGAAGTAGAAAGCGAGCCCGGAACTGGCTCCGAATTTAAGGTTTACTTTAGGGCCGACATGTAAAGCATCCGTTAATTATACAACCTGCCCGGGTTTTAAAAAATATACGATTGTAAAAATTTAAGAAGTGGAAGAACAAAGTGCTGTAGGGGCAAAAGCAGAAAAAGTGCAACCGGTAAATACCGTGTTAGTCGTAGACGATGAAGAAAACTGGTGTTTTGTAATTAAAAGAATATTACAAAAAGCCGGCGTTGGCAACCAAATATTTACGGCTAATAACGGTCTGCAGGCCCTGGAAAAACTAAAGGCCATTGCCGCTACCAACGAAAAACTGCCGGAACTCATTTTTATAGATTTAAAAATGCCCGTTATGGATGGCTTTGAATTTCTGGAAGAAGCAACCCAATCACCCGAACTAGACTTAAGCCAGACCCGGATATTTGTGCTTACCAGTTCTATGCTGCCTCAAGATAAAGAAAGAGCAAATGAATATCCGATTGCGGGTTTTATTTCGAAACCTTTAACCCACCAAATATTAACCAGTATTATAAGTTAGACCTAACCTGCTTTAACAGTGCAAAATATTAAAAAAAATAAAGCCCGTTAAGAGGTAAAGCAATATTTATTGTCCGGCATCAAGTAATTCCTTATCCGGAATAGTCCAAAATATTTGCACGAATATTTATCTGTTTAGGCGCTTACAACATTGTAGTCCTATTGAACTTGTCTAAATAGCCAATACTAATTTACAATATTATTATAGCTCCTTCCACAAGCTCAGGATGCGCCAAATTGGTTTTTAATCGCATTTTTATTCCCTAGAGATTCTGTCACAACTTATCAGAATTAAATATTTGGGAAAAGGTAACTTAGTTCCCCGCCTAAGTTTAGGAGGGGTTAGGGGTGGTTGTTTTTCTTAGATTAATCTCCTGCAAGTTTTGACATCGGCTATAATGATATTTGATAGTTAAAAAAGAAATTACCCCGACAACTCAGTTATTGTGTAGCGTTAGCGCAGCTCGCTACGCATTTTATGAAAAGCCAATCTCCTGATTGGCGGAATCCGAAAAAAGCGATTATCCTACTAACTTATTTGCTGGCATAACAAACCTTATAAAGTTAAAATCAGGAACACCATTTGGCCAAACTGGCATTCCTAGCCTATATTATTAGCAAATACGCCAATCAGAGATTGGCCATCCATGTAATGCGTAGAGCGC
This sequence comes from Adhaeribacter rhizoryzae, assembly GCF_008629685.1. Lineage (GTDB taxonomy): Bacteria > Bacteroidota > Bacteroidia > Cytophagales > Hymenobacteraceae > Adhaeribacter > Adhaeribacter rhizoryzae. The sequence goes on along the minus strand of NZ_VWSF01000006.1, from coordinate 221,787 downwards.
TACGCTAACTCTACGCATAACTAAAACAGGCACAACTAATAATAAACTTACTTTTATCAGGAAAGATGAAAAATATTCGCCTTTAAGAACCATTATTATAATCATTAAATAAATTAAAAATATTGGTAAATATCTTACATTTAAGAAATGGCCGCTTCTGCTCAAAGCTTAACTATTACGCTGGCGTGCAGGGTTTCTTATAGCATAACTTACCAGATACTTTTATAGCTTTTACATGAAACAAATCTGCTTTATACTCCTAGCTTTCTTGCTTATTACTTGTAAACAGGAAAAAAATAAGCCATTACCCAACGCTACACCCGATACCAGTTGGGCCCTCCTAAATTTTGTTAAAGTAGATAGCCTTAATCCTATTCTGCAGCCTTCCCGCACCCAATCTTTCTATTCTCCTATTAGCAACCAGGCCGTTAAGTGGGAAGAAAGAAATGTATTAAACCCATCTGCCATTGTAAAAGATAATAAAATATACCTGATTTACCGGGCCCAGGATAACCAAATGACTTCGCGGTTAGGTTTGGCCATTAGCGAAGATGGCTTGCATTTTACCAAACAACCCGAACCCATCTTATTTCCGGCCGAAGACAATTTTAAAAAATACGAATGGAAAGGCGGCATAGAAGATCCCCGCATTGTAGAAAGTGAAGATGGCATCTATATTTTAACCTATACCGCCTATGATGGCAAAACTGCCCGCTTGTGTTTGGCTACATCCAAAGATTTGAAAACCTGGACCAAGCACGGCCTGGTTTTAGGCGAAGGCAAATACAAAGATACCTGGTCTAAATCGGGAGCCATTGTAGCCAAACTAACCGGCGACAAAATGGTTGCCACCCGCATAGACGGCAAGTACTGGATGTATTTCGGCGATACCAATTTATTTATGGCTACTTCTAATGACCTTATTCACTGGGAAGTAGCCGAAAATGCAGAATCTAAAAAAATGATATCAGTATTACACCCGCGCATGGGGTATTTCGATAGCCGTTTGGTGGAACCCGGCCCTTATGCCATGCTGCAAGAGGCAGGCATTTTACTAATTTATAACGGCAGCAATGCCGCCAACTTCAACGACCCTGCTTTGCCAAAGTTTACATACAGCGCCGGACAAGCCCTTTTCGATAAAACCAAACCTTACAAATTACTCCAAAGAACCAACGCCCATTTTATTAAGCCCGACAAACCTTACGAAAAAATTGGCGAGGTAAATGAGGTTTGTTTTGTAGAAGGATTGGTGCATTTCAAAAACAAATGGTTTTTGTATTACGGTACCGCCGATTCCAAAATTGCCGTAGCGGTAAGAAACGAAAAGTAAAACCAAGTTTCCCAACAGAATTTCTCCTTAATAATCAGGTAAGACCAAACCAATATAAGTCCTTGATTACCAGAAATTAAGAAATCACCTTTGTTGGTTTGTGTTTGATTGGAGAATAGTTTGAATGAATATCAATAGCTTTGAAGGCGACCACAACTATGGCTACTATGGCGCGGAAGTTACTTCCGTGACTTTTCATTAAGAACATACAGTCTGCGAAATTATTAATTAGAATATTTATTTAGGTTTAGAAAGACACGGAAGTAACTTCCGCGCCATAGAGGACTCTTAAAGCTAAAGCTGATTTTCAGGCATTAAATTATAGGAATATTTTTTTTATTTTTTGCGGAATATTTTTTTGATATTTTGCAATTAACTTGTATGTTTGTTCCGAAACTATGGGAAATATGAGAAGTTATCTACAACCAGAAGAAGTCTTAGAAAAATTAAAGTCAATTCAGCTAGACCTTACTGAATCAGTTTACGAAGCAGTTAAAGAAGTAAATAAAATCCGATCACAAGGAAACACTATTTACCGAAAAAGTTGCATAGCAGATATGTTGCACGACCACATTAGCACACAGGTAAAAGTCCGATTAGAATGTAATAACCTAGATGGTCTAATTGTTAATACTACAAATCAACTTTTTCATATAAAGCTTAAAGATTTCGCTCTAATAACTCTCCATAAATTAGACAAGAAGACCCTGAGACCACCAAAACCTGATACGGGGCAGTCGCTAATTTTTGAAAAACAGGGGGATTGTTTTAACCACCGAGAGAAACTTACTAACCTGTACTTTGGTTTTACTTTAGACACTACATCTACCGAAGTTACAGGTATTTATATTCTACTGAGTGTTGATGGTGTCACCGAATGGGTTCTTGATTTATTGAATAATACATCAGAAGGATTGGGTAATATAGATTTCCCAATGAACCCAGAACCGGTAATTGCTCCTGTTAAAAGAACCAAAGTTAAGGAGGGTATTAAAATACCTAAAAATGGAGAAAACCAATTAGAAGGTTAAAGCCTAATTAAATTTAAATCAGATGTTCACAACGCCTATTGCCATAAATCCGAAAATGATAACAATTGCAAGAGAGGCGAGGTTTTTAACTCAAGCCCAGCTTGCAGAACAGCTTGGTTGTTTACAAGGCACTTTGTCCAAAGTTGAGAATGGAACTTTAAGTGCTACTGAAAATTTTATTGAACAACTAGCAAGAATATTAAAGTATCCAAATTCTTTCTTTTATCAAAAGGAAGAACCTTTACCACCGGCAATGTTTTACTATAGGAAGAAAAGTAAAGCGACCAAAGTAGAGTCTAAAAAAATGGAAGCTTTAATGAATATTTCTCGTTTTAACCTTGAAAAACTACTTACATCTATAGATATACCTGAAAGAAATTATCAGCTTTGGGATATAAACACACATGGAACTCCTAGCGAGTGTGCTAAATATATTAGAGATATTTGGAGAGTGCCTAAAGGGAGAATTAATAACCTAACAGAAATCACTGAAAATAACGGGATTATTATTGTCTATTTAAAAGATTTAAGCCCGCAGATTGATGGTTTATCAATGCCTGTTAGAACTGGCAATCCAATAATATTCATAAATGGTTCCATGTCTGCTGATAGAACAAAGGCTACATTAGCGCATGAAATAGGGCATCTTTTGCTGCATCATGGGCAGGCTATTTCACCTGATAGGGATGTTGAAAAAGAAGCTTGGGAATTTGCAGGAGAACTATTGTTACCTGAAAACGAGATTAAACCTTTCATTAGAAGGCTTTCTATTGAGCGCTTAGCTGAATTAAAAATGCAATGGAAAGTATCTATGCAAATGATTTTGTATAGGGCCGAAAAATTAGGCACTATAACTAATAGTCAATATAGGTTGTTAATTACACAAATGAATAAGTATGGCTATAAGGTTAATGAGCCTCAGTATTTTCCAAAAGAAATTCCAACCCTTATTTCAGAAGTTGTAGAAAGTCATTTAAGGGATTTAAATTATACGATGGCTGAGCTTTCAGAAATACTTTGTTTACATGAGTCAGAAATAAGAGATTTTTATTTTAATATGGAAGAGCGTCCTAGTTTACGGATTATTAGATAGATTCATAATAATTTATTTGAAGAGCCCTTACTTAGCATTTTGACATTACCCCTTTGCTATTAATAGCTAAATCTTGCTACAAATTACATAAAGTTTGATTTAGAATGAGAAAGCCATTTTATCCTCCGGCAAAATGGCTTTCTCATTCTAAATCAACCTAACCTTACTGCCAGCCACCACCCAAGGCTCGGTAAATATTCACCGTGGCATTTAATTGCTGCATTTTGGTTTCAACCAGGTCGAACCTACTTTCCAGCGCTTCCCGTTGGGTTAGCAACACTTCCATGTAATCGGCGCGGGCCGACATAAACAAGCGGTTGGAAATATCAATCGACTGGGTGAGCGCCTGTACCTCCCGCGATTTGGTATCATAGCTCTTCTCCAGGTTACTGATGTTCGATAACTGATTGGCCACTTCCAGGTAGGCATTCAGAATGGTCCGTTCGTAGTTATAAACGGCCTGAATTTGCTGGGCATTGGCGCTGTAATAAGTAGCTTTTATCGCGTTCTTGTTTATCAAAGGGCCAGCTACATCGGCAGTTAGGGTGGCCAGTAAAGATTCCGGAAAATTAGCCAGGTAGGCCGGGTTAAAAGCCTGCAGGCCCAGACCAGCCGATATCCCCAACGAAGGATAAAAGTTGGCCCGGGCTACCTGTACGTCCAGCTTAGCGGCGGTTAGCTCCTGTTCGGCCTGCCGGATATCGGGCCGGTTAGCCAGTAACTGCGCCGGTATACCGGTCTGCACCACCTGCGGCACCAGGTTATCAAAACTTTGGCTGTTCCGGGTAATGGGCTGCGGGTACCGGCCCAACAAAAAATTAATCCGGTTCTCAGTTTCGGTAATCTGCTGCTGTATGGCGTACTGCCGATTCTGGGTATTCAGTACCTGGGCCTCGAACCGGCGCACCGCCAGTTCCGTTACCCGGGTGGCTTCTTTCTGCAGCTTTACAATGCGTAAAGCATTGTTCTGAATCTCCATGTTTTGCCTCACAATATCCAACTGGCTATCAAGGGAGAGCAACTCGTAATAAGAATTAGCAATTTCGGCAATCAGGTTGGTGGTCATGAAGTTTTTTCCTTCCACCGATGCCAAATACCGCGATACGGCGGCTTTCCGGGCCGTCCGCAACTTGTGCCAGATATCTACTTCCCAGCGGGCAAAAAAACCGCCCACAAAATCCGGCAGCGGCTCGGGCATTTCTTTGCCTGGCTCAATATCGGTGGTTGCTTCGCTGGCACCAATATGGGTGTAACGGGGTGCTTTTTCCAGGCCGGCCCCGGCTCTGGCGCCTACAAAAGGCAAATATTCCCCTTTCCGGGCCCTTACTTCGCTGCGGGCAATTTGGATTTCCTGCAGGGTAATATTCAGCTCCTGGTTGTGTTGCAGGGCCGTATCTATCAGGGCCGCCAGGTTCGGGTCGGTGAAATATTCCTTCCACCGGAGGCGGGCGGTATTGGTGGTATCCTGCGCGTTGGTGTAACGCGCAGGCACTTGCTTATTCTCGGTTTTTTGTACCACGGCGGGTACGGTACAGGCGGTGTAGGTTAAGGCAACCAATATTATCCCCGCCCAATTTTTCACTTTATTAACGAACATTATCTTCAATTTCTACAGGTTGGGAAAAACTGTCAGTGGCATAAACATATTCTTCGGTCAGCGGTGTTTCGTGTTCATCTCTAATCAGGTGGCGGCCGTCGGCCAATTTGGCGAATATATAGTACAAGCCGGGGATAATAATTACCCCAAAAATGGTCCCGAATAACATACCCCCCAGCGCCGATGCCCCAATGGTCCGGTTACCAATCGCGCCGGCCCCGGTTGCCACAATCAAGGGTATTAAACCGGCCACAAAAGCAAACGAAGTCATTAAGATTGGCCGGAAACGCACCCTGGAACCTTCTATGGCTGCTTCGAGTATGGTAGCGCCTTGCTGGCGTTTCTGCACGGCAAATTCTACAATGAGCACGGCATTTTTACCCAATAAACCCACGAGCATGATAAGACCTACCTGGGCATAGATGTTGTTTTCCAGTCCCATCAGCTTCAATAACAAAAACGAACCAAATACCCCCACCGGCAGCGAGAACACTACGGCCAACGGAATAATAAAGCTTTCGTACTGCGCCGCCAACACCAGGTAAACAAACAACAATACAACCAGGAACACATAAAGCGATTCATTTCCCCGGATAGATTCGTCGTAAGAAAGGCCTTCCCAGGCAATATCGTAGCCTTTGGGCAGCGTTTTAGCAGCTACTTCCTGTACCGCTTGGATGGCATCGGCAGTGGTATAGCCCTTCGCCGGCAGCCCTTGAATGGAAGCGGAATTGTACAAGTTGAAACGGGTTACTTCGTTAGGGCCCTGCGTTTTCTTTAGCTTCATGAAAGACGAGTAAGGCACCATTTCGCCGGCTTCATTCTTCACGAAAAGGTTTAAAACATCAGATGGCAGCCTTCTGAATTTAGGGTCGGACTGCACGTAAACCTTGAAGAACTGGTTAAATTTAATAAAGCCTTGTTCGTAGGTACTGCCGATTAAAATATTCAGGTTTTCCATGGCTTTGCCAATAGACACCCCTTTTTGCATGGCCAGGTTATTGTCTATCTGTAATTCGTACTGCGGGTAATTAGCCGCGAAGAAGGTAAACAAACCCGTAAGCTCCGGCCGCTTGCTCAAATTATCCATGAATTCCTTGTTAATTTTATCGAACTCATGGTAATCGGTACTGGAGTTTTTATCCAGTAAACGCATAGAGAAACCGCCGGAAGAACCAAAGCCCGGAATAGCGGGCGGCTCGAAGAATTCGATAACGGCGCCCAGGCCTTTCGACTTTTCTTCTAATTCTTCCATGATTTCCTTCACGGTGTGGTGGCGGTCCGACCAGCTTTTTAAGTTGATTAAACAGGTACCGGCGTTGGAACCCCGGCCTTCAGTCATAATTTCGTAACCAGCCAGCGAAGAAACCGATTCTACTCCTTCAACTTCTTCGCAGACTTTTTGTAGCCGTTGCGAAACCTGGTTGGTGGTTTCCAAGGTAGAGCCCGGTGGCGTTTGAATAATGGCATAAATGGTACCCTGGTCTTCGTTCGGAATAAAGCCGGCCGGCAGAATTTTATTTTCGAAGAATATGCCCACGCCAAAGGCCAGTAATATGCCAAAAGTCAGGACTCTTCGGCTCACGATAGCTCTTAACAAACCTATGTATTTGCCGGTTAGTTTTTCGAAGCCGCGGTTAAAACTGTCGAGCCCTTTTGAGAGCATTTTTTTCTTTTTGGGTTTGCCATGATTATTTTTTAATAACATGGCGCACAGCACCGGGGTAAGCGTAAGGGCAATTACCGCCGAAATAATAATGGAACTGGCCATGGTAATGGAAAACTGCCGGTAGAATATACCCACCGGGCCCGACATAAATACCAAAGGCACGAATACGGCGGTCATTACCAAGGTAATGGCAATAATAGCCCCACCAATCTCGCGCAATACTTCTATGGTAGCTTTATAAGGCGAAAGGTTGGTTTCTTCCATTTTGGCGTGCACCGCCTCCACCACCACAATCGCATTATCTACCACAATACCAATGGCCAGTACCAGTGCGAATAAGGTAATTAAGTTAATGGAAAGGCCAAAGAATTGAATCACAAAAAACGCCCCGATTAACGATACCGGCACTGCCAGAATAGGAATTAAGGTAGAACGCCAGTCGCCGAGGAATATAAAAACCACAATGGCTACCAGAATAAACGCGTCGCGTAAGGTATGCAGCACTTGCTCGATAGAAGCATCTAGGAACTGCGAAACATCGTAGCTGATTTTGTAATCCATGCCCGGCGGAAAGGAAGCTTTCATTTCTTCCAACTGGGTTTTTACTTCGGCAATTACATCGCTGGCATTACTGCCGTAGTTCTGCTTTAATACAATCGCGGCCGACGGGTGGCCATCCAGGTTCGAATAAATATCAAAAAATTCACTGCCCAATTCAACGTTACCAATATCTTTCAGGCGTACGCTTTCCCCTTCGGCATTGGCCCGGATAATAATGCTTTCGTACTCTTCGGGTTTATTATACCGGCCTTTATAAGTAAGCACATATTCCAGGGACTGCGCGGCAATACCGGAGCTTTGACCTAACCGGCCGGGGCGGCCAATAATACTTTGCTCGCCCAAAGCTTCCATTACTTCCTCCACAGATATTTTATAGGCCCGCATGCGGTCGGGGTTTAGCCAAACGCGCATCGCGTACCGCCGGCTACCTAATATTTGCGCCCGGGCTACGCCTTTAATCCGCTGTATTTCCGGAATCATTTTTACGGTAGCGTAGTTGAACAGGAATTTCTCGTCCATATTCTCGCTCTTAGAATAGAGGTTCACGTACATCAGCATACTAGGCTGAATAGGCGTGATTACCACCCCTTCTCGCTGCACCAATTCGGGCAAAAGCGGCATTACCTGGTCTACGCGGGTTTTTACCCGGATAACCGCATCGTTGGGGTCGGTGCCTGGTTCAAAAATAATCCGAAGCGTAGCTTCACCGGCGCTGGTAGCATCCGAGGCAATATACCGCATGCCTTCTACCCCATTAATGGCCTGTTCCAGAGTTATGAGCGTAGATTGCACCAATACATCGGCACTGGAGCCTGGGTAAGCAATAAAAATATTAACGGTAGTGGGGGCAATATCCGGAAACTGGGAAATAGGCAATTTTTTAATTGCCAAGCCGCCCACAAAAATAATCATGACCGATATTACAATAGCGAATACGGGCCGATGTATAAACTTACTAAACATGTTGTCTGCTGCTTTTAAATATTTGATTATTCGGCATATAATTCTAATTCAGACATAACCTTAGCCGGTGCCACGAATTTGGTATGGATTTTTTCGTTTTCCCGTACCAGTCGCAAGCCTTCCAGCAGAATTTTATCGTCTGGCGCCAGGCCTTTTTGAACTACAAAAATGTGCGGCAATTCGGCGGCTACGGAAATCTCCCGCGACCGCAATACATTGTCTTTATCTACCACGTACACGTATTTTTTATCCAGCACTTCGAAGGTAGCTTTCTGCGGAACCAGGAGGGCATTTTTCATGGGAACTTCCATTAAAATATTGCCGGTTTCGCCGTGGCGCAATAAGCCTTTGGGGTTAGGAAAAGTAGCCCGGAAAGCAATATTTCCGGTTTCGTTGTTAAAATCGGCTTCAATGGTTTCTACTTTACCCGGAAATTCAAACACCTGCTGGTTCGCCATCATCAGCTTTACTTTGGTCTGATTCTCGGTTTTCAGGCTGGTTTTATAGTCTAAATATTCGGCTTCGGGCACATTAAAATATACCCACATCTGGCTGTTGTCAGATAAAGTAGTAAGCAAATCGCCTTCGTCTACCAGGCTGCCTAACCGTACCTGGAAATGGTCCATGATGCCATCGAAAGGCGCTTTTATTTGGGTAAAGCCTAAATGCACCTGGGCTAAGGTTACTTCGGCTTTTGCTTTGTTTAATTTAGCTTTTGCCATTGCCAGTTCGTTAGGCGCCACAATGTTGCTTTGGGCAAGCTTTTGCGTATTCTGGTATTCAATATTCGCAAAGCTGGCTTCGGCCTGTGCTTTTTGCAGTTCGGCCTGGTACATGGTGGGCATAATCTGGAACATGAGTTGCCCTTTTCTCACCGATTGGCCTTCGTCTACAAAAATTTTCTGTAAGTAGCCTTTCTCCAAAGCCCTGATTTCGATGTGGCTGATGGCATGAATCTGACTGACGTATTCCTTTGTAATTAAAGTGTCTTTTTTTAAGGGACTGGTTACCAGAAAAGTGGTTTTCTCCTCTTTTTCTTCTTTTTTAGATTGGCAACTTGTGTAGCAAAACAAGGCACACATGCCCATGAGCATGAAAATTCTTTTCACGTGAATTAAGGTTTTAAGATGTTATAAGGGGTAATTAGGTAGTTTTTAAAGAAGTATGTATAATAAATACCGGTGTGTGTTACCCTTGTAAGAGGTACAAACACCATACAGGAAGGCATTCTTATTAGCAAATGCTAACAGAAGCAGGGTTGTAAAAACTAAGAGGAGAAAGGTTGGGCAATTTTAAGTTGCCGGCAACTTGCAGATTAAATCAAATTCGGATAACCCGAAACAGCAGGAACCACTTAATAGTGGAAAAATAAAGCGCGTGCTTAAACGAATCTAAACATTTTTTAATGAAGAGGCTGAAGTAGCCGAATGCGAGGACGTAAAAAAGCGTAGTAAAGTAATTACTTTGGGCTAAATACTTTTTGAAAGAAATCCATTCGTGTTTTTCTTCCTCAATTTCCGCCGCAATTATTTTACAGTTTTCGCTTTCTGTAACCGATAGCGTTGCTTTAATGCTCTGGAACTGGGTATTTTGTCCGGCGCTAAATCTGGATTGCTCAGCGCTTACCAGCGTACTTTTAAAAGAATGGCAATTACACACCTTATTGCCATGCGCATACAGGTTACCATATACGCTCAATAAGAGTATACCCAGGCTCAGAAAATATTTCAATGCTGCCTTTGTCATTCCAGCGATAAAATTACACTAAGATAATTATACTGACAAATTATTTAACATTTAATGTTTACTATATTCTTGTTAAATTTATTTATGCTTCCGCCAGTTTTTAAAAAATTAGCAAATAATATGGCTTTAAACTTTAATTTATTGAATATCAATGGTTAAAAAACCAAGCCTACTACAATAGTAAAAAATTTACCTTAATTCATATTTACCTCAAAAAACTTAAATATTTAATAATTTAGTAAGCAGCAGCTTGCACTTATGTAATAGATCAGCGCATTAGAAAGTGTAATATTTGAACTTGGTTTATTTTTTAGCTTGCCTGTTTACTACCACTTTCAAAAATAAACCTTAACATTATTTCCTGGCGGCATCCTGCTAACAATAACTTAGATTTAAACTTTTAACTGTCCTATTTTGGGTTGGGTTTACCAATATTTCGCATTTGCACATACGCTTGCCTAAAGCTATTCCATTGCTATAAACAGAGCCGCCTTTTTAGATATTTAAAATATATTCAGCTTAAAACAAAGCTACCACCAACATTAAAATATAATATTCCTTGGTTAATTTTTAATATACTAATATCTTTAATAATCTTTCGATCAACAAATAAACTGTTGATGCGCTGAATTTAAAATATATGATTTATATAAAATGGCTCTTAGTGCTGGTAAGTCTAAGTTGCTTCATAAATCGTACTGATGCCGCCCAGGGTGCAGCAACATCTCCTAAAAAATCTTTCCTCAAAATAGCCAACTTAGATGGGTACAAAGTAAAGTGTATTTTAAAGGATAAATTTGGCTTTATGTGGTTTGGCACCGAAAGCGGCTTACTACGTTATGATGGCAACAATACCGTAAAAATAAGTACCAATACCGGCAATATTCGTTTAGCTTCTGATTTAGTGCTGGCCCTTTACGAAGACCGCCAGGCCAACCTTTGGATTGGTACCGGCAATGGCCTGCAACGTTTAAGCCCCGACCGTAAATCTATTAGTACCTATCTGGCTACTTCTGTGGCAGTAACTGCAGCTAAAAAAGTAATATACGCCATTACCCAAACCCACGATGGCGCTATCTGGTGCAGTGCCGATGATGGTTACTTGTATCGGTCGGGGGATGAAAAATCTTTTTTGCAGGTTGCCAATTCTTTTGCGCCTGATTTTACCGGTTTGCAGCGAATTGTGCAGAATATAGCCGAAGACGAAAAGCAACATTTGTGGATAGCCGATGAACAACATGGTTTCCGGATGCTGAATTTGCAAGGGCAGGTACGCAACGATTTTTCGTTGCCGGCCAACAGGCAACCAATAGCGCTCTTTGCAAATAAAAACAGCCAATTGTACGTGAAAGACCACACTATTTACACTTACAACCCAGATAAAAATAAATTTATCTCCTTGGGTGATGTGGCACAACTGGGTTTAATTAAAAATCCGATTCATTACGTTCACCAGGATAAAAGAAATTTTCTGTGGCTGGTTACCCAAAGTGAGCTTTTCCGTTTCGACCCTATAACTAAACAGCTGGAAGATTTTACCGCCCCCTTTATGCAAAGCGGTGCCAGTTATTTTCAGATAGAATGCATTTACGAAGACCAGAACGATCAACTCTGGTTTGGTTCGTATTTTGGTGTTTATAAATTAAATAACCAGGAAAGCTTTTTTAAAACCATTTCTTTGCCCAAAGGTATGGGCGCTTATCCTTATTTTAGTACGCGGGGTATGTTGCAATCAGCCAATAACCATTTATTTATAGGCAGTTATAGCGGCTTCTTTGAGTACAACCCGGCTCTGAATAAATTTAAAGAGTATAAAATAAAACAAAATAATACCTGGGTTAACCCGCTGGCCCGCGCGCTGGTGCCGGGTAACGATAGTAGCATTTGGATGGCTACCGAATCTTTAGGCCTGCTGCATTTTAATTTGGCTAACAAAACATTTACGCCTTACTTAAATAAACCCAAGGCTCCGGCTAAAAACAAAGCGCCTATAGTATCTACCCATAATTATTCTGTATTAAAAGATACCCAAGGGCAACTATGGCTGGGCGGTTATAATAATTTGTATACGCTAAACCCGCAAACCGGTCAGGCGCAACTTTTTAACTGGGGCCCCGAAAAGAAAAGTTTTCCGCTTTTACAAATATTGGCCATTCATCAGGGCCGCGATAAATCTATTTGGTTAGGCACCGATTACGGGTTATACCGCATCCAAAAAGAGCAGGGCTTAATTAAACATTTTGCGGCTACTAGCCCCGGTACTAAGCAAGGCCGGTTAACGCATAATTTTATTAATTGTATTTACGAAGACCCCGCCGGCAATTTGTGGTTGGGCACCAAAGGCGGCGGCATAAATGTATTTAATCCGGAGAATGGCCGGGTTGAAGCACAATATACGGTACAGGACGGTTTAGCCGATGATAAAGTATGTGCCATTTTGCCGGGTGCAGAAAATCAGTTGTGGATAAGCACTTACAATGGTTTATCGCGCCTGGATATAAAACGCAAATCTTTCCGGAATTTTCATACCGCCGACGGCCTGCTTACAAATGAATTTAACCAAGGTTCGGCTTTAGTTGGCAAAGATGGCAATTTGTATTTTGGCTCGATGGATGGCATTATTTATTTTAACCCAACTAAATTTTTGCCTGCCAAGCAAGCAACCCAGGTTATGCTCACAAAGCTAGTGCAGCACAAGGGCCAGCAAAACAAAATAGAAGAAACTACTTTAGCCATCAGCAACTTAAAACAAATTAACCTTCATTACCAGGATAAATTTGTCACCCTATATTTTGCACTTAAAAATGATTTTGAACCCGCTAATGCTAATAACCAGTTTGCTTATAAGCTAGCCGGCCTTACAAACGAATGGCAAAATATTGGCAGCATAAACTATATTCAACTGGCCGGTTTGCCGGCCGGCCATTATACCTTAAGCCTGAAAGCGAAGAGCAGCAATGGCTATTGGGGAAAAGAATTGCAAATACCAATTTTGGTAGGGCAGGCATTTTATCTTTCTACGGTTGCTTACGTGGTATACGCCCTGTTAATATTAGGTATTATTGGTACGCTATTCTGGTTTCGGCTGAACCGCATTCGCCTGCAAAATAAGTTGGCCTTGGAACACCTGCAAAAGGCAAAACTGGAAGAGCTAAACCAACTAAAAACCCAATTCTTTACCAATATTACCCATGAATTTCGCACGCCGTTAACGCTAATTATTAATCCATTGGAACAATTACGGATGCAACCAATGCTACCGCCCCCAACAATAATCAGGCAGCAGCACAATATTATTCACCAGAATGCGCAACGCTTGCTGCGCCTGATAAACCAATTGCTGGATTCGGCTAAACTGGAAGCCGGCAGTTTGGGCGTAAATGAAAAACAGGCCGATGTAGTTGTATTTATTGGGCAATTAGTAGAAACCTTTCGCTTACAAGCCCAGAAAAAAAATATTCAGTTGCAGTACGCTCCCGAAAATAATAATACCCAATACTTTTTCGACGCAGAAAAACTCGATATAATTATTTATAACCTGCTTTCTAATGCGCTTAAATTTACTCCGGCAGCCGGAACAGTGCAGTTAGAACTAACCTGTAGCACGGTCGGCGAAAAAGAAGATTTACTTTGCCTGCGGGTAACTGATAATGGCATTGGTATTCCGGCAGCGCAATTACCTTTTGTATTCGACCGGTTTTACCAGGTAAACGATTTCCGCACCCAAACTTTGGCTGGCTCGGGCCTGGGCCTTTTTCTGGTAAAAGAACTAACCGAATTATTGGGCGGGCACGTGCAAGTAGAGAGCCAGGCAGAAAAAGGAACAACCTTTACCATAACTTTACCGGTGCGAATAGCCGATAATTTGGTTTCATCCTGGCAGGAAAGTACCCCCAATATTATTTTGCCGGCAGCAGAAATTGCTTCAGAACCCCTACCCCAAGTTGCAACAGATGCACCTTTAATATTGGTAGTAGAAGACCACGATGAACTACTTACTTTTATTTCGCAGGAACTAGGCAGCAAATACCGGGTAATAACGGCCACTAATGGCGCTGAAGGCTGGCAACTAACCCAGCAGGAACTGCCCGACCTGATAATTACCGACGTAACGATGCCCCAGATGGACGGTTTCTCGCTGTGCCAAAAAATAAAAAGTACGCCTCTTACCACCCACATTGCCGTAATATTATTAACGGCGCAGACCTCAACAAATAATCGCGTACAAGGGCTTTCTTCCGGTGCCAACGATTACTTAACTAAACCTTTTAACCTGCAGGAACTGCACTTACGGGTAGCTAACTGGCTGAATTACCAGAATACCTTACGCTTGTATTGGCACCAAAAATATGGGCAGTCAGCCCCGGAAATTATGCCGGAGAACTTACCGGAGAAGCCGACAGAAGACCCTTTTCTGCTGAAAATATACCAAATATTAGAACGCGAACTTGGTAATGCTACGTTTGCCGTTGAGCAGCTGGCTTCAGAAATGAATGTGAGTACCCGAACCCTGCATCGCAAGTTATCGGCCATTACGGTTATGAATGCCAATAACCTTATCCGGACTTACCGGCTGCGTAAAGCCGCTGTACTTTTACAGGAAGGTCATTCTGTTTCGGAGGTTGCTGACTTAACCGGCTTCGAGGGACTTTCTTATTTTTCTAAATGTTTTAAAGAGCAATTTGCTGTTTCTCCTTCCCACTACGTATTATCCCAAATTAAGCAATCATAGTCAAACCCTCTGTTTTCAGATATTTCTCCACAATAAAGCCCTGAATTTACTTTAAAAGGCCGCTTTTGGCCAATTTGTTGTAAATATTGTCTGATTTTTACTAACGCTCCCTCTAACTAAAATCTAATTTTACCTAATAAAGTTTACAAATTTTAATCTTTACCAAAGCAGCATAAAACCAGGATAAATACTGCTTAATATTAATTATACTGGTTTGTTTAAACTTGTTCTTAAAAGCAAGCAGTTGCTAAAAGCTACAGAAATAAGGCGGAGAACAAAGCTATTCGCATATTTCAGAGCCAGATAAAGTACTGCAGTATTGCCGCCACGCTTATACCAAAACCAGGTTTAGGGCTTACCTCTAAAACTTAGTTAAACAATTATTTACAAATATTCCGGCATAGCACGCACGCTCCTGTTATTACTCTACTGAAGCTTTTTGTATTTATAATCAATTTCCCTTTTCCAGCAAATATTCTACCATTCCGTTCACCCTTTATTTTTCAATAATTCAATCAACTTAAATTTAAAATTATGATGCGACATTTACCCGATAAGCAGAAAAAGATTAATTATTTAAGGCTTTTTCCGGCAGAAAAGAAGTTTAAATTATTTCTTTTCTATTCCCTGACCATACTGCTATTTACAAGTTCTTTTTTTGCTAATGCGCAGCGGGTGTACCCTGATTTGCTCACTACTATAAATAGTAAAGGCTCGGATTACTACCTTACCTATACCTGGGAAGGATTGGATGTAGTAAATTGCGGTAGTGAAAAGGAGCCAGTTCTTGAGATTTGGTATAAACCAAATAATTCAAATCCAGATATTTATTTTGTTGACAGAGGCGACACCAAGCTGCAAAATAACGACTCAAAAAAAATAGCTGTAGGGCCAGGTCAAAATGGTTATGGGAGTATAAGGTATCAGGAAGGCTACCCTTCGGGCGGCTGTTTAACCTGGGTTTGGAGCGGTTTTCCCAGGGCTATGAACGAAGAAGAACATAATGCGCCGGGTTATAGTGTGGAAGGAGCCGCCTCTACGGTTGCTATCAAAAACCCAACCAACGTAACGGCATCCAATCAAGCGGGGTTTGATTACATAGAACTAAAATGGAGTAAGGGTACTGATATTCCGGATTCAAATTCAGTTTACCGGATCTACCGGGATGGAATCCTGATTGATACGGCCAACGGGGATCAGCGGTCCTGGAAAGACGCTTCCGTAAACCCGGGCGCGACTCATAGCTACTCCTTACGTACTTATTCAACCAAGTGGGGAGTTCACGAATCCGCGGGCGTTGTGGTAACAGGGGCCTCCAAATCCATGAACCTTACAGCTTCAGACGGAGACTTTACCAACCGGGTACGTATGGAATGGGTCAATATTTCTTCCTTTGCCGACAATATCCGGATTGAGCGCAGCGTACCTAATTCATCGGCTTTTGAAGAGGTAGAAATTTTAAACAAAAACGCCACCTTTTACAACGATAACACCGCCATTCCGGGGTATGCATATACCTACCGCCTTACCCCGATTAAAGACGGCCGAACTTTTCCTTCTTACGACAATACTGGCTATATAATGCCTAATGGTAAAATAAGCGGCACGGTACAATCTAAATTC
Source organism: Adhaeribacter rhizoryzae (assembly GCF_008629685.1). Classification (GTDB taxonomy): domain Bacteria; phylum Bacteroidota; class Bacteroidia; order Cytophagales; family Hymenobacteraceae; genus Adhaeribacter; species Adhaeribacter rhizoryzae. Next base: position 205,439 of record NZ_VWSF01000006.1, on the reverse strand, counting down.
GGGGCCAACGTGGCCGGCGTAACGGTAGTAGCTACCGGTGTGGTGAACGGAACTTCAATCTCCTCCTACAATCACAATGGTACTACTATTGAGTTTAAAGCTGTAACCGATGCCGCCGGGTACTACGAGATTAAGAATATTTACTATTTCAATAATGCAGAATTTACCCTAACGCCATCCAAAGGCGATCATGAGTTCGACCCGATTACCCACAAAAGAACTTTGGATCAGAACCTGTATGTGGTAAATGGGGTGAATTTTAAAGATAATACGGTTTATACCATTGCCGGAACGGTAGCCGACCCCAACGGATGTCCAGTGGCAGGCGTAAGCATGCTCCTGGACGGAAAAGATATTGGTAACCGGACGAACATAGAAGGTAAGTACCTGATTAACGTGGAGAATGAAGGCACCTACAATGTGAAACCCGACTTTTACCATCATACTTTTAACAAAGCATCCGAAAATGTAACGATTACTACGGAATTGGTAACCGTAAATTTTACGGACACGCAAAAAGAGAAAGTACTGATAAGTTTACTTTCGGGCTGTGGCGATGCCGTAACGGCATCTTTTAAAGTAAATATCCGTTCGGTAGCCGATCCGGCGACGCCCGATACTTATTGTTATAACCAAACCATTACGGTTAACGGCAGCAGCCAGCAAATTGAATTACCCGCCCAGAAATATTCCCTGCAAATTGAAGAAACTTCTCATAACAACAGAAATATTTTAAAACAAATGGGCGCTCAGGGCCGCATTGAATTAGACCTGACCCAACCGGAAATAGTAAATAATGTAGCTGTTACGCGTAAAGCGCCTTTTGTATTTCACGAAGGCTTATCTGTAACGTTCAAAGATTTGCCCAATACCAAGTGCAACAACGACTATGTAATGGAACAGCATTTCTTGTACCCAATAAAAATTGAGGTAAGGGAAATTAATACTTACTTAAATACCAGCTGTTTGGTAAACGATGGCGAGCTGCAAATTACCGATGATGTTGGTGACAAAGGAGTTTTTAATATACCGGCAGGCAATGGCATGGTTACTTATTCGCTTAAAACCGGATTACCCAACATTGTAGCGCCGTATAGGAAAAGGTTTGAAGTAACGGCTAAAGCAGGCGCTGCGGTGCCCGTAACCGCTTCTTTTAGTGTTATTGTAACAGGGGGCAAACCGCGGTCTGGCACTTTTGTAACCCGCACGCCCGAACTCCCTCATTTAATATTGCACGACCCAATGGGCGATTTAAGTTACAGCTATCTGCAGAAAGACTCTTCTTATACTTTTATTACCCAAACGGCAGTTACTAATTCAAAAGAAACCGGTGCTTTCGTTAACCTAAAAATAGGCGGCGGGGTTAGTGGCCTCCCATTTGTGCCGGAATTTGGGGCCGGTATTAAATTTGATACCCAATTATTAAACGGGGAAACCACCATTAACGGCGATGCCTTAGCCACTACCATTACCGCTACGCAGCAACTTTCTACGGCTAATACCAATGTATTTACCGGCTCGCAAGGCGATGTATTCGTAGGCGCTTCTTACAACATTCGTTACGGGCTGATTGATATTGTAAAAGTAGAAAATTGCCAGGTAGTGCCGGATGTATCTATTTACTGGAATCCCGAATCTATTGCCACCACTTATACTTATACCGATTATCAGATTCGTTATAATATTCTTACCCAATTAAAGCGCTTAAAAGAAATAAGCGAGAAAAGAGCTACCCGTACCGGTTTGCAGTCGGCAAAAGATACGGTACAAATGTTAAACAGCTCTATTAACGTGTGGCAGCAAGTGCTCGATAATAATGATAAGCAACGAGAAGAAATCTCGCAGCAGCACTTTGTCGAAAACCGTTCGTTCAGTGCCGGCGCACCGTTTACATCAGTAATCACAAAATCTACCGAAAATACCACCACCTATGATTTCTCTACCTTTATCGATGAAGATGTTGCCATTGGCGGATTTGCCTACTTAGGGGGCTTCTTATCTGCCGATTTGGGTGCCCTAATCAATTTTAAATGGTCGAGCCAGACTACCACCAATACCAGTATTGCCAAAAGCACCACCATTGGTTATCATTTGGATGATGATGATATTGGTGATTTTTTTAGCGTGGATATATACAATGACCCGCGCTACAATACTCCGCTGTTTAAGCTAAATGCCGGTACCAGTAGTTGCCCCAACGAGCCCGGTACCCAAACCCGCGATAAACCCCAGATAGACCTTAACCGCTATACCGTTAGCAATGTGCCCGCTAACGAGCCCGCCGTATTTGTAGCAAATATTGCCAACGTAAACGAAAGTGAGGAAGGCCGGGAATATGCCGTGCGGGTAGTGCCGGCTACCAATATGGATGGTGCCATTATCCGGATGGGAGGCCAGATTATTAATACGACCCCGGTTGTGTTCTTCCTGCAGCCCGGACCATCTATTCCCATAACCATTACGGTAGAAAGAGGGCCATACGCTTTCAACTACAAAGACATACAACTAATGATGTACCCCGAATGCGAATATGCCATCTTCCAGAACGGGGGCTCTTTTGTGAATACCGATACAGTTTCTATCTCCGTTAATTTCCAGAGCCAGTGCAGTACCGTACAAATTAGTAAACCCGGCGACAACTGGCTGATTAACCAGGGCAGTGCCAATAAGATGACGGTTACGCTTACGGGTTATGATGTAAATAATCCTACTTTTACTTCGGTTGGTTTACAGTACCGGGCCGAAGGTAAAACCTGGGAAACAGCAACCACCATTCCGAAGGCGCAACTTATCGATCAGTTTAAAGATTACATCTGGGATGTATCGGATTTAGCAAAGTTTGCGGATGGTAAGTACGAGATAAGGGCGTTTGCAACGTGCGAAACCTTAGGTCAGACAACTTACTCGGAAGTGCTAAAAGGAAATATTGATCGAGCCTCGGTGGCGCCCTTCGGTACCCCGTCTCCCGCCGATAACTTTTTAAGGCAAGGGCAAAATATTAGTGTAACCTTCGATAAAACAATTAATTGTTCGCAGAATTTTAGTTCTAAAGTAGCTCTGATCCGAAATGATACCGGTGCTACGCTGGATATTAAAGTACAGTGTTCCGGCAATACCTTAATTATTAAAACCAATCCCGAAACAGCTATTAACGATATTTCTCTGGCTGGCGTAGAACTGACGGCAACGGTAAGTGGTGTTGAAGACAATGCCGGCAATATTCAGAAATATCCAACAGTTTGGTCGTTTAAAGTAAATGTAAAACCCGTTTTCTGGGACCCCGAAACCCTGGCGGCTGCAGTTACTATTGGCGCTGGTATTAAGTTAAAAGCTGAGCTTAAAAATACCGCAGAAGTTAGCAAAGCTTTCAAATTAAGCAGTTACCCCGCTTGGCTTACTCCTTCTGCGCAAAAAGGTGTAATACAACCTTACGGCGTCTTCCCACTGGAATTTGCTATTAGTGATGAATTAAAGCCAGGTATTTACGAAGGTATAATTAATGCCGAAATAGATGGCTTTATGGAAGCCTTACCGGTTAAATTAGAACTAATGGCCATACCAGTAGCCTGGCGTGTGAATCCAGCCGCTTACAGTTACTCCATGAATATGGTGGTACAGTATACCTTGAGTAATCCGCCTGCCAACACGCCTACTTCTACAGATAAGCGCGATGTTATTGCCGCCTTTGTGAATGGTGTGCCCCGGGGGGTAGCCAAAATTCGGGAAATAGATAACATGCCGGGCAAATATGCAGCCTTCCTTACTGTTTACAGTAACGAAGCCGGCGCCGGCAAAGAAACTATTACTTTCCGGATGTGGAATGCTTTAACCGGTGTGGAATACGGCGCTTTGGAAAAACCAGCTTTTGTGGCTGATGGTATAACCGGAAATGCCAATGCGCCTTACATCCTGCATTCAGAAGGTACTTTCCAGGTAATTCCGCTGCAAAAAGGCTGGAACTGGGTATCCTTTAATGTGTCTACCCCAGATATGAGCCGCGAAAAAGTATTTAGCAGTTTACTGGCCTCCGGCAATAACATAACTATAAAAAACCAGACTAGTTTTACCGACTTTTCGCCACAATCTGGCTGGAGCGGTACCTTGAAGACGGTTAATTTAACCAGTGGCTATATGGTATATTTATCAGATAAACCCGATACGCTACGCCTGGTTGGTACTACGCCAACAACCTTTACCCCTGTTTCGTTAACCGGCGGCTGGAACTGGATTGGCTATCCAAAAATTATGAACGCTGCTATTAAAACAGCCTTGGGTAATACGTTTGTGCCTAAGAATGATGATTTCTTAAAAAGCTTTACCTCTTTTGCTACTTACGCCACATCGGTGAATGCCTGGCTCGGCGATTTAAAAACAATGGACCCCGGCCAGAGCTACAAGCTAAAAATTTCGGCACCGGCCAGCTTAACATATCGCCGCAAAGCCACCGATGGTTCTAACTTTGAAGTGAATGAGCACCAGTACGAATACACCATGACCCTGACGGGTATGCTGAACCTCAACGGCATGCCTGTCGCAAATGACCAGTATTCGGTAGGTGCTTACATTAAAGGAGTGTGCCGTGGGTTTACGCAAGCCGAATATATGCCTAACCTCAAAGCCAACCGTATTTACCTAACCATCTACGGCGAACCCGCTGATGCCGGGGAAATAATTGAGTTTAGAATATTCAATAGCAACACCGGTGAACAAATAATAGCCGAAAACAAAGGGGTAGCTTTCGTGACCGATAAAATTGTTGGGGCTATGGTAAACCCCTACTTACTCAATTTTAGCAACCAGTACTTAGAAAACGGCTATGCTCTAGCTCAGAATAAGCCTAATCCGTTCTCGGCTACCACCACTATTGAATTTACCATTCCGGAAGAAGCACCCGTAGAACTGACACTTTATGACAACTTAGGCAAGCAAGTCAGGCTGCTGATGAAGGAGCATAAGCCGGCCGGCAACCACACTTATATATTAAATGCCAGCAGTTTGGCCAGTGGCATATATAGTTACCAGTTAAAAGTTGGTAGTTATGTAAAAACCCGTAAGTTGGTAATTGTTCGCTAATAATTTTAACCTAATAAATAAAAAGCCTGCAAATATTTTATTTGCAGGCTTTTTATTTACTTGAAGAAGTTAATCTAATGAGAACAGAAGAATAAACCTTCTTTAAATTAATTACTAAACTCCTTTTGCAGCGTTATCTTTTGCCTAAAAAATCTACATCGGTAAAGGTGAATTTAGAAGCATCGTTTTTCTCAGTTTTGTAGTACGGCGAATACATCTTGCCCGAAATGGTTTTGGCTTTGCGGTCTATTTCGAGCAACCGGATGTAACCTCCACCCGAATCTATGGATTGATAATTCTGCAATATCTGGTAAATATTATTGCCGTGTTCGCCTTTGTCTACGCGGGTAGCCGAAGTTACCACGTGCCCGCTTAAAACCATCCGGACGTTTTTATGCTTTTTAATCATCTTGTCGTAAATGGCTTGCGTGGTTAAGTCGCCGTAGCCGGCATTGGTTTGGTTAATTTCTCCTTTAGAGGTGAGGTGGAAATGGGTTAAAATAATAACGTTGTGCTTGGGGTTGGCCGCAATTACTTTATTGGCCCAATCTACCGGGCCCTGGCGGGCGCAGAATTCTAAGGTTAATACCAGCCATTTTAATTTGCCGGCTTTAAAGGTATAATACGCATTATCGCTTTTGTTTTCTTCGTACCGCCCCTTTTGCATAGTAAACCTACTAACCGGAAAGTACGTGTTGAATTTGGTGGTTTTGCGCAAATTCTGGTTCACATTACCCGGCGCTGCGCTACCGCTATTTTCACCTACGGCTTCGGTGTCGTGGTTGCCAACGGCCAAGGCATAGCCTAGGCGCGCACTATCTAATATTTTAAAGGCTTTGCTGGCCGTTTCGTAATGCGTAATATTATCATAATCAACAACATCGCCTACGTGCAGCACCATGGGCATTTTTAACGAATCTTTTTTTTGTACCAACCAATTTAGCTGGCTATGCAGCATATCGGGCCTGGCTCTTACTTCTATCTGGGTGTCGGGGAGCACGGGCAATACAAATTTCTGGGCCGTAGCAACTTGGGTACCAGCAAAAAAAGATACCACCGGCAAGATTAAGCCGGCGGTTATTTTTTTTCTAAATATCTTCATTTCTATTTTAAAGGATTGTATAAGTAAAATATTCAATTTTTAGCAGCAGCAGGGGCCTAAGCGGCTCGCCTTAATATTGTCTAAATATTAGCCTGGAATATTCTGGCCCAACTGCCGGTAATCCTACCATCCCGAATTTTGCTTTAAAGCCGGATTCAGACCTAATTCATTAACCGGAATAGGCCACAAATAATCTCTTTTGGGATCGAAGCGCCGGAAGGATGCATTATGCGCGATGATAAACCCTTCTTCGTTCACCACCACGGGGGTTTGTACGCCAAATTCGGCACTGAAAAAATAATTTCCCAGCACTGTTTTGGGCAATTCAATTTCGGCGGTTTTCCAACGGATTAAATCCCAGTACCGCATATTTTCTAAAGCCAGTTCCACCCGGCGCTCCCGCCGGATTTCCTCCCGCATATCTAAGCCATTATCCTGCACAAAAGCGTTCGTTAATTTGGCTACTTTGGCCCGGTTACGCAATAAATTAAGCGTTAAATCCAGGTTTTCATCCGAAATATTTTCGTTTAATTCAAACTGGGCTTCGGCGTTTATTAACAAGACTTCGGCATACCGGATAAGCACCAAATCCAGCAAAGCCTGGCGGGTGGTAAAATCGGTGGCGTTGAAATATTTCTTCGGCCCAAAGCCGGTTTTATGATAATTTAAAGGGGTGTTAAAGGTAGCACCGGTATTGTAGGGCTCGCCTTGCCTAAATACCGAAGCCGCTAATCGTTCATCCCGGTCGGTAAAAACTTCGACGGAAGTAGTGGGCTTTTTGTACAGCGGCGATTTGGTAATAGGCAAACCATCTTTCATTAAGTAGCTATCTACGAGGCTCTTGGTAGGGTTAGCGCCACCGGTATACAGGTTTTCGGAGAAATTATGGTTCAGCACTAAATTAGAAGGCGCGGTACCATATTGTTTTACCAGAATATTCTCTTTGTTCTGAAAGCCTTCGCCGGCGTATTGAAAAAGGCTGGCGTAGTTGGGGTACAAGCTATGTTGCTTGCTGTCCATTACTTCTTTAGAAGCACTAACAGCAATGGTCAGGTGTTTTACCGGGTCGCCATCGTTGTGAAATTTAGCACGGGTGCCTTCGAAAAGCGCAATTCTGGCTTTTAAGGCTAACGCTGCCGTTTTAGAAACCCGGCCGTAACCGGCTCCACCTAAACTACTAAAACTCTGCAAATTAGTTGTGGCATAGTCAAGGTCTTCATAAATCTGATCCATAATTGCTTGCCGGGGCGCGGCCCCTTCGCTTAGCTCCGGTGAATCTTCTTGCAGGGTTTTAAGAATAAGCGGCACGCTACCATATTTCTGCACTAACTGCACATAAGCAAAAGCCCGAAAAAATCTGGCTTCGGCCAGGTACCGGTTTTTAATATCGTCGGTTACCGGCGCGGGCGGTATTTTCTCTAAAATATTATTAGCAGCCCTAATTAATTGGTAAGGCGTAGTATAATCCGTAGCAGTGGCCGGCGCTAAACGGGTACCATCGCTAATAGGGTCGGGCGAAACACCAAAAGCGTTATCAGACCAGACTTCGTCGCGGGTAAAACCCGGCAGAAAGGTGTATAAATAATTTGTGGCGGCTTTTATATCGTTCTCAGATTTCCAGAAAGAAAGGTCACTGATCTGGGTTTCGGGGATGCGTTCTACCTCGCAACCCAAAAAGCAAAAAGATAAAATAAGGAGCGGTATTTTAAATATGGTAGTTTTCATGTTTATGCTTATAAAAGATGAACAGACTTTTTAGAAAGTAATATTTATACCCAAAGCGCCCGTGGCGAAGAAGGGGTAATCGGCGGCTACGCCATCGCGCTGTTCGGGGTCGAAGTAGCCCTGAAACTTGCCTAAACCAGAAAAGGTAAGCAAATCCTGACCGGTGAAATAAATCCGGGCCCGCGCTATTTTAACTTTACTAATCAAAAGCTGGGGCAACGTATAGCCCAATTGAACATTTTTTAACCGGATATAGCTACCATCCAGTATCCATTTATCAGAAGTGAGGAAATTATGGGTGGCATTAATAAACGGCCGGGGGAACAGGGCATCCGGGTTCTCAGGCGTCCAGTAATCGCGGTGAATGGCTAAAGCCTGGTAAAAAGTGGCAATATTGCCATCGAGGGCTTGGCGGGTGGGCAGGAAATTACGTTTACCCACGCCCTGGAAGAAAGCGGTAAAATCGAAGTTTTTCCATTGGGTATTCAGGTTTGCCCCAAATAAATACCGGGGCTGCGTGGTACCCTGGTAAACCAGATCGCCGTGGTCTTCTACACTGCCCGAACCAACGGTTATCCGTTTATCGCCGTTTAAATCCAGATATTTAACATCGCCGGCCGCGGTACGGCTATCCTGGAAAGCCCAGGTTTTCACTTCGTCGTTCGTGGCAAAATAACCATCGGTTTTGTAGCCCCAAATAGAGTTAATGGGGTAGCCTTCCAGGGTTCCGACTGTACCAGCCGAAATAACCCGGCGTCCGGAAAAATTAATTAGTTCGTTCTGGTTATCAGACACGTTTAAAGCCACGGAAAACAGTAGATTTTCGCCGATTTTATCGCGGTATCTCAGTTCTGTTTCCCAACCCCACGATTTTAGTTCGCCATTATTAATGCGGGGAGTACCGGTGCCAAAGGTAGCCGGCAACTGAACGGCCGTCAGCATGTTCCGATTATATTTGATATAATAATCGAAACTGGCCTGAATTTTATTCTGAAAAAATCCCAGGTCGATGCCGGCATTGCTGGTTTCGATGGTTTCCCAGGAAAGATTCGCAGAAGGCACTACGGTTTGGGCAAAATAAGTGGTTTTAACTTCCGGCGAACCCAGTACCAAATTAGCGTTCCGGCTCATCAGCGCTAAATAATCGTAAAGACCAATGCCGGAAGCCGCGCCTAAAGTACCCCAGGAACCTCTAAATTTTAACTCCGAAATAACTGGTAAGGAAAACCAGGATTCGCGGTGCAAGTTCCAGCCGGCAGAAAGCGAAGGGAAAGTTTTTGTTCTTAAACCAGGAGCCAGCCGGGAGCTTTCATCTACCCGCAGGGTTCCTTCAAATAAATATTTATCGGCGAAGCTATAATTAAAACGCCCGAAATAAGATTGAAAAGCATAGGTATTAATGCGCTGGTTGTTGGTTTTGGTGGTTTCGTCGCCTAAGCCCAGGGCCGGCAAATCGTTACTGACCATAGCCGTAACACCCGTGGAGAGTTCTTCGAACCGGCTATCTTCCCATTGGTAACCGCCCAAGATATGAAACTTGTGCTTTGTACCCAGTTCGTAATTATAATCTACCAAAAACTGCAGGTTGTTGTTTTGGGTTAGGTCCTGGGTAACATTGTAAGAGTTGGAAGGGTTAATAATATCGCCGGGAGCGGTGCGGTACCACCTTTGTACGGTGCGCCGGAACAGATCGCGATCGCCGCGCCGGTACTGCACCCCATAAATACCTCTTATTTCTAAGCCCTTAACTACATCGGCTACTCTGGCGGTAAAAACACCATCAAAAAAATTGCGGTTGTAATTGTTGTAGCCACCGGCATCCATAATGGCGTAAGCAGTAGCTCCAGACGTGGTATTGTACCGGCCATCTGGCGTTAGCAAAGGATTAATGCTGGAATACCGGTAAATATTATACAATAAAAGTCCGTTGCCGTTGGTACCGGTGGAAGGCGCTTCCTGTTTTTGCAAGGTATACGTTAACCGGGTATCGAGGGAAAGGTGTTTGGTAAGCTGGGTTCCGAGGTTTAACCGGGCGTTATAGCGCTCGTTTTTATCCGGCCCCACTTTAAACACGCCCTGCTTATCGTAAAAACCCATCGAAACCAAGAAGTTGAGTTTTTCGGTACCGCCCCGGGCCGAAATATTGTGGGTTTGCATCATGGAATATTTCCGCAACATTTGATCAACAATGCTTTTACTGCCAAAATATTGGTACCGGGTGGTATCGTTCGGATTAATCCGGTATTCCATGGTGCCTTCTTTTAATATCTGAATGGTTTCGGCGCTATGGGCCGCGGCAGCACCGGAATTTAATCGGGCGAGGTTGTTATTTTCCAGTTCTTCCCACGTAGACATTCTTTCGGGCACATTTAAAGCCCAATCGGCACCCACAATGGATGAATATTCAAATATGGTTTTACCGGCAGCTCCTTTTTTAGAAGTAACCAGAATAACGCCACCCGCGGCTTGCGCACCGTAAATAGCGGCCGCCGCCGCATCTTTTAATACCGTAATACTGGCAATATCATTGGGGTTTAGGGTTTGCAACGTTACGCCGGGGCTCGACACGCCATCGACAACTAACAGTGGTTCTACGTTGCCGTTGGCAGAGGTAGCCCCCCGAATTTGCATGCCAATGCCTTCCTCGCCGGGTTGGCCGGTGGCGCGGGTTATAGCCAAACCCGGCGATAATCCTTGCAAAGCCATAGCAACGCTAGATACCGGCCGGCTTTCAATTTCTTTACTATTAATGGTAGAAACTGCACCAGTCAGGTTTTCTTTCTTTTGGGTACCGTAGCCCACCACCACTACTTCTTCCAGGCTTTTGGCATCTACCTGTAGCGTTACATTTACGGTAGTTTGTCCGGCCGAAACAGCCACCTCGCGGGTAATAAAACCAATGTAAGAGAATATGAGTGTACCCGTTGCTTGCGGCATGGTTAAAGCATAAGCACCGTTCGGGCCCGTGGTAGTACCACTGTTAGAACCTTTCAGCACCACGGTTACGCCCGGCAGCGGCTCCCCTTTTTCGTCGCTTACCCTGCCGGTTATAGGCGAATCCTGCGGGGTTGCGGTATTAAGTACTTCGGAATTAACAGCTTCAGAAGTAGTTGGTGTAACCAATTTCCGGCGCAGCGAAATCTGGCCATTTACCACTTCATAGGTAATATTTAGTGGCTTCAATAAATCATCTAATACTTTTCTTAAATGCTTGTTATTGGTTTTAATAGATACCAGTTTATCGCTGTTTATAAACTCCCGGCTGTAAACAAATTTAACCGCCGTTTGCTTTTCTATTTGAGTTAAAACTGTGCTTAAACTGGTATTAGAAATATTCAGGCTAACCGATTTGTTTAAGATAGCCTGTGCTTTTATATCGCTGGCCTGTACGAGGCTGGCAAATAAAACAATTGCTAATAATTGCGTAAGGGTTACCTTCATGATTTTACCAATATCCGGATAGGAATTCAGGTTAATGTTCATACATTTGTGTGTTTTGTTTTCGTGAAAAAATAAGACAGTAGAAATCTGGCCTAGCGTTTATATAGCGCTAAGAAGCTGGTTTTGTAAGAATAGGCGTGGTCGCAACACGCCTATTCTTTTTTCAGAAAATATGGAAGCGTATTTATTTATCCATGCTTTTTTATTTAAGGTAAAGGTTTATTTAAAGGGCAGCCGGCACCGGTAATAATTATTTCATCTTTGTATAAGCTATATTCGGCTTCAATAGAACTACAAATTACTTCCAGTATTTCGGGTAAATTCTGGTCTGTAAAATCGCCGTAGATAGAGCAATTATTTAAATCTTCGTTGGAAAGCTTAATATTGGCATTAAACCGCGCATTAAGCATTTGAATGGCTTGCCCGATAGCGGTATTTTCAAAGGAAAGTGAAGCTTTAGAAAACACTGTTTTAAGCTCATGGGCGGCCACTTTATTTTTAACCAAATTATGCGTACTTTTTACAAAAGTTGCTTTTTGATTAGGCACTAAAACTACGGCCTTAGTTGCATCTTCCGCATTTTCTGCTGCGTTTGATTTGGCATCTAAGCTTTCCGTTTTAAACACCGAAACTTTGCCCGTAACTACCTGAACCTCTACGTTAGGGTCCTTTTCATAGGCTTTAATATTAAAACTTGTACCTAACACGCGGGTAATTACACCATTCGTTTTAATTTCAAAAGGCCGGTTTGTATCTTTAGCCACTTCAAAAAAAGCTTCACCGGTTAAAGTTACCGCTCTGCTTATCTGGCCAAAGTTATCGGCTACTGCCAAACTGCTGTTTTCCTGTAACCATATCTTGCTGCCATCTGGCAGCATTATTTTTTTTATCTGCTTTTGATTATTGTTAAAAACGGTTGCTGCTGTAACGGTGCTACTAAATTTTTGCTCCGCCCAATATTTATAGCCAATAAATGCCAGACCGCAGGTTAACACCAATACAGCCGCTATTTTATAAGCATAAAAAGCAGCTTTGTTTAACTTATTTGTACTTGGGAGCTTCAATACTTTTGCTTCTGGCGTAGCAACCTGGTTAAACCCGGCTTCCTGAATATTTCTTTTTATCTGGCTTAACAGATTACTTTTTAGTCTTTCCTGCTCGTTATCCGGTAAATCGCTGATAAAATCTTCTGCCTGCTCAAAGCTGGCAAACCATTCATCCACAGTTCTTTTTTCCGTTTCGGAGCAGTTGCCCGCTAAATATTTTTTTATAAGTTCGCTCGAAATATCTTTTCTCATCCCCAAAATTAAAGGCCGCGCGTGGGCACGTCTATTAGTAAGTCAGGTAAGTCGCGCTTACCCCCTATGCTGTTTTATAAAATTTTAAAATAATTTTTGAAAGGTGGTTTGATTAAACCAATCAGAAGAAAGAATCAATTTACTTATTGATTCTTCAATGCAGCTAAAATGGTGCTAGACCAGGGAACTCAGCAAAATAATTACAGAAGTGAGGGATTCTTTTAAACCGGTTCTTAAAAGCTTAATGGCTTTGGTAATTTGATTTTCAACGGTCTTTTCAGAAATATTTAATTCCTGCGCAATTTCTTTGTTTGAATATTGATTAAAACGACTTAAAACAAATACAGATTTACATTTAGGGGCCAGCTTCGCTACTTCCTGCGCCACCAAACCTTCTAATTCCTGAGAAATAATGGTTTCTTCGGTTAAGTTATTGTGGGTTACCTGCACTTGCTTTTGCGCTACCGCAAACCGCGTTCTTACTGCTTCTTTTGCTACTTGGTTTAGAACTAAATATTTGATAGATACAGCTAAGTAAGCGCTTAAAGTACTGGTTAACGTAATTTGATGCCGGTTAACCCAAAGTTTTGTAAACAAGTCCTGGAGCAGCTCTTCGGTAGTTTCTTTATTGCCTAATCTTTTATAAGCCTGACTAAATAAGGTGGCCCAGTAGCGGTTGTAAATTTCGTCAAAGGCAAGCTCATTATTCTCTTTTAGGAATACCAGTAATTGTTCATCCGTAAAGTTTTTGAGATTTACTGCCATTGAGAATAAAGGAGCCAATAAAGATTGTTTGGGAAATATTCTGATTGCTAATATAATTTTTAAATTAGAATAATCAATAAAGGTACCATACCACATGCTTTTACATTATTGAATTATTTATCCTAATTAGAGATAAAATTTTGTTCAAAGTTGATGTATTTTTAAAAATTTAAATACTTTTCCGTATTACCATTATATTAATTTAAAATATTAAGGCTCTAAATATTGTGGTTCAATGGTTCAGCATGCGAAAAATTACTGGGTTAAATTTCCGAACTAATGTTGCGATTAGGTTAAATTCTGCATCACACAATATTAAATTTTTCGGTTAATACCTGAAGGGCTAAATCGTATTGTTTATCTACTTTGGCTACCGCACTTTTTACATTATTAAGTGCCGCTTTATAATTACCCTGAACCTGCATCAGGCGTTCCGTAATTTGCTGGCCGGTGGTTTCGTTAATCTCGAAAGTCCAGTCTTTCAGACCCAGGTCGTAATACATTTGACCTTTGATGGTGTCTTCGGGTTGCCGGAGGTAAAAGCTGGGGGTGCCGTTGGCGGCCGCTATAATCGGCGAGTGGCACTCGAAGCTGAGCACGGCGGTGGCCTGGGCGTATAAAGAGGCGGCTTCGTCGGGGAGCCAGTAGCCGTGCTTTACGATAAAGGGTTTTACATCGGCGGGCAAAGGATTAATCAAGAGCTCATCCATAATATCTACTTGGTAAGTCATTTCGGGGCACACCACTACTTTGTTTTTGGTTTTCCGCACCCAGGCAATCATGGCTTCCCGCAACTTGGCGTGGTCTATCTCTTTATATTTATCGTTCAGCTCGTTTACTTCCCGGATTGTTTTTTCGGACCAGCCGTTATTATTGGGTTTAATTTTATAATAAGGGGTGCGGCGCAGGCGCGGTATTACACAAATAAATTTGCGCTGCTGTAGTTTATTTGCCTGCATAAACTGCTTCGCTTTTTGTTCATCGTGAATGGCCAGCACAAAAGTGGCATCCGGCGCAAAGGCAATGTGCGAACCGGCTAATCCGGCTTTTTTCAATACTTCTATCGAAGCGGTTTCGCGGGTAAATATAAAAGCTGCCTGCTGCAAGGTATTTTTTAACGAAGCGGACACCTCGCCAATAGTCACTCCAAAAATACCGAAAGGCTTTCGGGTTTCTTTGTGCCACGAAGCCAGGAAATCAGCCGCAATTACCGATGGCCCGGAACCGTGAATAAAAAAGTCTGCTTCCTGGTAAGCTTGTTTTACTTCGTTGTCTGTTTCGTACTTGCCGTTAATAATCCGGAGTTCCGGATAATGCTTGTGCATCAAGTCTTCTACCAATTGGCTTTTACTCCGCTTCCAAAGTATTAACCGGGCTTTGGGCAAGCGCTTTTTTAGCAGGGCAATCAAGCCGGGCGTATGCGCAATGTCGCCGATATTTACATCCTGCCACCCCGAAACAATCAGAATAGTCGGATTTTCTTTACCCGTAGCGTTCAAGATGATGGGCGTAAACAGGGCTGCTACAAATAATAGCCCGGCATTTTCTATGAATTTTCTGCGGTTCATCTATTAGAATATTTTACTTGAAAAGCCTGATATTTATACCATTACCTTCCGGATGGTTTGCACCGTATCTTTTTGCCGTTGTTTTACAAAATTCATCCCCTGAGCAGCTTTTTGTCGCGCGGCTTTGTAATCTTTATGGATGGCCAGCATCGTGTTGATGATATCTTCTTTGGGCGCTTTATCAATATCGAACAGCCACTCGCCCAAGCCAATATCTTTAAACATCCAGCCTTTTTTGCCATAGGTAAACGGACAAGTATGGATAACCGGCACGCCCACGGCTAAGGCCATAATCAGGGAGTGCGGCTCCATGCCCACTACCGTGTGCGCCCTTTTGTAGACCGATAAAGCTTCATCGGCATTCCAGAAAGTATCCCGGACTACGATATATTTCTGCACATCGGCCGGCTGCTGGTCGAACACCATGGTTTTAGCGGCCGTCATTTCTTTAAAAACTTCGGGTGCAATTAATACTTTCTTTTGGGTTTGCCGCACCCAGGCGGTAATCAGGGCGTTCATCTTTTCAAATCTTACCTGGTCCTGCGCTTTTTGCTCCGGAGTAGCTTGCGGTGGATTGAGTTTATCTTTGGTGTCTGGAGAAGTATTAGGCTTTGGCGTGTGGCTCCGGATAATAACCGTTAAGAATTCTTTTTCTTTTAACCCGTTCGCTTTTAAATAAGCTAAGCCTTTTGGTTCATCCAGGGTGTCAATGCCAAAGCAACCATCCGGACCAAATTCCATAATAGGCGCTTTTACCCCATGTTCTTTTAAATAATCCAAGGAGGCAGAATCGCGGCAATAAATAAAAGCTGCTTTATTTAATACCTGCCGAAATATTATTGGGCTGGGCTCTGCAAATTTATCGAAGGAATGGCCGTAGAGTCCGTAAGGTTTACCTAGTTCCTGGCAAAGTAAAAATTGCGTTACCAGGCCTATTTTGCTGTTCCAGTCGTAATTAAATAAGCCAAAGTTAAAATGCATACCAGAGTTATATAGGAATAAATCGGTGTCTTGGAATTCTTTTAATATTACTGGATTAAAGGGTTCACCTTCGCCTTGCTGCAGACTGCCTTTTACAATTCTTACTTTGGGAAAGCGTTTGCTCAACATGGCTTCTACTTCGGCGTTCACCACAGAAGGCCACAAAGTTACTTCGGCCTCCGGGTAATGTTCTTCTAAAATCCGTAAGGTGCCGGGCGTGTGGCCAATATCCCCAATATTTGAAGTAGCCCAGGCCGATTTCAGGAATATTTTCTTAGGGGCTAAAGTTTTCATGGGCTGGGTAAAAGCCGCACCTACAGTTGGCAATAATAAACTGCCGGCTACCAGCTTACCACTATTTTTTATAAATTCGCGTCTATTGGATGTCATCTAAATTTCAATTGGTTAAAGTGTATTTAATAATTATTTAGGCTGGTTTAAGCTTATACCATAGCAACCACTACATGCCCTTTTGTCCAATAGCCTGGTTTTAAATTGCCCCTGACTTCAGTCAGGGTACGGAAACCCGGGGCTAAAGCACCCGGGCAATACAATGTTGCGTTTACCTAAAGTTAAACCAGCACAAAGGCGATTATTAATAACCAGGGTTTTGTTCCAGTTGCACACTAAAGTTAGCATCAATGGCGCTCTGCGGTATCGGGAAAAACAAGTGCTTGTCCTGAATGCTCGTGCGGGAATCTTCCCGGACATTATACTTTCTTACCCGTTCCATCAGATTACTCATGCGCACCAAAGTCCGTCGGCGGGGTTCTTCCACACAGTGGTTAATTCGCGGGCGCGTTCATCCAGAATTAAAAAGACAGATAAATTAGTATAAAATAATCAATAATTAAAATGGCAAAGGCTAACAGGAATAATTTAAAATAAAGCAGGTTTGTGTTTAACAGCTATATAGAAGATGTGCCGGTATTTTATTATTAAAAAATAAAATATCAACTTTACTACGTTAATATTTTTAATTTCCGGATTATCAGAAGAGGTTCGGTATGTTTTCTCCTAATCTGTTACAGCAATTGCAAAATATTTTTATCTGCGCTTTTTTAGGCAGTTATTTGCTTCTGGGCTGTAACCAACCCGCTAAACAAAATACCCAAATTAAGAAAGATTATATCCGGGCCATACCCGGCGAAAACGACACTATTCCGGTTGCCGTGGCCGAGAAAGGAGAAGTTTTAATTGCTTATTCTGATTGTTACACCTGCCACAAAGAAGATAAAAAATCTATTGGTCCGGCTTTTAAAGATATTGCCAAACGGTACCCGGTGCAAACCCCGTACCTTGACATGCTGGCGCAAAAAATAATTAGCGGCGGCAGCGGCTCCTGGGGCCGGGCAGTTATGAGTCCGCACCCAAAAGTACCTTTAACAGATGCCAAAATAATGGCGAGCTATATTCTGTCCTTAAAAGAAAATAAGTAAAAGGCTAATTGGCAGTAACTGTTATTAACCCAAACGCTAAAAAGATTAAGTAAATACATAGGTAAATGCGCCTAAAAACCGTAAGCAGGTAATAGTACAGCCGCTTACCCCAAAGTAATATTTTAATGGATATAAAACCTTTAAAACGCAGCAAACACATAGTAATCTTATCGCGCGAACACCATACCGGCTTATTATTTTGCTGGAAAATCCGCCAGGGGCTTAGAAAAGAAGTTGATACCAACAGGATTCGAGCGTATGTACCCTATTTTTGGGAGAATCATCTGCGGCAGCATTTTCAGGAGGAAGAAGAACAACTATTTTTAAAGGTAAACGATGCTTTGTGCCAGAAAGCCCTGCAACAGCACCAGGAAATTAAAAGCCTGATTGAGCAGGTAATACAAAGCACGCCGGCCCCAACCCCCAATTTATTAAACCAATTGGCAGATTACGTAGATAATCATATTCGATTTGAAGAAAGAGAATTATTTCCGCATCTGGAAAAAGTTTTAACCCAACAGGAATTAAAAAATATTGGCGCTGCTTTAGAACAGTCGCACGCTACCCCGGTAACCGATAATTTCCCGGACGCATTTTGGACCAGATAAAAAATAACCGAAGCTGGTTTTGCCTGTAATAACGAATAAACAGCTACAAAACTTCTTCCGGCGTAACCAGTTGCTTTTGCCAGACCAATGGTTTCTGCCGCTGACCGATTAAGAATAATATTAACCCAATAGGTAAGAAGGTACTAACCCCAAATAATACTTGAAAATACGCCGGCAACATTCCCCAATTCGCCCAGAAAAACAAACCTTGCAGGAATAATAATATTTCGCTCAGGAAGAAACCCGTAATAAAAATACCTAATCCCCAGCGGCTACTGGGGCGGGTAGTATTAAATGCTTTTTGCTGTATAAAAAAGGCGAATAAAAAGAAACTGATAAAGCCAATTAACACCAAATGCAGGTAACCAATAATAAAATTCCGAACAGTATAAGCCAGATCGGCCATAAAAGGAATTGCAGAAGCTAACTGCATCATAATTTTTAAAACAAAGGCCACCATGGCCAAAGAAAATAAAATACTGCCCCAGCCGGTAAAGATTTTAGCTATATGCTGGCGTTGCCGATAAAGCAGTTGCAAAAATAATACGAGGCCTAGTCCTTGGGCCACCGCCGCTAAACCAGCCAGGTAATAAACCACAGCGGGCGGCTTAATCCAGAGCACCGACAGCAAATAACCCAAGCAGCAAGACCAGAAAAACAAGTGAAATATTTGTTGTCCTTGCCTTAAATTAATATTTAAATGATGCTTTTCGAAGAGCCAGAACAGCAAGCCTAACGCAGCAAAACTTAGCCAACCATTGTACTGAAAATGCAGGTAAAAATATATGGCATTATAATATAATTGGCTGCCACTGCCGCCCGTGGCCATAATGGGGCCTAAACTCCAGGGGCCTAAGGTAGATAGCGCTAAAAAAATTAAGGCCGCTTTAATAAACCGGAAAGAAGTTACGTACCGGTTGCTTACCAGGCTGGCTTGCCGGGCATCGGTCTGAAACTGGTAAATGAACCAATAGCTTATAAAAATATGCAGGGTAGAAAAAATAATAGAATATAGCCCGTAGCCTTGTACCGGAAAACTGATTAACATACCCAGCACAGTTAACTGCCCCAGCCAGAACTGCCAACTATATACTTTTTTCTGACGCATATTCTCCGGCAGGTAAGCGCCCACCAAAGCCACAAAAACAGCCGAAAAAAGCCAACCCAAAATAGCTACGTGCGAATGGGCGTGCAACAGATATTTGTAATTAAAATTGGCCGGTGGCGAAACCATAAACCAGCGCAGAAACAAACCCAGTAGGGCAATTACCACAAAGTTTAAAAGCGCTATTTTCAGCCAGCTATTTTTCAAGTTTATATATTTTTAGTAAAACCAGATATACCGGTTAATAAAACTCTGATCTTCTAATCCCGAGCAAGTTAGTTAACCTTGGCGGCAGTTAAAAGAATGCTGGTCATTCGGGTAGGAAATCAGGATCAGGTATTTATGCCAGTTTAAACCGAATAAATATTGCTGCAAAAAACAATGACCGATATCAGTTAGGTAGCTGCACCTAATCATGCTGAAACTTCTTTAGGCCGCCTACCTTTCGGGACAGTTACAATTATGGCAAATTACCCACTTAGTAAAATCCTACTGCGGTTAAATATACTGGCGGGTGTTGCCTGTTTCTTTTCAAAGATTATATAAATGCTACAAACAACCTTACACACCTTCCATATTCCGGTTATGGGGCTGGCCTTTTCTATTGATACGCCCTTGAAAGTAGCCCGCTACGGCATCTCCTCGGTGTTATCGCTCAGCGACGATACCTTGCTGGAACAAATGCGGGAATATTACAGCCGCTTAAACGAAGAACCTTTTACGCCCATAGATACCAACCATGAAGATTATCGCGCGCGCCGCATTACCGCTTACCTGAATTTATTAGACAAACTGGTTACCAGTCAAATTCAGCAGATGCGTTGCCAGCCATTTACCCCGGAGTCAGACTTAACCAAATATTTTTCTTTGCTGCCCGATACCTCACCCGTGAAAGTGCAATATTTAGAAATGCTGCAACTTGCCAATCCGGAAAAGAAAAAGCAAGCCGAAACTGCTTTGCGCGCGCAGGTACAGCCCGGCACCATTGATGTAAACATCATGACCAAATTAGATAAAACCAACTACCGCAAAAACGGCGAACCTCTTCCGCCGGAATATTCCGATGCGTTGGCGGCACTGCGGGGTTTTGCCAACAGTTCGGTTGCGGCATCGGTGGTGTTTTCGGCGGGTATGAATATGCGGTTGTATGCTTACCTCGATCAGTTTACCGGTTTTTTGCCGGATGCAGCCGGAAATTTCCGCAAGAAAGTAATTATCAAAGTCAGCGATTACCGCTCAGCGCTGGTGCAAGGTAAAATATTAGCCAAGAAAGGCATTTGGGTTTCGGAGTTCCGGATTGAATCAGGTTTAAACTGCGGCGGCCATGCTTTTGCCACCGATGGTTATTTATTAGGCCCCATTCTGGAAGAGTTCAAGCAAAACCGACAAAGTCTAAAACAAGAGTTATTCGGAATGTACCAGGCCGCGCTCAATCAAAAAGATCTAAAAGCTCTTATAACTACGCCTACCCAGCGCATTACCGTGCAGGGCGGTATTGGCACCGCTGCCGAACAAAACTTTTTACTTCAATATTACGGGGTAGAAGCCACCGGTTGGGGAACGCCTTTCCTGCTCGTGCCCGAAGCCACCACCGTAGATGCCGAAACCCTTGAAAAATTAGTACAAGCCCGTGCCGAAGATTTATACCTGAGCCCGATTTCGCCGTTAGGTGTACCGTTTAATGCCTTGCGAAACACCAGCAGTGAAGCAATAAAAGATTACCGCATTGGGCGCGACCGGCCCGGCAGCCCCTGCACCAAAAAGTACCTGGTCTCCAACACCGAATTTACCAGTACGCCCATCTGCACCGCTTCGCGCAAATACCAGAAACTAAAATTAAACCAACTACAAGCGCTAGACTTAGCCGAATACCAGGAAAAAGCCCAAAATGTGCTTGCCAAAGAATGCTTATGCGATGGCTTGGCCAACGCTGCTTTGCAGGTGCTGCAAATTGGCCGGAAACCAGATAACCGTCCCGTTGCTATTTGCCCCGGCCCCAACCTGGCTTATTTCTCCGGCGTTTTCTCATTGGCCCAAATGGTAGACCATATTTACGGCCGCACCAACCTCCTCAACCAAACTTACCGGCCCCATGTGTTCCTGAACGAACTAAAAATGTACCTCGATTATTTCCGGAACCTGGTGGCAGAACAAGTACCACCCATAACCGACAAACAACAAAAATATTTGCAGGCTTTCCGCCAGAATTTACTCCAAGGCATCTTGTACTACGAAGAATTATTACCCAAGATTTTTACCCAAAAAGCAGCGGAGGAACAAATGCAAACGCAACTTACACAGAGCAAAGAAGAGTTATTGTTAATTTAAAATAGCACAAATGTTCCAGAACAGGATTATTCCTCTTTAAAATAATCCTGCCGTTTATGGAAGCGGCAGGATTATTTTTTTTAACTGATTAAGCTATAGATTTCTTTGCTTGTTCATCTGCACCTTCGGCCGATAAGGTGGTTAAACTCTAAGCTGCCAATACTAAATATTAATGCAGCCGCTTCTTGAAATAAGGTTCTACTGATTAAAGTTGCTTGATTAAGTATTCTGTACTAATAAATGCCAGCAGAATAGCTATATTAATCTAACCAAAGAGCTGTACGCACTCAGGATTTAATGAATTTCAGTTTTTTACTTACCTGGCTAATCCATTCGCGGGCCATCAGTTCGTGGCCCGCCGGCATTGGATGAATGCCGTCCCATATCCAATATTCGGCGGGAGCTTTGGTCAATGCTTTATTAAATGTTTGCTGAAATTCTACTAAAATTGCCTGGTGTTCCGCACTTAACCTTTTCACAATCTCCCGCCGTTTCCGGACTACGCCTTCGTAAGCAGCCCACTGCGCTTTTACTTTGCCGACCGGTAAAATAAAAGGCTCGCATAGCACCAACTGAACGTCAGGCAACTGCTCTTTGGTTTGTCTCAATAAAGCCCGATAACCACGCTCATACTCCTCCGCCGTAAAATCTTGATTGCCGTTCAGGAAAGCGGCCACATCATTAATACCTATTAATATGCTTAAAACATTGGGGTTTAAATCGAGCGTATCGGTTTGCCAGCGAGCCGCTAAATCAGTAACCTTGTTGCCGCTTATTCCCCGGTTAAAAAAATGGAGCTTCTTCGCTGGTAATTCATACCATAATTTGCTGGCGATGCTATAAGCATAACCATGCCCCATTACGTGGTTCCAATCGTTGTTGCGGGTTCTGTTACCATCTGTAATCGAATCGCCCTGAAACAAAAAAGTAAATCCTTCGCCTTCCTTACTAGCAGCAGATTTCACCGCCGGCCTGGCACTTATTATGCCGGGAGCTACGGTAGCTGCAACGCCCAAGGTAGTTACTTGTTTCAAGAAGCTTCTTCGTTTATTGCTCATTTTATATAGAAGAAAGTTGGCGACTTATCCCTGAAGGTTTACTGGAGATTATCCGGTAAACCTTCAGGTTATTAACCTAGCAGGTTGCCCTTAAACGTTTTAGATTGCCCTTTTTTCAGGTTCAAATCTACTACTTTACTGCCGTATCTTACTTTGGCGGGCGTGCCGTTCAGGCTGCGGATGGTAGTAGAAATTAGTTGTCCGTTTTTCCATTCCATATCTACTTCAAAACCGCCACGGGCCCGCATCCCAGTTACTTTGCCGTCCTTCCAAACATCTGGTAAAGCCGGTAACAGATGAATAGCGCCATCGTGGCTTTGCAGCATCATTTCGCCGATGCCCGAAGTTCCGCCAAAGTTACCGTCTATCTGGAAAGGCGGATGGGCACAAAATAAGTTGGAATAAGAGCCGCCGCCTTTGGCGTAGTTGGTTCCTTCCTGGCCGGTGAGGCGCAGCAAATTGCGGATGAGCTTATAAGCATGATTGCCATCGTGCAACCGGGCCCAGAAATTAATTTTCCAGGCAATGCTCCAGCCGGTACCCTCATCGCCTCTTACCTCCAGGGTTTTGCGCGCGGCCCGGGCAAATTGAGGAGTATTTATAGGAGAAATCTGGCGGCCCGGATGCAAGCCAAATAAATGCGAAACGTGGCGGTGGTGCGGGTCCTCGTCTTCCCAATCTTTGTACCATTCCTGCAGGTTCCCTTTTTTACCAATCTGTAATGGAAAGAGCTTATTTCTTTTCGAGATAATTAATTTCCGGAATTCAGCATCGGTGCCCAGTTTTTCGGAAGCTTCGATGACGTTGGTAAATAAATCCCAGATAATTTGCATGTCCATGGTGGTAGCCACGGATATACTGCCTTTTTCGCCTTTATCATCAATAAAAATATTCTCCGGCGAAGAGGCCGGCGCGGTTACTAACCGGCCGTTTTTATCTTCCACGAGCCAATCCATACAAAAAATAGCGGCTTCTTTCATGATGGGGTAAGCCGTATTCTTCAAATATCCCTGGTCGCCGGTAAAGGCGTAATGCTCCCATAAATGCTGGCTTAGCCAGGGACTTCCTAAGGCCCAGTTGGCCCAGGAAGGGTCTCCTTTTCCTAAATCCCCCACCGGGTTAGAGGTGGCCCAGATATCGGAATTATGATGCACCGCCCAGCCTTTGGCGTTGTAAAAGTTTTTAGCTGTTTCGCGTCCTGTTACAGCGGTGTTTTTAACAAATTCAATCAGCGGCTTATGTAGTTCCGAAAGGTTCACCATTTCGGCCGGCCAGTAATTCATCTGCACATTAATATTGGTGGTGAAGTTACTGCTCCAGGGAGCCCGCAGGATGGGGTTCCAGATACCTTGTAAATTGGCCGGAATGCCCCCGGGCCGTGAACTGGAAATGAGCAAATAACGGCCATACTGAAAATACAAGGCTTCCAGTCCAGGATCGTTAGCGCCGTCAGTGTAGCGCATCAACCGTTCCAGGGTGGGCAGATTTACCGGCGGGTTATTGTTCAACGATAAACTCATCCGGTTAAAATAACTCTGGTAGTCTTTAATGTGCGCCTGACGGATATTATCGAAATCCTTGGCGTAAGCTTTGTTCAGGTAAGATTGGGCCAGGGCCGATTCGTCTTTTCCGTCTTTATCCGGGCATTTATCAAAGCCGTTAAAACTGGTGGCGGCCGAAATATAAAGCGTTACCTCCGTGGCATTGCTGATGTGCAGACCCGTTGCATCGGTTGTAACCTGGCCGTCCTTGTTTTTAGCTTTTATCCGCAATTCGTACCGCATGCCGCGGCAATTATCCGCCTCATTGTAAATAACCGGTTCCGGGTTGTACCGCACATAGTTTGGGTCTACGTGGGAAGGGGCTTCGCCTTTCATGACCAGTTCCTGCTGGCCGGCGGCCAGGTTCTTGAACCGGATTAAGCTTTTGGTAGTGGCATCAAAATTCAACTGGCCTTTTTTATCGGCTTTTAGGCGGATGACAATAATTTGGTCCGGTGCCGACGCTAATATTTCCCGGGTGTAAGTGGTGCCGTTTATTTTGAAGCGGGTTAAAGCGGTGGCATTAGAAATATCTAAATCGCGGTAATATTCGGTAGGTTCACCGGTTAAGTTATGTTTGATTATCAGGTCGCCTAAGGGCATATAGGATTCGGTGTACAAACCCTGCATTTTCTTGCAAAGCTCAGCCGCCGCCTTATAGTCTTCCCGGAAAAGGGCTTCTCTTATCTGGGCCAAATATTTAGGCGCTTCCGGGTTCGGGTTTAAATTAGCCGGCCCGCCCGACCACAGGGTTTCTTCGTTTAAATGAATCAGTTCTTCCTGGGCTCTTCCAAATACCATGGCGCCTAAACGGCCATTACCCACCGGCAGGGCATCTGTCCAGATTTTAGCTGGCTGCTTATACCAAAGCTTTAAATCTGCCTGTGCGGCCACCTGGGTGAGCGTCAGAAAAAATACCAGGAATGCTAATAAGCAAGTTTTAATTACATTCATCAGAAATTATTTTTGGTGGATAAAATACGGTAACAGGATGGAGGTAAAATAAATATTTACTCTACTTCCACCATGGCTTTTATAACGCCGGTTGTCGGGTTGAGCCAGGATTCAAATTCGGTTTTAACCTGGTTAAATAAAACCCGGTGGGTAATATAAGTAGCCGGATTAACCAAGCCTTTCTTCATCGAGGCAATCACGAATTCAAAATCTTGCCGGGTGGCATTGCGGCTGCTCATGAGGGTGGCTTCGCGTTTATGAAATTCCGGATGGCTGAAACTGATTTCTCCTTTTTGTAAGCCAATCAGCACAAACCGGGCGCCGTGCGCCATATATTTAAAAGCATTATTAATGGCTTTTTGGTTACCAGTCGCATCTATGACTACCGTTGGCATATCGCCATTGGTTATCTCGGCGAGCTTTTCGGTTACGTCCGGGTCTAAGGCATTAAGGGTGTAGGGTATTTGTAGCTTGTCCTGGCAAAACTGCAAGCGGGCGGCATTAATATCTAGGGCAATGACTTTACCGCCGGCAATACGAGCAAATTCCATGGTACCCAAACCAATGGGGCCAGCCCCAATCACCAGCACAAATTCGCCGGGCTGTACCCCGGCCCTTCTTACCCCGTGCGCCCCAACGGCCAAAGGTTCCACCAAAGCCAGTTCATCAAAACTTAAGCCTTCGCCGTGCACCAAAGCATACGCCGGCACCGATAAATATTCGACCATCCCGCCGTGGGTATGCACCCCGCACACTTTTATAGCCGTACAGCAATTGGGTTTACCCGAACGGCAAGCAATACAAGTACCGCAGTTAAAATAAGGAATAAAGGTGACCGCTTCTCCTATCGCAAAACCTTCCGCACCGTCCACTTCCACCAGTTCACCGGCCAGTTCATGGCCTAAGATGCGCGGATATTCAAAGTACGGTTGGGTTCCTTCATAAGCGTGTAAATCGGTGCCGCAGATGCCAATGCGCTTAATTTTAATAATGGCATTGCCTTTGGTTAATGTTGGTCTTTCGCCTTGGGTATATTCGAACTGTCCGGGCGTGGTACAAACTAATGTTTTCATCTAATCACAATTGTTAGAAAGGTAATAAAAGGGTTCCATTTACCGGCAACTTTAACGGGCTACTATTCCGGTAAGAAAGCGTAATCCGGACGAATCAGCTTTTTGGCTTTCATGGCTTGCCAGAATTCAGGTGGAATATGCACAAAAGCCATCTCTACGTTTTCTTTCACTCGTTTGGGGTTAGTGGTATTAAGGGCGATGCTAACCACACCGGGGGCGGTAAGCCCAAATTGCACACAAGCTTCTGCTGGTTTTGTATTAAATTCCTGGCACAAAGCGAAAAATTCTTCACGCCAGGCAAAAAGTGCTTTGTTCTCTGGCGTGTCGGGCTGAATAAGCCGGTAATCATAATAATCACCGCCAATTAAAAAACCCGCGTGGAAAACCGCCGAATTTATGATTTGCACCTGCTGCGCCTGTAGTTGTTGCATAAAAGCTAAGAGATCAGGTGGGTGATTTTTGATGGTCATGCTGTTGGCAATCATCACCCAATCCAGCCGGACATCCTGCGCGATTTTCTGGATTACTTTCCAGTTCTTGGCCCCCACTCCTATTGCTTTTACTTTTCCTTGTGCTTTCAGGTCGGCCAGGGCTTTGTAAGCATCCAGGATATCGTCATACAATTTTTCTCTTTCTGTTTCGCTTTTGGCCTGGGCCAAATATTCGTCCGGGTCATGTACCGATACCAGTTGGGGAATATAGCCACCCAGCAATTCGTTGCCCTGCGCAAAGCATTCCAATATGCCATCGTAACTGATGCGCTGCACGGCATCATACTTTAAATCTTTCCAAACGCCCGGCTCAAAGGTTGGTTCCGAGGTTTTCAGTTCGGTCCGCAGCCACCCCAGTTTATTGCTGATGATAACTTCCTCTGGTTTAACCCCAAGCTCCCACAAACATTTACCTAACGATTCCAGCGCCAAACCAGCCCCATATTTACCGGCGGAGTCAAACACAACCGGTTTTTCGGCGTGCAGCAGGCATTGCTTAACTATTTCGCATTTAACTTCATCGGTTAAAGCGGTAAATAAATTACCTAAGCCACTGGTACCAAAAACTACGGGCGGAATTTTTAAGCTTGCTGTATTCATATAATTGGGTAGCAAATATTAGTTTCTGAAAAAATTATTAGCCTGTTACAAACAAAGCTTCCTTATTTGTAACAGATAATTGGTGTTTGCGGCTTAATGAGCCGTGGCCATTTTTATTCTTTTCACCGCAAAATTCTGGAGCGCGAAATAAAATATAGCCACAAAACAAACGACGGGCACCAAATAAGCAATCTGAATATTCGTGCTATCGGAAACAGCTCCCATAATAACCGGGAAAATGGCCCCGCCCACAATGGCCATTATCACCAGCGACGAACCTAACTTGGTTTTGGCACCTAGCCCCCGAATACTTAACGAGAAGATAGTCGGGAACATAATAGACATAAAGAATTCTACTCCCACCAAGGCATAAACCGAGAACATGCCGGGCAGTATCACGGCCAGAATTAATAAAAATACATTAATGATACTATAAAGAGCCAGTAAGCGGGCCGGAGGAATATATTTCATGAGGAAAGTGCCAAAAAAGCGGCCAACCATAAAGGCCAATAAGGCGCCGGATAAAAACAAGGCCGCTGTTTTTTCTTCGATGCCTGCTACCCGCCCGGCAAAGCGAATAAAAAAACTACTGACACAGACCTGGCCTCCCACGTAAAAGAACTGCGCCATTACGCCCAGCATCAGGTTCTTTTCTTTTAAGATAGAACCGCCTGATTCCGTAGCACCATCTTTTTCTTCCTCAATTTCGGGTAGGCGTGTTCGCCAAAGCAGCACCACCACCATTAATACAATAAACCCGATAATCAGAAAAGGTATTTTAACCGAAGCAGCCTCCTGCTGCAGGTAGGCATCCAAGGCCTGTGGGCTCATTGCAGCCTCGGTTTCGGCGGATAAATTTTGTCCTGATAAAATAAACAGACCACCCAGAAAAGGTGCCAGGGTTGCTGCTAATCCGTTAAACGATTGGGCAAAGTTAAGGCGCTGGGTAGCCCCTTCGGGATCGCCTAAAACCGTTATATAAGGGTTAGC
The DNA here is from genome assembly GCF_008629685.1 of Adhaeribacter rhizoryzae. Classification (GTDB taxonomy): domain Bacteria; phylum Bacteroidota; class Bacteroidia; order Cytophagales; family Hymenobacteraceae; genus Adhaeribacter; species Adhaeribacter rhizoryzae. The sequence continues at coordinate 177,299 of NZ_VWSF01000006.1, read as the reverse complement.
GGCTGTTTCCAGGAAAGTAAGGCCACTGGCAATAATAAAAAGCGCCAGCAGGAAGAACCCATACGTGCGGGTTTCGGCGGCTGGGTAAAACAAAAAAGACCCGATGGCAAATAGTAATAAGCCGAAAATAATACCCCCTTTGTAGCCAAACCGTTTGATAAATAATCCGGCGGGAATAGCCAGCAGAAAATAGGCCAGATACGAGGCCGAATCGATAAATGCGGATTGCGCATCGGTTAGTTGGCAAGCTTTCTTTAAATGCGGAATGAGAATGGGATTAAGATTTAGGACAAAGCCCCATAAAAAAAATAAAGATGTAATTAAGAGAATGGCAAACCGGTTATTGTTTTTTAACATGTTTAGGTAAAGTTTAGCAGCAGGCGTTTGGTAGCACTACTAGTCTGAAAAGTGCCTGGCTCAACCTCAAAGAAAGCGTAATCAGCCTAAATTTACTTATTGTTTATTATCTTAGTATTAAGCTTTTTTACCCTATTTGTGTTAATATTTAAATATTTTATGAATATTTATCCTGATGAAACCCCAATTACTTAAAGTTTCCCCCGGGCCGGCCCATTCTTTCAGCGTCCGCCAGGATAATGTTCCGAATGTCAATAACAGCTGGCATTTCCACGTTGAAATAGAGTTAGTTCATTTTCATAAAGGAAGCGGCACCCAATTTGTCGGGGATAATATTAAGCGGTTTAATGCGGGAGATATTGTATTAGTAGGTTCTAACCTGCCTCATTATTGGCGCTACGATGACCTATATTTTCAGGAAAACACCTCAGAAACCGCCTATGCTACGGTTGTTCATTTTTGTGAAAACTTTTGGGGCGATAAATTTCTTTATTTGCCCGAAAACATGCCTTTAAAAATAATCCTGGATAAAGCGAAAAGAGGCATTCTTATTCCTGGTACCGCCGCACAAAAAGTAAGCGGGTTAATTCAAAAAATACTCTTATCGGAGGGGCCGCTTAGAATTATAGCTTTAATTGAATGCTTGTTAACAATTGCCGCAACGGAGGAGCTAACAACGCTTTCTTCCATCGGTTTTCAGGGAGACCTCTCGGAACTGGAAAGTGAACGAATCAATACCATTTACGATTTTACCTTTAAGAATTTTAAAGACAAGATTTATTTAGAGGAAATTGCAGCGGTAGCCGGATTGACACCTAATTCCTTTTGCCGCTATTTTAAGACCAAAACCGGGAAAACCTTTTCCCAGTTTTTATTAGAAATTCGGGTAGGCTATGCCTGCAAGTTACTCATAGAAAACAAGTTTAGTATTAAACACTTATGTTTTGAAAGTGGCTTTAATAATTTTACCTGTTTTCATAAAAACTTTAAACAAATTACTGGTAACACCCCGCAGGATTACCGCAATCAATATAAACGGGGTTGCTAGTGCCTTTACCTAGCGGATTTCTTTTAATTATTGCCGCTGCTCCAGTTGCTTCCGGAAAGCTCCTTCGTTTTGCATTAAAGATTGGCTACCGTCATTTACTAATGTTTCCTAATAATTGCTTTTGAATAATTCTGGTGCTATTCAGGTATGGATGGAGCTACAGGCAACAGAATATTGTATTTACAACAGGTCAACCATTAAAGAATTATTCAATTTCAGTATTTAACGTCAGCACATTGTACTGGGCAGTTAAAAAAATACCTGCCATAACTGTTCAGGCTATAGCTTAAACAATTACGGCAGGTACCTTTTATAAATTTTTTTTAATTATTTTACTTGTAATCTGGGTTTTGCACCAGTACGCCCTGGCTTTTATCAATTTCGGTCTGCGGAAGGGGCCATAAATAAAATCGTTTTTCGAATTTGTAAGGAATAATGCCATCCTTTACCTGGGGTAATACGGTTTCCGCGGTGCGCCATCTTTTAAGGTCATAATATCTAAATCCTTCAAAAGCCAACTCAATTCTTCTTTCCTGGCGGATTCTTTCCCGCATCTGGACTTTATTTAAGCCTTTCGGAACATCAGGCATACCAACCCGGGAGCGGATAGCATTAATGGCATCATACACTGACTGATCCGGACCAACTAATTCATTTTGGGCCTCCGCATACATCAGCAAAACTTCGCCGTAGCGCAATACCACCCAGTCCTGGTGGCTTTGGGTAGAATACCCGTAAGGCATTAAATCCGGACTAAGAAACTTAGCTACGCCGTAGCCGGTTGGCCGATTATTAGAAGGGAGGTGCTCTTTGCCATTAAATTTAGGTGCATTCACAAAAATAGTTTTGGCTAATCGCGGGTCCCGGTTTTCCATGGGATTATTCGGGTTGGTTAACGGCGAAACACCCCAAGGCAGGCCATCGGTACTTTCATAAGCGTTAACCATGTTTTGCAGCGGACTTACCACTAACCAATCGCCGTACCATTGATCCATAGCGGTGGCATTGTCGGGCGCCAGAAACTTGATGGAAAACATAATCTCGGGGCTGCTTTCCTGCGTGTTGTATCGGAATACATTTTCGTATACCGGATCAAGGCTATAACCACTTGTCATTAACCCTGACAATAAATCTCTGGCTTGGGTTAGAATCTCCGGTTTAGGTTCTCCGTTTTCATTATAACCCACATACATCAGCACCCTGGCTTTGAAAGCTTCGGCGGAAGACTTTACCGCATGCCCGTTGTTTGCACCATAGCGTACATTTGGCAAGGCGGTAATAGCAAAATTCAAATCCGACATAACCTGCTCCAATATTTTATCGGCCGGTGCTTTGGGCTGATTTTGCGTTTCCAGGGTTAATGGTTCCGTAACCAAAGGCACCGCCCCGTAGAAAAAATACAACTGATAATAATAAAATCCCCGTAGGAATCTGGCTTCCGCTTCGTATCGGGCTTTAAGATCGTTGCTGATATCTGCACCCTGGTAATTGCTTAACTGCTGCAGAAAAATATTAATCCGGGTTATGCCCTGATAACTGCCGTTATAAACATCATTAATAAAACCACCCGAAGAAGGGGAAATATCGCCCTGCACAATCCGCTGGCTGCCATTATAATTATGTTGTCCATAGCCGTTATCCGTCAGCGCATCCATATTGGGCATGGCCGTGGAAAAAATGCTGTTCTGCAACGTGGCATAGCTGGCGGTTAAAGCCATATCAAAATCTGCTTTCGTTTTCCAGAAAGTAGAAGAGGATATCTGGTCCAGGGGATTCTTTTCGAGAAAATCTTTTTCACAACCACTGCCAGCCAGCAAAAACAGGCTTAAGGCGCTATATTTAAATAAATTATATATATACTTTTTCATTGGTGTTACTAATTAAAATTGAACATTAACTCCGGCAGAATAAATTTTATTCTGCGGATATCTTACCAGGTTTCCACTCTCCGCTCTTTCGGGGTCCAGACCTGGAAAATCGCTAAAGGTCAGCATGTTATCACCAGAAACGAATATCCGCAATCTTTTTACTTTTATGCGGTTAACCAGCGTAGCAGGAATGGTATAACCCAGGGTTAAGTTCTTTAATCTTAAATAGGCCGCATCTTCTAAGAAATAAGTAGAACTCCGGGTAATTTTGCTGGGCGCATTAAAACCCCAGTAGATTCTAGGCATGGTGGTTGATGGATTATCAGGTGTCCAGCGGTCCCGCCAATCGGTGGTAGGAGGAGTTCCCTGCACAAAAGGTATTGTTCCCCAGTTGTTGGCATATATCTTACGGCCGCTTTCACCCTGGAAGAAAAAAGAAAGATCGAATCCTTTCCAGGCAGTATTAAAGTTTAGCGCATAATTCAGGTTAGGATACCGGCCCGCTAAAGGAACCCGGTCGTCGTCGTTGATAATATTATCGCCGTTCTGGTCTTTGAATTTTAAATCCCCAGGTACCGTGTTGTCGTTATATTGCTTAGGAGAAGCGGCAATCTCATCCGTCGACTGGAAAATGCCATCCCACTCCAGCATGTAGAAAGTATCCCAGGGTCTGCCTTCTTCTTTAATGGTAGTGCCCCCGATTTCTCTGGCCCCAAAATGCGTTAGTTCATTTTTGAAGTGATCGGCATTAATTCCTACGTTATAGGTAAGCCCCTCAAAAACCCCGGATTTAATTTCATTCCGGTACTGCAAACCTATTTCCACACCGGTGTTGGCCATGGTTCCATTGTTTACAGTAGGCGGGTTTAACCCCACAATACCAGTTACTTGGGAGCTTCTTAATATGTCGGTTGTTACTTTTTTATACCAATCGAAAGTAAGGGAAAGGCCTCTGAAGATGGTCATATCTAAACCAATATCCGTAATTTTAGTAGCCTCCCACCGGATGTCTTGATTGGCCAGTGAAGTTTGCGCTACCCCAGAAGAAAGATTGGTATTATCAAATGGGTAGTTTCCGGTTAAGCCCAGTATACTCTGGTATGGGTAAATACCAATATTCTGGTTACCTAATTTGCCGTACGAACCGCGAATTTTAAATTCATCTAACCAGTTCAAGCCGGCATTTTTAACAAACGATTCTTCGCTTACCCGCCAGCCCGTCGAGAATGACGGGAATAAACCCCACCGGTTATCTGCATGCAGCCGGGAAGTTCCATCGTAGCGGAGGTTGAATTCCAATAAATAACGCTCCTTGTAATTATACCCTAACCGGCCAAAGAAGGATTGTAAAGCCCATTCGTTGCTAGAGCCGCTGGAATTTTGCACCGCCGGACTGCCGGCATTTAATTCTCTTAAGTTATTGCTGGTGAAATTTCTCCGGTATCCGTTAAGAAACCGATAGTTGTTTTCCTCCTGGCTAAAACCAAGCTGGGTGTTAATTAAGTGTCCCGCGCCTAATTCCTTTTCATATTTGAGGTAGGTATATAAATTGGTATAAATATTCCGTTCCGTCTGATTAATCAATCCCTGACCGCCCACGTCCAGGTCCGACATAAAATCGCCCGAATGAAAATTGTACAAAGGCACCAAGGGCCGCCAGTCGTTCCACTCCGTAAAATTGCCTACAACCGCCGCTTTGGTATACCAGTTAAGGCCTTTAAATAACTTTACATCCGTCCAGCCTTGCACATTAAAATTATAATCATCGGTATTCCTGAGAACCTCATTTTCAATTATAGCCAATGGGTTTTTGTTGTTGCTCTCGAAACTATAAGCTTTAAAGCTATACCGGCCGCTTCCATCCGGTAACCAAGGCGAATAGGTAGGCGCCTGCGACAAAGTTGCCAGGAAAGCATCTTCGGATCCTTGCCGGGTTGCCTGCCGGTCACCTTTCATTAAAGAAATATTTGTTCCAAACTGAATATTCTTGTTTATCTGGGAGGTAATATTAAACTGACCATTATATTTTTTATAGTCAAATCCCTTCATTACCCCTTGCTGATTTACATGGCCTAAGGCCACAAAAAAACGGGTACCTTTGCTTCCGCCATTAAAACTCAAATTGTGAATTTGGGTGGGAGCCGGATTAAATACAATATCTACCCAGTCGGCATTCGGGTAAAGATTTCGGTCGGTTGCATTCCGGTACAAAGCAATTTGGTCTGGGGTGTATAAACCCGAGGTAATGCCGGTATTTTGTTTGGCTTCATTCCATAATTCCATATATTCAGCGGAATTGGTAATCAGGTCCAGCATTTTGGTAGGCGTGTGAATGCCATAATTCCCATTATACTCCAAATTAATTTCCCCTTCTTTCCCTTGCTTCGTCGTTACCAGCACAACCCCATTGGCGGCCCGGGAGCCATAAATAGATGCCGAAGCCGCATCTTTCAGCACCGAAATACTTTCAATATTATTAGGATCCAGGTTAGACAAGTTTCCTTCTACCCCATCTATTAAAACCAAAGGGTTAGAACCGGCTCCGCTAAAAGTACCTATTCCTCTAATCCGAATGGAGGCCCCTTCATTCCCGGGCTCTCCCGAATTTTGCACGATTCTAACACCCGGCATACGGCCCTGAATGGCAGCCGTTGGGTTGGTTACGGGGCGGGTAGTTAGTAACTCACCATTCACACTGGCCACGGAACCGGTCAGGGTTTCTTTTTTCTGGGTGCCATATCCTACCACCACTACTTCCTCTAAGGCTTTCGCATCAGTGGCCAGGGTTACATTAAGGGTAGTAGCATTACCTACCAGTACTTCTTTGGTTAAAAATCCTATGTAAGAAAAAACCAAAGTGCCGCCATCATTCGGTACTTCTATGGAATAATTACCGGTAGCATCGGTACTGGTACCCACCGTTGTTCCTTTAACTACGACCGTTACGCCAATTAAAGGCTCGCCGGCTTCGGAAGTTACTTTACCCGTAACTGCTTTGAGGGTAGCCTGGTAGTTGTTTTTAAATTCACTCCGCTTCGATGGTACTGTATTATTGGAAAGTACATTTCCGGATGCAGCGGCAAGGCCAGATTTTAAGGAACCATCTGGGTTTGATTTATTCAGGGGCAATATTTGGGCATAACCCAACGATTGGCCGGGAGGCAGTAACATGATGGATAAGCCCCACGCAATTAGCAGGCGTATTTTCTTTTTCATTTGAGTGGTGGATTAAGGGTTAATAAATATTATGCATATCAAAGAAACGCCCTTCTTTTAATTATTTCGAACTTAATATTATCTGACTATTAAGCTATTTTACCTCTTAATAACTATAAAATTTCTTGATACAGCATAATAATTGGTTAAAGGGAATTATGGAGGCTTAATCGAATTATTATTGGCAGCTAAGAGAAAGAAAAACTATTTTCTGCGCTGATTGCTGATCGCTTTGGGTGTAGCATTATTTATTAAATCTGGCTTTCAGCCATGTAGGTAGTCAACTAAAATGGGCATTAAGGAATAATAAATAAAACCTGTACTTGGTTCTTTTCTTTCCTACCGGCTCTTACCTCTGTCTTAGCGCATTGCTCCCGTCCTGGCATCAACATGAACGGTCTGCATCCGCGACAAGTCAATTAGAATTCCTCCATTACAAATTGCTTTCCCACCTACATTATGTTATGTCCACCGCCACGGGGGGGCAAGTAAAGCATCTGGTGCCGAAATAGTTGATAAATTTTCCATAAGTTCTTTCTGATAAGAATTTTTTAAAAGGAAGATTTATAATTTAGGATTATGGAAAGGAGCTGCCTAGTGCAGCCTATTCGGGAAGCCAGCATTGCTTCCAGAACTGGAGAGCTAAACCGTTAAATAGAAATACTATTTACAGTCGAATAAAAAATTAAATTTATAGGGCGAAAACACCAGAATATTAAAATATATCACCCTTACAAATAACAGTTCCTGAAATAGAACTGTAGAATATTAGTTGAAAGTAGTCAATTAATTGTATAAAACCAATTTATTTTGTAATTTATTGATATATACATCTAATTACAAACAAGCGCCGGCAATCACAATAAAGAAAAAGGGAATAATTAGATAACTCAGCTTTTTAAGAAAACAGGATAGCCTTCCAAAATTAATAACGGGCGTTACGCAACAGTAAGGATAATATCAACTTTTGATATATTAAACCCCACACCTGTCATTCAGGAGGAAACTATTTAGTAGGCAACCGAATAGTTTCCTCCTAAATGACACGAGTGAGTTACTTAAACTTATATAATTTACAATAATGCGTAACATTCGTTAACAATTAGGGCTTTAAACTCATATTATTATGAAGCTCATTGTCATCGTTACTTGCGATAAAATCTTTACCGTTAACAAATTATTTTACTTGCACCTCCATAGTCTGTGGCTGTAGGCCTGGGGATTGCAGCGTTATTTTTACTGTACCGGCGTTTGGTTGTGCCTGCAAATAACCTAATAGTTTGCCACGATAAGTCTTCCGTTTGTTAGCTTTATAGTCTTCGTGGCTGGTAAGGCTGCCGCTTTCCAGGCCTATCAGTTTAGCCGGTCCTTCTATATTTACCGTTATTTCATTTTCGGCTCCGTATATGGTGTTTCCGTTTTTATCAACTACATCCACTTCTATATGAGCCAGCTCTTTTTTATTGCCAACAAGAGATTTACGGTCGATAGTGGCTTTGAGGGCATAAGGGGCTTCGGTGGTTTTTAACAAGTGTTGGCTTACTTCTTTCCCATTCTTATATCCTTTCACCAGTAGCTCGCCCGGCTGATAATCTACTTCCCAATCCAAAACACGGGCAGTTGCTTGCTTAAATGGTTTTTTCCCTAATGATTTTCCGTTTAAAAACAGTTCTGCTTCCTCTGTATTGGTATAGCAACTCACTTTTATCTTATCTCCTGCTGCCCAGTTCCAAGCAGGTGTTACGGGCCGGAACCGCTGATTTCCAGTTTGCTCTTGTATTTTAGAAGTGGCGATATATACCATCGGCTTATCAGACCAGAGGCTTTGCCGGAAAAAATAATCTGGTTTAGGGAATCCTGCTAAATCCAGTAAGCCCGCCCCGCTGCTACGCACGGGCCAGGACCTTGCTTCTCCCATAAAATCGAAAGCGGTCCAGAGAAATTGCGCTGAAATATAATTGAGCGTGTCTACGGCCAGCCAGGCATCCAGCCCTTTGCCGTTTTCGCTGCCGTAAATAATACGATTCGGGTACTTGGCATGGTCTTCGGGGTAGCGGTATTCCTGGTAATTGTATCCTACCAAGTCTAATGCATCCGGGTAGGTGGTGAAGTTAGACATTACCACGCCCGCCAGGGCAGCCGTTATAGGGCGGGAAGTATCGTATTTTTTGGCTACAGCTACCAAATTCTGGGCTATTTCACCTAACCGGCTGGCAGGAGGATTGTTTGGCTGATAGCCTTTACCGTAAATCTGCGGGTTCCGGCCGGTACTCAGTACTTCATGCGAATACGGATCGTTGGGGTAATCAATTTCGTTGCCGATACTCCACATGATAATAGAAGCATGGTTGCGGCTACGTAAAATCATGTCGCGCAAATCCCGTTCTGCCCACTCAGCAAAATGCTCGTGAGAGCCGTCTTTACCCGGTTTTCCCACATTCCAGCCTTCAATCCATTTGTTCTTGCCTGCCTCCCATTCATCAAACGCTTCGTCCTGTACCAGAAAGCCCATTTCATCGCACAGCTTGTAAATATAATCCTGGTGCGGGTAGTGGCTCATCCGGATAGCGTTGCAACCTAGTTCTTTTAATGCTTTCAGGCGCCTTACCCAAACTTCTTCTGGTACCGCTGCTCCCAAAGCACCTGCATCATGATGGATGCAAACGCCTTTCAGCTTCATAGGCTGACCATTCAGGGAGAAGCCCTTGTTCGCATCGAACTTAAAACTACGGAAGCCTACTTGCTCTTCGTAATCGTCGGTTTTTTTACCGTTTACATAAGAAGCCACATATAGCTTATACAGGTTCGGGTTATCTACCGACCACAACTTTGGATTCTTTAACTGAAAGGACAAAGTGGCTTCAGCCTCCTGCCCTGCTTTGGCCGATACTTGCTGCCGGGCCTCGGCTACCGCTTTGCCTTGCTGGTCGCGGAGTTCGGTTCTTACTTCAATATTAGTTGCTTTTTTAGATTTATTTGCCAGCGAAACCACTACCTGCGCAACGGCATTATTTTGGCTTACTTCGGGCGTGGTGAAGGCAACGCCCCATACATTAATGTGTACCGGCTCGACGGCCAACAGGTACACGTTTCTATAAATGCCCGAGCCTGGGTACCACCTGGAATCGGCAAACTTGGTATGATCTACTTTAACGGCAATTAAGTTCTTGCCTTTCCGGTTCAGGTATTTACTAAGCTCGTAATAAAAGGGCGTATAGCCGCTGGGCCGTTTTCCCAAATAATGCCCGTTAATCCAAACTTCGCTGTTTTTGTAAACCCCATCAAAATAAAGGTATATATTTTTAGCTCTTGCGTAGGGTGCTACTTCAAATGTTTTCCGGTACCAGCCAATACCGCCCGGCAGATACCCCGTACCACTTGCCCACTCTTTACTAAAAGGCCCTTCTATACTCCAATCGTGCGGCAAATCGAGTTTCCGCCAGTTTGCATCATCTAAATTCTCTTTTTCTCCGCCTGTTAAATCACCTTTATGAAATTTCCAGTAATCGTTAAACAGCAGTTGTTGCCGGCCCTGTTGGGCCAGTAGTTCACTTGAAATACCCAGAAATAACAGTGTAAGGAAGAATAAAAATTTAAATTTCATCGTGATGTAGGTTTAAATATTATTTCAGCAACAGGTAAAAGTTACTTTAACAGGCACACAATTTTTAACTAGTTTTTAGGGGAAAAAGAATATTTTTCGGCTACACCGTACCAGGTAAAAGCAGGCATAATATCCGGTAAAGTTTTATATTACGCTAGCTTAAAACGGTAAAATATTCCCGCTAAAGGCGTTTTTATTTGTTGCGGAAATACCTCCCGCCCTCGGTCCTGCTTTGGTTTTATAAAATAATTATCTTTTAAAACTGGCAGCCAGATTGCTCCGGCCACCAATTTTCCACCTAAACAAATTCTCCTTTTATTAACAATATTCTGATTTCGGCAACAAAATCAACCTTGAACTAATATTTTATAGCAACAAGGGCAAACCGAATAGTTGGCTTTGCCTTTTAATCTGAATAATTTATTTTTTCTGTTCCGAAAGGAAAGTAACCAGGGAAGCGAACTCCTCGAACGATAAAGCATTGGCTAAACCAGCCGGCATCATAGATGTTTCCAGTTCCTTGCGGGAAGTAATGTCGCTGGTTTTAATCGTAAATACTTCTCCGGCAATATTGCGCAAAACCAATTGGTTAGCCGATTCGCCGGTAATAAAGCCCATGTAACTCTTGTTGCCCTTGGTGTTTATCAATACGCTGGCAAACCCTTGCGAAATAGAAGCATTTGGCTTTAAGATAGATTCGGCAATTTGTTCACGGTTCATAATTGAGCCAATTTGCCCCATGAACGGCCCTTTCATTTTTTCGCTTTTACTGATACTGTGGCAGGCAATACAACCCTGTTGGGTAAATAAGGCTTTTCCTTTTACCGCATCGCCTTTTAGGTTAGCCACGGCAATCATTACGTCTTCAATAGAAGTTTTACCAATCTGGCCTTTCTGGTTTTTAATTTTTTCCAGGTCTACTTTTGCTTCTTCGGTAATGGCCAGGGTTTCACCACCGCCAAACTCCTGAATTTCCATCCGGTGCCGACCGTTTAGATCCGCAAACAACTGCTTGCCGGTAGCATCGGTTTTATTCCATTCTGCTTTTAAAAATTGCTCAATCTTCGGCGAGGCTTCCCAGGTTATGCCTTTGTAATAGGGGCCGTGCGTATCCGGACGGGTACTCCACCACCACGAAGCATCGTACGGCGCTTCTTTCTTGTAAAGCCGCGATAATGTTATTAAAATCTGGTTCTTCAGGGTTTTATCCTGGGTTTTACCGTAGGCATTCATGAGTCCTTCTACTGCCTCCGGCGTGTGCAGGTAACGCAAAGCCCATAAAGCCAAGGTAGAATTTTCGGTTCCGATGGCTTGCACACAAGCATCCACGGCATTTAAACTTACCAAAGACCGAACCGCTACGTGGGCTGGAATAATGGCGGCATTGGGCGTAGCATGCGGCCCTTCTACGTCTTTGCCAGGGGCTACAAAAGTAGCCGGAACACTTACCGGTAGTAAAGCAGCAGCAACCTCTTTTTTATCTAAGCGGCCTAAACCCACGATGGCTGCCACCTGCACCCGCTCCGAAGCATCTTTTACGCCTGCCAGAAACGGCTCCAGCGGTACTTTGGCAAGATGCGTTTTCCGGTCAGCCAGGGCACGTAAGGCAAACTCGCGCACTGCTGTTTCCTGCGTTAACTTTACCAGGTTTTTAATACCACTTTCTCCGGCCGCCTGGGCGTAGGTGTATATGCCGGCTACCCGGTTGGCCAAAGGTAATTTTTTGTTTGTAGCCACTTGCCAGGCCGCTTTGGTAGCTTGTTTTACCGGCCGGGTTAGCAATTCCTGCGAAGCATTTAAACGCGCAACGGCGCTGGGAGAAGTTAGCAAAGCCGCCAGATCCTTAACCGAAGCTTGCTTCAGGTTAGGAAAAGCTTTATAGTTCCAGTTTTGCGGTACGGCCCGCACCACCTGCCCTTTATTTGGGTTACCGGAATAACCAGCTCCATCCCAGGCGGCCAGATACATCCGGCCCGAACCATCTACGTCTAAATCCGATATCTGCGGCAAAGAGATAAATTCTTCCTCCTTTTGTTTAAAGCTGGCTTTATCTGGTGTTACCCGGTGAATGTACAGATGATTCCGGCCCCAATCGGCCATTAAAGATACCTGGTTGTATTTGGCCGGCCAGCCGGGTTCGTCCAGGAACAAGGCACCCGTTCCGGAACCGCCACCCAAGTCTACCAAAGCCGGAATAATTTCATCGGTAAAATGCTGAAATAATACCGGGTAGCCGTATTCACCGGATTGCACCTGGTGGCTAAAACGAATGTTCCAGCCGCCGCCATCGTTGGTATTACCTCGGGTAAAAATATTCATAAAAGGGTCGATGGCTACATCGTAAATATTACGCATGCCGTGGGAATATACCTCCATTTCGGTACCATCGGGCCGAACGCGTACAATGCCGCCGCCCAGCATGGTTAATTTTTTACCGGTTCGGTCTACCGCATCATGAAAGCCAAAATCGCCAACAGCAATGTAAATCCAGCCATCAATTCCCATCCGGATGTTGTTGGTGGCGTGGTCTACGCCGCGTTCCTGAATAAATTTGGCGTTGCTGATGTGCTCAATTAAAGGTTTGGAAGGGCCATCGGCTACGCCATCCTGGTCTTTATCTTCAAAAACTACCAGGTCCATGCCGGTGGCCAGGCCGGTTTGTTCTGAGAAAACCGCATGCAAAACGTATAATTTATCGCCTAAAGCAATAATGCCGCGGGGGTTATTAACTTTAGCGAAAGTAGTGTGCTTATCTACTTTGCCGTCGTTATCGGTATCTACTAATCTAACAATGCTACCCAGATTTGGCTTTTTACCCAGGGAGCCTTGCATATCTACGCCCACAAAAACTTCGCCGGTGGGTGCCACCGCTAAACAAGCCGGGCTGGGCGTTAAATCAGGGCCCGCAAAATTTGTAACCTTAAGTTCACTTGGAAAATTGGGCACCTTAGCCACGCCAAGTTTCGTTTCCGGTTTTTTAGTAAAGTCCCATTTTTCGCCGGTACTAAACGTAAACAGAAAAGCTGTAATAAAGCTTAATGAAATCTTCAACATATTATTTTAATTTGAAATAGCACAAATCTGTACAAAATATTAGCTTCTTTCCCACCAAGCAATAATACCCGGCTGAGATTATTCCTAGCCCATTTAAAACTCCCAGCAGGCGCACTCCTCCGGTAGAACTTTCCGGCTATTGTTAGAAGGACGATAGTATTTTTAAAATATTATTGTAAGTCGGATACCAGCGTGATTACTGAACGGGCATCTACTGTTATTGCTTCGTCTATATTTTGGATGGCGCGTGGCTTCAGGTTACTGGTTTCTGAAGTTACATAGCCGTTAATATTTTTAAGACCAGCTCCGGTTAGGCGCAACTGAACCGGTACCGGCTTAATACTTTGATTAACCAATACCGTTATTAACTTATTTTGCGCGTTATCGAGGTAAGATGATGCCACTAATAAATTTTCCGTTTCCCGTGGTCCGCCGGAAAGTTGCACCTCCAGCCGTTCTGCGCCCGGCCGGATAAAACGGCTGTAATTACCTAAAGCCCAAAGCATTTTACTTTCGTAAAAATTGCCATCAGTAGTTTGTTTATCAATATATATTAAACCGTCCTTATAGTCATAGGGCGAAATGGCCAGCCACCAGTGCCAGGACGATGCATTGGCAAAAACCAAATCGTTGTGAATTACCCGGGCTAAGTAAAGCGCCGAATTCATGCCTAAATCACGTTTATTGCCATTAATTTCGCCGGCATTATCGCCCAAAATACAATATTCCGACTGCCAGAACGCTAGTCCCGGCACAGAAGCTACTTTGCTGGCCAGGGCTTTACGGGCCGCTATGGCCTCCGCAACCGGCGAAGTAGTAAAATAACTATGGCCCGATATTACTTTACTTACCTGCGGCAAATCCCCGAGGTAGTTGGGAGAAGTATTATTAAAAAAAGCATCTATCTGGTTTCCCCGGTTGGGTTTATCGGCAACTTCGTAGAGATAATTTATTTTGCCAGCTTCGGCTATATCAATTTTAGTTTGCAGATTTCTCCGGCCCAGCGACGTGTTAAGTGCTCGAACAATACCGGCAATATGCTCATTCATAAAAGGGGTACCTTCCTGGCCGCCATCGCTCCAATCCCATTGTGGCTCATTTACCGGGCTAATGTAGTTAAACCTAATTCCGTGTACGCGCTCCACCCCTTGCATAACATCGGCCATATAATCGGCGAAAGCATCGTATTTGGCGGGAGATAAATTAGGATTTCCATCTGTGGCGTAGGCTTTCTGATTAATAGTAAAGTTTACCGGCGGGCTGTTGGGGAAAGCCAAAAATTCTTTTACCCCACGTTGCTGCGCTGCTTTTAAAAACCAAACCTGACCGGCTTGCTGTTGCCAGTTGTAGCTACCATCTGTATTTAAAAACGATTCGGCCCGGCGCCAGGCATCTTGTATACCGCTTTGCTCGCCCTGCTGCGCACTACCAGCACCTAAGTTAAAACGCCACAAAGACAACCCAATTCCTTTGGGTTGGCCATTAATATCCAGTTCGGTACTAAAAAGTAAATCGGCGATGGCATTTTTTTTGGCATCGGGCCAGTTGCCCACAAACTGGCAGGCCCAGGCATCGGAAGCCGCAAAATTGCTCACGCGCTGGTATCGTTTAGTAGCATCTATTTGCACCAATGCTGTTGGTTGCGGGTCATCCTGGCTATTACCTGTTATTTCATTGGGTGCTTTCTTACAACCCGCCAGTACCAGTAAACAGGTTAACAGGGCCGTTGCGGGTATATAAACGGTCTGTTTTTTTAACCGATTAAATATTTTAAACATAGAAATTCTGAAATTACCTATCTGTAACGGGAAAGGATAGAATAAGCAAGGTGCCACCAGCGGCAGCACCTTGCTTTGTAGATAATGAGGGAATATTAATAACCGGGATTTTGTTCTAACTTAGTTCCGGAAGCCTGAATTTCTGCTCTGGGAATAGGCAGCCAATAATGCTTTTCTTCGAACCGCCGTCCTTCTAAGGCTACTTTCTGAGAATAAACAAAATTATTGCCCTGCTTGGTTATATCCATACCGTAGGCCGGTACGTTTTCGGTAGTAGAAGCAATTAACCAACGGCGCACATCGTAAAAGCGGTGCTCCTCAAAAGCAAGTTCTACCTGGCGTTCATTCCTGATACGTTCCCGCATAGCGGTCTGCGACAGCCCTTGTGGAAGCGGTGGCATATTAACAGCCTGGCGTTGGCGAACCAAATTAACAGCGGCGTAAACCGATGCATCCGGGCCAACTGCCTCATTTTGCGCTTCGGCATAGTTTAACAAAGTCTCGGCGTAGCGGAAATAAATCCAGGGTTGGCGGCCAGCTACGTTCCACGGATTTTGGATAGGGTTATTTTCATCCATAAACTTACGCAGGTAATAACCGGTTTGCGAAGTATTCCACGAAGATGGACCATCTTTGCTGTCTTTTCCAC
Source organism: Adhaeribacter rhizoryzae (assembly GCF_008629685.1). Lineage (GTDB taxonomy): Bacteria > Bacteroidota > Bacteroidia > Cytophagales > Hymenobacteraceae > Adhaeribacter > Adhaeribacter rhizoryzae. Next base: position 161,725 of record NZ_VWSF01000006.1, on the reverse strand, counting down.
CCGAGGTAAAAGTTTCTACGGGTCTGCCGCGGTAAGTAGCGCCATTATACAAAATGGTGGCGTAAAAACGCGGATCACGGTTTTCGTAAGGAGCTTGCGGATTATAGCCGGAGGCCGGATCTTTGGTAAGCATACCGTTTTTCATTTCGTAGGCATCTACCAGGTTCTGTAAAGGCGTGTTGCCACCCCAGCCATCGTAGCCGTTAGGGCCGTTGGCAATTTCGAGGGCCGTATGGCGTGAATCTAAATTATAATACCGGGCAAATATTATTTCGGGGCTTTTGCCGGCCTCATCCACAAACATGGTTCCGTAATTAGGGTCTAAACTATACTTGCTCAAGTCCATAACAGCTTTTGCCGCATCGGCCGCTTGCTGCCAGGTAACCGTAGTACCATTTTGTTTGTAAAGCGGGCTGGCAGCATAAAGCAATAACCGGGATTTTAAAGCTAAAGCCGCCCCTTTGGTGGCTCTTCCTTTTTGCCAGGTATTGCTGTTATTTAAAGGCAAAGCAGCAATTGCTTCGTCTAACTGCGCGGTTACGTACTGGATGCTTTCCTGTAAACCAGAACGCTGAAACAAAACCGGATCGGTAAAGTCTTCGCCTAACTGGGCTACCTTATCACCTAAAAGCACCACCTGGCCATAATTCCGGATCAGGTCGTGGTACCGGAAAGCCCGGATAAATTTTAATTCGCCGGAGATTAAGTTTTTGTGCCCCTGGCTCATGGCTACTTTATCCAGGTTAGCTAAAGCATAATTTACTTCCCGGATGCTCCGGTAACTTCTGCCCCACAACGAACCCGTAATACCGGTGTTTTCCGGTGCTAACTGTCCCCGCTGAATAAGCCAGGTAAAATCATCGCTCCGGTAAATAGATTCATCGGTTAGCGAACTCCACATGGCATATTCGTAACCCCGGCCAAATCCCGGAGGCGCTCCGTCGGCTTCTTTATCCTGCAGTCTGGCTGTTAAGTAACGGTTTATTACAAAAGCTTCAAACAAGACCGAATCGGCAACAATGGCTTCATCCGAAACCCGATCGGTTGGGGTTACATCTAAGAAGTTTTCTTTACAGGACGAAAGAAAGGATGCTAACCCAAGCGTTAATAAAATATATTTTTTAAGTTTCATCGCTTATTTTCTATTAAAATTTAACATTCACGCCCAGGTTCACAATTCTTTGCTGCGGGTAAAACTGCGCATTAGAGGAGCTGGTTTCCGGGTCGAAATCTTTTATTTTGGTGAACGTAGCCAAGTTAAAAGCATTCGCATACAACCTTACATTAGAGATTTTGATGCGGGATAATACTTGATCGGGCAGGTTATAGCCTAACTCCACGTTTTTCAGGCGCAGGAACGCAGTATTATACAACCAAAAATCGCTGGGGTACAATCCGCCGCTAATAGCCGAGCCGGTGCGGGTATCTACCCGCGGATAAGAACCATTCGGGTTGGTAGGGCTGTACCGGTTATCGGCCCAAGTGCTAAAGAAGTTACCGCTAATTCCTACATCGGGCAGCACATATTGCCGTGCCCGGGCTTGCCCCTGGAAAAGCACCGATAAATCAAATCTGTTGTATTCTGCCCCTAAGTTTAAACCGTACATAATCTGCGGAATATTACCCAGTTCGGTTCTAACCATATCATCAGCGGTTATTTTGCCGTCTTTGTTGTAGTCTTCGTAAATCAGGTCGCCTAATTTGGCGTTCGGATCGTGCGGATATTTGTCTAATTCGTCCTGGGTGCGGAAAATACCAATAGAACGGTAGAGCAGCGAGGTATTAAGCGGACCGCCCGTTTGGCGCTGGTAAGCTAAAACGCTTGGTGCCTCGTCTATAAATACAATTTTGTTTTTGGCGTAAGTTAAATTACCCGAAATATTGTACTTGAAATTGCCAATACTTTTGTTGTACCCCAAAGTAGTTTCAAAACCGTCATTATCTACCTGACCGATGTTTTCGGAAGGTACCAACGGATCAGAACCATACGGGTTTACGATGCCGGTAACCTGGGGCACAGAAGCGTTGCGGCTGGCCAGAATATCTTTCCGTTTCTGCTGGAAGTAAACAAACTCGAAGTTTAAATTATCCAGGAGAATACCACTTATACCAACATCGGTTTTCTGCGATACTTCCCAGGTAATATTTGGGTTAGCTAGTTTGGTAAGATCTAATCCTGGTACTACTTGGCCACCAATTACGTACCGGCTGGCCAGAATATAATTATTTATGAATTGGTTGGAACCTACGTTATCGTTGCCTAACTGACCATAAGAGGCCCGTAACTTTAACTCATCCAGGAAAGCAAATTGGTTTTTAACCCAAGGTTCTTCTGAAATCCGCCAGCCAAAAGAAACGCCCGGGAAGTAACCATAACGGCTGCTGCTGGGGAAATTAGCCGAACCATCTACCCGCATTTGCAGTTCTGCCAGGTATTTTTCTTTAAAATTATAGGCAAAACGGCTCAGGTAACTTTTGCGGGTAAATACCCAGCTCCAGCCGGCATTGCTCCGGTCTTCGGGCCGGGTGCCGCCTTGCGACAGTTCCGGGGTAAGAATGGTAGGGAAGTTTCTTCTGCCGGCTTCAAAATGCTCTAAGCGGTTTTCGCTTTGCTCGTAACCCACAAACGCATTAATGCCGTGGTTGCCGAACTGGCGCTCAAAATTTAATTTAATATTAGCTGTTAGTAACCCGGTATTTTCCTGAATCTGAGATAGAGAGCCTTTTGGTTCGCCTACCGTTATAGGCCGGTAGTTATTATTTTCGCGGGAATACACTAAGTAGGGCTTTACAAACGACTTGGTAAAGCTTTGGCCCCGGTCAACGGAGTAAAAACCATCTACAAAAAGGCCTTCGAGTACCGGTAAATCGTAACGAGCTCTTAAAATACCATTAAATATCAGGCCCTGGTTTTTATTTAATCCGGCCGCATCGGTTACAATCATAACCGGGTTAATACCACCTTCTACCCCTTGCGAGGGCAGACCATTGGAATAATAAGCCGGAATAAACGGATAAGCCCGATAGGTTTGCCAAAAAATGCCGCCGGCACCTTGCTGCGGAAACTGCCGGTTCTCTTGTCGGCCAGCCAGCGATAAACCAATATTGAACCGCTTGGTGATGTTGGCATCCAGGTTGGTTCTGAAATTATATTGCTTGTAATTCGTAGCGCCATTTTTATAAAGTCCGTCCTGGTAAACGGTTCCCAGCGATGCAAAATATTTAACGTTTTCGGTTCCGCCGTTTATAGATAAATTCTGGCGGTTTTGCAGCGCATACGGGTTTAAAACTTCTTTTAACCAATTGGTATTAGGGTAGTTATCCCGATCAGAACCGTTGCGGAACAACTCTATTTCGTCTGCGGAATAACGCTGATTTAAGCCGCCGGCTGGTTTATTGTAGTAATCAATCTCGTTTAAAATAGTACCATACGTGGCTGCATCGGCAAATTTGGGTAAACGGGTTGGTGAAGAAAACCCTTGGTTGAAGCTATAGGAAACTACCGGTTTACCGGTTTTACCTTGCTTGGTGGTTACCAATATTACCCCGTTGGCGGCACGGTTACCGTATATAGCAGCAGAAGCATCTTTCAGAACTGTAATGCTTTCAATATCGTTGGGGTCTAACCGGTCTAAACCGCCAATCTGGCCCGGTACGCCGTCTACTACAACCAGAACATCGTTATTGCCGGTGGTGGCTAAACCTCTTACCCGAATTTGGGCACCATCGTAGCCGGGCTCCCCGCTCCTATTATTTATAATTACCCCGGAAACCCGGCCGGCTAAAGCATTCGAAAGGTTAGGTTGCGGGCTTTTATTTACGGCCTCACCTTCTACTTGCGAAATAGAACCGGTTACGGTAACTTGTTTTTGGGTACCATAACCGATTACCACCACTTCGTCTAAGGCCTTGGCATCGGTTTTTAAAGACACATTAATGGTGGTTTGGTTATTTACCGGTATTTCTTGTGTTAGATAACTAATAAATGAAAACACCAGCGTACCACCGCCAGCCGGCACTTGAATCTGGTACGTACCATCAGGGTTGGTTGTGGTTCCGTTGGTGGTATTTTTTAACAGAACGGTTACGCCGGGCAGGCCGGCACCGGCTTCATCGGTGACTTTGCCGGTGACAAGTTGTTCCTGGGCCATGGCCACAGAAACCTGCAAGATTAGCAGAGGCAACAGTAACAGGAGCCTCATACCTTTTAGTAGTTTTGTGTGCATTTGCGTGGTAATTAATTTGACATTAATTCAATTTGTATTGAAACACAGGCAGGAAAATGAACCCTGAAGAATACAACAGCGCCCATAACTTTTCTGGGTTTCAACTCGTCAAATTAACGGCATTTACCACCAGCAAACCGGGGATAAACTAATATTTAGGGGGGGACAAATGGGTAATTACCCGGTAATCAGGATCTAGTTTTCGTGTAAATTTTTGAAAATATTTACAGTTTTAAACTTTATAAATATTAATATTTCAAATAAAAGACCTATTATTTGAAAAATTACCAATATTACGAAACAACCATTGATTGTTTTATAAACTCAGAGGGGTTACAGCCAAATTCTTTCAAAAAACACTGCCGGAAATATTTATCGTCATTAAAACCTACCTGGTAACCTACTTCGAAGACTTTGAATTTACCGGTTTTTAAAAGCTTCGCCGATTCCTGAATGCGGAGCGATCTTAAGTACTCGACCGGAGAAACACCCGTAAGCATTTTAATTTTTTTATAGGCCAAAGACCGGCTCATGTTCAGGGCCGCTGCCAGTTCATTCACATTAAATTCCGGGTTATCTAAGTTCTCTTTCAGAATTTCGTATATTCTTTTCAGGAATTTTTCATCAACGGTTTTAACTTCTTTTTCAGCCTGCGGATTATTCAGGTTAAAGAGATTCAGGTAAAACTTTTTAAGCTGTTCCTGCGATTTTAACAGGTTTTCTATTTTAAGTTTTAACAACTCCGGACTAAACGGCTTGGTTAAATAAGCATCAGCACCGGTTTCCAGGCCTTCTTTCTGGTGGGTAAGCGCTGTTCTGGCGGTTAAGAGTACCACCGGAATATGGCTGGTTTGAATATTTGCTTTTAACTTATTGCATAAAGTTATGCCATCCATTACCGGCATTTTTACATCGCTAATAATTATATCGGGGTGCTGCGCCAAGGCTAAATCTAGTCCCTCCTGCCCGTTGGCCGCTTCTATAATAATAAATTTTTCTTCGAGGTAGTACTTTAGAAATTTGCGGATATCTGCCTCATCTTCTACAATAAGAATCTTTTTAAGCCCTTTTTTAGAACTGTTTGGGTTAAGGTTAGTTAGTTCTTCTTCCGTAAAAACAGGTAGTGCACTTTCTGCCAAAATAGCCGGCGTTTCGTCTGTACAAATTTCTGCCTGATTTAAATGTGCCGTTCCCAGCGGAATTTTAAACTCAAAAACAGACCCCATTCCTTCCTTGCTTTGAACAAATATTTCGCCTTTGTGTAACTGTACCAACTTCTTAGCTAAAGCCAGCCCTAAACCAGAACTCATAGAGGTTACGGGATCTCCCTGGTAAAACCAATCGAAAATATGTTTTTGCTGGCTTACAGGAATGCCAATGCCATTGTCTTTCACCTCAATTTTCACAAAGCCGGCGGGCCCTTGCGGAGATAACCTAGCTTCCGTTTGCACGCATACTTCTATTTTATTGCCTTTGCCAATATATTTAAAGGCATTGGCCAATAAATTGGTAATTACCATTTCCAGTTTTTCTTTTTCAAAATAAGCCAAGACTGGTGTTTCCGGCGTTTTTAAAGAATAGCTAATCTGGTTTTTATCTGCTAAATGGCCAAAAGAAAGAAATATTTCCTGCGTAAAGGCCACTATATCTGCTTCTTTCGCTTTTAAAACCATACTGCCTGCTTCTACTTTGCGGTAATCGAGCAATTGGTTTATCAGGTTTAATAGTTTTTGGGCATTTTTGTGGACTAGCTTTAATTTTTTGCCGGTTTCGGGGTTGGCTTCCTTGCTTAATAAATCGTCCAGGGGGCTCAAGATTAAGGTAAGCGGCGTTCTGAACTCATGGGAAACCTCCGTAAAAAAGCTTAATCGTTCCCGGGCAATCCGCCGTTGTTTGCGGCTCTGGGCTTTGGCTAGCGTTAACCGACGCCTTAGTCTTTTCTGCCGGTTATACAGCAGCACCAGGCCATAAATAAGTAAGGCGCAACAAATTATATAAATAACATAAGCAAGGGGCGTTCGCCAAAAAGGAGGTAAAACCGTAATTTGCACCGAAGTAAAATTTGCCGGCCAGCTCGTATCCTGGTTAGAAGCTTTTACCATGAAGGTATAAGAACCGGGTTCCAGGTACCGGTAAGTGGCGGTGCGCTGTTTACCCACGTAATTCCAGTCCTGATCCAGCCCTTCCAGTTTATAGGCGTAGTTAATATTTTCGGGTTCCACAAAATCCAGGGCGCCAAATTCCAGGGTAAACACCGATTGATCGGGTTGTAAGGTTATGTTGGATTTTTCTATAACATGCTGCTCCAGTTGGCCAGTATTACCGCGTTTACCATAAAGTTGCAAATTATTTATAAACGCTTTGGGCGCACTTAATTTCTCGGTTAACTGCCCGGGATAAAAAAGATTAAATCCTCTGGTGCCGCCAAAGCCCAGAATACCTTCTTTTGCATTAGTAATAAGCGAGGTGGCGTTAAATTGCCCGCTTTGTAAACCATCTGTTGCGTCGTAATTTAAAATGGCTGAGGTTTTTTCTGATATTTTGGAGAGGCCTTTGTTGGTGCTAACCCAAATATTCCCGAAATAATCAGGCTGAATGGCATAGATGGTATTATTAATCAGCCCATTATTATCATTAAAATGCCAGACTTTTTTGGCGGGAATATAATATTTAAGCAATCCATCTTCTTCGGTACCAATCCAGAGGTTTTGGAGCTTATCTAAAGAAAGAGATAAAACCGTTTGACTCCCTATTAAATTCTTATCTCCTTTTTTCAGAGTAACCGTTTTAAAGAATCCTTTTTCCGGCAGAAATTCTAATATTCCGCCGCCGTAAGTTCCCAGCCATAATTTTCCGTTTTCTTCTTCGGCAATGGCTCTTACATCGTTAGAGGTTATTTTACTATTGCGGGTATTATAATTTTTAAAAGTTTTGGATGCAGGATTAAATTGGCTGAGGCCACCACCATTGGTACCAATCCAGAGATTTTTATTTGAATCTTCATAAAGAACGCGCACATCATTCCCGCCCAAGGATTGCGGATTATTAGGGTCGTGCTTAAAATTTATAAACGAGTCGGTTGCTTGCTGGTACAAGAACAAGCCCTCTGAATAAGAACCAAACCACAAATTACCCCGGCTATCTTGCAAAGCACAAAGAATGGCATTATCGGTCAGTCCGTTATTAGTGCTTTTATCGTAATGGTTTAATATTTCCCCGTTCGGCCGGCAACGGTATAATCCGTTGCCATCGGTTCCTAACCAGAAGTTTCCTACCCTATCGGTACAAGTGCCATAAAAGCGAATATCGTTGTTAAGGTGTAAATTTCGCTGGCGGTCGTACATCCGGAAATTAATAAACTTTTCTTTTGCACTGCTAACCATGGCAATGCCATTGCCCACGGTACCCACCCAAATATTCTGGTTTTTATCTTTGTAAAGCGCCTGCACCGAACGTTGGGTCAGCCGCCGGATGCCATCCTGGCTTTTAACTTCCGTAAAAGCCACCGCAGCGGGGTTTCTATGTTTTAGCTGTCTTAAATCAAGTTTATATACGCCCCCATCCTGAACGCCCACCCAGAGCATTTCCTTATGGTCTTCGAGCAAGGATAAAATTATACTGCTATTGTTGAAATATTGCGGGCCCTTAAATAAGAAAAAATTATTTTTTGCCCGATCGTACCTATACAAGCCGTTGGCGGTTCCTACCCAAATATTGCTTAAGTTGTCTTCGTAAATACATTTAATGCTTGCTGCCGGCAAGTCATTTATCAAAGGCAAGCTTATGTTCTCCTGCACTACCCCGTTGGCCACCTTAAACACCTGAATACCGGCATCCTGGGTGCCTATCCATAACCAGCCTTTGGTATCTTCATAAAGGCAAATAATTTTATGACTGGCTAAGGCCGGTAATACCTGTTTATTATAAGCCGAAAAAGTATTTTTATTCCGGTGGAAATAAGAGAACCCGGCATTATAAGAAGCAATCCAAAGGTTTCCAGAAGCCGACTCTGTTATATCACTAATATCATCGCCGACAATAGAAGCACTTAATTTAGCTTGATGACGATAATGGGTAAACTGTTCTTTTTGGGGTTCAAAACGGTTTAATCCGCGCCGGGAGGAAACCCAGATTACGCCTTTGGAATCAGTAAAAACTTTTCGGACGAAATTACCAGCCAGGCTACTTTTATTTTCCGGGTTATACTTAAAGGTCTTAAACTTATAACCATCAAACCGATTTAGGCCATCTTCTGTCGCAAACCACATCAGGCCCCTTTTATCCTGGGTAATACTGGTAACTATACCCAACGATAAACCATCCTCAACACTATATTTCTTTATTATGTTTTCAGGTTGATTTAAGGTAAAACCCGAGAATAGAGAATATATTCCGGATAAAAGAAGCAGGTAAATATTCTTTCTCAGCCGCTGATTGGTATTCCTAAAAATATACTTTTTATAAAATTTCAAAACAGATAATTAGTTCAAGGCATTAAAATATTTCCTGGTTGAATCCACCTATAAAAATATTGAGCAGTTATAAAATGGAGGGAGAAGCAATTTTTACTTGATTATTATTGAGCGGCCTAACTTACTCGCCACAACCAAGTTTTATTGAATTCGTGGGTGACGCAGTAAAAACTGTACCGGTGAGTAGTAAGTTTCACTTCAGTAGTTTTATAGAATAAATAGTTTCAAATTTAATTTAAATAAAGCATACTGTCAACCGGTAAACGTAACTGCTGGTCTTTACGCTGGATTTCATGCTGTTCCTGCAGGGTAAAATAGCTTGAGTTAATTAGCTCTATATTAATTTGTTGTAAACTAATAACACGTAACTTCTAATTGTACCTATTCAGGCAGTTAATTATCTGATGGGCATAGATGGCACATGCCATAAAGTTCTGGGGAAATTGCTTTAAGCAGATGCGGTTAAAATATTTGTAAAAAACTACAACTTACCACTTACTTATGCAAGAATGAATAATTTGGTAGCATACAGAAATGAAAAAAGCCTACAAATATTGTATTTGCAGGCTTTTAACTGTTTTGATTAATCCGCAGAGAGAGAGGGATTCGAACCCCCGGACCTGTTACAGTCAACGGTTTTCAAGACCGCCGCAATCGACCACTCTGCCATCTCTCTAAGTGGGAACAAAAGTATACGTTTAACTTTTATTTTCAAAACGAAACGAAAAAAATTTCCGCAAGTTTCAGGGTAATATTTTAAACAAAAAACCAGAAAAAGCCCTTTTATCTACCTAAAATATTATCTTTCAAGGCGTTTGGTTACCGAATCAATGCTGACATTTATTTCGAAACCTAAAATTAAAATCATCGAAACAAAGTCTAACCAAATCATTAAACCCACCAAAGCCCCAATGGAGCCATAAAAATGGTTATAGGTATCGAAAATACTGATGTATAAAGAAAATAACCAGGATACCAAAAATATTAAAAGGGTAGCCACCACGGCGCCGGCCGAGAAAAAAGGCCACTTATCGTGAATGGCCGGTACGTAATAATAAATAGAGCAGGTGGCTATTAAAAACAGAAATATGACCGATATATATTTTAGCAACACAATTAAAGAATAGGTGAAGCGTTCAGTAACCACTTCGTAAAATACGAGCACATCCAGAATGTAAGTACCAAAAAATATAGCGGCAATTGCGGTAATCAGAATAAAAGACAAGGCAAAGGTTAGCAAGGTGGCAATTATGCGCTTGCGCAGGTACGTGCGCTTCCGGAAAGTCTTGTATTTTTTGTCGAAAGCATCCATCAGCGACATTATGCCGTTGGTAGAAAGCACCAAGGCAAACAAAAAGTTAACCGACAACAACCCACCCCGGGGAATATTTACAATATCGTTAATGGTTCCGGCGGTGGCTTCATAAATTTCTTTGGGCATAAAATCTTCCATGAAATTCATGATGCTAATATTCAAATCCGGAATAGGAATATAAGGAATAAGCGTAAACAGGAAAATAACCGTCGGGAACATGGAAAGCGTAAAGTTAAACGCCATGTAAGAAGCCCGTTTGGTAATAGAATCGAGTTTGAGCTCGTTCAGCAATACATCCACTACATCGTAAACCGAAGCCTGCCCATTCTGAAAAGTTAATCGTTTCAGAAAGAGCATAAATTTGCGGTACGACCGCCGGTTTTTTACATATTTTCCGGTAATACCCATTAACTGTAATAACTATCTAACTGCGCGAGAATGCTCTGGGGCAAAGCAATGGGCCGGCCAGATTTTACATCTACAAAAACCAACGTCGTTTCACCCACATTTAATAGTTCCTGCGCCTCGTTAAGTACATCGTAATGAAAAAGAATACGGGTTCCCTGGGGTTTGTTTTTTACCTGCACCTTTATGGTAAGTAAATCGTCGTAGCGGGCCGGCTTAATATATTTGGTCCGCATTTCTAATACCGGCATAATAATACCTTCCTCTTCCATTTCCTTATACGAAATACCCAGTTTGCGAAACGCTTCGGTACGGGCTACTTCGTAATACGCAGCAAAATTGCCATAATAAACATAACCCATCTGGTCGGTTTCGGAATATCTTACCCTAATTTGTACTTCGGATTGGAACACGTTTTTTTAAATTATGAATTATGAATGTTTAATAAATAATCCTACTGTTTAAAACAATGACTATGCACTATATCAAATTGATGAAATAGAAATTATTAAACTACGAATTATTCATAATTTATAATTGCTAATTCATAATTACCGTAAAATATTTCGTTCGTTTAGGGCTGCCTGGTAGCGACGGGCATTTCGCAGGTGCTCCGTTTCGTTGCGGGCAAAACTGTGGTAACCCGAAAAATCTTCTTTGGCGCAGAAATAAATATAATCGTGGTGCTCCGGGTTTAGTACGGCGTCTATAGACCGGATAGAAGGCAAATTGATGGGGCCGGGCGGCAAGCCTTTATATTTATAGGTGTTATAAGGCGAATCGGTGCGCAGGTGCACGTTTAATACCCGCCGAATAGTAAAATCGCCAACGGCGTAAACAACAGTGGGGTCGGCTTGCAACGGCATTCCTTTTTCCAGGCGGTTCAGGTATACGCCCGCAATCCAGGGACGCTCATCGGCGTGCTGCGATTGTTCGGCTTGCACAATGGAGGCCAGCGTAGATACCTGGGTTTTGGTTAAGCCCAAAGCTTTGGCCCGTTCTTCGCGCTGGGCAGTCCAGAAGGTATCGTACTCTTTTTTCATGCGCTTTACCAATTCCTGCGCGTTGGTATTCCAGTACAATTCATATGTGTTCGGAATAAACATGGTTAAAACCGTGGTGGTATCGAAACCCAGGGCCTTTACATATTTTTCGTCGGAGAGCAAAGAATCCAGTTCGGTTTGAGTAGCAGATAAATCTTCGCTCAGTTTCCGGGTTAGATCTTTTTTAACCCGAATATTTGTAAACGTGAGTTTAACCGGCGACTGACGACCCGCCCGCAAATCGGAGATTAACTGGTAATTGGTGTAGTTGTTTTTAAGTTCGTAATGACCAGCCTTTACTAATTCAGGATAATCCATGAGTTTGGCCATAAACCGGAACGACAATTTATCAATTATTACATTTTTTTTATCAATCGAATCCATTACTTGCTCAAAAGAAGCCCCTTCCGGAATCCGGATGTAAGCCCGGTCGCCTTTGGTATCTACGTTGGGGGTATAAACAATTTGGTAAGCGTAATAGGAAAAACTTACAAATATTACGGCAAACACAGCCAGAATTACCCGAAATTTACTCGTTGGTGTCTTTTTAATTTTTTTCTTAGAGGTAGTCATGCTACAAAAATAATAAATAAGCTGCTGCCGGTAAGGTGCCCCGGAAATTATTTTGTTTAACTTTATTTGCTGATAAACAAACTATTAATGTAAACTATTCCATTGGGCTTAATATTTTGCGCTCGTAAGTAATTTTTCAAATTAATCTTTGCTGCTAAATCTATCCCAATCGCCTTTCCTGAATAACCTTCTGTTGGCAACCGGAGTACATTAGTTCGTTTACTTTTATTGATATGAGCAACGCACTTTTTCTTAAAATTCACCCGGATAATCCGCCTTTAAATAAAATTTTGCAGGTAGTGGAAATTTTGCGCAAAGGCGGCATTATTATTTACCCCACCGACACGATTTACGGCATGGGCTGCGATTTGCATAATGCCCGTACGTTAGAGCGGCTGTGCTTTCTGAAAGGATTAAAGCCCGATAAGGCTAATTTATCTTTTATTTGCAGCGATCTTACCCATATTTCGGATTATGCGCGGTCTATTTCTACCCAAACGTATAAAATAATGAAAAAGGCCTTGCCTGGTCCGTTTACTTTTATTCTGGAAGCCAGCAGCAAAGTACCAAAGTTGGCTGGCGCCAAGAAAAGAACGGTTGGTATCCGGGTGCCCGATCACCAGATTCCGCTGGCTTTGGTAAAAGAATTGGGCAACCCTATTATTTCTACTTCTATCCGCGACGAAGACGAAGTAATTGAATATTCTACCGATCCCGAATTAATCTATGAAAAATTTAAAGGCCTGGTAGATGTGGTAATTGACGGCGGTTACGGCCAAAACATTCCGTCTACAGTAGTAGATTGCCAGAACGACCAATACGAAATAATTCGGCAAGGAGCCGGTATACTAGAAGATTACGTTTAAGAGAGTGGCAGATTAAAAATATACTGAATTAATTAGTGTTACACAAAAGCAAAAATAGAAGTTCAAGCAATCCAGTACTGTCATTCAGAAGGAACCTATTTTGCAGGTAACCAAATAGGTTCCTCCTGAATGACAGAGATGGGATTCTTAGCCATCAAGTTATATTTAAAGAAATTGTCCGTAACGGCAGATAATAAAAAAACGCCCTTCCTAATTTTAGAAAAGGCGTTTTGTATTTAATTGTATTTAATAGGAATCCAGCGTTATTTTCCTGCTTTCACCTGCCAGATGGTGTTACTGGCATCGTCGGTTACCAGCAAACTGCCGTCAGGAATTACGGTTACCCCAACGGGGCGACCGTAAACTTCTCCTTTACCTAAATCTGAAACAAAGCCAGTTAAGAAATCTTCGGGTTTACCGCTGGGCTTCCCGTTGGCAAAAGGCACAAAAACCACTTTGTAACCTACCAACTCCGACCGGTTCCAAGAGCCGTGCTGCCCCACAAAAGCGCCGTTCTGGTATTTAGCCGGAAAAGCTTTCTGGTCGTAAAAGGCTAAGCCTAAAGAGGCAGTATGCGAACCTAGTGGTACATCCGGCGCTATGGCTTTTTTAACTAAATCAGGTTTTTGGCCTTTCATGCGGGGGTCTTCGTGCTGACCATAATAAGAGTAGGGCCAACCGTAAAAAGCGCCTTCTTTCACGCTGGTAATATAATCCGGCACAAGATCATCGCCCAGGTTATCGCGTTCGTTTACGGCCGTCCACAAGGTGTTGGTGCCCGGTGCCCAATCCATGCCCACGGGGTTACGCAAACCGCTGGCATAAATGCGTTCGCCAGTGCCATCGGGGTTTACTTCTAAAATATTAGCGCGTTTCACCTCGTGCTCCATGCCGTTTTCGCCCACGTTGCTACCGGAACCCACCGAAATATAAATTTTAGAACCATCGGCGTTGGCAATAATATTGCGGGTCCAGTGGTTGTTATAGCCTCCAGCCGGTAATTCCAATATTTTTTCGCCTTTGCCCGCTATTTTGGTCTGGCCATCTTGGTATGGGTAACGCCACAAGCCATCGGTATTAGCCACGTAGAAATAATTATTCAGAATCAGCATGCCCAACGGCTGGTTCAAATCTTCTAAAAATACAGTGCGTACCTCGGGTTTACCGTCTTTATCAGCATCCCGGAACAAGGTAATGCGATCGGCACTTTCACCCATGTTCTGCGATTTAGCCTTACCATTTAGCTGGGCTTTAACTTTCTCTTTTAAGCGCGGGGCTGAGTTAGCCTCAGAAACTAAAATATCGCCGTTGGGCGCTACGTAAATCCAGCGGGGATTTTGGAGCTCCGCTGCAAATTTAGAAACAACAAAACCAGCCGGAGCAGTAGGTGTTTTGTTCGCGGGCCAGCCAATAACTTTACTTATTTTAGCCGTTGGTTCGGTAGCAAAAGGTGCCGGCAAAGAATCAGCGGCACTACTAATATTACCGGTTTCGCTTGCTGCCTCATTTTGCGTTGCTTCTTGTTGGTTTTCGCCGGTTTTAGATTGGCAACCCGCCACGGCTAAAGCTACCAAGCCGCTTAGCAAGAGTGTATTTAGTTTTTTCATAGTTCTACTTAGGTCGATTATATATGCCTTTAACCGTTTTTCTCCCGATTTGTTTCTCCGGGTTTTTAGTTAACCGGCAGGCTTTCGATTTAACGCCACTTAATTAAACTCCTTTTACATAAAAACGACCAGCAACACTGGCAAAGAAGTTTTACCGGTATGCTGGTCGTTGCTTAATATTTAATAGCCAAGAAGCCGGCCTGAAACAAGCTATTTATTTTACTTAATCAACTTAGCCCTAGCCCAAGCTACTATTTAAGGCGGCTGCTTAAGCTTAATTATTTATTTGAAAAGATTAGACGATAAGTAACGATCGCCACGGTCGCAAATAATGCTTACAATTACGCCCTCTTCCAGTTCATTGGCTAATTTAAGAGCTGCTGCCACGGAGCCGCCGCTGCTCATGCCGGCAAAAACCCCTTCTACACTGGCCAGTTGCCGGGTGGTAGCAGTTGCTTCGTCTTGGTTTACATCTATTATGCGGTCTACGCGTTCGCGTTCAAATATTTTCGGCAGATAAGCTTCGGGCCAGCGCCGGATACCCGGTATTTGGGAACCTTCCAGGGGTTGTACGCCTACAATTTGTACTTCTGGGCTTTGCTCTTTCAGGTAACGCGAAACGCCCATAATGGTGCCGGTAGTACCCATTGAAGAAACAAAATGCGTAATGGTGCCGGCAGTGTCGCGCCAGATTTCGGGACCGGTGCTGCGGTAATGGGCCCAATAATTATCGGGGTTGGCAAACTGGTTTAGCATTAAATACCCGCCACCTGCTACTTTAGCCAAGGTATAATCAATGGCTTCTTCCATCGAGCCTTTCTCGGAGGTTAATATTACTTTAGCGCCGTAGGCTTCCATGGTTTTCACCCGTTCTTCCGTCGAGTTTTCGGGCATTACCAGTTCTATCTCTATGTTAAACAACCGGGCAATCATAGCTAAAGCAATACCGGTATTGCCGCTGGTGGCCTCTATTAATTTCATGCCGGGCTTTAACTCGCCCCTATCTAATGCGCCTTTAATCATGCCGTAAGCAGCCCGATCTTTTACACTGCCACCGGGGTTATTTCCTTCCAGTTTGGCTAGTAATTTTACCTTGGGGTTTTTATTAATATTCTGTAATTCCACCAAAGGAGTATTTCCTATAAAATCTAATAATGTAGACACTTTCGTTTATTTTAAAAGCCGGCACTTAAACCACTCCTAGCAAGCAGTTCTGGTTAAAGCTCGTTATTAACTTTAATTTTTATTACGCTGTTTTTAACAGCACGTAAAAGAACAAACTTTTACGAATACTTAAAAACACTTGGTTCACCTGATTTTGGTAGAGTACACACCTTTCTAAATTTTCCTTATTAAGGTTGTGCCTATAAATATTTAACAAAATCATTCTTTTTTAATTCACACAAGTACCTTTAGAAAATTTATTAAAACATTTGAATATTAAAATTTTTATATATTAATAAAATTGTATTTATTTGGGCTTTGAAACCAATTAGCTCTATAATGAAAAAACATTACTTACTATTATTTATTATTTTAATTAGCTGTTAATCAAATGTAACTGCCCAGGATAAGCCTAAATTCAGGTTTCAGAAGCTTGGCGAAATATCACCGGAAGACTTCAATAAATCAAAATACGACCAAGATACCAGTGCTAGTGCCGTCGTTTTGTACGATTCCGGCAAATCTCAGTTCTCCTTTCATGCCAATACAGGTTTAATTATAAATTTTGATCGGCATGTTGTTATCAAAATATTAAAAAAATCTGGTTATGAATGGGCTGATGTTACCACCGCTCTGTATCGGGTTAATCAAGGTGAAAAAGAATCGGTTAATAATTTAAAAGGTTTTACTTACAACCTGGTAGATGGTAAAGTGGAAGCCAGTAAGCTAACCAAGGAATCTATATTTGAAGAAAAAAATACCGATAACTGGACTTCGCATAAATTTACCATGCCCAATGTAAAAGAAGGCTCCATTATTGAATATTCTTATCGCATTCAATCACCTTTTTTGTTTACGTTACGCGACTGGACTTTTCAACGCACCATTCCAACGCTTTGGAGCGAATACAAAGCTATTATTCCGGAATATTTCGATTACAAGCAAGTATCGCAGGGGTATGAACCCTATGAGACTTATACGGCTAATCGGGTAAATGTAGAATTAGGATTAACCGGAAATAACCCTACCGGTAAAGAGCACCACTGGATAATGAAAGATGTGCCAGCATTGCAGGAGGAGCCTTATATGACTTCGATCAACAATTTTGTTTCGCGCATTGAATTTGAACTGGGTCAGGTTAGTTTCCCGGGGCAAATGATAACAAACTTTAATAATACCTGGGAAAAAGTAAGCGCTAATTTAATGGCCAGCGACCGATTTGGGGCTCAACTTACCAAAACAGGTTTTACTAAAGAAACACTGGCGCCGTTGGTGGCTAACGAAAGCGATCCGGAAAAGAAGATGCAGATTATTTACGCTTATATAAAAGAAAATATAAAATGTAACGACCATTTCCGGCTATTCGCCGAAAACAACTTACGAAAAGCTCTAGAAACACGCACCGGCAGCTCGGCTGATATAAACTTACTTTTAGTTGCCATGCTTAAAGAAGCCGGTTTAGAGGCCAACCCGGTTATTCTGAGTACCCGAAGCAATGGTTTTGTAGGCAGCTTTACATACCCCAGTATTTCAAAATTTAATTATGTTATTGGCCACGTAATAATCGGCGAAAAAGAATACCTGCTGGATGCCTCGGAGCGTGATGCCATGCCCAATATGCTACCGGTGCGTTGCTTAAACCGGGAAGGTTTATTGGTTTCGGCCAAAAGTTCACGTTGGGTTTCGCTTATGCCCACCACAAAAGCCTCTAATATGTACCAATCTTCGTTTGTTATTGGAAAGGATAATTCTGTTACAGGAAAAATAGAACATTCCAGTGCTGGTTATGCGGCTATGTCGTACCGGAAAAAAATTACGGCCGAAGGCGAAAAGAAATATGTAGAGAAAGCCCTGAGCAAAACTGATTACTGGGAAATAAACAAGTTTACAATCCGGAACGCTGATGCCACTTCCGAAGCCTTAAAAATTGGTTACGAGGTGAACTTGGCTGGTCAGGAAAAACCAGTTAATACTATTTACCTGAAACCAATGCAGAATCTAGGTGAAAAAGAGAATCCGTTCAAACTAGACACCCGCAAATTTCCAGTAGATTTTGCCACTCCTATTGATGAAACCCATGTATATTCTTATACATTACCCGAAGGTTATAAAGTAGAAGAACAGCCTAAAAATGCCGTGATAAGCCTGCCCGAGAATGGTGGCCGTTTTATTTATAGTATTACAGTATTAGGCAATACAGTAAATGTAATGAGTAAATTAACTATAAACCGCCCTAGTTTTCAGGCTGCCGAATACCCTAATTTAAAAGAGTTTTATAACCACATTGTAGCCAAGCACGCCGAGCAAATAGTTATTAAACAACAAAGTAATTAAAACTAAAACACTGGTGTGGGCCTCTTTGGGGTATCACACCAGTTAATTTCGCCTACCTTGCTTGATTCTTTGTAGAAGATTTCTTTATAATATTTTATGATTAGTACCATTATTTACCACTTTCTGCTGCCAATTTGGGTAACTTTTTATAATCCGACTCCGGCGGCCAAATACGAAGTAGCACGCGTGCCGGAAGCACTAAAAGAAAATGCGCACGCCGTAGTTCGCGAGCACGAAACTACCTTTACTGTGAAATCTGTAAGTGCGGCCACCAAAAAAATACGGTATGTGGTTACCATTCTCGACGAAAATGCAGCCGAACACGCAATATTAATGGTGCCTTACGACAAGCAAAGCAAAGTAAATTACCTGAAAGGCACCTTATATGATCAAAATGGTAAAGAAACAAAGCAACTGAAAAAATCGGATATTATAGATGTAAGTGCCGTTGATAATGGCAGCCTTTTCGATGATAGTCGGGTAAAGGGCGCTAAATTGAATGCACTTCAGTACCCTTATACAGTAGAATACGAGTACGAAATCAGTTATAATGGTTTATTATTTTATCCAACCTGGCTCCCCCAAGACGAAACAAATCTGGCGGTAGAATCAGCTAAATTCCAGGTAATTATTCCGGCCGGCATGACCTTCCGCCATAAAGGAATTAACCTGCCAGATAAGCCCCAGGTTTCTGTCCAGGATAAAAACCAGGTGCATACCTGGCAAGTAGCTGGTTTGGCTGCCCAGGAAACCATTCCTTTCCAGCCCTCTTTTTTGGAACAGGTACCGGCCCTATTTACCGCCCCTGACGATTTTGAGTACGAAGGCTATAAAGGAAATATGAATAGTTGGACATCTTTCGGGAACTGGATTAACCAATTAAATACTGGTAAAGACAAACTGCCGGAAGCTACGGTTGCTCATTTAAAAGCGCTGGTAGCCGATGCGCCTGACGACCTAACCAAAGTGCAGAAAATATATGAATACTTGCAGTCGAAGACCCGTTACGTAAGTATTCAGTTGGGCATAGGTGGATATCAGCCTTTTGAAGCCTCTTTTGTGGATAATAAGGGCTACGGCGATTGTAAAGCTTTATCTAATTACACGCATGCCATGTTAAAGGCGGTAGGCATTAACTCTTTCTACACCCTCATTCGGGCTGGCAGAAACGAACGCGATATCCAGGTTGATTTTCCGAGTAACCAATTTAACCACGCGGTATTGTGCGTACCCATGGCTAAGGATACCATTTGGTTAGAATGTACCAGCCAATCCGAATCGTGGGGTTATTCCGGAAGTTTTACGGGCAAACGCCATGCTTTATTAATCACCCCAGAAGGTGGCAAGTTAATTAAAACGCCGGTTTATAATGCCCCGCAAAACCTTCAAAACCGACAAGCAACAGTAAATTTAGATGCCAGTGGCAATGGCTTAGCCAATATAGAAACTACTTACACTGCCTTGCAACAAGACGAAATAAGCCACATTATAACGGCCGATTCGGATACCCAGAAAAAATGGCTTTATGGCAATGTAAAAATACCCAGTTTTGAAATCCGGAAATATGACTTTAGCCGGCAAAAAGGAAAACTGCCGGCTGTAACCGAAAAATTAAATATTACTATTAATAAATACGGTTCTATCAGTGGCAAACGCTTATTCTTAACGCCTAATTTATTAAACCAATTAAGTTATGTTCCGCCTAAAGTTGAAAACCGGCGCTTAGATGTAATAACGGGCATGCCCTATATCGATACCGATGTAATTAGTTACCAATTACCATCCAGCACTTTCGAGCCTGAACTTATACCTGAGCCCCAGGTAATAAATTCCCGTTTTGGAGAATATTCGGCTTCGGTAAAAATAGAAAAAGATGTCCTGACTTATACCCGTACGCTCCGCATAAACAATGGCCGTTTTCCTGCTTCTGCTTACAACGAACTAATAGAATTTTACAAAAAAATTCAGAAAGCAGATAAAATGCAGGTGGTACTTGCAACTAAATAGCCCTAACCAACGAACTTATATAAATCTATAGTAATGTTATAATGCAGTTATATTACTGCTTAAAATCAAAACTGCTAAAGATTTTAGAACTATGTCAGAAGCTCCTATATTAATTGATGCGGTAAAAGCCGGCGATGTTGCCCAGGTAAAATCTATGCTGGAAGCCCAACCAGATTTACTGCAAGAAGCCAAAGGAATTAACGGCGAATCGCTGATCCTTTTATCGGTTTACCACCGCCAGCCTGATATTACACAAATATTAATAGCGAAAAGCCCAGAATTAACCATTCACGAAGCCGCCGCTACCGGCAACCTGGAGGCGGTAACAAAACACATAGCAGAAGATCAAACCTCGGTAAACGTCTTGTCGGCCGATGGCTTTAGCCCGCTGGGCCTGACTTGTTTTTTTAACTACCCGGAGGTAGCGCACTTGTTAATTCAGAACGGGGCCGATGTAAATGCCGCCTCTGAGAATGGCCTGCGGGTAAGCCCAATTCACAGTGCGGTTGCTGCCCAAAATATTGAACTGGTAAAACTTTTACTAGAAAACGGGGCCGATATAAATGCAGTACAGGCGGGAGGCTTTACCCCTTTGCACGCGGCTGCTCAAAACGGCGACGAAGCATTAATTAAATTTTTATTAGAACACATGGCCGATATTAATGCTATGACCGATACCGGCAAAACGCCTATGGAGTTAGCCATTGCCAGCGGCCACGATGCGGCTAAATGGTTTAGCTTATAAATATCTAAAATATATTTTAAAATTTCTGCGTCTTTTCAGCCGGCTTACCGTCATCGGGGTGTAAATAAATCTTAACCTCTAAACCAAAGAACCATGAAAAGATTACATGTGCACGTACGCGTTAAAAACCTGGATGAATCAGTAGCTTTTTATAATGCCTTATTCGCCGCTTCGCCAACTGTTTTAAAGCCCGATTATGCCAAATGGCTGCTGGAAGACCCACGGGTAAACTTTGCTATTTCGTTGCGGTCCGACAAAATTGGCCTGGAGCACTTAGGTATTCAGGCCGAAAGTTCGGAAGAACTAAACGAAGTTTACAATCGGTTAGAACAGGCTAAAGGTGCCATCCGGGAAGAAGGCCAAACCACCTGCTGCTACGCGCAATCGGAAAAATCCTGGATTACTGACCCCCAAGGCATTGATTGGGAAGCTTTTTATACTTTTGGTTCCTCTACTACTTACACCGAAGCCAAAGCACCAGCCAATTCGGCATGCTGCGAACCCACTTGCTGCGAAAAATAATATTACCAGAACTACTTCGGCAACAGGAACAAAAATATTCGCTATACTTAACCGCACCTGGCCAAAACCAGTTAATTTAATTGCTTTTGGTCAGGTTTATAAATGAGCGAAATTATTCTTAATTTAAAGTTAAATATTTGGGCAATATGCGTATTTTAGCTACCAAAAGCCTTACTATACAGCCTTTACAGGCCCAGCACTACACCGCTGTTTCCCGGATTTACCTTGAAGGTATTGCCACCGGAAATGCTACCCTGCAAACCGAATCGCCGGATTGGCCGGACTGGGATAAAAGTCATTTGCCGCACAGCCGGCTGGTGGCTTTACACGAACAGGAAGTAGCGGGTTGGGCCGCTTTAACTCCGGTTTCGGGCAGGTGCGTGTACCGGGGCGTAGCCGAAGTAAGTGTATACATAGGAGAGCAATTCCGGGGTATGGGCATTGGCAAAAAATTGCTAAATAATTTAATTCAAGCATCGGAAGCGAATGGCCTTTGGACTTTACAGGCCGGCATATTTAAAGAAAATACCGCCAGCCTGGCTTTGCACGAAAATTGTGGCTTCCGGGTAGTGGGCGTGCGCGAAAAAATAGGTCAGTTACACGACATCTGGCGCGATGTATGCCTGCTGGAGCGCCGGAGCCAACTGATAGGGGTTTAACTTTATTCAAATGAATCAGAACCAGGATAATATTTGCTGCTCAGCCGCACCTGCGCCTTGCAACCAGGTAGCCCCTTTATTTTTTACTTACGAAGAAAAATTAAAAGGCTTTATTCGGAAACAAGTGCGCAACCCGGATATTACCCACGACCTTACCCAAGAACTTTACTTAAAGATTTACCAGAACTGCGAGCAATTACCAAAAGTAACAAACCCCAAAGCCTGGCTGTACCAGGTTACCCGCAACGCTATCACAGATTATTACCGGGCCAATAAACCGGTTAGTTCTATGGCCAATTTTGAAGAAATATTGCCCGAAACAGATAATAATTTTGCCACAGAAATGCTGGAACTACTTGAACCCCTGCTCGCGATGCTACCCGAAAAATATGCCCGCCCGCTTTACCTAAGCGATATTAAAGGTATATCGCAAAAAGAAATTGCGCTTAGCTTAAATCTTACGCTAACTAATACTAAATCCAGAATTCAGCGGGGCCGCGAAAAATTAAAAGCTTTGTTT
Source organism: Adhaeribacter rhizoryzae (assembly GCF_008629685.1). Classification (GTDB taxonomy): domain Bacteria; phylum Bacteroidota; class Bacteroidia; order Cytophagales; family Hymenobacteraceae; genus Adhaeribacter; species Adhaeribacter rhizoryzae. Next base: position 139,267 of record NZ_VWSF01000006.1, on the reverse strand, counting down.
TTAAAACACTTTTACCTGGAATTTGACCCAAGAGGTCAATTGTTGCAAGCGCGCCCTCGCCCCAATTGTAAACCCCTGCAACGTTTGCTATAAAAGTTGCTAGGCAATTTTTTAAAGGTGTTATCAGCGTTACGCCACCACGCATCAAGTTTAATTTTTAAACGCCTATATTAATAACAGCTAATTCTGGCATGGTTTTTCCAGGCGCAGGATTAGCTATTTTCTTCAAAAGAAGGCAAATAATACGTCATCAATAAATAATTAGTATTGCTTTCTTCTGTCTATTAGCCCAAAACAGCCTAGGTTGGCAAATTAAAAATTAACGTTATAGCTAAGTATTATTTCTCAAGTTCTCAATTTATAGCTTGAATCTAAATACTACTTGAGCGCATTATTTAATTAAATTCGATCTATGTATAACGTTTGTGTATCACTTTTAAGTTAATTTCGTAACGATTAAGTATTGGTTAATATAACTGTTACTTAAATATTACTTAGAAGAAGCCCCGACCTATGTTAGAAGAAGCTGATAAAGAAGGCAAAACATCGTTTCAGATAAGACTGGAGAAAAATTTACTGCAAAAAGGCAAAATATTAGCCGATAAAAAAGGGATTAGTTTAGCCGGTTTGTTCCGGCAGTTGCTCCTGGAAAAACTGGAAGCCGAAGAAGCTAAAAATTATCCCGGGCTTTAACCAAATGAATAAATTTAAACATGAATTTTAAACGTTGGCTCAAAGAAGAAAAAGGTGGCGGGGGCTTGGGAGCTTTTCTGATTATTGTAATTATTGCGGCGGCGATCTACGCGGTGCAATTCGGGCCATCTAACCTCTTGTACGAACCAGAACCCGCCTTTGTAGAAGCGGAATATATTACGCCCGAAGAACAAGCTGAAAGTGAAACGCCAGATTATACCCAAAATACCTACAGCCGCCATAACCAGATAAGTAATCCGGGGAAAGCAGTAGAACCAGAACCCGTTGATACTGAAATAGTAAATACAGAAATATTAGCCCACAACGAAAAACCGGAAACTCCTACCGAGTCGGAAGTTAGCACCAAAAGCGAAAGCAAACCCGCCGTAACCACCACTAGTAAAACCAAAACCAAGCCAAAGGTAAAATCCAACCGCCACCGGCTCTCGAACGAAGCATTAGTAAAAAGAAAATTAAGTCAGGGCAAAACCGTAAAGCAAATTGCTGACGAAACCGGCTTAGACAGAAAATATATACGGGAAGTGAAAAGGCGTACCCAGCAGGTTGTTTGGTAAATTTGATTCTTTAATTCTTCTTTATAGAAAGTAATTTTAAAGAATACATTATTCCACAGTAAATTACTTATCAAATATTCTAGATCTGCTAAGATAATTAGTAATGAGTATTCATGCGGGTGGAGTTTGCAACTTCTGCCAAGCTAGGACTACTGGTTTGCAGTGACTATAATGTATTCAAGCAATTTTGAGCAAGGCGTCCAGTTTAACAGCTATTATTACGCAGAAAAAAAGATTAAGAAAGATTTTAGGCAGTCACAAGGCTATAAAACATTTTGTTCTCATTTCTTAGCGCGGTTATCTTTTAACCCCCTATTTATTTTGTTCACTTGTTCTCAAGAGTAGAAAAACGTGTTTACCTAAGTCAGTAAGCTCGTATTGTTTAACATCTCCTGCACTATTTCTTAGTTTAATTAAGTTGTACTTTTCGGAATAACTAATTAATTCCTTAGACTCGGAATTGATGGTATTAATTGATTTACCATTGTAAATGGATTTCGCTAATTCTATAAAAAGCAAAGTTTTTCCTGATTTTTTTAATTGTGTTTGAACATCATCTATACTATCCTGATTAGGCAATATACTTTTATTTAAGATATCATTAAGTTCAGTTTCAAGCTTTATATTTTCAGCTTCGAGCTTTAAGTTTTCCCTTTCTACTACTTCTCGATCCCTTTTTATCTCATACAAACCAGCAATTTCATCTTTGAAGTTAACTATTTGGACTTTAAGTTTCTCATTCTCATTTTTAACCAAAAAGTAATCCTGTTCCACGCTTTTGAAGGATACATGTGATTCTGTTAGTTCAATAATTTTAATCTCATTTTGTTTAACCTTATTTGATAGTTTTTCATTTTCTTCTTTTAATGGTAATAATTGAGCATTACTCACGAAGAGGTCCGCATTACGAGATTCTAGGGAATCTCTTTCATTTTGAGCTTTAATTCTTGCTTCTCGTTCATCAGCCAACTTTTTTTCAAAGCTCCCAAGATTTGTTACAACCTCATCGAACACCATTTTATCTACAATGCTTTTAGGGTCCGTTATTTTCTTGATCCGGGGCAAAATAATGTTATCATATAAATCAATGATAAATCTTGATGCTCCTAGTAAGCAATAGGTGATAACTAAAGCACCGAATGCATAACCGATACAGTAAAATAAGTCTTCATAAAAAGAAACTTTTTTGAAATAATTGGAAATATAAGCTATTTTAGCTTTCTGAGTTGTCTTTTCGTCGAAAGTAAACAAGCCATACACTAATCGCCAATTCCTAAATATCCATATTGTAAGGATTGTTGCAAGAAAAGGGTTTCTTGATTTTTGAGAGAAGTTATCTTTAAAAGAATCAAATACTTTATCGAACATTTTAGATTATTTTTTTGGCCTTACCTCCTCATCTTATATTTTATGCCCTCTACAACGTAATCGAATAAAGTTAGTAATTAGACGAAGCGTCAGCAATGCTTTAGCTACTAGAATTAACTAGCCGTTTAAATAAGTAGAAGCGAGAAGCATAATAATACTATTTAATTTAAAATAAAAAAGTCTACTTGATATGAGTAGATTTTAAGTAAACTAATAGAGATTACTACTCCTTTAAATATTCAAAGCGAAATTCTTAGTAGGTACTACTTCAATCTGAAATTTTACTTCAACATTTAACTATTAGAATTTTCTATATTGTTTTTAATAAATTTTATTATATCCGGTTTTTCGTTTAGCATTTCAATCATTATATTCTACAAACGATAGCGTACCTGAAAACGAATATCGGTGCGGGCCGGTCCGGAAATTTGTTCTAAGCCGGAGCCGATAGTTTCCTGATTATGGTATTGCGTATTGGCAATTTTAAGCCAGGTATCTATTTTTTTGCTTAAAGCTTGTTGCACAACCAGGTAAACGCGGGTTCCCGTACCAAAAAACGCCGGTACCGAAAATGCTGAAAGCACATCGCGCTCCGTTACGTACTGCCGGGTGTCATAATCATCGGTATCAAAAAATGCCAACCGCGCACTGATTACGGTTTTACCTAAACTAATAATTCCTTCCTGCCCGATATAATAGCCGGTTTCCCAGGGATGCTCGTGTTGGTACTGGCTCATTTGTACCCGCGTGCGGGAAACCAAAAACGGCAGCGGCGAAAAATCCAGGTAAAATAAATAATTGCGGCGGGTTGCCGGGGCTACATAATCTAATTGGCGGTTCGGGTCGCGGCGGTTTAAACCTTTGGTTTCCTGCCGGAATTGGGCGTACAAATTGGCTGTTTTGGTGGGTTTATACAGCACCCGCACCAAATATTCCGTACCGTGCGATGGCGCATTTACCCGGTACTTCAGCCAAGGAAAACGGAATTTATCGTAGTAAGCAGTAATTTCCCATTTGGCATAGGGCTTAATCTTTAAACCCGTATACCAGCCCACCTCGTTTTGATTGCGGGTATTTTCTCCGAAGGCATTGCCGTAAAAATTATAAAAATTCCGGGCGTAGTTGCGGTAAACCAAAGCCACATCAACTTGTTTCGACAAACTGGCCATTAACCCATTTACCGTACCCAGTCCGCCACCAGTAGAGCGGGCGGTTTCGCCGAAAATATTTATATTCTGAAAATTATAACTGTAATGCACCCCTACATTGGTATTCTGGCGACCGTTAAAACTAAAGGCATTGTAGCTTGCATTGTTTCGCTGCAAAGGAATATTATAACTGGTATTTAGTATAGTTACGCCGGCAACCAGATTGCGGTCCGGCGACTTGTAAGTTAGGTTACTGCCGTAAATGCTTTCGCGTAGCTGGTGTTTATTTTGCAACTCAGTAGGCGTTCGGTGCAGCCCCGAAGATTGCACGCCGCCAAAAGAAAACGCGTTTTGTGCCAAACTATCTTCTGTTGCCTGTAAAGCCCCATCAATCCGTTTACCAGAAATAAAACCGGTAAGCTCCATATTTTGCCGGATATAATAGGTTGCCGCTGCTCCCCGGAAAAAGCCACTTTCCAGCACCGACGAATACGGCCGGATACCCACGTTGCTGCGGCGCACGGTGGTAATGGTTTCGCTTCCTTTGCCCACCGAAAACCCTGACGACAGCAACAAGCCCTGCCCAAACTGTAACTGGTAATCGCCTAAAGCCAGCGCTTTTAACTTGCCTTTGTTGTAAACCTGTAAGTGTGCAGAATAAAAATCGGCCCCGAACTGGTGTTGATTGGGGTTCCAGGCCAAGGCTTCGCCGGCATCTTTTTCGGCAGTAAAACCAATGCTAAAATCGTGGGCGTGGCTGTTGCGGTAGCGTAGCAAATATTTGTCCGGCGAACCCGTATAACGGATAGTCAGGCGGTTGCCAATGGTATCGGGGGCAGTATAGCCCCGGCGTTGCTGCCAGGTTCGGTCGTAGCGGGCTATTAAATATTGGTTATTGTTATTAAATATACGCTGCCCTAGCGCTTGCCTTGAAGTTAATAAACTGGGGTCTTGCACGGTTACAAAGGGCAATATTTTTTGAATGGTAATTAAATCCCAATCAGGTACGGCCTGCAATTCATAAATACTCAAGAGTTGACCCTGCGCCCGAATATGCTTGAACAAATTTTGGATTTGGGCGGGCGTTAAAACAAATAAAGTAGCTAGTTCTTCCGGATTGGTATTATTCAGGTTAATAGGATTTTGATAATACAACAGCAAATTCTCGTAAATATCTTCGTAAACCGGGTTATCTTCTTCTTGCTGCGCCAGTAATTCCTGCACCATTAATTCCAGGTTAATAGCCGGCCGCTGGTATTCCTGGCCCTTAGCCGTAAACTGAAAAACAAAAGCAAGCCCCAGTAGCAAGAGTTTTCTCCCCATAAGCCTTTATTCAAACCCGTAAGAAATTGAAAGATGGTTGCTAACACCCAGAACCGAATGGCTGCCCAAGGCATAATCGATGCTAAACCGCTGGCTAACAAAACCCACCCCTGCCGTAGCAGCTTGCCGGGCGGTAGAAAAACCGGTACGTAAAGCCAGTTGCGTAATGGGTTTATACTCCAATCCTCCTTTAACATCAGCCGAATACCGCAAGTCCTTTTCCGTTTCTAAACTCAGCAATAATTTAGAACCGGGCTGATATGCCAAGCCGGCTTTCATAACCGTAGGGAACCGCTCGCTTTGGTAACTGGCTAATTTGGCCTGATTAAAATTAAAAATATGAGCGCCAAAGGTAAGTTTCGGAATTATTTCGGATTGGCCGCCAAACGACAGAGCCACAGCTCGCCGGCTGCCCAATTGTTCCAGGTGTAGCTGCAGCAAGGTCGCTTTCAGGCCCAAACTCACCGGACCAATGCGGTGCGCATAACCCAAGCCCAGTTTTTGTTCGTTGTACAATTTATCGCCGAACCGCAGCAATTCCAGCCCAAGCGCACCGTTCTTTCCTAAAGCGTATACGCCCTGTAGGGTAACGGTACTTAAGGCTTTTAAATTAAATCGGTTCTCGGCGTAAACGCCAACGGTAGGTTTCTTAATAGCCGTAATGCCCGCTATATTATTGGTTACAGCCCACACATCGGTTAGCGTTACGGCTACTCCGGCTAAACCGGCTGTCCGGGCGCCAGCAGGTTGCGGATCGTTGCCGGCCCAAACAGGCAATCTTAAACAAACCAGCATTATTAGGAGCACCAGCTTATTTTTATATTTCATGTACCCGCCCGGTAATTGCAGATTTTAGTTATTAATTTTACCTCATTAGCAAGGGTTATTTACGTACTTAAAAGGTAACCGATACAATTATGCAAGGGATAGTTAAACAAATTTTATTGGGTATAATTTGGATTTACCAACGAATGATTTCGCCCCTTAAACCACCAAGTTGCCGGTTTACACCAACTTGCTCGCAATATGCCGCCGAGGCTGTTACCAAACACGGCCCGTTCCGGGGCGGTTGGTTAGCTTTAAAGCGTTTAGCCCGCTGCCATCCGTGGGGCGGCACGGGTTACGATCCGGTACCCTGATGGCACAAAAGCATTATTGTTTTTAATCCAGAAAACCCCGCTTCTTGTTTTGCGTTTTATTTATTTGGAAAATACAAAAATGCTTTTAATTAGTTTTTGTTTCTGAAGAACGAATATGCGCTTGATTCTTAAATTGGGGATTGTTTTAATATGCTGCTCTGTAGCAGTCTACGGTTTTACTGATTACGGTACTTCTAATACCCTTCCTGCTGAAACTTTGAAATTAACAACTTCCACTACTAATGCCACCAACACAACCGAAAACATAGCCATAAAAATTGCAGCGTTGCCTTCCGAAATAAAAGAAAGTTCGGGCATAGAACAAGCCGGGAAACCCGGAATATATTACACCCACAGCGATGCGAACAACCCGGCTAATATTTACAAAATAGACGAAAAAGGAAATTTACTGGCAACTATAACCTTAAACAATGCCGAAAATGTAGACTGGGAAGATTTGGCTCGCGATAACAAAGGGAATATTTACATTGGCGATACCGGGAATAACAGCAACAAACGAAAGGTGCTGAAAATATATAAGCTTAACCCGCAAGACCCAGATAACCTGCAGGAAATTACCTTTGAATACGCCGACCGCAAAAATGGCACCGCCGATAAAGCCCATTATGAATTCGACTGTGAAGCTATATTCTGGCACCAGAACAAATTGCACTTAGTAACCAAAGACCGGGAAGACGGCGTGCAAGCCAAATTATACGAATTGCCCGATAAACCCGGCACCTACGAAGCCAAGCTAATCGAACAATATGAAGTAAACCAACCGGTTACCAGCGCCGATATTAGCCCGGATGGTAAAACGCTGATGCTGCTGAGCAAAGGTAAAATTCATTTATTCCACCCCACAGCTACGGGTGGTTTCTTCGGTGGTAAAATGCAAACCTTAAATTTAGGTAAGGTTGGCCAAACCGAAGGCGCCGTTTTCACGGGTAACCAAGAACTAATTATTACCAACGAAGAAGGGCACCTCTACCGGTATTCTTTTTAAAAACCGTAAAGAGCCAGCCAACTAAGCACGTATATATTTCATTTCAACCAACATCCGGCATAAATATTATTTAAGCTAAACCCGATTTATTTTTCTTTGGCCCAGATTTCGTAAATTTTATTGCCGGTAGTACTTAAACCCCGGTGGTGCCAGTCGCCGTTTTTCAATTCATAATCAAAAGAAATGCTCATGCCCACCCGTTTATTATCGCGGGAGAAAAACTCAATATTTTCGGTGTACTTGCCATCTTTAAGGGTGTAAGTGCCGCCGCCGGTGCCAAAAAACTGTTTGGTTTCGGGGTTAATGGCTGCCCACTGAAACCACTTACCCGATAGCCATTTTATGGTTTTGCGGGCACCGCGTTGCATTACCGTCATCTGGCCCGGCTGGGTTTCGCGCTCCCGAATGCGCCAGGCACCGGTAAGCGGACTGTCGCCGGCATCTACCCGCTCCCAAGTTTCAATAATATTTTTACCGTTTTTTGCTGTACTGGTTAGTTGCAAGGTACTGCCTTTGGTAGTTAAATTATATACCTTACTGGTACCAACCTGTACTGAATCTTGGGTAAAATATTCCAGGTTTTCGGTATAGCGGCCATTTTGCAGGGTATACGTACCACCTTGCGCGCCTATAAATTCTTTATTATTCAGGTTATAATCGGCGGCCGTAAAATAACCATCTGTCAATATTTTTACAACGTTGGGTGCTGTTCGGGCCGGATCAGTTGTTTTTACCAAACGCCAGGCCCCTGTAAGTGCCCCAACAGCTAGCTTCTGATTTGTACCGGCAATATTCGCTGACTCGCTAACCCGAAACCCAAACGCGCCTACGCTCATAAAAATCAAAATTAGAAATGCCCCGACAGGTAAATTTAATATTTGTTTTACTTTCATGTGTTTTGGGTTAAGGGTGAATAATTAATACAGCGCTGGTATTTTAACGCATATACCAAAGCAAGATAATTTACTAGTAATTATATTATTTTTTAATATTCCTTAGCCGGCACTACCCGAAGCTTTAATATTTGCGTTTTTGCAACCAAAAAATATTAGGGCATTTCTCAAGGTTTAATTTGCCTCTAAAAATGCCCTAATGGTTGTTACGGAATGAGGAAACGTCCTGTTTACAAGGCGCTACTCGGGTATTTTACAAAACTGCGTACCGGCAGCTTATCTTTTTACTTTAACTTTACTTTCTTCCGGATCGAAAGGATCAATAACCGGCACAACCGGGTGGGTGTAAGAACGAATTAATACCCATAAGCCCACTAAAATAAGCGGAATACTCAATATTTGCCCCATATTTAAAGTCATGGTTTCTTCAAAATCTACCTGTGCTTCTTTCAGGAACTCGTATAAAAAACGCAGGGTAAATAAAATAACCACAAACAAACCAAAAATACGGCCGCGCGGCGTAGCGGCTTTTAAACGGCTCCAAAGCAAGAGTAGCGCTAAAAATAATAAAAAGCTGGAGATAGACTCGTAAAGTTGGGCCGGGTGCCGGGGAACCTGCGGAAACTCAAAATTACGCATAAATATAAATGCCCAGGGTACATCTGTTGCCTTACCTACAATTTCGGAATTAAACAGATTACCCAACCGGATTAAAGCCCCGCCCAAAGCCACTACAATTACAATGCGGTCTAGTACCCACAAATAATCAAATTTATATTTTCGGGCAAACAAGTAAAGGGCCAGCAAAATACCTACGGTAGCCCCGTGGCTGGCCAAACCACCCTCCCATATTTTAAGTATCCGGATGGGGTCTTTTAAATATACTTCCGGCTCGTAGAACAAACAATGACCCAAACGCGCTCCCAATACCGTACCCACAATCATGTAAAGCGTAATTACATCTACCCACTTTTCCCGAACACCTTCGGCCTTGTAAATGCGGGTCAAAATTATTTGTCCGAAAACAAAGCCCAATGCAAAAAGCAACCCGTACCAACGCAAAGCCACACTGCCAAATATTGGCAAGGTAAATCGGAATATTTCGTCGGATACGTCCCAGGTAATGTAATTTAAAACAGCCATAGTTAGGTATGTAAAATTCAAAATTACGATTTTGTGGGGAGTACACAACAAGCGCCTATTTATATAAAGCAAAAGCCCCAATTTACTAACGGGGCTTCTGCTTTATATTATATTAACTATTTAGCTGATGGCATTAAAAATCCAGCTCTTCTTTAAAGCCGCCGCTTAAAATCGGAAACCGTAACCAACTCCGGGGGTCCAGGTTATAGTCATCGAGGTGAAAGGCCGGGGCGTAGCGTTCGCGTTTCCATTGGTTGCGGGTCCAGAGGGTATAAAAGCGGCGAATATACATTTTCAGCACATCGTCGGGTTCCGAACCGCGCATTTTTTCGAAAACCTGCTCCGGTGATAAACGGTCGTAAAACGCATGCCGTTCTATTTGGTTTAAAATGGGATACGGCATTAAATCCTTTTCATCGGTTTGGGCTTGTTCGGCGGGTCGTAATTCGGCCGTAGGTTGCAGATTATTTACGTACTGCAAGCCTTCGTAACCCAATTCGCGCTGCGCCCAAACGAGCCATTGCCGCAAAAAAGCTTTATCTACGCCGGCCAGCGGCGAAATACTACCGGCCGTATCGCCGTCCATGGTGGCATAACCAACGGCGGCTTCGCTGCGGTTAGAAGTAGACATTAATAAAGAACCAGTTAAGTTCGCCAGCATCCAGATAACCGGAGCCCGCACCCGCGCCTGAATATTTTGCAAGGTAACATCGTCGGTTTCCCAGGTTAGCTTACGGCCAATCGATTTTTCAATTTTATAGGTATAACCGGCTACTTCATCATCAATAAACCAATTATAAAAAGTAGCGCCCAAACTTTTTGCCAGGCCTTCGGCTGATAGAAAAGTATCTTCGGAAGAGTTGCGGGAAGCCTGGTAAGCACAAATAAGCAAACGACCACAAAGCGCTTTTACCTGGGCATCTTCCGCTAAATTTTTAAGTTCGGCAATTTCTTCTGGTTTAAAAAAGCCCAGCCGTTCGGTAAATTCATCTAACCCAATCTCACAAATGGCCCGCCGAATCATTTCGGCCACCGCTACGGCGCACATCGAAGAATCGGCCCCACCACTAAGCGAGAGTACGTAACCCTTGCTCCGGCTTTTGCGCAAATAATCAAATAATGCCAAACTTAAAGCCGCTATTAATTCTTTCGATTCGTCAATTTCACCCAACGAAACCATCTGGTTAATTGGTGGCAACGGGTTGGCAAAATCTACCGCAGATGCTTCCATATCTACTTGCTTAAAGCTGAGTAAATTATTGCGCAGCACCAGGTTACCATTTTGGGCAATTAATATTTCGCCGTCGTAAATCATGCGGCCGGCTTCATTGCCCAGCAGGTTTACGTATAAATAAGCGCAGTTAAATTTTTTAGAAGCATTCAGCACCAGTTTATACCGCAGGTCGGTTTTGCTCATGGCAAAGTGGCTGGCGCTGGGGTTTATAATAAGTTGTACGCCTTTTTCTAAATGCCGCACTGCAGGCCGATCGGTATCGGGTCGCCAGGCATCTTCACAAATTTCAAAAGCGTATTTTATTCCTTGTTCTTCATAAATAATATCGCCAATCTGGTAGGTTTGGCCATTTATTTGGAACTCCCGGATTTCATTGGCCGGCCACGACGAAAACCACCGGGGCTCGTAGTGTACCCCATCGTTGGCTAGAAATTGCTTGGCGGTGAACCCAATTATTTCCTGGTTCCGGATAACGCAGGCCGTATTAAAAACCTGCCCGAACACACGCACGGGTAAACCGATGCAAACCGTTAATCCCGCGCACCAATTTTTTACTTCCAGTAATTTCTCAAAAGCCCGTTCGGGTAACCACGGACTCAAAAACAAATCTTCGCAGCCATAACCCGTAATACAAAGTTCGGGCAAACACAAAATATCTACCTTTTGCTCCTGGGCTTGGGTAATGGCGGTTTTAATATTCTGGAGATTATTCTCCCAATCGAGTGGAGTCTGGTTCAGGGCAGCGCCTGCCAGTTTTAAAGAAGTTTGCATAAGCTTATAAAAAAAGGAAAACCTGATTTTAATGTGCGTATACGCAAGGCACACTAATCCAGCCGAAATTAAGCAACCTGCAGCAAGGTTAAACTTTTTTCGGCTGCCGCCTGTTCGGCTTTCTTTTTAGAATAACCCGTGCCGGTGGTAATTGGTTTATCGTCGATGGTTACTTCGGCGGTGAATTCGGTGGTACTGCCCGATTGCTTTTGCTGCACAATTTCGAACCGGATATTTTTATTCTGGCTTTGGGCCCACTCTATTAATTTGCTTTTAAAATTAACGGTGGTATTTAATAAGGTATGAAAATCGAAATGCGGCTTTATAAGCTTATCCAGAATAAACTTTTTAGTGGTTTTGTAGCCTTTGTCTAAATAAATAGCGCCCACCAAAGCTTCCAGCGCATTGCCATTTATCGATTTGAAACGGGTATGCTGGTTTTGCTGGTCTATTTTAACTAGCGTATTCAGGCCAATTTTTACGGCAATATGGTTCAGCGACTCGCGGTTTACAATCCGGGAACGGATTTCGGTTAGGAAACCTTCGTCTTTGTAAGGAAATTTTTTAAACAGAAATTCCGCTACCACTGCCCCCAGAATAGAATCGCCTAAAAACTCCAGCCGTTCGTTTGTTTCGAGTTTAGCCGATTGATTTTGTTTGGCAAACGACGTATGGGTAAGGGCAAGCGTATACAAGTAAACATTATCCGGCGTAATGTTTGTAACGTTTGTTATGGCCTTAATAAAGGCCCGGTCTTTATGTAATAATTTATTAAAAAGTGTAAACACCAACCTAACAGGATTACGCCTACTCCGTTACCCGGCGGAATATTACCGAAGTATTATGACCGCCAAACCCAAAAGTATTACTTAAAGCTACATTTACTTCGCGGGCCTGCGCTTTGTTAAACGTAAAATTTAATTTTGGGTCGAAACTTTCGTCGTCGGTAAAATGATTAATGGTAGGCGGCACCATATTGTTTTGGATAGACAAAATGGCTGCTACAGACTCTATTGCCCCAGCCGCTCCCAACAAGTGACCGGTCATGGATTTGGTAGAGCTGATGTTTAACTTATAAGCGTGTTCGCCAAAAACCTCTTGTATGGCTTTGGCCTCGCTTAAATCGCCCAACGGCGTAGAAGTACCGTGCACGTTTATGTAATCTACCTCTTCGGGTTTAATGCGGGCATCGCGGATTACATTTTTCATTACGTTTAAGGCACCTAAGCCTTCCGGATGCGGAGCCGTAATATGATAAGCATCGGCACTCATGCCGCCACCAATAATTTCGGCGTAAATTTTAGCACCCCGGGCTTTCGCGTGTTCGTATTCTTCCAGCACAATTGCCGCCGAACCTTCTCCGAGTACAAAACCATCGCGGTCTTTATCGAAGGGACGGGAAGCAGTTTCGGGAGAATCGTTACGCTCAGACAACGCTTTTAAAGCATTAAATCCACCCACACCGGCTTCGGTTACAGCCGCTTCCGAACCGCCGCTTACAATTACATCGGCCATTCCTAACCGGATATAATTAAAAGAATCGATTAAAGCGTTGGTAGCCGAAGCACAAGCTGATACCGTTACGAAATTAGGTCCGCGGAAACCATATTTTATAGAAATATGGCCGGCACTAATATCGGCTATCATTTTGGGAATAAAGAAAGGATTGAAGCGTGGGGTACCATCGCCGTGGGCAAAAGCCACGCATTCTTCCTGAAAGGTACGTAACCCTCCTATGCCGGAGCCCCATATTACGCCAATCCGGTCCGGGTCAAGGCCATCCTGCAACAGGTTGGCATCTACTACGGCCTGGTCGGCGGTAACCATGGCGAACTGAGAAAAAAGGTCCATTTTACGCGCTTCTTTCCTATCGAAATAGTTTTCGGCGTTATACCCTTTTACCTCGCAGGCAAACTGAGTTTTAAATTTACTGGCATCAAATCGTGTAATCGGCGCGGCACCACTCACTCCGTTGATTAAACCATTCCAGTATTCTGAAACAGTATTACCAAGCGGCGTGAGTGCGCCAAGGCCAGTAACTACAACTCTCTTAAGCTCCATAGGCTAGCACAGAGGGTGGAAATTTGGGAAATGTGTTGAACAGAAAAAATAATCAGGAAGAACTATTTAGCGTGCTCTTCCAGGTAGCTGATGGCCTGACCAACGGTGCCAATGTTTTCAGCCTGATCATCCGGAATAGAAACGTTAAATTCTTTTTCAAATTCCATGATAAGTTCTACGGTATCCAAAGAATCGGCACCTAAGTCATTGGTAAAGCTGGCCTCCGGCGTCACTTCAGATTCTTCTACACCCAATTTATCGATGATAATAGCTTTAACTTTTTCTGCGATTTCTGACATTTTCTTTAGTTTTTTGAAATACTGTGCAAATTAAGAGATTTAAAAACACAATGTCAAAAAAAATTATTCAGATACCCTTGTGGATAAATGTTTTCTCCCTTTGGTGAAGCAATTAATTCAAAGGCTGCTTACTTTTAGCGTTCATTCCTATCATCAACTTTCACCTTTAAACCCATACGCTCTATGAAAACATTTAAGCTGGAAGTAGCATACGATTATGATTTTGATATTTTTGGTTTGGTTTCTTCCAGTAAAGAACATAAACTTGCATGGGCATTGAATAAATGCTTTAAAATAAGGCTTATCAAGCAACAAGACTTAAAGTACGACTTTTTTAACAAAGGGCGCCTCGTGATATCTAACTACCTGCATGCCACCGACCATAGTACTTTCAGACTTATCCGCAACAAATCCGTAGACTTAAGCACTTTAAAAAAACCTTTTCTGGTACCCGATATTAAAGAGTTCGATTACATTATCCAGATTTCCGGCGTGCTCAGCAACTGCCAGCAGGAACTTCTGAATAGCTTTAAGCTTGTACCATTAGTTCAATACGTTAAAAAATTTGACCCTAATTCCTTTCGGTTTAAGGAAAACCTGATGTTTTAATATTTTATGGAAGTGAAATTTAACAAGACCAAAATTATAGCCACGGTTGGCCCGGCCAGCAATAATTATGAGATGCTTTCGGCCCTGATTAAAGAAGGCGTTGATGTATTCCGGCTCAATTTTTCGCATGGCAAACACGAAGACCACCGCCATGTAGTGCAAACGGTACGCCAGCTTAACCAAGAAATGGGTACCCACATTTGCCTCATGCAGGATTTACAGGGCCCTAAAATTAGGTTGGGCGATGTAGAAAACGGCCAGGTAGAAATTAAAGCCGGCGATAAAATAAAATTGGTCTGCGATAATTCGGTAAGTACCGCTACCCGCTTATCTACTATTTACATGGATTTGGCCCGGGATGTAAACGTAGGCGATGCCATCCTGATTGATGACGGTAAAATTGAATTGCGGGTTTTAGCTACCGATAAAGACAAAGAAGTAGAAGTAGTGGTTATTTATGGCGGTCCGGTTAAGCCGCGTAAAGGCATTAACTTACCCGACACGTCGGTTTCAGCACCTTCGCTTACCGAAAAAGACGTGCAAGACCTCCATTTTGGCTTAGATAACGATGTAGAATGGGTTGCCTTATCTTTTGTGCGCAAGGCCCAGGACATTGCCGATATTAAACGCATCATAAAAGAACGGGGTAAAAACACGCTGGTAGTTGCTAAAATAGAAAAGCCGGAAGCCATCCGTAACATCGACGAAATTATTGCCGCTACCGATGCTATAATGGTAGCCCGCGGCGATTTGGGCGTTGAAATTAAAGCCGAAGACGTGCCGATGCTGCAGAAAATGATGGTAGAGAAATGTAACAAAGCCGGCAAGCCCGTAATTATTGCTACCCAAATGATGGAAAGCATGATTACCAATGCCCGCCCTACCCGCGCCGAAACCAACGACGTAGCCAATGCCGTATTTGATGGAGCCGACGCTGTAATGTTAAGTGCCGAAACTGCCGCTGGTTCTTACCCGCTG
Organism: Adhaeribacter rhizoryzae; assembly: GCF_008629685.1. Lineage (GTDB taxonomy): Bacteria > Bacteroidota > Bacteroidia > Cytophagales > Hymenobacteraceae > Adhaeribacter > Adhaeribacter rhizoryzae. The sequence goes on along the minus strand of NZ_VWSF01000006.1, from coordinate 124,027 downwards.
GAAACCATCCGGAGCATGAGCCGCACCATTGCTTCGGTAGAAGCTAACGGCGAGGTTTACCATAAAATAGTAAAACCAAAGCCTGGTGTTGAGTCGTTCTTCAGTAAAACTGTTATCTCTAATGCGTGCGCCCTGGCCCGCGATACCGAAGCTGCTGCCGTGGTTTGCATGACCCGCTCGGGTTATACTGCTTTCCACACCGCCAAGCACCGCCCTAAATCGCATATTTTTGTATTCACAGATAACGCCCGTTTGGTTAACCAACTTAATATGGTTTGGGGAGTTCGCACGTATTATTACGATAAAGAAATATCTTCAACAGATAACCTGATTGCAGATTTCCGGTCTATTTTAACCCATGACGGACATGTAATGGATGGCAACGTAGTTGTAAATATTACCAGCATGCCGGCCACTGATCGCACCAGTGCCAATACCATTAAGCTAAGCCGCAAATAAGACCGCTGATTTTAATGATTAAATAGATTGCACTGATTTCATATTTTAGCAATAAAAAAGCCGGTAAATATTTGCCGGCTTTTTTATTGCTCTTCGCTGGACAAAATTAAAATATACTACTGCTGGTTTTTAAAGGGCCTGCGAATTGGTGCAGTTCGCCTGAGCTGTAGGCATAAAAAAAGCCTTACCCAAAGGCAAGGCTACTGATTATAAAAAACAGGAAAATCTTTTTAAATTGGCTAAGCCAGATTCTGAAATTAAAGCTGCGAAATATTAAGCAGCAGTTGCCAGGGTATTAATGTGTTTGGCCAGTTTAGATTTATTATTGGCAGCTTTATTCTTATGAATAATGTTGCGTTTTGCTAAACGATCCAGCATAGAAGAAACTTTTTTGAAAAGCTCCTGAGCTTCGGCCTTATCAGTAGTACCTTTTAATTTTTTGATGAATGTACGGGTAGTTTTAGCCTGGTATCTGTTTAATACCCGCTTAGCGTCGTTAGCTCTGATTCTTTTTAATGCCGACTTGTGATTAGCCATGGTTTATATTATAAATATTTTTTATTCTTTTCTGAATGAGGTGCAAATTTATAGCTTTTCCTGTTGCTTTCCAAACTTAATAAAAAAAAATCTCTGGTATTTATGATTCAGCACTGGCAATTAGGTTGCATATATTTTAACAAACCGGCCTTATTTTTGGTGTAAAGGTAATTAACAAAGTTTACCTAGGTTCAGATTAATCTTTAACCTGCTTAAAAAAGAGAATACCTTTGTGTTCAAATTAGTTTAGTATGCCAGTTTTAAATTCCGCTTACCGGGGCGGCCCATTTTACTTTTTTAACCGGCACGTAGAAACCATTATTCCGGCTTTATTCCGAAAGGAGAAAAGCATCTTGTACCACCGGGAACGCATCGAAACACCTGACCATGATTTTCTGGACCTGGATTGGGCAATAAAAGGACACCGACGTTTAACTATTATTTCGCATGGCTTGGAAGGTAGCACCGACCGCCCTTATGTAAAAGGTATGGCCAAGCAAATGCATAAAATACAGATGGATGTTTTGGCCTGGAATTTTAGAAGTTGCAGCGGCGAACCCAATAAACTGCTCCGCTCCTACCACATGGGCGCCACCGATGACCTGCACACCGTAGTAGAATACGCCTTAAAGACCGGCCGTTACAACGAAATATTTTTAGTAGGCTTTAGTATGGGCGGCAATATTACGCTTAATTACTTAGGCCAGCAGCCCGAATTGGTACCGCAGCAAGTAAAAGCAGCCGCCACTTTTTCGGTGCCCTGTCATATTTTAACTGCTTCAGCCCAAATGGCCAAATTGGAAAACCGCGTTTACATGCAGCGCTTCCTCAAAACCCTCCACCGTAAATTAACCGATAAAATGGCCTTATTACCCGAAGGCATAACCCTGGATGGCTACGAAAAATTAAAAACTTTTCCGCAGTTCGATGACCGTTTTACCGCCCCTATTCACGGTTTTAAAAATGCCGAAGATTATTATAACCAATGCAGTTCCCGGCAATATTTACCGGCCATTCGCATTCCAACGCTTTTGGTTAATGCGCTAAACGATCCGTTTTTATCGCCGGAGTGTTTTCCGGTAGCTGAAGCCGAACAAAATCCTAATCTATTTCTGGAAACGCCGCGGCACGGAGGACACGTGGGGTTTACCGAAGACTTCTGGCAAAATATTTATTACTCCGACAGAAGAACAGCCGAATTCTTTTCTTCTATTATCAAATAATAATGATTTCTGATTTTAAATATCAGAACGCTTTTGCTTTAGAAAATACCTAAAGTTTAAACTGGAACGAAACCCGTAAACCAAATTTCTTTACCGCCGGATCATTTAAATAAGTTAACCGGTGAATGGCATCTACCCGTACTACCCGGAATATATTTTCGATGCCATAACCTACCTCTGCATAAGGGCCGTTATTTAAAGATTTAAAAGAATCCTGGGCCAGATTATCCGGGTTTTGGGGAACAATCAGGTTTAAATTTTCTTTACTCAGGTGGCCGTACAACACATTAGAAGTAGCCAGTAAGCGCCATTTTAGTTTTTTTATCAGGGGTAAGCTATTCAACAGTAAACCTTCAAAATATTGTTCGTAGTGCAGCGAGGCGTAGGTATCGCTGGCAAACTCAAAATTATTCATCAGGTTAAAAGTTTGCACGTAGTAGAAAGGCGTTTGGTTACCCAAGTGTACTTCCAGCAACGGATACGGAACGGGCGAAAATACTTTGCCAGCCTCCAGGCGATAATTGGCTTTACCCAACCGGCCCATTACAAAAGATTGCGTAATACCGGCATCTACGCGCTGGTAATCTACGGTAGAACCCAGGAAATTATTCAGGCCCAAAGTATATTTAAACGACACCACCGGCCACTTGCCGTTACCTAAGCTAATGCGGTCGTTATCGTTAATAACTTTTACTTCGTTATTGGCATACCGGGTTAAAAAGCTTAACTCTGTTGTCGTAAAATCTTTGGTAGGTACGGGCTGGTTATCGGCACCTTTGTTATAAAACGCGAAATTGTACTGCGGCTGAAATACCCGGTTGGCAATGCTAATCCGTTGCGTTACGCCCCGCGAAATATCCCGCTGCAAGTAAGCGCTGGTTTCTTTTGTAAATACCGGCCGTCTTAAATCGCCGAACCGGGAAAAACCCATCAGAAACGGACTGGCTGCCAGCTTCTCCGACATAAAGCCTACCCGCTGCAAATCTTCGCGCCGCGAAAAACCTACTTCGCTCCAGTGTTTACGGGTAATAATATACCGTACGTTGGCACCATATTTTAATCTTTGGTCGAGGGTACCGTAAGCCGTATAGCCGCTAAATTCCCATTTTTTACTAAAATCAATATTGGTTTTAAAGCCTCCCTGAAAACGATGCCCTTCAATATTATTGTTGGCGTACAAATACGGGTAAGGCCCCAGGCTAATTTTAACTACCTTAAAGTAGCCGGTAGCCAGCACATTGGCAATAGTGGCAAACCGGGCCATGCGCGGCGAATGCTTAATAGAATCTACTACGGTATACAAACGCTGATCGGCGGCAGTTAAGGTATCGTGGCGGTTAGCAACCCAAAACGTATCGGTGCTGGTACCCGCCTTCTGCACTATTTGAATAGCTTCGTCAAAAAAGCTGGATTTTTGCGGATTGTTTACTTTAATTTTTTTTGCCGATGTATTAATGTCAACCCAAATACCGGGTCGGGTTTCGCTCAAAGGCGATATTTTCATATTAATACGGGTTTTCACCGGCAGCCAGGCACCCGCCTCGGTGGGCAATTCTTCCTGTACCAGGTGTATTCCTTCCACAAAATTAATATTGGCCGATTTGCTGATGGTAGCATCAATTTTCCGGATGGCAAATGTTTCGTCGTCTATCCAGAGGTAACCGTTAAAAGCCAAATCCTGGGCCCGTTTCTGATTAAACTTAATCTGGTAGCACCAGTTCTCGCCCACCAGCAGGCTATCTTCTAATTCGTACTCGTAAGAACCTTTCCAGCCGTCGGCAATGGGGCTGATAAAATCTTTCCGCAGTACACTTACCCAGTTCTGATAAAAGTTGTAATCCTGGTAAATATTACCAATTACCTGCGAAACCAGGGTGCCATCCTGAATACCAATACCGGTAACCTTAGTAGCTTTCACCAATTCTTTTGTTTTTCTTGGGTCGCGGTTATAAAAATAATCCGATAAACTTTCGGAAATAAAGAAAGGCATCAGTTTTTTACCATTCTGGCCGGTTACAAATAATTGGGTGTCTACCAAAGAGGTTACGGCGGAGCGCAAGCCAATCCGGCCTTTTTTCTGCAGCAGATTATCGGCTTGCAACTGCATGCGGGTGTAAGCTTCGTACTGGTAAGCCGTTAGTTTACGTTTATCGTTTTTCTTTTTGTGAGCCATAACCTGCCGCATAATCCGGAAGGCCGGATTTTCTTCGGGCCGGATTAATATTTCGTTCAGGCTAACGCTGGTTAAACCCAAATCAAAATTAATTACTTGCGCGGCAGCGCCTTTTTTAACCGCTTTTGTTTGGTTTTGGTACCCCACAAACGAGGCCGTAAGCGAGTCGGGTAAGTTAGATAATTTTATATTGTAAGCACCATTTTCATCGGTAGTAGTACCAGTAGTTGTATTTTTGATATATACACTCACAAAAGGTAAAGCTTCGCCGGTGCGGGCATCGGTTACTTTGCCGGAAATCCGGTTTTGTGCCAGCGCAGATACTACCGTAAAGGATAGCAGGATAATCAGCAGGCTTCTCATATGTTGTTCTAATAGAAGTGCAAATATCTTTAAAAAAATACAAATTTTCACTAAAACAGTCGTTAATTTTAGAAATAACTGTTTATAACACTGAAAATAAAATAATTGCACAGGTGGTATGCCGGGGTATAAAATTATTGTTTAACTCAAAGCGGGTATTAGTTCCACCAAGTAGAGCAAAATACTTTGCGAAGGGTTGCATGTAATTTTAAAGAAGATGCTTTTTTTTCAGGCCGCTTTGCCGGTGCTGCCTGGGGTAATACTGAACGATATTTTTCTTTTTTATCTAAAATAATTTCCGGAGCATCCGGATTAAAGAGAAAAAATATTTCTTTTTCCATAGTTACTATTAATTAGATTAGTGATTCAAAAGTAATCTATGGCAACAGAGAAAAAATATTTATTCTAACAAAAACAGACTTTATTTATCTAAAATATTAAATTTAAATTATTAATAATCAATATTTTACAAATTATTCATCTGACTTTATCTTATTCAAGATATTATATAGAAAACTTGTATTTAATAGCAGTTTGCTTGTTTCTTAAACTATAAAAACAGCAAAAATAAATGTTGTTGCGTTAAAAATGGGTAACCGGCACAAAAACTACTTTCTTGGTTTCGAAAAATTCTTCTTCAAAATATTGTTTTAATTCGTGCACCTGGGTAATTAATCCCGATTCTGCTATTTCTGCAGTTAAATCGCCCCCTTTCAAATAATAAAGGCCGTGTAAATTATCGGTGGGTTGTTTAAAGCTGTTGTGAATCCAGGTGTAGAACTCGCCTAATTGGGCTACGGCCCGGCTAACTACAAAATCGTATTTTTCGGTAACCTGCTCGGCCCGGGCTTGGGTGGCTCTAACATTGTGCAGGTGCAAGGCCTGGGCTATTTCGCGCACCACGGTTATTTTTTTACCAATTGAATCCACCAAATGAAATTTTACTTCCGGAAACAGAATAGCCAGGGGCAAACCGGGTAAGCCGCCGCCCGTACCCACATCCATTACCGCACTACCCGCCGGAAACTCTACTACTTTAGCAATACCCAGCGAATGCAAAATATGGTGCAGGCTAATCTGGTCCATGTCTTTCCGCGAAATAACGTTTATTTTCAGGTTCCAGTCGCGCAACAATTGTTCTAAATGGTTAAACTGGTTTTGCTGGCGGGGCGTAATTTTCGGGAAATATTTAGTAACAAGAGTAGCGGCCTGAACAGTCATGTTATATTGATTATTGTGCTAGTTATTTAATGTGGTAATATGCTAATGTGCTAATTGGGTAATTAATGCTGGAATTTCATTGAGATTAATATTTTGTAAATTTATGCACCCGAAATTAATTTCCTCGCTTCCTGATGCTAAGTTAAAGCTGGATGAAATAGTTTTTTGCGATTACATCGTTTAAAAAGACCTGCCCGCAGAAATAAATATTAGGTTACAGCCGCAATTTACCGGCGAAAGTAAAAAATAAGCCCCGATACCTGAACAGCACCGGGGCTTACATTTAATATTTTATTAAAATTCTTTTTATCTAAAGAAAGAACTAACAACTAAGCACTAATAACTAAAATTTAAATTAAGTGCTTCTTGTTTTTAACCATGTCGTAAAGCAACTCGCGGGCGCGGTGCAGCTGGGCTTTTACAGTACCCAGTGGGGCGTTCAGTTCAGTAGCTATTTCTTCGTACGATAATTCATCGAAATACCGCAACGTAACCAGGCGCTGGTATTTATCGGGCAGTTTGCTTACGATAAACTGCATAATCTGGATTTTCTGGTTCTTAATAGCGCTTTCCTGCGGATTCAGGTTCAGGTCTTTAAAATCAATGTTTATCTCATCGCCATTATCTATTTTAATGGCCGAGTCGATGCTCATAGTTTTGATTTTATTTTTCCGGATAAAGTCGATACAGTTGTTCGTGGCAATCCGGAAAAGCCAGGTACTAAATGCATATTCCGGGTTAAACTTATGCAGGTTCCGGAAAGCCTTGGCAAAAGCCTCAATGGTTAAATCTTCGGCATCGTCGGGGTTGCGCACCATTTTAAGCACCACGTGGTAAACGGGCTTTTTATATATGTTCATCAGCTCCGCGTAGGCTTTTTCGTCGCCCTCCTCTACGGCCGCCTGAATAAGTTTAAAATCGTGTTTCGCTTTAGCAGAAAATTGTTTATTGTTTATTTCCATCTTACTTTGTTAAGAATTAATACAGAGGCCCCCAGCATCAGGTAGTTCAAAAAGTAAACCAAATCGAGCACGGGCAAGAGAAAAACCGATAAAGGCTCTTTAATTTTTCGGGCTAATAAAACATACACAAAGTATACAACGATACTGCGTAGGGTAAAAAGTATGCCAAGGAAGATTAAATTATCCGGCACAAACAAAAGAAAAATAGCGGTTAAATAAAAGAAAATATTAGATAACATAAAGATTCCTATCAGCAATTTATCGGCCAGTTTATAATAACGGCCCACATTTAGGTGTCGCCTTTTCTGAATAACCCATTCCGAATACGTTTGTTTCGGAATACTTTCGGTCTGGCATTCTCTGCTGATAGCTATATTTACTTTGTGCCGCGGAGCAGCGGTTTGTACAAATAAATCATCGTCTCCTCCCAAGATATTTATGTGTGCGGTAAACCCATTACTTTCATAGAAACATTTTTTAGTATAAGAGAGGTTCCGGCCTACCCCCATATAAGCCCTGCCTTTTACACTAAAAGACAAATACTGAATTGCAGATAACAAGGTTTCAAATCGGATTAAATGATTTAAAAAACCTGGTTTTTTACTATACGGCGAGTACCCCAGCACCATTGCTGCACCATTGGTAAAACCCGCCATTATTTCACCTATCCAGTTGTTGCTCAATGGCATACAATCCGCATCGGTCAGTAATAAATATTCAAACCGCGCAAAATCCACGCCTTGGGTAAGTGCATATTTCTTCTGATTTTCCGGCCGGCCTGTATTTTCAATTTTAATATACCGAAAGTTTTTATATTTACTTTGTAATTGTTGTAAATATTCGGCGGTATTGTCCGAAGATCGATCGTCCACCACAATAACTTCAAAGTCAGGGTATTGCTGGGAAAGAACGGCAGGCAACAGGCGCTGTAAATTATTAAGTTCGTTGTGGGCGGCAATTATTACCGAAACCGGCTTAGGCGATTGGCCCGAATTTGCTACCGGCGGGGTGTAAAAATAAAATGGCAGAAAATAATAAAACATGTACCCCCACTGAATGAGCACACAAATAATAAGCAGAATATATAAAAAATCAATAGCCAAACGATATTCCGGAATAAGCGCGTAATATTAGCTTATTTTTCGCCGATTATAGGCTGGTTGCAGGAATAAACGGGTACCGGTTCGGCAAATTAAATATTTAGCCGTAATTTTGCCTGTTATTTTAATACCAACAACCGGTCTGTTTTTTTAAGAAAGCCTTGCGCCAAAACAGACATTCCGGCAGCACCAACCATGACATTCGAACTTACCGCTAAAGATACTCATTCCAAAGCCCGCGCCGGCGAAATAACCACCGCGCACGGCAACATCCAAACGCCTATTTTTATGCCCGTTGGTACCGCTGGCACCGTAAAAGCCGTGCACCAGCGCGAACTAACCAACGATATTCAGGCGCAAATAATATTGGGAAATACGTACCATTTGTATTTGCGGCCGGGCCTGGAAGTGCTGGAACAAGCCGGTGGCCTGCATAAATTTAATGGCTGGGACAAACCCATATTAACCGATAGCGGTGGCTACCAGGTTTATTCGCTTTCGGGTACCCGCAAAATTGTGGAAGAAGGCGTAAAATTTAAATCGCATATCGACGGCTCTACGCATTTTTTCTCACCGGAAGGCGTCATGGATATTCAGCGCACTATTGGGGCCGATATTATGATGGCTTTTGACGAATGTACGCCGTACCCTTGCGAATATAATTATGCCAAAAAGTCACTGGACATGACGCACCGCTGGTTGCAACGCTGCTGCGACCGTTTTGACAGTACTGAAGGCAAATACGGCTACGACCAGACTTTATTTCCGATTGTGCAGGGCAGTACCTACAAAGATTTGCGCATCCAATCCGCCGAAACAATTGCTTCTTTTAACCGGGAGGGCAATGCCATAGGCGGTTTATCGGTGGGTGAACCGGCCGAGATGATGTACGAGTTTACCGAATTGGTATGCGATATTTTACCCGCCAATAAACCCCGTTATTTAATGGGCGTTGGTACCCCGGCCAATATTCTCGAGAATATTGCTTTGGGCGTAGATATGTTCGATTGCGTATTGCCTACCCGCAACGCCCGCAACGGTATGCTTTTTACCTCGCAAGGCATTATTAACATCCGTAACGAACGCTGGAAAAACGATTTTTCGCCGATAGATGAAACCATAGGGGGTTACGCCAGCACTTTTTATTCTAAAGCTTATTTGCGGCATTTGGTACACAGCGGCGAAATGCTGGGCTCCCAAATATCGAGCGTGCATAACCTTACTTTTTATTTGTGGCTGGTAAAACAAGCCCGCGAGCACATTATTGCCGGCGACTACCTGGCCTGGAAAGACAAAATAGTAAAACAGGTAATGCAGCGGTTGTAGGATTTCGTTGTTCGTTAATCGTTATTCGTTGTTCGGATTAATATTTTACGGATTAAAAGTTTGCAAACCTGTTACATCATGTAATTTATAAGACTTACAGCGTTATTTGCTAAACAATTAAACTACCTTAACAACTTACCCTAAAAAATTAAAAAACAATAGCTTTCGAACAACGATTAACGACTAACAAATAACGAAACAAGTTATTTACACGAATGAAACTCCTCGATAAATATATTCTTAAAAAATTCCTGACCACGTTCGTGTTTGTGGTTTTAATTCTGATTGCCATTATTTGCGTAATCGACTTCACCGAAAAAAACGACGATTTTATTCAGCATAATGTATCGATAAAAGAAATCTTGTTTGATTATTACATTAACCTGATTCCGTTTTACGCCAATATGCTCAGCCCCATAACGGTATTTATTGCTACTGTTTTTGTTACGGCCAAGCTGGCTTCGCACACCGAAGTAGTAGCCATTTTAAGCAGCGGCGTGAGTTTTAAGCGGTTTATTGTGCCTTACGTATGGGGTGCGGCCATTATTGGCGGCGTTACCTTTGCCTTAATCGGTTGGATAATTCCGAACGCCAACAAAACCCGGGTAGCGTTTGAGGTAAAATATATTAAAAACCCGTACACGTTCGATCAGCGGAATATTCACTTTAAGCTATCGCCTACGCAATATGCTTACATGGAAAGCTACAACAACACAGCCAATATTGGCTACCGCTTTACCATGGAAACCATTGAAGACGGCACCCTGAAAAGCAAATTAACTTCTGATGCCATTAGCTGGAACGACGAAAAAAAGAAATGGCGCCTGGATCGCTACGTGCTGCGGGTAATTAACGGCGACAAAGAAGAAATAATCGTACATAACACCCCCGTAGATACTACCTTAAATTTATTACCCAAAGACTTTGCGAGTACGTACCGCCTGGCCGAAACTTTTACCTTACCCGAACTAAACCGCTATATTGACGAACGCCAGATGCGGGGCGCCGATGACGTAGAAATATATTTAATTGAAAAATACGAACGGTTCAGTTACCCTTTTGCCATTATTATTTTAACGGTAATTGGGGTAATTCTGAGTTCGCGCAAAGCCCGGGGCGGCGTTGGTTTCCAGATTGCCTTAGGGTTTGTGCTGGCCTTTATTTTTATAATATTTGTAATTATGAGCCGCAGCCTGGCCCAGGTAGGCGATGTACCACCTATGTTAGCTTCCTGGATACCGTCTATTGTCTTTACTCTTATCGGAATTGTGCTTTATAAAACCGTACCCAGGTAAATTTATCCAACGCAGTAACTTAAGCCTAAACCACCACCAACCTGTTTATATTTGTGTTCACGCTATTCGTTTTGCCCATTTAAACATCGGGTAAGGCTAGTTAATTATTCTTGTTTTGAAAGAATCTGTCAGTTTTAAAAATTACCTGGAACTCCACTTTATTGTTTTTCTGTGGGGTTTTACCGCTATTTTGGGTAAATTAATTTCCGTTCCGGCCGTAGAGTTAGTTTTTGTGCGTACGCTGCTGGCCGCTTCTGCCCTGGCCCTGATTATTTACTTCCGGAAAATTTCCTTTAATGTCGGTCGCAAAGCATTCATCCGGATGCTAGGGGTAGGCTTTATTATTTCGGCCCACTGGATATTGTTTTTTGCTTCGGCGCGGGTTTCTTCTGTGGCTATTTGCCTGGCGGGCATGTCTACTATTAGTTTATGGACCGCCATTCTGGAGCCAATTTTTACCCAAAAGAAAATACAGGCACACGAAATATTCATGGCTTTGTTAATAATTTTGGGTTTATACCTGATTTTCCGGTTCGAGTTCGATCACGTACTAGGCATTGTAATGGCCGTGGTATCGGCATTGCTGAGCGCTGTTTTCTCTATCTTAAACGTTCGTTTGGTTAAAACCTACCGGCCCGCCATTATTAGCTGCTACGAAATGGTAGGTGCTTGTCTGGCTACTGCCTTATTTTTTCCGGTATATGCCCGCTGGTTTACCGATACCGGTACAATAAATTTAGCGCTCACCTGGCTGGATGTACTTTGGTTGCTGATTCTGGCAATTGTATGTACCGTTTACCCATTCACCGCTTCGGTTCGGCTCATGAAAAAAATATCGGCCTTTACGGTAAACCTAAGCATTAACCTTGAGCCGGTTTACGGCATTTTGTTCGCTTATTTTATTTTTAAAGATTCCGAAAAAATGTCGGGTGGCTTTTACCTGGGGGCAGTTATTATTTTATTCAGCGTTTTTTCGCATTCCTTAATCGAGCGATACCTGAACCGGCGATATAAGCTTAAAGCAGCCCCCGCCACACCCGATACGCAGCCGGGAACGTTAGTTCCATAGCCTGTTCTTTCGGGAAGATACCAAAAACCGCCGAGCCCGAACCGGTCATCGCTGCGTACAAGGCTCCGGCCTGGTAAAGTTGTGCTTTAACTTCACCAATTACGGGGTAGCGCGGAAACAAAGCAGCTTCAAAATCATTTTTTACGGTTTCTTGCCAGGTGCTAATATTTTCTTGCAAAGCTGTTAGCAAGGGTTCTGCTGGTGCTTGTGGCACTACCTGGCTGTAAGCTTCGGCCGTGGTAATATGTAAATCGGGGTAAACCACTGTGCAGCCGTAACCTGTTAAATCCAGCTTTATATCCTGAAAAATATCACCTTTTTCAATGGCAAATACCGGTTTGTTCCGGATAAAAAAGGCACAATCGCTCCCCAGGCGGCGCGCGTAATCTTCTAGCTGTTCGGTACTAATATTCAATTTAAATAAATCGTTCAGCAGCTTTAAGGCAAAAGCCGAATCGGCCGAGCCGCCGCCCATACCGGCGCCAATCGGAATATTTTTGTGCAGGTGCATAAAAACCGGCGGCAAATCATAATCGGCCTTTAACAATTCGTAAGCTTTCAGGCATAAATTGGTTTCGGCGGCACCCGGCACCGGAATGCCGGATAAAGAAAATTGCATGGTTTCGGCCGGCAATATTTCCAGGGCATCGCACCACTGCACCGGGTAAAAGCACGACTCCAGGTTGCGGAAACCATCGGGCCGCTTCGAAACAATATTTAACCCAATATTTATTTTTGCATTCGGGAATAAAATCATAGCTGCGAAGTTATAGAACCGCGTGCAGACAAAAAAACCATCCGCTCCTGTTTTGTCAGGTGAATTTTATCGTAAAATATCAGGTTGATCACGTGCAGAAAATATCTATTCCGAAATAGAAAGGCTGAAAACCAGCGTAATATTTCGAAAAACGAAAACTTAAGCTTAATTTTGAAGTTCTTCCCAAAACAAAGTATGTACCAGCAATATTTTAAAAGAGCTTTAGATTTAGGATTTATAATCCTGAGTCTGCCGGTAACTTTACCGGTGGTGCTTTTAACAGCTTTGTTGCTGCTAATTTTGCAAGGACAGAATATTTTATTTAAACAGGTCCGTCCCGGTCAATACGGCAAATTATTTACCATCTATAAATTTAAAACCATGCACGATGCTTGTGCGCCCGATGGCACGTTGCTGCCGGATGCCGAGCGTTTAACCCAAATTGGCCAACTGGTGCGCCGTTATTCCTTAGACGAGTTGCCCCAACTCTGGAACGTACTAAAAGGTGATTTAAGTTTGGTAGGTCCCCGCCCTTTGCTGCCCGAATATTTGCCTTTGTACTCGCCGGAACAAGCCAAGCGGCATCAGGTTAAGCCGGGTATTACGGGCTGGGCGCAAATAAATGGCCGCAATGCGATAACTTGGGAACAGAAATTTAATTATGATGTGTGGTACGCCGAAAACCAAAGTTTCTTTTTGGACCTGAAAATATTAGCCCGCACCTTTGTGAAGTTATGGAAGCCAACCGATATTCAGGCTCCGGGCAGTGCTACTGCCGAACGATTCACTGGAACTGTACCTCATGCCTCATAAAGGAACCCACTCGTACCTGAAAAATATTGCCATCTTTGGCGCCAGCGGCCTTGGCCGGGAAGTGCTCATGCTGATTCACCAGATAAACCAGTTTATTCCTACCTGGAACATGATTGGTTTTTACGATGACAACCCCGAAACGCCCAAAACCATTAATAAATACCCGTACCTGGGAAATCGGGATAAATTACAGGCCGTTAAGGAACCGCTTTATGTAGCCATTGCCATTGGTAACCCCGGCATTAAAGCCCAGGTTGCGGAGAAAATCACGAACGAAAATATTCAGTTCGCGACCTTAATTCACCCGGCTGTACCCAACGAAGCTTACCAGTTTAACCAGATTGGTGAGGGCACCATTATTACGCAAGGCTGTGTAATTACAACAAATATTACCTTGGGGCAACACGTGCTCTTAAATTTAGGCTGTACCCTGGGCCACGATGTAAAACTGGGCGATTATACTTCGCTAATGCCCCATGTAAATATTGCCGGGAATTCTGAATTAGGCAAAGGCGTATATGTGGGCACCAACGCTACGGTTATCCAGTTTCTGAAAGTGGGCGATAAAGCGATTATTGGCGCCGGAGCCGTGGTGCACCGCGATTTACCAGCGGCGGTAACGGCGGTGGGCGTACCGGCTAAAATTATTAAACGACACCATGGCTGATTCGTCGCGGATATTTTTATCGCCGCCACACATGAGCGGTACGGAGCAAGCATATATTCAAAAAGCTTTCGACGAGAATTACATTACCACGGCCGGACAAAATATCCTGGATTTTGAAAAAGAACTTTGCCAAAGAACCGGTGCAAACCAGGCAGTTGGACTAAATTCCGGTACGGCTGCCATTCACCTGGCTTTGCAGGTTTTAGGTATTGGCACCGGCGACGAAGTGCTTTGTTCTACTTTTACGTTTGTAGCCACCGCCAATCCCATTTTATACCAAGATGCTACACCCGTATTTATTGATAGCGAACCGGATACCTGGAATATGTGTCCGGTAACGCTAGAAAAGGCTATTCAGGAGCGGTTGCAAATAGGTAAAAAGCCCAAAGCAATTTTGCTGGTGCATTTATACGGTATGGCGGCTAAGTTAAACGAGGTAATGAATATTGCGAACCGCTACAATATACCCGTTATAGAAGATGCGGCCGAAGCACTGGGTTCTACTTATCAGAATAAAGCTTTAGGTACTTTCGGGGCAATAGGCATTTATTCTTTTAACGGCAATAAAATTATTACTACTTCCGGCGGCGGCGCATTGGTTACCGATAATGCCAGCCTGGCACAAAAATCCTTATTCCTGGCTTCGCAAGCCAAAGACCCTGCCCCGCATTACCAGCATTCCGAAGTAGGGTATAATTACCGGCTAAGCAATATTTCGGCAGGAATTGGCTTGGGCCAGTTAGAAGTGCTGCAAGAGCGGGTACAACAACGGCGTAAGATTTACGAATATTACCAACAAGCGCTTGCCCCAATAAAGGCAATCCGGTTTTTACCCGAACCAGCGGGTGCTTTCTCTAACCGCTGGCTTTCCTGTATTACTTTAGCGCCAGACCAACCCATAACACCGGAACAATTACGCTTAGCCCTGGAAAAAGAAAATATTGAAGCCCGTCCGCTCTGGAAACCGCTGCACTTACAACCGCTTTTTGCCGAAACCCCTTACTATGGCGGTACAATAGCCGAAACTTTGTTTAACCAAGGCCTTTGCCTGCCATCCGGCTCTGCCCTAACACCGGAGCAATTAGAAAAAATCACCACTGTTATTACAAAACAATTCCAATCCTGATGAACGACTTTTCTGCCATCCAGCATATTATACAAACCCGCCGCACTACCAAACCCCACCTGATTAACGGGAAGCAAATTCCTGAGGACCAAGTAAAAGAATTGCTGCACCTAGCCAATTGGGCACCCACCCACGGTTTAACCGAACCTTGGCATTTTGTGGTTTATGCCGAAGAAAAGGTAAAAGAATTTTGCCGGCAACACGCCGATTTATACCAGCAGCATATTCCGGCCGAGAAATTCACCGCGGATAAATACGAAAAGCTTTTGCACATGGGCGATATGGCTTCGCATGTAATTATTGCCATTATGCAGCGGGGGAATTTACCTAATATTCCGGTACTCGAAGAAATTGCCGCTGCCGCCTGTGCGGTTCAGAATATTTTATTGGGGGCTACGGCGCTGGATATTTCTTCTTACTGGGGTTCCGGCGGCATGGCTTACCATCCGGCTATGAAAACTTTTCTGAAACTGCAGGCAGAAGATTTGGTGCTGGGAATTATTTACCTGGGCTATTCCGATAAAACCTTGACCGGACGTCGGAACACCCCTATTCACGCCAAAATCACGTTTATTAATTAATATTGAAAGCTGTTAAAGTACTGGTAATTAATATTCTGTTGAAAAAATAGCTAAGGACAACAAATCCATAACTGTCATTCAGGAGGTACCTATTTGGCAACTTGCTACATAGGTACCTCCTGAATGACAGTTATGAATTAGCTTAAGTAAAAGCATTTTGCTCAAAATTAAGAAAAATTATTTGCTGCCTTTTCTAAATTGCTTTTAAAGCTTCCTCCAGTTCAACTAATATTTCTTCCGGCTCTTCTACGCCCACTGATAACCGGATAACCCCCATAGTAATACCCAATGCATCGCGTTTAGCGGGATTTAAAGAGCGGTGCGATGTACGAACCGGATGCGAAATAGAAGTACTTACGCCGGCTAATGAAGGGGCAAACGGTATAGTTGGCAGGCTTTGCATAAATTTATTTACCACCGCTTCGTCGTCGGCAATGGCAAACGACAGCATACCGCCAAATAAATTCTGGCCTTGGGTTTTAGCTAATTCGTGGTCCGGGTGTGCCGCTAAACCTGGATAATAAACGCGGTTTACTTTGGGGTGCGCGGCTAAATATTGAGCAATCGTTAAGGCATTGCTGCTGTGTTGTTTTATCCGGAGCCGCAGGGTCTTAAGCCCCCTAACGGCAAGCCAGCTTTCAAACGGACTGAGGTTTAAGCCATAATGCATCATAATTTGCCGGATGCGCTTTACCTGTTCTTCGCCTTTGGTAACCACGATGCCCGCCGTTACATCGCTGTGCCCGGCTAAATATTTGGTTACGCTGTGTATTACCGCATCGGCACCTAAGGTTAAAGGCCGCGTAATTACCGGCGAAGCAAACGTATTATCAATAATTAACTTAATACTTTCTTTTTGGCAAGCTGCGGCTAAACGTGTCACATCCAGTACCCGCAGCAAAGGATTACTCATGGTTTCGGCGAGCAGCAGTGTGGTATTAGGTTTTGTAAAGCTGCTTAGGTCGTATAAATTTTCAACCGGCACATAAGTTACCGTTATACCCATCCGGCTTAGCTCCTGGTTTAACAGCACCGACGAGCCCCCGTAAATTTCTTCGGCGCACAACACGTGGTCGCCGGCCTGGCAAAAAAGCAGAACAGCCGTAAAAATGGCCGACATGCCCGAAGAGGTAACCACTGCGCCATCGCCCTGCTCCAGTTTATTTACTTCTTCGGCTAGTTCGTTGGCGTTGGGATTACCGTACCGCGCGTACATATACCGTTGCGAAGGCTGATCAAAATATGCCTCCAGTTCGGTAAGGTCATCGAAAGTAAAAACCGAAGTTTGGTAAATGGGGGTTACTTTGGGTTTAATGGGCGGGTTATGCTGGGCCATCTGCATCTATAAAAAACGTACGAAGCGCAAAGGTAGAGAATACCTTACTTAAATGAAAAGTTAAAAGCGAAGCCTTGGCTATATTGTATACTCCTCACTACCCAACATCCTTATAAAATTAAAAAGCCTTTCCCGGACAAAGAAAGGCTTTTTAGTTTTATAAGGCAGGAAAGATTATTCTGTAACAGCTTCCGCCAAAAGAATAATTCTGTTTTTTAGAACTTCAACCACCCCGCCATTTACATTAAAATATTGATTACCCGTGGCCGTGGTAACCCGGACTTGGCCGTTTTCTAAGGTACTAATCAAAGGCGCATGGTTATTCAGCACTTCAAAAGAACCTTGCGTACCCGGAAACTGCGCCGAGCTTACTTCGCCTTCAAATACACTTTTATCCGGGGTAATTATTTCTAAGTACATGTTTTTGAGTTATGAGTTTAAAGTTAAAAGTTAAAGGTTGTTAAGAATTAGCTTCTCATAACTTTTAACTTTTAACTCTTAACTAATTAAACTATTTCGTTTCAGCCATTAACTTCTCACCTTTGGCAATCGCATCTTCGATGGTACCAACCAGGTTGAAAGCTACTTCGGGTAAATGGTCTAATTCACCATCAATAATCATGTTAAAGCCCCGGATGGTGTCTTTGATATCTACCAATACACCTTTTAAGCCGGTAAACTGCTCGGCCACGTGGAAAGGCTGCGATAAGAAACGCTGTACCCGACGTGCCCGTGTTACCACCAAACGGTCTTCTTCGGATAATTCGTCCATACCCAAAATGGCGATAATATCTTGTAATTCTTTGTAACGCTGCAGGGTTTCTTTTACCCGTTGAGCCGTGTTGTAATGCTCATCGCCTAAAACCTGGGCATTCAGAATCCGGGAAGTTGAATCCAATGGGTCCACCGCTGGGTAAATACCTAACTCCGCAATCTTACGGCTCAATACGGTAGTGGCATCCAAGTGGGCAAAAGTTGTTGCCGGAGCCGGGTCAGTTAAGTCATCCGCCGGTACGTAAACCGCTTGTACCGAAGTAATAGAACCGCGCTTGGTAGAAGTAATACGCTCTTGCATGGCACCCATTTCGGTAGCCAAGGTTGGCTGGTAACCTACTGCCGATGGCATACGACCTAAAAGAGCCGATACCTCAGAACCTGCCTGGGTGAAACGGAAAATATTATCGATAAAGAAAAGAATATCACGACCAGCACCAGTTCCGTCACCATCGCGGAAACTTTCGGCTACGGTTAAACCAGATAAGGCAACGCGGGCACGGGCCCCTGGCGGCTCGTTCATCTGGCCGAACACCAAGGTAGCTTTAGAATCTTTCAAGGCATCGGCATCTACTTTAGATAAATCCCAACCGCCAGACTCCATAGAATGCTTAAATTCTTCGCCGTATTTAATTACGTCAGATTCCAAGAATTCGCGCAGTAAGTCGTTTCCTTCGCGGGTACGCTCACCTACACCGGCAAACACCGAAAGACCACCGTAAGCCTTGGCAATATTATTTACCAGTTCCATGATTAATACGGTTTTACCTACCCCGGCACCACCGAACAAACCAATTTTACCACCTTTTACATAAGGCTCCAGTAAGTCGATAACTTTGATACCGGTATATAATACTTCCGAAGAAGTAGCTAAATCTTCAAAACGAGGGGCATGACGGTGAATAGATAAACCGCCGGTGCTTTTTGGCTGGGCAATACCGTCGATGGCTTCGCCTACCACGTTAAATAAACGGCCACGTACGTCATCGCCGGTTGGCATTTTAATCGGGCCTTCCAGGTCCGTTACTTCAGCGCCACGGGTAAGACCATCTGTAGAGTCCATCGCAATGGTACGTACCCGGTCTTCGCCTAAGTGCTGCTGGCATTCCAGGATAATTTTCTGGCCATTGCCTTTGATTACTTCCAAGGCATCCAGGATGTTTGGTAATTTAGAGTTTTCACCCGAGAAGCTAACATCCACAACGGGACCAATAACCTGGGTAATTCTGCCAATATTTGCCATATTTTTGATTAAAGTATTCTAATCCTATTCTTTTCAGGGCGCAAAATTAATTTATAATTCGCGTAATTCAAATTGGTTCGTTAAAAGTTTTTTATTTAAATGAATAATAAATTTTGAAAATTTTACAAAACGGTATTTATCTGAGAACTAAATATTTGCGAATTTAAAGAAACTATTCTAAGTTATAGCAATATTTTATGGCTCTCAGAAAACCGGTTGAGCTATCCTTAAATTTATGTACAGGTTGTTTTAACCGGTTTTGAGTTTTGGATTAACTGCAAAATGTCTTCGGTGGTTTTTATTTGATGGAAGCTGGTTAAAGCAATTACGAAGCTTTTACTCTTGGGCTACGTACCGTTTTAAATCCGATATTAATTTAATGTTTAACTCATCTGCTTGTTGCCGCCGCATCATTAACGCATAGGCATTGTTAAAGCCAACCGGCTGCAGCCATTTTAGGTTGTATTCTTTTAAAAATTGCTTCTGTACGTATTGATAAACCGAATCCCGGTTACCATTTAATTCTTTCAGTTTTTGCTTGGTTGGATGTAATAATACCAGCAAACCAGTGCCGGTATATTCAGGATATAAATCAATTTGATTATTGAGTAAGGCCTCAAAACAGATTTTGGTCCCCCCTAATCCTGTTTTGGTTTCGGTATTAAGATTGGTATAGCCTTTAATGAGCATGCTATACATATTAATCAGGATATACTGCTCGGCAAATATTTTGGAGCCTAACCGGATGGTTCCTTTGTTGCCATTTTGCGGCTTTTTGTATAAGCCTTTTTCAATTAAAAAATCCAGGGCAACTTTTTCAGGTAGTTCTTTTAAATAATCTACTCTGTAATTTAAGGCGGTCATTATGCTGTCGTTAATTTGTCCGGATAAAACGCCCAAAACAACTTCTAATTCAGGATATTTTAATAACACCTCGTTTCGTACTACCGGCGCAGCGTAATAAGGCGGAAAAATACCTTTGTCATCTTCCAATGTAACCAGGTCAAAGGCTTTAAGGCGCCCATCGGTGCTATAACCACTAATTACATCTAATTCTTTTTCATAAACTGCTTTATACATGACGGCATCACTAATTACTACATTCCGAATATCTAAACCGTATTTAGATTTGAGTCCCAGATAGCCATCTTCCCTTCCCATAAATTCCGGGGTAAAACCAGCTAATATTTTTTTAGTAGATGCCGGAATGAGGTAAAAAGAAGAAAACAGCAGCATTCCAGCTAGCAAAGCCCAAACCGCCAGATGCTGCTTTCTTACTTGCTGTTTTTGTAATATTGATAATAAAAAATCGAAGAGAATGGCTAATAAAGCGGCAGGAATAGCTCCCGCCAGAATCATATTGGTGTTGTTTAAAGCAATTCCGCCAAAAATAAATTCGCCTAAACCACCCGCCGCTATATAAGCCGCCAGCGTAGCCACCCCAACATTTATTACAGTAGCCGTGCGAATACCGGCCAGAATAACCGGCATAGCTAAAGGCAGTTGTACTTTTAATAATATCTGGCTGCTGTTCATTCCCATTCCTTTGGCGGCGTCTACCACCGCAGCATCCACGCCATTAATACCGGTGAAAGTATTCCGGATGATGGGCAACAAGGAGTACAGAAATAAGGCGGTAATGGCTGGTAAAGCGCCAATGCCTAAAAGCGGAATCATAAAACCTAAAAGGGCAATGGACGGAATGGTTTGCAATATACCGGCCAAGCCAAGCACCGCACCCGAAAAATTTCTTTTCCGGGAGATTAAAATACCCAGCGGCATACCAATTAATACCGCCAGCAGCAGGGAGATAAAGGTTAATCCAATATGGGCGATGGTTTGCTCCCCTAATTTACCTGATTGCTGCGCCATAAAAAACCAGAGGCTCTGCTGATCTTCCATATCAGGAATTATTTTTTATCTGTTTGAGGGCAATTTGCAAATCTGCATATTCAAACTTTTTGGTAGTTCCTGTTTCAGGGTCATAGGCAATTATGGGTCCTTTGTTTGTTAAGGCTTCGGTTGCTTCCCAAATATTTTTATTGCTGGTAAAGGTGCTAGTTGCACTTGGGTCTACGGTAAGTAAATCACGCCAGATATCTTTTAGCCTTAGCGCCTGTAATCGTAGTTGCAGTTCGTGCCGGCTAAAAAAGCTTTTCACAAATTCGTTTACCGGATGAAAAATCAGGTCGGCCGGGGTACCTGATTGTACGACGGCACCTTTATCCATTAAACAAATTTTATCTCCTAATTCAAAGGCTTCCTGCACATCGTGCGTAACCAGAATAATTGTTTTGGCTTTCAATTCATCCAGTTCTTTAAATTCCTTCCGTACCGATTCCCTGGTAAGCGGATCTAAAGCGCCAAAAGGCTCATCCATTAACAGCACCGGCGGATTGGCCGCTAAGGCCCGGGCTAATCCCACCCGTTGCTTCTGGCCACCACTTAACTCGTGGGGGTAAGCATCAGCATATTTTTCCGGCGGCAGCCGGAGTTTCTGTAATAATTCATTTACTCTTTTATAAATTTTATCTTTTCCCCAATTTAACAAACTGGGTACTATGGCTATATTTTCGGCAACGGTGTAATGCGGAAACAAGCCGTAGCCTTGTAAAACATAGCCTATATTCCGGCGTAAAATTTCCGGTGGCTCGGCCAGTATGCTTTTGTGGTTCAGGCTAATATTGCCCGAGGTTGGTTCCAACAGGCGGTTTATCATGCGCAGCATAGTTGTTTTACCAGAGCCACTGGTACCCAGCAGCACCAGCGTTTCGCCTGCTTTTACTTCAAAAGAAACCCGATCTACGGCAAGGGTATTACCAAAGCTTTTAGAAACATTTTCTACGGCAATCATTTATCAGTTTCCAGTTGCTTAAAAAGATTATTCAGCGCCTCGGCGTAAAGCGGATGCGCAAAGATCATATCTTTTATTTCGATCCAGGTAATATTTCCTGCCATAGCCATCTGTAGCACCGACATGATTTCACCGCCTTCCTGACCTACAATGGCTACTCCTAAAATTTTACCGGTATCGGCCTCTACCACCGCTTTCATCAAGCCTCGTGTATCACCGGTTTCTATGGCGCGGGCTACGTGGGTCATGGGTAGGGTTGCCACTTTTATATTTAATTTATTTTTGATAGCATCCTGTTCGGTTATGCCTACTCTGCCCAATTGGGGATCAGAAAACACGGTATATGGAACTAGCCGGTTTTTAACGGTTCTATTTCCGCCTTTAACTAGGTTTTCATACAAGATAATATAATCGTTGTAAGAAATATGGGTGAAAGCCGGTCCGCCCTTCACATCGCCAATGGCAAATATACCGGCAGCCGATGTTTCCAATTTTTCATTTACTTTAATGAAGCCGCGTTTGTCTACCTTCACCCCGGCGGCTTTTAAATTCAATGTATCTGTATTAGGCGTTCGGCCAGCCGAAACCAGAATATGGGAACAATTTATTATTCTTTCTTTTTCTTTAACTTTAATTGTAGCAATAATATCTTTTTCTTTCCTAACAAACCGTGTTGCTTCGGCGTGGGTGATTACTTCAATTTCTTCTGCCCCTAAAAAACTTAAAACTTCGGCGGCTATATCTTCATCTTCTTTAGGTAAAAACCTTTCATGGTGTTCTAATATAGTTACCCGGCTGCCGAATCGGCGGTACATCTGGCCAAATTCCAATCCAATGTAGCCACCACCTAAAATTAATAAATGCGCCGGAACTTCTTCGAGCTCCATCAGGGTAGTGGCGGTAAGATAATTTACTTCCTTTAAACCTTCTATTTCGGGTATAGTAGCCCGGGTTCCTACGTCAATAAATATTTTCTCTGATGTAATTGTTTCTTCTTCGCCGCTGTTTAAAACAACATTAATTGTTTTTTTATCGGTGAAAGATGCCTCCCCCCATATTAAGGTTAGATTTTCTTTTTTTTCTAATCCTTCCTGCGAGCTGCTACGAAAACTTTCCACTACTTTTCTTTTGCGCGCCAGTACCGCCGACAGATTCAAGCTGCCCTCACCTACTTCAACTCCCCATTTACCGGCGTGGGCAACGGTATAGGCAACTTTGGCAGAAGCAATCATGGTTTTGGTGGGTGTGCAGCCAATATTTACGCAGGTACCGCCGGCATACTGCTTTTCAATCAAAGCGGTTTTCCACCCCTCAGAAGCCAGTTTTTTAGCCAAAGGCGTGCCGCCCTGACCAGAACCTATAATTATCGCATCAAATTGTTTCATGCCTGCTGTTTATGGTTGTATCGCTACCCCTTTCCAGAAAGCCACCCGGCCGCTGATTTGCTTGGCGGCTTCCTTTGGTTCGGGGTAATACCAGGCTGCATCTTTATTAGTTTCCCCATTAACTTCCAGGGTGTAATAAGAGGCCAGTCCTTTCCAGGGACAAGTAGTATGCGTATCAGATGGTTTCAAGAAGTCCTGGTTTACGGCTTCCAGCGGAAAGTAATGATTACCTTCTACTACAACAGTATCATTGCTTTCGGCAATTACCTGATTATTCCAAATAGCTTTCATCTTAATTAATTTTTATAACTGTTCTGTTTAAGGTAAATCTTTATGAATTAAGATATTGGTTAGCCGGCTACTTTAAGCTTACAGGTAAACTGCTTGTCAGGCATATTTCTTGGTGCAGCTAAATAAATTAATAGGTTAGTATTTTTATGTAGAGCCTGTTATCAGCATCTGCCACCAGCCTTATCTTTAGCACCGCCTGGGCTTTCAGATAAGAAATATTCCTAACCGGAGAATAGTTGGTTCCATACATCTATAAAACTTATAGTTGCCATAGATTGTTTTTAAACCTTTGTAAATGAAAGGGTATTGAATGCTTGGAGATTATCTTCAATTCATTTCTAATTTTAAGTTTTTAACTCCCCTGCAGAAAGCAGT
This sequence comes from Adhaeribacter rhizoryzae, assembly GCF_008629685.1. Lineage (GTDB taxonomy): Bacteria > Bacteroidota > Bacteroidia > Cytophagales > Hymenobacteraceae > Adhaeribacter > Adhaeribacter rhizoryzae. Next base: position 100,097 of record NZ_VWSF01000006.1, on the reverse strand, counting down.
CGGGGCGAAAAATATTAATGAAGTTGGCATTAAAAACACCTTAGCCGGAATAACAGCGAATACGCGCTATTATTTATATAAATACGTGAATATTAATTAACTTTTGTGCTGCAACAAGAATAGATAATATTAACCATATTTAAACTTATATTAAAGCAAGCTCGGTTCCATGCTAACTTTCCGGGGATTCAGAAAATATTTTGGTGATAACCTTATCCTAGCTATTCCGGAATTAACGGTACCAGCAGGTATTCATTGGATAAAAGGTCAAAACGGTTCGGGCAAAACCACTTTATTCCGGGTGTTGGGCGGCTTAATTCCGTACCAGGGCGATATTCTCTTAAACCAAAGCATAAACTTACAGGCGCAACCGCTTTTACACCGCCGCCATATTAATTTAGGTGAAGCCGCGCCGCTTTACCCTGGTTTCTTAACCGGTACTGAGTTGGTAAATTTATTCTCTCAGGCGCATAAAGCACCGGCCGACCAAGCAGCTACCTTAATTAAATATTTCAACGCAGATTATTTGCACCAACCTGTGCGTGCTTATTCCTCGGGTATGCTCAAAAAGCTGTCGCTCATGCTGGCTTTTATTGGTCAGCCTAGTTTAATATTGCTGGACGAACCATTGGCCACCCTGGATACAGCTACGGTAGAACTGGTTTATAATTTAATGCAGGAGTACAATAGTAAGCACCAAACCAGTTTTCTAGTAACCTCGCACCAGGACTCGCAGATGACCCAATTACCCTTAACGGCTACCTGGCTGGTGCAAAATCAAACCTTAACCCAGCTTTCAGATTCCTGATGTTTGCGCTACTCAGAATATTTAACAAAGTAGTGGTGCAGCAATTTTACCAGCTTAATGCCGGCTTTTTTCTGGTAGTGTTTTTCCTGGCTTTTGGTATTCAGCAGCCGCCAACCATGCTGGTAAGTCCGTATTTTCTAACGGGAGCGGTAACGTCTTCAATTTTTATCTTTTCGGTGCTGGGAGTGTTCTTGTTGTATTATCTCAAGTGCTTTAATTTTCTGCTGAAAACTATCCGGGCACCCGAAAACGAATATTTATTTATCACTAGTCTATTTCCCCGCCGGATTTTGTGGCTTAGTTTAGGATTAACCCATTTACAGTTATTTTTACCGGCGCTGGTTTATACATTATTAATCAGTTATTACGGCCTGCTAACTGCCCACTTTTGGGTAATATGGGTGACTACCACCTACAACCTGCTATTAATATTTTTTACCATTCTTTATTTCCACCACCAATTAGCCCAAACCATTCCGGAAAAGGCAATAAAGAATATATTTACCAGCAGTGAAAAAAGAATATTAGCCCCCCCGGTTTTATGGCCGCTGCGGTATTTGCTGCGGCAGGAAAAAGTAATGCTGGGCCTTACCAAAATATTATCCTTGGGCGTGCTGTACGCCTTTATGACGCTCTATCCCTACCCGCAATACGATTTACGCCCTACTTACATTGGATTCCTGACGGCTGTGATTACCCAGGCCATGCTGGTGCAGCAGGTACAGCAATTTCAGGAAACAGCTTTAAGCTTTTGGCGATATTTGCCCTATGCCCATTGGCAACGATTTACTTACCAAGTTATACTTTTCACGCTGTTATTGGCACCCGAAATAATATTGCTTTTCCGACTCAACTTTAATCCGGCGGCAATTATTTCCTTAATATTCCTGGTTACATTCGGTATCAGCGTTATTTTACTCCTGTATACCTTATTATATTTAAAGCTAAACCGGGAGACTTATTTAAAGTGGGTATTCTTTATTTATATAGGTCTGCTCTTGTTTTTATTGCTGCATCCACCACTTTACCTACTAACTATCTTGCTTTTTCTGTTGGCTTATCTGCTCTACTACCGCAATTATTATGTTTATGAGCAATAATATTCGTACCACCGGACAATTAATTAACACTGAATTCCTGGCAAAAGGGAAATTGGTTTTTATTTCTGTATTATTTAGAGGGTATAAAATAGAAATTCCTAATTTTGCGCTTCAATAAAAAAGCTACCGGCGTGGAACAACAGCTAACTACCGTAGAAACTGCTAAGAAATTAGGACTTCTTCCCGAAGAATTCGAGAAAATTAAAAATATATTAGGCCGTACGCCCAACTTTACCGAGCTGAGTATTTTCTCGGTTATGTGGTCGGAACACTGCTCCTACAAGAACTCCATTGTCTGGCTGAAAACATTGCCTAAGAAATCGGCAAGGATGCTAGCCGAGGCCGGCGAAGAAAATGCCGGTTTGGTAGATATTGGCGGCGGCTTGGCCTGCAGCTTTAAAATCGAATCGCATAATCACCCGTCGGCTATTGAACCTTACCAAGGCGCCGCTACCGGCGTAGGTGGTATTAACCGCGATATTTTTACGATGGGTGCCCGCCCGATTGCGCAGTTAAACTCGCTGCGTTTCGGCAATATTCAAAACGATAAAACCAAACGCTTGTTAAAAGGCGTGGTAAAAGGTATAGGCGATTATGGCAATGCCTTTGGTATTCCTACGGTAGGCGGCGAATTGTATTTCGACGAATGCTACAACGTAAACCCATTGGTAAATGCTTTCTCGGCTGGTATTGTGGAAGTAGGTAAAACTGCTTCTGCTATTGCTGAAGGCGTGGGCAACCCGGTATTTATTGTGGGTTCCGCCACCGGAAAAGATGGTATTCACGGTGCTACTTTTGCCTCCGAAGATATCACCGAAGCTTCCGCCGAAAAATTACCTTCGGTGCAGGTAGGCGACCCGTTCCAGGAAAAATTATTGCTCGAAGCTACGCTGGAAGTACTGGAATCGGGTTGTGTGGTAGGCATGCAGGATATGGGTGCCGCTGGTATTACCTGCTCTACTTCCGAAATGAGTGCCAAAGGCGAAAGCGGCATGGAAGTTTGGCTCGATAAAGTACCTACCCGCCAGAAAGACATGGTGCCTTTCGAAATATTACTATCGGAAAGCCAGGAGCGCATGCTGATTGTGGTGCACAAAGGCCAGGAAGATAAAATAAAAGCTATTTGCGATAAGTGGGATTTGTACTGCGCCCAGATTGGCGAAGTAACCGATACCAAACGCTTAAAATATTACATGCACGGCGAATTGGTAGCCGATGTGCCCGCCGAAGATTTAGTGCTAGGCGGCGGCGCCCCGGTTTACCACCGCGAATACCGCGAGCCGGCTTATTTTAAAGAAGCTCAGCAGTTCAGCATCGACCAGGTAACAGAACCAAAAGGTTTAGAAGAATACCGGAAAATAGCTGAATTCTTAGCCAGCCACCCGAATATTTGCTCCCGCCGCTGGGTTTATCACCAGTACGACTCCATGGTAGGAACTGCTACCATGACGACCAACCGCCCCAGCGATGCCGCCATTGTTAAAGTAAAAGGCTCCGACAAAGCCATTTCGATTACGGTAGATTGCAACAGCCGCTACGTAAACGCCAACCCCGAAGAAGGTTGCGCCATTGCGGTGGCCGAAGCCGCCCGTAATATTGTGTGCTCCGGCGGCGAACCCGTAGCTATTACCAACTGCCTGAACTTTGGTAACCCCTACGTGCCGGAAGTTTACTGGCAATTTGTGGGCGCCATTAAAGGCATGAAAAAAGCCTGCGAGAAATTCGAGACCCCGGTAACCGGCGGTAACGTGAGTTTCTACAACCAATCTTCCGACGAAGGTCCGGTATTCCCGACGCCAACTATTGGTATGCTAGGGATATTGGAAAACAAAGAACTGGCTACTACCCTGGCCTTCCAGAACGCTGGCGACTTAATATATTTAGTAGGCGCGGCGCAGAACGATATTAATTCTTCGGAATATTTATACTCGTACCACGGCGTAAAATTATCACCGTCGCCAGCTTTTGATTTGGAAACCGAGTACCAGGTGCAGGATGCTACCAAGCATCTGATTCGGGAAAAACTGGTGCAATCAGTACACGATATTTCGGACGGCGGCTTGTATATTGCTCTGCTGGAATCGGCGATGCCGCAGAATTTAGGCTTTGATATTCAAACCGATTCAACTTTCCGGAAAGATGCTTATTTGTTCGGCGAGAGCCAGAGCCGCATTGTTATTTCGGTAGCGCCGGCGCAACAAGCAGCTTTCGAATCTGCGTTAAAAGGCCAGAATACCGCTTTTACCTTATTAGGTACCGTTACAACCGGCGAATGCCGCATCGACAACGAAGCCTTCCAAAATACTGTAGAAATTAAGAAGCTGTACGACACCGCTTTAGAAAAATTGATGAATTAATTTTCAAAAAAATTAATTTTAGATTTTGAAAAAGAAAAGTTCGCCGTATATTTGTGCCACCAAACAGTAAGCGAATGGGAAATTGTCCGATGGTGTAACTGGCAACACGTCTGATTTTGGTTCAGAAGAGTCCAGGTTCGAAACCTGGTCGGACAACAAATAAATTAACAATGTGCGATTTCCAAATGGGTTAAACCCGGAAATAGCACATTGTTAATTTTGTTAATAGGCTTTTTGAAAGCTTAAAGAGCGATTACTTTAAATTTATAGTAACAAGATTTATTATTTTATAAATTCGCGTTCCGCTTTCAAAAAACATACGCAAAATGCCTCAAGTTAAAATCTTTTCCGGATCTCAATCCCGGTACCTCGCCGAAAAAATTGCCGCCGCCTATGGCATCGTGTTGGGTGATGTTTCTATCCAACGGTTTAGCGATGGTGAACTTTCTGCCAGCTTTAATGAATCGGTGCGAGGTTGTGAAGTTTTCCTGATTCAATCTACTTTTCCGCCGGCCGATAACCTGATGGAATTAATGCTGATGGTAGACGCTGCCAAACGGGCTTCCGCGCATAAAGTTTGTGTGGTAGTGCCGTATTACGGTTATGCCCGCCAGGACCGCAAAGATAAACCCCGGGTGGCTATTGGATCTAAGGTAGTAGCTAATGCCTTACAAAGTGTGGGCGCCGACCGGTTAATGACCTGCGATTTACACGCCGGCCAGATTCAGGGCTTCTTCGATATTCCGGTAGATCACCTCGATGGCTCGGCCATATTTGTGCCTTACATTAAAAGCCTGAATTTAGACCGGTTGTTATTTGCTTCGCCAGACGTAGGTGGGGTGGTAAGGACCCGCGCTTTTGCTTCTAAATTTGGCGCCGAAATGGTAGTTTGCGATAAACAACGTGCGCGTGCCAACGAAATAGCCTCGATGCAGGTAATCGGCGATGTGGAAGGCCAGGACGTAGTAATGGTAGATGATATTGTGGATACGGCCGGTACTATTTGCAAAGCAGCTGAATTGCTTCGGGATAGAGGCGCGCGCAGTGTACGGGCCATTATTACCCATCCTATTTTATCCGGCCCGGCTTACGAGCGCATCGAAAATTCGATGTTGGAAGAATTAGTTGTATCGGATACCATTCCGTTGCGTTATGCATCGCCCAAAATCAAAGTTTTAAGCTTTTCGCAGTTATTTGCCCGGGCTATCAGCAACGTAGTAACCCACGAATCTATCAGTTCCTTGTTTTTATAGCGATTAGTCTAAAGCATTTGTTTTAGTCTGTTATTATACCTAATTTCGCACCCTCAAAATAAAAAATAATTAAGCTGATCGCTGAAAAGCCAGAGGCTAAACACTAAAAACCATTTAATAATGAAAACTTTAGAGATTATAGGGTTTAAAAGAGCAAATCTCGGTAAAACCGAAGCCAAGCAGCTTCGCGAAGAATCGTATGTACCCTGCGTATTGTACGGGGGCAGCGAGCAGGTTCACTTCCGTGTGCCTATGATTATGTTCCGCGACTTAATTTATTCACCGGAGGTTGCTACCGTTGAATTAAATATAGAAGGTACTATTTACAAAGCTATTTTGCAGGATGCCCAGTTTCACCCGGTAAACGAAGTATTGTTGCACGCCGACTTTTTACAACTGAGCGATGACAAAGAAGTGAAAATGGAAATTCCGGTTCGCTTTGTAGGTGTATCGCCGGGCGTATTATCTGGTGGTAAATTAGTAGCCAAACTGCGGAAGCTTAAAGTAAAAGCTTTGCCGGCTAACCTGCCTGATTTTATCGATGTTGATATTTCTGATTTGGAGTTAGGACGTTCGGTTAAAGTTGGCAGAATCAAAGCCGAAAACTTTACCATTTTAACTAACCCTACTGCACCGGTAGCTACCGTAACTATTCCACGGGCGCTGAAACAACAGCAGAACGAGAAATAATTTTTATAATATTTCTGTTTTTAGAATCCTGCCTGGCCTTGCTGCCGGGCAGGATTTTTGTTTTAATAACTGCCCTTTTGGTTTATTCCTGTAATTTTGCCGCTTAATAAAAACGCTTGGGCAATATTATAAATAGAATTAAAGCAGCTTTTGGTTTTGGTGCCACCACCCGCCCAGCCAATGCTACTGAAAACATTACTCCGGACATGAAATATCTTTTAGTTGGATTAGGCAATATTGGACCTGAATACGCCGAGAGCCGCCACAATATTGGCTTTATGGTGGTAGATTACCTGGCGCAGCAACACGAGGCCCGGTTTGAAATTAGCCGCCACGCTTTTGTAACCGAAATAAAACACAAAGGCAAAAGCTATACCTTAGTTAAACCTACCACTTACATGAATTTGAGCGGGAAAGCCGTAACGCATTATTTAACTTCGCTTAAAATACCGGTAACTAATATGCTGGTAATAACCGATGATCTGGCATTGCCCTTTGGTAAATTACGGATGCGGTCGAAAGGATCGGCTGGGGGCCACAATGGCTTAAAGCACATAGAAGAAACGCTGGGCTCCAATGAATACGCCCGTTTGCGCTTTGGTGTTGGCGATAATTATTCTAAAGGCCGCCAGGTAGATTACGTACTCAGCCCATTCTTTAAAGAAGAACAAGTACAACTACCCGAACTAATTCAGCGCGCGGCTGAAATGAGTTTATCTTTCGGTACCATTGGTTTAGAGCGAACGATGAATTTTTTTAATAAATAATCTGCTGATTAGGCGTTGAATTTATGAAATATTATTCTTTACTTTTTCGCTGCTGCTCCAGGGCGTCCCAAAGTTCATCCGGAATCTGGTCGAAATAATTAAATTCGCCGGCCCCGTAAAGCCACTCGCCGCCATCAATGGTAATAACTTCGCCGTTTACAAAGGCCGCATAATCCGATACCAGGTAAGTTGCCAAATTGGCCAGTTCGTGGTGCTCGCCAAAACGTTTCAGCGGAATGCGTTTTACTGGATCAAGTTGTTGGGCTAATTGGGGTGGAAAAAGCCGGCTCATGGCGCCTTCGGTGGGGAAAGGGCCGGGTGCTATAGCATTAGACCGAATATTATATTTAGCCCACTCGGCGGCCAACGAACGGGTAAGTGCCAGCACCCCGGCCTTAGCACAAGCCGAAGGCACCACGTAACCAGAACCGGTAGAAGCGTAAGTTGTAATAATATTTAAGATAGTAGCCGGTTGCTTTTGGCTAATCCAGTGCTTGCCCAAGGCTAAAGTACAGTTATAACTGCCTTTTAAAACAATATCGGTTACAACATCAAATGCTTTGTGGCTCAGGCGTTCGGTGGGGCTCACAAAATTTGCGGCCGCGTTATTTACCAGTACATCTATTTTACCAAAATGCTTTAAGGCTGCCTGCAGCATATCTTCTACCTCATTATAGTACCGGATATCGCAGCCCAGCGGCAATACTTCGCCCCCGGTTTCTTCCCGTAATTTCCGGGCGGTTAGCTCCAGCACTTCTAATTTCCGGCTACAAATAACCACCTGCGCCCCTAATTGCTGAAAGCAGGTTACCATAGATTTGCCTAAACCCGTGCCACCGCCGGTTACCAAAATAGTTTTGCCTTGCAGGGCATCGGCTCTTAACATGGGGGCTGCTTGCATTTTGTTTAATTAAAGGGTTCGTGCTGGAGTTGAGTTTTTAACCTTCTGTTTTTTTAGTGTACAAGGCTATTTTGTTGTATAATTCTTCGGGTTTAAAAGGCTTGTTCACAAAATTGGTAAAGCCGCATTCTTTTATTTGCTGGTCCAGGTCAGATTTGGCCGAGGCCGAGAGTGCAATAATGGGCAACTGCCGGTACTTGGCTTCAGGTAAATTCCGTATCCATTTGGCTGCTTCGTAGCCGTTCATAACGGGCATTTGCAAATCCATTAAAATTAAATCAAAATCGGTTTGGTTAATTTTAGAAATTGCCTGCAAGCCATCCCGCACTATTTCATAATCTACACCCCAATTTTTTAAATATTGCTCTGTTACCAGAATATTAATATTATTATCTTCTACCAAAAGCAATTTAATGCCTTTTAAACTCCCGGCAGTACTTTCAGCTACCTGGGCGGCACTTGGTTTTGCTACTGGCTTAGTAGTTTTTAACTTTAAATCAAAGCTAAAAATAGTACCTCTACCGGGCTCACTCTGAACATCTATTTTACTGTTAAATAAATTTAGAATGCGTTTGGTAATGGTAAGCCCTAAACCGGTACCCCCAAATTGTTGTTCGGTATCGGTAGTAGCTTGGGCAAACTCTTCAAATATTACCGTCAACTTATCTTCCGGAATGCCAATGCCGGTATCAATAACCTTAAAGTTTAAAAGTGCAGCGTCTTTTTCTGTTTCCAAAACAGCTACTTCTAGTTTCACCCAACCAGTGTCGGTAAATTTTACGGCGTTTCCGAGCAGGTTATTTAGGATTTGTCTGATTTTTACTTCATCGGCAATTACAAACGTGGGTACTAGCGCACCAAGGTGAACCTCCAGGTCAATATTTTTTTCTTCGGCCTTAACATTAAAGCTATATACAAGGCTGTTTACCAGTTCACGTAAATTAAAAGTTCGCGGGTTTAGGGTAGCCTGGCCCGCTTCAATTTTGCTTAAATCCAGCACATCGTTAATTAGGTTCAGCAAACTATCTGCCGAGTACTTTAAAATATTTAAGTACTCCAGCTGCGGCGGGGTAGGATTAGTTTTTAATAAAATATCAGTAATGCCAATAATGGCATTCATGGGGGTTCTTATCTCGTGGCTAAAGGTAGAAATAAAATCGGCTTTTACTTTGGTAGCTGCCTCGGCCTTCTTCTTGGCCAGCAATAATTCTTGTTCGTATTTTTTCCGATCGGTAATATTAAACAGGGTTGCCCGGTTCATTTGGGGCTCCGCGTTTTCGTTGCGTAGTTGTATAGTATTGGCTAATACCGGCACGGGCTTATCGGCTTTCGGCAACAGGTCAAAATTTATTTCGTTGGCAAATCCCTGTAGTTTAAGCAGCGGAGCAAAATGGGTTTCGTAGAATATTTTACCGCCAATCGCCAAAAAATCAATAAATTTCTTTTTAAAAAGAACTTCTTTGCGTTTATAGCCCAGCCAGTTAAGCAGCGTTTTATTTATTTTTACAATAGTGCCATCGGGTAAAAAAGACAAATAACCGCACGGCGCATTTTCGTATAAATCGTCGGCACTTTCCAGTATATATTCTTTGTAATCTACCCTACTCATCGCGCTTGCCCCTTACTCAGTATTACAGAAAACCTTTTATTGCCGCAATTGTTTCTTCCGGATGGCTTAAATTAGGGCAATGGCCGGTTGCTTTCATTACAACCAACCGGCTATTTGGCAATTGACTATACACATATTCGCCTACCGAATTGGGTGCTATTACATCTTCGGAACACTGTAATATCAAGGCCGGCATTTTCACCTTCGGTAAATCGGCCCGGTTATCAGAAAGAAATGTAAGCCGGGCAAAATTTTTGGCAATTTCCGGATTGGCGCGGCAAAAACTATTGGTTAACTCCTGGCTTAGTTCGGGGCGCTCGGGATTGGCCATAATAACCGGCGCCATGGTACTCGACCAACCTAAATAATTACTGTCTAAAAAGTCGAGCAAGCCATCAATATCTTTGGCGTTAAAGCCACCTACGTAATCTTCGTCGTTGATGTACCGGGGCGATGGCCCTATTAAAATTAGTTTCTGAAAACGGTCCGGCTCTTGCAGGGCGGCCAATATACCAATCATGGCGCTTACCGAGTGCCCAACAAATATTATTTGGGATAAATTTAGCTCCTCGCAGATTTCCAGCATATCGTTGGCGTAAGCTTGCAGCGCATTATACTTACCCGGTACAAAAGCCTGTACATCCGAATTGCCAAAACCCACGTGGTCGAACAGCACAATTTTATAATCCTGCTGAAAAGCTGGCGTAATAAAGCGCCACATACTTTGGTCGCAGCCAAAGCCGTGCGCAAATAACATCGGGGTTGTTCCGCTGCCGCTTACGTGTACATTATTTCTATGCAGAATATCTTTCATGTAGCTGCTATAAAATAAAGTTGCGCAATGCTGTAAAAACAAATTAATAAAAAATATATTTTAAGTGCAATGCACGGGTATTATACTTTTTAAACGCTACGTATCCTTTGCTGGTTTTAGTTTAACGGGTAGATTTTAAGATAAAGTACTTTTGTATTACAGGTTCTTTTAAGATATTCCGGACAAAACTATTATTTATGTTCCTCGACTCCGAAACTTTACGCTTAAGCCAATTAATTTGGGATTATCATCATGTTAATCATTTGCTCGCTCCGGCCGATTGTATTTTGGTTTTGGGCAGCCACGATACCCGGGTAGCCGAACGCGGTGCCGAGTTGTTTTTGCAGGGCTACGCGCCGCTGTTAATATTTTCTGGGGGTTTGGGGCGGCTTACCGATGGCCTGTGGAATGAGCCCGAAGCCGATAAATTTGCCCAAATTGCCCGCGACATGGGCGTACCCGCCGATAAAATTTTGATTGAAAACCGCTCGACCAACACCGGCGAAAATATTGCCCTAACTTATGCTTTACTCCAGAAGAATAATATTAAAATAAAACGCATGATTTTGGTGCAGAAACCTTATATGGAACGCCGGGCTTATGCCACGTTTATGAAGCAATGGCCCGGCGAACCGGTAGCAATAATGGTTACCTCGCCCCAAATTAGTTTTACTGATTATCCCAACCACGAAATTTCGCAGGAAGAGGTAATAAATATTATGCTGGGCGATTTACAACGCATCCGGACCTACCCGCCCAAAGGCTTTCAGATTCACCAGGATATTCCGGATGCTGTTTGGAACGCCTTTGAACAGTTAACCCAAAAAGGATTTACGAGCCACTTAATGCCTTAATATTTAATCTTAGGTTCTTACCTGCTTTGGGCTACTGCGTTGTTAGCCGTTTATTTTTCAGATTTTATTACGCTTAAGCAAATATTTTAATCCTAACTATAACATGGAAGTACAACCGTATTTAACCTTTAGAGGCAATTGCGAAGAAGCCTTTAACTTTTACAAAGAAGCCCTGTCCGGTGAAATTCCGATGCTGAGCTATTTCGAAAGTGCCCCAATGGACGTGCCCGAAGCGTACAAAAAGAAAATACTGCATGCAATATTAAAACTGGGCCAAGCTATTATTATGGCTTCCGATAGTTTACCTGATCACCCAGTTACCATTGGCAATAATGTTACCTTATCGTTAAACTTCGAAAATATTGCCCAACTCGAAACAGCGTTTACCAACCTTTCGGCTGGCGGCCAGGTAACCATGCCCTTGCAAGATACTTTTTGGGGTGCCCAATTTGGTATGCTCACCGATAAATTTGGCATTAACTGGATGTTTAACTGCGAACAGAAAAAATAAAGCAATATTATATTTTTGCGCTGGTTAGCTTCTCCGGCAATTTCCTGTTTAATATTTCCAGATTTCACCCTCATGGCGTACTTCAGTTTACTTGTAGTTTTTTGCTATACTTTATTTTCGCGGCCAACGCCCAATCCGCAACCCCAAAAATTAAAATTGGTTTGGGCCGATGAATTTAACTACAAAGGCCAGCCCAACCCTAAAAAGTGGGTAGAAGAAGAAGGCTACATCCGGAACAAAGAAGAGCAATATTACACCAAAGGCCGCTTAGAAAATGCCCGCGTCGAAAACGGCAATTTAGTTATTGAGGCCCGGCAAGATTCTTTGTTGGTAAAAGGCAAAAAAGTACCGGTAACTTCCGCCAGCTTAACTACGCAGGGTACCGGCGAATGGCAATACGGCCGCATCGAAGTGCGGGCTAAAATACCTTCGGCGCGGGGTACGTGGCCGGCCATTTGGATGTTGGGCAAAAACATAAAACAAGTGGGCTGGCCGGCCTGCGGCGAAATTGACATGATGGAAAATGTTGGGTTCGACCCCGACACCGTTCATTTTAACGTGCATACCCAAGCTTACAACCACACAAAAAACACGAACAAAGGCCGGAAAGTAGGTTTAACCAAGCCTTACGCTGATTTCCACCTGTACGCCGTAGACTGGACAGAAGACAAAATAGATTTTTTACTGGATAACAAAGTGGTGTTTACGTTTAAAAACGAAGGCACCGGTAGCAGTACCTGGCCTTTTAACCGACCCTTTTACCTAATTCTGAATCTGGCCATCGGTGGCGCCTGGGGCGGTCAGCGCGGCGTAGATTTGCAGGCTTTACCACAAAAATATTACATCGATTACGTGCGGGTATACCAATAATACTTACGCAGGCAAATAAAAAGGCTGGCCGATAATATTTATCAGCCGGCCTTTTTATGAATATTATGATTTTGAATTAAGCTACTGCTTTCTTACGTAGCTCCAATACGGTAATTTCGGGCCAGATGCCTACGCGGCCAGTAAAGCCTAAAAAGCCAAAGCCCCGGTTTATATACAAATAACGCAAATTTTCCTCGGCCAGGCCAGCCCAATGCGCATAACGCAATTCCGATGGGCTCCATTTAACTGTTGGGGTTTCGATGCCCATTTGCATGCCGTGGGTATGGCCCGCCAGGGTTAAGTGAATATGCGTAGGATGATGTTTTACAATATTTTGCCAGTGCGAAGGATCGTGCGACAGCAATATTTTAAAAGCATCTTTATCAACGCCGGTTAAAGCTTTTTCTAAATCGCCTTTCTGAATAAAACCATCGCCCCAGTTTTCTACACCCAGCAACGAAATTTTCTGACCGTTTTTCTCCAGGGTAATATTTTCGTCCAGCAATAACCGGTAACCCATGTCGGCGTGGTGTTTTTTAAGTTTATCCAGGTTGGCAACTTTGGCTGCTTCGCTCTCCCACTCCATATAATCGCCGTAGTCGTGGTTACCTAATATCGAGAATTGCCCGTAAGGCGCGCGTAACTGGCCAAAAAGGTTCATCCAGGGCTCCACTTCTTCGGCTACGTTATTCACCAAATCGCCGGTAAAAACAAACAAATCCGATTTCTGATCTTTTATCATGTTAATGCCCCGTTGCACGGCTTCGGCATTATCAAAAGTACCGGTGTGTACATCCGAAATTTGGGTAATGGTAAAGCCATCGAATGCCTCGGGTAAATCATCGAAAAATAAGGTATGCCGGTGTACTTTGTAATCGTACTTGCCCTTAATCATACCGTAAACAAAAGAAGCAAACGGAATAGAAGCTAGCACCAAGCCTAATTGGCTCACAAACTTGCGACGGCCCGGCTTTAAAGGTTTTACGCCGCTGTTGTTAGTTTTAAAAATAAATTTTACCACACCCGTTAGCAACCTGATAATATCTTCGCTAAATAAAACCAGGGTAAAAACCAGCTTGGTTACAAACAAAGTAAAAAAGATGCTGAGCAGCCAATAAGTAAAAGCATTGCGCATACCAAAAAGGGGGTAAACCAGCATAGAAGTGGTTACGCCCCAGGAAATAGCCCAGTATCCCCAGCGCATTGCTTTCTTTAACCTGGTTGATTTCCAGTTAGCCGTAATGGTCCGGATACCGGCAAAAACATATCTATCTAATAAAAACGATAACAGAACAACCAGGAAAACCCCGATAAAAAATCTTGTTTGATGCATTTAATTTATATTGTAACTCATTAAACCCGAACAACCCTAAAAAGCGTTCCGGTAAATATTAAAACTTACATTAGGTAGCCGCCTATCTACAGCATAATATTTTACTTAGATAAATATTTTAACTGCCCTAAAGAGCACCACTCCTGCCATTCTGGCAAAGCCCAAAGCTACCTAATACCTTAGCTAGAAGTTTATTAAATAAATTAAGCTTGCTTTGGAATATTCATCCATATCATTAGTTCACTTAACAACCACAGCCAGGTTTACATTTGTGTTTGTACAAATATTGTGCAAACATTCTTATAGCTGCATTTTTATTTGATTTTCTAGGTGCGTACTAAACTAATTCGCGCTATTTGCACTTAATTTATACCACCGAAATGTAAACGCTTAACCATTTGTAGCAAAGTACCAATTGGCCACAAAGGTAAGTTTAATCTTATTCTAAAAATATTCTTTGGCTTTGTTAAGCTGCTTGCCTGGCAGTTAAAAAGAAAACCCTGTTGTTCATAATAAAACCGTACCTTCGCCCTTCGGGTAAGACTTTGGGTTTTACATTGTGCTTATTAATATTAAATAATGCCGTAATTGAATTGTTACGCCCGAAATAGAGTTATACAACAGAACCAGCCGGTTAAAAAATTATAAAACTATCCGAAACCATTTCGCCGCATCACAGCGGAAATCAGCTTACAAAAACCGGCTTATAAAAACCAAGAATGACATTTAATCAATTAAATTTAATAGAGCCCATCCTGAAGGCGCTAGAAAAAGAAGGTTATACCCAACCAACTCCTATTCAGGAACAGTCTATTCCGTTGATTTTGCAACGCAAAGATTTGCTGGGCTGCGCCCAGACCGGAACCGGGAAAACGGCCGCTTTTGCTATCCCGATTCTGCAACTATTAAGAAACGAACAAACTACCGAACGCGGCCCGAAAGGCATAAAAGCACTAATATTAACTCCAACCCGCGAACTGGCTATCCAGATTGAAGAAAGCTTTACGGCTTACGGCCGGTTTACCGGTTTGCGGCACCTGGTAATATTTGGTGGCGTATCGCAACACGCCCAAACCGCCGCTTTGCAGCGCGGCGTCGATATTTTGGTAGCTACCCCGGGCCGCCTGCTCGACCTGATGAACCAGGGCTTTATAAACCTGAACAGCATTAAATTATTTGTACTCGACGAGGCCGACCGGATGCTAGACATGGGTTTTGTGCACGATGTAAAAAAGGTGATTGCAAAACTACCGGTTAAGCGACAAACGCTGTTTTTCTCGGCTACCATGCCGCCCGAAATCACAGATTTGGCTAATACCATTTTGGTAAATCCGGCCAAAGTTGAAGTTACGCCGGTTTCTTCTACTGCCGAAACCATTAAGCAAGCAGTATATTTTGTAGAGAAAAACAACAAGCGCAAACTGCTGAACCACGTACTGGAAGACCGCAAAATAGAAACGGCTCTGGTTTTTACACGCACCAAACACGGTGCCGACCGCGTAGCGAAAGATTTAAATAATGCCGGTATTCAGGCCGAAGCCATACACGGGAATAAATCGCAGAATGCCCGGCAACGCGCACTTACCAATTTTAAAAGCCGTACTACCCGCGTGTTGGTTGCTACCGATATTGCGGCCCGCGGCATAGACGTAGAAGAACTAACCCACGTGATTAATTTTGAATTACCGAACGTACCCGAAACCTACGTGCACCGCATTGGTCGTACGGGCAGGGCCGGCGCCAGTGGTATTGCGCTTTCTTTCTGCGATGCCGAAGAAAAGCCTTACCTCCGCGATATTCATAAATTAATTTCGAAAAATATTCCGGTCGTAGAAGATCATCCTTACCACTTTACTTCTATCGGGCAAGCCGAAATTGTTGCTTCCAGCGCCGAGAAAAACCGGACAGAAGTGAAAAAGAAAAAGAAGTGGTTTGGCCGTTCCAGAAGCTAAGCTTATAAAGTAAATCTTTTTACGAAGGATATTTTATATTCTTATTCTATAAAACCAGGTGTAAACAAACACCTGGTTTTATTTTTTTAAGTCCTTCTAAATTGTTCTAGCCCTGAAAGGGCGTGCTAGCCCAGGATGCAGCCCTGGGAAACAAAATTATCGGGCTTTTACCGATGGGCTGCACTCATCGCTGGGATATTGCGCCCCTTTGGGGCTTTCATATATTTTGGTTTAAAGCATTTTACCGAAGTTTGGGAAACTATCTTTTATAGAATATTTATTGCGGAGGAATATTTAATAATATGCTTAAATAAATGACTACAATTATATTAGCAGTTGTTTGAACAGTCTCCATTCGTTTCCGAAGAACTAATATTTAACCGCATTAGTATACCTTTATTCGTTTCAGCTATTCTGCTTATCTTGCTACCCGAGCGGTAGCATAAGTCATTAAATTTTTATGAAGAAAGAAAAACAAACACGTCGATTTTTTATGAAAGTAGCCGGGCTCAGCTTGGCTGGGCTTCCGTTTGCCTTTTCGGCTTTGGCCCAAAAAGATAAAAAATCGAAAGAGAAGTTTTACGCAGTATATGTAGGCACCTACGCCAAAGCCGGCGACTTAGGTTTATATCAATTCCGGCTGAACGGCACTACAGGCCAACTCACCAAAGTAAGCGGTTACAAAGGCGGCGCTAATCCTTCTTTTCTTACCCTGGCCCCAGACCACCAATATTTATACGCGGTAAACGAAGTAACCGAATTTAACGGCAGCAACACCGGGGCCGTTAGCGCTTTTGCCATTGATAAAAAAACCGGCCGTTTAACTTTACTTAACCAGCAGGCTACCGGGGGCGGCGCGCCTTGTTATATAAGCCTCGATAAATCTAATAAATTTGCTTTGGTGGCTAATTACGTGGGCGGCAATGTAGCCATTTTCCCGTTACAGCCCAATGGCCATTTAGGTAATTTAAGAACCAAGCAACAGCACCAGGGCAAAGGACCAAATGTTAAACGCCAGGAAGCACCCCACGCGCACTGCATTGTGCCGGCACCCGATAATAAATTTGTATTTGCCATTGATTTAGGCATTGATAAAGTAAAAAGCTACCGTTTAGATACAAAACAAGGCGGTTTAATACCTAACCCCGAAGGCGATTTTACCACCAAAGCCGGCGCTGGTCCGCGCCATTTAACTTTTCACCCAAATGGCAAATTTGCTTTTTTAATTCACGAATTAGATAATACCATTTCGGTGCTGGCTTATAACAGCACCAACGGCTCATTTACCCAAACCCAATCTGTTTCTACGTTACCGGCCGGTGTTACTCAGGAAAGTTTTTGCGCCGATATACACGTGTCGCCGAACGGTAAATTTTTGTACGGCTCTAACCGGGGCCATGATAGTTTGGTGGTTTATGCAATTAATGCTGAAACCGGTAATTTAACTTTGGTAGAACACGTAAGAACCCAGGGTAAATGGCCGCGCAACTTTGGTTTCGACCCGAGCGGGAATATTTTACTTGTAGCCAACCAGAACACCAATAATATTGTAACCTTTAAAGCCGATAGCCAAACCGGTAAACTAACCGCTACCGGCCATTCCGTTGAGGTGCCTTCTCCGGTTTGTGTGCAGGTAATACCGGCTTTCCCAGCCTGATTTGCTTACCATTAAACTCATATAAAACAAAAAAGGCGTTGTCTCGGGCAACGCCTTTTTTGTTTAAAAACTAAATTCAGGTTTATTTCTGATAATAAGGTTTACCGTTTATGCAGCGGGCTTTCTCATTCAATCGTTATCCTCCAGAATAAAAATATCTTCTACTTTCTTCTCGAACACCCGGGCAATTTTAAGCGATAACACCGTCGACGGCACGTATTTATTTAACTCCATGGCGTTAATGGTTTGGCGGCTTACCCCAATTAAACGGGCCAGTTCTTCCTGGGTAATATTTTTAATGGCCCTTTCTATTCTTAATTTATTCTGCATGAGCCTTAACTGAAAACTGGTTTTGACTTAATACCAGGTGGAATCGGATAATAAAGAAAATAAGCAAAGTAAACATGTTAAGAGCCATAAAGGTTAAAAATTGGGTATCATACACGAATAATAAACCAATGAGTAAAAATCCATAATTCAGGTAAGTAGCCCATACTAAAGATTCTAACCTGATTTTGGAAATGTACTCGTCTTCTTGCTTCTCTTTTGAGAATCCAACCAGAATTGCCCCAACCATAAAAATCACGCTGGCTAACTCATTTGTAAGATTATTGTTTACCAGATGCCCACCAGGATTTTGGCTATTAAGGAATTGCGTTTCCTTAAACAAGGTAAATACTTTGGCATTTAAGAAAGCTATTTCATAACCCTGAAAAAGGACCAGCAAACCCAAAATAGTACCGGGAACTAATAATACCCAACCCACTTTCTTAAAGGAGTTGGGAAATAAAAATGATGTTTTCATAGAGATTAGTTTTAAGTTCATTACAAATGTAAAGTATTTTTTACAAAAGTCAAGTATTTTTTACATTAAGTATTAAATATTTTACTATTAAATACACTATTATTATTCAGGCTCTCGGCAACCAGAATAATATACTGCTGTGTTTATGCCAAATTTTTAAATTTACCGCCTAAATACGCCTGTTTTATGAATCGTGTTTTAACCTTATACCGCAACGCTTATGGTGGTTTGTCGCGGCCGGCCTGGATGCTGGCGTTGGTTATGTTTATAAACCGAAGCGGGGCCATGGTGGTGCCTTTCCTGAGCGTTTACTTAACCGAGGCGTTGGGCTTTTCTTTAAAACAAGTGGGGCTGGCTTTGAGCGCTTTCGGCTTGGGTTCTATGTGCGGTTCTTTTTTAGGCGGCTGGCTTACCGACCGGGTGGGGCATTTCCGGGTGCAGTTTTTCAGTTTAATAGTAGGCGGCAGCTTATTTTTTGTGTTACTGCAATTAAAAAGCTTTTTACCTTTTGTAGGCGGATTGTTTATTCTCAGCCTGGTTACGGAGTGTTTGCGGCCGGCCAATTCCTCATCGGTTGCTTTCTACGCCAAACCCGAAAACCTTACCCGGGCTTTTTCCCTTAACCGAATGGCCATAAACCTGGGCTTTTCAATTGGTCCGGCTATTGGGGGTTTGCTGGCTACCGTATCGTACCGGTTGTTATTTATGGCCGATGGTATTACCTGTATTCTGGCCGGCTTGTTTTTCTACGTTTACTTTAATGCGCGCAAAGGTTTTCAGCCCAAATCTCATCCGAAAAAAACCGCGAAAAAAAGCACTTTATCGCCTTACCAGGATTGGCCTTATTTGATTTTCGCTTTTTTGTGTACCTGTTTTGCCGTCGTATTTTTTCAGTTTTTTACTACCCTGCCCCTCTATTACCGGCAGGTTTATGTACTGTCGGAGGCGCATATTGGCACTTTGCTGGGTCTAAATGGTTTTATTGTTTTCCTGTTCGAGATGATATTGGTTTACCTGATTGGCCAGCGCATTTCTTATACCCGTTTAATTGTAACCGGCATTTTACTAAACGGATTCTCTTTTATTTTGCTTAACCTGGCTTTCGGGCAATTAATTTTATTTGTTGCCATGGTTTTATTAAGTATGGCCGAAATTTTTGCCATGCCTTTTATGGCCACCATTACCGTTAATCGCTCTAACGACTACAACCGGGGCGCTTACATGGGTTTATATTCGCTTTCTTACTCGGCGGCGCATATATTGGCACCTTACCTGGGCACCAGCATTGTGGCTAATTACGGCTTTACTACGTTGTGGTGGCTGGCCGGAATATTTTCGGTGCTTACGGCAATTGGTTTTTGGGTAGTAACGCCTAAATTAATTACCCGCTAACAGATTTATTCGCGTTCCAAACGTTATTTTCTGACAGCTGAACCTATTTACCATTTTGTACAATAAAAAAGCTGCTTTCGGCCTAAACCAAAAGCAGCTTTTTTTTACAGAAATATCTATTTTACGAAATACCGCTGCCCGGTTTTACTGCGGTAGAAGGTTGCACAAAAGCCAGACTACCATCGGCATTTTCGGCCATTAAAATCATGCCCTGGCTCTGAATACCTTTTATTTCGCGCGGCGCTAAATTTACCAATACCGATACCTGCTGACCAATAATGGCTTCGGGTACAAAATATTCGGCAATTCCGCTCACAATGGTGCGCTGGTCAAGGCCCGTGTCAATTTTTAATTTCAGAAGCTTTTTGGTTTTAGCCACTTTCTCGGCTTCCAGAATAATGCCTACACGAATATCCATTTTCGAAAAATCTTCAAAAGAAATATTTTCCTTCGCCGGACTCACTACAGCATTGGCTAGCTGATTGGCCTTTTTGGTATCCAGAAGTTTTTGCACCTGCGCCTGCACAGTATCGTCCTCAATTTTCTGGAACAACAAAGCCGCTTCTCCTAACTGATGATCAGCTATTAAATAATCGGCAGCACCGGCGGCGGCCCATTCGTCTTGTTTCATACCCAACATAGCGGCCAGTTTACGGGCAGTTTCGGGCAAAAATGGTTCGGCCACAATGGTTAAGCTCGCGGCAATTTGCAGGGCAATATTTAAAATGGTTTTAACCCGTTCTTCGTCGGTTTTAATAATTTTCCAGGGCTCAGTATCGGCTAAATATTTATTGCCTAAGCGCGCCAGGTTCATTAATTCACTAAGTGCTTCCCGGAACCGGTACCTTTCAATTAAATCTGCAATGGTTTGGGGGAAAGCTTTTAACTCATCCAGCACCATTACATCGGCGGTTTGCAACTCGGCTTTGGCCGGCACTTTACCACTAAAATATTTATGCGTGAGCACTACCGCCCGGTTAATAAAATTACCAAAAATGGCGAGTAACTCGTTGTTGTTGCGGGCCTGAAAATCTTTCCAGGTAAAATCGTTGTCTTTGTTCTCGGGGGCATTGGCGCAAAGCACGTAACGCAGCACATCGGCTTTGCCCGGAAAATCGGCTAAATATTCGTGCAGCCAAACCGCCCAATTACGCGAAGTAGATATTTTATCGCCTTCCAGGTTTAAAAACTCGTTGGCCGGTACATTGTCGGGCAAAATATAATCGCCGTGCGCCTTTAACATTACCGGGAAAATAATGCAATGGAACACAATATTATCTTTGCCAATAAAATGCACCAATTTGGTGTCTTCGTCTTGCCAGTAGATTTGCCAGTCGGGGGTTAAATCTTTCGTAGCCGAAATATACCCAATGGGCGCATCAAACCACACGTACAACACTTTACCTTTGGCTTCTTCCAGTGGTACGGGTACGCCCCAATCTAAATCGCGGGTTACGGCGCGGGGTTGCAAGCCGCCGTCTATCCAGCTTTTGCACTGCCCGTATACGTTGGCTTTCCATTCCTGATGCCCTTCCACAATCCATTCGCGCAGCCAATCTTCGTATTTATCCAGCGGCAAATACCAGTGTTTGGTTTCCTTCATCACGGGCTTTTCGCCGCTGAGCATGCTTTTAGGATTTATCAGGTCGGTGGCGTTTAAGCTGGAACCACAATTTTCGCATTGGTCGCCGTACGCATTTTCGTTGCCGCACTTGGGGCAGGTGCCCACAATGTAGCGGTCGGCCAGGAATTGTTGATTTTTTTCGTCGAAATATTGTTGTGAAGTTTTTTCTTCGAAAATGCCTTTCTCGTAAAGGTTGGTGAAAAAGCCGGCGGCGGTTTCATGGTGCGTTTGGTTAGAGGTACGCGAATAAATATCAAAAGAAATATTAAATTCGGCAAAAGAATCTTTAATGAGCCGGTGGTACTTATCTACTACCTGTTGGGGGGTCGAATTTTCTTTTTGGGCCCGGATGGTAATAGGAACGCCGTGTTCGTCGGAGCCGCAAACAAATTTAACATCGCGACCTTGCGCACGCAAATAACGTACATAAATATCGGCCGGCAGGTAAACTCCCGCCAAGTGCCCGATGTGCACCGGCCCGTTGGCATAAGGCAGCGCTGCCGTAACAGTATAGCGTTTATAGTTTTTCGTCATAAAGCAGGTTTAAAGTTGCAAATATACGTAAATGGCTTAAGTGTTGGCTTACCAATATTTAAAGTGTGGTTTTAACAAAAATTACTTTTTACCCTATCGTAAACTACGCAACTGCTAATAAATGCTAACCCCAATACTTCAACCCATTAGGTTTACTTATCTTAAGGGCATTCTCCGATAGATTTAAAATATTATCTTACTGCAATGAAAAAACCTGAGAAAAAAGAAGATCAGAAAAAATCCGTCAAGAAGAAGGTTGTGACCAAAGAAGATTTATTGCCTGCTTTATCGGAGCAACTGGAACGGGAGTTTAAGAAGAAAATGAAGCAGGTATTAAAAGAAGTAAAAAAAGATACCAAAAAGGCCATTAAAGAAATTATGAAAGAAGCCCGCCAAAAAATTAAAATGCGTGCCGAAGTAATTTTGCAGGAGGTATTAAAAACTGGGGAACCTACTCTACAAGAAATTACATTACCCGAAGCAGAACAGCCAAGCCCCGACCCTAAGACAGCCAATAAAGCCGGAGACAACGCACTGCTGGAAATACCTAAAACACCAGATACCGAGGAAAACCAAATTGATTTAATACCCAATTCCGCTAAAAAGAACAGTTCCCGCACCCGAAATAGCAAAGTTACGCCAGCCGTTGCCGTAGAAAACACAAAAGCTGCCAGCGCAAAAAAACCGGCTAGCGCTAAAATACCAAACGCCACTACGCCAGAAAACGGCAATATTTAAAGCAATAGCTTTTATTAAGATTATGGATTGTTTAAAATAAATGCGGCAAGCAGAACCAAGATTAATGCGGGCAAGCTATTTAGCTTTGTATCTTAATAGCCTAGCCTATTAGGAGGATAACCATTTATCAGGAATAATTAATTTTCCTGAACAAAATAAATAATAGCTACGGAAGGGTATCGGTTGTGGGGCGGCCTAATTCCATAGTCCGGACTTCGGTTGGGTTATTACTGGGGTTATTAACGCTGCGGTCTTCAATATTTTTTTGCCGGTTAATTTCGCTGGCCTGGTTATTTATGCTACGCGGCCGCGCTATAGGTCTGGTATCGGCATTATTATAAATGGCGCGACGGTCCGCATCACTTTGGATGGTGCTAGGGACCGCCGCATTATACTCGTTAGTTTCGCGGGCGGAAGTACAGGCCATCATTATCAAACCAACTCCTGCCATTAAAGCTTGCCCTGCCTTTCCTATCCGCCCATCTACCTTGCTCATTTGCTCCTCTCTGTTTACCTAACGAGTTTACCATTTACACAAAGCTCTTAGGCTTCTTTTCCCTCCTGCAAAGCTTTGTAGCCTACTTCCGTCAACCGCAAACCGCTGGGGTCTGGGGTAGCATAGGCTTCTTTGCTCAGGTGATATTCTGCTTCTACCAAAGCATCTTTATAATGCTGATGCTCACTTCGCTCATCCAAAAAGGGCAGCAACTGGTCGTAAGATAATACTTCGTTGGCCGGCGTGTTAAAATGCCGGAACGCTTCCATTATTAGTTGCGCTGTGCTTTGTACTAAATTTGTGGTTGAACTCAGGTCCATGTTTTTTAACTAGAATTTGTACTATTAATACGGCCCGGCCCTACCAAAAGGTTATACATAAAGCTTATATAAAATTGTATTATTTTTTTTGAAAGTCTAAAGCCGCCGAATTAAGGCAGTAACGCAGGCCGGTTGGTTTAGGTCCATCGTCGAATACGTGACCCAAATGCCCGCCACAGCGGCTGCAAACTACTTCGGTGCGTACCATACCCAATTCCAGATCTTGCAGTTCTTTTACTACCTGGTTATTCAAGGGTTTATAAAAACTGGGCCAGCCGGTACCCGAATCGAACTTAGTGGATGAACTAAATAATTCCTGTCCGCAGCCAATGCATTTATAAATACCTTTTTGCTTGTTGTTATTGTATTTATTCGCAAATGGCCGCTCGGTTGCTTTTTCACGGCTAACCGCAAATTGCTCCGGTGTAAGTTGTTGCCGCCATTCGGCTTCGGTTTTTACTACGGCATAAGTTGTTTTTTGCTGATTCAAAGCTTTTACTTTTTTATTGGGCAACGGTGCTTCGCCCGAAGCAGCCGTACCGCTTTCTTTTTCGCGTTGCTGGGCGCAGGCCGTTAAGGTTAAAAAGCAGCCCAGTAAAATTTGCAGTATTATTTTCATGAGATATAAATATTTTAAGAGTTAATATTTCGGGTAAAACATACGGCAGTTTAAACAATTTCAGTTTGCTCAAATGCACAAACCTTGCCTAACAACGAACTTTTTTGCCCAAAATAGCCTTTAAGTTTAACTAAAGCCCAAAGCTTAAAACCAATTATTATTAGTATAGTTATTTTTTTGTACCTTTGCGGCCTGAAATAAAAAATAATGAGTCAGAATATTCGAAACATTGCGATTATCGCGCACGTTGACCACGGCAAAACTACCCTGGTTGATAAAATCATCCACGCCTCTAAAATCTTTTCCGAACACCAACACTTCGATGATCTGATTCTGGATAACAACGATCTGGAACGGGAAAGAGGTATAACCATTGTATCTAAGAACGTTTCGGTTCGGTATAAAGATGTAAAAATCAATATTATTGATACCCCTGGTCACGCCGACTTTGGCGGGGAAGTAGAACGGGTTTTAAAAATGGCCGACGGCGTTTTATTGCTGGTAGATGCTTTTGAAGGCGCTATGCCACAAACCCGTTTTGTATTAAGCAAAGCCATTTCGTTGGGATTAAAACCAATTGTGGTGGTAAATAAAGTAGATAAAGAAAACTGTCGCCCCGACGAAGTACACGAACAGGTTTTTGACCTGATGTTTAACCTGGGCGCTACCGAAGATCAATTGGATTTTGTAACCCTGTACGGCTCCAGCAAGCAAGGCTGGATGAGCACCGACTGGCAGCAGAAAACCGAAGACATTACGCCTTTGCTGGATGCTATTGTAAATGTAATTCCGGCTGCACCTACTTTAGATGGTACGCCGCAAATGCAAATTACTTCGCTTGATTATTCTTCTTTTGTGGGCCGGATTGCCATTGGCCGGGTACATCGCGGTACTTTAACCGAAGGCGAAGCGATTAGCTTGTGCAAGCGCGATGGTACTATTAAAAAAATGCGCATTAAAGAAATTCACGTATTCGAAGGCTTAGGAAAAGTTAAAGTTCCGAGTGTTTCTTCCGGCGAAATTTGTGCGCTTACCGGTATAGAAGGTTTTGAAATTGGCGACACCATTGCGGATGCCGAAATGCCCGAAGCTTTGGCCCGAATCTCCATCGATGAGCCGACCATGAACATGTTGTTTACCATTAACAACTCTCCGTTTTTTGGTAAAGAAGGCAAATTTGTTACATCACGCCACCTGCGCGACCGCTTATACAAAGAAATTGAGAAAAACCTGGCTTTACGGGTAGAAGAAACCGATAAAGAAGATACTTTCCTGGTGTACGGCCGGGGTATTCTGCACTTGTCGGTGTTAATAGAAACCATGCGCCGCGAGGGCTACGAAATTCAGGTAGGTCAGCCGCAGGTAATATTTAAAGATATAGATGGCCAACGCCACGAGCCAATTGAGCACCTGGTAGTAGATGTGCCGGAAGAAAGCTCTGGTAAAGTAATAGAATTGGTAACGCAGCGTAAAGGTGAGTTATCTATAATGGAGCCAAAAGGCGACTTACAGCACCTGGAATTCAATATTCCGGCGCGTGGCCTGATTGGTTTGCGGAACAACGTGTTAACCGCTACCGCCGGTGAAGCCATCATGAACCACCGTTTTATCAGCTACGAACCGCATAAAGGTCCGATTCCGGGCCGTATTAATGGTTCACTTATTTCGCTGGAAACTGGTCCGGGTACCGCTTATTCTATCGATAAATTACAGGATCGGGGCGTATTCTTCGTAGATCCGGGTGAAGAAGTTTATGCGGGTCAGGTAATTGGCGAGCACAGCCGCGGCAACGATATTACCATTAATATTCAGAAAGGCAAGCAGCTGACTAACATGCGGGCTTCCGGTTCTGATAACAACGTGAAGATTGTTCCGAAAAAGCAATTCTCTTTAGAAGAAGCTATGGAATATATTCAGAAGGATGAATTATTAGAGGTTACACCTAAGAGCATCCGGATGCGTAAAATTTACCTCGACGAGAACGACCGCAAACGTTACGAGAAACGCGACGAAGAATAATTTCTTATTAGATTAAATATTTAAAGGTACTGCTCCGGCAGTACCTTTTTTATTTCTGCCTGGTTCTAAGAAATGTTTAGGGTAAGCATTTAGGCTGCGGCAGAAAATTCGCCTGGCTAATATTTAATATATTTCGGCTAAAATTAACCTTATCTTATACCTATTTATTCCGTACATCCGGAAACGGTTTTAAAATTTGTTGCCGCGCAATAATATTATAAATTCGCGGCGGCATTGGCTGGCAGCAGCAAAAAAGATTTTTACTACAATTTCAAACATAATTATTGTGGCTTAAGTAAGACTTTATTTAGTTTTAGTCCGGACTACCCAGCAATATTTATTTACCTAAACAAACATTAGGCTTACTAATACCCGATGGATACAGAAGAACCTGTAGTTAAACAACCCAAACGCCGCTATCTCATTTCCAGAAAAGTGGACAGGGTGTTTCAGAACCTCTACGATGTGTATAAATTTGTTATACGGTTCTTTAAAGAGGTTTTTCTACCACCTTATGAGTTCAAAGAAATAATAAAACAGTTTTATGAGGTTGGTCTGCGTTCTTTGCCGCTCATTTCGCTTACCGGTTTTATTATTGGTATTGTATTTACCAACCAATCCCGGCCTTCCCTCACCGAATTTGGAGCAACCTCGTGGCTGCCCGCTTTAATCTCTATTGCCATTGTGCGGGCGCTTGGGCCGTTGGTTACGGCCATTATTGCGGCGGGCCGGGTAGGTTCCAGCATTGGGGCCGAAATTGGTTCGATGAAGGTAACTGAGCAAATAGATGCGATGGAAGTATCGGCTACCAATCCTTATAAATTTCTGGTAGTTTCGCGGGTGCTGGCCACTACGCTCATGATACCCATTTTAATGATGTATACGGTTTTTGTAGCACTCATGGGCGCCTACATTAATATACACCAAAACGAACAAACCAGTTTTACCACCTTCATGGTAGATGTTTTTGACGCGATTACGTTCCTGGATATTTTTGCCTCGTTGTTTAAATCCATTCTTTTTGGTTTTACTATTGGTATGGTAGGTTGCTACAAAGGTTACAATTCTTCTAAGGGCACAGAAGGCGTAGGCAAAGCAGCTAATTCCTCGGTGGTTACGGCCATGGTTCTTATTTTCATTGAAGAGTTGCTAACCATGCAGGTCATTAATGCCCTCCGCGCTCTTTAAAATCCGATTGGAATGAAAAAGACAAATCCGAACATAAATAAAGAAAACAAAGTAATCTCCATCCGGGGCCTCAAAAAAGCTTTTGAAGATTACAAAGTATTGCGGGGCGTAGACTTGGATCTGTACCAGGGCGAGAACCTGGTGGTGTTGGGGCGTTCCGGTACGGGTAAATCGGTATTGATTAAAATTATTGCCGGCCTGTTAAAATCCGATAAAGGCCAGATAAATGTGCTTGGCCAGGATGTAAACAAATTAAAATCCAAAGAGCTCGACGAGTTGCGGTTAAAAATAGGGTTTTCTTTCCAGAACAGTGCCCTTTACGACAGCATGACCGTACGGGAAAACCTGGAGTTTCCGCTTTTGCGCCACTCGCGCGATTTAAGTCAGCAGGAAATTGATAATTTAATCGAGACCGTTCTGGATGCAGTTGGTTTGGCCCAAACCATTAACCAGATGCCTTCCGAATTGTCGGGTGGGCAACGCAAGCGCATTGGTATTGCCCGCACCTTAATATTACGGCCCGAAATTATGCTTTACGACGAGCCTACCGCCGGCCTGGACCCCATCACCAGTATTGAAATTAACAACTTAATTAACGAAGTACAGCGAAGGTTTAATACTTCCTCTATTATTATTACCCACGACCTTACCTGTGCCCGCGACACCGGCGACCGGATAGTAATGCTGCTGGACGGACAATTTCAACGCCAGGGTACGTTTGAAGAAGTATTTAACACCGACGATAAGCGGGTAAAGGCCTTTTATGATTATAATTTTATAGAATAAATGAAAGCTGCAGAAAGTAAACGTTTAACAATAGTAGGTATTTTTATATTTCTGGCCCTGGTAATATTTATTGCCGGCATTTTAACGCTGGGCGGCCAGCAGAAAAGATTTGTCGATACCATTCGGGTTTATGCCATTTTCGACGATGTGGCCGGCTTAAAAACCGGTAATAATGTCTGGTTTTCGGGAGTAAAAATTGGTACGGTAAAAGAAATAAAATTTCACGGCGAATCGCAGGTGCGCATTACCATGAATATTGAGGAAGCTTCTCAAATGTATATCCGGAAAGATGCCAAAGCCCGCCTGGGTTCCGAAAGTTTTATTGGTAATAAAATTATTGAAATTTACGGCGGCTCCCGCCAAACTCCAAGCATCGAAAACGAAGACGTGCTGGCCTCGGAAGAAGCCCTGGACACCGACGTAATGATGGAAACGCTGCAAAAAAACAATGCCAACCTGGTAAATATTACCGAAGATTTTAAGACCCTGAGCAACCGCCTGGTACAAGGGCAAGGCACCATGGGCGCTATCCTGAACGATTCAACCATGGCCGATAATTTCCGCTCGATAGTTAGTAATTTACGGCAAACCTCGGCTACCACTTTACAAGCATCAACGGCTTTATCGCGGTTTACCGCCAAGTTAAATACGCCCGAAGGTTTAGCCAACCAATTATTAACCGATACAACAGTTTTTAGCCAGCTTAGATCTTCGGTGGCCCAACTCGAAAAAACATCGGCTGCTGCCGCCGAAATGACCCAAACGCTGAACGAAACCACCCGCAAATTAGAAAACAGCAACAATGCCGTTGGCGTTTTGTTAAACGACCCGGAGTTTGCCGGCAGTTTAAAAAATACCATGACTTACCTCGAAAAAAGCTCGATAAACCTGAACGAAGATTTGGAAGCTTTAAAAACCAACTTTTTACTAAGAGGCTATTTTAAACGTAAAGCCACCCGCGAAGCCAAACAACAAGACAGGCAACAAAACCGCGATGAAAAACAACTAGATAAAGTAAAATAATTATTCTTTATAAAAACACAAACCCGTTAAGACTAGCTTTTAACGGGTTTGTGTTTTTATAACCTGTCGCAAAAGCTGTTTGTTAGCTTTTAATTACCTAAGCCGATTAGCCTTTTAATAAATTAGCCTGTTGCTCTTGCTGCAGAAGTATCAACAATTAAATTGTCTGTAACTTTAGAATTAGGAATAATAACGCCAGTTCGCAAATAGTGTGCGTACAGTTTCTTGCCTGCTGTTTCTCTATTTCCAGTAATTTCTTTCTGCTTTTCTTGCAGCGCAACTATTAAAAAAGAAAAATTACCGCTATATTGTTACTTAATATTTGTCCACCAAATTAATTGTTTCACTTCCAAATTAATCTCTAATGGATCGCAGAGAAGCCATTTTTAAAGTTGCTACCCTTATGGGCGTAACCTTGTCGGCCCCGCTCATTTCCGGTTTGGTTTACGGCCAGGGCAACACCCTGCTCAATATTCCGGACGGCTATATTTCGCCGCTGGCCAACGATAACCAGCAAAAAATGATTGCCGAAATTGCAGAATTGATTATTCCTACTACCAAAACCCCGGGTGCCAAGGCCGCCAAAGTACCCGAATTTATTAATGTACTCATAACCGATTGTTATCCGGAGCAAGATCAAAAAAGATTTTTTAGCGGCTTAGATAAATTAGACAACGATGCCAAAAAGGCTTACAGCAAAGGCTTTTTAGCTATCAGCAAAGCGCAGCAAACCGAGTTGTTGAAAAAAGCCGAGACCGATGCCCGCGCTTTAAGAGCCAGCCAGCCCTCCGCCCCCGCCCCGTTCTTCCAGATGATTAAAGAAATGACGGTAACCGGCTACTTTACTTCTGAAATTGGTGCTACCAAAGCCCTTAATTACATAGCGGTACCGGGTGCTTACCGCCCCTGCGAACCTTTGAAACCGGGACAGAAAACCTGGGCAACCTGATTAAACCGGCAGCCCAACAGCTTTTCTCTTTTTATCCACCCTGTTAATTAAAATTTTATTCATGAACCTTAATTTAAGAGCACAAGCTCAAAATACATACGATGCCATTGTAATTGGTTCCGGCGTTAGCGGAGGCTGGGCCGCCAAAGAACTTACCGAAAAAGGCCTGAAAACTTTAATGCTGGAACGCGGTCATAAGCTGGAGCACGTTAAAGATTATACCACCGCCATGAAAGATCCCTGGGATTTTAAATACCGGGGCCGCATTACCCAAAAGCAGCGCGAATCGCATCCTTATATCAGCCGCGACTACCCTTATAACGAACACAACGAAAGCTACTGGATCAACGATAAAGATTCGCCGTATACCGAGAAAAAGCGATTTGACTGGTTCCGGGGCAATATTGTGGGTGGTAAATCTATTATGTGGGGCCGACAATCGTACCGCCTCAGCGATATTGATTTTGAAGCCAACCTGAAAGAAGGTATTGCCACTGATTGGCCGATTCGCTACAAAGATATTGCCCCTTGGTACGACTACGTTGAAAAATACGTGGGTATCAGCGGCCAGGTCGAAAACCTGCCACAATTACCCGATGGGCAATTCTTGCCACCCATGGAATTTAACTGCATTGAAAAATCAGTAAAAAAGGTGGTTGAAAGCAAATTTCCGGGCCGGAAAATTACCATGGGCCGGGTAGCTAACTTAACCAAGCCTTTAAATGGCCGGGCCTCCTGCCAGTACCGGAACTTGTGTAGCCGGGGCTGCCCTTACGGTGCTTATTTCAGTACCCAATCGTCTACTTTGCCGGCAGCGGTTAAAACCGGTAATTTAACGTTGCGCCCCGACTCGATTGTAAACTCACTGATCTACGACGAGAAAAAAAACAAAGCCACCGGCGTACGGGTAATCGATTCTAATACTGGCCAGATGACTGAATATTACGCCAAGATTATTTTCGTAAACGCCTCGGCCCTGAGCAGTACCTGGATTCTGATGAACTCTACTTCTAACCGGTTCCCAAATGGCTTTGGTAATGCCAGCGGTCAGTTGGGCCATAATTTAATGGACCACCACTTCCGGACCGGCGCTTCCGGCGAATCTGATGATTTTGCTGACCAATATTATTTTGGCCGCCGGGCTAATGGTATTTACGTACCCCGCTACCGCAATATTGGTAACGATAAGCGCGATTATGTTCGCGGCTTTGGTTACCAGGGCAGCGGCAGCCGCGATGGTTGGCAGCGCGCCGTAGCCGAGATGGGCTT
This sequence comes from Adhaeribacter rhizoryzae, assembly GCF_008629685.1. Taxonomy (GTDB): domain Bacteria; phylum Bacteroidota; class Bacteroidia; order Cytophagales; family Hymenobacteraceae; genus Adhaeribacter; species Adhaeribacter rhizoryzae. Next base: position 68,859 of record NZ_VWSF01000006.1, on the reverse strand, counting down.
TGGTGCCGACTTTAAAGAAGCAATGACCAAACCAGGCAAATGGAAAATGGGCCTGGGTGGCTTCGGCGAATGTTTGCCTTACCACGAAAATAAAATAACCCTGAACAAAGACGTAAAAGACAAGTGGGGGCAGCCAACGTTAACCTTCGATGCCGAGTTTAAGGAAAACGAGATGAAGATGCGGAAAGATATGGCCAACGATGCGGCCGAAATGCTGGAAGCGGCCGGTCTGAAAAACGTAAAAACCTACGATGCCGGCTCTTACCCTGGTTTAGCTATTCACGAGATGGGTACCGCCCGCATGGGCCGCGACCCCAAAACTTCGGTGCTGAACGCCTTTAACCAGGTACACGAAGCACCCAACGTATTCGTTACCGATGGCGCCTGCATGACTTCGGCTTCCTGCGTAAACCCATCGCTTACTTACATGGCTTTAACCGCCCGCGCCGTAGACCACGCCGTAAAAGAGTTAAAGAAGAATAATATTTAATATTAATTCATTATAAAAAAGCAAAGCCGGCTAATAAGTCGGCTTTGCTTTTTTATATTAAACCCAAAATAAAACTTATGAGTGAAAAAGAAATAATGCTGGTGGGTGGTATGTACAACCCCAACGACCCCGAATTATTAGCGGACCGGTTAAGTGCCCGCAGAATACTTTACGATTACAACCACAGCCATCCCGATGAAACCGAAAAACGCCGGCAAATCCTCGCCAAATTATTCCGTTCCGAAACTACTTGCTACATAGAACCCGCTTTTCAGTGCGATTACGGCTACAATATTAGTTTCGGCGAAAATTTTTACGCCAATTTTAATTGTGTTATTTTAGATGTATGCCGGGTTAGTTTTGGCAAAAACGCTTTTCTGGCACCCAATGTACAAATTTATACTGCCACACACCCGCTGGATGCGCAGGAGCGAATTTCCGGCCGGGAGTTTGGCAAACCCATTACCATTGGCGATAATGTCTGGATTGGTGGCCACTCGGTTATTTGCCCCGGCGTTAACATTGGCAACGATGTGGTTATTGGGGCCGGCAGCGTAGTTACCAAAAATATTCCGGATAAGGTAGTGGTGGCGGGTAACCCGGCCCGGGTAATAAAACAATTATAGGTTAAAGAATAAGCCTTTATGCAACCCTCCGTTAACGCCCAACCCAAGCCTCGTGAAAGTAATCCGACTGTAGAAAACGCAGGACGAGTATTCAGCACCAGATTACTGCTGTACTTAACCTTGGCCAAGTTCACCATCCAATATTTATTCCTGAACCCAGCTTACCAGCTCCACCGCGACGAATATTTGTACCTGGATCAAGGTAAGCACTTGGCCTGGGGATTCTTGGAAGTGCCGCCGGTTATTTCGGTTCTGGCTTGGTTTACGCAACTAATGGGCAATAATATTTTTTGGGTTAAATTCTGGCCGGCTTTGTTTGGCGCGCTTACCTTATACGTGATGGGTAAAACGGTGCAGAAACTCGGGGGCGGTACTTTCGCGCTTCTTTTAACTGGTGTTTGTTTTATATTTTCGGCGTACCTGCGGCTCAATTTATTGTTTCAACCTAACTCACTGGATATACTGCTCTGGACACTTTATTTTTATTTACTGATCCGGTTTATTCAGACAAACAAAAATAATTATTTATATGCCTTAGGTTTTGCCCTGGCCATTGGGCTGCTAAATAAGTATACCGTTGGCTTTTTCATCATTGGCACCTTAGTAGGCTTTCTGCTGACGCGTTACCGCCAATTATTCCGGCAGAAAGTATTTTACTGGACCACGCTGCTTACGGCAGTTCTCGTTTTGCCCAACTTAATCTGGCAATTGCAACATGACCTGCCTTTTTTTACGCACATGCGCGAATTGCAGGAACGGCAACTGCAACACGTAGCCCTCGGCGATTTCCTGAAAGACCAAATTATTATGTGCATTGGTGCTTTGCCTGTTTGGCCGTTGGGTTTAGGCGCACTTTTCCTGAGCCGTTGGGGAAAACCCTACGTGCTTCTGGGAATAATATTTCTGGTAGTAATGGGGCTGCTGATTGGCTTGCAAGGGAAAAATTATTATACCCTGGGTTTATACCCCATATTAATTGCAATTGGCAGTGTGAGTTGGGAGAAAATTACCCAACAAAGCTGGCAATATTGGCTGCGGCCGGTGCTATTGGCATTTCCATTTTTTTTCCTGTTTCCAGTATTTCCGTTGGTTTTACCGGTACTTTCGCCACTGGCCACAGCAACTTATGCTACTAAATTTATAGATTTTGGCATCTTGCGCTGGGAAGATGGCCAGAACCACCAACTCCCCCAGGATTACGCCGATATGCTGGGTTGGCAGGAACTAACCGACCTCGTGGCGAAAGCCTATGCCCAAATACCGCCGAATCAACGCCAACAAACCATTATTTTATGCGATAATTATGGTCAGGCCGGGGCAATTAACTACTACGGCCGAAAAGCTAACTTACCACCGGCCCACGCCGAAAACGCCAGTTATCTGCTTTGGCTTCCCCAGCCTTTAACTTTTCGGAACGTAATTCTGGTAGGTGACACGCCAGATCCGGAACACCAGAAGCTTTTCCGCAGCATAAAAAATATTGGTAGAATATCCGACTCTTTAGCCCGCGAAAAAGGAACGTCGGTAATAGTTTTAACCGGCGCAGACCAGCAAATTATAGATATTGTAAATAACCGGATTAAAGAAAAGAAGGCAGTTTTTGGTTATAAAAATTAGTTTTAGCCACTTTAGGTTTAAAAATATACCTGAGTTTATTTATCAATTCAGATTTACTTAATTTTGGCTTTGCATTCTTAACCACCTTCTATTTAAATATTTAATGTCTAAATCTTTTTACGCTTTCCTGGCTGGTGTGCTTGCCTTGTCTGGTTCTGTTGCTGCCATTGCCCAGGATAAAAAACCAACTACCCCCGACCCTAAAAAATGGCAGGTAGAAGCCGCCCACGGCCCATCTAAAGAAGTAAGTTTTACTACCACCGAAGGAACCTGGATGAACCTGGATGTAAGTCCGGACGGGAAGGAAATTGTATTTGACTTGCTGGGCGATATTTACAGCTTGCCGATTACTGGTGGCGAAGCTAAATTATTAACTGGCGGCCGATCTTACGAAGTGCAACCCCGCTACAGCCCTGATGGCAAGTTTATTTCGTTTACCTCCGACCGGGATGGCGGCGATAATATCTGGGTGATGAACCGGGATGGCTCCAATGCGCGTGCAGTTTCCAAAGAAAATTTCCGGCTGTTGAATAATGCTTCCTGGTCGCCGGACGGGCAATATTTAATAGCCCGCAAGCATTTTACCGCCACCCGCTCGCTGGGCGCCGGCGAAATATGGGCTTACCACATTGCGGGCGGCTCTGGCATTCAGTTAACCAAGCGCAAAAACGACCAACAGGATGCAGGTGAGCCCAATGTGTCGCCGGATGGCCGTTACGTATATTACAGCGAGGACATGAGCGGCGGTAATACTTTTGAGTACAACAAAGATCCCAATGGCCTGATTTACATGATCCGGCGGGTAGACCGCAATACCGGCGACATCGAAAACGTGGTAACCGGAACAGGCGGTGCGGTGCGGCCGCAAATTTCGCGCGATGGTAAATTATTAGCTTTTGTGCGACGGGTGCGTACCAAATCGGTGTTGTTTATACATAACTTAAGCACCGGCGAAGAATGGCCCGTTTACGATAACCTGGATAAAGACCAGCAGGAAGCCTGGGCAATATTTGGGGTGTATCCTAATTACGCCTGGACACCCGATAACAAAAATATTATTATTTGGGCCAAAGGTAAAATTCAGAAAGTAGCAATAGACCAGCCAAATAAAGTTACCGAAATACCTTTCCGGGTGCAATCGAAGCACCAGATTACCGATGCCGTTAAATATAACTTTGGTTCCGAAGGCATAGCGCCGAAAAACTTTACGGCCAAAGCCATTCGGCACGCCGTAACTTCGCCCGATAGCAAATATTTGGTGTTTAGCGCTGCCGGTTACCTGTATAAAAAACAACTCCCCAACGGCCAACCCGTCCGACTAACCAAAGGCACCGATTTTGAATATTATCCCGCTTTTAGCCCCGATGGTAAAAGCATTGTGTATGCTACCTGGAACGACGAAAATTTAAGCGCCATCTACAAAACAGACCTGAACGGCAGCAAACCCCAGAAGTTAACGCCCGAAAAAGGCTTTTACGAAACGCCCTCCTTTTCACCGGACGGCCAAAAAATTGTTTTCAGCAAAACGGGTGGCAACGATCACCAGGGCTATGCTTTTGGTAAAAACACCGGTATTTATTGGCTGCCGGCTAAAGGCGGTAACCCAACCCTGCTACAGAAAAGCGGCAATAACCCAATATTCGACAAAACCGGTCAACGCATTTACTTCTCAGCATACGAAGGCGGCAATTATACCTTAAAAAGTGTAAACCTGAATGGGCAGGAACCTGTTACGCATTTATTTTCGAAATACGCCAGCCAGTTTGTTCCGAGCCCCGATAATAAATGGGTAGCTTTTACCGAATTATTTAACGTTTACATTGTGCCCTTAACAGCTACGGGCAAGGGTTTAGAAATTAGTGCCGATAGTAAAGTTATTCCCATGACCCGCGTAACCCGCGATGCCGGCACCAGCCTGCACTGGTCCCGCGACAGCCAAAAACTGCACTGGTTATTGGGCGAGGAATATTTTACGAACGACCTGAAAAACCGCTTTACCTTTATTCCGGGTGCCGTTACTAAAATACCTCCCCTCGATTCTACCGGTTTAAAAATTAACCTGGTACTGAATACCGATGTACCGCAAGGTAAAATAGCCTTTACCAATGCCCGAATTATTACCATGAAAAGCGATGAAGTAATTCAGAACGGCACGTTGGTAGTAGAAGGGAACCGGATTGTAGCCGTTGGTCCAGCCGACCAGGTAACGGTACCAGCCGGTACCAAAACCATTGATGCGAAAGGCAAAACCATTATGCCGGGTTTTGTAGATGTGCACGCGCACCTGGGTACTTTCCGGACCGGTATGAGCCCGCAAAAGCAATGGTCTTATTATGCCAATCTGGCTTATGGCGTTACTACTACCCACGACCCCTCTTCGAGCACCGAGCAGGTTTTTAACCAATCCGAAATGGTAAAAGCCGGCACTATGGTTGGCCCCCGCATTTTCTCTACGGGTACAGTACTGTACGGCGCTGATGGTAATTTTAAAGCGGTAATCAACAGCCTGGACGATGCCCGCTCACACCTACGCCGCATTAAATCTATGGGTGGCTTTTCGGTGAAAAGCTATAACCAGCCCCGGCGGGAACAGCGCCAGCAGGTTATTCAGGCTGCCCGGGAGTTGGGCATGGCCGTGGTGCCGGAAGGCGGCTCTACTTTTTTCCATAACATGACCATGATTCTGGATGGCCACACCGGCATTGAACATAATATTCCCATTGCCCCTTTTTACAACGATGTAGTTTCGCTTTGGAAAGCCAGCAATACGGCTTACACGCCTACCCTGATTGTAAATTACGGCGCCAACTCCGGTGAATATTATTGGTACCAGAAAACCAACGTTTGGGATAAAGACCGGCTACAACGGTTTATGCCGCGTTCTTTTATCGATAGCCGCTCGCGTCGGGTTACCTTAGTGCCCGATGAAGAATACGCCAACGGCCACTTGTTAACCTCACAAGCTTGTAAAAAATTAGCTGACCAAGGCGTAAAAATTAATTTGGGCGCGCACGGTCAGTTACAAGGTTTAGGTGCGCATTGGGAGTTGTGGATGCTGCAACAAGGCGGCCTAAGCAACCACGAAGCTTTACGTGCTGCTACCCTGAACGGCGCGCAATATTTAGGCATGGAGAAAGAAATTGGATCATTGGAAACCGGCAAATTAGCCGACCTGATTGTACTGGATAAAAATCCGCTGGAAAATATTCAGCACTCCGAAGGCGTGGTTTATACCATGGTAAACGGCCGCTTGTACGATGCGGCTACCATGCAGGAAACGGGCAATTACAATAAAAAACCAACGCCGTTTTACTGGGAGAACCCGAAAGTAAGTGGCTCCTTTCCGTTTACCGAAGGTATGGATGTGCATTCGCTGGGCATTGCCGGCGAACAATGCAGTTGCCACGGTCGGCATTAAAACATAGTTATTGATTAAGTTGTTTTAAGAGCAATAATTTTCTGTAAACCCTGGAGTTAGAATCTTCAGGGTTTATTTTTTACCTACACTCGCCTTAATTAATTACTATTTCGTCTTTAATATTTCTGCAAGTTACTTTCAACCAAAATAGTAACAAAAAGGCTACTCAGTAAGGCTACAAATCCAATCTATAATATATTATTTAAAAATTGATAAAAAGATAAATGCGCATGTTGGCTTTATAAATCAAAATATATTAATATATGAATTAGCTTAAATATTATCAATAAAATAATAACCAAAAATATTTTAATTATATATTATTGTTTTTTCTGCTTAATTATTTATCTTGAGCAATAAAGTAGCAGCTATAAAACTGCTAATTTAACCTACCCTATATTTTAGAAGCCCCTTTGGGACTCTATTACTACCCTTAACCAAATAAATTGTTTTAGTAAGCTTTTAAACCCAGTGCGTAAGCATGCTGGCGCTATTTTGCTGTGCCGTTTACTTAACAAACTATTTATTTATTCATATTCTAAACCCCAAAACCTCCACACAAATGAAAAATTTATTCAAACATTCGCTCTTTACCCTATTGTTTTGTTGTTTCTTCCTCTCCTGTTCCAAAGACGACCAACTATCTGGTGTGGCGCCTGTTTCAAGTACCTCAAATTCTTTGGATGATTGCTCCCAATGCACGAACCTAGATTTAAACAAAATTACAGGTTCCGAAAGTAGTCCTAGTTTAAGTTTAGTAGGCTCTGTAACGGTATGCCAGGATGCAAACAATATTTATATAACCTTTATAACCGGTAACGGAGAAAAATTAATTAAGACGCAGGTTGGCTTTTTGGAGGACCCAACCGCAATCAATCCTTCGCCAAAATATGCTTTTGATAGAGATTTCTTAGCCTCTGACAATATTAGCTTATCTACGATGACGGTTCCTTTAAGCGATATTGCAGCAGTTCCGGGCAATGTGTTAAATATTTTTGCTTTAGCAACTGTTCAGGGTAATGGACAAGCTTGGGCCGGTACTTTGTCTTTTGATTTAAGCGGCTACCCGCACTCCCGTTATTTTACCTATACTGTTAAAGATTGCACTACACCTCCTCCAACCGAAGATGGTTGTTCTTTCTCATTAGGATATTATTTTGCTAAGCCTAATGTAGAATGGCCAAACAGCACGCTTGAATGCCCTAACGGTTCTGTAATATTAGGTTCTAATACGTATTGCAAAGAAGTAGCCCGCGATATTTTCCGTACTTCAAATGCCAAAACTGGTATGACCGATGCGAAAATGGCCTTTTTACAAGCCAGTGCCATTAAGTTAAGTATTGCCAGCGGCAAAGCTGTAAATTTATCATGGGTTGATTCCACTACTGGCCTTTCAGTTGCGCAAGCTTTAGCCTTTATAGATACTTTTTATACCGGCAAATTAGCCACGCCCGCTAACATTAATACCAAGTCCTTTAATACTGGTACCACTAACTTAAAAAACGCGGCCAAAACTTTAGACGATTATATACAAAAGTTCCATTGCGGCGCCATTGTGCCTATTGTATAGTCTTGTAAATAAAACATAAACTAATAAAAAAGGCGGCCGGTTAATACCGTCCGCCTTTTTCAATGTTAGCAAATTTAAATTAATAGGTAAAACATGCTACTCTACATACAATACCAAACCTTTTAAATATTCCCCTTCGGGATGGTAAATGCTTACCGGGTGATCGGCGGGCTGGCTGAGTTGGTGCATAATTTTAATATTGCGGCCGGCTTCAATAGCAGCGGCCATAACCGTATTGTTAAATAAATACCGGTCTACAACCTGCGAGCAGGAAAAAGTAAATAAAATACCGCTGGGTTTAATGTGTTTTATACCTTCAACGTTTAGGCGTTTATAACCCATAACGGCATTGTGCCGCACGTTCTGGTGCTTGGCAAAAGCCGGTGGGTCCAAGATAATTATATCGTACGTAGCCGGGTTTTCTTTCAGGAAAGAAAAGGTATCAACCGCAAAAGATTCGTGCCGATCGGCAGTACCGTTTAGTTCAACATTTTTATCGGTGAGTTCAATGGCTTTTTTAGAACTATCCACGGAATGCACCAAACTTGCCCCGGCATTAAGCGAATAAATAGAAAACCCGCCGGTATAGCAAAAGGTATTCAGTACCGATTTGCCTTGGGAATATTGCGCCAGCAAAGAGCGGTTTTCGCGCTGATCGATGAAGAAGCCGGTTTTTTGTCCGTGCACCCAGTCTACCGTAAATTTATTATTATTTTCCTGTACTACCTGGCTGTCGGTGGCTTCCCCAATCAGGTAACCGTTGGTTGCTTGGGCGGCAGCTTTGGCCAGCAGGGTTTCGGCGCTTTTATCGTAAACGGCTGTAATGGTGGGCGCACCTACTTCTACAATGGCCTGGGCTAAGGTTTCGCGGATGCGGTACATGCCAATGGTGTGGCATTGCATTACGGCGGTATTATTATACACATCTACTACCAGGCCGGGCAAACTATCTCCTTCGGCAAAAACCAGCCGGTACACATTGGTATTGTTATTTTCTATAAAATTTAATGCCCGCCGGTAGGTGTAAGCCTGGTTTATTCTTTCTTTCCAGAAATTAAAATTAAGTTCTACGCGCTCAAAAGAAAATATCCGCACGGCAATAGAACCGCCGGGTTGGTAATGACCGGTGCCCAAATATTCGCCGCCGGCACTAAATACTTCTACAGCTTCGCCTTCTGCTACTTCGCCCTGTATTTTTTTAATAGCCCCGGAAAAAACCCAGGGGTGGCGGCGCTTCAGCGAATGGTCTTTTCCGCCGTGCAGGATTACGCGGGCAAATTCTTTCATCTACAAAAATTTAAATTATTTCCGGCGGCAAAGGTACGGTTATTTATTCAAAAAATTCCGGCGCTGGTTGGTTAAACCTAAATGGCAGATTTACTTTAAAATTCTGGCTAAAGCTTCGCGGTAAACCGGAAAACTGCTTAAATTATTATGTCCGCCGCCTTTAATTACTACCAGGTTATTGGAGTTATTTAGCAATTGCGCCAATTTTTTGCCGGAACTAAAAGGTACAACTTCATCGGCGGTACCGTGGAAAATATAAACCTGACAGCTTACCTTTTTTATCCATTTATCGGAGCGGAATGTATATTTTAACAAAGCCGAAACGGGCAAATAAGGATAATGGGTTTTGGCGACATCGGCAAAATTATAAAAAGGTGTTTCTAACAAGAGTTGCTTCGGTTTATTATCGGAGGCCAGTTTGGTAGCCACACCGGTTCCAATAGAGCGGCCAAATATTATTATTTGTTCTTCCGAAAAGCTTTGCCGCAGATAATCATAAGTTAATTGCGCATCCTGGTATAAATTATCAGGGCTTAATTTTCCGGTACTTTTACCAAAGCTGCGGTAATCGGGCATAAACACATCGTAGCCGTAAACCAGCAATTCTTCGGCTAAATAACCCCACGAACGCAAACTGCCGGCGTTGCCATGAAAATAAAGCATAACTCCTTTGGGTTGTTTAGCCTTAAAATGCAGCGCATGTATTTGGTTACCATCGGGCGTATTTAAATATATTTCTTTAAATGGCTGCTGAAACGGGTAGCGGTAAGCAACCGGTACCTTCTCCGGAAAAAATATTAACCTATCCTGCACCCAAAAAACTACGCCCATCAGGATCAGGAATATTCCGGCTACCAGGCAAAGCATTATTATACTAACCTTCAACATAGAAATCCGGCATTCGGGAATACGGCGATTACTGAAAAAGTAAAGTAATTTTTCCTGACTTTTCTCGGGTGCCAAAACAGTAAACTTCACCCAAGAGTGATGCAGCACTTAAATATTAGCCGCATTTAATCCGCCAACTTTTGAGTTATTACAAAAGTGCTACCCAGCATAATTTATTAAGCAGCAATATTTTTGTTAAGTTTATTTATGCTGGATTATTGTTTTATCGGCTGTAACAGTCTTTTTACCTAGCCATTTCAGAACGACAAAACCTACTAAGCCAGCTAAAAGAGAGGCTATCAGAATAGAAAACTTGGCTTCAGTTTGGTGAAGCGGATTGCTAAAAGACAACAAAGCAATAAATATAGACATGGTAAAACCGATGCCCGCAAGTATGCCGGCCCCCAATATTTGCGACCACCTTACGCCACTGGGTAGACTGCTGATTCTTAAATTTACCGATAGCCACGAAATTAAAGTAATACCCAACGGCTTGCCTATAAATAAGCCCAAAATAATGCCCAACCCTAAATTGCTGGTAAGACCATCTATCATGTCGGCCTCGAACCGGATGTTGGTATTAGCTAACGCAAATAAGGGCATGATAAAAAAGTTTACCGGTTTGGTTAACCCGTGTTCTAATTTTTCCAGGGGAGATTCTTCGGCGCCCGGAGTGGTGGGCAACGTAAGGGCCGTAAGTACGCCGGCAATAGTGGCATGAATACCGGAGTGATGAATAAAATACCACATAAATACTCCCGGAATAAGGTAAAAAGCTAAATTTTTGAAGCCGAGTAAGTTAAAAGCTATCAGCAGGGCAAAAACTCCGCCGGCGTATAATAAATAATTCAGGTGCATCTCCGTGGAATAAAATAAAGCAATTACCAGAATAGCCCCTAAATCATCGACAATGGCCAGGGCGGTTAAAAATACTTTTAAAGAAAGCGGTACCTGCTTGCCCAAAAGGGAAAGCACCGCAATGGCAAAGGCAATATCGGTAGCCATGGGTATACCCCAACCATTGGCTGTATCGGTACCATTATTTAACAAGGCATAAATAGCGGCCGGCACTAACATACCCCCTACTGCTGCAAATACCGGTAAGGCCGCCTGTTTAAAAGAAGAAAGCTCCCCTTCTACCAATTCCCGCTTTATCTCCAACCCAACCAACAGAAAAAATATGGCCATTAGCCCGTCGTTAATCCAAAGCAGCACCGAATAACGTAGTTCCAGGTTACTGGACTGGTAACCTATTTCGCGGGAAAGTAAATGCTCGAAGCCCGTACCTAGTGGTGAATTAGCAATAATTAAGGAAAAAATTAAGCAGGCAATCAGGATAATTCCGCCGGCAGAACCAGACTTTAAAAATTCGCGAAAAGTTTTGCGGTTAAAGAATTTAGGACGAATAGTATTTACCATATCAGCGCTTTTGTTTTGAGTAAAACAGCAATAATAATTCTCCTTTTACCCCATAATTGGGCAAACGAACTTATGAAACCGGCAAATTAGGAAAATAAAACTATTTCTCCCGATTAAAAGGCGTGTTGAAGAGTATCCAAGCTAAATTATCAGCGGCTTACGCGTCGGCTGGCCGCTTGTGCTTCCAGCGCCGGTGCGACCATAAATAATCGGCGGGATAGCGTTGTACCCATTTTTCCAACTCGCGGGCATAGGCTTCAATTACACTGTAGTCTTCGGGGTTGGTAACACTACCTTTTTCGGCTAATAATTGAAACGTAAATTGGTAATAACCGCGTTTTATACGTTCGGCTCCCACAAATACCACCGGGTACTTAAAAGCCGCAGCTAGCTTATCGGCTCCCACGTAAAAAGCGGTATCCTGGTTTAAAAAATTGGTCCAATATTGTATTTCGCCGCGGGGCGGAATTTGGTCGGAGAGCAGGCATAAAATACGGGGCTCCTGCCGGTGCAATACCAGGTGGCGCAATACTTCTTTCATCCGAACCGGGTAAGCCCCCAACCGGCTGCGCAGAAAACGCATGTACACTTCAAAAAAAGGATTGCTTAGTGGTTTGTAAACGCCATCCATGGGCGCCGAAAATATATTAGTTGAAGCTGCCAGTTCCCATTCCCAGTTGCCGGCGTGCGAACTTAAACCAATAACCGAAGTACCCTGATTGGTATATTCCTGCAGCAACTCCCAATTTTGGTAACTAACCCGCCGCTGCAGCTCGGCCACCGAAATACTGCCTAATTTCAATATTTCGAAAATAATATCGGCCAGGTTATGGTAAAATTGTTTGGCTATCCGGTGAATTTCGGCGGTACTTTTATCTGGAAAAGAGTTTTTAAGATTGCTGTAAACTACTTTTTTGCGGTACTGTACCACATAAAAAAGTAAAAAATAAACAAAATCGGCCAGCAAGTATAAGAACTCAAAAGGTAAATGCGAAAGCCCCTGTAGCAGCCACCACAACGGGTAATCGCGTTTGCGCAAGGCTGGTTTTTTGAGCACGGTATTTGTTAGTGTAATAACTAATTTGTAATTTAAATCGGTTTAAAAGATAAAATTATGCTAATATAGCAAAAGTCTTAGGCCGCTGCTTACCCAACATGATTTTATTAACCGAAATACAATATAACCCCAGCATTGCCTATTTTCAGCAGGTGCTTCGGGCCGAAAGTATTTTAATTGAACAACACGAACACTATATAAAACAAAGTTACCGGAACCGGTGCCGGATTCTAACGTCGCACGGTCCCCAGGATTTAACTATTCCGGTAAAGAAAGGAAACCGCAAAACCAAAATAACCGAACTCGAAATAGACTACAGCCAGGATTGGATTAAGGTGCATTGGCGCAGTATCCGCTCGGCTTATGGCAGTGCCCCGTTCTTTGCGTATTACAGCGATTACCTGCAACAGATTTATGAACGAAAGAACACGTATTTGTTCGAATTAAATCTGGCGCTTTTACGTTTCTTTATGAAATGCCTGAATATTAAAAAACCGATTTTACTCACCGAATCGTATATTCCGGCATACACAGGAGCCGTTGCAGATTTTCGCAACAAAATACATCCAAAGTTAAACTCTGCCATTTTGGACATTAAACAATACAATCAGGTTTTTGGCAAACAATTTGTACCTGACTTGAGTATAATTGATGTATTGTTTTTACAAGGCCCGGAGGCCCTATTTTATTTACAGGCCAGCCCCGCCGCTCCTGAACATTAACAAGCTGTTGCTTGTTTACCTAAGAGGCAAAGCTGTTTAGGCAAGCATCAGAAATTAAACATTACTTACTATTTTATCTTTTAATAAATGGAAGCTAAATTCTCAAATAGAGTGAAGGAGGTAATCTCGCTCAGCCGTGAAGAAGCTATTCGCCTGGGGCATGACTATATAGGTACCGAACACTTATTGTTGGGCATGATCCGGGAGGGCGAAGGCACGGCGATAACCTTGTTGAAAAAACTTGGCGTTTCGATCGACGAATTAAAATATGCACTGGAGCAGGCTACCCGTAATACGGCTTCGCACAACACCAGTATTACCGGCAGTATACCGCTGACGAAGCAAACCGAAAAAGTATTGAAGATTACGTACCTGGAGGCAAAGATTTTTAAGAGTGATATTATCGGTACGGAACATTTGTTGCTTTCCATCCTGCGGGATGAAGATAATATTTCATCACAAACTTTAGCCAAATTCAACGTGAACTACGAAGCAATCAGAGATTCACTGGATTATCAGAATAATAATCCAATGGCGTCATCCGACACCGATGATGATAACGATAATGATAAATTATTTGGCAGCTCGGGTTCTGCCAAAGGCAGTACTGCTAAAAAGCCCGGCGAAAAATCGCGTACTCCGGTACTCGATAATTTTGGCCGCGACCTGACTAAACTCGCCGAAGACGATAAACTTGACCCTATTGTGGGCCGGGAAAAAGAAATTGAGCGGGTAGCCCAGGTACTCAGCCGCCGTAAGAAAAACAACCCGATATTAATTGGCGAACCGGGTGTTGGTAAAACCGCCATTGCCGAAGGCTTGGCGCTGCGCATTGTGCAGAAAAAAGTATCGCGCGTATTGTTTAACAAGCGAGTGGTAACTTTAGACCTGGCTTCTTTGGTAGCTGGTACCAAATACCGGGGTCAGTTTGAAGAGCGGATGAAAGCCGTTATGAACGAGCTGGAAAAATCGCCGGATGTAATATTGTTTATAGATGAGTTGCATACCATTGTGGGCGCCGGTGGCGCTTCCGGATCATTGGATGCCTCTAACATGTTTAAACCGGCTTTGGCCCGCGGCGAAATTCAATGCATCGGGGCTACTACCCTGGATGAGTATCGCCAATACATTGAGAAAGATGGTGCTTTGGCCCGTCGTTTCCAGATTGTAATGGTAGACCCAACCACGCCGGAAGAAACCATCGAGATTCTGAACAACATTAAAGACAAGTACCAGGATCACCACCATGTAATTTATACCGATAAGGCCATTGAAGCCTGCGTTAAATTATCGGACAGATACATGAGCGACCGGTTCTTACCAGACAAAGCCATTGATATTCTGGACGAAGCTGGTGCCCGCGTACACATTAATAATATTGTAGTACCGGAAGATATTCTGAAACTGGAAGAACAGATTGAGAATATTAAAACCGAGAAAAACCGGGTAGTAAAAAGCCAGAAATACGAAGAAGCGGCCCAACTGCGCGATAAAGAAAAACGCCTGCTAGACCAACTGGATATAGCTAAAAAGAACTGGGAAGACGAAACCAAGAAAAAACGCTATACCGTTAAAGAAGAAAACGTAGCCGAAGTAATTGCCATGATGACCGGCATTCCGGTAAAACGGATTGCCCAAAACGAAAGCCAGAAATTACTGAGCATGGGCGATGAGCTCCAGGACAAAGTAATTGGCCAGGAAAAAGCCATCAAGCAATTAGTAAAAGCTATTCAGCGTACCCGGGTGGGTCTGAAAGATCCGAAAAAGCCGATTGGTTCTTTTGTATTCTTAGGCCCAACCGGGGTTGGTAAAACCGAATTAGCGAAAGTATTGGCTACTTACCTCTTCGATAAAGAAGACGCTTTGGTGCGCATTGACATGAGCGAGTACATGGAGAAATTCAGTGTATCGCGGTTGGTAGGAGCGCCTCCGGGCTACGTAGGTTATGAAGAAGGTGGGCAGTTAACGGAGAAAATTCGTCGGAAGCCTTATAGTGTAATCTTGCTGGATGAGATTGAGAAAGCGCACCCGGATATTTATAACTTGTTGTTGCAGGTACTCGACGATGGCGTGCTGACCGATGGTTTAGGCCGGAAAGTTGACTTCCGGAACACCATTATTATCATGACTTCGAATATTGGGGCCCGCGATTTACAGGATTTTGGCGCCGGTATTGGTTTCTCAACCAAAGCCAAGCAAGAAAATCTGGATGATATTATGCGGGGTACTATCTCCAACGCGCTGAAGAAAACCTTCTCGCCGGAGTTCCTGAACCGTCTGGATGATGTAATCGTTTTTAACTCGTTGGGTCGCGAAGATATTCATAAAATTATTGATATCTCTTTGAGCAAACTGTTTAAGCGCTTAGAAACTTTAGGTTACAAAATTGAACTGACCGATAAGGCCAAAGATTTTGTAGCGGATAAAGGTTACGATCCCAAATACGGTGCGCGTCCTCTGAACCGGGCCATTCAGAAATACCTGGAAGACCCAATTGCGGAAGAAATTCTGCGGGCCGATGTGACCAACGGTGACATAATTATTGCCGACCACGAAGAAGGAAAAGAAGTATTAACTTTCCGTTCTGAGAGCAGCGGCAAACCAAAGCTACCTGAGGAATCATCAGAATCAGCTCCGGCAGATCCAAAGACTGGTGAATAATATTAGATTTAAATAATAAAGGCTGGCCATTAGGTCAGCCTTTTTTTTGCCTATTTTAAGGCAAAATATAGTACGTTTAAAAGTTTTTATAGCAGAGTTTTTTATAACTTTGACCACTCTTGTTGATACAATATTTGTATGTCAGAAACCAGCGCAGGAAGCAAAATAGAAGTACTTAACCGAAAAAACGCCGAGGCTTTGTTGGGGGGCGGCCAAGACCGGATTGATGCCCAGCACAATAAAGGTAAACTCACTGCCCGCGAACGCCTAGATTTACTGCTGGATGCCGGTTCTTTCGAAGAAATCGGAAAATTTGTCATGCACCGTTCTAAAGATTTTGGACTGGATAAAGAATATTACTTAGGCGATGGCGTAGTAACCGGATATGGTACTATTAACGGAAGGCTGGTCTATGTCTTCTCGCAGGATTTTACGGTTTTTGGCGGTTCGCTTTCTGAAACACACGCCGAAAAAATTGTAAAAATTATGGAGCTGGCCATGAAAAACGGCGCGCCCGTTGTTGGCCTGAACGATTCCGGTGGAGCCCGGATACAAGAAGGTGTGGTTTCGTTGGGTGGCTATGCCGATATATTTTACCGGAACACCCTGGCCTCGGGCGTAATTCCGCAAATATCGGCTGTAATGGGCCCTTGCGCGGGTGGGGCCGTTTATTCGCCGGCCATTACCGATTTTATTTTAATGGTGGAGAATACCTCTTACATGTTTGTAACGGGACCCAATGTGGTAAAAACAGTTACCCACGAAAACGTTACTTCCGAAGAATTAGGCGGTGCCAGTACCCACAGCACTAAAAGCGGGGTTACCCATTTTTCCTGCGCCAACGAGCTGGAATGCATTCAGTACATTAAAAAACTATTAAGCTACATTCCGCAAAATTGCGAAGATACCACGCCGCACCAAGCTTACGAAGCTACCGACGATGAGTACCGCAAAGTTTTGGATGCCATTATTCCGGAAAATCCAAATCAGCCTTACGATATGCGCGAAATTATTGAAGGCATTATTGACGAAGGCAGCTTTTTTGAAGTACATAAAAATTTTGGCGAAAATATAGTAGTGGGTTTTGCGCGTCTGGCCGGCCGCAGCATTGGCATTGTAGGTAACCAACCCGCGGTTTTAGCCGGTGTATTAGATATTAATGCCAGTACCAAAGCTGCGCGTTTCGTCCGGTTCTGCGATTGCTTTAATATTCCGTTGCTGGTACTCGAAGATGTACCGGGCTTTTTACCGGGTACCGACCAGGAATGGCGGGGCATTATCAGCAACGGAGCAAAATTACTATTTGCCTTTTGCGAAGCTACAGTGCCTCGCATTACCGTTATTACCCGCAAAGCTTACGGCGGTGCCTACGATGTTATGAACTCGAAACACATTGGCGCTGATTTGAATTTTGCCTGGCCTTCCGCCGAAATTGCCGTAATGGGTGCCAAAGGTGCGGCCGAAATAATATTTAAGCGTGAAATAGCCGCCGCCGAAGACCCGGAAGCCAAACTAGCCGAAAAAATTGCGGAGTTTCAGCAGAAGTTTGCTACACCTTACCGGGCCGCCCACCGGGGCTTTATAGACGAAGTAATTATGCCGGGGCAAACCCGGTTAAAACTAATAAAAGCCTTTAAAATGCTGGAAAACAAAGTAGCTACTTTACCCCGTAAAAAGCATGGCAATATTCCGCTATAAAAAATAAATATATTAAAATTTGAATATATGGAAAAATATTTATAATTTTAATTATTCAAATACAAATTAACGAACTCAGACCCAATACAACTTAGCCAATTAAACCGCTAAAAACAACAAACAAACAAAATGTTCATGGCTCAAAACCATGGACTAGTAATTAATAAGATGAAACAGGAAAGCTTTGCTTTTTTAGAGAAGTATTTAAACACTGCCTCGCCAACTGGGTTTGAGGCAGAAGGTCAGAAACTTTGGCTGGAGTATATTAAGCCCTATATTGATGAATATTTTGTAGATACGTACGGCACAGTAGTTGGCGTAATCAACCCCGAAGCCGAATACAAAGTAGTAATCGAAGCCCACGCCGATGAAATTGCCTGGTTTGTAAATTACATTACCGACCAAGGCTATATTTATGTTCGCCGCAATGGTGGTTCCGATGCTTTAATTGCCCCTTCTAAACGCGTAAATATTCATACGGCCAAAGGAACTGTAAAAGCAGTATTTGGCTGGCCGGCCATTCACGTGCGTAAAATAGAACAAGATAAAGCACCCACTATTGAAACCATATTCCTGGACTGCGGCGCTTCTTCGCGCCAGGAAGTAGAAGAGATGGGTATACACGTGGGCTCGGTTATTACCTTCGACGATGAGTTAACGGTAATGAACGAAAAATATCTCGTAGGCCGGGCGCTCGATAACCGCGTGGGTGGTTATATGATTGCCGAAGTAGCCCGGATGCTGCACGAAAACAAGAAAAAACTTCCCTTTGGTTTATACATCGTAAACGCCGTGCAGGAAGAAATTGGATTACGGGGCGCCGAAATGATTGCCCACCGCATTAAACCAAATGTGGCTATTATTACCGATGTAACCCACGACACCCAGGCACCCATGTACGAGAAAAAAACCAGCGGCGACATTCATTGTGGCAAAGGTCCGGTTATTACTTACGGGCCGGCGGTACAGAATAATGTACGCGATATGATTATCCGGGTGGCCCAGGAAAAAGAAATCCCGTTCCAGCGGGCATCGGCTTCCCGTGCCACCGGCACCGACACCGATGCCTTTGCTTACTCGCACGAAGGCGTAGCTGCGGCCCTTATTTCGTTACCGTTAAAATATATGCACACCACCGTAGAAACCGTGCATAAAGAAGATGTAGACAATGTATCGAAGCTGATTTACGAATTTTTAGTGCAACTAGAATCCGGTCACGATTTTCGATACTTCAAATAACACACACACACAACCTACACTCCTTACTAACGCTTCCTGGTTTTAAACCGGAAGCGTTTTTTATTTCCACGGCTTCTCTGCCTTCGCGGACTAATCATTTATATTTACCTTTATAAAAAATCCGGCATTTATTTACATGGCGTATCCGCAAACTTTTACCGACCAATTATCGCGGCAAATATTACTGGCAAAGGCTCCGCAACGAATTATTTCGCTGGTACCATCCCAAACCGAATTGTTATTTGATTTGGGCTTAGCCGATAAAATTGTTGGAGTGACCAAGTTTTGCGTGCATCCGGCTAACCTGGTAAAAGAAAAAGTAAAAATTGGGGGTACCAAAAACTTTAACTTCGAAATTATTCGGGATTTAAAGCCCGATTTAATTATTGGCAATAAAGAAGAAAATTACCCAGAAGGTATTCAGGCGCTGGCGCAGGATTACCCGGTTTGGGTGAGCGATATTTTTATGTTAGCCGATGCGCTGGCCATGATGGAGAATATTGCGCTATTAACCGAAACCAGCGAAGCGGCCGCAAAAATAATCCAGAATATTAAGGAGGGTTTTGCCCAATTAAAACCGGGGCCTTTTATTCCAGCCGCCTATTTCATTTGGAGAAATCCTTACATGAGCGTTGGGCACAATACTTTTATTCACGAGATGATGGCTGCGGCTGGCTTCCAGAATATATTTGGCAGTTTAAACCGCTACCCCATTATAACACCCGACGACCTGCAAAGCGCCTCACCCAAAGTTGTTTTTTTATCATCAGAGCCTTACCCTTTTAAAGAAAAACACCTGCGGGAAATTCAGGAAATATTGCCCCAAGCATTGGTAACGTTAGTTGACGGGGAGCTTTTTAGCTGGTACGGCAGCCGTTTGCAACAAACACCGCCGTTCCTGCAATATTTAAGAAAAGAATTAGAAGCAAGTTTACTTAATTAGCTTAGTTAGAAGCTTCTAAGGCAAACCCCATACTTTCTAAATCCTGCCAAAAGCGCGGGTAAGATTTCCGGACTACGTGTGGCTCGTGTATGGCAACTTTAGAAAGCAAAGCCAATGGCGCAAAGGCCATCGCCATCCGGTGATCTTCGTAGGTTTGGAACTCCGGTACCGAAGTAAAAGCAACGGCCGGTTTTACCCGGAAAACGCCATTGCCAATATCTTCCAGGTCACCGCCAATTTGGCGCAGCTCCTGTTGCAGGGCAGCAATCCGGTCGGTTTCTTTAATGCGTAAACTTTCTAAGCCACTCATTTCGGCCGCAATGCCTTTGGCAGCACACACTACCGCAATGGTTTGGGCCAAATCGGGGCAATCCGAAAAATCATAGGAAAACACGCGGGTTCTGGCGGTTTTGGTTAACGTTACGCTACCTTCGTTATAAGTAGTTTCTACCCCAATATTTTGCATAATAGTAGCAATGGCACTGTCGCCCTGAAACGAATTTCGGCGCAACCCTTTTAACTCTACTGTTGCTTCTTTCGCCAAGGCCACCATACTGTACCAGTAACTCGCACCCGACCAATCCGATTCAATAATATAGTGCGCGGGCTGATACATTTGAGGCGGTACGTGCACAATATTACCTTCAAAATGACCTTCCACGCCAAAATGCTTCATGAGGGCCAGCGTCATCTGAATGTAGGGCCGGGAACCAACTTTACCGGTTAGTTCCAGCGTCAGGCCGTTCGGAAACAAAGGCGCTACCATAAGCAATGCCGAAATATATTGGCTGCTAATATCGCCGCGCACTTGTAAGGTAGCCGGGTAGTTGTGGTTGCGATCAATGCCCCGGAAAGCCAATGGCGGGTATCCCTCCTGCCCTAAATAATCTATTTGGGCACCCAGTTCCCGTAAGGCATCTACCAGCACGCCAATGGGCCGTTGCAGCATGCGGGGAGTGCCGGTTATGGTTTTTTGCTGGCCAGTTACCGCCAGGTAGGCCGTCATAAAACGCATCACGGTGCCAGCATCTTCGGCGTTTAATTCAGTGGCGGTTTCTTGCAATAGCCGGGTAATTACCCGCGTATCGTTTGCTTCCGATAGATTATCTAGTTTAGAACCGGCTCCGGATAAAGCTTCAATAATTAAAGCCCGGTTGCTTTCGCTTTTAGAAGCCGGTAACGTTACAGTACCAGCTAAAATTTGCGTAGGATGGTATATATATAATAAGGATGAACCTGTAGCACTCATAAAGAACGGTAATAATTAAGAGAATCCTGAATATCTGCTAACGTAATAACCTGGTCGTAAACCGCGTTACCAATGCCCTGCAGCAGCGTACATTTAATAACTGAACCGGTATTTTTTTTATCCTGCAAAGCCAGAGCCGCAATAGCCGGTACACTGTCGGCGGTTATTTCTACTTTTTCGTAAATCGAGGTAATAAATAATTCGATTTGAGTTACCTCTTCCGAAGTTAACAACCCGCGTTGTTGCGAGAGGTAGCTTTCGCAAATTATACCCACCGCAATGGCTTCGCCGTGGAGTAAAGCTTGTCCGGGTTTTTCCAGCCGGTAAGTTTCCAGGGCGTGCCCCACCGTATGCCCAAAGTTTAATATTTTACGAAGCCCTCTTTCCAAAGGGTCGGCGGCTACTACTTCGGCTTTTATTCCTACAGATTCGGTAATTAAACCGGTCCAATCCTCGGTCAGCAAACCAATATTTTTCTGGGTTTCGAAAGATTCTTTTTTCCGGATGAGCCAGTGCTTAATAATTTCGGCGTAGCCCGATTTTAGTTCGGCTAAGGGCAACGTTTGCAGAAAATCCGGGTAAATAAATACTTTAAGCGGCTCCTGAAAAACCCCCAAATGATTTTTAAAGCCCCGAAAATCGACGCCGGTTTTGCCGCCCACGCTGGCATCTACCTGCGACAGCAACGTGGTGGGCACCTGTACAAAATAAATACCGCGTTTAAACACGCCGGCGCAGAAACCGCCCATATCGCCAATAACGCCTCCGCCCAAATTTACCAGCACCGACCAGCGGCTTAATTGCTGTTCGGTTAGTTCTTCCCAAATTTGCTCGCAGGTTTGCAGGTTCTTATGAATTTCGCCGCTTTTAACTTTTATTAAATGGTGCGGCGGTAAAATTGGTTCTACGTGGGGGTAACAGTGGTTGTAGGTATTCTCATCGGTCAGAACCACAATTTTATCAAAAGCCCGGTTCTTTAAAAATTCGCCTAGTTCTGTTAAAGAATCTTTCCCAATATGAATATTTTCGAACAAAATCAGCTTTGCTTTAGTGTGCTCAAAGTAAATACTAAAATAAACGCTACGCAAATATTAATCGTTTGGGGTTTTGAAACATCTTGTAGCCTGGGCAGGTTTAAGTTAAACAAAAAGATACATGCCATTTAAGTATTACTTTACCTTAATTGGCGGTTAAATTTGCAAAATATTGCTTAGGCATTCAACCATATATACTTCATGAATCCGGCTAATCCAGTTTCTTTTGATAATACCGCTATTGCCTTTGCTTCTAAATCGGACGCAGAACTTTTTAAAATGTATACGCTTTTCGCCACCATGAACAATAATTTTCTGGTGAAAACGGGTGGCAAACTGGTAAGTAAGGCTTTCCGGTGGAACTTACCGGTTAAATTTTTAATTAAGCCTACCATTTTCAGCCATTTTTGCGGCGGCGAAAATTTGCTGGAGTGCAACGAAGCCATTCAGAAACTGGCCGAAGGCAATATTGGCACCATCCTGGATTATTCGGTAGAAGGCGAAAACGACGAAAACAGCTTTGATGCGACTTACAAAGAAATTCTGGCTACCATTGAGAAGGCGCATCGCTCCCAAAATATTCCGTTTTCGGTTTTTAAAGTTACCGGCATCGGCGATGGCACCCTCCTGAAGAAAGTACAGGGTAAGGAAGCTTTAACGCCGGCCGAAGAACAAGCTTTTCAACGGGCTTACAACCGGGTAAACACTATTTGCGAAAGAGCGCATCGTTATCAGGTCCGGATTTTTATTGATGCCGAAGAGAGCTGGTTTCAGGAAACCATTGACCGCTTAGCCATAGACATGATGGCCCGCTATAACCAGGAACAGGTAATTGTTTACAATACGTACCAGCTTTACCGGCAAGATCGCTTAGATGTATTGCAGCAAGATTACCAGGATGCCGTAGCCGGCAGCTATATGCTGGGCGCTAAATTGGTGCGGGGTGCTTACCTCGAAAAAGAAGCCCGGGTAGCGCAGGAAAAAGGTTATCCGAACCCCATAAACCCCAACAAAGCCGCTACCGATAAATTATTTAACGATGCCATGGTTTTTTGCCTGGAGCATTTAGATAGAATAGCTTTTTGCGCCGGTACCCACAACGAAGAAAGTTGTTATTTGCTGGTAAAATTAATGGCTGAATATAATATTGCGCCGAACGATACCCGGGTATATTTTGCGCAGTTGTATGGCATGAGCGATAATTTATCTTATAACCTGGCAAACGCCGGCTACAACGTAGCCAAGTACGTACCCTACGGACCAGTAGAAGCGGTTATGCCTTACTTACTGCGGCGGGCCGATGAAAATACCGCTATAGCCGGCCAAAGCAGCCGGGAATTTAACCTGATAAAAAAAGAAATGAACCGGCGCAAAAAAGCAAAGGCTAAGTAAAAATACGGAAGGCTCTTTGCTTATACCGCACACCCGTCATGGTCAGATTTAAGCTAAAATCTGCAGACTAAATTAAAGCCTTTTATTAATATTTAAAATATTGGTTCAATATAGCCTACATCTTCAAAAAGATGCAGAAATATTGTTTTTCGTTAAAAAAATTTTAAAGCCCAAAACCAATAGGTTGCTACTTGTGGTTACCCGTATTTGTAACTAATTCCTGGTCGTATCGTTTAGTTTAAATTAGGTACCGGTTTTAAAACTGTTACTTATTGCAAACCAATATAAAATTAAAAACTTAACAACTATGGAAAATATCACAGGTAATAATGCTAACTCAGGCCGCGATTTTGATAATCAAAACAACGCTAATAACAATAATTTAAATAATACTTCCGGTTCTTCCTTAAATAACCTATCGGGTAGCAGCAGAGCCGGTTTAGACAACGACAGTAACCTAAATTCCGGCAGTTCTATGTCTGATTCCGGTATGAGTTCCGGCAGCTCCATGTCAGGCCACACTGGTTCTTCGCGTATAATGACCGGCATGTTCCGGGATCGCTCAAGTGCCGAACGGGCTTACAATTCGTTACATAGCCGAGGCTATACCAAAGACGATGTTAACTTAATTATGTCGGATGATACCCGGAAAAAACACTTTGGTGAAGATACCGCTAATACTGATTTAGGCGATAAAGCTTTGGAAGGTGCCGGCGCTGGTTCAGCAATTGGCGGTACTTTAGGAGCTATTGTGGGCGCGGTAGCCGCTATTGGTACTTCCGTAGCTATTCCGGGCTTAGGTTTAGTAGTAGCTGGTCCGTTGGCGGCTGGTTTAGCTGGTGCCGGTGCGGGTGGCTTAACTGGTGGTTTACTGGGCGCTTTGGTTGGCTCTGGTATTCCCGAAGATCGCGCTAAAGAATACGAACACGGCGTAAAAGAAGGCGGCATTGTTATGGGCGTGCATCCTCGCAACGATGACGATGCTACTTACCTGGAAAATGAATGGCGGAACAGCAACGGCGAAAGCATTTACCGTTAATTCATAATAATATATAAAAGCAAAAGCCCGGTTTTATTAAAACCGGGCTTTTGCTTTTATACAGAACCTTAATTTATCCGGAACCGGACCGGCAAAGTAAATCTTACCGGTACTGCCCGGTTGTGCTGCAAACCCGGTCGCCATTGGGGCATTAACCCTACTACCCTTTTTGCTTCTTCGCCGGCTCCGCCCCCAATATCCTGCAATATTTTAATATCTGATATTTGGCCGGTGGCACTCACCACAAACGTTAATATTACATTACCCTCTAGCCCACGGCTTTGGGCTTCGGCGGGATAGCGCAAATGCTTGCCAATAAATTTATACATAGCGGCTAACCCATCCGGAAATTCCGGCATTTTTTCTACCACTTCAAACGGACTGCTGCTTTCGGTAGCTGTACCTATTGCAGTACCGGGCTCATCCGTAATAACGGTCGTAATGGTTCCGGGTAAATCACCGGCCGTAGTTACTAAACCTGGCTCGGCGTGGCTAAAACTGTTTTGTTCCGGAATATTAGCGGTTACGGGAGTTAAGTCCGATACAATCTTAATTTCCCGGAAGGCTTTGGTTGCTGCTGTTGGCGGGGCCGTTACGGGCGCCGGCACAATTGGCTCTGCTGGTGGTTTCGGCAATATTGGTTCCGGCATTAAAGTAAGGGTTCTGTCTTTTATTTTGCTACTTTCTGTAGCAGTTGTAAATTGCGTTTGCTGCCCCCACAAAACTAACCCCATAATAAATAAAAATAAGGTTAACAGCGAAATGCTGGTGGCTTTTACTACCCGTAACGGATATTCCTGCCGGAGTACATACGCGCCATAAGCTTTATTTCGGCCCTCAAAGACAATATCGTCCAGGGAGGCCACAGAAAAGAATCCAGTGTTCATGATTGTTCGTTTATTTTAAGAATAAAAAATAAGGCGGAAGGATTCTCTGCAGAAAAGCTTCATTACTTAGAGGATGCACGGGTAATTTAGATTCCACAAAAGGCGCTAAAATTTATTTAATTATGGAATTTTAGCTTTTTTGCATCTCTTAATTAAATATGTTTAACCGCCGTAAAAAACCGCAATCTTATCATTCCGACGACGAACTGATTCGTTTGTACCGGGCTACGTCTGATCTAACTTTTGCGGCGGAGCTTTACCAACGCTATACGCACCTGGTTTATGGTATTTGCCTGAAGTACCTGAAAGACGAAGAAGACAGCAAAGACGCGGTAATGCAGTTATTCGAAAAAATATTGCAGGGCTTGCAAAACCAACCGGTACAAAAATTTGAAAGCTGGCTGTATGTAACCGCCAAAAATTATTGCCTCATGGTTTTGCGCGCCCGTAAAACCCGGGCCGGCAAAGTAATCAGGCAAGATTTATCGGAACTCGAAATTGCCGCCGAAGAAATATCGCCGGAAGCAGCTTTACACCAGGAAAACCAGTTAAACCAATTAGCAGAAGGCCTCAACCATATTCCGGAAGAACAGCGCCGTTGCGTGGAGCTTTTTTACCTGCATAAAAAATGCTATCAGGAAATTTCTGAGCTAACGGGTTACGATTTAAATAAAGTGAAGAGCTATATTCAGAACGGCAAGCGAAACTTAAAAATTTACCTGCAAAAGCACCATGAATAATAAATTATCAGTATCGGCTTTACCAGATAAACATTTGTCGGCGGATATTATGTACCAATATTTGCATAATGAATTATTGCCCGAAGAAAGGCACGAAGTAGAACGCCATTTACTTGAATGTAACCTTTGTGCCGATGCGCTGGATGGCCTAAGTACCTCTACAAAAGCCCAAACCGAACGCCAGCTTTTCGAAATAAATTACCACCTGAAAAGCCGTGCCGTGCACCGGCACCCCAATACCATACTGCAGCACTTAAAAAACTGGGGGCTAACTACGGCCATTTTGTTTTTAGTTTTACTGGCAGCATTAATGGTGTGGTATCAGGCAAAAAAAGCAGCTCCGGGTAGCACGCCTAACCCTGCTGTAACCGAAACCACCCTAACGCCGGCGCAGCCCCTGAACGGCCTACCCGCTTACCAGCAATATTTGCAGCAAAATAGCCGCTATCCGGCACAAGCCCGCCAACTTGGCATATCAGGCGAAGTTGTACTTAGTTTTACCGTTAACCCCGATAGCAGCCTGAGTAATTTACGGGTGGTGCGGGGCTTAACGCCGGAACTAAATGCCGAAGCTTTGCGCTTACTAAAAGAGGGTCCGGTTTGGGTACCAGCCCAGCGTTCCGGAACACCAATTACTCAAAATAAAACAATATCTATTCCGTTCCAGTTATCGAAATAAAGTTATTCTAATCCGGAGCTAAATAAACTAAATATTTTTTTCTACCTTACTCCGGAATAAACGAGTAACCGGCTGCGCCAGGCTAATTTGCAGGCAATTACCTAAATTTATATTTATGGGCTTGCCTTATAAATTAGTACTTATTTTATTCGATAAGAAAATGATGGAAATACCCCCATCTTTCTAAAATTACCGTACATTATTGGGTAAATGCCGTTTAAATATTAGGCACTACTTTTGATTAGAGTTAAACACAAATTATAATTTTTTAACAGTATGTTCTCCTATAGATCAAAAATATTAATTTATATAACTGTGTTGTTAGCTGTAGGCGTTTTGGCTTCGCTTAAGCTGCACAAATCACCGTTTGCTATTGATACGCCCACCGGCACGGTCGATAAAAATACGGTGTTATTAAAAGTAGTAATGCAAGGCCTGAACAGTGCGCATTTTCAGCCCGAGAAGGTAGATGATAATTTCTCGAAAAAGGTTTTTGATCTTTACATGAAGCGGCTGGACGTGAACAAGAAATTTTTAACGGAAGCCGACGTAACCGCCTTAAAAAAACACCAGCTGGCTATCGACGACCAGGTAAAATTAGGCACGCACGATTTCTTTGAACAAGCCAGTAAATTATACACCGACCGGGTAAAAGAAACCGAAGCTTATTACAAAGAAATATTAGCTAAGCCTTTCGACTTTGATAAAGAAGAAACCATTGAAACAGACCCGGATAAAGTTACCCGGCCCACAGACAAAGCTGCTTTAAAAGAAGCCTGGCGCAAATACCTGAAATATCAAACTTTAGGGCAATTATCCGAAATGATGGATATTCAGGAAAAAGCTAAAGAAAGAGGCGACGCTAAAGAGGCCGGCAAAACCTTTGCCCAATTAGAAGAAGAAGCCCGCAAAAAAGTAACCAAAACTTACGATGATTTTTACCGTCGTCAGAACCAGGCAACCAAAGAAGACCAGTTTTCTTTGTACATGAATGCCATTACCAACACTTACGACCCGCACACCGAATATTTTGCGCCGGAAGATAAAGCTTCTTTCGATATTGAAATGACCGGCCGGTTAGAAGGTATTGGTGCTTCGTTGCAGGAACGCGAAGGACAGATTAAAGTAGCCGAAATTGTACCGGGTAGTGCTTCTTACCGCCAGGGCGAATTAAAGGCCGGCGACGTTATATTAAAAGTAGCTCAAGCCAACCAGGAACCGGTAAGCGTAGAAGGTATGCGCCTGGATAATGCGATTAAAATGATTCGGGGTAAAAAAGGCACCGAAGTACGTTTAACCGTTAAAAAACCAGACGGCACTATAAAAATTGTTCCGATTATCCGGGAAGTAGTAATTCTGGAAGAAACTTACGCGCAATCGGCCTTAATTAACGAAGATGCCAAAGTAGGTTATATTCGGTTACCTAAGTTTTACGCCGACTTTAAACGCTCTGGTGGCCGCAACAGTGGCGAGGACGTACGCAAAGAAGTAGAGAAACTAAAACGCGAAGGTGCCAAAGGTATTATCCTGGATTTACGTACCAATGGTGGCGGTTCCTTATCTGATGCCGTAGAAATGTCGGGATTATTTATTCCGCAGGGCCCGATTGTTCAGGTAGAAACCAGTGGTTCGCAGCCGCAGGTTCTGGAAGATAAAGATCCGGCCGTGCAGTTCGATGGCCCATTGGTTGTAATGGTAAACTCCTTTAGTGCTTCGGCCTCCGAAATTGTAGCTGCTGCTTTGCAGGATTATAACCGCGCGGTAATTGTAGGTAGCCCCACTTATGGCAAAGGCACCGTACAACAGGTATTCGACTTGGATCAGGCTTTACAAGGTGGCCCGTACAGCGCTTTAAAACCATTTGGTTCGCTTAAACTTACCACCCAGAAGTTTTACCGCATTAATGGCGGCGCCACCCAGTTACGCGGTGTTACGCCGGATATTACCTTGCCCGATTTTTACAGCTATTTAGAGCAAGGCGAAAAAGACCAGGATTATCCGTTGCCTTGGGATGAAATTAAACCAGCTCGTTTTAAACCCTGGACGCCTAACTGGAATATGCAATCGCTGAAAGCAAAAAGCCAACAACGCCTGGCTACAAACCAAAGCTTTAAGCAAGTTACCCAGCAGGCCGAACGGATGAAAAAACGCATTGAAGCTTCTTCGCAATCTTTAAAATTAGCTACTTTCCGGGCCGATTTGAAAAAGAACCGGGAAGAAACCAAGCGTTACGAAAGTTTAGAAAAATCAATGCCAAGCCTGAAAACCTCGGCGCTGGCCACCGACTTAGCTACAGCTAAATCCGACACCATTAAGGTTGGCCGGTATAACAAGTTTGCAAAGAATATTCAGAAAGATATTTACGTGCACGAAGCTGTAGCCATTGTAAAAGACCAGTTATAAGAAACTGCTTCTTAGAAACAAAAAAGCCATCTGTTTAAACAGATGGCTTTTTTGTTTTAATCACCAAACTTAACGCTAAAATTAAAGTGTAATTATCTTAAATCTAATCTTTACTCATTGTGCTGTTAACGCCAAACAAAATCTTAATATTTAGTGCGGGCACCCTTCTTAATTATTACCGGTCTTAAGTCCTGCTTAATAAATAATATTAAGCCCTATCTGCTCGCATATTATTTAGAAGGCCATGGTGTTCTCATTCGTCATTCAGAAAGAAACTATACAGCAGGCAGCCAAATAATTTCCTGCCGGAATATTGTATTCTCAGCATGAGCCGGCCAGGATTACGCCAATTTTTATTTTTGGCTGTTGCGTAAAAGCAGTAAATAACTGAAGATCATCCTTTAGGAATAATTAAAACCGCACCCGCAAATTAGCTTCCAGTTCGTGTTTATAGAACTCCTTATAAGTGTTTTGGGGCACAGAGGCGGCTAATACTAAGTATACCTTTTCGCCGAAATTTAAGCCGCCGTTAAAAGACCAGGGCATTTGGGTATTATGTTCGCCGCGGTAAGAAGCGCCCAAAACTAAAAACTTCAGCACCGCCGTAGCATTATAAGTTAATTCCGATTTATCAGCAGCATCCAGGCCTTTTTGCATCAACACCGAAGGCGTTAAATTAAAATGCTCGCCAAACCGAATCTTAAAACCGCCCGTAATCAGCGCTTCCCGCATTTCCTGACGCGAAGCATCACCCTTAAATTCAAACGTCCGGCTCATCAGGTTCATAATAGAACCACCCAGAAAAAAAGGATGGGCATTAATCCAGATTCCGGCATCTAAATCCGGCCATACATCACTATCGTCGGAAGTTAAGTTCTGCCCATTTGGATCTAAACGGCGATAATCTTCATAACTAATATTCAAAAATTTGCCATTAACCTGCACGCCACCCGCTACCCTCAAATTTTTGGTAAGCTGTAAACCACGGGCATAAACAAACCCAAATCTGCCGCGGGTATAAGGATTAAACTTTTCTAAAGAAGCTACTACACCAATACCAGTCTGCAATTCGCGGGCGCCCGATGGCGCATGATAATAAACCAAAGCATTAGTTGGTCCACCCGGCTCCTGCATCGATAATTTGTGTCCGGTAATGCCAATTTCCCGTTTATTCTCGGAGCCGGCAAATGCCGGATTAAAAAAAACAAAATTGTGCTGGTATTGCTGCGGTATTATAGTTCTGATTTTAATAACCGGTATTTCCTGCGCGCGCAAGCTGGTTAAAGAAGATAATACAAGTAAAGAAAGTAGAGTAAAAATGCGCATGCGCTCTATATTAATTTTTCAATAATTAAAGTACTGCAATATTAATCATATTTACACAATTAAATTATAATTTTTTAAATATTTTTTCTTTACCATAAATAACCATCAGCAATATTTTACAACTATTTACCACTAAATAAGCACATTAAAACACATACTACAAGAAAAGATAATTTTAAATTTACCAATAATAAGTTTTAGCACAAACCCTTACAACCCAGCAGTAATTATTGCATTATATCTTATTAACATTATTTCTGCACAAAGTAGCTATAATTAAATAAACGTAGCTAAGCTAAAATTTTTGGTTTTTTAATAGGTACCTAACCCGATTTGTAATATTTCCCCTTCTTATACAGCCAGAAATAGCGTAAATACGCGCTTAGAAGAACACCAAATTTCTTAATACTAAAAATATTAGCATATAATTATTATGCTTAAAATGTTGTTTTACAGCCTATTTATTTTTATTTTTAGTACGAAATACTAAATATATTTGCAACTAAACCCTACCTATATTTTGTTTCTTTAATATGAAAAAGGTGACAAACGAAAACGTAATTCCGCTCTTTGCCCAAGAGCAAATAAAGCCAGAAGAAACCTGGCGCAAG
This sequence comes from Adhaeribacter rhizoryzae, assembly GCF_008629685.1. GTDB lineage: Bacteria > Bacteroidota > Bacteroidia > Cytophagales > Hymenobacteraceae > Adhaeribacter > Adhaeribacter rhizoryzae. The sequence continues at coordinate 37,864 of NZ_VWSF01000006.1, read as the reverse complement.
TCTATTCCGGCTCAGGTATTTCTGAATTACTTCTTTGCAATTAATTACCATATTCAGCATACCGATGACAACAGTTTAGAAAATCTTACTTTCTTCCGGGAGCATCACGCCAACCTAGATGAAAAGGATTTGGAAGCTGTCGGCAAAATATTGCTAACTAGTTGGAGTACCGAATATGCCTTGCGGGCTACGGCAGAGTTGGGCAGCGAAGATTATTTGCGTCATGCTTTGCACTGGACTTTCCCGCAGGCTTACTATACCATTTTTGCCGGTTTGCAGGCTTTTCTGTATACCCTGAATATTAAAACCAATAGTGCCGAACTAATTAGCCGGGAAGTAGGACGCTTGGTGGTACGCAATGCTTATCCGCGAGCGGTTGGGTATTATGCGGCCGGGCCTTACCCTGATTTTACAATGCACCGGTTACCGTTGGCCGGCTATAAACCTACGCTGCAAATTCCGGAAAAGGGAATAGATGCTCAGGCGCAGATTGGCCAGTTCTTACGCACTACACGAAAGCTGCGGGCGCAGACGATCCGGAACCAGGTGCAAAACAATAGCCAAACGGCTTTGCGAAGCCCCAAAACAGGCAAAGTATTAGAGAAGTGGAACACCCAGCATTGGAGTCAGATAACCTGGCGGATGGGCTATACGACCTTATTCGACTTACTTAGCCGCTTACGTATCTCGTCGAGCCACAAAGAAATTGACCGGTTTGTAGAAGCCGACATTGACTTTAAATTATTCCACGAATCGTTGTTAGATATTGTAAGTTATCTGAATGGCATACATGAGAGCTACGTGGCGCAAGCTATTGGCCTGGAAAAATATCAGCGAATTGTGGAAGAGCTGCCTGTACACCTGCATAATAGCTTTGTGACTGCCCGCTTGCAAGATACCATTGAACCAATATTTGGCGAAGGTAAATCTTACCAGTTAAGCACAGCAGCTTAAATATATTTTCTTTCTATTGTTCTAAGCATCGTTTTCACTTAAGAAAACGATGCTTTTTTATTTTATACGCCTGCCTACTCTTGCCTTACCGGCTAATCCTTTTACTATTATTTCCGTTCTAAAATTACCTGCAGTATAACCGCTCATTCAAACGCTAACTAAAGGCTTTGCTGCATAATAATCAGGCGCAATAAATAGATTACCACATAGGTTAAATTTAGAAGTAACTTAGCACAACTTTCTTCCTGGAAACACAAAATATTACCTTAAAAGAGCATGAGAGCTTTATTGCTTATAGATATTCAAAACGATTTTATTCCGGGTGGCGCTTTGGCGGTGCCCGAAGGTGATTTAGTAGTGCCCCTGGCTAATCAGTTGCAACCGCTTTTTGATGTGGTGGTGGCTACCCAAGATTGGCACCCGCCCCACCACAAGAGCTTTGCTTCTAACCATGCGGGTAAAACAGTATTCGAAAAAATAGACTTAAATGGCCTGGAACAAGTGTTGTGGCCCGACCATTGTGTGCACGGTACCGCCGGCGCTAACTTTTTCGAAGTCCTGAACCTAAACAAAGTAGAAGCTATTTTCCGGAAAGGAACTGATTCCGAAATAGATAGTTACAGCGGCTTTTTCGATAATGGCCACCGGAAAACTACGGCCCTGGCCGATTATCTGCGCGGCAAACAAGTAAGCCAGGTGTATATTATGGGTTTAGCCGGCGATTATTGCGTTTACTATACTGCTAAAGATGCACTGGCTTTAGAATTTCAAACTTTTCTGATTGAAGATGGTATTAAATCTATTAATCCAGACGAATTTGAAAAGGCTAAAAGCGATATATTAAACTTAGGTGGCCAGGTAATTCACAGCCAATCTTTATTATAGATCATTACTCAGAGATAAGAAGTTTGGGTAATTCCATGAAAGATTTTGAAGCCGTCAAGGCCAATTTATTATCCGAATTAGATATGGCAATCAGGCAGAATCCAGAAGATAAAATTATTATTACGCTTAGGAATATTATCAGGAAGATAAATTCTCCTTCAGCCTTAGACGGAGGCTTAACAAGAATTGTGGTTGATAGTTTAGATTTTAAACTCAAAGTAGGAGAAAGAATAGTTACGTTCGAAAATTCCTTCTTAATAAAACCAATGTACTAAGCTACCCAAATTGTAAAGCCCCTATAAACAAAAAGACTACGAATATGCAATGATATTCATAGCCTCTTAGTCTCTCTCGTCGTGGTATAGAAAAGGAAAGCTACTTTTACTGACTGTTAAATTCTTCTATTTGTACGCCTTTAGCCCCGGATAGTACCAGCGCTTCGGTTACTGCTTCTTTTATGCTGTTCAGGATATGTTCGTGGCCCTGAAAAAGATTTAAAATATAATCCGGTACTTCTTCCCCTTCGGCGGCGGCCTGCATAGCACCGGCCTGTACTATCATGTAACACATGGCCTTTATTTTAGCGTCCCGTACTTTAACCAAAGGGCTGTTAAATTTTATCAGGCCATTCCGGAGGTGTTTTTGCACCAATTCTTCTTCTGATATTTGCTGCTGTGCCAGTTTAATTAACTGCTGGTAACTCTTTGCGTGCAAAAACTCTTTCAGCATAGGCTCCAACATTTTTTGCACCCGCGGCTCACTTATATGGTGGGCGTAAGTAATAATATTAAATAGCCACTTAAGCGTTCCATCATGTTCTTCAAAAACCAGCGTTACCTCGCACTTCATCCAAATTCCAGGGGTGTTTACACAATAAACGTGAACTGCCGGAAAAAGGTATAATTTTAAATATTTCTATCTAATATAATGTTTTTTAGCCTTACAAACCAGTTATTTAGCCTGTTTATTTTTCTTCACTAATTAAAATACCGCAGCAATACGCAATTAAAATCACGCTAATCAGATAAATCACATTAATTGGCGTCCTCCGTAAACGCCAGTATATATTAGGCACACGGCAGGTAAAATATTGGTTAATTTCTTTCATTTATATATTACATGCTGCGGTAATAAAATTCGGCTATAATGGTTCGGGTTAAGAGAAGTTACGCGAAAAGTTAGATTACTGGCAAAATATTTATGAAATTTGCGCTTCTCAAAAGAAATAAAAAATAATCCGCATGCAATTAAGCGAACAGGAAATACGCAGGCGCCACGAGCGCGAACAACTTCAGAGTAAAGGCATTAACCCCTACCCTTCGGAGTTGTTTCCCGTATCGGCCTTTGCCAAAGACATAAAAGAAAATTTTAAACCCGAATCTGGTGAATACCAGGATGTTTACCTGGCAGGGCGCCTCATGAGCCGCCGCATTATGGGTAAGGCCTCGTTTGCCGAGCTGATGGATAGCACCGGACGCATTCAAATATACGTTTCGCGCGACGATATTGCCCCCAGCGACGATAAAGCTTTGTACAACGAGGTATTTAAAAAAATGCTGGATATCGGCGATTTTATTGGTATCCGCGGCTATGCTTTTGTTACCCAGGTTGGCGAAATATCGGTACACGTTACGGAGCTTAAATTATTAACCAAATCGTTGCGGCCCTTGCCTATTGTAAAAGAAACCGTAGATGAGCAGGGCAACAAAACTACCTACGATGCCTTTACCGACCCCGAAATGCGTTACCGCCAGCGGTACGTAGATTTGGTGGTAAACCCGCAGGTGCGCGAAACTTTTATGAAGCGCACCCAGCTAACCAACTCCATGCGCCAGTTTTTAAATGCCAAAGGTTATTTAGAAGTTGAAACGCCTATTCTGCAGCCTTTATACGGTGGCGCGGCAGCCCGGCCGTTTAAAACGCACCACAATACCCTGGACATGACTTTGTACCTGCGGATTGCGAACGAACTGTACCTGAAGCGCCTGATTGTAGGGGGCTTTGACGGCGTGTACGAGTTTGCGAAAGATTTCCGGAACGAAGGCATGAGCCGTTTCCATAACCCCGAATTTACCCAGGTAGAACTATACGTAGCCTACAAAGATTATTACTGGATGATGGATTTGGTAGAAGAAATGGTAGAAAAAGTGGCCTTGGATTTACACGGCACCACCGAAGTGCAGGTAGGCGAAAACAAAATTAACTTTGCCCGCCCCTGGAAACGCTTTACCATGTTCGAAGCCATCGAGCATTTTACCAAAATAGATATTTCGGAGATGGACGAGCCTGAACTGCGCAATACCGCTGAAAAATTGGGCATCCGCCTCGATCCGAAAATTGGCAAAGGCAAAATTATTGACGAAATATTCGGTGAAATGTGCGAGCCACACCTTATTCAGCCCACATTTATTACCGATTATCCGGTAGAAATGTCGCCGCTGGCCAAGCGCCACCGCAGTAAAGAAGGCTTGGTTGAACGGTTTGAAGCAATCTGTAACGGCAAAGAAATTTGCAACGCCTTCTCGGAATTAAATGATCCCATAGACCAGCGCGCCCGTTTTGAAGAGCAACTGGAACTGGGCCGTCGCGGCGATACCGAAGCCATGGTGTTGGACGAAGACTTTTTACGGGCTTTAGAATACGGCATGCCGCCTACCGCCGGTTTAGGTATTGGCATCGACCGCCTGAGCATGATCATGACCAATTCCAACTCTATTCAGGATGTGCTGTTCTTTCCGCAAATGAAACCCGAAAGGCCAGAATAATAGTTGTAATTAATATCTGGCAATATTTTAGTAAACCTCACAGGCCCTAAAACCTGTGAGGTTTTATTTTTGCAGCAGCTTTATACAAATCAGCAAAGTTTAAATATCACCTTTATGAAAACAAAAGCGCTTCCTGGTAAAACCAGGAAGCGCTTTTGCTTTAAACTAAAATATTCTAGGCATCTTCGCCAACTTCCGGACCGGCACCCGTTGGGTTAGTTCCGCCGGCTGCTCTGCCGCCTCTTGGTGGGCCGCCTGCACTGGCATCAGAACCAGAAGCACCGGCTACACTACCAGATGCATTCGGGTTTGAACCAGTAGTGGTAGTACTGCCACCACCAGTAGCGCCTCCGGCTGCACTGCCACCGTTTTCAGCTTTACCACCTAAGCCCAGGCTGCCTAATAAAGCCCCGGTATCTAAACTGCTTAATTTGTTAATGTTTTCCTGAAAAGTTTTTTCCAGGTCTTTGCTTAATTTACCAGCATATTTCTTCAGATTATCTCTCGATACTGTGCCACTGTCGGGGGCCATTAATAAGCCTGCTACAATACCGGCACTAGCACCAGCTAATAATGCCAAAATAATTTTTCCGCTGTTGTCTTTCATAGTTGTAGATTTTGTTTTAATTTTTAAGGTTTCCTAAAAAAGGCCTGTTAATTTCTGCTTGCAGATATAACGGCATTAATTACATTAAGTTATAGCTATATCTTTAACTTATAGCTTTGGTTGCAAAGGTAAAAAGCTTTAGATAATATCATAACTAAATTGCAGTTATATCTCTAACAGAAAATATTGCCTTAAATTTCGGATATTAAGCGTCTGATTTCGGCTTTTGTTTTACCCAGCTTCGTTTCTAAACGGCCCACTAACTGGTCGGCCTGGCCTTCTGTATAAGTTAAGTCTTCATCGGTTAAGTCGCCGTACTGGCTTCTTAAACGGCCCTTAACTTCATCCCAGGAGCCTTGCATTTTTAAACTGCTGCCGGTGCCGGTAATATTTAAGTCTTCCAGCTTGCGCATATACTTCCGAGCTACTTGGTCCAGTTCATCGGTCCAGTCCTGCGCTTTACGCTTAATGCTGTCGCGGGTACCTTTACCTGCTTCGGGAGCCATTAGTAAACCCGCTATAATACCAGCACTTGCGCCTGCCAGCAAAGCCAACAAAACTTTGCCATTGTTGTCGTTTACATTACCTAACATTTGTTTCTTCTTTAAAGGTTAAATTCATTACGATGTATGCGTTTGCCTGTAAATACGCTTCTAATAAAAGAAAGGCATTCATATTTAGGCCACTGCAATAATTTTTTTATACGAAGGCAGGTAGTAATAGTTAAGTTAGTTACCTAAATTATATATATATCTGAATCTTTGCTACCGGAAAATCTTAGCTAGTTAAGGCTAGTGCTTTTAAATATTTAACCTTATGGCACGGCCTAAGCATTTAATAATTACCAAGGCGGCTTACTTAAGCAGAAAAGAAAAAATTAGTAAAAGGGCTGCTTTCTTATAAGAAATACTATTAAAAATTATTTAATTATAATTAGCTCTTACCTTACTATTTAGCTAAACATAATACCGCAATATTTAGTTAAATGCACAGCCTTTAGAAAATACCTTTTGCATCTGGTAAAAAAAACTGTAATAATTGGGGCATGAAGCATTATTTATATGGCTGCTTAAGTCTGTTGCTAATAACCTGTAAAGCGGCCCAACCCTTGTGTATAGATCCGGCAAAAATTAATTCCGAGGCTTTATGCACCATGCAGTACGACCCGGTTTGCGGTTGCAACAACCAAACTTACAGCAATGCGTGCCTGGCCGAAAATGCCGGAGTAATTTCTTTTACCAAAGGCGCCTGCCCAGAATAATTTGTTTTTTGCTTATACCCTTGTAAAAACATGACAGATAAAAAATACTTTAAACAAGTTAAACCGTTTCGGGTACCCACCACCGATGGCAAATTAATAGAAGAGCACTTGGGTTTAGCCACTACCCGCACCCCAGCCTATAGCATTGCCCACATGATAGCCCCACCGCATTGGTCGGAGCCACACCAGCAACCAGAGTTCGACGAAATAACCATTGTAATCCGGGGCCGGAAAATGGCCGAAGTAGACGGCGAAGAAATAATATTGCAAGCCGGCGAGACCTTACTGGTTAAAAGCGGAGCCCGCGTAAAATATTCTAACCCTTTCGACGAAGAAACAGAATATTGGTCGGTGTGCGTGCCGGCTTTCGATATTAATACCGTTAACCGCGAAGATGAATAAACTGCTGCCAGATTAATTCGGCTGCTTTGCTATAAACCAGAAGAGGCACATTTTAGAATGTGTCTCTTCTGGTTTTTAGTTATACCCACGTAAACAATATTTTTCAGGTGAATTTCTCAGCCTTAAAATATGGGTTTCTAGTAGCTGAAGCAATAAATAAATTATTTTGCAACCAACCAAATAGGCATTTACTTGCAGGTAATTTATACCTATTAAGTAAATATATCCCCCTTAAATTCCAGATAAAAACCTGATATACTTTTAGTTACCTTCTACACAAAGATTTATTATTTTTTTAGTTCATAAAATTATGAACTTAATGAACTCTATATTACCTTTGCAGCGTTAAAGAAGGGAAATACAATAAGCAAGAAAGATGATTTTTAGTTGTAAGCCCAAATTAGTGTTGACGGATAAGCAAAAAACATTAATCGAGAAAATTGGCATCAGTTATGAAAGCGAGGGTTTACAACCTGTGGCAGGGCGTATTCTTGGTCTTTTGTACGTCTCAGATAACCCACATCTTACTTTCGACGAAATAACTGAAGCCCTACAAATAAGTAAAAGTGCTACTAGTAATGGCATTAACCTGTTGCTGCAAATGCAACGCATCGAATATATAACCTTTTCTGGAGACAGAAGACGCTATTTTCGGTTAAAAGTATCTAACTGGCGCGAAGAATTTAAACATAAAATTGAAGTTATGGCTGGTTTTAATTCGCTTATGCGAGAAGTACTGGCATTACGCACCAAAGAAACCCCAGAATACAATGAACGCATTAAAGAATTAGCAGATTTCCTGGACTATGTTTTCCAGCAATTGCCTCTTTTATTGCAGCAATGGGATCAGGAAAAAACTCGAAAATCCTAATATTTTTTCTCTTTTTAGTTCTTTTAATTCTGAACTTATCATAAATAACTAAACCATTAATAATTACCGTGAACAAAAAACTTTTGTTGCTGGCCTTAACGCTTCTTTCTTTTTGGCCGGCCTTTTCGCAAAACGTGCCGCCAGCCGGCCAACTTACCTTACAGGAAGCAATTAAGTTTGCCCTGTCTAACAACGAGAATATTAAAAAAGCGGCTCTGGACGAGCAAAGCGCTGAATATAAAATAAAGGAAACGAAAGGTTCTGGCTTGCCCCAGGTAAGCGGAACTGGTCAGTTAAATACTTTTCCGGCTTTGGCTACCCAATTATTACCCGGCGAATTAGCCGGCCAGCCGGGTACGCTTATTCCGGTGCAGTTTGGTACTAAATACAATGTTTCGGGTGGCCTGGAACTGCAGCAATTACTTTTTAGTAAATCTTTTTTTGTGGGCCTGGAAGCAGCCAATACTACCCGCGAGTTGTATGCTTTGCGCAAGCAGTTAAGCGAAGAGCAAATTATTTACAACGTGGGCTCGGCGTATTTGCAGATGCTGCAAACAAAAGAGCAGTTTAATACCATTGATGCCAACACTAAACGGCTGGAACAACTGGAAAAAATATTAACCCTGCAATACAAAAACGATGTAGCTACCAAAGTACAGGTAAACCGGGTTACGGTTAGCAAAACCAACCTGGAAAATCAGCGCCAGACGCTTACGGCTGCTTATGATCAACAGAAGAATGCCCTGAAATTTTTCATGGGATTGCCCATGAACCAGGATATTCAGCTGGCGGACTCGGCTAACGTACTGGATGAAGCAGTACCGGTACAGGACGATGCCAACGCTATTTTAGCCGACCGCATTGACTTTAAATTGCTGACTACGCAGAAATCGCTATATAAATTAAATGTAAAGAATATTCAGTCGCGGTACTACCCATCGTTATCGGGCTTTGGCAATTTCAGCACCAACGCGCAACGCAACGAGTTTAACTTTTTTGATAACAGCCAGCCTTGGTTTAAAGCCGTTACCCTGGGAATCCGTTTAAATATTCCCATTTTCGATGGCTTCCAGCGCCGCAACCAGATGCGTCAGGCCCAGATAGAAGTAGATAAAGTAGACCAGGATATTCAGTTACTAACCCGCAATACCCAAATGGAACTGCTGAATGCCAATACCCAAATGAAAACCAGCTTATCGTCTATTCGGGCTCAGGAACGCAATGTGGAACTGGCACAGGAAGTTTACCGCAATACCAATGAATTGTACAAAGAAGGTTTATCGCCGCTGACTGAGTTACTAGATACCGAAGTTAGCTTACGCGAAGCCCAAACCAACCTAAACAATGAAAGATTAAAATACCAGTTAGCCCAGCTAACTTATTTACAAGCAAAAGGAAATTTAAGAACATTAATAAAGTAGTATAAAACTCAAAATGAAAAAGATTATTTATATCATCATTGCTGTAGCCATTATCGGATTTGGAGCTTACACGCTGGTAAATAATAAAAAAGAAATGGCCGCCGAAGCTGCTGTAGCCGAGATAAAAAGCGAAGCTATATCGGTGCAGGTAACGCAGCCCGCAATTGATAAACTAGACCGTTCTTTTATTGCCCAAGGTAATTTCGAACCTATCCAGACTTTGGCTCTAATGTCAGAGACTTCGGGCCAGGTGCAACGCGTGCTAAAACGCAAAGGCGACCGCGTAAGAGCCGGCGAATTGTTGTTGCAGGTAGAAGCCAATACCATGAGTGCCGATTTAGCTACGGCGCAAGCCAATTTCGAGAAAGCACAGCGCGACTTAGGCCGGTTCGAGAATTTAGCCGCCGGCGAAGCCATTACCAAACGGCAGTTAGAAGATGCCCGCTTAAATGTAAAAGTCACGCAAGCCCAGTTAGTAGCGGCTAAACAACGCGTAAACAAAACCCGCATTACCTCGCCTATTAACGGTGAGATTAATGAAATATACGTGGAAGTAGGTTCTTACCTGGGTATGGCTACCAAGCTGTACGATATTGTAAACGTAGACCGCCTGAAGCTGAATGTAAAAGTAGACGAAGCCCAGGTATTGCTGATTAAAAAAGGTGATAAAGTAAACGTGAAAGCCAATGCGGGAGCCGGCGAAGTACAAGGTACCGTAACCGCTATTGCTGCCCAAGCCGATAATTCTTTGAAATACGACGTGGAAATTGAAGTGAAAAACCCGGCTAATAACAGCCTGCGCGCTGGTATGTACGGTACCGCTTCTTTCGATATTGCCGATTCCCGCGATGCCCTTTTATTAGCCCGTGCAGCTTTAGTGGGTAGCGTACAAGACCCGGCCGTTTATGTGGTTGAAAATAACGTAGCCAAACTGAAGAAAATTAAAATCGGAAAAATTACCCAGGATAAAGTTGAAGTTCTGGAAGGCTTAACCGCCGGCGAAAAGGTTGTACAAAGCGGCCAGATTAACCTGCGCGATGGCTTAAAAGTGAGTATTCTGTAAGCTGGGTTTTAAACCCAATATCAAGAGAAATAAAACAAGATGAATATTACAAAAGTATCTATACAACGGTCTACCCTGGTGGTGGTAGTGTTTACCGTTCTAACCTTACTGGGGGTAGTGTCTTACAACTCGTTAAACTACGAGTTGCTGCCTAAGTTCAGCCCCCCGGTGCTTACCATTACGACCTTGTATCCGGGTGCTTCGCCTTCTGAGGTGGAGAACTCAGTAACAAAGGAAATTGAAGATGCGATTTCTTCCCTGGAAAACGTAGACAATATTAAAAGTACGTCGCAGGAAAGCTTCTCAATTATTGTTGTTAATTTAAAACAAGGTACCAACGTAGACTTAAGTTTACAGGATGCGCAGCGGAAAGTAAACGCCATGCTGGCCCGTTTGCCCGAAGATGCCGATGCCCCTGCCTTGGGAAAATTCGACTTTGACGATTTACCTATCATGAACCTGGGTGCTACGGCCAACATGCCCGCTACCGAATTCTTTGATTTGATTGATAAGCAGATTAAACCGCAGTTATCGCGGGCGCAAGGTGTTGCCCAGATTAAAGTACTAGGTGGTCAGGAACGTGAGATTAAAGTTAACATGAACGCCAATAAGCTGGAAGCATATGGTATTTCGGCGCTGCAGGTAATGCAAGCTATCCGTACTTCTAACTTAGACTTCCCGACCGGCGAAATAAAAGATGCGAATGGCCAAACCCAAATTCGTCTGGCTGGTAAATTCCAGTCTTTAAACCAATTGCAAAACCTGGTGGTTCGTCAGGATAACCGGGGCGTTGTGCGCTTAAGCGATTTAGCCGAGGTGCAGGATTCGCAAAAAGATATTGACGTATTAAACCGGGTAAATTCGAAACCTTCGGTAGGTATTACCATTCAGAAGCAATCGGATGCCAACGCCGTGGAAGTAAGTGAGCAAACCCGCGCTACATTAACTCAACTGGAAAAAACTTATGCGAATGTTGGCCTGAAATTTAATATTGCCAACGATACTTCCATCTTTACGCTAGAGGCTGCCGATTCCGTTATGCACGATTTGTTCCTGGCGGTAATATTAGTAGCCGTGGTAATGTTGTTGTTCCTGCACAGTTTACGGAACGCGATTATTGTAATGGTGTCTATTCCGGCCTCGTTGGTGGCTACCTTTATTGCCATTTATTTATTTGGTTTCTCCCTTAACCTGATGTCCTTGATGGCGATTTCGCTGGTAGTAGGTATCTTGGTGGATGATGCCATTGTGGTAATTGAAAATATTTACCGCCACATGGAAATGGGTAAAAAACCGGCGCAGGCGGCCTACGATGGTATCCGGGAAATTAGTGCTACCGTAACTTCTATTACTTTGGTAATTGTAGTAGTGTTTGTGCCGCTAGCGCTTTCAACTGGTCTGGTTTCGGATATTTTGCGGCAGTTTGCCGTGGTGGTAGCCGTTGCAACCTTAATCAGTTTGTTCGTAGCCTTTACTTTAATTCCGTTATTGGCCAGCCGTTTTTCTAAGTTAGAGCACGTATCAGACAAGAACTTATTTGGCCGTTTTATTCTGGCTTTTGAGCGCTTCTTAGACCGTGTAATCGATGGATTTACAGCAACGCTGAAATGGTCTTTTAATCATAAAATTATAGTAATAGTATTAACTGTAGCGGCTTTTATTGGTTCGGTAATGCTGATACCAGGCGGATTTATTGGTAGTGAATTTATTGGTAACGGTGACCGCGGTGAGGTTAACTTCCAGTTAGAATTACCTAAAAATGCCACGGTTGAACAAACCAATCAGGCTACGATGCAGTTTGAAAAATACTTAGGAAAATATCCTGAAGTAACCCGGGTATTTACTACGGTAGGTGCTACTGCTGCCTCGCAGCAAGGCCAGGGTACGGCTTATGAGTCGGAGGTGTTTGTGGCTTTGGTGCCGGTAGAAAAACGTGATTTCAGCACCGAGAAGTTTAGCCGATTAGTAAAGGCCGAAGTCGAAGGTCTGATTACCGGGGTTAAAGTTACGCCGGTTCCGGTTGGTATGGTGGGTAGTGCGCAAGCACCTATCCAGATTGTATTGTCTGGTCCGAACCTCGATACTTTACTTTCTTTCTCCCAACGCGTAATGAACGAAGTAGTGCAGGTGCCGGGTACTTCCGACGTAGAAACTTCGGTAGAAGGTGGTAACCCCGAAATTGAAGTGCAGGTAGACCGCGACAAAATGGCGAGCCTGGGCTTAACCCTGGAAAGCGTGGGTGCCGGTATGCAGATTGCTTTTAGTGGTAACACCGATGCCGAATACCGCGAAGGAACCAACAACTACGATATTAACATCCGCTTAGATGAATTCGACCGCCGTAACGTAACGGATATTGCGAATTTATCATTCGTAAATAATACCGGACAAACCATTCGTTTAGGACAGTTTGCTGATATTAAACAATCATCGGGCCCATCTAAACTAGAGCGTACCAACCGGGTAACTTCCGTTAACGTAAATTCGCAGGTAGTGGGTCGTCCGTCTGGTTCGGTAGGTGCCGAGATTCAGCAGCGGTTGGCGGCTATTAAAATGCCGCAGGGCGTAGGTATTACGTACGAAGGTAACCTGAAAAACCAGTCCGAAGGTTTTGGTACATTGGGAGTTGCTTTATTAGCCTCTATTATTTTCATGTACCTGATTATGGTGGGCTTGTACGACAGTTATGTGTATCCGTTTGTGGTATTGTTCTCTATTCCGCTGGCGATTATCGGGGCCTTATTAGCTTTGGCTTTGTCATCCGAAACCCTGAGTATCTTCTCTATCCTGGGTATTATTATGATGATTGGTCTGGTAGCGAAGAACGCGATTATGGTGGTTGACTTTACGAACAAGTTGAAATCGGAAGGTGTTTACGTTAAAGATGCCTTAGTAGAAGCCATCCGGATTCGTTTCCGTCCGATTTTGATGACCACGCTGGCGATGGTGATTGGTATGTTGCCGATTGCATTAGCCGGTGGGGCCGTAGCTGCTTCTAAAAATGGTTTGGCCTGGGCCTTGATTGGTGGTTTAAGTTCTTCTATGTTCTTAACCCTGATTGTAGTGCCTATTATTTATTACCTCTTCGACCGCGTATTGGCCAAGTTTGGTTTAGATAAGAGCACCAAAATTGAGCTAGAAGAGAAAACCATGGAAGAACTGGAGCACGAAACTGCTATGCTGGAAGAACAAAAAATGGCCCATAGTTATTAAGCCATTCCGGAACTAAAAACGGGTGCAATAATCTATCAGGATTGGCACCCGTTTTTTTAGTTCTAACCTTGGCAACTCAACTAATAAAAAAGTTTTAAAGCAGCATGGACACAAACACAGTGGTGAAGGAGCGCATATTAAAGCAAGCTTTTGAGCTTTTTAAAAAATACGGTATCAAAACTATTTCTATGGATGATATTGCCCTAAACCTGGGCATGTCTAAAAAAACTATTTACAGGTGGTTCGAAAACAAAGATCAATTGGTAGAAGAAGCGTTGACTACCTACCTAAACGAAATAAAAATTGAATGTACCCCCAGTAATTCCAATGCCATTGAAGAATTTTGCCTGGAATTAAATAACATCATCAAGAAGTTACTCCAATTTCATACTTCTTTTTTTTATGATTTAAAAAAATATCATAATCAGGCTTATCTAATATGGCAGTCGTACAAGCAACAACACATTATTCAGCATCTTAAAGCCAATTTAGCTCAAGGAATTTCAGCGGGCTTATATCGTCCGGATGTAGATGCCGATATTACTGCGCGCCTGTATACCGGGCAATTAGAAACTATTTTTGATTCGGAATTATTTCCGGCCGGAAAATTTAACCTACAAGAAACTTACCGGCAAACGCTAAAGAACTTTATTATGGGGGTGGCTTCGGCCGAAGGCCACAAAATACTGGATTATTTGTGCCAGCAGCATTGCCCAGACAACCTCAAATATGCTGGTGATTCATAAATACAAAAGGTATACTGGCTTTTACTTTATAAATATTAAAACTCACCAGTCTGTATGCTTTTGTAAATCTTAAAAGTTAATACCATCAAATTCTTATTTTTAGCTTACATGCATCCAAATAACTATAGTTCTATTTACCAAGAAGTTGCGCAGCTTATTTATGCGCAAAAAGGTATACGGGTTTCCCGCTTATTAACCAAATCGTTCGATCAATTAGGTTTAGATTTAGTTGATTTGATTGATATAATATTGGCGGTGGAGAAGAAATATAAAATTACGATTCCGGATGAAGTGCCTTTAAATTCAGTAAACGATTTTGTTTATTTTATTCTGGGCAAAAGTGTTCCGAACCCTGTTGTGGCACAAGTTTAACAAATTTCATTACTTCTATTAAATAGCCAAGGCAACCTGCTTAATGGCGTATTATCCATGAAAAGCATTATCAAGGTGTTACTTTATACTTTAGCCGGCTTAATTATATTATTAGTTTTAGGAGGACTAATATTTGTAAATAGTTCTCCTCAGTTTGGCGGTAAGGCAACCGGAAAACGGCTGGCAGCTATCCAACATTCTGCGCTCTACGAAGATGGCCGGTTCCAGAACCAGTTAGAAACTACCATGGATTTAGATTTCTCCGGATACGTAAAGGTTTTCGCCAACATGTTTAACAAAGACGAGAACCAACAGCCCAATTGGTCTATTCCGGTGCAAAAAATAGACCCGCAGGCGTTTGCGGCTAAAAATGATTCCCTTACCCGCATTACCTGGTTTGGCCACTCTGCTTTTTTAATAGAAATTGATGGCAAACGCTTATTACTCGATCCCATGCTGGGTCAGGCACCTTCTCCTATTTCTTTTGTAGGTACGCAACGTTTCAGCAAAACCTTGCCTATTGCTATCGCAGATTTGCCAGCCATTGATGCCATCCTGATTTCGCATGACCACTACGATCATTTGGATTATGGCTCTATACAGCAATTAAAAGAGAAAACAGGCCATTTTTACGTACCCTTGGGCATTGGCGCGCACTTAGAAGCCTGGGGTATACCCGCTGCTAAAATTACTGAACTGGAGTGGTGGCAGGAAACCGAGCTGCAGGGAATTAAATTAGTATCAACGCCGGCCCGTCATTTCTCTGGCCGGGGTTTAACCGACCGCATGCAAACCCTATGGACCTCCTGGGTTATTCAGGGCCACCAAGATTCAATATTTTTCAGCGGCGACTCGGGTTATTTTCCGGGCTTTAAACAAATTGGCAATAAATACGGCCCCTTTGATATTACACTGCTGGAGTGCGGACAATACAACGAATTATGGTCTAATATTCACATGATGCCCGAAGAAACGGTACAAGCGCACCTGGACCTGAAAGGTAAAATATTGATGCCCATTCATTGGGGTGCCTTTACTTTAGCCATGCATAGCTGGACCGAACCCGTGGAAAGACTTCAAGCAAAAGCTAAGGCTTTACAAGTACAAGTAACTACCCCTCAGATTGGAGAACCCATTATTTTAAACCAAAAATTACCAGCTAAGCGTTGGTGGCAGCCACCAGCCATATAATCCGGGCAAGGTCAAAAATATTGATTGTAAAAAACACCTAAATCCTATATTTTTAATAGCTTACTTAGTTGCTTGCTAGTAATAACTCGTGTTATTCCGGAAGAACCTATTTAGCAAGTCCACTACCTAGATTCTTCCTGAATAACACGAATGGATTACTTAAACTTTTTTTTTTGCTTAACACCATTTCTTAAAGCAGCCAATATTTTAAAATACTTTTTAAATATTGGCTGCTAATAAATAGCAAATTACTTCCGGAACCCTTAATTACAAGCTGTTTATCCTTGCTGGTTCGCTGTCATCAGGTTTACCACATCTTCCGAGATTCCCATGCTGGAGAAGCCGCCGTCGTGCAGCAGGTTTTGCATGGTTACGTAGCGGGTTAAATCCGAGAACAAAGTAATGCAATAATCGGCGCAGGCTTCGGCCGGCGCGTTACCTAACGGCGACATTTTATCGGAATACTCATAGAAAACATCAAAACCGCCTACACCGGTGCCGGCCGTAGTTTTAGTTGGCGATTGCGAAATAGTATTAACCCGTACTTTTTTCTGCTTGGCCATGCGGTAACCGTAGCTGCGGGCAATCGATTCCAGCATAGCTTTGGCTTGGGCCATATCAGTATAATCTGGGAATACGCGTTGAGCGGCAATATAAGACAAGGCCACAATAGAACCCCACTCGTTCATGGCATCCAGTTTTTCGGCTACGGCCATTACTTTATGGAAAGACAAAGCCGATACATCCAGCGTTTTCTGGAACCAATCGTAATTTAACTCGCCGTAAGCTTTGCCTTTCCGGATGTTGGGGCTCATGCCAATAGAATGCAAAACAAAATCTATTTTGCCACCCAATATTTCCTGGGCTTGGGTAAACAGCTTTTCTAAATCTTCTACCGAGGTGGCATCGGCCGGAATAACCTGGGCGTTACAGGTTTCGGCTAATTTATTTATTTCGCCCATGCGCATGGCCAGTGGGGCATTGCTCAACACAAATTCAGCGCCTTCTTCTTTTGCCTGCAGGGCCACTTTCCAGGCGATAGATTTTTCGTCCAGAGCCCCAAATATTATTCCTCTTTTTCCCTTTAATAAGTTATAAGCCATAGTATCGTTATTCGTTGTTCGTTATCCGTTGTTCGGTTGGGATTTTAAAATACAATATTACCAATTATGCCCAAATTTGAAACATATTCCGGTTACTTAAAAATATAAATGCACCTACCAGGTAAGCAGGTGCATTACTTAATTATCCAAAATAATTTAAATCTGATTTTTAGACTCTTAATATTCCGAAGGAAATAAGGTTTAATTAACCAATATTTCCCTTAAAAAGTATAAAACTATCTCCACTAACCCAAACCGAACAACGATTAACGACCAACGAATAACGAACCTAAAGGGCCAGTAACTCGCGGGCGCTCTGGTAGGCGGTATCGCTGGGGTTGGCGCCGGCAATCATCTGGGCAATTTCGCGGATGCGCTCTTCTTCCGATAATTTCTTGATGCGGCTGATGGTTCGGTCGGCGCGATCGTCTTTGTAAACAAAATAATGCGCATCGCCTTGGGCGGCCATTTGGGGCAAGTGCGAAATAGCTACCAATTGGTGTTTCTTTGCCATTTGCTGCATCATCCGGCCTACTTTAACCGCTACTTCGCCCGAAATACCCGTATCAATCTCATCGAAAATAATGGTAGGCAACGCCGTTTTATCGGCTAATAAATATTTAACGCACAGCATCAGCCGCGAAAACTCCCCACCCGAAGCGGCTTTGCTTAGGGTTTGCGGCGCGGCACCTTTGTTCGCACTAAATAAAATACTGATTACATCGATACCGGTATTGGTAGGCGCACCGGTATTGTGCTGAATAACCAGGCGCGCATTGGGCATGCCTAACTCGGCTAATAAACCATGCAACTCCGATTCAAACTTCCGAAACACGGCTTGCCGGCTTTCCGATAATTGTGTTGCCAGCGTTTCGACCTGTTTAAAAGCCGCTTCCATTTCTATTTTAATACCGGCTAATCCTTCGTCTAAGCTGTGTACGCTGCCTACTTTTTCTTCCAAATCAGCTTGAATCGCTAATAATTCTGCATTGGTATGGGCCTGATGCTTGCGTTGCAGGGTGTAAAGCACATTGAGGCGGTCCTGCACCTGTTCGGTTTTTTCCGGGTCAGCTTCAGTAATGCGTTCGGCATCTTCCAGTTCACCGGAGATATCGGCCAGTTCAATAGCGCAACTATCCAGGCGTTCTTTCAGGGTTCTGTAATGCTCGCCGTACTCGGTCAGTTGCCCCACCAGGTAAGTAGCATCTTTTAATCCCGACAACACATTAAACTCCGAATCCGAAATATATTGGGTGGCCTGGCTAAGTTTTAGTTTTATTTCTTCGGCGTGCTCCAGTTGCTTTAGCTGGTCTTCCAGCTCTTCCTGCTCGTCAGGCTGCAGTTTGGCTTCGGCTAGCTCGTTGAGTAAAAAGGCATTATAATCCAGCTCCTTCTGCGACTGCGCCAGCTGGGCTTCCATTTTTTTATGGTCGCTTTCCAGTTTGCGGTACCGCCGGAAAGCCTCGCCGTACTGCTCTTTCAAAGCGGTGTTGCCTGCGTATAAGTCAATTAAATTTAACTGGTAACCCGTATCGCCCAGCAGCAAGGTATCGTGCTGCGAGTGAATATCCATTAGTTTAGAACCGAGCGATTTGATAGTATCGAGGGTTACGGGGGTATCGTTTACAAAAGCGCGTGACTTACCGGCCGGGGTTATTTCGCGGCGTAAAATACAGGTACTGTCGAAGTCAATATCGGCTTCGGCAAAAAACTCCTGGAGGTTATATTCGGCAATATCAAAAACGCCTTCAATCACGCATTTCTCCTGGTTATTAAACAATATTTTGGTATCGGCCCGGTTACCCAGCAGCAAACCAATCGCCCCCAGCATAATAGACTTACCGGCTCCGGTTTCGCCGGTAATAATATTCAGCAACGGCGAAGGTTGCATCTCCAGCCGCTCTATTAAAGCATAGTTTTTTATTTTCAGATCAATCAGCATGAACTAGTAGTCAGTTTCTTTATCGTATACTACCTCCTCGATAGTACCAATTTCCAGTATATGTTTGTTAAAACGCGGGTCGCGCAACGCTAATTGACTATCCGAAACCGCCAATATTTGCCCGCTGTGTACAACATGATCGGCCATAATTACGTGCCCCGTTACACCCTCAATTTCGGTTTTTTTGAGCAAAATATCTTTCCGGAAAATTCTTACCTGCCGTTTACCCACTCCTTTAAATTATGAATTATGAATTAGAAATTATGAATGAATTTTATGCTCTGTTTCAGAAGAACTATAAAAATAAGTTTAAGTTTAGACAATGTTCAAAATTACACATTGTTTAGGCTTGTTCTTTTCTGAACCCTAATTTATAATTCATAATTTCTAATTCATAATTATCAATATCAGCGCTGGATAATGGTTTGGTACTTGGTAATATTAGTGGGATCTATTTGGGAGAGCATGGCGTAAACGGCCTGCTTTTCGGGTGGGTTGGCACCTTTAAATACCGATACAATTTCGTCGGCTTTGGTTTCGAAGAAAGAACGCAGAATAGGCGCGCCGGGCCTGATTTGAAAAACCTGCTGAATATTTTTTATGGCCTCGACCATATTCTTCCGGGCATCTTCGGGTTTCTGAATAAAAATATCCATGCCTTGCCGGTAATATAAATATTGCGCCACCCGGAATCCTTCCAGTTGCGGGTCCTGCAAATTGTTCAGCATCCAGTAACGACTGCGGGTATCGTCCGCCGATTTCCAGCCTGTGGTATTCGGCGCCTGGGTGCTGGCATTATTCATTATTTGCAAAGCCCGGTCGTAATACGGCGAGCCGCCCAGCCGCACAAAGCTATCGCGGTCCATGCCCACCACCAGGTAAGCGTAAAAAGATAAGAGCGAGGCCAGGTTAGAAGTAAAAGTATTTTCGGAAAATTGCAGCGGCTGCGCCTCGATGTAATCAAACGCCCAGCTCCGGTCTACGAGCGACAGCAATGGCGTTTCGTACCCGGTACCGTAAACCGGCCGGCTGGTTACAATTTGGGCAATGGCGTTGTAGGAGCCAATCTGCGGGGCCTGGGTTATAGTAATGAGCAGGCGGCATTTAATGCGTTCCTCGGGCCGGTAAGTTTCGTTGGTCCAGCGCTGGTTATTCATAAAATTCGAAACCGCGTTGCGCATATCGGTAAACACCCGCCGGTCCTGAATTTGCACCTGATCCGAGTTAATAATTACATCGCACTGCAGTTCCTGGGCTTGCACTTGCCGGCAGCCTAACCACAATATTAACCCGCATAATATATATTTAAACATGAATTCTCTCGGAGATAAAATTTACAATATCGGCCGCTACCTGGGTCTTGGGCTTTAAATCAAAGATAGTTATTTTATCTTTTTGAATGATGGTGATTTTATTCGTATCGTGCTTAAAACCAGCCCCGACATCCTGCAACGAATTTAAAACGATCAAATCCAGATTTTTAGTCTGTAGCTTAGCCCGGGCGTTTTCCACTTCGTTATCGGTTTCGAGGGCAAAACCCACTGTAAACTGCCCCGGCTTTTTGGTTTGGCCAATGGTTTTGGCAATATCTACGTTTTTTACCAGTTCCAACGTGAGCGTTTCTTCTTTCTTCTTCACTTTAACCGTCGAAACTTCTTTGGGTTTGTAATCGGCTACGGCCGCGGCAAATACCAAAATATCAGCATCATCGGCGTGTTGTTTTACCTGGGCATACATCTGGTCGGCGGTGGTTACCGGAATAACCTGAATGGCTGGGTGCTCGGCTTTTTGAGTAGTAGGGCCGCTGACTAATATTACCTGGCCACCGGCGCGGGCAAATGCCTCGGCTAAAGCATAACCCATTTTTCCGGTAGAATGATTCCCAATAAAGCGCACCGGATCGATCGGCTCGTAAGTGGGGCCGGCAGTAAGTAATATTTTTTTGTTTTTAAGCGAAGCGGGAGTCGGCAAGGCGGAAGTGCTGCTGGAGTACATGGATAATTTCTTCGGGTTCGGCCATACGCCCCTGCCCTACCAAACCGCTGGCCAGCTCACCGTAACCGGCTTCCAGCAAGGTGTTGCCGTACGATTGGAGTCTTTGCCTGTTGGCAGTTACCGCCGGATGGGCATACATATCCAGGTCCATGGCCGGTGCCAAAAAAACCGGACAGCGCGCCGATAAATAAACCGCCGACAAGAGATTATCGCAAAAGCCGTTAGCCAATTTAGCCAGGGTATTGGCACTGGCGGGCGCTATTACCAGGGCATCGGCCCATAGGCCTAAATCTACGTGGTTGTGCCATTCGCCGGAACCATCATTTTTGGTAAACTCAGTTAATACCGGTTTTTTGGAGAGCGTGCTTAAAGTTAAAGGGGTTATAAAAGCAGAAGCAGAGGCGGTCAGGATTACCTGCACCTCTGCTTCTGCTTTAACGAGCAAACGGGTTAATAGCGCCGCTTTATAAGCCGCAATACTCCCGCAAACGCCCAGAATAATCTTTTTCTGCCGAAGCATGCGCTAAATTATTCAGCCTCTTCTTCGTCGGGCATCCGGTAGAATACTTTTCCTTCCAGAAATTCTTCTACGGCCAGGTTAGTAGGCTTCGGCATGCGCTCGTAATATTTAGATATTTCGATTTGCTCGCGGTTTTCGAAAACTTCTTCCA
The DNA here is from genome assembly GCF_008629685.1 of Adhaeribacter rhizoryzae. Lineage (GTDB taxonomy): Bacteria > Bacteroidota > Bacteroidia > Cytophagales > Hymenobacteraceae > Adhaeribacter > Adhaeribacter rhizoryzae. The sequence continues at coordinate 16,402 of NZ_VWSF01000006.1, read as the reverse complement.
GGTTATCTACGGTAGTAGCAAACTCAGCTAATTTCGAGTTCAGCTCTTCTTTTATTTTAACCGAAATCTGGTTGGCCCGCTTCGAAATAATAGCTACCGATTCGTAAACGTTACCTGTTTCGTCGGCAAAATCAGCCATGTTACGGGTTACAATAGATGCAGGTACTTGTGCCATATTTATTAAGTTGTAAGTTTTACGTTTAAAGTTGTTAGTAATTAGTTGTTAGGGATTAGTTTTCTTATACAAGTTCTAATGTCTAGTATCTAGTGTCTAATATCTAATATCCAACATCTAATGTCTAATATTTATTTTTGTTCTACGTTAGCCGTGTTGGTGGGGGCTTTTAAGCGCTCCAGTTGCTTGGTACTTTTATCAAAAAGTCCTTCGGCACTACGTAAATATTTACTGTTCGGATATTTATCGACGAACGCCTGATAAAAACCAACGGTATCGAAATAACGTTCCCGCTGCTTTTCTGGCACACTTTCTTCGGCCAGGTTAAACTGCGCCACAATTTTCAAATAAGCCGCTTCTTCGTTAAAAGTCGATGATGGGTATTCGCGCTGAAAAGTAGAAAAAGCTGTTACCGCAGCCTGGTAATAGCGCATCTGGCTGTAAAGCTTCGCGTTTTCAAAAGCTTTGCGCTCTAATTTTGCAGCCAGCTCGTCGTACATTTTGGTGGCTTCTTCTTCGTACTTGCTCTCAGGGTAGCGGTTCAGGAAATCCTGGATGGCTACAATAGCGGTTTGGGTACTGGTTTGGTCGAGGTTAAAATCCGGTGAATCATAGTACAGCGATTTGGCGTGCATAAACAAGCCTTCTTCAGCGAAAGGGCTTCGGCCATAAGTATCGAAAAAGTTCCGGAACAATTCGGAGCTAGTAGCATACAGCCGCTCGTAGTATTGGGTATAGGCATATAAAAAAGCCGCTTTCTCGGCTTCTACCCGACCGGCCAGCAACGGACGAACTTCTTCCAATAATACCCCGGCCCGGTAATAATCTTTCTTTTCGAAATATTTTAACGCAGCTTCGTATTTTTGGTCTACGTTGTTGCTTTTGAGTATTTTATTGTAATCGCCGCAAGCGCTTAACAGCATAATGCCGGCGAAAAAAAGAAGTATCGATTTTAACAAAGAATTCATGCGCGCGCAAAATTAGGAAAATTTCTTTCCATATACAAGTAAGTTAACGGCCATTGGTAGCTGCTATTGTTAAAGCTTAATTATTATTCCGCTGGAGCCGGGCATTAACTTTAGGAGCGGCGGGTTTATCATTATTTCTTGCTTTCCTACGGGGTGGCTCTGCCTTTTTAGTGGCTTTAGGCGGCGCATCGCTTTCTTCGGCTACAACAACGGGTTTGGCTGGCCTGGCCGATTTTTTGGTGCGTTTAGCCAACACCTGGGCTTTGGTAGGCTTTTCGTCTATCCGCCATTTAAAACCTTTAAGGCGTTTATCGGGCTCTTGTAATTCGTGCGGCGGAATAAAACTGGCATCGGGATTGGTCAGGAAAGAAATGGTTTGGAGTTTTTTATCTTTAAACTTCAGCACCATGTCGCTGCAAACGGTTTTGTTCATGCCGGTTAGTACCGAGTCGCCTTCCAAGGCAAAATAAATACTTTCGCCGTTGCCATTTACGTCTACCCTTCTAATATCGCCTTCCTGGAAAAACGCTGTCATATCGCGACCTTTTATTTGGTTTAAGTTTTTAAGTGAATCTTCCGACACAATAAAGGCATCGGCATACATATACATACGGTCGATGGTACGGTTTTTCATTTGCATGTGCATTCTGTTAGATACCAACTGGCTGTTGTTGCTCCACAATATCGGGTCGCCGTTCATCATCATCAGCGAGTCGGTCAGGTTATAACTCAACGAGTCGCATTTGCCTTGCATATCCGTTTTAAAAATGCGCACGCCGTAATAAGCGTAGAGAAAATCTTTCTTTTTGGGGTCCTTGTTATCAACCGAAACCAACGTATCGGCCGAAATATACAGGGTATCGCCGGAAACCAGGGAGCGCATAACCGGGCTACCCGTTATTTTAGATCGGCCTAAAGCTTCCCAGTGTTTTGCCTCCTGCCCCGTTATTACAGTTTTATTCTTCTGGTCTTTCGATACCATTTTTACGTTGCCGGTGGCGTGCAAATATTGCCGGGTGCGGTCGTAGAACAGCTTCTGGCCCGAAATGGTATAATCGGTGGTTTCTACCTGCGAATTTAAAAACTGCGATTCTTTGGTAACGGTATTATAATAACCGCCGCGCGCCGTTAAGTTGCCTTGCTCATTTTTAATGTGCGTAAGCGTAACAAAATACGCGGTTTTATTAATCGTATTATATTGCAGCGAGTCCGATTTAATATCGGCATCTTTGCCTACCACGTGCACATTGCCTTTAAAAGATAGCAGTTTGGAATCGAGGTTATAATTACCCGACCGGCTGGTTAAGGTATTTTCGGTTTCCACAATAGTCCCGCCTTCGGTGTAACGCCCTACGCGGGTAGCCATGTTGTAAATGAGCGAAGGCGTAGTCAGGGTCAGGTTTTCGTCGCGGAGGGTAACGCCGCCTTTAAAAGTAGCAATGCGTTGGTTGCCGTTGTAGGTAGCCGTGGTACTGGTAACAGTTAAAGTATTTTGCACCACGCGCACATTACTGAAAATATCAACGTAGTTTTGTTCGCGGTAAAAGTGCGCCGAATCGCAGTACAGGTAAGTATCTTTTTGCTTTAACTGCACATTTTGCAACAGCCGGTAATATTCCACGCCATTTTTTTCACCTCGCTGCAACGAACCAACCCCAGGCAATATTTCTATTTTGTCCTGGGCTTTAACCGTTAGGGTTGTTAAGAGTAAAAAAAGAATCGAAAAAAATACGTTGGTTCTTTTCATTAAAATCTGAATAATTGGCAAAATTACAAAATACCAATCTTATTTCTATGATAAATAAAGTTTTAGCCTACGCCGAACAACACGCGCTTTTTACTTTAACAGATAAAATAATAGCAACGGTAAGCGGCGGCATCGACTCGGTAGTGCTGTGCGATATTTTATATAAACTAAAAATTTCTTTTTGCGTGGCCCACGCCAATTTTGGGCTGCGCGCCGAAGAATCCGATGCCGACGAAATATTTGTCAAAAAGCTAGCCAAAAAATACAACGTACCGTTTTACAGCGAACAATTTAATACCCTGGAGTTTGCCCAGCAGGAAAAAATATCGACCCAGATGGCGGCCCGCACCTTGCGCTATAATTGGTTCGAACAGCTTAGGCAACAACTCGGCTACAACTACGTGGCCACGGCGCACCACCAGAACGATGCCGCCGAAACCATCTTATTAAACCTGACCAAAGGCACTGGTATTGCTGGCCTGCACGGCATTGCGGCTAAAAAAGCATATTTAATACGCCCGCTGCTCTGCTTAACCAAAGACGATATTTACGAATACGTAACCGAGAACCAGCTCATCTGGCGCGAAGACAGCTCAAACGAAAGCACCAAATACCAGCGCAACCTTATCCGGCACGAAGTAATACCGGTTCTGAAAAATATTAACCCCAGCTTAGAAACCACCCTAAACCAAACTGTAGAAAAAATACAGGGCGCCGAACAAATTTACCTGGCATATATTAACGAGATAAAAACAAAAGCTTTGCGCCAGGAAGCAGGCGTTACTTACCTGAATTTAACGCCCCTCCGGGAAGCCCTTGCATTGCCGGTGGTGCTTTTTGAATTGCTCCGCGATTATAATTTTAATTACGAAAACACCCGCGCTATTCTGGAAACCTTCGAAGGAATATCGGGCAAAACCTTTCAATCGGCGACGCACGTGCTGGTAAAAGACCGCGACCAGTTGGTAATTACCTCCAAAGATTTGCGGGTTTACGGCTCTTTCGAAATTAATTTGGCAGATGAATATTTCGATCAAAACGGCCTGAAACTAAAAATACATCAGCTACCCGCCGAAAACTACAAAATACCGCGTAGCCGAAATATTGCCGCCCTGGATTTAAATTTGCTGCAATTCCCGCTGAAAATACGGCCCTGGAAAGAAGGCGATTGGTTTGTGCCGCTGGGCATGAACGGCAAAAAGAAACTCAGCGATTTTTTTATAAACGAAAAAATACCCGTCAATTTAAAAGCTAAGATTATGGTACTTACCTCCGATAAATCTGTTGTCTGGATTATTGGCCACCGCCTGGATAACCGTTTTAAAGTAACCGATAAAACCGAGCAAGTTTTGGAATTAGAAGTGCAGCAATAATATTGGGCCGAAGAATATTTATTAAGCCCTGAATGGGCGAAATATTCCAGCCCAGGGTGCAGTCCTGGGTATTTGGAAAATACAAAGTAAAAGACCTGCAAGGGCGCAATCCTAAATCTCCTTATCCGGATTGCGCCCTTGCAGGGCTTGTTTAAATATTCCTTATAACAATGGGCTGCACCCATCGCGGATTATTTACGCCCTTTCTGGGCTTTTTCAAAAATAACTCTTTGAAATTAATTCCTTCCAAAACTTAATCGCACAATATTTACGGTACAACACACCACGCTTGTAAGACTGTTGTTTTTACTAATAACTTTCACGGTTCTGTAAATAACCTTAATACGCTAACAATTGCGTATCTCTGGGGTATTTATCACGGCTAAATGCTGCCAGAAACATTTATTTTTTGTATATTGAGATTTAACCATTAATACTTTATTAAATCGCTATGGATGAGCTCATAAAAAATCCGGCTATACTCTGGTTTATCGTGGGTTTGGCCTTTTTGCTGGCCGAGCTGGCTTTGCCCGGCCTTGTTATATTATTCTTTGGGGTGGGTGCCTGGCTAACTGCGCTGGCTTGCCTGCTCTTTGATTTTGGCTTCAACGGTCAGTTATCTATTTTCATCATCAGTTCATTAGTTAGTTTGGCCGTGCTGCGGCGCTTCCTGGTAAAAGATAAAAGCCCGGCTACGCCTTACTTAAATTCAAATGAACTGAACCAGGAATTTATCGGCCATACTTGCACCGTAAGCGAACCTATTTTGCCCGGCCCCAATGGCGGGCGCGTGCAGTTCCGGGGCACCAACTGGAAAGCCATTTCGCAGGTGCCGGTAACCGCTGGCGAAACCGTCCGGATTATTGCCAAAGACAGCATTGTTTTAGTAGTACAACCTTTAGCTTAAACTTAAATTATTGCTTATGACTTCCACTATCATATTAATTGGCTTAGCCATATTTATTGTATTTCTTTTTTTATCGGCGCTAAAAGTAGTACCGCAGCGCTCAGTTTTTATTGTAGAGCGATTGGGTAAATACCACGCCAGCCTGGAACCAGGTTTTCACGTGCTTATTCCGTTTATCGATAAAATTGTTTACCGCCACACCCTGAAAGAACAGGCCATAGATGTACCACCCCAGAATTGTATTACCCGCGATAATATTGCCGTAGAAGTAGATGGCATTTTGTACCTACAGGTAGTAGATCCGGCTAAATCTTCTTACGGCATCGATAATTACCGTTTTGCCGCCATCCAAATTGCCCAAACCACCATGCGCAGCGTGGTAGGTAAACTCGAACTGGATCGCACTTTTGAAGAACGCGAAACCATTAATGCTTCTATTGTAAACGCCGTAGATATTGCCTCTGAGCCGTGGGGAGTAAAAGTTACCCGCTACGAAGTAAAAAATATTAACCCACCGGCTACTATTCGCGATGCCATGGAAAAACAAATGCGCGCCGAACGCGAGAAACGGGCTATTATTGCCGAATCGGAGGGTGATAAGCAAGCCCGCATTAACCGCGCCGAAGGTGAAAAATCGCAAATGATTGCCGTTTCGGAAGGCGAAAAGCAGCGCCGCATAAACGAAGCGGAAGGCCGCGCTGCCGAAATAGAACGCATTGCCTCGGCCACCGCCCAGGGCATCCGCGAAATTGCCATGGCCATCAACGCCGAAGGCGGCATGAATGCGGTAAACCTGCGCGTAGCCGAGCAATATTTAAACGAATTTGGTAAACTGGCTAAAGCCAACAACACCATGATTATTCCCACCGACTTAGCCGATATTTCGGGCGTAGTAGGCAGTATTACCTCTGTTATGAACCGCATGAAAGAAGAACCTGCTTTTGCTCCTACTAACGGCCTGCCCAAGAGCACCAGAAATACGGCTGGGTAAAACTATTTTTGGTTGGTTGCTGCATAAAACAAATTCAGGTAGTTCTATATATTAAGAATTACCTGAATTTTGACTTTAATACCATAGATAAGCTAAATATTTAGTTTATAAAGTAATTATGGACACCCCAACAGAATATTCCCTCAAACTGGCCAGTAAAACTATCCAAAAGCAAGCTTGACCTTTATACTTATATTTGGTATTCTTTTCCCACTTACCTGGCTAAAACGGCCGTCCAATTAATCGGAATATTCCTGTGTGCGAGCATAGTTACAGCGGTGGCTTTTGCTTTCTACCGAAAACCTGGCAAGGTTTATTTAAATGCGCAAGGCATCCTATTGCCTCATTATCCTTTTATCGCCTGGGAAAGTATTCAATGGTAAAGAATAGATCAGTTTTCGTCCAACAGCAACACCAAACGATTAGTAATAAAAGTAAACGCCGCTAAAGCGGTGATTTTAGCAGAAGAAAACGAAGCATTTTTCCGGCTTGCCGAGCAGATTTCACAGCAGTTACGCATTTACAATCCGGCGGCCAAAGATTTTAGAGAACTAAAATCATCTAAAATAAAGGCAGCTATTTTAATATTAATATTTACAGCTATTCATCTAACCATAATTATTCAAACAGATTTCGAGACAAAGTATATCATAATTTTCACGCCGGTTCTGTTAATTACCATTTGGGCTATTTTGCTGGAACATATAAAAAACCTAAATCAGAACCAGAAAATGAATTAAGCATACTCCTTAATCATTGTCCTGGTATAACAACTTAAATTTTTTAGGTTACTGTACAGTAATAAAAGCTAAAAAAAAAACGGGTGGTACTTTTCTTCGGAAATTCTAAGCAATTTGCACCCTGCTAAACTAAGCTCCGGCCCATTAGAATTGGGCTGGGAATTTGGGCTTATGTGGGCATTGGCAAGCTAAATTCCGGAAAAGGTTTCTATTATGATTAATAACTCACCCGAGTTAAGAACGGTGCAGGTAACGCGGTACGTAACGCCTTTGCGGGAAGGCGGCTCGCTGCCGGCCATTGTGGAGGCCGACGATGATTTTTTGTACGCCTTAAAGTTCCGGGGAGCCGGCCAAGGCGAAAAAGCTTTAATTGCTGAACTGGTAGCCGGCGAACTAGCCCGTGCTTTGGGTTTACGGGTACCCGAAATAGTTTTTGCTTACCTCGACGAAGCTTTTGGCCGCACTGAACCCGACGAAGAAATTCAGGATTTACTCCGGGCCAGCGAAGGCCTGAACCTGGCCGTGCATTATCTTTCGGGCGCTATTACCTTCGACTCTTTGGTAAATACCGTTGATGCCCGGCTGGCTTCCCAAATTGTTTGGCTCGATTGCCTCATTACCAACGTAGACCGCACGCCCCGCAACACCAACATGCTCATGTGGCACAAAGAATTATGGCTGATTGACCACGGCGCAGCGTTTTACTTTCATCATTCGTGGCCCGAATTGGAAGAACAAGCCCGCCGGCCATTTGCCCAAATAAAAGACCACGTGTTGCTACCCCAGGCTTCTGAACTCGAACTGGTTGATGCTGAATTCCGGCAAATATTAAGCCTCGAACGCATCCAAGCCATTGTTTCCCTTATTCCCGACGCTTGGTTAACCGGCGATTCGCCGTTTGCAACCGCGGAAGAATACCGCCAGGCCTACTTTCATTTTTTAGTTAACCGGGTGGCCGCATCCGAAATATTTGTAAAAGCCGCGCAACATGCCAGAAAAGCACTTGTTTGAGTACGCCGTAATCCGGGTGGTGCCCTGCGTAGAACGCGAAGAATTTATGAACGTGGGCGTAATTCTGTATTGCGCCAGCCAGGGCTTTTTGCAAACTATTTATAGCTTACCCGCCGAACGGTTGCGGGCTTTTAACCCCGAACTAAATATTCCGGAACTGCAGGAACGCCTCCGGGCTTTCGAACGCATTTGTGCCGGCCGCAGCCAGGGCGGCTCCATTGGGCAATTACCCATAGCTTCCCGGTTTCGTTGGTTAACTGCTACCCGCAGCACCGTGGTACAAACCTCGGCGGTACACCCCGGCCTGTGTACCGATCCTAAAGAAACCCTGGAAAAACTCTACGCCAAGCTGGTTGTGTAACCGAATATTCCTCGGAAATTAGTCTCCTTAATAATTATAAACCCTTATAAAATCTTCCGGATGAAAAGAATATTTTTGGCCTGTACTTTAATTTTTTGTGCCTTAGTCCTGCGGGCGCAAACTGTTGTACCGGTTTATATATCCGGAACGGAAGGACATCAATCTTACCGCATACCAGCTATTATTGGATTACCAAACGGGCATTTGCTGGCTTTTGCCGAAGGCCGGGTGCAGGGTGCCGGCGATTTCGGCGACATAAATATTGTGTTGAAGCGTAGCACCGATAAAGGCAAAACCTGGAGCAACCTGCAAACCGTGGTAGATTACAATAATTTACAAGCCGGTAATCCGGCGCCGGTGGTAGATGTTAAAGACCCTGCTTACCCCAAAGGGCGCATATTTTTGTTTTACAATACCGGCAATAACCACGAAAACGAAGTAAGAAAAGGAAACGGCTTGCGCGAAGTATGGTACAAAACTTCCACTGACGGCGGCCTGTCCTGGTCGGAGCCCGTAAATATTACCACCCAGGTACACCGGCCGAAACAGCCCCAGATAAACGTTGCTTATAATTTTTCAGAAGATTGGCGCAGTTATGCCAATACTCCCGGCCACGCCATGCAATTTGCCTCGGGTGCTTACAAAGGCCGCATTTTTGTAGCTGCTAACCACTCGGCGGGCAATCCGCAGCCGCAAGCCCAGGATTACCAGGCCCACTGCTTTTACACCGACGACCACGGCAAAACCTTTAAACTGGGAATTACGGTACAGGTGCCCGGCTCCAACGAATCTACGGCTACCGAACTTTCGGGGGGTAAACTCCTGATGAACTCGCGCAACCAGAAAGGCGATATTCGGGCCCGGATTATTTCGGTAAGCAGCAATGGCGGAACCACCTGGGATAGTACCTGGTTCGACCACACCTTAATAGACCCGGTTAACCAAGGCAGCCTGCTAACGTTAGGTAAGAAAAAAGGTAAAAATATTATTGCTTTCAGCAATGCCGCCAGTACCAAACTGCGCGATAACCTTACCTTGCGCATTAGCTACGACGAAGGTAAATCTTGGCCCAAAAATATATTAATCGACAAAAGTACCGCCCCCAACCAACCCAATTTTACCGCATATTCCGATTTGGTAAATATTTCTAAAAGTGAAATTGGGGTGTTGTACGAGCGGGATAATTACAAGCAAATTGTTTTTAAAAAGATTAAATGGAAGCCCTGATATAATATTTAGCCTTTGTAATAATTAAGGCTTAGCAATAAGCCAGAATCAAAGCTTCCGAACTAATTTAGAAATATTTATCCTTTTCAAAGAAAGCAGTTGTATCACCAAAATATTCCCTTCCGAAACAATTTTCCGGAAACTTTTTCGTGAAAGAAAATAGTTAGGGCTTCGGGCACACTTTTTGACCTTGCCTGCATAATTACTTACTCAGTACTCATGAAAAATTTTTGCTTTATTATTGCGCTTTTGTTTTCCATTAGCAGCAACGTTATTGCCCAAAAAGTAAGTTTGGTTAATCCATCGTTAGATAAGGCTAATAAATATTATGATGCCGGCCTTTACAAAGAAGCAATTGCAGAATATTCCAAAACCATATACATTGAGCCTTCTTTTATGCAGGCGTATAACAACCGTGGGTTGGCTAAACTAGAAGTAAACGACTTTACTGGTGCATTAGCCGATTTTAATAAAGTTATTGGCAAGGAGCCAAAAAATGCGGAAGCTTACCGCAACCGCGCTACCTTAAAAATCCGGAAACAAGATTATGCTGGCGCGCTCTCCGATTACGACAAAGCCGTAGCCTTAGGCGCCAATGATGCCGATGCTTACTTTAACCGGGGTATCGCCAAAGTTTACCTGAATCAACAAAAAGATGCAATTGCAGATTTCGACAAAAGTATTACCATGAAACCCGATGCCATAGATTCTTACATTGAGCGCGGTTTTGCCAAAATGAATTTGCGTGATAACAAAGGTGCCTTAGCCGATTTTAGCGAAGCTGTTAAACTAGATCCCAAACTTGCTAATGCTTATTATGGCCGCGGTTACAGCCAGTTAATGCTTAATAACAAAACCGCTGCCTGCACCGATTTACAAAAGGCTGCCCAAATGGGCTCCAGAGAAGCCCGCGAACTGCAAACAAAATCCTGCAAATAATCTATCTGATAATTAATTACCCAGAATAACTACACCGCAATAGCGTCTAAAATACTTTTAAGCCCCGGCAAAACCGGGGCTTTTGCTTTTATATAACTTGTCAAAGCACAAATTCCTTTTCAAAAAGAAAAAGCACATATTCCTTAGCATAAAAAATTAAGGTTTCATATAAAATTAAGGTTTTAGATGATAATACACATTACTCATTTAGCAAGAATCTTTTGCATAGAAGTCCGTGCAGTTCCTTACGCAATTAGCCACCAGCAGCATCTTTACAAAGCCTTCAATTTGAATTTATTTACTATTAAATATTCAATTTATTACAGAATATATTAGCCGCTATCTCCTATTCTTGCTATAGTTTTGCATAAGAGAAAGAATATTTAATATATTTAAACGCGCAAAATATTCAACACCACCAATAATTATGATTCACGCTATAACTTTTAATAAGTTGGCCTTAGTTGCCCTGGCGGCCGGTTTATTCGTTTTTGGTCAGGCCAAGGCCCAAACCCAACCAGGTGCGGTACCCAAGCCTCCCAAAATGGTACCCGAGATGACCGAGTTCTGGGAACCCGAAGTAAAAACAATTACGCCGGGCACCGGCACTGCTGCCCCTTCCGATGCTATTATTTTATTCGATGGTAAAGATCTGTCGCAATGGAAAGGCAAAGACGGTGGTGCCGCTAAGTGGCAGGTAAAAGATGGTGCCATGATTGTAACCAAAGGTACCGGCGCTATTACCACCAAGCAAAACTTCGAAGATTTTCAACTACACGTAGAATGGTCGGCGCCAACCGAAGTGGTAGGCAACAGCCAGGGGCGCGGCAACAGCGGTATATTTTTACAAGACCGTTACGAAGTGCAGGTGCTGGATAATTACAACAACCGTACTTACGCCAACGGCCAGGCCGGTAGTATTTACAAGCAAACGCCGCCCCTGGTAAACGCCATGCGCAAACCCGGCGAGTGGAATACCTACGATATTTTATACACGGCTCCTCGTTTTAAAGAAAATGGCACGTTAATAATGCCGGCCCGGGTAACTATAATTCATAACGGGGTAGTGGTGCAACATAATACCGAAATAAAAGGCGCTACCGAATATATTGGCTTACCATCTTATAAAGCGCACGGCAAAGCCCCTATTCAATTGCAGGACCACGGCAATCCGGTACGTTTCCGCAATATTTGGCTGCGCGAATTATAATTAATAATATTAAAGTTTACCTGTAATGCTCGGTTCTGGTTAGCAGAAATCTGACATTATATTAACCCAAAGGCACTATGTCAATATTTAATTTAGCCGGTAAAACGGCTGTAATAACCGGTGGCGGCAGCGGCATTGGTCGTAGCATTTCTAAACTTTTTGCCCGCCAGGGGGCTACCGTTTTTATTCTGGAACTTAACCCGGAGGCAGCCACGCAAACCCTGCAAGATATTGCCGAACAAGGTGGCCAAGCCGATTCCTTTGCCTGCAACGTAAGCAACCAAGAAGAAGTAACTGCCGTTTTCGAAAATATTAAGCAGCAAACCGGCCGCATTGATATTGTCATAAATAATGCCGGCATTGCGCACATTGGCAATATTGAACAAACCACCGAAGCCGACTTAGACCGGATTTACCAGGTAAATGTAAAAGGCGTTTACAACGGTATGCTGGCAGCCGTAAAGCACATGCAGGAAATTGGTGGCGGCGTAATATTAAACCTGGCCTCCGTAGCTTCGGTTATTGGCATTCCGGATAGGTTTGCCTACTCTATGAGCAAAGGGGCCGTACTTACCATGACCTACTCCGTGGCCCGCGACTACATTAAAAATAACATTCGGTGCAACTGCATTGCGCCCGGCCGGGTGCATACGCCTTTTGTAGACGGCTTCCTGAAAAAAAATTATCCGGGCCAGGAACAGGAAATGTTCGATAAATTATCGAAAACCCAACCTATTGGCCGCATGGGCACCCCCGACGAAATAGCCGCACTGGCCCTATACCTCTGTTCCGACGAAGCGGCTTTTATAACCGGCACCAATTACCCCATCGACGGCGGCTTTATCACCCTGAATACTTAATTTATTCAGCCCGATTTAGCAAAACTAGTTTCTGTAGATTATAAATTCAAAACCTTAACAAACAGCGATAAAACCCAAACCAAGCAAGGCTCTTCATTCCTGATACCTGCTACTTGATACCTGATACTATAAATTATTTAAAACTTATATAAATGAAATTAATTCGTTTTGGTCAGCCTGGCAGTGAGAAACCAGGATTGTTATTACCCGATGGCAGCCGCTTAGACGTGAGCGCATTTGGTGAAGATTATACCGAAGATTTTTTCCAGAACAATGGTTTAACCCGCTTAGCTACCTGGCTGGCGCAAAACCAGGAATCTGCGCCGCGCGTTGCTGCCGAAGAGCGCCTAGGGCCGCCTATTGCCCGACCGGGTAAAATAATTTGCATTGGCCTGAACTACTCCGACCATGCCGCCGAAAGCAATATGGCGCTACCCACCGAACCGATTGTTTTCTTTAAAGCAACTTCTTCTTTGGTTGGTCCGAACGATGATTTAATTATTCCGAAGAACAGCGAAAAAACTGACTGGGAAGTAGAATTGGCGGTGGTAATCGGCAAAAAAGCGTCTTATGTATCAGAAGAAGAAGCGTTGGATTACGTAGCTGGCTACGCCCTGCACAACGACTACAGCGAGCGGGCTTTTCAGTTGGAACGTGGCGGGCAATGGGTGAAAGGTAAAAGCTGCGATACGTTTGCGCCGCTCGGCCCGTTTATGGCTACCCCCGACGAACTTGATGATGTACACAATCTGCGCTTGTGGCTGAAAGTAAACGGCGAAACCAAGCAGGATGGCAATTCTGCTAACCTGATTTTTAAAATTCCTTTTATTGTGAGCTATCTAAGCCAGTTTATGTCGTTGCTGCCCGGCGACGTTATTTCTACGGGTACGCCGGCGGGTGTGGGTTTAGGCTTTAAGCCCCCGCAATATTTAAAGCCCGGCGATGTGGTAGAACTAGGCATTGAAGGTCTAGGCGAGTCGCGGCAAGTGGCAAAAGCTTATAGCCCAGCTTAAATATTCCAAAACCAGCTTTTTTTCATTTAAGTTAAAAAAAGCTGGTTTTGTTTTCACAAAAAAGTGTAATGATTAAGTACAGCTTAGTAAGCATACAAAACTAATTTATTAGTAAAAAATATTAGCAGCTAACCAACTAGCCCGTGATATTTTAGAAACCCTCCGAATTATCCGAAAGGTTATAACCGGAATCTACTACCTGCATCCGTTAATTAGCGTATTTATTAGACAGTTTTGGCTCTAATGCTATATCAATATTTTACATCTGAGTTAACCAGAACAATTAAGGCTTAAGAAATGCGTTTGGAACACATGCGGGTAAAGTTTTTAATATTTGTTTTATTAAATTTTTCCTGGATTACGGCTTGTCTGCTGCCGCTACATTTGCAGGCCCAAAAGGTGGCCCAAACTGCCGTAAAACAAGTAAACTCCACGCCAACGCCCCGACCTGATCGCATTATTTTAACCTGGCAAACCGATCCAACTACTTCTCAAACCGTTACCTGGCGCACCGATAAATCTGTTAAGACGCCTTTGGCGGAAATTGCACTGGCCGATGCCTCGGCCAATTTTGCTAATTACGCTAAAGCTTTGCCAGCTCAAACCGAGCCGCTTAAAACCCAAACGAGCGAGGCGCTCTATCATTCGGTTAATTTTACCCAATTACTGCCCAACACCCTTTATGCTTACCGGGTAGGTGATGGCACTTACTGGAGCGAGTGGTTTCAGTTTAGAACTGCCAGCCAAGAACCCGAACCTTTTTCCTTTATTTATTTCGGCGATGTACAAAACCAGGTATTTTCCCATTGGTCGCGGGTTATCAGGGCCGCTTACGCCGAAGTGCCTAAAGCTAAATTTATGTTGTACGTTGGCGATTTAATAAACCACCCGGAAGATGATACCGAATGGCAGGAATGGTTTGCCGCCGGTTCTTTTATACATGCCACCGTGCCTAATATTTTGGTGGCCGGCAACCACGAATATACCCGCAATGCTGTAGGTTTTCCCCGTATTACCCATCACTGGGCAGCCCAGTTTAATTTGCCCGATAACGGAATTAAATCGGAGCCCGACCTGGTATATTACACCGATTACCAGAATTTACGGGTTATTAGCCTGAATTCTTACTGGAAGGTGCCGGCCCAAGCCAAGTGGCTGGAAGAAATTTTAAAAAACAATCCAAAAAAATGGACAGTAGTAACTTGTCATTACCCAATACAATCTACTGCCATTGGTCGCGAAAACGAAAATTTATTAAAACATTGGCAACCCATTCTGGATAAATACAAAGTAGATTTGGTTTTGCAAGGTCACGACCATACGTATGCCCGGGGCGCTAGTTCAGCAAGCAAAGAAAATAATGGTTGTCTTAAAACGGCACCGGTTTATGTGGTATCTATCAGTGGACCAAAAATGTACACATTGGGCGATAAGGAATGGCTGGAACGGGGCGCCGAAAATACTCAATTGTATCAGGTTATTACGGTTGAGCAAGATAAGTTAATTTACAAATCAATGACCGTAACCGGCGAATTATACGATGCCTTTGAGCTGCAAAAGCAAAAAGATGAGGCTGCCCGCGTTACCGAACTCAAAACTGCGAGTAAAGCCGAGCGGCGGTTTACCAATACCCTAAAAGCTCCAACTAAATAAACATGCATATAGACGCGCATCAGCATTTCTGGCAATATTCCCCCTCCGCATACGATTGGATTGATGCTACCATGCAGCCTTTGCAGCAGGATTTTTTGCCCGAACATTTGGCTCCTCTGCTACAGCAAAATGGTTTTTCTGGCTCCGTAGCGGTGCAGGCCTTACAAACTGAAGCTGAAACTGAATTCTTGCTGAACTTGGCTACCCAGCATGATTTTATAAAAGGTGTAGTAGGCTGGACTGATTTACAGGCTGTGGATGTTGAAACCAAATTAGCCAAATTTTCCCAAAACCTAAAATTGAAAGGTTTACGCCATGTTGTTCAGGCTGAACCCGATGACCAGTTTTTATTGCGGCCGGATTTCTTACGTGGTATTAGCTTGCTCCAAAAATTCAACCTTACTTATGATATTCTCATATATCCCAAGCACCTGCCGGTAGCAACTGAGTTTGTATCTAAATTTCCGGATCAGCCTTTTGTACTTGACCATATTGCCAAACCTTTTATTAAAAACCATCAATTGCTACCTTGGGCACAACATATCCAAAAATTAGCTAATCATTCAAACGTGTACTGCAAACTTTCGGGTATGGTAACCGAAGCTGACTGGCATTACTGGCAACCAACTGATTTTAAACCCTATTTAGATGTAGTAATGGAAGCTTTCGGCCCAGACCGTTTGATGATTGGCTCTGACTGGCCTGTTTGTACCCTGGCAGGTTCATATACAGAAGTTATGAACTTGGTAAAAGATTATATAAACCAGCTAACGCAAGCGGAACGGGAGAAAATATTAGGGAGCAACGCTGTACAATTTTACAAGTTATAAGACCCGCAAACGAGTAGTTTATTGCTAAAATAATTGCACACCTATTCGCTTTGCTATTCTATTATGCAAGTTGAAGACCCGCTCTAAACGCCCATTTATTTACCTACTAAGCTGAAGTAGCTTATAGATGGCAGGATGTTTATAGCCTGTTATAATATCTAATCTGCTGTCAGGAAAATGTCAGTAACTAAAACGATAAGGCAGATTTATTCAAAAACTTTGTAAAAAAGAACAGCTACCCACTTCCCCCCCCTCTTAACCTTCCCAATCTCCCTATAAAGCAAAAAGCCCCGTTACATTGCTGTACCGGGGCTTGAGGTTCTTACTTCTTACAACTACTACTTATTACTAATCAGTAGTCAAGCAGCAAAGAGGAAATAAATAAGGTTGGCGGCTA
>NZ_VWSF01000053.1 GCF_008629685.1 Adhaeribacter rhizoryzae | reverse complement strand
TTATCCTATGTTTGTCCTGTTGCCTATATTTGGTTTAAAGAGATGAAAGGAAGGTTAAAGATTTAAGGTATTATTTGGTCTTGAGAACCTGTTTAACATGAGAATCCCCTTCCTTTTCTATGGTTACTTTGGACAGTTCCATTAAGCCTAGAGCTTGTATCAGGATAGAGAAAGCCACCATAGTCTGCTCTTTTTAACATATTTTTCTTCCCTTTACTAAAAACTTAAAGTTATGGCCACTTCAGCAAAACAAAAAGTAGTAGGTATTGATGTTAGTAAAGACTCCCTGGCTATCTGCCACTTGGTAGAGGAGAAGTTGCAGCACCTGGAGACGGAAAACAACCCAGCCGGCTTCCAGCAGTTGATTAAGCAGTGCGGCACGGAGAGTCTGTATGTCATGGAAGCCACCGGTATTTATTACCTACAGTTGGCCTATTACCTGCATGAGCAGGGAGCACCGGTAGTGGTGGTGAATCCGGTTATTATCAAGCGCTATATTCAGATGCATCTGGGCAAGGGCAAGAGTGACAAGAAAGACGCTCAGTGGATCAGGCGCTATGGAGAACAGAACCAGGTGACTCACTGGCAGCCAGAGGAGATGATAATAGTAGAATGTCGCCAGATGGAGCAAGTAATTGAGCAGCTCATCAAGCAGAAAACCATGGTCATTAACTCCCTGGAAGCACTCGAACTACAGCCAGTCAAATGCCAGTTGGCTGCCAAAAGCTTGAAACAAACGCTCAAGACCCTAGAAAAACAGATAAATCAGTTAGAGGATAAACTACTGGCCACGCTGGAAAAGGCATTTGCCAAGGAGATAAAGTTGCTCTCTTCTATTCCGGGTATCGGCCGAAAGACAGCGGGCACGCTGCTTTTATTTGCCGGCGGCTTCCGTGACGTGAGCAACTATCGGCAGCTGATTGCCAAAGCCGGTCTTTCTCCTCGGGAGTATACGTCCGGAACTAGCATCCGAGGGAA
The DNA here is from genome assembly GCF_008629685.1 of Adhaeribacter rhizoryzae. Taxonomy (GTDB): domain Bacteria; phylum Bacteroidota; class Bacteroidia; order Cytophagales; family Hymenobacteraceae; genus Adhaeribacter; species Adhaeribacter rhizoryzae. The sequence continues at coordinate 267 of NZ_VWSF01000053.1, read as the reverse complement.
GGTGCGCATCACCAAGATGGGAGGTAGCTTAATTCGAAGCAAATTATATGTTTGCAGCTTCTCGGCCAAGAAATCTAATGCGGCCTGTAAGGCCCTTTACGACCGACTAGTGGCTAAAGGTAAAAATGGGAAATTGGCTTTAATTGCGGTCTGCAACAAGCTGCTCAAACAAGCTTTTGCCATTGTAAAATCTGGTATTCCCTACCGCCCTGATTTTACTACTATTTCCGCCTAAGAAGCTTGACTTTTAACACAGTTCATGTTAAA
>NZ_VWSF01000052.1 GCF_008629685.1 Adhaeribacter rhizoryzae | reverse complement strand
AATGGTAAGGTTGGCCGGGGCCGTATAGCTGGCATTGGCTGCCGGTGAAGAAATAGATACGGATGGAGGTGCGGAACACTGCGGGTATAATTTTACTACTTTGGTGGTTGCTAAACCGGCGGCATCGGTTACGGTTAAGGTAATGCTATAGTAATAGGTTTCGGCACCGCATCCTAATGGTGAAATAACAGCCGTAGTTTCCGGTGAAGTATCAGCAGGTTCGGGATGCTCGTGGCTGGCGTGATGCAAGGTTGTCTGCCACTTATAGGAAAGCTGGCTATTGCTATGCTCCGAATCAGTAACGGTAGCCCGTAAGTTATAGGTAGTCTGGCCAGTCATGGGATAATAGGTATTATCCAGCGGACTGGTAATATCTACTTGTGGCGGGGTATTGTTAACCGAAATGATTAAGGAAGTTTGATGGAAACTGCCCTGGCTGTCGGTCACCGTTAAAGTAACTGTGCGTTGCGTAGGAGTATTCGTAGCGGTGGTAAAACTATGCATAGGGTTGGGCAGCGTACTGCTGGTCCCATCGCCAAAGTCCCACCGGCAGGTAAGCGGCTGACCATCCGGGTCGTGGGAAGCACTACCGGTAAATTGTATATTTAAAGGACTAGGGCCATAAGTTTTATCGGCCGAAGCTATCGCTACCGGCGGCTGGTTAGTTTTATTATAAGTAATTTTCCGGACCTGGTAAGGATAAGCAATATAATACAGTCCCGGCTCGGTGGGGTGAGTAGCCATTCCAACCACAATGGCATTATTACCTATTAAACCATTAATGGCGGTCGGGATATTATCACTATCTACCGTTAAGCTGCGAATCCATCCACTGCCATAATCTCCGAAAAAGAATGCATTCTGGTATTCGGGTGGGAAATCACTGTGGGGATAAAAAACGCCGCCGGTAACAGAGCTGCCTGAAAACATAGTTCCGGTAGCAGGAGAACCTGCTGCCCCCAGATTAGTAACAGTTGCCGTTTCACCACTAAAAGTTGCCGTTCTGGTTATGGTCTGGTCGTGTTTCCAGTCTATAATAGGACGATTGTGGAGATAAGTTTTAACCGTAGACGGAATTGTTTGGGTATTATTACAAGGATGAGTAAAGCTGGCATTACCGCTATGGGTGGCCTGGGTGATTAAATCTTGAAAATAAAAATACTGTTGGGTACATCCGTTGGTGCCGTACAAAGGATTAGGTGCAAATTTATTATAGGTCTTTTTGTTCCAAAAACCATCATGCGGGGTTAAACCTTCATACAAAGGCCAACCTAAGTTTAGCCCAGCTTTATCAATTACATCAACTTCTTCCCAGGTTCCATATCCTACATCACCTACATACAGATTTCCTGGTTTTCCGTCGGATGGAATAAAACTACCGGAATTTGGCTTAAGCGACATGCGAAAAGGATTGCGTAAACCTAAAGCCCAAACTTTAGACCGAATGGAACCTGGGTTGGTGGTTTCATAAAAAGGATTACTGGCGATGCCGTT
>NZ_VWSF01000051.1 GCF_008629685.1 Adhaeribacter rhizoryzae | reverse complement strand
GCCTGCCCTGGCGGCACATAGGTAAACTTACCCTTGCCGTCGCCTTGCAACAACACCCCGTAGTTGGCATCGTACCTGCCAAACCGCAGCCGCGCCTGGTGCTGGTTACCGGCTAAGAGCAAGTCTGGGTGGCCGTCCTGGTTGTAGTCTAAAGTCGTCATCGCGTACACCGGCGCAAACTGCACCTCGATGGGCAACGCTTGCGGGGTAAACTGCCCGTTAGCGCCCCCTACAAAATAGCTGGTCTTGAGATTATTGGCTACCAAGCGCTTCGCTCCTTTGAGTTCCTCGGGGGTGAAGATGTCCTGCAGCGTCGCATCAGCGTAGCTTTTGTAATCCGGAAAGCGGGTGCGCATCATACTCAACTGGTCCAGCAACTCATCCCGGGTCACGTAGGGGTACGACTTGCCTTGCATGTAAAAGCACAAAATAGGGTCTACCGAGCCGTTCTCGTCAAAGTCTTTGTAGTACAGCTCCGCGGGTTGTTTGTCGGTGGCCTGGCACTGGGCGTTCAGCCCTAAGTTGCCCACGAGCAAGTCTGCTTTATTATCCTGGTTAAAGTCCCCGATTAAGAGCTTGTTCCACCAGCCCCGCTGCGGCTGGGCAAAATAAGCTTGCGTGTTATCCTGCAGTTTGCCGTTTTGGTGCTGGAAGACGGTAACCGGCAGCCATTCGCCCACCAGGATTAATTCGGCTTGTTGGTCGTTGTTCAAGTCGTGCCAGGCCGCATCAGTTACCATGCCCAGGTGTTGCAGTTGCGGGGCCAGCTGGGCGGTGGCGTCTTTAAACTGGCCTTGGCCATTGTTGAGCAGGAGGTAGCTGCGGGGCGCTTCGGGGTAGCGCCCGGGTATTACTCTTCCGCCGACGAACAAGTCTAAAGCCCCGTCGCCGTTTACATCGTTGGCCCGCACGCAACTGGTGCTGGTCAGCATGGTTGGTAAAGCGGCCGCTGCTTTGGTGAAGTTTCCCGTCCCATCGCCTAAGTACAACCTGTCCTGCAACAAGGGGTCCTGGGGTAAGTAGTTGCCGTAGCCGCCGCTGGTCACGTACAAATCCAGGTGCTTATCGCCGTTGGCATCAAAAAACAAGGCATCGGTGTCTTCGCTGGCTTTATCTGCGATAAAGGCGGGGTTGGGCTTTACCGTAAAGGTGCCGTTGCGTTGCTGTAGGTACAAGGTGCCGGGTTGGCCGGTACTGCCGCCGGCGTACACATCGGCTAAACCGTCCCCGTTTACATCGGCTTTGACCAAACAAGGGCCGGCGAAAGACTGCGGGTTTACCAGCAGGGGCTGCCGCTTAAAATCGTTTACTGCGGCTGGCTGGTGGGTAAAGCCAATGGGGGATTGCACCTCGGTAAAAACCGGTTTCACTTTATTCTTTGCCCGGTAAGTACCCTGGGCTTCTTGCTCCCGCAGCGTTAGCCGTTGGTTGGCCGCAATATGGCGGCGCAGCTGCTGTTTGCCGCTGGGCCAAACTATTTGCAAAGAATCGACGGTGGTAACGCTGCCCAAGCCAAAATGCAAGATGGGCGATACACTCGACTGGTAGCCGCGGGTGGGCATTTGCTCTAAGTATTGTTGCTGCCCGTTAGCGTACAGGAAAACTTTGGCGCCCACGCCAGCCGTGTTTTGGCCGCTGCCCGCCAGTTGCAGTTGCAAGTAGTGGTGGCTTAGTTGCTTA
>NZ_VWSF01000050.1 GCF_008629685.1 Adhaeribacter rhizoryzae | reverse complement strand
AACCCTGCTTCTCCTTTTAATAGTTAAAATTCTCAAGCATATAAGGTAGATTTTGTACAAACAAATATTGAATAATTCTTAAATTGGATAGACAATTTAAGTATAAATCTTTTAACCGCTGCATTTATGGAGCCTGTTGCCTTTGCCTTACCCGACCATATCGATGAACTAACCAATTCCTACCTACAGCTGTGGGTGGATACGGATGTGAAGCTGATGTATACCGAATGGCTTACTTCTCCTTCGGCCCAGGAGTATAAGCAAGCGGCGGCTCTCTTTATCCACTATCTGCAAAAATATGAAGTGGAATACTGGTTAATGGATTCTAACCGCTTGGGTGGCTTGTCGCTCCAGGAGCAAAGAAAGGTCATTGCGCAATTGGCCCCCGCCGTGGCCGCTTCCTGCTTAAAGAAAGTAGCCCGCATAATTTCCCAGGATGAAGGCAACCGTGTCATGTTTGAAGAAACGGTGCAGGAGTTAAAGAACAAGTATCAGGCCAGCGTCGAAATACAGCAGTTTTGGACTTTCAACGAAGCGGCTAAATGGGTAGCTATGATTTAACTTTTAATAGATTGTCTTTATTCTTTTTATTATACAGAATAGGCCCTATGCCCATATCCATTAGGCTTATAAGTAAGAAAATGTAAAGTTTTACCTACTCGTCTTAGCATTCATTAATATAACCTGTTTTTTGAGATGGATATTTAAGTTGAGAATTCAACAAGAAAGACCTGGTTATATCAAGCCTATTTCAGCATCTACCATCCTTTTGGAGCATAACTTGGTAATTATATTTAGGAATAGACAGATTAATCAAGAAAAAGAGAAGCCTCACCTTATCGGGTGAGGCTTCTCTTTTTCTTGATTACCAGATTTTCAGGCCTAGTTTACAGTTGAATAACCAGTGGCTTAGAAGCTGCCTTGCTGTCTGTAATCAACTTCAACATATAGAGCCCCGGTGCATAATTGACCAAATTTATTTCTAAAGTTTCGTACTTTTTAGCCTGAGCCTGTCCGGTTGCTACAGTTTTAACTTTTGCACCCTTACTATCATAAAGCTCTAAGGTGTACTTTCCGCTCGAAGAGAGTTTAAATTTAACGGATGTACGGGCATTTGTTGGATTTGGATAAATCACAAAGTCTGGTTCCGCTGCCTGGAATATTTCGTTTATAATTGGGCTTTTAGCTGATGGCAATTCACCGGGGGCCAGCACCCTTACCGAAGCAAAAGCAGTGTTGCCGTTAGCATCGGTAACCGTTACTTGATACAAACCGGCTGTAACCCGCGGTAAATCCTGGCTGGCAGTCCCGCTGTTCCACCGGTAGATATAAGGCCCTACGCCACCTTTTACCGTTAAATCTATAAACCCGTCGTCAGAACTGGAAGTAGTTATATTCTTATGGGCAACTACCAGGCTTAATTCCGTTCCCGGCGGCGATACAGTTAACCAGGTGGTTACCACCTTACCAAAAGCATCCATTACCTCTACCGTGTAACTGCCCGGAGGCAATCCGGTTAGGTCTTCGGTAGTGCCGCCATTACTCCAGCGGTAAGTATAAGGCAATACGCCGCCTATTACACTTAAGTTAATAGAACCATCCCGGTTCTCTGCCCCCGAAGCATTAAGATGAGCGGAAGATAATGTCATAGGACCGTTTTTGCGGCCCAAGTACAAGGTTGTTTGGGCTTTGCCACCAACGGCATCGGTTACCGTTACCGAATACAGGCCGGGCGAAGCGACCGAAATATCTTGCGTACCCGTGCCAGAATGCCACCGGTACGTGTAAGGCGCTGTACCGCCACTAACATGTAAGTCTATTGAGCCGGCCCCTTCAAAAGGCCCGTACATGCCGTACCAGGGTTCGGCGGGGGTAACGGTGGTGGTAAGGGCCATGGTTGATGCAACTGGCACGCGCTCATTAACTGTAATGCTTACCGGAGCCGAGGTCGTTACCTGGCCGTTGTTATCAGTGGCTTGTGCTGTAAGGCTATAACTACCAGCGGCCACATTGCTCCAGCTATAACTAAATGGCACCGTGACATCTTCGCCCAACTTGGTAATGCCCTGGAAGAACTCTACCTTGCTTACACTGCCGTCACTATCAGCCGCATTGGCGGTAATGGTAAGGTTGGCCGGTGCCGTATAGATGGCCCCATTTGTTGGAGCAGTGATAGACACAGTTGGGGGAACTGGTGCAGTAACCGTAATATTTATTGGAGCCGATGTGGTTGCCAGGTTAGTGTTATCAGTAGCTTTAGCGGTTAACGAATAAGTACCAGCGGCTACATTGCTCCAGGTGAAGTTGTAAGGACTGCTCAGGTCTTCGCCCAGCTTAGTGGTGCCCTGGAAAAACTCTACCTTGGCTATACTTCCATCTGCATCAGCCGCGTTGGCATTTATTGAAATACTTGCCGGAGCCATAAAAATGGTGTTCGCAGCCGGACTAGTAAGCGCCACCGTTGGAGCAACCGGGGCTTTTACTGTAACGGCTACTACTGCCGAATTAGTAGTAGCTCCGTTATTATCAGTTGCTTTAACGGTGAGGTTATAATTGCCAGCGGCCACATTGCTCCAGTTGTAACTAAACGGCGTCGAGACATCTTCGCCCAACTTGGTGGTTCCCTGGAAGAACTCCACCTTGCTTACACTGCCGTCACTATCGGCCGCATTGGCAGCAATGGTAAGGTTGGCCGGGGCCGTATAGCTGGCATTGGCTGCCGGTGAAGAAATAGATACGGATGGAGGTGCGGAACACTGCGGGTATAATTTTACTACTTTGGTGGTTGCTAAACCGGCGGC
>NZ_VWSF01000005.1 GCF_008629685.1 Adhaeribacter rhizoryzae | reverse complement strand
GACTTAATGGTTGAATTGCCTTAACAACAATTTAAACCTTTAACCATCTAACAATCTCGCTTAAAGCACTTATGCGGTTTGCTATTCTTATTTCCTTCTATTCAAAGAACTTTCTTAAACCAACAAAAGCTTATACCACTCTTGCCCGTTTAATTCGTCACAACCTGCCGTCGTGATATGTTTTTTTGCTATTATTTGCCAATTCCAAACCTTGACACTAACCTTTTGTTAGCCTCTTCCTGTTTGGGAGTGCAAAGGTAAGAAGAAAGTTTAAATCTGCAAAAAAATGTTTGAAGATTTTTTTAAGTTTTTCTTAGCTCCACTTTGCTTTCAACACCTTATTCCAAAAGCATGCTGCTTTTTCTTTCTTGGGAGGACAAAGTTACAAAATATTAATTTTATAACCAAACTATTCTTAGCTGATGCTCTTTCTATTTACCGGATATTTACCCGAAAAAGAAAGATTAATAAGAAACTCTCCTAGAATCAACTACTCCGTTTTGCGGGTACAAATGTCAGAAATCTTTTTTGCTTCTGCAAACACCAGAAGAAAAATATCTTTCAACTTTCTTTTGCACTTTACTAATACAAACAGTTAAAACTAAACGCCCGATGAGTGAACACTGGTTCCGTTTGAACAAATTCCTCTAATTGTTTTTTTTCAGTAAAATAAGGCTACAACCCTGCTGACTGCCCTTTTCCCAGTACTTTCGTTTTGGGAGTGCAAAGGTAGAAAATCTTTCGTCATTAACAAAACTAGTATTCTCATTTTTGAATTATTATTCTAGTCCTCTGATTTTGAACCACTTTAATTTATTTTCAAATTCCAGGATTAACATCTTGCTCCGTATCTTTTAAGTTAATCCTAACAAATAAGTTAACCCTAACAAAAAAGCGGCCTATTCAGCCGCTTTTTTTCTTTTGTTTAATATTGAACTCTCCTATCAGGCCTTTGGCTTTTTGTAGAGCGGCACGGTACTACAAGGCTCGCCATACATAATGCTACTTACCACCGGCAAAAGAATTTTCATTACTTCTACATAGGCAAAGGTTGGCACCGGAATATTTCCGCATCCTTTTACAACTACTTTAGCATCCCGATAGTCTTCAGCGTTTATTTTTGCTAATGCTTCCTGAAACAAGACCTGCTCTAAAGCTTCTAAATTTCCGAACACATAACGATTGGCAAAAGGCTGTAATTTGGTTGCTAATAACATATAAGCCCAAGTTGGGACAATGGCATCCGCCGAATTAATTATAGCAATGTTCTTTCCGGTATAAACCGACCAATCGTTGTCTTTTATAAAAGCCCGGAAATCTTTCTCTTTTAAAATTAAGCCCATAAACAAGTTGTCTTTTATATCATAAACAACCCGTTCGCCCGGATGGATTAACTCTTCCAGGTTTAAAGTAACCAAGGCACTTTGGGCTACTTTATTAATTAACTCTTCCATGATTTAATCTGCTGATTATTTAGCACTACTAGTTATATAAACCTCTTTTAAATAAAACGGTTCATAATAAGCTACATTTTGAAATATATTTTGCTCTAATTTTGATAAAGCCAATTTACCTATTAAATCTGCAGAAGGCTTTACATGCTCTAGAAAATAAGCATTCGCAGGTTCTTCTACCAGATGTTTAAACTTAGCTACCCCGCTTCCGCAGAATATTATTTTATGTTTAGCCAACTCTGGTTTAAACGAATCTTTTTCCAGAACTAAAGGCGCAACGGGTACCAGAGCTTCCAGGTTATGGTTGGTTATAGTGGTATAAACTTCCATCCGCCGGGCGTCAATCATTGGGCAATAAAGATAATTTTCTGGTTTAGGCGTATACCCGATTGCTTTTGCTGCGATTGCATCTAAGGTAGAAACTTCGATTAAGGGAATACTTAACGAATAACAAAGGCCTTTGGCAGTAGCGCTACCAATGCGTAAGCCGGTATAAGAACCTGGGCCACCGGAAATGGCAATAGCTGCTAAATCTTTAAGGTTTACCTGACAATTTTGAAGCAACTGCTCTATTAAAACTGTTATGTGCGAAGAATGCGATTTTTCGATCTGCAATTCCGATACGCCCAATAATTGCCCGTTCTTAAATAAAGCTACTGAACAAACGGTAGAAGAAGTTTCGAGTGCCAGTAATACTGCCATTTATACTTATTAATTGCCTAAAATATTAACAACCTAATGCACAAATATACGCAGGATTGCCAGCTAATTAAAATCAGTAATTTTCGCGCTTATAATATTAAACAAAAAGGCCGGTAAATACCGGCCCTTGCTGTTTATCTGCTAGCTTTCTTAATGCCCGCCGGTTTTAAATAAGCATAATATTTATCAGGCGTGTTCAAAATATTAATAGCCGCCAGAATATCTTCATCATCATCGAAGGTTGATTCTATAACTCCTTTCTGGAAGTAATACCGCGAAGCAATTTCCTGCTCCAGCATTTCCCGGATTTCATCTTTAAAGCGCGCCAGGTCATTGGCTTTATTGGTATAAATCCGCTTTTTCATGGTTTCAATATCTTGCTTAATATCGTCGAAGTGCTTATCTTCCTTTGATTTACGAATTAAGTCTTCTACTGCCTGCTCCACGCTGGTGGAGTAAGAGATATCTTTATTAGACAAAAAAGAAACAAATTTCTGATACTCGGCATCTGATAAGCGGAAATCTTTGGCTTTCGGAATAGAAGGATTTTCGGCCCGGAACTTAGTAGCGTAATCGAAGAAATAGCCTTTATTAGCTAAAGTCTTCGTAATATCGGAATATTGTTTTTCTTTTACTTCTACATCGGGGCTAATACCACCGCCATCGTACACCACGCGGCCCGTAGCGGTTTTAAAAGCAACCCGCAGCGAGTCAGATATTTTACCGGCACTGCCATCGGCATTGCGGTGAGCGTAATCGATAGACTGGATGCAGCGGCCACTTGGAATGTAATATTTAGCTGTAGTTACTTTAAGCTGCGAATTATAAGACAATGGCCGCGTTTCCTGCACCAAACCTTTGCCGTAAGTCCGTTCGCCTACCAAAACGGCCCGGTCATAATCCTGCATTACCCCCGATACAATTTCGGAAGCCGAGGCGCTGGTGCTGCTGGTTAATACTACCAGCGGAATTTCGGTATCAATGGGTTCATCAATGGCTTTGTACATGCGGTTACGTTCGGCCAATTTGCCTTTGGTACTCACAATATCTTTGCCTTTGGGCACAAATAAATTAGAAATATTAACGGCTTCATTCAGCAAACCGCCGGGGTTATCACGCAAATCAAAAATAATTTTTTTAGCACCCTGTTCTTTTAATTTCAAAACGGCGTTACGTACTTCCCGGCCGGCATCTATGGTAAAACCCGATAATTGAAAGTAGCCAATATCGTTGGTAACCATGCCATAGTAAGGCACATTATCAATCTGAATTTTATCCCGAACAATATCAATGGTAAGGGGCTTATCTACGCCGAAGCGTTTTACTTCCAGTTTAATAGGGGTATTGGCCTGGCCGCGCAATAATTTATTTACTTCCAGCGCGCTTTTTTTCCCAATACTAATGCCATCAATTTTTAATATTTCGTCGCCGGCGAGTAAACCGGCTTTCTGGGCCGGGTAGCCTTCGTAGGGCAGTTGCACAATGGTTTTTTCATCGCGCTTGCCAATATTGGCCCCAATACCGCCGTATTGTCCGGTGGTCATGGTCCGGAAATCTTCAATATCGTCTTCGGCAATATAATTGGTGTACGGGTCCAGCGATTTCAGCATAGCATCAATTCCCGTTTTCATAAGTTTAGAAGGCGCTACATCATCTACATAATACGTATTAACTTCTTTGTAGAGGGTAGCAAAAATATCGAGGTTTTTGGCTATCTCGAAAAAACGGCCACTATCGTTTTTAAAAGAAAAAAGAAGCATAATGGCAAGTATTGCCACAGAGCCAGCAAGGTATTTCTTCATCATAATATGGCAAAAAAGTAAGAAGGAGATTCTATTCGATCACAGAACGTTCTAAACCTAAATTTAGTTTTTTCTGGATTAAATTGAAAGGCTTTTTTTCTTTGCCAATGTAAATAATAGCCAATAATTGAAGAGAATATTGCCCTTCTGCCTGTAGTAAATGCTTATTAAGCCTATATGCTTCGCGTATCTGCCGCTTCAGGCGATTGCGATCTACGGCCTTTTTGAAATATTTTTTAGAAACCGATACAAGTACCCGGGGTGGGATGGCTTCTGGCTGGGCATGTTTTATATAAACAAACCGGAGAGGATATAAATTAAAAGAAGAACCCTTGGCGAAAAGCTCCGCGATGAGCTTTTTACTACACAAGCGTTCTTCTTTCGGGAAACTATAGGAAATCGTATCTTTTTGAGGTCGATTAGGTGCAGCGCTCATTCCATTAGTATGCTCTGCTGCTAGCAAAAGCACCTTAAAAGATTACGCCTTATGTCTTCTTTCGTCAGAAACCGTTAATTTCTTGCGGCCTTTGGCTCTTCTGCTGGCTAATACTCTTCTGCCGTTGGCAGTCTCCATTCTGGAGCGGAAACCATGCTTATTTCTTCTTTTTCTCTGAGACGGTTGGAATGTTCTTTTCATCGTACACCTAAGTTTTTATTATGGCCTGCAAAATTAAGGATGTTTTACTTAAAATCAAAAAGGGTACGCACAATTATTCTGTTTTATTTAAGTTAACCTAGCCACTAAAGCCAATATCTCGTAGTTTTGAATCTCCAGCAGCTACCAAAAACCATGATTTATTACGAAATTTCCTGTGCCAATCCGTTAAGCAGCTACCTGCAAATTAAAACAACTTTTACCGTACTGCAAGCCGATGCGCCAGTGTACCTGCAACTACCCGCCTGGCGCCCCGGCCGCTACGAACTGCAAAACTTTGCCCAAAAAATTCAGGGTTTTCGCATCCAAAATGAGGATAACAACGCTGTAGTTTTCAAGAAAGTTACGAAAGACCGCTGGGAAGTACAGCCGGCCTACAGCACCAAACTTACGGTAAGTTATAATTTTTATGCCCGGCAAATGGATGCCGGTGGCTCCTGGATAGACGAAAATCAACTATACGTAAACCCAATAAATTGCCTGCTGGCGGTGGTTGGCCAAGAGCAGGAACCCGCCGAACTTAAATTAAATATTCCGGAAAATTGGCAAATCGCCTGCGGCCTGAAGCTGCAAAACTCGAATATTTTAATGGCCGATAATTACGACCAATTGGTAGATTCGCCGCTTATTGCCAGCCCAACCTTAAAGTTAGCCAGCTACGAAGTAAACAATATTCCTTTTTATATCTGGATTCAGGGCGATTGTACTCCGGATTGGGACCGCATAATCCAGGATTTTACCGCTTTTACGCAAGAGCAAATCACGTTATTCGGCGAGTTCCCGGTTAAAGATTATTACTTCCTGAACCAAATATTACCTTATAAGCACTACCACGGTGTAGAACACGGCAATTCTACGGTTATTACTTTGGGGCCCGGCGAATTACTGATGTACAATAGTTTGTATAAAGATTTTGTGGGCGTAAGTTCGCATGAGCTTTTCCATACCTGGAATATTAAAAAAATCAGGCCCGCCGGAATGATGCCCTACGATTACAGCCAGGAAAATTACTTCCGGACCGGTTTTGTAGCCGAAGGCATTACTACCTATTACGGCGATTATATTTTGGCCCGCTCCGGCGTATATACCGCCGAAGAATATTTTGAAGAACTAAACGGCGTTTTAAGCAAACACTTCAACGATTACGGCCACCTAAATTATTCCGTCACCGATTCTTCTTTCGATTTGTGGCTCGATGGCTATAAACCCGGCGTACCCGACCGCAAAGTTTCTATTTACCACAAAGGTGCGCTAGCGGCCATTATTTTGGATCTGGAAATCCGGCGCAGCAGCAATAATTTTTACAGCTTAGATACCGTAATGCAACGCCTGTGGGAAAACTTCGGAAAAAAAGGCGTAGGTTATACCGATGCCGATTACCAGCAACTGGTTCAGGAAATTGCCGGCACCGGCACCGAAAAATATTTTACCGAGATTATTTACGGCACCGCTCCTATTCAGCAATATTTAGATAAAGCTTTAAACTATGTAGGCTGCACCTTAATAAAAGAAGACAACCTAAATGCAACCGAAGCGCGTTGGGGATTTAAAACTAATTTCTCCAATAATTCGGCTTTAACCGTTAGTGCCATCGCCCCCGAATCGCCGGCCTATAACAGCCTTAGCCTGGACGATGAATTAATTGCCCTGAACGGCCGTAAAATAGAAGGTAATATTTCGGGTTTGCTGGCGAGCCAATCCGAAATTAGCTTAACACTTTTCCGGAATAAACAGCTCCGGGAAATAAAGCTACAGGCCGATGGCAAAAGCTACTTTCAAGAATATACCGTCCGGAAATTACCCGATGCCAAACTGGTAGATAAGGCAAACTTTTATTTGTGGCTGAAACAACGCTTTTAAAAACAATTTTAAAACAAAAGAGCCGGTACATAAATACCGGCTCTTTTGTTTTAAAACTAATCTTAGTTATGATTTTTATCGCTGGGCGGTTTGCTGCGGGCATTATTGCCTTGCAACGATTTACCACCCGAAACGGAATTATGCTGGGAAGAATCCCGCCCTACCGGGTTACCACCTTGCGGTAAAGCCCGGTTTACATCCTGTACTTTGGTATCGTCGGCTTGTGTAGTCGGACCTTCGGTATGAATTTTTATTTTTCCATCTTCACCCTTTTCTATATTCTTATTGCCAGATGCTGGAATATGATGATCTTCTACGCCTCTTTTATTACTACTCATAAAATATCCTCCTATTAAAGTTTATTTATTTGCTTCTATACGGGTGCCTTGGCCCGAAAGATTAATAAAATGAATATTTTATCCAGCGGTACTAGCAGCGTATCTTTTCTTTCAGGCCAATTCTAGTTATTTTTGATTTAACCCAAACCCTTTTGGAGCCAGGCATGTAGTTTATAAAAATATTCCTGCACCTTACCCCAGCAACAGCAAGTATGGCAGCACAGGCAACACAAAACCGTATTAATGTAAATTCCGAAATTGGTGATTTAAAGCGCATTCTTATTCACCGGCCGGATATTGGCATTGGCAAAATTATTCCGACCAAGTTTCAGGATTGGATGTACGACGATATTGTGCACCTGAACTCCATGAAAAAAGAATACGACGAATACATAAAAATTCTGCTGTACTTTCTGGACCCCGAAAAAATTAAAGAAATTGACGAACTGGAAGCAGCCTATAAGCATTTGCCCGAAGGCAGCGATTGCCTGAACCCCAGTAACCCGGAATATTTTAACTCCGATAAAGTACTGGATGTACAAAAGGTTTTAAGCAGTTTATTAAACAAAGAAACGTCCGATGGTCAGCCCAATCAAATTCGCAACCGCATCATCTCGGCCATTTGTGCCATTGAGGAATGCAGCTTCGAAACCGAGCAGTTGTTGCACCAACTCGAACCAAATCAATTATCTAAAACTTTGATAACCGGCTTGCTGCCGCAGGATTTAAGCCAACCCGATTTAAATAAATTTTTGTTCCCGCCCGTACCCAACCTGGTTTTTACCCGCGATATTGGCGCTGTAATTGGCGATAAATATTTACTGAGTAAAGCCTGCAAAAAGGCCCGTAAACGCGAATCGCTGCTGATTAAATTTATTGCGTACTACCATTTCTTTGCCGAAGATCACAATCAGGTACTGGAAATTATAGAAGACAGCGCTTACTTTTTGTTAAACGAAAACGATCAGCGGAAAAACAAAGTGACCCTGGAGGGCGGCGATGTGATGATACCCAGCCCGCGCCACGTACTTATCGGGTGCAGCGAGCGCACTTCGGCCAGCGCCGTAAACGGCTTTATTCACAAAATATTCTCCTTGGCCAATTCAGAGGTAGAACAAATAACGGTAGTAAAAATACCGCAACGGCGCGAGCAAATGCACATCGATACGGTTTTCACGCAGGTAAAACTGAATATATGGGTGCTGTACGGGAAGTTTTCGGAAGCCCTGCAAGAATTAAAAGAATCGAAACAAGTTGATTACCTCGATAAATTATATCACCACAAAGAAGATTCTTTTCTGGAGGAAACCGAAATTTATCAGTTCTATAAAAATAAATATCAGCAGCCTTACCACCCCGAACACAATTATTTATTGCAAACCGAAAAAGATTACGCCATTCTGAACCAAGGCTTGGCAGCCCAGAATTTACCGGCCGTTGCCCAGAAACCCAAAGGTCTGGAACACCTCTTGCGGCAGCTAAGCATCATAGAATTTAAGGTAGCGCCCGAAGATGTAATTATTATTTATTGCGGCGGCGGCAACTTCCCCGACGACGACCGGGAACAATGGACCGATGGTTGTAATTTACTGGCTTTGCGCGAAGGCGTGGTAATTGGCTACGACCGCAATACCATTACCAACCAGGAATTTCGGCAGGCTTACTTTAACCATTATAAACGGCGGGGCGAAGCATTACCGGCCGGTATGGCCGCGGGTTTCGAAGTAATTTCGGCCGGCGAATTGCTGCGGCGCTTTAAGGCTGGCGAAGCTACACCGGCTACCGTAAAAGACACGTTAATTGAGCTTTCGTCCGATGAATTATCGCGGGCCCGAGGCGGTTCGCGTTGTATGAGTCAGCCTTTACTACGCGCTCCTTTTAATTTTTAGGCACCAACTTTTTAATCTTTTGGGCTGAATTACATCTCCTGAGATAAACAATTTAAATTTATCCCGTACTTATTGCCAATTGTGAATTAATAATCGGTAATTACAGCCGGTAACTAAAATCAGCATGCAAACCACCAGCTCTATATTAATGGTAAGGCCCGTTTCTTTTGGTTTTAATCCCGAAACGGCGTCTACCAATGCCTTCCAAAACGAATTGCAGCACCACTCTCCTGCCGAAATAAGACAGCAGGCCATTGCGGAATTTGACAAGTTTGTAGCGATTTTACAGGAAAAAGGCATTAACGTAACCGTTATAAACGATACCGAAGTGCCGGCTAAACCCGACGCCATTTTCCCGAATAACTGGATTACCCTGCATCGCAACGGCACTATTGCGCTTTATCCCATGCATGCGCCCAGCCGGCGGCCGGAACGTCGCCAGGATATTTTAGATACTTTGGGCCAAGCATATCAGGTTAAAAAAGTAGTAGATTTTAGTCAGCACGAAGAAAAAGATAAATTTCTGGAAGGCACCGGCAGCATGATTCTGGACCACGACAACCGAATAGTTTACGCTTGTCTTTCTCCGCGCACCGATGCCGATTTACTCGAAGAATTCTGTCAGCATTTTGGGTATCAGCCCATTGTTTTTCATGCTTACGATCACAAAGGCAGCCTGGTGTACCATACCAACGTTATGCTTTCCATCGGCCACCGGTTTGCTATTTTATGTGCTGCTGCCATTCAAGACGAAGCTGATCGCCAGTTTGTAATTACAACGCTCACCCGCACGGGCCACGAAGTAATAGAAATTACCCCCGAACAACTGCGCCAATACGCCGGCAATGCACTGGAAGTAAGCAACAAAGCAGGCCAGCATTTTTTAGTTATTTCGGAACAGGCTTATCAATCGCTCCGCCCCGACCAGGTACAGGCTATTCAGAAATACGCCGAAATATTAGCCGTACCTATTAATACCATTGAGCACGTAGGCGGCGGCAGTGTCCGCTGCATGATGGCCGAAATATTCCTGCCCGAGAAAGCACAAGGTTAAGGCTTCAGTTAGCGGCAATAAATAATCCTTTTTTTCTCCGGAAGGATTTATTTGCCCATAGCATATTTAATGCCGGCTAACAGATGCTGCAGAAAGAGCGGTTCGCGATAACTTTCCGGGGTATGGCCGCCGGCGGTATAAAAAGCCCGGCCACCATCAAATTCGTGGTACCAGATTACCGGGTGATTAGTGCCGTTTTTACCGCCCTTATAACTGTTTTCGTCGAGCGTGGCTAATACTTTAACCTTTGGGTTAATATTTTTAAAGTTATACCATTCATCTACCCGCTCCCATTTATCCTGCAGAAAGGCCGTGGACGGATGCGTTTTATCTTTCACCAGAATGTTGGCTTTCTGCACAGCCGGGTGGCCATCAAAGTAAGCGCCCACCAGTTGGTTATACCAGGGCCAATCGTACTCCGTGTCGGTAGCGGCATGAATGCCCACAAAACCGCCACCCTTTTTAATATATCCTTCAAAAGCAATTTGCTCCTGCGGGTTCAGTACATCCTGCGTCGTACTCAGGAAAACAACAGCTTTATACTTTTTCAGATTATTTTCTGAGAATACCGAGGCATCTTTACTGGTTTCAACGGCAATATTATTTTCCTGCCCCAATTTTTGAATAGCCGCAATCCCGTCCGGAATTGATTCGTGGTAAAAGCCGGCTGTTTTGTAAAAAACCAAAATGGTGGGCTTTGCCGGATCAGTTTGGGCCTTGGCTTCCTCCTGTTGCATAGAGCAGCCAATCAACAGCATGGCTATTATTAATATTTCTCTAAAAAAAAGAACCCTGTTTTTCATAACCTTAATATTTTGGTTTAATTCTTTTGTATCCGCTCAATATTAATTTACGATATTCTGGATAAATAAGTAGCAGGCCCGTAAGTTAGCACCTCATTTCTACGGAGGCATAAAAAAAGCCCATCTTGTCGGATGAGCTTTTTTCTGAAAGAATAAATTATTTATTGCTGGCCATTAGCTGCTTTGGGACTTATAAGATTCCGTTCCAGGAAATCCGTCATTAGGGTAAAGCGGTGCATTAAAGTATTGCCGCCGCTGATGCCATGCGACCGGTTGGGATAGTAAAAGCTTTCGAACTGTTTGTTCGCGCTGATTAAAGCATCTTGCATGGCAACGGCATTCTGGAAATGCACATTGTCGTCGCCGGTACCGTGAATGAGCAACAGTTCTCCCTGCATTTTATCGGCAAAAAACAATGGCGAATTTTGGTCGTAGCCGGCGGCATTATCCTGCGGCGTTTTGAGGTAACGCTCGGTATAAACAGAATCGTAAAAGCGCCAGTTGGTAACCGGAGCTACCGAAACACCCGCTTTAAAAACGCCGTTGCCTTTGGTCAGGGCCAGCAACGTCATATAGCCGCCAAAACTATGACCATACATGCCAATACGGGTTTTATCTACGTAAGGTAAATTACCTAAATATTGAGCTCCTTCTATCTGGTCGGCAATTTCGTATTTGCCCAAGTTGGCGTAAGTAGCTTTCTTAAAAGCTGCGCCGCGTCCGCCGGTTCCGCGGTTGTCAATACAAGCTACTATTAAACCTTTGCTGGCCAAATACTGAAACCACAAATAATTCCGGGGCATCATATTCATTACTTCCTGCGAGCCGGGTCCGCCGTAAACGTACATCAGCACCGGATATTTTTTATTCTGGTCGAAATTGGCCGGTTTAATTAAGAAGCCATTAAGTTGAGTATTATCGGCGGTTTTAAAAGTAAAAAACTCCTGCTCCGTAATATTGTAGTTGGCTAGTTTATTTTTTAAAGCCGCATTATTTTCCAAAACTTTAATGAGCTTACCCCCGGGGGCGCCAAACAAGCTAACTACCGGCACTTCATTGGCTGCCGCAGCGTAATCGAGATAATATTTAAAATCCTGGCTCATGTTTATGGTGTGGTTGCCAGCAGCAGCCGTGAGCCGTTTTTTATCTTTACCAGTTAAGCTAATGCGGTACAAGTGGCGTTCCAGCGGCGAGACTTCGGTAGAAACGTAGTACAACGTATTGCTTTTTTCGTCGAGGCCAACAAACCGGCTAATTTCCCAGTTGCCTTTGGTAATTTGCCGCACCAGTTTGCCTTGCATGTTGTAATAATTCAAATGGTTATAGCCGTCTTTTTCCGAAGAAAAAATAAAGCCTTTGCCATTATTTAAGTAAGTCAGGTCGTCGGTAATATCAACGTAAGCTTTGTCTACTTCTTTCTGGACTACCTGGGCTTGGCCGGTGGTGGCGTTGGCGTGCAATATTTCTAAAGTATTCTGTAACCGGTTTAGCCGCTGAATAGATAATAAATTGGCATTTTGCGTCCACTTTACCCGCGGAATATAAATATCTTTCTCCGAGCCGGTATCCATGCGGGTTGTTTTCTTACCGGCCAAATCATACACCGAAATCGAAACTGCGGAATTAGCTTCGCCGGCCTTGGGATATTTAAACCGGTAATCCTGCGGATAAAGTTTGCCCCATAGTTGCATGTTGTATTCCGGCACATTGCTTTCATCAAAGGTGTAAAAAGCAATTTTAGCTCCGTCCGGCGACCAGAAAAAGCCCTGTGCAAAGCTGAATTCTTCTTCGTAAACCCAATCGGCAAAACCATTAATAATTTGGTTGTAACGGCCATTTTGAGTAACCTGGGTTTCCTTCATGGTAGCTAAATCTACGTAAAACAGGTTGTTGTCGCGGGCAAAAGCAACTTTGCGGCCATCCGGCGAAAAACTGGCGTACATTTGCTTGCCGCCTTTGCTTAGTTGGGTCAGTTTTTTGGTAGCCACTTCATACACAAAGAAATCCGCTTTAGACGACCGGCGGTATAGCTGCTCGCGCTCCGTAGAGAATAAAACTTTCTTTTCGTCGGAACTAAAGGTATATTCATCAAAAGCAATGGGTTTGGTTGAGCCGGCTATTTTCAGGTCTTCACCTTCTATAATGGTAGCAACCGGTTTACCCGTGGTAACATCAAACTTAAAAACATCTGTTACCTTATTTTTCTCGTCGGCTACTTCGGCGGTATAAAACTGGCCGTTTTTCATCCAATTTACACCGCTAACGGTTTTAGTAGCAAAGGTCTGGTTGCGGTAAATATCTTCGAGGGTAATGTCTTTTTTCTGCTGGGCTACAGCCGTCACTGTGTAAAAACAGAGCAACAATGCCACCAAGCCGGCTTTGGGTTTATAATACATGCTTCGATTTAGATTAAATCCTAAAATTACCTATTTTCTACACAAACTAAAGAGAAATAATTCCGCTTCTCATCAACTCTTATAATTCAATCCAAAAATATGCTGTCACTTCTGCCTACAGGTATTATAATCGGTTATAGATAATAGTTGAACAGATTTAAGCTTAATTCCCAAAAAGAATATTTCAAATGGCGCTTTATAATATTTTAATCCGGAGGTTATAACTTCGCTTATGGATTTAAGAGAAGCTTTGCTGCAAGAATATTCTAAAGCCCAGGTTTTAAAAATTGCAGCTTATATAGATAATAATCCCGAGCGATTCCGGAACTTGATGCAACTGTTTCTGGGAGAAGATTACCGCCTGACGCAGCGGGCGGCTTGGGTGCTTTCGCATTGCGCCGACCAACATCCGGCGTTGCTATTGCCGCATTTACCCGATTTAATTAACAATCTGCAGCAAACTAACCTGGCTGCCGTTAAGCGAAATACCGTACGGGTGCTGCAAAATATTCTTATTCCGGAAGCATTACAGGGTTTACTGGCCGATATTTGCTTTAAATATTTAGCTACCGATGAACCGGTGGCGATAAAAGTATTTGCGATGACGGTATTGGCTAACCTGGCCCAACAAGAACCCGACCTAAAAAATGAATTGCGTTTGCTAATAGAAGACCAGTTACCTTACGCCTCCCCGGCTTTTATGGCACGGGCCAATAAATTACTGCCACAATTAAAGGAAAATACCCCACCAATTACGCGTTTTACCAATAAGACCAATAAGTAACTAAATGAATGATAGATTAATATTAGGCACTTAAGGGTTAAAATTTAGAATTTGCCAACGAATTAGCAGCAATATTGGCGCAAGCACGTAAAACCGGTAAAGCACAACCAAATTATGAGTAAAGTATTTAAAATTCCGCAGCAGGTAATTTATGTTTGCGTCGGCGATAAGTGCAAAAAAAGGGGCGGTAAAGAAATAGGCAAGCTTTTCAGGAGCATGGCCAAAGCAGCGGGCTTAAAAGATACGGTTGTAGAAATAATTAAAACCGATTGTACCGACCGCTGCAAATTTGCGCCGGTTATGAGCATTCAGCCCCAGAATATTTGGCTGCACGATGTTACTGAAATCCAGGCTACCCAAATATTTAACCAGTATATTGGTATAAATAAAACCCCTAAAACAATAACTCCTTCAGATCCGGAAATCTGAAGGAGTTATTAATTTAAAAGAGTGTATTTTAGCCTTCGTATTCGATTTTGGGAATATTTTTGTCAATTTCCCAACGGCCGGTACCTTCTTCTCCAATTACTTCAAATAATTCGAGGGCGCGGCGGGCCACATATTCTTCTTCAATTTGTTCTTTCAAAAACCACTGAACAAACTGGAAGGTCATAAAATCTTTGGCCTTAAAGCAGCGGTCGGCGATGCGGTTAAACTGCTGCGTTACGTAAATTTCTTGTTGCAGCGCCGCTTCAAAAACACCCCGGAACGATTCAAACTCGTGGGGAATATTGGTTACCTCCGGCGAAATAGCCCGGCCACCCATATCGTTTACAAATTCAAATAATTTAAGCATGTGCTCTCTTTCCTCGCCAGATTGCTTCTGGAAATATTTAGCACTGTTATCATATCCATTCTGGTTGCACCAAGCCGACATGGCCAGGTATACCGAAGAAGAATGGGCTTCTACTTTTATTTGTTCGTTTAAAAGGGTTTCTATTTCTTCCGTTAAAGAGGTTCTTAAGCGAAGTAAATCTTTCATGGCAATTTCAGTTAATAAAAAAACCGGGATAGTTTTCCCTATCCTCAATCTAAATATAACTGAAAAAAAAATAAATGGTTTAGGCAGGCTGCATTTTTAGACTAATACATATCTAGTCTAAATTAAGTTGATATCATTAAGTTGATATTACAGTTGGCAGGTAAACGCGTTTAAACCGCCATAGCGTGCAGGCAATCGTGTATAATGCTATTCAGGTTCAGCATAACCTTAGTACCCTGCAATAATTCGCGCAAATTCAGCACATCGGTTAAAGTTAAAACAAAAATACGCTCCGAACGGTGAATATTTAAAATAACCACATCGGCGGTGCGGGCAGTATTGCTGGCCATTTCGGCTACATCAATTTGTTCAACTTTCTTCTTTAGTTGCAGCAGTTCGTGTATTTTAAAAGAAGATACCCCACCGGCAAACTCCAACCACAAACAATTATTACGATTGCACTGATAAACAACACCAGCCGCAGTGCGGAATATTTCTTCTGATTGGGGGAAAGATACTTTAGCCACAAATTAAGATTTAAGTATGCGTAATAAAGATTCGTGGCAAATATAACAGCTATTTAGAATTAGTCCAAATAAATTTGATTGATTAAAATCATCTTTCTCATTCCGGATGCTGTAGCTTAAGGTAATTACAGCACTTCCTCTATTTAAGTTTGTTGTTCTTTATCAGTAGCCAGAATAAATATTCACTATATGCTTGCTTACTCCTACTTACACTAAAGTATTAAATCTCCTGATTAGGCTAATTGCCTTGGGATATTCGGCCTAAAAGCAGACAGAACCTTACTTAAACAACCTAACTTGGTATACAACACAGCACTACCAAATCTACACGCGATACTTATTATAAAAATTACATTTACCTGTTGGTTGTTGAATATTGTGAAATAAAGTAGTTAAATGCATTATAAAAATTGACCATGGATAATGTTTATTACTTATACAAGGAATAATTTCAGCAATAACCAAAATACCAACCGCCATTTTATACAATAATATATTATAGTAAAAGCGTAAGATAATTATACATAATACAATTTCAGGTTTAACTCTGCATTATACAGCAAAAAACAGAAAAACCTTAAAGGCACTTGCCCGAAACAAGAGCAAACTTCTAATTCTACAAACTAATACTTAATGCAACTTCCAAATAATAGAATTTACAAAAGCGCAATTATTTAATAAAATAAATTGAACTATATCTACTAAAACAACCTTAAAACTGCACTTACAAAGCTTAAATAATTTTATAATAAAAAATAAATTGCATTTTATTGTAATTATTAAAATTTAAAAATACATTTACAGCCACAACTAATTCCAAATAATAGAAAATATAAAGCAGAGCGCATGAATAAATAATTACATTCCTAAATCTTGTGTGCATAATAACTTTGAGGTGGTTTACACAAACTTCCTGGAAATATTTACGCCTAAATTTATTTACTTACTTAAAATAATTAATCAACCAGATTAAATATTGCAATTCCTGCACCTTGAATAAATATAATTTAATTAAAATAAAAATTCATAACTAAATCTTCCGGTTAAAAATCTTAACCTAAAACCTTAATTTTTCTATTTATTAGCATTTATTTAAGACACACTCCTAAAACAAGTTTGCATTTTAATTAAGCAATCAAATAATATTTAAAAATTAAAACTTTTCATATTTCCCGTGTAGCGAAATATTGCGGGAATCAGGCCGGCGTATTTGCAACAACAGCTAAAACAACGCAGCTTTTTATTTAAATCAATTTTATACCCAACCTTAAACCAGTACAAGCAGGGATTTTAGCCGGGTTTTAATCCCAAACCCAGAGAAACAGATTATTTATGAAAAAAATTATTCTATTCACCTTACTCGTTTTTGGCTGCTCGTTGCCGATGCTGGCCCAATCGCAAAACGATTACGCGGCGGTATTGCAGAAATGCATCGATTTGAAAGCACTGCAAACTTATTACCCTCAACAACCTAATGGCTCGCCGGCTCAATTGTATGTAATGCAACACGGCATATCTTTTCCTGAAACCACTAATATTTTGAAGGGAGGTAAAAAGGTAGCTTTTGTATCTAAAGCCGACATTAAAGAAAATAAAATTAACGCTTATTTTCTTTTCTGGACTTTTAACCTAACCGCTAACAAAGCCACAGTTGCTTACAGCTACTACTATAATAAACAAACTGCCCCGGAGGGTGCTATGGTGGTAAACCTGGAATTAGAAAAAACCGGCAATACCTGGGAAATAAAAAAATCAACGGCAGAAAAAAGATAATTTATGAAGATAATAAGTACAAAATTTAATAAGCTATTAATTATAGCCTTATGCCTTTTACCGGCTGGCTTACTATTTACTCCTGTAAGCTTGCAGGCCCAAAGCATTACCGTGCTAGATAACGGCCAGTTGCGAGCCGGTAACGGATCTCAGAACTCTATTAATGGTTCGGGTAATTTAGAGCAGCTATTTTACTACAATGGTATCCAAAATATTTGGCGCCAGTTAACCTTTGGCAGCTACCCACTAGATAATGCTATTGCCGTAGGGGGCGCTAAAACAAACGAATGGAACATTAACGGTACCATTATAGAAAATCCGGTTCTTAGCAATCAGGTAATAGATAAATCGGGTTATGTAGCAACTAGCAGTAACAAGGGTTATGGAAAAATTATTTCGAAAGGAACCATACAAATTAACAACGCTACTTTAGAAGTAGAAAACACCTACACCTTACCACAAAACAGCGCCTTTGTTGAAGTTAAAGTTAAAATTAAGAACATAGGTTCTGGTTTGGCGGAGAACGTACGGCTTTGGATGGGTACCCGCGATGATTATGTTGGCGGAAACGACGGTCCTATTAAGCAGCGGGGCAATTTGGTTAACGGCGCCTTCGTAGGCATCACCAATCCTGCTACTAAAGCAGCCGCCATTAAAATTTCTACCGGCGCTGAAGGCGTATTATTTTATACCAATTCTACCCGTGCCAATACAGTTATTAACGGCTGTTGCAGTTTTAGAAATGTAATAAACCAAGACCCGCAAACGAGTGTGGTATACGTTCCGGACTACCAGAGCCATGATTTTGAGAATGATTATGATGGTAATTATTATTTTGATGGCTCGTATGGTTTTTACGTACGCATGAACGACTTGCCGGTAGGCGCCAGTGATGAGTTTGGCTGGTATTATGCTGCCGGTGAGTTAGCCAATTTAAATGAAATTATTAGCGATGTAGCCCAGGTAAGCGGTAGTATTTCGGATATTACGTCTAGTCAGGCCAAGTTTAAAGCAACTTCAAGTGTTGCGGCAAACGGTTATTGGTTGGTTACACCCCGTGGTGCCCAAGCCCCTACTGCCGCGCAAATTAAAGCCGGTACTAATTATGGCAATGTTGTTGTTGCAGCCCGTGGTTCGGGCAATATGCCGGCCAACGTAGAAACTGTTTTTAACTTAACCGGCCTTAATGCGGCAACAAACTATGATTTTCACTTTGTAAACGAAGACGGTACGCCGCAATTCTCAGATGTATACAGAACCCAATTCGCGACCAAAGCTTTACCTACCATTAGCAGCATAAGCCCGGTTTCGGTTTGCCAAAATACTACTTCTGCGGCTATACCTTTTACCATAGGCGATGCTGAAACGGCGGCTACCGCTTTAAACGTAACGGTAAGTTCATCTAACCCAAATTTGATTCCGGTAGCAAATGTAATATTAGGTGGTGCCGGCGCTAACCGGACGCTTACCCTTAGCCCAGCCGCCGGCCAATACGGTTCGGCAACCTTAACTATTACTGTAACCGATGCCGATGGAGATTCTAAATCTACTAACTTGGCAGTAAGTGTTACTTTAAACGATGTGGCGGCACCGGTAGTAACCAATGTTGTTTACAGCCAAAATGCCTCCGCTACCAGCTTAGCAGCCCAAGCTACCGGCACGAATTTATTATGGTATACAACGGCAACGGGCGGTAACGGTTCTGCAACCGCTCCTACCCCAAATACTACTCAGTTTGGTGTACAAGAATATTGGGTATCCCAAACCGTTAGTGGCTGTACTTCTGCACGGGCCAAAATAACAGTAACCATAGCCGATAAAATAGCTCCAACCGTGCGGACTAAAAACATTTCTGTTTCGTTAGATGCCGCCGGCCAAGTAACTATTACGGCCGCCAATGTTGATAACGGCAGCTCTGATGCGTCGGGCATTCAATCATTAGCTTTATCTAAAACAACTTTTGATTGCAGCAACGTTGGCGAAAATGAAGTTACTTTAACCGTAACCGATATTTATAACAATGTGGCAACCGCAACTGCTACGGTAACCGTTCAGGATAAAGTTGCGCCGGTTGCTTTGGCTAAAAATATTACCATTGCGTTAGATGCTGCTGGTCAGGCCACTATTACAACTGCCGACATTAACAACGGCAGTACTGATATTTGCGGCATTGCTTCTGTAGCCCTATCTAAAACAGCCTTCAATTGCAGCAATGTTGGCGCGAATACCGTTACTTTAACCGCCACCGATAACCACGGCAATATTTCTACTGCAACCGCAATAGTTACCGTAGAAGACAAAATTGCCCCGGTTGCCCAAGCCAAAAATATCACCGTTTCGTTAAATGCTGCCGGTCAGGCCGTTATTACCGCCGCCGATGTAAACAACGGTAGTGCTGATGTTTGTGGTTTGGCGTCTATCGTGCTTTCCAAAACAACTTTTAACTGCAGTAATATTGGCGAAAATGAAGTTACCTTAACCATAACCGATAAAAGTGGTAACAATGCTACGGCCACGGCCATAGTTACCGTGCAGGATAAAGTTGCGCCAACTGCAATAGCCAAAAATATTAAAGTTGCTTTAGATGCGGCTGGTCAGGCCACCATTACCGCTGCCGATGTAAATAATGGCAGTTCCGATGCCTGCGGCATTGCTTCTATAGCGCTTTCCAAAACTACTTTTGATTGCGGCAACGTTGGCGCAAATACTGTTACTTTAACTGTAACCGATATCCACGGCAATATTTCCACTGCTACTGCAACGGTAACTGTAGAAGATAAAGTTGCTCCAGTTGCAATTGCTAAGAATATTACAGTTGCTTTAGATGCTTCGGGCCAGGTAACCATAGCGGCCGCCGATGTAAATAATGGTAGTTCTGATATTTGCGGTTTGGCTTCTATCGCGCTTTCTAAAACAACTTTTAATTGCAGCAACGCCGGCACCAATACTGTTACTTTAACTGTAACCGACAAACATAATAATGTTTCTACTACTACCGCTATTGTAACCGTAGAAGACAATATTGCGCCCAGCCTGGTAGCACCGGCCGCCGTAGTTGTAAATGTTGATGCAAATAAAAATACGGCCGCAAATGTAACATTAGGTACTCCAGTATCTGCCGACAACTGTGCCGTAACCAGCGTGACCAACAATGCCCCGGCTGAATTCCCAACCGGTACTACAACCGTAACCTGGACCGCAACCGATGCTGCCGGCAATATTACTACCGCTACCCAAACCGTTACAGTACGCCGCAATATTATTGCAGTAGCCAGCCCTAATAATGTAAACGTGCCTATTCGCACCACTTTTACCCAGCTTAACAGCAAGCTGCCGGCCACCGCTGAGGTTACTTATTCCGATGATTCCAAAGAAATTATTGCGGTTACCTGGGCTACTGGTAGTTACGATGGTAAAGTTGCCGATAATTACACGCTAATTGGTACTTTAACAATTGCCTCCGAAACTACCAACCTGAACAATTTAGAAGCAAATATTACAGTAACCGTAGAGCCCAATAAAGTACCAACTGCACTCGCCTTTAGCAAAAATACTTTCAGCCCGAATATTATGCCGGAAGAAGCAGTAGGAACCTTTAATACCACTGACCCCGACGATACGGAATTTGTGTACACCCTGGTAACCGGTGCCGGCGACGCTGACAATAATTTATTCGAGATAAAAGAAGATAAATTATTCCTGAAATCACATAAAGGCTTATCTGGTAAAACCCAGTTTACCGTGCGGATTCTTACCACCGACCCTTACAACAATAAGTTAGAGCGGGAATTTAAGCTAACCAAAGCTGCTTACGACAAAGCACCTGCTGAACTGAAAATTGTAAATGCTTTTACGCCTAACGGCGATGGCGTAAACGACGAGTGGAGCGTGCCGGAGCTTAAATTCTACAACAAAGTTTCCATCGAAGTATTTGACCAATCGGGGGTGCGTTTATTCCAGACTAATAATCCGGAGAAAGGCTGGGATGGCAAAAACAAATACGGACAAGTATTGCAAGGCGCCTTCCTCTTCGTGATTCAGGTGGAAGATATTAAGCTGACGAAGAAAGGGGTAGTTACAGTTCTTAAAAAGTAATAACAAAATGAAAAAGTTTTCTTTAATAATATTCTTAATAATTGCTGCTTTGGGTGCTAATGCCCAAAGCAGAAAACACATCACTAATTTTGCGCTGTTTCAGCCGTATTTTAACCCCGCCTTTACCGGACACGAGGGCTCGGTACTGAAAAGTTTTTACCGCAACCAATGGACCGGCTTTGAGAATGCGCCCCGTACCGGCTTTATTGCGGGCGAGTTTGACCTGGCAGATTTAAAAGGAGCAGAAAACAGCAGTAATCAGCCAGCAGCCGGGTTAGAAACAAGCGCCCGCAACGCCATGGGCGTTTCCTTACTACACGAAACTTTTGGTCCGTTTAAAGAAGGCCAAGTTCAACTAAATTATGCTTCGCAGGTTAGGTTATCAGAAAAACTGAGTCTCCGGGCCGGCGCTGCCCTCACCTACGCTTTTGTTAAATTAGATTACAACATGCTTACGCTGGATCAGGCCAACGACCCCGAGTACCAGGATATTTTAATCAGCGATAACAACTCCGATAAAGTTGATGTGAACGTGGGATTGGTGTTAAATGCAGAAAATTTTTACCTGGGATACGCACTACAAGATGCCGCTAAAGGTAAATTGGTTTCATCGGGATATTACCTGCACAACGGTACCAATACCCAGCACTTGGTGCAGGCTGGCTTCCGGAAAAGTTTATCGGAGCAGTTTGGCTTTGTGGTTAACGGTATTTATCGCTACGATGCCATGTTAAAAGAAACCCTGGAAGGCCAGGTAAAAGGAGTATTTAACAATACTTTCTGGGCTGGCGCCGGTTACCGTAAAGATTTGGCTTATACCTTAACCGCCGGTGTGCAATTACGCCAGGTAAAATTTGGCTACGCCTACGAAACCGCTACCCGCAACGCCAATGCTTCAAACCGCAGCTCAAACGAACTCCTGTTAACCTATAACCTGTTTTCAGCTAAGGAAAGAAATGCTAACCGGCCAATTAGTATTTGGTAAGCCTGTTTTAAGTAAAACAAAAAGGCTTGGGCAATATTTGCCCAAGCCTTTTTGTTTTTAAATTCCGGCAAAACTGCTCTTAAATTATTAACTAATAATGCGCAATATTTTAAATAATGAGGGTTTAAGAAACCCATCCCTGTCATTCAGGAGGAAACTATGTAGTAGGCAGCCAAATAGGTTCCTCCTGAATGACAGAGATGAGTTCCAAAGACTAATATAAAGGTTAGCTTGCCGCTCTTAAATATTACTTTGGTTCGTGCAGCATTAAATCTTCAATTACTACAGCTACTTCTTCGGGTAGCATTTTCGGAACCAGGTAACTATGCTGTTTATTTCCCCCGTCAATCCATTCGTTGGTACCATCCTCGTTAATTTTTATCTGGCCGGTTACAACATCCCAGTAAGGTTCCGGGCCGCGTACGGCCGCTAATACCGCCGTTTGGTCCCAGCTCATGCGGCCATTTGGGTGCGTTTGGCCTTGATACGTTTTTAAGCAATAATCATAACTCTGCCGCACAGGATTATTAGCCGCGCCTAACTGAACTAAACGATTGCCCGTTAATATTTTATTCCCGATTTCGACCCCGCTGAACAGTACCGGCGTGGGCCAATGCGCAAAGGTATATTTAGAAGAAGGGGCATCGATGTGAATATTAAACTCTTTGCCTTGCGGGAAAGCCCCGCCCATTACCACCAGTTTCTTCACCTTTTTAGCCACCAATGCGGCACCATCTAGTTTACTATATTTATCCGGCCCCGATTGCAACAAATTTTTCAGGTTAGTTAAAAACCCAACCGTTACAATTATTGCGCTCTTGTTGGGTTGCTTTGCCAGTATTGAGCGGTAAACTTCCACCGCATCCGGTGCATCGTCGGTGGTTTTAAGCTGGTGCGGAAAGTTGGCTACTACTACTTCGTTCCACTTGTTTTTATCACCAAAATCAGCGCCTTCGTTTTTAACTGCCCCAATTGGAATATTTGGCTTATTGTAATAATTATTAATTACCTCCAGCAAAGGCGCACAACCCGCATAGCGGTTACAACTTATGGTAGCCAATATTTTAGCTTCGCCTTTATCGGCTAAGGCATGTAAAACCGCCATGGCACCAGCATCGTCAAAATCAGGAGCAATATCGGTATCCAGAATAATGGGCAATGGCTTTGGTTTATTTACTTCTTTCGGGCTGGTTTTATTATTGGCAACTGCCTTTGGTAGCAGTCCTTTACCTAAGTATCCCAATATTCCCAAAGCCAAAAAGACCAGGGCCGATTTTGTAATATTTTTCATTTAAGATTAATATTTAAAGCTTTACTATTTTCGCATTTTAATATTATAAGTTAAAGGAAATAGGTGCTTAGTTCTGTAAAATTTTTCTATCAGCCTTACACCTAACCTAAAACTTATTATTCCTGCTTAATCAATCAGTTTAAGATTTATTCCACTTTTTAGGAGCCGGATAATTTTTGGTCGCATCATCCAAAATTAAAACCCAATCGTTATCGCGGCCCTGGCTGGGCGGCGTAAATATTTGGGTGCCGTTGTTACGGAATTTACCGGCCGCAGTGCTTACGCCGGTGCGGGGGTCGTACCAGGTAGCGTTAACCTGTTTGCCCGATATTTTGCCCATGTTAACCGTAAAGGGCTTGCCGGCTGTACTGTAAACAAAAGCGTAATCTTTGCCCCGGGTACTTTGGATGCGCTCGCCTCCGCTAAAAGCTTCGGTTATTAAACTTTGGTCGGGCACCCGCTCTAAAATGGGCCGCGACTCTATTAAAGCCCTCACATGCGACATTTGGCCGCTGCCCGGCAAATTAATGGCTTCGTACCACGGCCCCAGTGGCGTATTTACGTTTTTACCTTTCGGGTTATTCATTTGCCAGATGCTGTGGCAACCGTACGTATGGCCGTGCGCCCCGGCAAACAAAGCCAGGTAGGCCGAGCGACGCACATCGTATGCCGCCGAGTAACCATTTTCTTTGGCGTTAAAACAAACCGGATGGTCTTCGTAAATGGGTTCGCCATCCATAGTGGGTTTGGTGTTAGCCAGGTTATAATCGTGCGAAATATTATCGTAAACGGGTAAGTTACGGCAATGCCCCGTCTGAAACATGTTAAAATCAAGCCATTTATCGTTATGAAACCAGGTAGAAGAACCGCCTTGCGCTTTTGGCTGCGGGTGGTAGGTCATCATAACTTTATCCGGGTTGCCGTCGCCGGCTCCGGCAACAACACCTTCGGCCATAGCGCGCCAAATGGCCACATCCTGTTCGTGCCGCGGATTCCGGTCGCCGCCCATTACCCAAATAATAGGTTTGTTTTTATAACGCCGACCCACGTACGCGCCAAAAGCGCGCGCATTTTGGGAGTTAAATATTTCGGGCCCCGTGCCCCAGGTGTTTTTAAATACTTTATCGCCCCAGGTAGGTAATAGGCCAATATACAAGCCCAACTGCTCGGCTTTATTTACAATATAATCAACGTGCTTAAAATATTCTTCGTTGGGTTTGGTGGGGTCTTCATTTATTAGCGGCAAGTGCCCATAAGGATTGGGATCGCGCAAGCCATCGAGTTCCGCCAGCACCACCGCCTGAATAACAGTAAATCCTTTATCGGCCCGATCCTTTAAATACCGGTCAGCTTCTTCGCGGTTTAACCGGTGAAACAATTCCCAGGCCGTATCGCCTAAATAAAAGAAAGGCTGGTTGTTTTCGCGCACCAGGTAGCGTTTGTTTTCGCTTACTTTTAGCAAGTGCTGGGCCGAAACTTTGGAAACAGATTGAACGAAAGCGAAACTCCATAAGGCCAAGGCAAGCCAAAGGTTGCGCTTTTTGTTTTTCAGTAAAAAGTTAAAGTGCATAATAGTAAATGTGGTGGCAAGTAAGTAATTCGCTAAACTTAATTTTTTATTTTCATTTTCCAGGCCCGGCGCTTTAACTTTAATTGAACGCTAACGGCTACCCTGGCTTCCTATTATCTGAATACTGGGTAGCCTTAAATATTGCCGATTTTGTGGGTTAAAGTAGGCGATAAAATTTCTCGTTAATTTTGGTTAGTTGCCGTATATTATTAAAAATTAAAATATTAGCTTACTTAATAAATTATTTTCGCTACTTAAAGTCAACCGGTTATGCCAGGCTGGAGTAATATTAATAACAAAATTTGCTTTATTTATTCCGGCACAAAAAAGCACTTGGGTTGGTTTAACACGTTAATAAGTAAGGTAAATAAATTAAAAGCGGCCTTCCTGTTTTTTACCTTAATATTTTTAATTTTTGTGTTCATACTAGCTGGCAATAACGTTCAGGCGCAAAAAAGAAATTTGGTAGAGCAGATTCTTCGTCAAACCTCCGATTCGTTGCTGCAAGAAATTGTAGTACACCCCGATAAATACCAGGTGCAAATATTGTATACCCAGATAAACCGCGACAAAAACAACCTTCCAAAATTTACTTCTTACGCTTACAACTTAAACTCCGAAAAATATTTTTACCCCGCCAGTACCGTTAAACTGCCCGGTGCCCTGGCGGCTCTCGAAAAAATTAATAACCTGAATATTCCGGGCTTAACCAAAGATACGCCCCTTAACATAGATAGCGCTTACCAAAAACAAACCCGCGTACGCTCCGACTCCACCGCCGCCAATGGCAAAGCTTCGGTGGCGCAATACATTAAAAAAATATTTTTAGTCAGCGACAACGATGCTTACAACCGGCTTTATGAATTTGTGGGCCAAGAAACTTTAAACCAAACGCTGCACCAGAAAGGCTATAAAGAAGTACGCTTACTGCACCGGCTCTCGGTAGGCGACAATGCGGCGCACGGCCGTTACACCAACCCCATAACTTTTTACCACGACAATAAAATTATTTACCAGCAACCCTTGGTTTTTAACCCTAATATTTACTCTAACAAGCTAAAAACTACGTTGGTGGGCAAGGGCTTTTACCAGGATGGTCAGTTAATAAACAGCCCCATAGATTTTTCGGAGCGGAATAATATTTCGATAAAAAACCTGCACGAAATATTACAGTCGGTTATTTTTCCGGAGGCTACCCCGGCCAAAAAACGCTTTAACCTGACACCCGACGATTATAATTTCTTGTATAAATATATGGCTATGCGGCCGCGGGAAAGTAGTTACCCCAGCTACAACCCCCAGGAATTTAATGATAGCTACGGCAAATTTTTTATGTTTGGCGGCACCAAAGAACCCATTCCCTCAAATATCAGAATATTTAACAAGGCTGGCTGGGCTTACGGCTACCTGATTGATAATGCTTATGTTGTAGATTTCGAAAATAACGTGGAGTTCTTTTTAACGGCCGTAATTCTGGCCAACGAAGACTTAATATTTAACGACGATAAATACGAGTACGATAACGTAGGCTTGCCTTTTATGAACAAACTAGGCAACTTAATATATAAGCACGAACTAATTCGTAAAAAGAAATACGACCCGGACCTGCAAAAATTCCGGATTACATTTTAATATTATTACTAACCTAAACTTCTTTTCTCCTCTTAATATTTTTAGTTGCTGCGCTTCTGAAAACCCTTGCAAAGATTTTTTGCAACCACTATAAATATTTTTTTGAGCGGAAGAAAACTATTATTAAAAAAATTAGTTACCCTAAAAATAAGGCTTACTTTTCTGGATTAAATGCTTCAATTTACTTAAATTAGTACATGGGAGGGTATATTTCGGTATGATGGTACAACATTACTCAAGAATACTATTTATAATATTGCTATCATTTGGCTTACTGTCGGCGAAGCCTCATGACCGGAAAGTGCGTCGGCTTTATGCCCATTCAAAAATTAATTTACACAGTGGCGCTCATAAACAAGCTTTAAAAAGTTTAAACAAATTATTACTGCTAAATCCGGCATACGACTCGGCTTATAACCTGCGGGCGGCCGTTAAAGTATCGCTAAACGACTATTACGGGGCTGTGGCCGATTATGAGCAAGCTTTAAGGATTAATCCTAAATATGCCATGGCTTATTTTAACTTGGGTACGCTGTATTTGCAGTACGGGCATTACAAACTAGCCCTGGAAAATCTGGATCGGGCTCTAACTATTCAACCCAATTTTAACGATGCCCTGAATAATAAAGCTATTGCTTTAACCACTACCCACCACTACTACGAAGCCATTACTGTTTACGACACCTTAATAACTCGCCAACCTAAAGTTAACCGGTATTACCTGAACCGGAGTTTTCCGAAAAGAAAAACCGGTAACCTGACAGGCGCGCTCGAAGATTTAGAAAAAGCCATTGACCTTTTCCCGTATGATTATACGGCCCATTATAATCGCGGGGAAGTAATGCTGGAAATGGGTTTGCACCGTATGGCTGTTTCTTCGTTTGAATCTGCCCGGCGGTTGCACCCAAAAGCTTTTTACGGTAACATGAGTCTGGCGCGCGCCTACCAGGTGGCCGGCCAGAGTTCTAAGGCTATTTCTCTTTTTAACCAAGCCATCCGTAAAAATCAGAGCAATGGCGAGGCTTATTATTTGCGCGGCAGCGAAAGAATAAAGCAGAGAAAACTACGGCTGGCTTACAGCGATTTACAGGTTGCGCAAATGCTGGGCTTTACCGGTGCCTCAGAAAAGCTGGCTGAGTTACAAAAGCAACTAGCCTCTTTGCAATAATCCTAAACTCTAATAAAATTAATAGCTGGCAAGCGCCTGCTTTGCCAAAGCAATTATTAATATCGTTCACCAGCATACTAAATTAAGAGCAGGCAGCCATCTATTTCCGGTATGGCTCAGTAGAACCTTAGTATTTGCTTTCTCAAAAGTAATCTCTCTTATCTTAAGTTATAAAAATTAAACCGCTGCGGCGTTAGCCTATAATTACACAATTCAATATTCTAAATAAGCAGGAAAACCCGAGCTAAAGTCTGAACCAGATTAACTATAGCCGGTTGTTTAGAAGCGTTACGCTAAATTATTGCTGATAAAGCCGGTTTATTCCCTTCAAAATTTAAACCAAGCACTAAAGGCAAAAGTAAACTTCTATATTTGTACCGGAAACAAGGTTTTTACCTCTAAAAATAACGAAAACAATGTATAATTTTCTATTACATTTCCACTCGATAAACCGTTGGTTGGTTTTAATTGCGGCCTTAATTGTTATTATTCAGAGTTTTTCAGGCTGGCGAAACCACAGCCCTTTCACCAAAGGAAATAATATTACCCACTCCGCTTTTGTAGGTTTTGTTCACCTGCAATTTTTAACCGGTATATTGCTTTACTTTGTTTTTAGCCCCATTACACAGCAAATATTTAATGATTTTGGTGCGGCTATGAAAAATTCAACGCTGCGGTTTTGGGCAGTAGAGCACATTCTGGGCATGTTTATTGGTACTGTATTGGCCCAGGTAGGCCGCACTGCTTCTAAAAAGGCTACTACCAACGAATTAAAACATAAACGTGCTTTTATATACACGTTAATTGCCCTTATTATAATACTACTAAGTATTCCGTTTGGTATTATTAACCCAGAAACACGTCCGTTGTGGCGCTAACAAACCTTTAAACTTTAACAGAAGCCTGCTACTTAAAAGTAAAGGCTTCTGTTAAGGAATTCCGTTTAATAACTAACTTCCGCAAAAGCACTTTGCAAAAGTATTAATTGTTTACTTAACAAGATTTTATCGCACCACGCATGCAGTTAATCTGCTAGGTTACAATTATCTGTAGTTTTGCAAAAGGTTTACTTCTGCTTTACTTTCAACTACCGTTCCTGGCACATTATTTTACCTTAATTTCTATTATTCCTTAATACAAGATGAAACGGGAAATAAAAAATCAGGCTGGTAATACTTTTCTCATGCTGGAATATGACCCGGAAAACAGATGGTTGTATTTGAACTGGATTGGTTACCAAAACCTAGATAATATAAAACAAGGGTTGAGAGAAGTCTGGACTATGTTCCGGAGATTTCGTTTTTCTAAAGTTTTAAACGATAACCGCGAACTTATTGGCCCGTGGGATAAAGCAAATGATTGGCTGCAACACGAATTAGGCCCGGAAACTACCCCCGTGCGTATAAAGCACGTTGCCCACGTTATCTCACCGGGCATTTTTGGGCAACTCTCTGTTCAGGACCTGCAAGCGCGGTTACTACACAAAATTGAGATAAAGCTATTTGAAGATATAAACCGGGCTCAGGATTGGCTAAAAACCAAGTAAAATTCTGGTTAGGCTACTTACCGGGTTAGTAACTTTAACTTTCAGATTAAAACAGAACCCTTACAATAAATAATAAGCCGCTTACCCGCTTGGTTTTAAAAATTTTATTAAGAATAGTAAACTTTTATAAAAATTTAAAACGCTCCAAATTCTTAATATTAGTAAGTACCGCTATAATTTACCAGCGCCTAACCCGCTATTTTATACCATTGTAACCTGCAAATAAAATTATTTATTGCCTGCATAAAGCAAAGTAATCAGGCACCATTTAAAACAAAAAAAGCCTTTCTGATGCACAGAAAGGCTTTTTGCTGTAGGGGAAGGAGTCGAACCTTCACGGAGTAGTTAGACAAGTAGCTTGCTTTATTCTATAATTCTCCACCCCCGAGAGAGGAGGGCTTGTCTGCCAGTTTCAACACCCTACAGTGTGTTTTTCTTTTTCAAAGATATAGCGCTTCCCGACATTTTCAAAATTTATTAAATATTTTCCTTAAAATTTATGTTATTTTAAATTTAATGTTACTTTTGTTAAAGCAAATCAAAAACACGGCAAAAATATGCTTAAAAATTTAGAAATTGATAATACAGATCTTCGAATTCTGTCTCTATTGATGGATGACGCGAAAATGGCTTACGCCGATGTAGGAAAAGAAGTATTTGTTTCGGGTGGCACCGTGCACGTCCGGATGAAGAAAATGGAGCAAATGGGTATTGTAACCGGTACGCAGTTAAAGCTTAATTATTCTAACCTGGGTTACGACATTAGTGCCTTCTTAGGTATTTATTTAAAGAAAAGCTCGATGTACGTAGAAGTACTGGAGCAATTAAAGAAAATACCGGAAGTTGTTAACGTAAACTATACCACCGGCGAGTGGAGCATGTTTGCCAAACTTATCTGTAAAGATACCGCGCACCTGAAAAACGTATTAACCGATAAAGTTCAGAAGGTACCTGGTATTCAGCGCACCGAAACTTTTATTTCGTTGGAAGAAAGCATAAACCGGCCGGTTCAGCTACTTTAAAATTTAAAAGGGGTTTGGCTATTTAGGTAATAAATAGCCAAACCCCTTTTAAATAATTAACTTAATATTTTATTTCTTTAACTGGAGCTGAATTTGTAATTCATCTAGTTGTTCCTGCGCAATCGGTGAAGGTGCATCAATCATTACATCGCGGCCGGAATTATTTTTCGGGAAAGCAATAAAATCCCGGATAGAATCGGCACCGCCAAACAACGAGCACAACCGGTCGAAACCAAAGGCAATACCACCGTGCGGCGGTGCCCCGTATTCAAAAGCATTTAGCAAGAAGCCAAACTGGGCCAAAGCTTCTTCGGGCGTAAAGCCCAATAATTTAAACATGCGCTCCTGCAAGGGCCGTTCGTAAATCCGGATAGATCCCCCTCCTACTTCTACACCGTTTATGACCATATCGTAGGCATTGGCCCGTACTGCACCGGGGTTGGTTTCAATTAACTCAATATCTTCGGGCTTGGGCGAAGTAAACGGATGGTGCATGGCAAAAAAGCGCTGCGCTTCTTCATTCCACTCCAATAGCGGAAAATCTAACACCCACAGCGGCGCGTATGTGGTTTTATCGCGCAGGCCTAAGCGTTCACCCATTTCTAAACGCAGCTCCGATAAAGCTTTCCGGGTTTTATCTGGGTTACCGGCCAGCACCAATATTAAATCGCCGGGCTTAGCGGCCATGGCAGTAGCCCAGGCTTGTAAATCATCCTGGTTAAAAAATTTATCAACCGAAGATTTTACCGTACCATCAGCTTCTACGCGGGCATATATTAAGCCGGTAGCGCCTAATTGCGGACGTTTTACGAAATCGGTTAATTCATCTATTTGTTTGCGGGTATAAGTGGCACAACCCTGGGCATTAATAGCTACCACTAACTCGGCTTCGTCAAAAACCTTAAAGTTTTTTCCTTTAACCAAATCGGTTAACTCCACAAACTTCATCTCAAAACGGGTGTCGGGCTTATCGTTGCCGTAATATTTCATGGCGTCGGCATAAGTCATGCGCGGGAAATCTGTTATTTCCAGACCTTTCACTTTCGAGAACAAGTGTTTTACCAGCCCTTCAAAAGTATTCAGAATATCTTCTTGCGAAATAAAGGAAAGCTCACAGTCTATCTGGGTAAATTCGGGTTGGCGGTCGGCGCGTAAGTCTTCATCGCGGAAGCATTTTACAATCTGAAAATATTTATCGAAACCCGAAACCATTAAAAGCTGCTTAAAAGTTTGGGGCGATTGCGGCAAAGCATAAAATTCGCCGGGGTTCATGCGCGAGGGCACCACAAAATCGCGGGCACCCTCGGGGGTAGATTTAATTAAAACCGGCGTTTCTACTTCTATAAAACCGTTGCCATCTAGGTAAGCACGGGCCTGCTGCATCATTTGATGCCGCAACTCCAGGTTTTTGCGCACGGCATTGCGGCGCAAATCCAGATAACGGTATTTCATCCGCAGATCATCGCCGCCATCGGTATCGTCCTCAATTAAAAAAGGCGGCAATTTGGCCGGGTTTAGTACAGATATGGCCTGCACCTGTATTTCTACATCGCCGGTAGCCAATTTATCGTTTTTAGATATACGCTCAATTACCACGCCACGGGCCTGAATAACATATTCCCGACCTAACTCGCGGGCAGCGGTTAATATTTCAGGGGCTGTAACACCTTCTTCCAGTTTAAGCTGGGTTAATCCGTACCGGTCGCGGAGGTCAATCCACATCATGCCGCCCTTATCGCGGGTTTTATGCACCCAACCGGCCAGCACTACCTCAGTGCCTACATGTGTTATTCTTAATTCTCCGCAAGTGTGTGTTCTAAGCATAAATCAAAAAATATTATAAATATTGTTTAAGCGTTTTATCCGAT
Source organism: Adhaeribacter rhizoryzae (assembly GCF_008629685.1). Taxonomy (GTDB): domain Bacteria; phylum Bacteroidota; class Bacteroidia; order Cytophagales; family Hymenobacteraceae; genus Adhaeribacter; species Adhaeribacter rhizoryzae. The sequence continues at coordinate 261,491 of NZ_VWSF01000005.1, read as the reverse complement.
GGTTTTTTCTGGCAGTCGTGCCTGGCTACAACTTAAAATTAGTTAATGGTTGAGCCTTCTAAAATTAAAAATTTTTTAAATTTAAAAGGCTTAACTTTAAAAGCTACTTAAAAAATATCTGTTTTTTTGCTTAAGTAAGCTAAATAGCGGTTAAACTTAAATAAAATAAATAATATAGCCATAGCTAATTTACTAATAAGCTAAACATTTAGCATTAGCCGCTAAGCAGCAAAAAGCCGATAGACTAATAAATAGCAGAAGTTATTTGAAGAAACTGGAAAACTTGCCAGTGCAGAAGAAAGAGCTATTAATTACGGATGGGCACTGGCAAAAAAACGTTCGAGCGCTGTTTCGGTTTCTTTAGGCATTTGAGCCCCGCGAGCATTAGCTTGTTTTTTATCATCAGCATCGGTACCCAACGAAATCAGAAGAATAATAAACACCAGTAAGTGAAATAATAAAGAAGATAAACTGTAAAGTTCTTTTTTTTGTTTTGCACTAAACCGCCGCATGATCACCTAGTTAATTTAGCCCTCTAAAAGTTTAAAAGCACAATAAGTTGTACTTTCTCTAACTTTACCAAACATCAACTTCTTGTAAAGGTATTATTCCGCCTATATAACTCCAAAACAATTTTGATCAATTTTTCAACATTACACAAAATAAACAATATATAAAATTGAAAAACAATGCATTAATTAAATATATAAAAATACCTGCTCATACCTTTGTACAATTCAGGTTAAATTTGCATTTATAATTTTTTTTATATAAAGAACCAATTGCATTTTACGTTCCGAATTAAATAAGCAATAAATTAAAGTTCTCTTTAATTTTGTACAACTTATTAAACAGCTATGGCAATGTATTTGCCTGTAAGTAGTACTAGGTTACTAACTCATTTAACCTAGAATAAATTTTATAATATGAAGTATTTTTTCATTTTTTCTACTATTCTGGTTCTTTTTACCAGCTTTGCCGCGCCAAAATTCAAAACCGTAAATATCACTAAAGAAATTTCGGTAACGTTGCCGCAGGACTTTGGCGTAATGCCCGATGATGTTATTGCCACCAAATATCCGTCGCCCCGCAAACCGTTAGCGGCCTACACCAGCCCCAACCGGTTGGTAGATTTTGTAGTAACCGAACGGCCCAGCATGTTTCATAAAGACGACCTGAAAATGGTGCAGCAGTTTTATAAAACCAGCATTAACAGCAAATATTCTGATGTTAAATTTATTCGGGAAGAAATTAGCAAAATAAAAAAGCAGGATTTTGTTATTTTTGAATTTACCTCAACTGTGCGCGACGAAGACCGTAAGACTAACCGGCTGGCCCCTATCCGGCGCTATACCATAGTACAGTACGCTGTTTATAACGAGAAGCTTTATATTTTTACTATTAATGTGCCCATTGATTTAAAACCAGCCTGGGAAAAATCAGCTACCCAAATAATGGAATCGATTAAAGTAGGTTAAGCACTAAGGTTTATTATTGCCTATACAAGGCAACCTGCGGCCGCTCTTTTATTAAATAATTTTTTAATGATATTATCAGTTTTCAGCGACGAACATTTTATGAAAGAGGCTTATAAACAAGCCTTGTACGCCAAAGAAGAAGGCGAAATTCCGATTGGGGCCGTGGTAGTTTGTAATAATAAAATAATTGCCAGAGCCTATAACCAAACCGAAAAACTAAACGATGTAACGGCCCATGCCGAAATATTGGCCATAACCGCTGCTTCTAATAATTTAGGCAATAAATATTTAAAAGACTGCACCTTATACGTTACCGTAGAACCTTGTGTAATGTGCGCCGGTGCTAGTTACTGGGCCCAGCTTAAACGAATTGTATTTGCCACCACTGACCCAAAACGCGGTTACCGTCGCTTTGGCAATAATTTAATTCATCCGAAAACCGAAACCGAAAGTGGCATTCTGGCGCACGAGTGCGCCAACCTTATGACGGAATTCTTTTTGAATAAACGGTTTTAGACCCTATCTTTGAACTGTTACGTAAATTAATATTCAACCTTAAAAAAATAAAACTATGGCTTTTGAACTTCCGCAATTACCCTACGATTACGATGCCTTAGAACCGCACATTGATCGCCAGACCATGGAGATTCACCACACGAAACACCATCAGGCGTATACCACTAACTTAAACAACGCCATCCAGGGCACCGATCTGGAGGGTAAATCAATAGAAGAAATATTAAAGCAAGCTGGTCAGGCTTCTCCTGCCGTACGGAATAATGGTGGCGGTTATTATAACCACAACATGTTCTGGCAAATTCTGGCCCCTAATGGCGGCGGTGAACCAAACGGTCCGGTGGCTGAAGCCATTAACTCCGCTTTTGGCTCTTACGATAAATTTAAAGAAGAATTTACCAAAGCTGCTACTATCCGCTTTGGTTCTGGCTGGGCCTGGCTTTGCAAAATGGATGATAACTCGGTACAAATTTGTTCCAGTGCCAACCAGGATAACCCGTTAATGGGTGTTGATAGCTGCAATGGTTTTCCGGTACTGGGCTTAGACGTTTGGGAGCACGCTTATTATTTAAAATACCAGAACCGTCGCCCGGATTATATCTCGGCTTTTTTCAATTTAATTAACTGGGCCGAAGTAAACCGTCGGTTTACCCAAGGCAAATAATTATAGGGTTAAATAAACAAAAAAGCTCATCCTAACCGGATGAGCTTTTTTTTATGTCTTATGTCTATTGTTAAATAAAGTTAAAACTCAAATAAAATACCGGCTACTGTTGCGGTCATTAAACAAGCCACCGAAGCGCCCAGCAAAGCATATAACCCTAGCCTGGATAAATTACCTTGCTGATCGGGCGCCATACTGCCAATACCGCCAATTTGAATAGCAATAGAACTAAAATTTGAAAACCCACATAAGGCGTAGGTAGCCATAATAACAGATTTCGGACTCAGGCTACCCGCTTCCTTCATTTTAGCTAAATCTAAATAAGCGACAAACTCGTTAATAGCGGTTTTCTGCCCCAGCAAGCTACCCACCTGTAGGGTATCGGCCCACGGTATGCCAATTAAAAATGCAAACACCCGGAATATTTGTCCTAATAAATACTGAAAAGAAAGGCCATTGAACTGCCCGCTGGTACTGGTTACCACCAACTCGTTTAGCCCGGTTAAACTGCCAAACTTTATTAGAATATAATTTAACAAGGCAATAATGGCAATAAACGCCAGCAACATACCGCCCACGTTCAAAGCCAGGCGCAATCCGTCGGCCGCGCCAATAGACATAGCATCGATAAAGTTTACGCCCAGCGATTCTTTATTTACCTGCAAATTGGTGTTAATTTTATCAGCTTCGGTTTCGGGTACCAGCATTTTCGACATTACAATACCGGCCGGCGCGTTCATAACAGAAGCTGTAAGCAGGTGCGCCGCAAATACAGCTTGCTGTGCCGGGTCATCACCACCTAAAAAGGAAACATAAGCCGCCAGTACCCCGCCCGCCAACGTAGCCATGCCGCCGGTCATTAAACACATCAACTCAGAGCGAGTCATGTTGTTAATAAATGGCCTTACCAGCAAAGGCGCTTCGGTTTGGCCCAGAAATATATTGCCCGCCGCCGATAAACTTTCGGCCCCGGATAAGCGCATTCCCTTCGACATAATCCAGGCAATGCTATACACCACCTTTTGCAGCACGCCTAAATAATAAAGACCGGCCGACACCGTAGAAAAGAAAATAATGGTAGGCAATACGTTAAAAGCAAAAATATAACCTAAACCACCGTTAGCTGCCGGATTAGCCAGGTTACCAAAAAGGAACTCGGCCCCGGCGCTCGAAAAACTCAGTAATCGCACAAACGCGCGGCTTAAAAATTCGAAAATGCTCGTAATAAATGGCACTTTGGTTACCAGAAAACCAAATAATATTTGTAAGCCGGCCCCCACACCTACTAACCGCCAGTTTATTGCTTTTCTGTTTGTCGAGAATAAATACCCAATACTAATTAATACCACCAGGCCCAGCAAGCCTCTGATTATACCCATAATAATTAATTCCTATAAAGGTATCAAAAGTACTTCATATTATACTTAAAACAAACACGCAAGCCCCTGGCCTATATAAATAAAATTATACTTAAACACTTGCTTACAAATATTTGCAAAAGAAATTCAGGCTTTAACCGTATTATTTAATGCTGCATAAAATTGACTGGATAAAAAGATTTTAATTAAAAATAAGGACAAATTCTGGTAAAATTATTTACTTTGCACCCATAATACGCTTTCCTGCTTTTAGAAGGATTGATTTATAAAGAAGAGGCGAGAGAATAGGCTCCGCGACCCTCTGGCAACCTCATCCAATTGAAAGGTGCCAAATCCTATCCCAGCAATGGGAAATATAAATTAATTAAAAATGAAAAAAACAACTTTTACAGCCCTGTTGTTTGCTGCACCCGAATCGGGTGGGCGCTTTACTTCTGTTCTCAATATTTTTGGTTCTGGCTATTGTTGTTGCTGTTGCAGCCTTAGTAGCTAGTTATTTTCTGCATTTTTCAGGTGCCCGGTGTTATCCCGGTTTTTCTAAATCAAAATAGTATGTATTATTATAACCGAACTTAAAAAATATAAAAAGAATGTCCACGCAAACCTTAAATTTTGAAACGCTTCAGTTACACGCCGGCCAGGAAGTAGACCCTACCACCGGTTCCCGGGCTGTGCCGCTTTACCAAACTACTTCTTACGTTTTTAAAAACGCCGAACACGGAGCTAATTTATTTGCCCTGAAAGAGTTTGGCAATATTTATACCCGCATTATGAACCCCACTACCGATGTTTTTGAAAAGCGCGTGGCGGCTTTAGAAGGCGGAGTAGCGGCCTTAGCGGTAGCATCTGGGCAAGCGGCGCAATTTATTGCCCTGAATAATATTATGCAGCCCGGCGATAATTTTGTAACCAGCTCTTACCTCTACGGCGGTACTTACAACCAGTTTAAAGTATCGTTTAAACGCATTGGTATTGAGGCCCGTTTTGCCGAAGGCGATGCCGTAGAAAACTATGCCCGCTTAATCGATGAAAACACCAAAGCTATTTACCTCGAAACCATTGGCAATCCTGGCTTTAATGTTCCGGATTTTGAAGCCTTTGCGGCCTTGGCCCAACAGCACGATTTACCTTTAATTGTAGATAATACTTTTGGTGCGGGTGGTTATTTATTCCGGCCCCTGGAGCACGGCGCGAACATAGTAGTAGAATCGGCTACCAAATGGATTGGCGGCCATGGTACCAGCATTGGCGGTGTTATTGTTGATGGCGGTACGTACGATTTCAACAAACCAAAATTCCCGCAGTTCTCACAGCCTTCCGAAGGTTACCACGGTATGGTTTTCGGCGATGTTTTTGGTCCGAATGGTCCGTTTGGCAATATTCAGTTTATTATCCGGGCGCGCGTAGAAGGCTTACGCGATTTTGGTCCGTCTATTAGCCCTTTCAACTCTTTCCTGTTATTGCAAGGTCTCGAAACGCTATCGTTGCGGGTACAACGGCACGTCGAAAATTCGCTGGAATTAGCCAAATGGCTGGAGCAGCATCCGCAGGTAGAAAGCGTGAATTATCCGGGTCTGGAAAGCAGCCCGTACCATGAGTTAGCCAAAAAATACCTGAAACGCGGCTATGGCGCGGTATTATCTTTTAATTTAAAAGGCAGCAAAGAACTGGCTACCAAATTTATCGATAACCTGAAACTGATTAGCCACCTGGCTAACTTAGGCGATGCCAAAACCCTGATTATTCAACCATCGGCTACAACGCACCAGCAATTGAGCGAGCAGGAACAGAAAAGTGCCGGTGTTACCCCTACCCAGTTGCGGGTTGCGGTGGGCATTGAGCACATAGATGATATTAAGGCCGATATGGAACAGGCTTTTCAAAAAGTGAAATTATCGGAAAAAGAATTTTTATTTGCCGACGATTTAAAATAGACGCCCTTTAAATTTTTAACCAGATAAATTACCCGGCATTATTCCGGTAAATAATTTGCCGGAATAATGTTTCTAATACAGAATTGAAGAATAGCATGCCGCAGGAAATATTTAAGTACCCGTACCCTTTTGTGGTAGAAAATGGGCAAACTTTACCCGAAATCCAGATTACCTACCATACTTACGGGAACTTGAATCCTGCAAAAGATAATGTAGTGTGGGTGTGCCATGCGCTTACAGCTAACTCCGATGTGCTGGACTGGTGGAAGGGATTATTTGGCGAGCAAAATTTATTTAACCCCGAAGAACATTTTATTATTTGCGCCAATGTGTTGGGTTCCTGTTATGGTACCACCGGCCCTTTGTCGCTTAACCCCATTACCGGTCAGCCCTATTACCAGAATTTCCCAAACATTACCATCCGCGATATGGTAAAGGCCCACGATTTATTGCGGCAGCACCTGGAAATAGAACAAATTTATACCGTTATCGGCGGCTCGCTGGGTGGCCAGCAAGCACTGGAGTGGGCCATTCAAAAACCCCAGCACATTCAAAACCTGATTGTAGTAGCCACCAACGCTTACCACTCGCCGTGGGGCATTGGCTTTAACGAAGCCCAGCGCCTGGCTATTTTTGCCGACGAAACTTATTACCAAAATAAACCCGATGGCGGCAGTAAAGGTTTAAAGGCAGCCCGGGCCACGGCCTTGCTTAGCTACCGCAATTACGATACTTACTCCAAAACCCAGTTCGAAAACGATTTATCTAAAACCGATAAATTCCGGGCCAGTTCGTACCAGAATTATCAGGGCGAAAAACTGGTAAATCGCTTTAATGCGTACGCTTACGTATCGTTAAGTAAAACCATGGATTCGCACAATGTAGGCCGGCACCGGGGCAGCGTGGAAGATGGGTTGGCGCTAATTAAAGCCAAAACATTAGTTATTGGCATTAGTTCCGATGTATTATTTCCGGTTTCGGAGCAGCGGTATATTGCTCAGCACGTTAAAAATGCCGAGTACCGCGAAATAGATTCGTTTTACGGCCACGATGGTTTTTTAATTGAAACCGGCCAGCTTACCCAAATAATAGAAGCTTTTTACGGCGTACCCGTAGAGAAATAATTTAATATGCATAAAGACTTAAATATTGGTTTGTTTGGCTTTGGCGTGGTAGGCCAGGGCTTATACGATGTGTTGCGGAACAGCCGCGGCATAAAGGCCAGCATTGCTAAAATTTGCGTAAAAGACCGCACCAAAAAACGCAAACTACCCGCCGAAGCATTTACCTTCGATAAATACGACCTGCTGAATAACCCCGACATTGATATTATTGTGGAATTAATAGACGATGCCGAGGAAGCGTTTAAGATAGTATCCGAAGCCATGAAAAAAGGCAAGAGCGTGGTTACAGCCAACAAAAAAATGGTAGCCCAGCACCTGGAAGAATTGGTTCAGTTACAAGAAGAAAACCATGTTTCGCTCCTCTACGAAGCTTCCTGCTGCGGCAGCATTCCCATTATCCGCAACCTCGAAGAATATTACGACAACGAGCTGCTTTACTCGGTAAGCGGTATTTTTAATGGTTCTTCGAACTATATTTTATCTAAGATTTTTAACGAAGGTTTGGCTTACGACTTGGCCCTGAAACAAGCCCAGGAATTAGGCTTCGCCGAAACAGATCCAACTTTAGACGTGGGCGGTTTCGACCCGAAATACAAGGTAACCATTATTGCGGCGCACGCTTACGGCTTATTCCTGAACCCCGATGATATATTTAACATTGGCATTCAGAATTTATCGCAGCACGATATTCAGTATGCCAAAGAAAAAGGTTATAAAATAAAACTGGTACCGCATGTAACCAAGATAGATGCCGCTACGATTTCTTTACTCGTAATGCCGCAGTTTGTAGATCGGCACCATCCATTATACAACGTCGAGAACGAGAACAACGGCGTAATTGTAGAAGCAGCTTTTTCCGAAAAACAATTCTTCTCGGGTAAGGGCGCCGGTGGTTACCCTACTGGTTCGGCGGTATTATCGGATATTTCGGCCCTGACTTACGGCTATAAATACGAATACAAAAAGCATTTACAGCACATCGAAGTCCGCTCGACGAATAATATTGAAGTAGAAGTTTATTTGCGTTACACCAATAAGCATTTGCTGCAGCAAATTCCGTTTGTAAGCATCTCAGAGAAGTTCAGCGGCAAAGATTTCCGCTATATTATTGGCTACGTAAACCTGGAAACACTACTGCAAAACCAGGATTTGCTACGGGCTTCAGATGCTTTCCTGGTGAGCACCGGCAATTTTAAATCAATAACAGCCCAGGAAGAACACGCTGCTAAAGAAAATATAGTTCTTACGAAAGAAGCGCTTGCCGACTAATATTTTTGCGGGCATCTTTGCTTTTATGCCTGACTTTTTAAATAAATATTCCAAACTGGCTCTCTTTATTTTCCTGGCGACAATATTGAGGGCCGGTTTGCTTTATTACAACAGCCATACGCTGGACTTAAACCCCGACGAATACCGGAACAAAGGCCAACGTTGTAGTTAAACAATTCTGATAAATTTTTTAGTAGCTTTGGCCTTCTTTTAAGCTTTATTTACCATGATAAATTCCTTACAGGCCGGCGATAAAGTAGCCATTGTGGCTTTGGCCCGTAAAGTTGATTTTGCTGATCTGGAACCCGGCATTAATATACTGGAAAGTTGGGGGCTGCAAGTTGTGCTGGGCAAAACCCTTTATGAAAGCTTTCACCAGTTTGCCGGACCGGACGAAATTCGTTTGGCAGATTTTCAAACAATGCTGGATGATCCCGAAATTAAAGCAATATTTAGTGCGCGCGGCGGGTATGGTACAACCCGCCTTTTAGACCAAATTAATTTCACCAACTTTCGGCAGCAGCCCAAGTGGCTGATTGGCTTCAGCGACATTACCGCACTCCACAGCCACATCCATAATTTCGGAATAGAAAGCATCCACGGCACCATGCCGGCCCTTTTTGCTAAAACTGGTGCCGAAGAAGCGGTAGAAAGCCTGCGCAAAATATTATTCGGGGAAAATATTACCTACCAAAGCCCGGCCCATGATCTTAATATTTTAGGTCAGGCCGAGGGGCCGTTGGGTGGCGGCAACTTAAGTTTACTCGTTACCTGTATTGGCACCACTTCGGATATTGATACCTCGGGTAAAATATTATTTCTGGAAGATTTAGACGAATATTTGTACCACATTGACCGCATGATGGTGCAACTGGACCGGGCCGGTAAATTAAAAAATCTGGCAGGTTTAATCGTGGGCAGTATGAGCGATATGAAAGACAACGCGGTGCCTTTCGGAAAAAATGCTTACGAAATCATTAGCGAGCACGCAGGTAAATACGGTTATCCGGTTTGTTTCGACTTTCCGACCGGCCACGAGCCTAAAAACCTGGCGCTGGTTTGCGGCCGGAAATCAATTTTAAAAGTAACAGATGCTGGCACTAGCCTGGAATATTTTCAGACAAGCCTGTAATATTTATTGGTTAGTAGAAAAGCAAAACCACCCGTAATAAATGATTAAACTATTGCTTAATCGTTTATGCTGGGTGGCTCTAATATATAATAGAATATAGCCGCTAATTTATAATTTATCAGGTAGCTAATTGATTATAAAGCACCTGCAACACCGTTTGCCCAACTGCTTTTAAGGTGTTTTTATCAATTATTGCCATATTATCGGTGTGGCGGTGGTGATATTTGCCAAAAGTACCATCGGGGCTGGTGGGGTCATACTCAATAATATCAATACTGGGTACGCCGCCCTGGGTCATATACACGTGGTCGTCGGTGATAGCCCCGTTTTCGGTGTAAATAAAATAATCGGAGAAACCCAGTTGGCTGGCCGTTTTCCAAACATTGTTTACTACCTGGGGTGCATTTTGTTTCGAATAAGCTTCCTGGGCAAATTTGGCTCCATTCGCACCTACCATATCCAGCAATATACCAAAGTTGGCATTATAGCCATTCTGATGCTTGTTTTTGGCCCAATATTGCGAACCCAAACACCAGGATTCTTCGGTGCTGCCATTAGCGTCGCCGTAATCTTCGCCGTCGAAGAATATTATATCTACACCAATACCCGGATTGTTCCGTGTTGTTCCTAATACCCGCGCCATCTCCAGCAACACACCTACGCCACTGGCACCATCATTGGCACCATCATTAGGCTTAGTAGGGTTGGTTGCATCTTTATCGGCGAATGGTCGGGTATCCCAATGTGCTGCCAATAAAATGCGATTAGCTGCACCGGTATTAAAAGAACCTACAATATTGCGTAGTTTCAGTACTTTGCCATCGTAAGCAGTACTTTGGAAGTTTTGCACCACTACCCGGGCGCCAACACTTTTTAATTTACTAATTAAATAATCGCCGCAGGCCTGATGCGCCGCCGTATTAGGAACCCGTGGCCCAAAGCTTACCTGCTTGGCAATATAAGCGTAAGCTGAGTCCGGATTAAACTCAGGAGCATTAATGGTGGCTACGGCCGGAGTTTCTGCTTCTACCACCGTTTCGGTTTTTTTATTAGAATCACAACTACTTATTAACCCAACGCCAAGCGCTAACAGGGCTACCCAACACCTAAATTTATTCTTCATAAGCCCAGTCAATACCATTCTTCATATCTTTTATTACAATGCGCTGCTTTTTAAATTCAGCCCGAATCTGATCTACCCGCGCATAATCTTTGGTTGCTTTGGCCTCTTTGTAAAAGCCCAGCAATACTTCCAGTAAATCGTTGGTATCTACCGGTTTTTCTTCTAGCAAGCCTAAAACATCGGTTACCAAAGCAATATAAGTTTTCTTTACGTACGCAAAAGTTTCCGCGCTGATGCTGCCCAACAGAATAGCTCCGGTATGGATGCTGTTTATTTTCTTTAACAGATTAAATAACGAGGCAATGGTCCGCGCAGTATTTAAATCATCGTTTAAACCGTTAAAGCAATCTTGGGTTAGTTTTAACAGTTCGGCGTCCTGGCTTGCGTCTACGGCTGTTTCGGTTGGATAATTTAGTTTATCCAGTATGTTTAAGCCGTTAATTAATTTAATATAGCCTTTGCGGGCTGCTTGTAAGGCTTCGTTCGAAAAATCGAGGGTGCTGCGGTAATGCGCCTGCAAAATAAAGAACCGCACGGTCATGGGGGTGTAAGCCTGCTGCAATAACTCGTGCTTGCCGTTAAACAACTCCGATAAGGTAATAAAGTTGTTCAGCGATTTACCCATCTTTTGCCCGTTAATGGTAATCATGTTATTATGCACCCAATATTTAGCGGTATCGGTGTGGCAACTGGCTTGCGATTGCGCAATTTCGCATTCGTGGTGCGGAAACAATAAATCTAAACCACCACCATGAATATCAAACTCCGGACCTAAATATTTGCGACTCATAGCCGAGCACTCTAAATGCCAGCCCGGAAAACCATCGCTCCACGGCGAAGGCCAGCGCATTATATGGGTATCGGAGGCTTTCTTCCAAAGGGCAAAATCCAGTGGTGAGCGTTTTTCTGATTGCCCTTCCAGTTCGCGGGTGTTGGCTAATAAATCTTCGATTACCCGGCCCGATAATTTACCATAACGCTGGCCTTGGTTATAAGCCGGCACATCAAAATACACCGACCCGTTTATTTCGTAAGCCAGCCCGTTGGCTATTATTTCCTTTATTAATTCTATCTGCTCAATAATATGGCCCGATGCCCGCGGCTCGATAGAAGGCGGCAACACATTCAGCGCTTTTAAATCTTCGTGGTAGCGGTTGGTAAAGTGCTGTACCACTTCCATAGGTTCTAATTGGGCAGTACGAGCTTTCTGAGCAATTTTATCTTCTCCTTCGTCGGCATCATTTTCCAGGTGGCCTACGTCGGTAATATTGCGCACGTAGCGCACTTTATAACCTAAAAATTGCAGGTACCGGAAAAGCACATCGAAGGTAATAGCGCTGCGGCTGTGGCCCAGATGCGCCTCGCCGTAAACGGTAGGCCCGCACACATACATGCCCACAAAAGGCGCGTGCAGTGGCTGAAAAACTTCTTTCTTACGCGTTAAGGTATTATATAAAGATAAAGTCGATTGCATGGGCGCAAAAGTAATACTTTCTTTTTAGAAATTAGAGGTAAGCCAGCCAGAGAAAGATTAAGTTAAGTGGCGCAAGAACGCCCGGGAAGCATTCACCAAAATTATTAAAAGCATACTTTATTTATTAACTAATTTAAAGGTAGCTGTTATCGGGAAATGATCGGAGTACGGAATAGTATCGTGCAGGGAATAATTTAAAACTTCCCAGCGGTCGTCACAAAACTGGTTATCGATGCGCACAAAAGGCAATTTACCATTATAGGTGGCACCAATGCCCCAACCTTTGGCCTGAAAGGCGTTAGTATGCTCACTTTTTAATCGCTGATAAGTATAACTGTAGGGTAAATCGTTGGTATCGCCGCACAATATTACCGGGTATGGGCTGGCAGCGGCGTGTTCGAGCAATAAATTCACCTGATCAGCTCTTTTAACCACGCCTCTTTTAAACTGTCGCAATAACTTCCGTCCGCCTACTGTTAATTTATCCTGATCCTGGTAAGTATCCACAATATCTTTTTCTTCAATGCTCATCGACTGGAAATGGAAGTTGTAAACACGCACCGTATCCTTTTCTAATTTCACATCGATAAACATGGCCAGGTTATTTGTTTTTTCGCGAAACCGGATAATACCTTTGCCTACAATCGGGAATTTAGAAAATATTGCCAGTCCAAATTGCGCCCCAACGCCGTTAACCAAGGTTTCAGCAATGTAAAATCGCTTCTGGTGCTGTTTCCCTATTTTACTGGTTGTGTTATATACCGGCGACCTTGTTTCGTTGTAAAACTCCTGCAGGCAAAAAATATCGGCCGGGTGGCTGGCAACCCACTTTATCATTTTTTTAGACGATTGCTGGTTCTCGTCTTGCAGGTGCGCATACGTGTTAAAGATGCGCACATTGTAGCTGAGTACTTGCAGCATTTGCGGTTCTACATCCAGTAACTCATTGTTCGGGCTTAAATTAATTGCAAAACCCCGTTCGTAATAATTCCAGCTAAAAACAATTACCAACAAAGGCAGAATAGCTTTAAAGGAGCGGTTAAAAACCCAAATCAGCAGAAATAGAATATTCAGCAATAAGGCACCGGGCAGCGTAAGCGCGATGAAGGCAGCCGGCCAGAACGTTTCCGGCGACACGTACAAACAAAATATTGCTAACAAAAGCCAAAGGAGAACGAGACTATATAATCCCAGGAAAAATTTACTGCGCACGTTTTGGTAAGCTATAAAACAAACTTACTAATTAAGTTTTTATGGTACTACCCGAACCAGGAAGAATTTTGACTTAATAATAACTTGATAATTTTGCCAGCTTGGCTTAATAATTTAATTTATTTACATTTTTTATTCCAAAAATGAGGGTTGGTTGGATATAACATAATTTATTCGTAAATTTGTGGCGTAAACAATGAAGATGAGGGGACTGCAGTCCCCTATTTTGTTTTGTTTTTATCCAGCTAAATGATTTTCACTAAACAAGATATAGAAAAACTAGCCGCCGACACCCTGCCCGATAAAGATTTATTTATTGTGGGAATTAATGTATCTGATTCTGCGGTTAAACAAAAGGTAACAGTTATTGCCGACGGCGACAATGGCATTAGCATCGACCAGTGCGCTACCATAAGCCGCCGCTTAGGCCGGCGCATAGAAGAAACTTACGGCGAAGAAGTAAGTTATACGCTGGAGGTAACCTCGCCGGGCGCCGACCAGCCTTTGCTGTACCCGCGGCAGTATAAACGCCACGTGGGCCGCAAACTAAAATTGGTATTGCAGGACGGCTCTGAAAAAACCGGCACTTTAGAAGCTGTTTCGGAGACCGGCATAAATTTATTAGAAGAAATAAAAGATAAAAAGAAAATAACGACCACGCCGGTGCAGCTTAACTATACCGATATAGCCAAGTCGAATATTGTAATATCATTTAAATAAAATAAAATGGATAGTTCTATTCTGATCGAATCGTTCGCGGAGTTTGCCAAGTTCAAGAATATTGACCGGCCAACGATGATGCGTATTCTGGAAGATGTATTTCGGACGATGATTCGCAAAAAGTGGGGCACTGACGAAAATTTTGATATTATTCTGAACGTAGAAAAAGGTGACCTCGAAATCTGGCGAAATCGGGAAATTGTAGACGATAACTCCGAAGATATCTGGGATCATGATAAAATTAGCTTATCGGAAGCTCAGAAGATAGAACCTGATTTTGAAATAGGCGAAGAAGTTGCCGAAGAAATAAAATTAGAAGATTTTGGCCGGCGGGCGGTATTAACGGCCCGGCAAACCTTAATTCAGCGGGTAAAGGATCTCGAAAAAGATTTAATGTACCAAAAATACAAAGATTTGGTAGGTGAAATTATTTCGGGCGAAGTTTATCAAATCTGGAACCGTGAGGTAATGCTGGTTGATCCGGAAGATAACGAATTAATATTGCCAAAGGCGGAACAAATTTCGAAAGACCGTTACCGTAAAGGCGATGTGGTAAGAGCCGTAGTACACCGGGTAGAAATAGTAAACGGTACGCCGCGTATTATTTTGTCGCGTACTTCGCCGGTATTTTTAGAACGCTTGTTCGAAAATGAAGTACCGGAAATTTATGATGGCTTAATCATCATTAAAAATATTGTGCGCGAACCCGGCGAGCGCGCCAAAGTAGCGGTAGAATCTTACGACGACCGCATTGACCCGGTAGGAGCTTGTGTGGGAATGAAAGGTTCCCGCATTCACAGCATTGTGCGGGAACTCGAAAACGAAAATATCGATGTAATTAATTATACCGATAACCTGGAGCTTTATATTCAGCGTGCCCTGAGTCCTGCTAAAATTAGCAGCATGAAGATTAACGAAGAAGAAGGCCGCGTTTCGGTGTTTTTAAAGCCCGATCAGGTTTCGTTGGCTATTGGTAAAGGTGGCCAGAATATTAAACTCGCCAGCCGCTTAGTTGGCTTGGAAATAGATGTATTCCGCGAACAAGAAGAGTACGAAGAAGATATTTCGATTGACGAATTCAGCGATGAAATTGAAGATTGGGTATTGGACGAACTGAAGCGCATTGGTTTAGATACGGCCAAGAGTGTGCTGGCCGTAACCCGCGAAGATTTGGTTCGCCGTACAGAGTTGGAAGAGGAAACCGTTGACGAAGTACTTTCTATTATCCGGCAGGAATTTGAATCGGATAACAGTTAATCTTATGAGGAATTGGTAATTAATTCACCAAGTCCTTTGTTAATATATTTAAATAAATCCATAACCATATAATTGCTATTGATTTACTCATTAGTAATTATAAATAACATAATAAAGAAAACAGCATATTTTGAGCATGTCAGAAGAAAAAACGATGAGGCTTAAACAGGTAGCAACAACCCTGAACATTAGTACGTCCACGGTTGTGGATTTCCTATCGGGTAAGGGTTTTGATATCGAAAATAAACCTACTTCAAAAATTACATCGGAGCAGTTCAGTATGCTGATGAAAGCATTTGAATCTTCGGTGCAAGCCAAGATTGAAGCCGCTGAACTTAATATTGGTAAAAAACACCCTGCTCCGGAGCCAGAACCTATCAAAGCCCGGGAGCCGGAAATACATAAACCGGAGCCAGTTGCCCCGGCACCAAAACCCGAACCAACGCTGGCTCAGCAGCCGGCAGCGGTTAAAGAAGATACTACAGGAACCCGGTTACCTGGCTTTAAGGTAGTGGGCAGAATAGAATTAGATGCGAAAGGCAGACCTATTCCTAAACCAGCTACGCCGCCAGTTCAAACGCCGGCTCCGGCTCCGGTGCCAGCCGCAGTGGCAGCGCCGCCGGTAGTAAGTAAACCAGAGCCTGTTGAAGCACCAGTGGCCGATAAACCTATTGAGCGTGCCCCTGAACCTGCACCAGCAGTTGCAGCACCGGAACCTGCGCCAGTACCTTTAGTTCAGGAAACAACTGCACCAATAATAGCAGTACCAGAACCTGCGCCGGTAGCAGAAACAAAACCAGAGGTGCCCGAACCAACACCGGTTGAAGTGCCTAAGCCAGTGCCGGCCCCTGAACCTGTAGCCGAAAAGCCTGTAGTAGAGGAAACCCCTGAGCCGCAGCCTAAGGTTGAAACGCCAATAGATACGCCAAAACCAAGCCCGGCTCCCGCAGCTCCGCAAGAACCAACCGAAGAAGAAGTAGAAACTATTGTTGCTCAGGCCGATAAGCTAAAAGGCTTAACTGTGTTAGGTAAAATAGAGTTACCTACTGCCGGTGGTCCTAAAACGGCTAGTGGCCCTAAAAAAGGTTTCAAAAACGATTCTGCTGCCGACCGTAACCGGGGGAATAATCCACCGCAACAAAATCGTGACGGAAATGCGAACCGGGATAATGCCAACCGTGATAGTGCCAACAAGAAGAAGCGCAAGCGTATTATTGTACAAAATGCGGCACCAGACACAAACGACCGGCCGGTAGTAGTACGCGGCGATCGGAAAGACTTTTCGCAAAATACGCCTGGTAATCGGCCTAACTTTAATAAAGGCCAAGGTGGCAATCGGCCTAATGTTGCGGCAGGTGCGCCTAAAGCAGACGTAACCGATAAACAAATACAAGAGCAGATTAAAGCTACGCTGGCCCGCTTAAGTGGCGGTAAAGGCAATCAGGCTAACCGGGCTAAGTACCGTCGCGAAAAACGTTCGGCTATTGCCGATGCCGATGAGCAACGCCGCGCATTAGAGCAATCAGAGTCTAAGACCTTAAAGTTAACCGAATTTATTTCGGCAAACGACTTAGCTGCGCTCATGAATGTATCGGTAAATGATGTTATTAAGGTGTGTTTAGGCCTGGGAATGTTCGTTTCTATTAACCAACGCCTCGATGCCGAAGCTATTACCATTATTGCCGACGAATTTAGTTACGATGTAGAGTTCTTATCAGCCGAAGATGAAGATATTGAAGTTGAAGAAGAAGATAGCGACGAAGATCTGATAGAACGCGCGCCCATTGTTACCATTATGGGTCACGTGGACCACGGTAAAACTTCCTTGCTCGACTTTATCCGGAACTCTAAAGTAACTGCCGGTGAGGCCGGGGGTATTACCCAGCACATTGGCGCGTACGATGTATTAACAGAGACCGGCAAACGTATTACGTTCCTAGATACACCGGGTCACGAGGCGTTTACAGCCATGCGGGCCCGGGGTGCTAAAATTACCGACGTGGTAATTATTGTGGTTGCAGCCGATGATGATGTAATGCCCCAAACCAAAGAGGCTTTAAATCACGCGCAGGCGGCTGGCGTACCTATTGTAATTGCCATTAACAAAGTAGATAAACCATCGGCCAACCCAGACCGGATAAGAGAGCAATTAGCCGCTATTAATATTCTGGTAGAAGAATGGGGTGGTAAATACCAGTGTCAGGAAATATCAGCTAAAACTGGCGTAGGTATTCCGGATCTATTGGAAAAAGTTTTACTGGAATCAGAATTATTAGAACTGAAAGCCAATCCGGACCGCCGGGCCACTGGTAGTGTTATTGAAGCCTCTTTGGATAAAGGCCGGGGTTACGTAGCTACCATTATGGTACAAACCGGAACCTTACACATAGGCGATATAATGCTGGCAGGTTCGCATTATGGCCGCGTAAAAGCCATGACCGATCACCGGGGCAAGAAAATGAAAACGGCTGGTCCGTCTACACCGGTGCAGGTATTAGGCTTGGATGGGGCCCCGCAAGCGGGCGATAAATTTGTGGTATACGAAACCGAGCGTGAAGCCCGGGAAATTGCTTCCAGCCGTTCGCAGTTACAACGCGAGCAGAGCATGCGTACCAAAAAGCATATTACCCTCGACGAAATTGGTCGTCGTTTGGCTATTGGTTCGTTTAAGGAACTGAACGTAATTGTAAAAGGTGACGTGGATGGTTCGGTAGAAGCGCTTTCGGACTCATTACTGAAACTGTCTACGAACGAAGTACAGGTAAATATTCTTTCTAAGGGTGTTGGCCAGATTTCAGAGTCGGATGTGTTGCTGGCTTCAGCTTCCGATGCGATTATTATTGGTTTCCAGGTACGGCCTTCGGGCAATGCCCGCCGCTTGGCAGAACAGGAACAAATAGATATTCGTCTGTACTCTATCATCTATAACGCCATTAATGAAGTGAAAGATGCGATGGAAGGTATGCTGGCACCAACTTTACAGGAAGTAATAATTGCCAACGTAGAGGTACGGGAAGTATTCCGGATTACCAAAGTTGGTACTATTGCCGGCTGTATGGTTACCGACGGCACTATTGCCCGTAACTCTAAAATAAGAGTAGTACGCGATGGTATTGTAGTGCATTCGGGCGATATTTTAGCGCTGAAACGCTTTAAAGACGATGTTTCGGAAGTTAGAACCGGTTACGAATGCGGTATCAGCATCAAGAACTTTAATGATTTAGAAATCGGCGACATTATTGAAGCCTACGAAGAAAAAGAAGTGAAGCGAACTTTATAAGTTGCTATAGCTTAACAGAACAAAAGGCCGTAACTATTTACGGCCTTTTGCTTTTATAATACTTTGGTAAACTTGCTTTTTGTATAAATCTCGAACATCGCCAACCTTAGTATTAAATATTTAGAATATTATGGTTTATACGTGAAATTGCTTTAAATCTAATTTCTAAAAATACCTGAATAGCCCGCTGTTTATTCTTTCCTGCTCACAAGGCACCTAGGTTTTGCTTATTAATAAACCTATTTACGTATATTTGCCTCCTAATTTAAACAGCTAGTAGTCTGAATTTTGATGATGACATTTAATAACCTGAAACTTGACCTGGAGGGTGGTATTTTAACCATTACAATTAGCCGGGTTTCTAAACTGAATGCCCTGAATACCGAAACGGTAGAAGAAATTGGGGCAGCTATGCAGGAAGCGTTTGACAATGATGATGTGCGGGGGATTATTTTTACGGGCGAAGGCGATAAAGCTTTTGTCGCCGGAGCAGATATAGCTGAAATAACGAACTTGAATGAAGTAGTAGGTCGCCGTTTTTCGGAACGTGGGCAGGATATATTCAGCATGATCGAAGAATCTCCTAAACCGGTAATTGCGGCCATAAATGGCTTTGCCTTAGGTGGTGGCTGCGAACTAGCCATGGCTTGCCATATTAGAATTGCCAGCGAAAATGCCCAGTTTGGGCAGCCCGAAGTAAAATTAGGTTTAATACCCGGTTACGGCGGCACCCAACGCTTAACCCAATTGGTAGGCAAAGGTAAAGCCATGGAACTTATGATGACCGGCGACATGATTTCGGCCCAGGAAGCGCTTCGTTTAAGGCTGGTAAACCATGTAACTACGTTTGCCGACCTCATGTACAAAACGCGCGAAATAATGGGTAAAATTATTACCAAAGCGCCGCTGGCCGTTGGCTTAATTGTAGATTGCGTAAACGCCTGGTACGACAAAGAAGAACACGGCTACCAAACCGAAGCCAACTCCTTTAGCCGTTGTTGCGGTTCCGAAGACTTTCTGGAAGGTACCCACGCTTTCCTCGAAAAAAGAAAACCAAATTTCCAGGGCTATTAATCTAGTTAATTGCTTTTACGCTCCTATTTTTTTCTTTTCCAGCAAATATTAATCGCTGCGCATGAGTAGTGTTGCCAAAAAACTGGTAGGGCAAACTGCGGCCTATGGTATCAGCAGCATTGTTGGGCGCTTACTAAATTTCCTGCTTTTTTTTGCGATCCATTCGGACGTTTTTAAACCCGAAGCTTACGGTGTTATTGGTAGTTTGTACGCGTACGTAGGTTTTTTTAATGTGCTGTACACCATGGGTCTGGAAACCGCTTTCTTCCGGTTTGCCAACCGGGCCGATGTAAATTTTCAGCAGCTATACAACCGGGTACTGAGTTTTATTATTTTCACCAGCCTCGTTTTTACTGGTTGCATTTTAATATTTATTAATCCTATTGCCGAAGCCATTGAGTTTCCGGACCAGCAATTATACATTAGTTGGCTGGCTATTATTCTGGCCGTAGATGCCATAACGGCTATTCCGTTTGCCCGTTTGCGTCTGGAGAACAAAGCCATTAAATTTGCCAGCCTGAAAATGGCTAATATTTTTATTACCATTGCGGCCAATATTTTCTTCTTCTGGTTCTGCCACGGCATTTATTTCGACCAGTTTTTACCTTCTTTAAAACCGCTGGTTTCAACTATTTACGTGCCTGCGTGGGGCGTGGGGTATATTTTCCTGATTAACCTGGTTGCTAATCTTTTGTTAATTCCCATGCTTTGGCGGGAGTTCCGGGGTTTCCGGTTTAACCTCGATTTTACTTTTATGAA
This sequence comes from Adhaeribacter rhizoryzae, assembly GCF_008629685.1. Lineage (GTDB taxonomy): Bacteria > Bacteroidota > Bacteroidia > Cytophagales > Hymenobacteraceae > Adhaeribacter > Adhaeribacter rhizoryzae. The sequence continues at coordinate 241,096 of NZ_VWSF01000005.1, read as the reverse complement.
GCCGCTGCTCCAATACGGCTATCCGCTCATGATAATGGGTTTTGCGGGCATGGTAAACGAGCTGCTCGACCGGATTTTATTGCTGGAGTTTCTGCCAAAAAACTTCTACCCGAATTTAAGTACCAAAGGCGCGGTGGGCGTTTACAACGGCTGCTACAAATTGGCTATGTTCATGACTTTGGCTGTCCAGGCTTTTCGGTACGCTGGCGAGCCTTTTTTCTTTTCCCAAGCTAAAGAAAAAAATTCGCCGGCAACTTTTGCCCTGGTTATGAAATGGTTTGTGCTGGTCTGTACTTTTATTTTCCTGTTTGTTAGCGTTAACCTCGAAGATTTTAAACTGCTAATCCGCGACCCGGATTATTACCAAGGCTTAGGCATTGTACCCATTTTGCTGCTGGCTAATTTATTTTTAGGCGTATATTACAATCTTTCTATCTGGTTTAAGCTTACCGATAAAACCCATATAGGTACCTATATTAGTTTTGGGGGCGCGGCCATTACCATTATTTTAAATATTTTGCTCATACCTGTATTAGGTTATATGGGCAGTGCCTGGGCTACTCTGGCTTGTTACTTTAGTATGGCGCTCGCGTGTTATTTGTTAGGCCAACGCTATTATCCGGTTCCTTACCCAATTTTAACAATTACAGCTTACCTGCTGGTAGCAATTCTAATTGTTTTAGCGGCCTTGTATGTACCGATTGCCGATACGCTCTGGCGCCATTTGTATCATTTAGGTTTATGCGCTGGGTTTCTGCTGCTCGTATTTTTAGTAGAAAAGCCTAAGTTCAGCCTTAAAAGATAGTTTAATCGGAGCCTTATATTTTCCCTTTAAATTAAAAAAGGATTATTGTATCGTTACTTGCAACTAGAATAGTATATTTCCAGTAAGAAATTTTTAGTACATGAAGGTAAATATTATTAATCAGTCTAAACACGCGTTGCCCTCTTACCAAACACCCAGTTCGGCGGGTATGGATTTACGGGCAAATCTGGATAGCAGCGTGGTTCTTAAACCTTTACAACGGGCCTTAATTCCTACAGGTTTATTCCTGGAGTTACCCAATGGCTACGAGGCACAAATCAGGCCCCGCAGCGGTTTAGCTTATAAACACGGTATTTCTATCGTAAACAGCCCCGGCACCATCGATGCCGACTACCGGGGCGAAATTAAAGTGCTGCTGGTAAATTTATCGGACCAGGAATTTGTGGTAGAAGACGGCGAGCGCATTGCCCAAATGGTAGTGGCCCGGCACGAAACCGTAGCGTGGCAGGAATCTTTATCTTTATCGGATACCCAACGCGGCGCCGGCGGTTACGGTAGTACGGGCGTTAAGTAATGTGCTAATTATTTAATGTGCTGCTACACTAATTTGCTGATGTAAAAATGTATTGCTGTACTATTTAGGAAATGGACATCCGGAAGAATAAAATCAATATTTTGCCGTAGAAAAAACGCTTTCTAAAACCGTACTACTGTTTACAACATTTTTGCCAAAAATCTAACGTCTAATATCTAGTATCTAACATATAATATCTAACTTATAAACTATGAAAATAATAGTTCCAATGGCGGGTATGGGCAAACGGATGCGTCCCCATACGCTTACTGTTCCAAAACCACTGGTACCCATTGCAGGAAAACCTATTGTGCAACGGCTGGTAGAAGATATTGCCAAAGTATGCCACGAACCCATTGAAGAAGTAGCCTTTATTATTGGCGATTTCGGCAAAGACGTAGAAAACCGCTTGTTAAAAATTGCCGAATCGGTGGGTGCCCGGGGTACCATTACGTACCAGGATAAACCGCTGGGAACGGCTCACGCCATCTTGTGCGCCAAAGAATCGCTGGAAGGCAACGTGGTAGTAGCTTTTGCTGATACTTTATTTAAAGCTGATTTTACTTTGGATACTTCGGCTGACGGCACTATTTGGGTGCAGCAGGTTGAAGATCCGCGGCCTTTTGGGGTGGTAAAACTAAACGATAACGGCGAAATTACCGACTTCGTAGAAAAACCAGAACACTTTGTTTCGGATTTAGCCATTATCGGAATTTATTATTTTAAAGACGGTGCTTACCTGCGCGAAGAACTGCAATATTTATTAGATAATAATATCCTCGACAAAGGTGAATTCCAGTTGACCAACGCGTTGGAAAACATGAAAAATAAAGGCACCCGCTTTATTCCGGGTAAAATTTCGGAATGGCTGGATTGCGGTAACAAAGACGCCACAGTTTATACTAACCAGCGCTACCTTTCTTACCTCCAGGATTCAGAAGATTTAGTAGCCGGTTCTGCCCAAATAAATAATTCCGTAGTTATTCCGCCGGTATTTATCGGCGAAAATGTTATATTAGACAATGCGGTAGTAGGTCCGTACGTTTCTATAGGCAATGGTACGCAGGTTTCCGATTCGGTTATCAGCAATTCTATTGTGCAGGAAAATACGGTAATAAAATTTGCCAACATAACAAACTCAATGTTGGGCAGCTTTGTTAGCTACAAAGGAACCCAAGCCGATTTAAGTTTGGGCGATTATAACGCGCTGAAAGAATAAATTTTAATTAAATGATTTCGACTAAATCCTTTATCTGGCCTTCAATCTGCCTGTTACTACTGGTGGCTGGGCCGGTTTTTGGCCAGAAACAAGGGAGAAAAGAAAAAAAGCAGCGGCAACAGGAGCAAGCTACGGCTGCCCTGGCCGCTAAACAAGAAGATCCCCGAGATAAAGAAGCCAGCGAATCTTTTTTTATTGACGGTCTGAAATTTATGATGCTGGAGGACTATCCCAAAGCCCTGGAGCGTTTTCAGAAAGCTTATACCATAAATCCGGTAAATGCTGCCCTAAATTACAAATTAGCCGAAACCATTATGATGATGGGTCGGCCCAACGATGCCGTTTCTTTTGCGCAGGCCGCCGTTAATTTAGATGCCGCCAACCCGTATTATTATTTATTGCTGGCACAGCTCTATAACGGCCAGCAACGCTACGACGATGCCATTAAAACCCTGACGAAACTCACCAAAGATATTCCGAACACCGACCAATATTTGTTTAACCTGGCCGATATGTACATGGCGCAGAAACGTTACGATGACGCGCTGAAAACTTACGACCGGATAGAAAAACAATATGGTTTCTTAGAAGAAATTGCTTACAAAAAACAACAGATTTACCTGCGCCAGAACAACCTGGATAAAGCCTTGCAGGAAGGTCAGAATTTAATTGCCAGCGACCCATCGGAAGCCCGCTACACGCTGGTGCAAGCCGAAATGCTGGCCAATAATAAAAAAACCGAAGAAGCTATTGCCTTAATAAACAAGGTACTGCAACAAGAACCGACCAATGCCCAGGCCCGCCTGATGCTCGCCGATTTATACAAACAAAAAGGCAACTTAGGCGAATCGGAAAAAAACCTGAAGCTAGCCTTTAGCTACCCATCAATGGACGTAGATACTAAGGTTAAAATATTGGTAGAATACATTCGGCAATTACCCATGCCGCCGGCGCAGCCCAACCCTGAACTGGAAAGTATGGCCCTGGAATTAGCCAACATGACAGTGAAAGCGCATCCGCAAGAAGCCAAAGCTTATGCCGTTGCCGGCGATGTGCAAGCCATAGCGCGCAAAAAGAACGAGGCGCAGGCCAGCTACTTAAAGGCGCTCCGGTTAGATAATTCGCATTTTAAAATCTGGCAGCAAATAGTATTTATTGATGCCGAATTAATGCAAACCGACTCCATGATTGTGCACACCGAAAAAGCGCTGGAGTTATTCCCGAACCAGGCCATGCTTTGGTTTTACAACGGTACCGGTCATTTATTAAAGAAAAACCCGAGCAAAGGCGTAAAATCTTTAGAGTACGGCAAAAAATTAGCTGTTGATAATGCCGATCTGCAAACCCAATTTAATATTCAGTTAGGCGATGCGTACCAGGCCATGAAAGATTATCCAAAATCAGATGCTGCTTACGAGAGTGTACTGGCTGTAGACCCGAATAATGCGCACGTGCTAAATAATTACAGCTATTATCTTTCTTTGCGCGGTGCTAACCTGAACAAAGCCAAAAGCATGTCGGAGAAGCTTGTAAAAGCTCACCCCAAAGAAGCCACTTATTTAGATACGCACGGTTGGGTATTGTATAAATTAAAAGATTACGCCGGAGCCCGCAAATATTTAGAAGAAGCCATTGCGCTTAAAAAAGATGCTGACCTGCTCGAACATTACGGTGATGTTCTTTTCCAGTTAGGTGAAAAAGACCAGGCCGTACAACAATGGGTGAAAGCCAAGAGTTTAGGCAAAGGCTCTGAACTGATCGACAAAAAAATAAAGGACAAACAATTATATGAATAGCCGCCATTTTATTTTTGGGGCGTTAAGTTTGCTGCTAGCTTTTTCTTCCTGTAAAAAAAATATTACCCCAGTAAGTTCTTCGACCCCAACACCCGGTGAAACAACTGCCCCGGCTAACCTGGAGTTTAAATATTTTAATGCCCGGGGCCGCATGCAGGTAGAAGACGAAGGCGATAAAATATCTACTAATATCAACATCCGGATGCGCAAAGACAGCATTATCTGGATTTCCATAATACCGGCTTTAGGCATTGAAGCGGCCCGTATTCGCCTGACCCAAGATTCGGTTTATATGCTGAACCGGCTCAAAAAAGAATATTTTGCTGGTGATTATTCTTATATCAAACAAAAATATAAGGTAGATGTAACCTTCGATTTGTTGCAGGCCATTTTATTGGGCAATTACTTACCAACCACCGAAGGTAAAGAGAAAATTATTGATGAAAAGCCTTTGCAACATTCGCGACAGGAACAAGCCAACCTGCTGATAGATCAATTTGTAGATCTTGATTCGAATAAACTGAAAAAAATTACCATTAAAGATCAGGATACCAAAAATTCTATTTCGGTAGATTATTCGCAGTTTGAACAAATAGAAAACCGGCATTTTGCCAAAGCCGCCCTGATTGTGGTACAACAAGGCCAAACCGAAAAAGCAAAAAATAAAGATCAAACCAAAGGCGCTATTGCCTCTATTGACTATAACCGCATAAACCTGAACGAAGGCACGTTAGCTTTTCCGTTTTCGGTGCCCAGTGGGTATAAACGACAGTAATTTTTAATTTATTCCGTCGTTAAGTTTTTGTTAGCCATTAGAATTATAATCTTTGCAAGTCTAATGGGGTTATCAGGTTATTAATGCGTAGGTTTTCCAGATATTTTCTTTTCATATTTTTAATTGTTTTAAGTTTGGCTGCCAGCGCTCAGCAAAGTAGCAAAAGCAAGTCCAAAGCTAAAACGCCTCCCAAATCTAAAGCCCAGTTAGAGCGCGAAAGAGTTGAAAACCTGAAACGCATTCAGGAAGCGAACCGCATTTTGCAGCAAACCAAAGAAAAGAAAGAAGTTTCTATTGGCCAGCTCAACGCCATTCAGGAAAAAATAACGGTTCAGAAAGGCCTCATTACCAATATTTCGTCGGAGTTGAAATACATTAACCGGGATATGCGGAAAACCGAAACGACCGTAACTTCCCTGAAAATGGATTTGGACAAAATGAAAGCCGAATACGCTGCCATGATTTACGGGGCGGCTAAAACCACGAACAGCTATAATAAAATGATGTTTTTGTTTGCGGCCGAATCGTTTAACCAGTTTGTGCGCCGCCTAACGTACCTGCACCAATACTCGGAAGCCCGTAAAAACCAGGTACGCCAGATTAATGCGGTGCAGGAATCGTTGCAGCAAAAAATAAATGTATTATCGGGGGCCAAACGCCAGAAACAAAACCTACTGCATACCCAATTGCAGGAATCTAAAAACCTGGATAACCTGCGCAACCAGCAAAATACCGTAATTACCCAACTAAGTCGGCAAGAAGAAGAATTACGCAAAGAAGTAGAAAGGCGCCAACTGGCCGTACGGCAATTAAATAACCGGATAGATGCCATGGTAAGAGCCGAGATTGCCCGGTCGGCGGAACTGGCCCGGAAACGGGCGGCCGCAGCTGGAACTGCTGAAACGCGTACTTCCACTAACCGGGTTACCTTAACGCCCGAAACGGCGCTCCTCTCCTCTTCTTTCGGCGGCAATAAAGGCCGGTTTCCGTGGCCGGTAGAACGGGGTTTTATTTCCCAGCGCTTTGGCGTGCACCCGCACCCGGTACTCCGCAACGTAAGCGTTCAGAATAATGGCATTGAAATCCAAACCAACGATGGCGAAAATGCCCGGTCAATATTTGCCGGCAAAGTAACCAAAGTAATCAATATTTCGGGCATGAATAATATTGTAATGATTCAGCACGGCGAATATTTTACCGTTTACGGCAAGCTAAAATCGGTGAGCGTAACCGAAGGCCAAAACGTAGAAGCCCGGCAAAATATTGGCAGTATTTACACCAATAGCGAAGGCACCACCGAACTGCACTTCGAAATTTGGCGCAACGTAAACAAAATGAATCCCCAAAGCTGGCTCGTGCCTAAATAAATATTTAATGTTGCCAAACATTAAATCCAAAACGCCTTTCGGTTTCGTAAATACTTAATATTTAAATTATTTTACCACCTCCGGAACCGGAATGTAACTTTTCAACTTAAAATACGGTTCCGGATTTCTTTTCTAATACTCTAAATAATCTTACCTTTAAGTTAAGCGAAGCTGCGCGTGCGCTATTTAATATTTAAGTAATATTTTTTCTGCTTTTTAAACTTTAAAGACTTTCTTTACCTTATATAAAAAAATAACCTATTTTTGTAATTCTCAACTTTAACCTTTTAGATTATGGAACTGAATAATGTTCTTGCTTTTATTGGTGGCCTGGGCACCTCCGAAGTTTTAGTTATCCTGGTAGTAATATTATTGCTTTTTGGTGCTAAACGCATTCCTGAACTGGCTAAAGGCCTGGGCAAAGGTATCCGGGAGTTTAAAGATGCTACCAAAGAAATTAAAAGCGACATCGAGAAAGCCGCCAACGACGAAACACCTAACCGGTAATTTATTTTGACGCTGTTCTTAACCGTGCTTGCCTTTTTAGGCATGGGCGAAGCGCTTTTAATTATTGCGGTTTTACTATTATTTTTTGGAGCCAGCCGCATTCCGGTTATCTCGCGCAATTTAGGGCGTGGTATCCGGGAATTTAAAGATGCTACCAAAGAAAAAAAAGAAGATAACAACAAGCCTAATACCAACTCTAAATAAGTTTTGAAGCGATATAATAGTCTGGAAGAAGTACGTCAGGATATAGATACAGGTGTCGTTACCTGCCGCGACTTAGTAAATTATTATCTGCAAAATATTGAGAGAAAAAAACATCTGAATGCTTACCTCGAAGTGTTTACGGAAGAAGCCCTGCAACGGGCCGATGAAGTAGACCAGAAAATAGCCGCCGGTACGGCTGGCCGCCTGGCCGGTATGGTTATCGGAATTAAAGATGTACTTGCTTATAAAGATCACAGTCTGCAATCTTCCAGCAAAATTCTGGAAGGCTTTAAGTCGCTTTATACTGCCACGGCGGTACAGCGCCTGCTCGACGAAGATGTAATAATTATTGGCCGGCAAAATTGCGACGAGTTTGCCATGGGCGCTTCAAACGAAACATCGGCCTATGGTCCTGCCCTGAACGAAATAGATAACAGCCTGGTACCCGGTGGTTCTTCGGGAGGTTCAGCGGTTGCGGTACAAGCCGATTTGTGTTTGGCTTCCATTGGTTCCGATACCGGCGGTTCGGTGCGACAACCGGCGGCATTCTGCGATGTTGTTGGTTTTAAACCCACCTATTCCCGTATTTCGCGCTACGGACTTATTGCCTACGCTTCTTCCTTCGACCAGATTGGTACGCTTACCCGTAGCATCGAAGATGCCGCGTTGTTATTAGAAGTAATGGCCGGAGCCGATGAGTTTGACAGCACGGCCAGTCAACGCCCGGTAGCTCCCTATTCCCAGCAATTACAAACCGACAAAAAATTCCGGATTGGTTATATCCGCGATACCCTGGAAAGTGAAGGCCTGGACCCTGAAATCCGGGAAACCATGCTGGGCGTTATTGATCGCTTAAAAGCCGAAGAACATACTGTAGAAGCAGTAGACTTTCCTTACCTCGATTTTATTGTTCCGTCGTACTACATTTTAACTACTGCCGAAGCCAGCTCTAATTTATCGCGTTACGACGGGGTAAAATACGGCTACCGCAGTCCCGATGCTACTGACCTGGGATCGATGTATAAAAAAACCCGGACGCAAGGTTTTGGGCACGAAGTAAAAAAACGGATTATGCTGGGCACTTTTGTGTTGAGCGCCGATTATTACGATGCCTACTACACCAAAGCCCAACGGGTGCGCCGTTTAATTAAAGAAAAAACCGAAGAACTGCTTCGGGAATATGATTTCTTAATTTTACCTACTACCCCTACTACTGCCTTTCCGCTGGGCGGCAATGATGCCGAACCATTGGCAATTTACCTGGCCGATATTTTTACGGTACAAGCTTCTTTGGCCGGGGTACCCGCTATTTCGGTGCCGGTTGGTTACGATGCCAAAGGTTTACCCATTGGTTTACAGGTGCTCACGCGTTCGTTTGAGGAGGCGCAGCTATTTGCATTTTCGAAGGTTGTTAACGAGAAAATAATATTGGCATAGGATATGAAGCATGCTTTAAGATCTGTTTTAGTTTTATTTCTTTTTACCACCAGTTCATTTATCCTGCAAGATGCAGTAGCTGGCACAAAAAAAATAAACCCGAAACAGATCTTAACTGATACCATACCCTTATTTACCGTTGATACCACCCATTACCTGACACTGCCTTTAGTGGTACGCCAGGATACGGTTCCCGTAGAACCCGACGAATTAATTAAAGATCGGTTGGCTTGCTTGCAGCGCGAAATTCCGTTGCATTTTAATGCTTACGTCCGGGCCCACATCGATTATTTTACCATCCGCAACCGCAAATATTCCCGCCGGGTATTAGAGCGCCAGAATGTATATTTCCCCTTATTTGAGAAATACCTGGCCCAATATAACCTGCCCGAAGAGTTTAAATATTTAGCGGTGGTAGAATCAGCTTTGTTGCCGCGGGCAGTTTCATCGGCGAAAGCTGTGGGCTTGTGGCAATTCATGACACCTACTGCCAACGATTTCCGGTTAAAGCAAAACGAATATGTGGATGAACGGATGGACCCAGAAAAGGCTACGATTGCGGCCTGTAAATTTCTGAACCAGCTATACCGCATTTTTGGCGATTGGGAAATGGTGATGGCTGCTTACAACTGCGGGCCTGGTAATGTAAAAAAAGCGATTGCCCGGGCCGGCGGCGGCAAAAAAACTTTCTGGCAAATATTCCCTTATTTACCGAAAGAAACCCGCGGTTATGTGCCTTCATTTACGGCTATTACGTACATGATGAACCATTCGCGGGAACACGAAATATTTCCAAACACGTTGCTTTTTCCCGCTCAAACCGATACTATTCTGATTAACCAATCGCTGGATTTAGAAAGATTAGCTTTACAACTGGAACTTAGCAAAGACGAGATAACCAAGCTGAATCCCGAAATCAGGAAAGCCATGCTGCCCGAAACCATCCGGAATTATCCGTTGAAAGTACCGGCGCAAAAGCGGGAAATATTAGCGATGAACCGGACCGCCATTCTGGATTCCAGCCGCATATCGGTTTATGTAGCGCCAACGCCTCCCATCATGCTGGCCTCCGCTAATCTGCTCAAAAAGAATGCAGCCCCAGATTCTGCCGCTACCGACTCGCTGCAGTTAACCGAATATATTGTACAGAAAGGCGATTTTCTGGAACGGATAGCCCAGAAACACCAGGTTTCCATTGCGCAGATTAAAGGCTGGAACCATTTGAGAAATAATACCGTGGTTCCGGGCCAGAAACTAACCTTAATAATTGCAACTCAACCAGAAGAACTAGCGGCAAAAGAAGCAGCAACCGAAACAATAGCGGAGGCGAAAAAACCTGCTACCCAATATGCATCTGCCAATACTACCCGCCAGGAAGCGCGTAAAAAACAAATTGAGCAGGAAGTAAGACTTATTCACGCCGTTCAGCAAGGCGATACCCTCTGGAATATTTCAAAACGCTACAATAATATTCCCGTAGAAAAAATCAAGAAACTAAATAAATTAAAAACCGACGAAATAAAACCTGGTCAGAAACTGGTTATTAGTTAGTTATAGTTTATTCCAAAATTTAATATTTAATTAAACAGAATCTCAGGCAGCGGCCTGAGTTTTTTGTTTAATCCACTACCCAATATTCTAAAGAAAGCAGGAGCAGCATGATTAAAATTAACAAACAAGAAGCGCTAAATTACCACATGCAGGGTCAGCCGGGGAAGATAGAAGTAGTTCCTACTAAAATGCTGAGTTCGCAGTACGATTTAGCGTTGGCCTACTCGCCGGGCGTAGCCGAACCCTGTAAAGAAATAGCCTTAAATGCTGAAAATGCCTATAAATATACCTCTAAAGGCAATTTAGTTGGGGTAATTTCGAACGGCACCGCAGTACTGGGCCTGGGTAATATTGGGCCGGATGCTTCTAAGCCCGTAATGGAAGGCAAAGGCGTTTTGTTTAAGAAATTTGCCGGCATCGATGTTTTTGATATTGAAATTAACTGCACCGACCCCGATGAATTTATCCGGATTGTAAAATCGCTGGAACCCACCTTTGGCGGCATTAACCTGGAAGATATTAAGGCGCCGGAGTGTTTTAAGATAGAAAATGCCCTGCGCCAGCAAATGAATATTCCGCTGATGCACGACGATCAGCACGGCACCGCTATTATTTCCAGTGCGGCCCTGCTGAATGCGCTGGAAATAGTAAACAAAGATATTAGCCAGATAAAAATGGTGGTAAACGGCGCGGGCGCGGCAGCTATATCGTGTATAAAATTATATTTATGCCTGGGTCTGAGTCTGGATAATTTAGTAGTTTTTGACAAAGACGGCATTATTAATGCGCACCGGAACGATCTGGATATTTATCGTTCGCAATTAATTACCCTCCGCAATATTAATACCCTGGAAGAAGCCATGACCAATGCCGATGTATTTATCGGGCTTTCGGCCGGTAATGTATTATCGCCTGAGTACGTAAAATTAATGGCTCCCGATCCGATAATATTTGCGCTGGCTAACCCCGACCCGGAAATTAGTTATGATTTGGCTATGTCGGTGCGCGAAGATTTAATTATGGCCACCGGCCGTTCCGACCATCCGAACCAGGTAAACAATGTACTGGGCTTTCCTTATATTTTTAGAGGCGCTTTGGATGTGCGGGCCACCGAAATAAACGAAGCCATGAAACTAGCCGCCGTTAAAGCCCTGGCCGAACTGGCGAAAGAACCGGTACCGGAGATTGTAAATAAAGCTTACGGCGATAACACCATTGCTTTTGGCCGGGAATATTTAATTCCTAAACCTTTAGATCCGCGCCTGATTACCAGCATTAGCCCGGCGGTAGCCAAAGCGGCTATGGAATCGGGTATTGCCCGAAACCCGATTACGAACTGGGAAAAATACGACCAGGAACTACAGGAACGGATTGGTATTGACCAGAAATTGATGAGCCGCATTATTGCCCAAGCCAAAACCAATCCCAAAACTGTCGTTTTTGCTGAAGCCGATCATTTCAAAATTCTGAAGGCTGCTCAATTAGTAATCGACCAGAATATTGCCAAGCCTATTTTGCTAGGTAACCAGGAACGCATTTTGGCCATTTCGGCCGAACACAACCTGGACCTAGACGATGCCGAAATAATTGACCCGACCAAGGATTTAACTTACCGGGAGGAGTTTGCCCAAATTTTGTATAACAAGCGGAAACGCAAAGGCATGACTTTATTTGATGCCCGGCAGCTCATGCTATCGCGGAATTATTTTGGCAGTATGCTCGTAGAAACCAACCGGGCCGATGCCTTGATTTCGGGCTTAACCAAAGATTATTCCAAAACTATTTTGCCGGCGCTGCACGTAATTGGGGTAGAAGAAGGCGTAAATAAGGTAGCCGGCATGTATATTATTCAGAACCGCAAAGAACCTTATTTCTTGGCCGATACCACTGTAAACGTAGACCCTACCGCCGAGGAACTGGCCGATATTATTGGTTTAACGGCCCGGGCAGTACGCTTTTTTAACCACGAACCACGCATGGCCGTTCTCTCCTACTCTAACTTTGGTTCTAACCGCGGACCTATTCCGGCTAAAGCGCTTAAAGCGGTAGAACTAGCTAAAAAACGTAATCCTAACCTGATAATAGACGGTGAAATGCAGGCCAATACGGCCGTTAATAAAAACCTGCTGCAAGAGCATTATCCGTTTAGCGAATTAGCCGACAAAGGCGCCAATACCTTAATATTTCCGGACCTGAACTCCGGTAATATTGCCTACAAACTGCTGCAGGAAATTGGCGGGGCCGAAACCATAGGTCCGTTGCTGATGGGCATGCGCAAACCGGTGCATATTTTACAATTAGGTTCATCTACCCGCGAAATTGTAAACATGGTGGCTATTGCCGTAGTAGATGCCCAGAACTACCGCCAGGAGTTTTAATATTCTTAAATCAGACAAAGGTCAGGCATTTTCATGTCTGGCCTTTGTTTTTTAATTAATAATTTTAATCTTATACAGGCTTCCGGCTAAAGCGCCTGTACCGCTAATATTTTTAACGGGCAGAAAATCTCTTTTATCGGGCAAATAATCTGCTTTACCGGATTATTACTATTTTGAAGATAAGTTTGCAGCAGGCTTGTATTTCGTAAATAAAAATTGTATTTTTACAACCCAATACCTCCAAACTAAGGTTTCTAATATAATTATTATAACATATTTATGATAGCCTATATTGATGGCAAACTAACCCATAAAGACCCGACCTATGTCATTATTGATGTAAACGGAGTGGGGTATCAAATAAAAATTTCGCTGAATACTTACGCTAAACTAACCGAAGGGGAACGTTGCAAATTGCACACGTACCTGCATATAAAAGAAGATGCGCATACGCTTTATGGCTTTAGTGAGCCATCTGAAAAAAATGTATTCCTGCACCTGATTTCTATTTCGGGGGTTGGGCCGGGCACGGGGCTCATGATTGTTTCTTCTTTAACCGTTTCGGAAATTGCCCAGGCTATTGCCCGCGAAGACGTACGTACCATTCAGAATGTGAAAGGCATTGGGGCCAAAACCGCCCAGCGCATTATACTGGAACTGAAAGATAAATTTAAAAAAGAAGCCATTACCGACATTACTAATAATACGCCGGCTGCTCACAATACCAACCGCGACGAAGCGTTATCTGCATTAATAACCCTTGGGTTTGCCCGCAACGTGGCCGAAAAAACCCTGGACTCCATAATCAAGCGAGATGGCAGCCATCTCACCGTGGAAGCCCTCATCAAATTAGCTTTGAAAACATCGTAAGATAAAAAATTGGTACGCTTAAGCAAACGCAATTATAGTTTTGTCCTTTCTTCAGTTGCTATTGTATCTTTTCTGGTTTGGGCCACTAACTCCGGCACAGCGGGTAATACCAGACGTAAGAACTTATACAACTGGGGTAAATTTTTACTGGAAGATACGACAATAACCGATACGGCTTACGTAAAATCCAGAAGGCCTACCTATAAGCCAAAAGACCGGCGGAGCGATCCTTTTTCGAACCGGAACGATGAATCGCCGTTGTTGCTGGGCCCACCGGCAAATATTAAAGTAGATGTAACCCTGGACGATAGCCTGAAGCGGTTCAACATCCAGGAGCGGATTGGCGATATAGATTACCGCAATCCTACTACCATGACTTTCGAAGAATATTCGCGGTACCAGCAGCAGCAATCTATTCGCAACTATTGGCGGGCTAAGTCGGAAGGTGGTATTGCCGGCGAAGCCGGTGGTGCGGCCAGTAAGCGTTTAATTCCTAAAATTAGTGTGGTTAGCCCCTTGTTTGATCGGATATTTGGCGGCAGCACCGTTGATATTCAAACAAATGGCAACGTGGGCCTGAAATTTGGAGCCCGCTTTAACCGGAACTTCAACCAATCGTTACCGTTGCGGCAACAGCGCATCGGCGATTTCGATTTCGACCAAAACCTGGCCTTGAACGTAGTGGGTAAAATTGGCGACAAGATGAAGATAAACTTCAACTGGGATACCAAAGCCAATTTTGAGTTCGAGAACAACATGAAGCTGGATTATACCGGCTACGAAGAAGAAATAATCCGGAAGGTAGAAGCGGGTAACGTTAGTTTGCCTTTAAACAACAGCTTAATTACCGGCGGCCAGAATTTATTCGGGATTAAAGCGCAATTGCAGTTTGGCCGGCTGGCAGTTACGGCTATTGCCTCTAACGTACGCGGCCGTACCGATGAAGTAAATATTCAAAATGGCTCCCAAAATCGTAATTTTGAAATACGGGCGAGCCAATACGAACGCGACCGGCACTTTTTCCTTTCGCATTTTTTCCGCGATCGCTATAACCGGGCCTTGCAAAACTTGCCGCTCGTAAACTCGGGTATTACCATCCGCCGCCTCGAAGTATATATTACCAACGATAACCGGGCTACCGAGAACCTCCGCAATATAGTAGCTACCATAGATTTGGGCGAGGCCAACCCAACCAATATTCACCGGCCCGATCGGTTAAACAATGGCTCGGCTCCTACCCGACCCACCGATAATAAATCTAACCGGATGTACAGTATTTTAACCGGCGCTTCCCGCGATAACGACCGGATAGATGAAACACTGGACCAGGATGTTTTTGAAAAGACCATTGATTACGAACACGTACGCGCCCGTCGCCTCGATCCGCGCGAATACACGTTTAACCCCCAGTTAGGCTATCTTTCTTTAAATACCCAGTTGCTGCCCGAACAAGTACTGGGTGTAGCTTACGAATATACCTTTAACGGCCAAACTTACCAGGTAGGCGAGTTGCAGGAAGATTACCAGAACGTGCGCGAAAACGAGGTAATTTTCATGAAAATGCTGCGCTCTACCAACCCGGCGCCGGTGCAATTGCCTGTCTGGGATTTAATGATGAAGAATATTTACCCGCTGAATGCCAACCAGGTTACGCGGGAAAATTTCCAGTTGCGCCTGATTTACAAAGACGACGAAACCGGGGTAGATATTCCGACTTTAAAAGAAGGCGAACGCGTAAAGGATTTGCCACTGGTAGAAGTTTTTAACCTCGATAACGTAAATACCAACAACGACCGGCCGCGCGACGGCAACTTCGACTTTTTGCCCGGCATAACCATCGATCCGGAAAACGGCCGCATTATTTTTCCGGTAGTAGAGCCTTTTGGGTCTTTCCTGAACGAGAAATTTACCGATCAGGAACAAGCGCTGCGTGAGAAATACGTGTACCAGGAACTTTACGAACTTACCCAAACCGATGCCCAGCAGTTTACCAACAAAGACAAGTTTTTCCTGAAAGGCCGTTACCAAGCCAGCTCTTCCGACGAAATAGCTTTACCCGGCATTCAAATTGCCGAAGGTTCGGTAACCGTATATTCGGGCGGTACTCGCCTGACTGAAGGCGTAGATTACCAGGTTGATTATAACCTGGCCCGCGTAAAAATATTAAACCCCAGCTACCTGAGTTCGGCCAGCAACTTAAAAGTAAACTTTGAACGCGCCGAACTAATAAATCCGCAACCCCGAGCTATGGTGGGTGTGCGCCTGGATTATCGCGTAAACAACGATATTAGCTTTGGTGGTACCATGCTCCACCTCGGCGAAACACCTTATAACAACAACCGCGTGAGTTTGGGCGATGAACCCAGCAACAATACCATTTACGGCGTAGATATTAACTTGCGGCGCAATTCCCGGTTCCTGACCAAACTAACCGATATGTTACCGCTGGTGCAAACCAAGGAGCTATCTACCATTACCTTTAACGCTGAATTTGCCCAGCTTTTACCCGCCAAAGCCAAGTTACAAGGCGAAGACGGCGTTTCGTATATCGATGATTTTGAAAGTTCGGAAGCGGCTTTCTCGCTGGCCAGCTCTTACAACAGCAATAACTGGCGCCTGGCATCTACCCCGGCCCCACTTACCAACGGCACCGGCCTGGCTTATGCCTTTAACCGGGCTAAACTGGCCTGGTACACCATCGATCAGGGCGTTTATTACCGCAACGGTCCGCGCCGGCCCAATAATATTACCGAAAGCGTACTCCGAAACCATTATACCCGGCCCGTAGATCGCAAAGAAGTATTCCGGAACCGCGACCTGGATGCTATAAATAATTCTGAGTACACGTTCGATTTGGCTTATTTCCCGAACGAACGCGGCCAGTATAACTATAACCCCAACATTAGCGCTGATGGGCGGTTTTTGAACCCGAATAATCAGGCTTTAAATATTAACAACTACGGTGGTATTAGCCGCGAAATCACCTTCGATAACGACTTTGACAACGCCAATATTGAGTACCTGGAGTTCTGGCTCATGGACCCGTTTATCCGCAGCAACAGCGGCCTGGCCAATATTACCGACGACGAAGGCAATGACAAACCCAATACTACCGGCGGTGAATTAATTTTGAACCTGGGTAATATTTCGGAAGATTTATTGAAGAACCAGAACCGTTACGAGTTTGAAAACGGCTTGCCCACAGCGGCCACAACCATAGATGTAGCTACCGGCCGCAAACCCGATACCGAGCGCACGGCCTGGGGTTTTGTTTCCAAATTACCGTTCCTGACCGATGCTTTCGATAATAATTCGGGAACCCGGCAGCACCAGGATATTGGTTTGGAAGGCTTAAACGACAGCGAAGAACGGCAATTTTTCCAGGGCATTTACCAGAACTTACCCGACCCTTCGGGCGATAACTTTAAACACCACCTGAATGGCGATTACGACAGCCGGAATGTAAGAATATTAGGCCGTTACAAAAACTACAACGGCATGGAAGGCAACTCCACCGAAAACAGCGAAGAATCGGCTTATCCGTACCCCGATAAAGAAGACCTGAATAAAGATAACGTGGTGAGTGATGTGGAACGTTACCACGAGTACCGCATGGTGTTAAAACCCGGTCAGTTAAATGTAGGCGAGAATTACATTGTAGATAAGGTTGTTACGCCAAAACATGGCGATGATGTTACCTGGTACCAGTTTCGGATTCCGGTGCGCCAGCCTACCGGCAACGTGGGTAATATTAACGGGTTTAAATCTATCCGGTTTATGCGGATGTACATGACCCAGTTTCAGGAGCCGGTTGTCATGCGGATGTTAGGGTTGCAGTTTGTATCGAACCAGTGGCGCCGCTACCTGGGTTCTATTTCGGATACCGGCGCGCCCTGTGTAGGCGATTGCGATTTTGATGCGCAAAATTTTTCGGTATCAACGGTAAATATTGAAGAAAACGGCGCGCAGGAAACAAGTGTAATTCCGTATGTGGTACCACCCGGCGTGGTGCGGTTACGCGATAATTCCTCTACGTTGCAGAACCGCCGCCAGAACGAGCAATCGCTGCAGCTTTGTGTAGACGGCCTGAAAGATTCTTTTGGTAAGGCGGTTTACAAAAACGTAACCATGGACATGCTCATTTACAAACGGCTGAAGTTGTTCCTGCACGCGCAAAGCCCTAACAACAACACCCGCAACGACGAAGTAAGAGCTTTTATCCGGATTGGTACTGACTACACCCAAAACTATTACGAATATTCTATCCCGTTAAAAATTACGCCTAATTCTGCTACCACTGCTTCGGAAATCTGGATTCCGGAAAACTTTGTAGATCTGGCTTTCCAGGATTTAATTGATACCAAAGCCGACCGGAACCGCAACAGCGGCAGCAATATTTTTCAGCCCTGGACCCGGACTTTACCTAATAATGCTACTATTACCGTAGTGGGTAACCCCGATTTAAGTGCAATCCAAGGCATTATGCTGGGAGTTCTGAACCCGCGCAGCCCCGACCGCTCCGATAAATCGGTTTGTATCTGGGCCGACGAATTACGGGTAGCTGACTTTGACAAAACCGCCGGCTGGGCCGCCAACGCCCGCATGAACGCCAAATTAGCAGATTTTGCCACCATTTCGGCCAGCGGTAGTTATACCACCGTGGGCTTTGGTTCGCTGCAGCAAAAAGTAGCCCAGCGGGCCCGCGAAAATACCATGCAGTTCGACCTGAACTCCAATATTGCCGCCGATAAGTTCTTCCCCGAAAAATTAGGGGTACGCATTCCGGTATCGGTGCAATACGGTACGGCTATGCAAGAACCGCGTTACGACCCGTTGGACCCAGATACCGAGTTGCGCCAATCGCTGCAAAAGTTTGATGATCCGGCTATGCGGGCGGCTTACCGCAAAGAGGTAGTGAGCCAGGTAACCACCAAGAGCATTAACCTGTTAAACGTCCGGAAAGAGAAAACCAATCCGGAGGCTAAATCCAAACCTTACGACCTGGAGAATTTATCTTTATCGTATGCTTACACCGAACAACTGCGCACCGATATTGTAACCGACCGGGATTTTACCAAAAGCTATACGGGTGGTTTGGCTTATACTTACAACAATACGCCTAAAAACTATACCCCACTGGCGAAGGCCAAAGTTTTTCAATCGCCGTACCTCAAGTTATTGCAGGAGTTAAATATTACGCCTTTACCGAGCCGGATTGCGTTCCGCGCCGATTTAGACCGCCGGTACAACGAAATATTTTTGCAGCGCCGGTTAAGCTTTAACGATATGCCTACCACCAGCGGCATTGTACCAACGTTCCAGAAATATTTTTTCTTTAACCGGATTTACGACTTAAAGTGGGATTTAACCAAGAGTATTTCTTTTGACTACACGGCTACCAACCGGGCTGTAGTAGACGAACCTGACGGGCAGATAGATAAGGAAAACCCGGATTTACGCTATAAAAACGAAGTAATCTGGAAGAACCTGCGCAATTGGGGCCGTACCACCAACTTCGACCAATTAGCCGCCCTTACCTACCGGCTGCCGCTGGATAAGTTTCCGCTCACCGACTGGATTAGCGCCGATGCCCGCTATGCCGCCGGCTACACCTGGACTTCGGGCTCTACGGCCTTAATCAGCGACACCTTGCAGTTAGGTAATACTATTCAGAATAATTCCGAAATAAGTGTTACGGGTAAGGTAGATTTAACCCGCCTCTACAACAAGGTTAAATTTTTAAAAGCCATAAACGAACAGGCGCCTAAAACCGCCGGTGGTGCTGCTGCGCCGCCCACCCGTAACCCGAACGCACCGGTTCCGGCCGATACCGCTAAAAAAGCACCCGAGCTAAAAGCCCTGAAAGCCGTGCTCCGGTCGCTGATGACGGCCCGCTCGCTTAACTTTACGGCCGCGCAAAACCAGGGTACGCTGTTACCGGGTTACTTGCCGCGCACCCGGGTGTTTGGCTTAGACGAAGGCTTTGATGCGCCGGGGGTACCGTTTATTTTGGGTAAGCAGTACGAGCTGGAAAGTTTATTCCGGCTGGCCCAAGCGAGTGGTTGGTACACCGATAGCAGCCAATATTTAAATACGCCGCTGAGTAACTTAAAAACGCAAAACTTTAATCTCCGGACGGTGTTAGAGCCTTTCCGCAACTTTAATATTCAGTTAGATGCCAAACAAGATCGCTCCGAAATAAACGAGGTATTTTACCGGTTGCCAATAGACGAAACTACCGGTAATATTGGTCCTGATCCGGTGCGGCAGAATCCGCTGAATACCGGCTCGTTCTCGTCTTCGTTTATTGCGCTGCAAACCTTATTCGAATCTAACCAGGATAACGCCTCGGCGGCGTTCGATAACTTTGTCCGGAACCGGTCGGTAGTGTTGGAGCGGCTGCGGGCAGCTAACCAGGGCGGCGGCGAATTTGCCATCAACTCCCAGGATGTACTCATGCCATCGTTCTTGGCCGCTTACCAGGGCAAAAGCATCGATAGTTACAAGGCGCGTCCTTCGCGGCCGTTTGGCGTATTTCCGTTGCCTAACTGGCGCGTTGATTACAATGGCTTGGCCGAATTGCCGTTTGTGCAGCAATATTTCAGCAGCATAACCTTATCGCACGTGTATAATGCCAGCTACAATATTTCAAACTTTACTACTTCGCTGGAGTACCAGAACCAGCCCGGTAAAAACGAATTACCCACCCAAGTAAACGAGCAGGGCGAATACGTGCCGTATTACGTTATCAGCCAGGTATTAATTTCCGAAAGATTGGCGCCTTTCCTTGGTGTAAATTTCCGTACCAAAAACAATATTTCGGGCCGACTGGAGTATCGCCGCGAACGTAACCTGGCCCTGAATATGACTAATGCCCAGATTACACAGAATGGCATTAAGGATATTGTGTTGGGAATTGGCTATACCACAAATAAATTTAGGGTGCCGTTTAAAATTAACGGCGAGTACAAAACCCTGAAAAATGATTTAAATGCCCGTTTGGATTTAACTTTCCGCGACAACGAAACCATTCAGCGGACCATTGTGGTAGAAGATGCCCTGGAAAAAACCCGGAGTGTAGTTACCAACGGTACCTTACAAGTGCAGATAAAACCAACCATTGATTATACTTTAAATCAGCGGCTGAATTTACAGTTTTATTTTACCCGGGTTATTTCGGACCCGAAAGTGGCCAATGCGTTTAAAAATACGGTTTCGGAAGGCGGAATTCAGCTGAGATATAGTTTATCGGAATAAGTTTTAAACTATTTCTGAAAAAAGGATGTAAATTTAAACCGCCAAAACTCACAAACAACTTATTTAATTAAGAAATGAATTTACCGAAGGACCTGAAATACACCAAAGACCACGAATGGGTACGCATTGAAGGCGATGTGGCTTACATTGGTATAACCGATTTTGCCCAAAGTGAATTGGGTGACATTGTTTACGTTGATATTGACACCCTGGACAAAAAAGTAAACCGCGAAGAAGTTTTTGGTACGGTAGAAGCCGTAAAAACCGTTTCGGATTTATTTAGCCCGGTTACCGGCACCGTATTGGAGCTGAACCCCAAATTAGATGCTAACCCCGAGAATGTAAACTCCGATCCTTACGGCGACGGCTGGATGATTAAAATGTCGATTGATGATACAGCCGAGCTGGAAGCGTTACTCAGCGCCGAGGATTACGCCCAACTAGTGGGTGCTTAATTTTCGGCCGCCGAAACATTTTCATGTTTTTGAAATATCATATACCTACCCTGGCGTGGGCAACAGTAATTTTGTTTTTAACGCTGTTGCCCACCGCCAATATGCCCCCGGTACCACAATGGGAGCTTATTTCCTTCATGACCGCTTCGCACGCGGTGGTATTTTTTATTCTCACCTTTTTAATGCGCCGGGGCTTTTACCTGCAAAAAGCCAATAATAGCTTACGCCGGCACAGCGGGTTGTATGCCGTTATTCTTTCCATAATATTTGGGTCTATTATTGAATATTTGCAAAGTACCTTGGGTTGGGGCCGGCAAGGCGATATCATGGATATTGTGAGCAACAGCATTGGTACCCTGCTGGCTATTCCGGCCTTTAACCTGGTGTTGCGCCACCGCCTATTGGGCAACTTTTTGTAATTTTTCTTTGCTGGCAATGGGAGCGCTTTCCTTTTGCCAATTGAATATTTGAAGCAAAGAAAAAACGTGCATAGCCAAAGCTACTGGTACTAAAAACCCCGGCAACCAGATAAAAGGCGCTACAGTTACAAAAGTATTAGCCGGTTCGTTCAAAAACACTCTAAACGGGGTTGGGGTAGATAATATGGCAACGGTAACAATATTTAGAAGCAACGCCAAGCCAAAAATATTCCAGAGCAAGCCCCACCGAAAATTTAATTTTTCCTGGAAGAAGAAATAACCCGCCAAAGGCGCGGTTAAGCCTACCAGAATATCAAAGTTACGGCCTTCAAAGGTCATTTGCACCGGGCATACGCCTGCCACTAAGGCCATCCAAAGGCCAATTTCTACTACAACCCGAAAGCTCTGCAAATATACCGGCCAGGCGGGCGGCACCAGGCTTAATAAATAACGAAAAGATTTTCTGCTGGCTAACCAGGCTATAACTATCCAGGGAGGGGCAATGGCCAGCACAAACCGGGGTGGCATTGTGCTGAAATCAGAAAAGAAATTTTGGTTGGCCAGCAAGGCCAATAATGCTAACCAGGCCACCAACCCGGCGGTCGAGGTCCAGAATGCATTTTTCTTTTTTCTCTCGGGCCAGTCAGTTTTGGCTAAAGCGTAATGCAAAGCCAAAATAATTAAAGCTGCAACTATAACGGTTAAAAAAGTAAACAGGATGGCGGCGCTTTGGTAAATAGGGGTTTCCATAGTACAAGAGGTTTTAGGTTAGTTAACTGTACCAAAGTTATAGGCACCCACAAATATTTAGTTAACCAAAATTGCTAATTTGAGAGCACCTGCTGCAAACGGTAATTGCCCGCACTGGTGGCAGCTTTTTGGGCAAATAACCGGCTTAAAGAACTTACGTGCTGCAAACCCACTTCCAGGGCAATATCGGTAACCTGCATATCGGAATATTTGAGTAAGGCTTTGGCTTTGGCCAGACGAACGGCCATTAAATATTGGTGCGGCGTTTGCCCGAAGCAAGCCCGAAAGGAACGGAGATAATGAAACTTAGACAAACAAGCTATTTGGGCCAGTTCTTCCAGGGTAATTTCGCAATTATAATGAGCTTGCAAATAATCTATAGAATAACAAAGCCGCTTGTATATTTCTAACTGGGTGGCGCGTTTGGTGGCGGGTAATTTAGCGGTTTCGGTTAAAGCAGCACGGTGCACCTGTAGCAGGTAAATTAATAAATTTATTAGGCCTTCTTCCAGGAGCAGGTTACTCGCAACCCCGGTTTGGGCTTGCGCATAAAGCTGGTTTAATAATTTATTTAAAGTAGCATCTTTGGGGTAAAGCCGGTTAAAGAAATATATGGGGCTGCTTTGCACGGTAAAAGGATCGGCGAGCAACTTATCTTCCGGCAGCACCAACCCATCGTAAACCTGCTCTAAAAACTGCTCCCCCACATGTATGTTAAAAGTTTCGGTAATGCTTTTTTCCGGAATTTGTAAAGTATATGCTTCGCTGGGGTTGGTAATAAAATAATGGGTTTCGGGAATATTAACACTGTGCTGCGCTACCCCACAGTGGCTCTGCCCTTTTATATTCATAAACAGCGACAAAGGCCCGGCTATATTGGGTCGGTAGCAACCCGTAGATTTTACATTTAATACCACATTGGGCCAGCCCTGTTTTTTATCGAAGCGCAGGGCTACCTGGTTCTGCAGCCAGGTTAAATCCGGAAATTCGTGGCGTATCATAGGTGCGCGGCTGATTAACTAAATATACAAAATCTATTTAGCCTTATCAATAGCCACCGTTGCACCTGCCTGTTTATAAAATATTGTTTAGCTGTTCTTTAATTTTCTCCAGTTCTTCTTTCATTTCTACTACCAGGTGCTGAATGGTGGCATCGTTGGCTTTAGAACCAATGGTATTAATTTCGCGGCCAATTTCCTGCGAGATAAAGGCCAGTTTTTTACCGGTAGGTTCGGGCAAATAAACGGTTTCGGTAAAATAATGCAGGTGATTAATTAAACGCACTTTTTCTTCGGCAATATCCAGCTTCTCAATAAAATAAATCATTTCCTGTTCAAAGCGGTTTTGGTTAAACTGCTCCGAATTACTTATTTCGGCCAGGTGCGTGCGGATACGCTCGCGGATATATTCCAGCCGAACCGGGTCGTATTTATCAACTTCGGCCAGTAAAATCCGAATCCGGTCAACATAAGCCATTATTTCGGAGGTCAGGGCTTTGCCTTCGTCGCTCCGGAAACGGTTTAGGTTAGCAATAGCTTCCTGCAACAACTCGGTTATAATTTCCCAGGGCACTGGCATTTGGGCATCTTCTTCCTCGGTGCGCGGCGCTTGCTGAATTACCTCCGGCATTTGCAAAGCCAACCGAAACAAATCGTTTTTACTAGCCCCTACTAAATCGGCGGCGTTTTCGAGTTCGGTATAATAATGCTGCAACAGCTCCTGGTTAATAGAATTGGCTGTTCTGGCCGCCTTAGTGGTGCCCGAATAATCTACGCTAAGCGAAACTTTACCCCGAACCAGGCTTTTACCCAAAATAGTACGGATTTCGTGCTCTTTATCGGCCAGAAACCGCGGCAGCCGCAAGCTTAAATCCAAGCCTTTAGAATTGAGCGAGCGAATATCAATGGTAATGCTGTACTGGTCGCCATCCTGGCGGGCCGTGCCAAAGCCGGTCATGGATTGTAACATAGTTCTGGTTGGTTAAGGTTAAGTTCTGTATAAAGGTACTGGTATTACGGCTTTCGCGTTATAAAAAATAATATAGTTACGGCCTTTTATAGCCAAAATAAGTAAGTATAGCCTATTAAAATTAGAAGAAGTGCCTATTCAGGATAAGTATTTATTCTTTATGCCCGAATCCATTAGCATTAATTTTATTATTTATTCCTTTCTCTTACCCTAAAGTATTATCTTTACCCCATGAAATTTGGCGTTGTTATTTTCCCAGGGTCTAATTGCGACCAGGATGTTATTCAGGTTTTAGAGCGGGTTTCGAATAAGCCGGTAGCCCGGCTGTGGCACAAAGACCACGACCTGCAAAGTTGTGATTTTATTGTTTTGCCCGGCGGATTCTCTTACGGCGATTATTTGCGTTCCGGCGCCATTGCTCGCTTTTCGCCGATTATGCAAGAAGTAATTGGCCACGCCAACAAAGGCGGTTATGTAATGGGTATTTGCAATGGTTTCCAGATTTTAACCGAAGCCGGCTTATTGCCCGGCGCGCTGCTGCGTAATACCGAACAGAAATTTATTTGCCGCAACGTACATATTCGTCCTGAAACCACCGATTTATTGCCTACTCGCCGTTTAGAAAAAGGCAAAGCTTACCAGGTGCCCATTGCCCATGGCGAGGGCCGTTTCTACGCCGATGCCGATACCTTGCAGCGCATAAAAGACCAGGATCAGGTAATGTTCCGGTACTGCAACTCGCACGCCGCTATTGCCCCCGATACTAACTGCAACGGTAGCATCGAGAGTATTGCGGGTATCAGCAACGAAGGCCGCAACGTTTTTGGCATGATGCCCCACCCCGAACGCGCCGCCGACCCGGATTTAGGCAACATGGATGGCCTTTTAATATTTGAATCGCTGCTGGAAGCTGTTCCGGCTTAACATTCAGGATAAAGTTTGTAATTAATATTTTTCGAAAAATATTAAAAGCTCTGGTTGGGTAATCCGGCCAGAGCTTTTGTTTTATCAGGAATGCTATTATAAACTTAATATTTTCCAATCAGTTTTGCGGCACGCTTGCTTTCTTACTTTGTTCCCCTACTAATAAAAATTTAATTACCGGTAATATTAAGGATGGCTTGGTTTGGAAAGAATATTCAGCTACTACCCTGATTATTTACCACGGCTTGTACTGATTATTTTAACCGCTTCCTTTATTTCTCTTGCATAATATTCATCGTACATGTGGGCTCTATTTAATAAAAGCATTGCTACGCCAATACAAACTGCTGCAAATAGATAGAGCAATCTTTTTTTAGAGCCTTGTTTAATAAAGTAAATGCTTAAGATTAGAAAGCTAAAGGAAAGGTTATACGAAAAGGTTTTAAGCGCATTCCACCTTTCAATAATCGAAAAACTTTCCGGTGATACAAAATGAATCCTGGTTCTGTATTCCAGGGAGAATTCTTCAATTTTGTATACAGCATAACTCCTTAATACCGGGCCTAAATAGGTATATAACCGATAGCTTATATTATCGGCAACAAAGCCGATAACATAGGCCAGAATTACAAAAAATATTATTTGAGAAGATGAAATATTCTTTAAAGCCGCTGTAATAGAAGTTATTGACTTTACATTAAAAATTAAAAGTAAAGAAATTAATATCAGGCCACCCGGAATTACAAATCCAAAAATATCGAATAAGGTTAAGTTTAAACTTTCCATTTCAGGTAGAAGATAACACTAAAAACCTGTTTCAATCCTTTATGCCAATATTATTTACTTCTTTTTACTACCACTTTTATCAAGTTTAGCCAGTCCCGGAAACATCTTTAAGGCATTCTTGTGGTAAATTTTATTTATGGTAGTTTTGGGTAAGTGCAGGCTTTTAAACTCGCCGTTTACGTTCGGGTTAGTCATGGTATCGGCGGTTACCAAAAAGCGCCAGTCGCGGAGCCAGGTCGCATGGGCGCGCTCTTTTACTTTGGCCGGTGCTTCTTTTGTATCTACGGCAATATCGGTAGCATAAACCAGGCGGTCCTGGTATTTTATTATAAAATTGCGCACCTTTTGCCAATCGGTTTGGGCCTGGTATTGCAGGTGGGCCATCCGGGCGCTTATGTCCACGGCCAGGTTCGGGTATTTATCCAGACGTTTGGCTAACTCATCTACGCTCCATTCCAGGCTGCCCAGGTGGGCGCCCGTAAAAGGCAAACGCGGGTGCATGGCCAGTACCTGGTCGCGGGCCCGGATGTGTTCTTCGTAAGAAGGCGCTTCCGGATGCAGATACATGTGGTACCGGGGGTTTTGGGCGTAATAATTCCGGTTGTTGTTCACGGTCATTTCGGCTAAGGGCAGCCAGCAATTTTTGGGCTCACCTAAATGGCCGATTACCGGAATTTTGTTTTGTTCTAAATAATCTAATATTGGTTTAAACCGCGGGTCATTAATCATTACGAACGCGCCGTTTTCGTCTTTCAACTCCATGCCTATATTTTTCCAGATTTTTACCCCTATTGCTCCCTGGGCAAGTGCGCTTTTCAGGTAAGCTAAGCTTTCTTCTGCCCAATGCGCAGCGCCCCAATTTTGCACCGAAAAGGTAGTAGCGTAAGCCAGCCTATCCGAGAAATTTTTACGGTGCTGCAGCGCCAGCTCTTGTTGCTGGGTAATGGTGGGGTAATGCGGGGCGTTAACATTAATAGTCAGGAGCCGAAAATTATCCCTTTGGGCTTGTTCCAGCAAACTCGGATCGGTTGTATTTAGGTGCACGTGCGTATCAAACTTCGGCACCGAGCTAAAATCATCCAGGGTATAATATTTTTCCTGGTTAGCTGGTGGCCCAGGGGTTGCGCAACCCGCCAAGGTTAAAAGCCCCGCCATTATAACAACATAGAGCAATGTGTTGCCGGCTTTAACTAAATAAAAGCGCATCCAAGCAAATTTAGATTTATAAATATTACCTGCTGTTACCAAAATAGGCTAAGGTTTAGCGCACCGAAAACTTGTATATAGTAGTACTCTGGTAGGTTTCGCCGGGCCGCAGGGTGGTACTGGGAAAGTTGGGGTGATTGGGCGCATCGGGGAAATGCTGGGTTTCGAGGCACACCCCATAACGGCGGGTAAACGCTACACCTTCTTTGCCCCGCAAGGTTCCGTTTAAATGGTTGGCGGTATAAACCTGTACACTGGGCTCCGTTGTGAACATTTCCAGAAAACGGCCGCTTTTAGGCTCGTAAACAGTAGCACCGCGTTTCAATTTATTTGATTTATCGGTAAATACCCAGCAATGGTCGTAGCCGGAGCCGTACCGGATTTGGGTATGGGTGGTATCGTTGATGCGGGCGCCAATAGCCGTAGGTTTGGTAAAATCGAAAGGCGTACCAGCTACCGGTTTTATTTCTCCGGTTGGTATCTGCGCTTGGTCGGTGGGCAAGTAAGAAGCGGCATTTACCATTAGTTCGTGGTTCAGAATATTACCTTTCATGCCGCTTAAATTAAAATAAGTATGGTTGGTAAGATTCACGACCGTTGGTTTATTCGTAGTGGCTTTGTAATTAATGCGTAGCGCGTTGTCTTTTTGCAGGGTGTAAATAACTTCTACGGCCAATGTTCCGGGATAGCCTTCTTCGCCATCCGGCGAGGTGTATTGCAGTTTCAGGGCCGGCTCGTTGCCGTTAACCGGGGTGGCTGCCCATAATTTCTTATCGAAACCTACCCTACCGCCGTGAATGTGATTCCCCCGGGCATTGGGCGTTAAGGTATATTCATTGCCATCCAGCACCAATTTGCCTTTGGCAATGCGGTTGCCGTAGCGGCCAATTATGGGTCCGAACGATGGAGTACCTTTTAAATAATCGGCAAAAGTGGGCACGCCTAAGGTAATATTTTCTTGTTTGCCGTTTTTGTCCGGAGCCGTCCAGGAAACAATGTAGCCACCGTAGTTGGTAATTTCAACTTCCATGCCCGCCGCATTGCGCAAGGTAAAAAGGTGTGCTTCCCGGCCATCCGGCAAAGCGCCAAACACCTCTTTGGTAATGCCCGCTTTCCCTTTCTCTTGTACAGCATAGCTTGTACTAAACAGCAGGCTTATAGGAATAAAAAAGACTACTAATATATATTTCATAGGCGTAATTAAGATTGGGTAAGTTAATGATTATTCCAGAGTAAGCTAAAAATATTGCCCGGGCTGCTCCTGGTAAAATTTGCAGCAGCCGCCGAATGCTAAAGCCGGACAGGTTGTTCCGGCCTGGGTGCGTTCAAGCTTATTATACTGGTTCCGGTTCAACAATTATATATAAAAAACCATGCACAATCCGGACAACGTTTAAACTTTAATTTACAACTGCTTCGTGCCAGCTAAATATTATGTTATTCAACTTAATATCAGCACTTTTCATTAACCTTTACCCTAAATAGGGCGTTTTAAGAAATCTAATATTAAATATAAACTTAAAATGTAAAACCTATGATTTTAAAAATGGATCGGCTGCCTATTGAGCTGCCAACCCCTAAAAATCCCTCGGCCAACGATGCCGCAGCCGTACAGGAATTGCTCGGCGGTAAATTCGGCGAAATGTCTACGCTGATGAACTACACGTTTCAGTCATTTAATTTTAGAGGCCGGAATCGGTTACGCCCTTTTTACGATGTAATTGGCAGTATTGCCGGCGAAGAGTACGGCCATATTGAGGCCGTTTCTTATGCCATTAATTTATTGCTGACGGGCACTACCAAGCGGGGCTTCGATCCGGAACCCGGCCCTTTAAAAAATGCTACTGATTTTCGCCATTCCCGGCCGTTTGTAGCCTCCGGGCAATCGGCTTTGCCCATGGATTCGATGGGCGATTGGTGGACTGGCCAGAACGTATTTAGCAGCGGCAACTTAAGATTAGATTTACTCCATAACTTTTTTCTGGAATGCGGCGCCCGGGCAAACAAAATGCGGGTTTACGAAATGGTAACTGAGCCCACTGCTCGCGAAATGGTGGGGTATTTGCTGGTGCGCGGCGGTGTACACGTTGTGGCGTATGCCAGGGCGCTGGAACACCTAACCGGCGTAGAAGTAACCAAACTGGTACCGGTACCCGATTTAAGTAATAAAGCTTTTCCTGAAACCCGCAAATACGAAGCGGTAGGTTTACACCGCACCCTCTATACTTTTAGTCCGCAGGACTACCAAAAAGCTGGTCTGGTATTTAACGGTCCGCACCCCGAAGACGGACAGCCACTGGAAGTAATATTTGGTGCACCGGAAGGCGTACCGGCACCGGATTTAGAGGAAGAACCATAACTGAATTCGCCCGGAGCCGATGATATTGATCCGGAAATGTTTAAAGATATTGCGAAAAAGCTAGGCATTAAGCTGTAATTACAACCGCGTTTTACTACCAGTCTTTTCAAATTAGGTTTAATATTTTTTAGAGCAGTTGAAACAAACTAGTTTAATAGTACTATTCCCGCAATTCCGGAAGAATCTTCTGATTTGGTAAAGCATAAGATTCTTCCGGAATTACGGTGCTGTGTGCGTATATATTGGAAATATTAATAGTTAATTATATCAAATAGTAATTACCACCTTTTATAATGATGTAAAAATATCCTGTTTGTCATGCTGAAGAATTCATGGAATTCCAGAAGCATCTATTGGTTAGAATGAAAAAGAAGTAATTTACGCTCTACTATCTTTTACCTGTAAGACCTTTTATGCAATAGATCTTTCCAAGATGACAAATAGCAGGAAATATTATGGTAGGTAAAAAATACGATTCGGTATTAGTTAATTTGCATTATTAATTTGTATAAGCTGCTTTAATAATTAAAAATATTAAGCTGCTTATTTGGCCCGACCCATTTTTACTTTCTTATTTTTCAGCTTTTCGTTTCCTAATTTTTGTACCAATGCATCGGCCTTGGCCCGGCTAACCGCCGCAAAGGTTACATAATCCTGCACATCAATTAAACCCAGTTCGGTTTTTTGCAAATAGCCTTTCTGCAGCAGGAAACCCACCACATCGCCTTTGCTTATTTTATCTTTTTTTCCGGCACTCAAATACAAGGTTTCCCAGGGGCTGGGCGGCGGTAAAACCGGGCGCACCGGCAACGTTTCGGTGGGCAGCGACGGTGGCAGGTAATCGGGCCGCTCATTGGGTTGCAGCAATACATAAGCTGTACCTTTGGCTTGCATGCGGGCCGTGCGCCCGTTGCGGTGCAGGTAAGTTTCGGCGGTAGTTAGTTCGTAGTGAATTACATTTTCTATTTCGGGAATATCCAAGCCACGAGCGGCTAAATCGGTGCTGAGCAACAAATGGTAAGTACCGTTCCGGAATTTAAGCAAAGCCCGTTCCCGATCGGGTTGCTCTAGGCCACCGTGAAAAATGCCATGTACCAACCGCTTGTGTGTTAAATAATTGCTAAGTTCTTCTACGGCATCGCGCTGGTTACAGAAAACCAGCGTGGGCGTATTACCCAGTTTACACAGCAGCCGGAACAAGGTTGCTGCTTTATCGTTGTCTGCTACCGAAACTACTTTTATCTCTAAATCCGGGGCACTGGGTATATCCTGCAAAAAGTTAACGGTAACCGGATTTTGCAGCCTGGTAAAAGCGGGTATTTGCTGCATGGCCGTAGCCGATGTTAATAGCCTCCGCTGTACGTTGGGTAACTGCCGAATAATATATTCCATATCGGCTTCAAAACCAAACTCCAGCGATTTATCAAATTCATCTAATACAAGGGTATGGATGGTGCTGCCCGAAATATTGCCTTCGCGCAAATGAAACGCAATACGGCCGGGCGTGCCTATTAGTACCGCCGGCAAATTTGTTAAACTGCTGCGCTCGGTGCGGGTAGCGTGGCCGCCATAAAAGCATTTCACCCCGAAGCCGGTACCCATTTGCCGGAACACCTGCGCTACCTGCAAAGCCAGTTCGCGGGCCGGCACCAGCACCAGCGCCTGCATGCCGGGCTCATTGGCTTGCAGCCGGGCCAGCAAAGGCAGTAAAAAGCCCAAAGTTTTACCCGAGCCAGTTGGCGCCAGCAATACCATATCCTGCTGGGCGGCGGCATCTATTGCCGCTTCCTGCATGGGGTTTAATTCTGTAATATTCAGTTTTTCCAGCGCCTGTTTCAGCATCTTCTTGGGTTTGTTATGGGGCAAAGGTACGGGAAATAAAGTTATCCGGGTTTAGTTAGCGAAGTAACGCTGTTCTGGTGAAACAAGGTTATGTACTTTAGGCGCTTTCCCAAATTTGCCTGATTATACATATAAAAGACTTAAGTGCAATAGTTATAACCTTAAGACTTCTAGCCTGATTTTTCGTAATTTGCTGCCTTAAAAAGTAACTTACCGTGCTGGAGATTATTTATGAAGATGCGCAATATGTGGCCATCAACAAACCCAATGGCTTGCTGGTGCACCGCACCCGCATAGCCGAAGAAAAAAAAGAATTTGCCTTGCAGTTGCTGCGCGACCAGTTGGGTTACCGGTTGCACGCCGTACATCGCCTGGACCGGGGAACCTCCGGCGTACTACTTTTCGCCAAAACGCCCGAAGCAACTGCCCCACTGGTAAAAGCTTTTAGCCTGCAACAGCCCGATAAAATTTATTTTGCTATTGTGCGCGGCTACGCGCCAGAGGCCGGCACCATCAACAACCCTATTCGCCCGGACAAGGATCACCAGCACAAAGAAGCGCAAGACGCCATTACCCATTTTACCCGGCTCGCCACCGTAGAATTGCCTATTCCGGTAGGCCCTTACCAGACTGCCCGTTATAGTTTATTAAAAATAAAACCCGAAACAGGCCGCATGCACCAAATTCGGAAGCATTTTGCGCACCTGCGGCATTATATTATCGGCGATAAAAAACACGGCGACTGGCGCCACAACCGCATGTTTCTGGAACAACTGAACAGTCCTTTTTTATTGCTGCACGCGGCCTCGCTAAAGTTTGAACACCCGTTTACCCAGGAAATTATTCATATAGAAGCGCAGTTACCAGAGAACATGCGCCGGCTTTGTCAGCAATTTTCGTGGCTGCCAGTGCTGGCAACGCAAGAAGCACTACCGCAGCCAATACCCAAAATTACAAAATAAACAGCTAAAGCGAACAATCCAGGCAGTTTGGTAGAACCATGTTGTAGGTAGAATTAGCGCCGCACATATCCCGCTTTCCTTGATTCTGCTACCTGGCTGCTACAACTACGCAGGCTTAATTTATTACCTAATAAATGTAAATAAATACTTAGAATTATTCTTTATAGTAACTTACCGCACAGTCAACAAGGAGCTTAGTTTTATAAATGCTTTATAAATAGATTTAAAATGAAGGTAGAGCAAATTAATAATGGCAAAAAAGGCTTTTTTAAGGCAACTGATAACAATGCGGAAGCCGGGATGATGGTGTATACCTGGGCAGGCGACACTAAAATAATAATTGAACACACCGAAGTAAATCCGGCCTTTAAAGGTAAAGGGGTAGGCCAAGAGATGTTGCTGTCAGCCGTAAAATATGCCCGGGAAAATCATATTAAAATACTTCCTCTTTGTCCATTTGCCAGAAGTGTTTTCGAAAAGAACGAGGAACTGCAGGATGTTCTTTTCTAAGTCAAGTTTAGGTAATATTTTTTAAATCTATAAACCATTAACGCATTGGTGCAAAATTAACTAACAAGCACGAAATTGGTTCTACTAAAAGCCATCATCCTTAATGGTAAAACGGTTAGGTAAACTATTCCTGGTGGGTAAAGTTAAATCCCGTTCTTTGCCCTTGTAAAATAGCTGCCTTACGTTTGGTGCTTTTGTTTGGGTCGGGTAACTTAGGCCGCTATCGTTATTAAATAATTATGTCTAAAACAGTACACGTTGGATTAATTGGCTATGGTATGGCCGGCCAAGTTTTTCATGCTCCCATTATTACCAGTGTGCCGGGGCTGCACCTAACTAAAATCCGGGAAACCAAACCCGCCAATATTAAACTGGCCAAGCAGCGCTACCCCTTAGCCGAGATAGTAGCCGATACCAATGCTATTTTGGAAGATGAAACCATTCAGGTAGTAGTTGTTGCTACCCCCAACCACACCCATTATGCGCTGGCCGAAGCGGCTTTACTAGCCCGCAAACACGTGGTCGTAGATAAGCCTTTTACCGTTACTGCTTCGGAAGCGAATACCTTAATTACCCTGGCTGCCCGCCAGAATTGCTTACTAACGGTACACCACAACCGCCGCTGGGACAGTAATGCCAAAACGCTCCGCCAAGTTATTGACAGCCAATTGCTGGGCCGGCTGGTAGAGTTGGAAATTCACTTCGACCGTTTCCGGAATTTCTTTCGGCCGGGTGCCTGGCGGGAAGAAAATATTCCGGGTTCGGGCATCTTCTACGATTTAGGGCCTCACCTGATAGACGAAGCCCAGTGTTTATTTGGCTTGCCCCAAGCCATAACCGCCGACGAACGGATACAACGCACCGGCGGCAAAACCATTGACAATTTTACGGTAGTGCTGGATTACGACACAATAAAAGTAACCTTAAAAGGCGGCATGCTGGTCCGGGAACCCGGACCCACCTACCAACTGCTGGGTGAGCAGGGCAGTTACGTAAAATACGGCACCGATGTGCAGGAAGAAGCCCTCAAAGCCGGCTTAACGCCCACTAATACGCCTGACTGGGGCATTGAACCGGAAACCCGCTGGGGTAAAATAAACACCGAGTACCAGGGGCAACACCTGGTGGGTACTATCCAAAGTGAGCCCGGCGACTACCGGGCGTTTTACGCCAATGTTTATGCCGCCATACTGGGGCAGGAACCATTAGCGGTTACCCCGGAGCAAGCCCGTAACACCATCCGGATTATAGAACTGGCCCGGCAGAGCAGCGCCGAAAAAAGAACTATCCCGTGGAGTTATTCTTAAAACTAAGGGTTTAAAACTAAGGGTGATATTTTAAAATGGCGGTTACGCGGTTATGCTCAGCTTCCTCAACGCGCACCAGTGTAAAACCTGTTCCCTCCCTAATTGCGCTGTTATGCGGAGAGTTAGCGCAGCGCTCTACGCATTCTACGGATAGCCAATCTCCTGATTGGCGTAATAAAAAAACTATTCAGTCAATAAAAGTTATCGGTACCAACCCCGGCAAGCCGCTGTAATCGCGGGCGCTGCTGTACAGGTAATGGTATGCTTCTTCCACCCAACCTTCCTGCAATGGGTTCTGGTGAATATACTGGAGCTTTTGGTACGTGAAATTATTAGTCAGTAATTCCTCGGCGTGATTATTCTGCTGCCAAAATTGGTACTGGGTATTGCGGCTATTCTTCCCCGCCGCAAACCGAAACTTATCCAACAGCCATTCCTGCCGGCTTTCCGGACCAGCTTCTATTTCCTTAATAATTTGCGCGGCGGTAAACTTTTTCAAATCCCGGATAATGTCCGATAAGTTTGCCTTTTTGGGTCGCTGCGCCGAAATAATCAAATGGGCATGGCTGCTCATCAGACACCAGGCATGTAAGCTTAAACCTTTGTGGGTAATGCAATATTTCAGGCTTTGCACAAATACCTCTTTATACCGGGCCCGCACAAACACATCAAGCCAGAACACCACCGTAAACGTGACAAAATAAACACCTTCCGGATTATTTAAACCGTAAGGCCTTGGTGTTAGGTGCATAGGAGTTAGCAGCTAGTTATGCTATATTACTACGCCAATCAGAGATTGGCTTTCCAGAGAATGCGTAGAGCGCTGCGCTAACTCTACACATAACAAAGGGCATAACAAAGTAACAAAGCATAATAAATGTTGCGTTCTGCTATAGTTCTACTCAAAACGCTGGTTAAACTGATTGAAAATATTCAAAAAGACGACCATAATTAAACCTCGGATTTGTTTATCTCATCCGGCGCATCATTATTTTTACGGGAATTGCGGTTAGCTTTTTTTGCTGCCAAAAGGCGCTCCCGGTGTTCTTTTTTCTCCTTAAATTCTTTTTGGCGCTGCTTCTTTTGTTGATCTCCTGATCTGGTGCTGGTTCCCATTGCCTAATTAAATTTTTGTCTTATTTAAATATTTTGTTTACCCTTTCGCAATATTCGAAGTTGCTAAACGTAACAAACATTTTGCCATAAGAATATTCGTACGCTTTTGTTGTACATAGTATACTATCCCCGTTGTGCGTAGAGTTAGCGTAGCGCTCTCCGCACTTTATGGAAAGCCAATCTCTGATTGGCGTAGCTAAAGAATAAAAATATTAAGCCCAGCCCCTTTCAGCAGTGGTAAACGTGGCAAAATATTACCTGCTCCAATTTAAACAGCCACACCTTGCGTTTTCCGGCCAAAGTGTAAAGTACGCCAGCAATTAATAGAACAGAATAAATAGTAAATTTTATAATAAGCCAATCAGAGATTTATTTCCAAGAAATGCGTAGAGCGCTTCTCTAACTCTCCGCATAACAAGAGTAATTAATTAATTTATAATAGTGCTAATATAGAATGTTTAAATTCCTTTATATTTAAGAACAATCATAAACAGGTACATGAAAAAACTTTTACTAATATTATTAACGCTTACGCCTATTTTATTCTTTTCAAGCTGTAAAAAGGAAGTTGAAGATGTTAAAGTAGAAGAGGAGAAGGAAACTTTGCTCCAGATGCAGACAAGACTACTTAAAGGAAAGTGGCAGTTCAAAGAAGCACTTAACAATTATTTTGATCAAAACGGCAAGCCTATTGAAGCTAAAAAGTCATATCCTTTTATTGGTGATAAAACCACGTATAGTTTTGATGGAAAACTATATACCATTGATTATGACCCCTTCTATAACAGAATACCTGACGTTTATCCTTATACCGTAACCCAAGAAGCTGATCAACAAATTTATTTAAACTTAGAAGGATTTATTTTAAGATCAGGCAAGGTTCACTCCAGGCAAATTTCTGTCATATTCGATGAACTGGATGAACGATTGGAAATTCATTATGACGACGGCAGAATGGACATTATATTTAGAAAATACATTAGAATGCCTTAACAGCAGTTTGCATAGAGTGCTGCACTAACGCTACGAACAACAGAGGGAGTTAGCGCAGCGATCTCCGAACTCTTCGGAAAGCCAATCTCTGATTAGTGTAGCTAAAGAATAAAAATATCAAGCATAGCCCCTAGTAGCTGTTGTAAACGGGGCAAAATATTACCTGCTCCCATTTAAACAGCTGGACTTAGTGTTTTCCTGCCCAAGCGTTTGGTATGCCAGCCATTAACAGAACAGAATAGATTATATATTTCATATTACGTCAATCAGAGATTGGATTTCCTAAAAATGCGAAGAGCGCTGTGCTAACGCTACACATAACAGGTGCGGCCCCAATTTAATAAAACAGCAATGCGTTTATACCTGGTAGAAAACTTTTAGTTGACGAAGACGTTTTTTAACCAGTTTATTCTTCATTGGCTTAAACCGAATTATCTCGTCATTATTCTTTCTAACTGTAACATAAAAAGGCTGATCCATTTTCTTTGTAAGATGATAGATGCTGGCCAACTCGGCAATGTCTTCAAACCAGCTGGCCATTCCATATAAAGAGGTAAATGGAGTTTTACTGAGCTTTTTGTAAATAGCAGGCGCTAAGGTTAAAGACACTTTTTTACCACTCCGGAAGCGGGTTTGCTCCAGTAATGAATCAGTAGCATCTTTACTAGGCACGTTCATTTTGTCCCAAATATTTTTAGTAAATAAGGTAGGTTTCACCAGCGCTTCTCTATCTGGGGGGTGGGGGGTAAAATCCAAAACGGCATCTACCACGTGCGTAGCCTCGTGCAATAAAACATATACAAAAGCATCCAGTTCACCTGCCTCAATTCTGATTTCGTATTCCGGATTGGCCGACTGCTCATAACAGGTATATTCTTTCTGGGTAGCCCATTCCGAAATAGTTTCCTTAAACATTCCGGCCCGAAAAGTAATATTATACATTTTAACAGAATCGGGGGTATTTACCGGTGAGGTGAGCGCCGTATTGGGCATGTTATCCAGGAAGCTGATGCTATGTAAATGCCCTTTCAGGATTTTCTGATGCAGGGGCGGTAAAGCCGCAAAAGCTTTTTCTACCTGGGCCTGCTCCACGGCGGTTATTGCATAGTTGGTTGGGTTGATACCAGCCTCCTTAAACATTTTAAAAACACTTTCGGGAGCCGCTATAATGCGTTCGGTTAAGTTAGGATTAAGCGGTAGGGTCTGCGCGCAAATATTAAAAGATAAAATTAAACTAAGAGCTGTAATAAAATATATCTTAGGCATAACTTTTTAAAATAAACATTCCAAAGTTAGAATATTATTTATATTACCGGGCTGCGCCAAAGTGAAAATTGGGCGGCTGCGATGCTTCTAAACGCCCCGTTATGCGTAGAGTGCTGCACTAACACCTGTTATGCGTAGAGTTAGCACAGCGCTCTAAGCATTCTACGGAAAGCCAATCTCTGATTGGCGTAACAGATAAAAACTATTCAGCTAATAAAAGTGATAGGTACCAACCCCGGCAAGCCGCTGTAATCGCGGGCACTGCTATATAAATAATGGTGTGCTTCTTCTACCCACCCTTCCTGCACCGGATTCTGGTGAATATCCTGGAGCTTTTGGTCGGTAAAATGATTCGTCAGTAATTCCTCGGCGTGGTTATTTTGCTGCCAGAACTGGTATTGCGTGTTACGGCTATTCTTGCCCGCCGCAAACCTAAATTTATCCAACAGCCATTCCTGCCGGCTTTCCGGACTAGCTTCTATTTCCTTAATAATTTGCGAGGCGGTAAACTTTTTCAAATCCCGGATAATGTCCGATAAGTTTGCCTTTTTGGGTTGCTGCGCCGATATAATTAAATGCGCGTGGCTGCTCATGAGGCACCAGGCATGCACTTGTAATCCTTTGTTTTTAATACAGAAATTTAGGCTATCTACAAATATGGTTTTATAACGCAGCCGAACAAACACATCTAGCCAGAACACCACCGTAAACGTCACAAAATAAATACCTTCCGGATTGTTAAAACTGTAGGGTCTGGGCGTTAGTTGCATGGGAAATGTTCGGCAAATGGTATGTTTGTAGTACGGATTATGCCAATCAGAGATTGGCTCTCCTAAAAATGTGTAGAGTGCTGCGCTAACTCTCCGCATAACAGAGTCAAGCCCCTATCAGCGAGTACGCCTTCTGGCTGAAACGTATCCGGTAATGCTGCCACCTCACAACCTATCTATATCATTATTTCAGGAGGATACTAAACAAGTTAGAGATTTGTATTTCTACACTTGGGAAGGAGTATAATTATACGATAAACTGCTAAAGCAGGGCCAATATCTTCTTAGTGCGGTAAGGTAGGCACTTATATTTTATGTGGCAGCATGCATAAAAACCAATATTATAATATGGTGTGTTCGAACACACTATTTTAATAAATGCTTGAATATTTAAAATTAAACATTTAGTTTTAAGCAACTATTGGGGTGGTAAATATTAGCAGATACCGGATTAGCTGTTTTGTTATTACTGGCTGATTGGCAGAATTATTAATGCTAAAACTTCTCTTACAGCCTCCCCATTTTTCAAGCAATATAATTTGAGTAAAAAGCTATATTTTAATTTATTCCTTTTCTTCCTACTGGCGAGAAGGAGTGGTTCTTACAGCGAAACACTTATGCTGCCAGCAAGAAAGGCAATGTCTTAGGTGTCGTTCAAGATAAATACAAAAAGTGAAATGACATCATCAAATAAATTCCACCTGGTAATTAGATCTGTTATGAATAAATTGTTCTTTTTATTTTGTACGTTATACACCACTATTTCATTTGCTCAAACCCCCTACCAGGAGTTGCCCGACCCTAAACCGGTGAATGAAGAATTGTGGAAGCAGGTGAAAACCGGAACCTATGTCAGTTTTGCTTCTCCTGATAACCGTTATGCTAAAAGCAATGTTCCAGCCGTTTCGCCCGTCTTAACTAATTGGCAAACCAAAGCCTGGAAAGGAGAAAAAGTACATACGCAGATTCTAATATGGACAACCAAACCACTTAAAAATACCAGCTTGCTTGTTAGTGATTTGAAGGGTTCTAAGCAAAATAAAATACCTGCTGCAAAGATTAAAGCAAGCTTTTTGCGCTACGTTATGGTAGACGGATTAAATGAAAAAGGTACTGGCTGCGGAATCCCGTCTAATCTTGAGCCAAGTTTGGAGGCAGATGTGATAGATAACGCGAAAGCTTCCCCTATTGCAGCTAATACCACGCAGCCGGTATGGTTGAGTATTTCTATTCCCGCTGATGCTCCTGCTGGGGTGTATAAAGGCTCTGTTAAGGTAATAGAGGGGAAAAACGAAATTCTGGGTAATTTAAATTATTCAGTAGAAGTTATTAATCGTACTTTACCAGCGCCAAAGGAATGGCAATACCACCTTGATCTTTGGCAAAACCCGGATGCTATCGCCCGGATGCACCAGGTTGAAAAATGGTCAGACGACCATCTGAAAGTGATGAAGCCTTACATGGAATCGCTGGCCAATGCCGGACAAAAAGTAATTACCACCACGCTTATTCATGACCCCTGGAATAGCCAGACTTATGATGTTTATAGCTCCATGATTAAGTGGACTAGGTAGAAGAATGGTTCCTGGAGCTATGATTATACCATATTCGATAAGTGGGTTTCTTATATGATGGCTTTAGGGATAGACCGGGTGATTGAATGCTATAGCATGATCCCTTGGAATCTTAAGTTTTACTACTATGATGAAGCATTAGGCAAAGAAACTGTCTTGGTTGCAGAGCCGGGCACGCCGGAATATAAGGCCCATTGGCAGCCCATGCTGGCTGATTTTGCTAAGCATCTTAAGAAAAAAGGGTGGTTTAATAAAACTACGATTGCCATGGATGAGCGTCCGATGGAGGCTATGCAAAAAGCGATTGCGGTCATAAAAGGTGCTGACAAAGATTTTAAAATATCACTTGCCGGAAATTATCATCCTGAAATTGAGAAAGATCTTTTTGATTATTGTGTTGCCTCCAATCAAAAAATAGATAAAAAAACGATGCAGGCCAGGAAAAACGCCGGTTCAATAACAACTTTTTATACCTGTTGTGCGGAGGGCTTTCCTAATACCTTTACTTTTTCACCGCTTGCGGAATCTGCGTGGCTGGCCTGGCATGCCGCCAACAAAGGCTATGACGGCTATTTGCGGTGGGCGTTCAACAGTTGGCCCCAAAACCCATTGCAAGACAGTCGTTTTGGGAAGTGGTCTTCCGGAGATACGTATTTTGTATATCCGCAGAACAGATCTTCCATTCGCTTCGAAAGGTTGATAGAAGGGATTGAGGACTTTGAAAAGATCAGAATCCTGAAAGAAGAATTCAAGCGGAAAGATCAACCTAAGAAGCTTCAACAGCTCGATGCTATCTTAGCAGGATTTGAAATAGATGTCTTAAAAACCAAACCCGCCGGGCCGATGCTTACCCAAGCGCAGCAGGTTCTGAATAATCTATAATGTAAGGAAAGCAGCCATTTGGCCGGAAAACCTTATTCCGGACAAATAGGCTGCTCCTGTTGTGCATAGAGTTGGCGTAGCGCTCTACGCTCTTTCCGGATAGCCAATCTCTGATCGGCGTAATAAAAAATCGCTTCAGTCAATAAAAGTAATAGGTACCAACCCCTGCAAACCGCTGTAATCGCGGGCGCTGCTGTATAGGTAATGCTGCGCTTGTTCCACCCAACCTTCCTGCACCGGATTCTGGTGAATATATTGGAGCTTTTGGTCGGTAAAATGATTTGTCAGTAATTCCTCGGCGTGGTTGTTTTGCTGCCAGAACTGGTACTGCGTATTGCGGCTGTTTTTACCCGCCGCAAACCGAAATTTATCCAGTAACCATTCTTGCCGGCTTTCCGGACCAGCTTCTATTTCCCGGATAATTTGGGCAGCCGTAAACTTTTTCAAATCCCGGATAATATCGGATAAATTTATTTTCTGCGGATTAGCGGCTGAAATAATTAAATGCGCATGGCTACTCATGAGGCACCAGGCGTGCACCCGTAAACCTTTGTTTATAATACAGAAATTTAGACTCTCTACAAATATAGTTTTATACCGCAGCCGCACGAAAACATCCAGCCAGAACACAGATTGGCTTTCCAAGCAATGCGTAGAACCCTACGTTAGCCATCTGCATACCAGAAGCATTTTGTTTAAGTAAAATACTGATTTTTCAGTATTTTATATACCTGCTATTTTCCTCTTATTGCAATGCTAAGTTGGCTTTATTAAGTGCTATCAAACCTGAAAAAACCATACCTTTAAAGAAAGTAAAAATGAATTATTTAAAAAACCTCTTTTTTTATTTACATTTTACTAGGATTTTTTATCACAACTTCTTGTGTCAACCTTGCAAGAAGATTTAAATCCTATGATTTATCTTGGGTTCGTTTTGACGAAGCGGAAGATTTTGTTTCTATTCAGACGGAAACATTCAAAATATTTGAAGCGCCAAAAGCTTCTACATCGCCTAAAAATATTCTTGGAGTACTAACTACCCTTTCTGCTGAGGGACAGGCAGAATTATTAAAATCAATTAGTTTAAAAACGGGAACAGTAAATGATTTGGAAACTGGTTTAGCAAAAAAACTTACCTCGACCGAAACATCTGCACCAAAGGTTAAAATGTTTCCTCTTTCTATTAATAAATCGATTGTTTTCTCAGTGGATAGAAAATGGGCCTCTGAAGGTTCAACAAATGAAAAAAGAGTTTTTAATCGTATTGGGGATAGATTAACAAATCTGGAGATTTCGCTAACTCTAGATGGAACACATCCGATTGAATTTAATTCATGGGATAAATTTGTTTCAGATTGGGTAACAGTAGACTTGGGAAAAGTAACATCCTCCCAACAATGGTCAGCTACTGCTAATATAAGTGCTACAGCAGGTAGTAAAAAGACAGATTCGGATAAAAATACTATTACTAATGCAATTGCTACAAAAACTGGAAAAGCAGATATAAATCAAACGGAAAATAATAATTCCTCAGGAACTGGAGCGGAAAATGTAAATGGCAATGAATTCTCATCTTCCATTGGTCCAAGTGCTAATCTTAACTTTATTGATAAGTATGAATCAAGTTTAAATTTATTAATGTCCAGAATGAAGTTTTCAGGAACATTAGGCAGACGAGATATGGTACTTAGGCAGGAGGGTGGCTTTGGAATAGATTTAAGTGGAAATACTTCTGTTTCAGTTGAGTTAAATTATACTGGTGGATATGCATCTCCAATTTATGTTTTTAAAGTTCAGGACTACTATAATGCCGCTGGAAACCCAAACTTATTAAGCGCTTTAAAGAAAGAAATAATATTATGGTATTTTCCTGATATAAAGAATACTCTCAGTGGATTTTTGCGCTTTAAGTATTTATATAGACACGTTAAGCCAGGCAGTCCTAAGCATATTCCTGAAGCTAGGCAATCGGTGCTATATAAATATGGAGAAGTTGGATACGATCCTAAATATAGCTCACCTCAACTTGTTGAATTAATTAGACCTGAAGATTTTAAGCCAATTACATATAGGATTAGATTTTTGCACACAGGGAATATGGTAGAATTACAATGGAATAATAAAATTATTAATTTTGAAAAAGCAGAAGAGGCGGCAGCTTTTATAGAATACCTCATAAGTCTTGGAAGTACAGCCGCACCAAATTATAGCTCTTTAACGCCAAGCCCAAGCGGAGTTAATCTCAAAGATTTTCAAATAATAAAAATACAAAATTAACTTATTTGAAATGTGCTTGTAAGCATTTGTTCCTGATGCAATAATATAAGTTCTGTACAAATAACTCTTTTTGACGGGCCACTCTGTTGTGCGTAGAGTTACCGCAGCACTCTAAGCATAACAGAAAGATTGGCTTTCCGGAAAATGCGTAGAGCGTTGCGCTAACACTATGCATAGCAAGTGCTCTCCCTAACCCTTTTTAAAACTAAGCATGAGCTAACTCTTCGCATAACAAAGAAAATATTAAAAATTATTATTGTTGTTTTTATAAATAAAATTATAAATAATTCTAGTCATATTTTTGGATTCTTCTGTCAATTCATCCCAATTATTCAGATTTTTAACAGCATTATGTGCAAAATCTAATTTATTATAAATTTTCTTAATTTCACTTTTAGAACCTACTGAAACAATCTGTTTTATCTGTTTTTCTCCTGAAATTCTCGAAATGAATTCTCCAATGGGTTGCATTTTATAATCTTCATATTTAAAATCATTAAAAACAACCTTTTCAACACCTTTTAATCTATACTCGGTCAAGGTTTTTTTTAACACCTCCGGAGATAATAAGTTTTCGATTTCTAATACCTCTAATTTAAAATAATTTTCCCTTAGCTGCCTTTTAAGAAGTTCGTGCCTTTTGTCTTTACCTGTATCTAAATCGTGAATTAGAAAGATTCTATTCGAAATTTTTGTAGCATTTATCTGTTCCTCATTATCATATTCGATATTTTCCGAAAAATTGAAATGTGTGATATTATTGCCATTAAATTCAATAAAACTAAAGTGAAAGTCTTCTTTAAAGAATGGGAAATGTGTTTTTTTATCAGGATTCCCTAATTGATATAATTCAAGATATTTTCTTATGTAAATCCTGTCTGAAACTCCTTCTACCCAAATAGAGCAGTTTGATAAAAATACAGATGAATTTCTTACTCCAAGTAAGTTCAAAATCGATACGGAAGGAGAGGCAAGATTCTCAATCTTGAAAATTTTTTCACCAACCTCATTGTCCTCTTTTTTCAGAGAAAAAATTGATACATCGTTTGGAAAATCTAATGATGTATCTAAGAAATGATTAGAGTGGGTGGCTATAAAGCATTGAACATTATCAAAGCTTTTGATTGTTTCAATAAATACCCTTTGTATTCCTGGGTGCAAATACAATTCAGGTTCCTCATAAAAAATAAAATGTTTAGTATTCTTATAATAAAAAAGAGGAAATGTTAAAATTATTATTGATTGGATTCCGTCTCCTAAATTAAAAATTGGCAATTCTTTATTATCTCCAATCTTAACATATATATCTTTGATATCTTGGTCTTCAATTGAATGAAGAGAAACATTTAAAGAATTAAAAAAACTTTTGCTTAAAAAAGATTCAAAATCAGTTAAAACCTTTCTTTTTTCTTCAGGAGAATTTCTAAGATCTTTAATGAGTTCATATAAGTTCTCACCAGTAAATATATTATTTTTTGAAATTAGTTGCTTATAATAGTAATTCTTATTGTTGTGCTCTGATTCATACTCTTTTTTAGAAAAGTAATCTACCATTACTCTTGAAGAAATAATGGAATTATCTATTTGCTCATAATCAGTTATTTTATATCGATCGCTTTCGTAATGAGTTGCTTCCGTTGTTTTTCTTGTTAGAAATCTCCTTAATGTTCTAATTGCTGGAATATAGGTAACTTTATTGTTTTTAAGTTCAATGGGAATTTTATTTCTAATTAAAGATAAAGCT
This sequence comes from Adhaeribacter rhizoryzae, assembly GCF_008629685.1. Lineage (GTDB taxonomy): Bacteria > Bacteroidota > Bacteroidia > Cytophagales > Hymenobacteraceae > Adhaeribacter > Adhaeribacter rhizoryzae. The sequence goes on along the minus strand of NZ_VWSF01000005.1, from coordinate 196,285 downwards.
TCCTTACTTAACTGCTCTATCTCTTTTTTTCTTTGTGATTCCTTACTATTTTCATCAAGAAGCTTTGTTTTAGAACCAGCGAATTCATCATTAATTAACTTCTTTAAGTTTGATTGAAAATTTACATAAAAACTATATAATTCTTTATCATAAATTGTTTTTTTCTCCGCTTTAAAAAAATCATACAAAGGTTTACAAAAGCTTGGATTATTGCATAATGTTAGGATTTTATCATATACAGGTGAAAGAGAATTTAAAAGTTCTTCTTTATTTACATTTATTAGACCAAATTTTGTTTCGTCTGATTTAAACAGTGGAATACTATTGTACTGATCATTGGGATCATAAATATTATAATTTCTTAAATCTTTAAATAATTCTCTTAAGAGGCGGCTTTTACCTGAATTATTTATACCAACAAAAAAATTTATTTTGCTTAATGGTGTTAAGTTTATAATTTCATCGCCTTCAAATTTATAATTATTATAACATTCTAGAGTTCTATTAATTCTGAATTGTTTTATCATTTTTAAAAAACTAAATTGTATTTACAATATAATACCTTTTCCTGAATTTTAGCTGAACAACCCTAACAACTCCTTCTTCGACAGCGATTTCAAAACCGCATTGTCCGTTTCAACCATCTCTTTCACCAACTCTTTTTTACTTTCCTGCAACTTCTGAATTTTTTCTTCCACGGTGTTGGGGCAAATGAGGCGGATGGCTACTACGTGTTTTTCCTGCCCAATGCGGTACACCCGGTCGATGGCCTGGTTTTCGACGGCGGGATTCCACCAGGGTTCTACGAGGTACACGTAATCGGCGCGGGTTAAATTTAGGCCGGTGCCGCCGGCTTTTAAACTGATTAAGAATACCCGTACGTTAGCGTCGTCCTGGAACTGGTTAACCGCTGCGGCCCGGTCGCGGGTTTGGCCGGTAAGCAGGGCAAAGGGTATGCCGCGGGCGCTTAGTTCTTTTTTAATCAGCTCCAGCATGGTTACAAACTGCGAGAACACCAGTATTTTGTGGTGCGGCGCTTTGCTCTGGATTTGCTCCAGCAAAGTTTCTATTTTGGCCGAGGTAGCCAGGCTATAGTCGCCGCCCGTGAGCAAGGCCGGGGAGTTGCAGATTTGCCGCAGTTGGGTAAGGCCGGTGAGCACGTGCATGCTGTTTTTGAGAATTTCGCCGTCGCCCTGCGCCGAAATAAAATCGCGGATTTCCCGCTCGGCCGCATCGTACACCCGGCGCTGCTCCGCGCCCATTTCGCAGTAAATAACCATTTCAGTTTTGTCGGGCAGTTCGGGGGCTACCTGTTCTTTCGTGCGCCGCAAAATAAAAGGGCTTACCTTTTGCTGCAGTTCGGCGGCCCGGCGGCTGTCTTTAAACTTATCGATGGGCGTGGAATAATGGTCGCGGAAAAACCGCTTGCTGCCCAGCAAACCGGGGCAGGCAAACGACAACTGACCGTATAAATCAAAAGTATTGTTCTCGATGGGCGTGCCCGTTAGCACCAGTTTATTCCTGGATTGCAGCAAGCGCACCGCCCGGTACCGCTCGGTTTCCGGGTTTTTAATATTCTGCGATTCGTCGAGGATAATGTAATTAAACGGATATTCCTTCACCACCCGGATATCCGAGAGCAGCGTGCCGTAAGAGGTCAGCACGATTTCGTATTGGTTTAGCTCGGCGATATTTTTTATGCGGGTGGCGCCGTAAACGGTTAATATTTTCAGCGAAGGCGCAAACCTGGCTACTTCGTCCTGCCAGTTAAACAGCAAAGAAGTAGGCACCACCACCAGGTTGGTATTTTGTTTTACCCGCCCGCGCTGCGCCAATAAAAAGGCCAATATTTGGATGGTTTTGCCCAAACCCATATCGTCGGCGAGGCAGCCGCCAAAGTTAAATTCATCGAGGAAAGTAAGCCAGTTGAGGCCTTGTTTCTGGTAACCGCGCAAAGTGGCGTGCAAGCCGGCGGGCACTTCGGCTTCGGGCAAGGCTTTATAATTAGCCAGCTTCTGGCGGTACTGTATTAGTTCGGTTTGCACTTCCTGGCTCAGCACTTCGTCTTCGTACAGCTCCGTTATAACCGAGTAGTTTATTTTGGGTGTCCGGATGTGTTCGCCGGCTACTTCGCCCACCGCCAAATAACGGGCAAATTTTTCCAGCCATTCCTGGGGCAACAAACCCTGGGTGCCGTCGCCGAGCTGCACAAACTTACTTTTGTTCCGGATGGCCTGGTGCAAATATTTGAGCGAGGCCTGCTGTTGCCCAAACTTTACCTTAACCGTGGTATCGAACCAGTTAATGCCGCTGGTTACCTGGATGCTAATTTTGGCTTTGTGCGGGTTGAGGCGGTTATTTTTGAGTTCTTTAAAACCCAGCACGGTAATACCAGCCTGCTGCCAGGCTTCAAAAGCATCCAGAAACCAACCGTCTTCTAAAAAGCGGTCGCGGTGCAGGTAAAAGCAATCCTGGTGGAGTTGTTCGTAAAAAAACGGGTGCTGCTTTAGAATATCGGCTACCAGGTTATGTTCCGCTTCTTCGTCGCGGGCCAGCGTAAACGCCTGGCCGCGGGCATCGGTGCCGTATAGCTGCTTGTGCGTAAGCACCGGTATTTCCAGGGGGCCGTACTTCATTACCGGTGTCAGCAAAATAAAATCCTCCGACTCCGATAAATAAATAATTTGTTCGCGGGTTTCGGCCAGGCCAAATTCTTCTATTTGCTTCGGGGTAGCCGGTTTTATATAAGCGTAATTAACCTTTATCTTGCTTTCGAGGCTGGCCAGCACCGTTTCCCGGAACTCCGCAAATTTCGATTCGTGGATTAATATTTTGTGGTTGTGCTTTTTGAAAAACCGGATAATCCGGAGCAAATCGGGATTATCGAGCAAATACAGGTTTTTCTTAACCTGAATAAAATATTCGTGCTGCACCGCCAGGTGTTGCAAATCGTAGGGCTGGTCCAGGAGGGTGATGGTGCCGGTAATCTCGTAAAAATTGTCTTTCACCACTACATCCAGCACCAGGTTTACCGGCAAACTTTGCACCGCTACCGGCACCAGCGAACTGGCCGTAATATTGCCCGAAGCCCGGTTATTATTAAGGTTGTGCTGGTAAAATTTAAAACCCAGCGGATTCCTCACCAGGGCCTTTAAAGCCGCCAAATCGGCCTCGCCCGGTTCGGCCTCGTAGCTCCGCTGAAACTTAGTTATAGCCGTAAAGAATTTAAGTTCTTCCGGGTTTTCGGTGAGCCAAATCAGGTCGGCGGGGTTAATTTGCTGTAAAGGATTTTTTAGTTTTCCGCTGGCCGTAATGGCCGCCCGGTACAGTTCCAGGTACAAATGCTTGTAATATTTATGCTCCGCAATAACCACAATATACGCTTTGTCAGGGGTAGTTGCCACGGACTGCGGCAGCATTGGTGGTTTGAGTTTGGGCAATAATTGTTCCTGTAAAATGGCCTGGGTAGCCGGATTTACCGGCAACAACTCTTTTAACTTGGGCTTAACCGTAATATTTTTGTTTGCGTATTCCAGGTCGAAATATTTATCCAGGTTTTCTTCGGCGGCCAGGCCGTAATCCTGGGCCACAGGTAATATTTTGTTCCGGCGCAGTTTGGCATCAAAAAATACCCGGAATTCGGGGCGGGTAATGAGGGCCTGTAGTACCTGCGCCTGGTGTTCGCATAAGTGGGTTTTGGATCGGGTGCAGGCACACGAAAACCACAAACCGGCCGAAAACTGCACCACTTTTACCGCGGGCATCCGGCTGCCGGTTACCCCATTAAATATACCTTCGTTTACACCTATTACGTCCGGCTGCATTTCGTACGACGAGCCAATCAAGGGTACCGCTTCGGCGGCAGTGTGTTTTAAAATAAAAGCATGGTTCACGGTAGCCACCGAAGCTACTGCCAATAGGTAATCGGTGGCATGGGCGTTGCTGCTCGTAAAATTTCGGGGGTCAGGTTCCTTCTCCGGCATTGTTCTGGGTTTCGCAGCCGAAGTTAACCAGAAAGTTTTTGCTTTGCCTGCTATTTTAGCCGGGAATTTACCCCGCACCCAAACGCCCCTTTATTAACCTTTAAAGCCAGGCTGCCCGATTGCCCCCCGAAACTTATGCCACAATAAGGCGGGTAATAAACGCCGGGCTAACCCGCATAAACCCCTGCGGCAACCCGTACAACCCGCGAATTTACGCTGAAATATTGCCTGCAGAAGCGTTTTACTCAAAGGGAGATTTCCTGTATTCAAAGCCCGAAAAGGTTTACTTATATAATTTAAGTTGCAGCTCCCCTACCCCGGATAGTACCTTAATCATATTAATAATTTTTGGTAAATATTTATATATCAGTATTTTAATTATTAAAACTATGAAAAACGCCACGCGCTCTAACCTCCTGCATAAAGGAATATTTGCCACTTTGCTGCTATGGGTAAGCCTGCTGCTGCCCGCTTGTATTGAAGAAGACCCGGAACCTACGCCCAGCTCCGAAGTACCCACCGAATTGGCCCGTAAATGGCTGGCCGGAGAATTTTCGATGGGTGAATTCTGGGATTATAACGGCTCGTATACAGGCAATGCGTTTGAAGCCGGCCTGGCTTTCGATTTTAAACCCGATGGTAAATGTGAGTTTTACCTGGTAGCCGGCGGCACTTCTTACAGTTGCCGCACCGAAACTTTTGTTTACAAAAAAGGAACTGTGCAGTTTAACGAAGCTGAGCAGTCGTTTACTTTTTACCCCACCGAAGGGCGGGCCCGGGGCTTTTACAAAGGTTGTGCTTCATCTTACCAGAACTACGATAATAAAACCGAGAAGAAAGACCTCAAACCCGAAACCTATTATTACACGTTGCAACCAGACAATGCGGGCAAAAACCAACTCATTATCCGGTTCGAGCCCCAGGCAACGGCTTATACTACTTTCCGGCCCGCTAACTGGTAAATAATAATTGTTCTGGCGTAAACCGGGAAAAATAAATCAACACGAATTTTCAGAAAAAACAGAAAAGCGCTCCAGGATTATTCTTGCGGCGCTTTTTGCAAACAAATCTGGATTGTAAAGACCCTTCCGCCCTCCGGGCACCTTCCCTGAACCAGGGAAGGAGTTCGGCCGAACCAGCTCATCATGGAATAGCTTTGTTGCGGAGGCTTATTAATTGATAATTGAACCTAGAATGGCAGTAACTACAGGCAACTGACAGCAGTTTGGACAGCGAGGGCCTTTCAGCTTTCCGGTGCGCAGCATTGCGAGGTACGAGCAAAGGAAAGATGAGCAGCCCGAGCGGCCAAACGGGGCCCGCCGGCCGGGAGGCAACTTAGGAATATGCTACCAGTTAGCACTTACACATTGAAAGATGAAATCTTTCAAAAGATAAACAGCCACTTTATAAAATTCTTTCCGTTTCCGCCAATCTTAACTTTGCTTAATCCCGGCTTTATTTTAGCCTAACCCACACTTTAGCAGTAATTACCGCTGGAATCCAGATAAAATTTTGAAAGAATCCCCAGATGGTTATCTTGCAGCAATAATATTCACCCTGCCTAAAGCTGTTCACCAACTAATAAAGTAAAATCAAAACTATTCCGACATGATGCGTGTACGTACCCTCTTGTTACTCTGGCTTAGTATTATTTGTATTAACCTGGCCGGAGCCCAAACCACCACAGCACCCGAAAGCAATATTTCAATTATTCCGCAGCCGGTTAGTTTAAAACTTTTACCGGGCAATTTTCAGCTTACGGCTAAAACTAAAATTTACATTACGCCTCAGGATCAGGAGCTTAAATTATTGGCCGGCATGCTCGCCGACCAGCTAAAAAGTACTACCGGTCACGAACTAACCGTAATCGAAAAGGCCAATGCGCTAAAAGCTAAAAATGCCATTATTTTAAGCAAACAGCCAACCGACACTACGCTGGGGAAAGAAGGATATGCATTAACTGTGCGGCCGGAGAATATTGTGGTGCGGGCCACCCACGGGCACGGCATATTTTACGGATTGCAAACCATTTACCAGTTATTACCGGCTGGCCCCGAAGCGGTAGCCGGTAAAGCCGCCGTTGCTATTCCGGCCGTGGATATTCAGGATAAGCCGCGCTATAGCTGGCGGGGCCTGATGCTGGATGTGGGCCGCTATTTTTACCCGGTCGAGTTTATCAAAAAATACCTCGATTACATGGCCATGCACAAACTCAATACGTTTCACTGGCACTTAACCGAAGACCACGGCTGGCGCATCGAAATAAAAAAATATCCCCGTTTAACCCAAATTGGTGCTAATCGCGAAGGCACCCAGGTTGGTAACCGCGATCAGATTGATTACCGCCCCCACAGTGGTTATTATACCCAGGAGCAGATTAAAGACGTTGTGGCTTACGCCAGCGCCCGCTACATAAACGTAGTGCCCGAAGTAGAAATGCCCGGCCATACGCTGGCGGTTTTGGCAGCTTACCCGGAGCTTTCGTGTACGGGCGGGCCACACAAAATGCCGCTGCAATGGGGCATTCAGAAAGATATTTACTGCGCCGGCAACGACCAAACGTTTACTTTTCTGGAAGATGTTTTAACCGAAGTAGCCGCCTTGTTTCCGAGCCCCATTATTCATATTGGCGGCGACGAAGCACCCAAAGACCGGTGGAAAGCTTGCGCTAAGTGTCAGGCCCGCATTAAAGCCGAAAATTTAAAAGATGAACACGAACTGCAGAGTTATTTTATTAAACGCATTGAAAAATTCCTGCTGACGAAAAATAAAAATATTATTGGCTGGGACGAAATATTAGAAGGTGGCCTGGCTCCCAATGCTTCGGTTATGTCGTGGCGCGGCATTAAAGGCGGTATTGCGGCGGCCAAAGAACACCACAATGTGGTTATGACACCCTCTTCGCACCTATATTTAGATTATTACCAGGGCGACCGGGCGTTGGAACCCAAAGCAATTGGGGGCATGCTGTTGCTGGAAAAAGTATATTCCTATGAACCTACGCCCGCCGAGTTAACACCCGCAGAAGCTAAATATATAATTGGTACCCAGGGCAATGTGTGGGCCGAATATATTCATACTCCAGAAAAAGCCGAATATTATGCTTTTCCGAGGGCAGCGGCTTTGGCCGAAGTAGCCTGGACCCCGGCCAATCTGAAAAACTGGGATAACTTTAAGAAAAGAATGGAAACACAATACAAACGTTACGATGCGATTGGCTTGAACTATGCCAAAAGTGCTTACAACGTTTTCATGGAAGTTACGCCCGATACGGAAGCAAAAAATATTACAGTATCTTTAAAAACCGGCAGCCACGGCACCCGCATATTTTACACCCTGGACGGTACCGAGCCCACTTTGGAATCTTTGCAGTATACCATGCCCTTTAAAATAATTAACCCGACTGTTGTAAAAGCAACTGCTTTTCAGGCTAATCAGCAAGTAGGCAAGGTAACCACCCGCACCATCAGCGAACAGGATTTAACCGGTAAAAAAGAATAAACTTGCTTTAATGTTTTAATATTATTAGAAAACAGGAAATTATTTACCATTCCAAACCTTCTAGTTATGCGTAGAGTTAGCAACGCGCTCTACGCATTTCCAGGATAGCCAATCTTCTGATTGGCGAATTACGTTATTACATGTGCCTAGCAAAAGCTTATGCCTCCGCATCTTCCGTCAGGTCTATAATTTCTATATCCGCTTCAAAGGCTTCGGCCGTATTGTCGTATAAAGCCGGGGTATTTTCTTCTTTCAAAATAATGGCATTTTCATCCATTATTTCGTCTTCTTTACGGGGTGAGTTTTCTGCTTCCTGTTCCATCTGGTGCTAATGATAATAAGTGCAAAGTTGCTTTTTGGTATTAACGCAAAAGGTTAAAAGAAGCTCACAAAAAATTATTTATCAGCTAGCCAGATTAGGTGCAGGCGTTTTAAATCCAGAATTATTCTTTGCTCTTTATCCGAAAACCACTGGCTAAATCTTTTCCGCGTAATTCCAGGCCTTTAACCAAGTGGTAAGTGCACGGAATGGGAGCATCCCAACAAACCAATTCTTTAACCGGCCGCCAGACGTTTACATGAGATACTTTTACTGGTGCTAAAGCAGGTACAGGATGATACTCCTGATACATTAAACGAGCTTGTATTACGGCTGGTTGAAAGCGCAAAAAGTGAACAAGGTCGCGTAACTGATTTAGGCCCAAACCCAGTATTATGGTTATACCAAGCACATACACAAAAGCGCTGTACTTGCTAATGGTGCCTTGCAAAACAAAAATAATGGGTATTAACAGGCTTAAATAAATAAACGTAACCCCAAACCTAATACTGGGCACAAAATACAGCCAGAATAGAAATCCTGCGTAATAAATAAACCACAGGGCCAGTAATTTTTTATAAAGATTTGTAAAACCTGGCGCTTCGCGTTTTAGGTAACCCAAAATAACCATGAACAAAGGCGATAGGGCAGCTCCGGCAAGTATAAATTTATAGTAAGTTGATTGATAACTGTACCAGGATTTAACCCAAACCCAGAAAGAAGTTTGCAAAACACGTTGCCAGTCGTTGGCCCCTTCTTTGGCAAAAGATTTTATCATATTCATTTCATCCAGCACAATTGGCATAGGTACTTTCCAGTCAACCGTAAAAATATCAAGGTACGGAAAAGGATAAACTAAATACCCGGTTTGAATAATATTGCGGATAAACCAAGGGCCAAAAATAAACAGGCCAGACGCAGCTACCAGCATAACCCATTGTTTACTTAGCTTAACCTGTTCGGTAAAAATTAAATACAGTAAAACGCCCGCAATGGGAGCAACCGATATTTTAATTGTAAAGGCGGTTAACACCAGCAACACCAAAGTCAGGGTTTCAAACGCATTTATTTCTTTCCCTGATTTACCCAGCTGATAAATTTGAATGGTAAAAATAAAAGCCAGTATTACCGTTAACGCAATATCCGGCGTAGGCGACGCAATGGCTCTATCGAAAATTATCGGGATTAAGCCGCATAAAATAACCGGAAAAATACTGTAGGCCATTTTGCTTTTGTCTTTTGTAAAAGCTGCCCGAAAAAGGGTTAGTCCGGTTACGGTTAATAATAATACCAGATAACTGTTAAGGGCATAAATTGGCTGGCTGGTTAACGATACCCCACTAAAAAAAGCCGACCATAAAAAGAAACTGGAATTATAACCTATTTGGGATAATAAATTGCCAATGCCCGGCACAACCGGGTAATATTGCGGCCATTTAATGGCTTGAATGTGATACAGCCCACTATCGGTATGTAAAACAGGTAATGTATTCAGGTATAATAAATTAAGAACTATAATTAAAACCGGTAATAGCAAAAACAAAAATTCAGTTTTTGAAAAACTGAGGCGGGGTTGCAAAAACAGTTTAAATACCGCCTTTCGTTTAACAGCATAAAAGGCCAATGGTATAATTAAAGTTAAGTGGGTAATTACATTTATAGGAGCAAAAAGCGAATAAATGGCCAGGTAACCGGTTAAAAAGCACAAACCAAATAAACTCAGCAGGTAGGCCGGTACTTTCGTAAATTTCCAGCCGAAAATATTGCTGAGCAGGTTGTAAAGCATTAATCCTAGACTGCAATTAAAGCAGTGAATGTATGCCCACATTACTAAGGTAAGTACCATTATTAAACTTTAAAGAATGACCAGAATAATAGCGTAAATTTAAGCAAAGCCGCCGCATTACCGGTTAGGATAAATTAATTGTGATTACTTTTTAAAAGCAGGTGTTCATATCTAATACCATTATAAAATGAAACCTGCGCTTAAACGTACATTGCTGGTCATCCTGAGCTTGTCGAAGGACCTATAACGGCATTGTAAAGTAATTAATAGCTATTTCGACAGGCTCAATAGGACGCCTGTAGATTGCGCATTATCCACTTGACATAGGTATAATAATGCGAATAGTGGCCTAATAAAATAAAACCCCACCGGACAGTGGGGTTCTATGTTTAAAAGATAAAGCCAAAAGTTCTATTGCCCCATTACCAACCTGGTTTGCGCGGTAGCAGTACCGGCATCCTGTAGCTGAATACTTAGCGAACCTTTCGGACGTACCTGGCGGTCAATAGCCAGTGTAATCTGGTGGATGCCCTGAGGAAGTTCGGCCACCGCTCCCTGCTCAGCTAATTTCAAAGGTTTTTGGCCGGCCCAGGCAGTAATGCCGGCAGTTGCGTTAAAGGCTAAGTTTATGTTCCCCTTATTCAGTACTTCTACCTCAAACCGAACTACACTGTAGGGTTTATTGGCATTTGTGCCGACAACGGGCAATTCTTCGAGGGGTAAATCGCCGGCAACTTTACTATAAACTGGCATTACCGGCATTTTACTATTTTCTTTAATCAGGTAGCCCAAGCCTTCGCCGGTAAGCTTTTTAGAAACTTCTTTACTGGCCGGCAAGGCTTCCCAGCGGCGCACAAACCGGGACGTAGGCACCCGGTATTTACCCGATTCACCCAACTTCGATAGGAAAGCAACCAAATTATTAAATTCTTCTTTTTCTAAACCGGCGGTTAAACCGGGTGGCATTAAGGAACCGGGTATTTTCTGAATAGAATTTACCTGGCTTTTAGGGATGGCTACGCCCTTACCCGCCGCATCGCGCATTATAATCTCCGAAGCACCGTTACTTACCAGGTAACCCATCATTTCGGAGCCGTCTTTTCTAGCTACCCGTTGCAGTTCGTAGCCTTCCTTTATAGAGTTAGACGGATAGAGAATAGAATTAATAATGGTTTCTACCGGTGAGCTGGTGCCCAAACTGCTTAAATCCGGACCATTCAGGCCACCGGCGCCGCCAATAGCATGGCAGGTAGTACAATGGGTTTTCCGGAATACAGCCTCGCCCAAGTCGGGATTGGCGCCGCCTCTTATTTCTACAGCTAACTTGTTAATATCCTGGCTGCTGAGCTGCTGCGGCATGCGCTCGGTGGGCAGGAACCCACCGGATGCTTCCAGGGCTTTAATCATCAATAGCACTTCTTCGTTTTTTTGCTTACCCCACGGAATCTGTCGTTGAAAGGCCGGGCGGATGGCTTTAGCCGTATTTGCCGGTATTTTTTTCGCCATAATGGCTTCGGCCAATAATTGCGTGCCCTGCTTATGCGCAAAAAAGGCCTGGAACAAGTCAGCAGCATCGGTTTTTTCGGGCATTGTGCGCAATAATTCTGCCCCAATCCGTGAAGCTTCCGTTACATTTAAAGGTACCAGTTGGGCCGTTGCTAAAATTTTTAAATCTGCCGGATTTTTGCCGCGGGCCAGCTCCGTTAATAATTTTTCGCCTTTACTTTTATCTAAGCTAACCAGCGCGGCCAAGGCCGCTTTCTTAATATTTTTATCTTGGTGCAGAATGAGCTTGGTTAATTGCGGCCGCATTTCTGTTAGCTGCCAATAGCCCATTAAACGCACCGCATTTAGCACAATGGCCTCATCAGGACTGGCGGTAAAGCTGGCAATCCGATTTAAGTTTTTGTCCGGTTTTACGCCCCGCTGCCGGGCGGCCTCCGCCAAAGCACCCAATTGGGCCGCTACATTTTTATTCTGGGCGCCATAACCCTGAACCGCCATATCCAACAAAATATTTAAATCAGCTAGCTTCCCCCGTTTGGCCACCGCGTTTAGTACATCTGCCTGGTACGCTTCGGGCACTACATTTTTCTGATACAACTGCACGAGCGGGGTAACGGCCTCCGGATTATTTACCGATTTAAGCACAAAAGCAGTTTTCTGGGCACTGCCTAAGAATTCCGGTTCCGTTTTTAAGCGGGCCATTAAGGCTGGTTCCAGTTCGCGGGTGGTTTGCCAAAGGGCATAATCTAAAAATTCATCCATCGGCTGGTCTAATACCGCTAAAGCTGTACGGGCCGCTTCGGCCGTTTTTACTTTCCGGAGAGCAATTACGGCTTCTAACCGCACCTGCGGATGCTTATCCTGCACGGCTTTGGTAAGCAAGGCGGGCACATTCGCTATCTTGTTATGCCAGAGTTGCAAGGCCCGCAATCCGGCCGCGCGGGCCTGGTGGTTTTGGGCATTTATTAAGTTCAGGAGCAGCGGCTCGTTTACCACATCCAACGATTGGTACACCCACAAGGCCTCTAACAACTGATGTTCGTAATCCGCATCTTTTTTATCCAGGTTGCTGATCCATTTTTGCAATGCCGGAATTACTTCTTTTTCGCCGCGGGATTTTAGTACTAATTTGGCCTGCGAACGGGTCCAGTCTTCGGGTAATTTTAAAGCCTCTAATAATTCCGGCACCGAAGCTTTTGTTAGTTGCTGCGTTTTTACCAAAGGCCGGTTCTTCGCCACAATCCGCCAAATACGGCCGTGCTGCTGGTCGCGGCGCGGATCATGAAAATCTACTTCACCGTGCTGAATAATGGGGTTGTACCAATCGGCTACGTAAATAGCGCCATCCGGGCCCACCGAAATATCTACCGGCCGGAAAGCCACGTGATCGGTCCATAATAAATCTTCTACCTGCTTGGAAGCATAGCCACTACCCTGCTCTTCCAGCCGGAAACGGTTTATGCGGTTGGCCCGGAAATCGTTGGTAATAACGCTATTTTGCCATGATTCCGGCAAGTGCCGACCCGAAATAACTTCCAGGCCGCTGTGTTTGGGCTGGCCCGGATTTAAACCCCTAATAATTCTTTCGGCCCCTGGCGAGGTTACAAAAGTTGCGCCCGGAAAAGCGTAATTTATGCCTTCGTTACCCGCGCCATCCGTCAAGAAAGATTGGCCCCAGCGGTTAAACTGCAAGCCCCACGGATTAATTAAACCCTTGGCATAAACATCTAACTCTAAATTTTTAGGTCTTAATTGCCACACGCCGCCGCCTTCGAGGCGCTTAACTCCGGCAGGCGTTTCTACGTGGCTGTAGATATAAATAGATTGGTTAAAGTAAAGACTGCCTTCGGGGCCCCAGCGGAAAGTATGAATCAGGTGGTGGGTGTCGGCGGTGCCAAAACCGGTTAATATTACCCGCCTCTGATCAGCTTTACCATCGTTATCGGTGTCGGCAAAGTGTAATATTTCGGTGGAGTTGGCTACGTAAACGCCGCCGTCGCCGGGTAATATTCCGGTGGGTGTAAGTAAACCTTCCGCGAATATGGTGGATTTATCGGCCCGGCCATCGCCGTTGGTATCTTCCAGTACAAATATTTTATCGTTGGCTTCTTCGCCGGTTTTCAGGTGCGGATAAGCCGTACTACTAACCACCCACAACCGGCCGTCGGCATCCCAGTTCATCTGAATAGGTTTAATTACCAGGGGCTCTGCCGCAAAAAGTGTTACCTCAAAACCATCCGCAATCTTAAACGAAGCCAGTTCATCTTTCGGGTCCGGATTTTCCTGATCGTCTTTTTGGTTTACCATGGCCGTAAACAGCAGCACCATTGGTACTAATGCCAAAGCTCCCCATACTTTTGCCTGCTTACCCGACGAGAATATATTTTTTAATAAATTACCAAAGGAGGACTTAGCAGTATAGTTATTTTGTTTTGTCACTTTCATGTTATTTAAGAGGGGTAAGCTGATACACGATTGCTTTGGGATGGCGATTTAAAGCGATTTGGCCTTCGAGGTAAGAAATTATAATATTCAGGTCTTCCAGGCCCCGGGCGTGCCGGCCTTGTTCGTGCGCGCGGAAACCCAGAATATAAGTCCGGTTTTGCGGCCGGTATTGCTGAAAAAACAACTGGTTCTTTTTAAATATTAAATCGCGCACTTGCGCTGCCTGGCTAAACGAAGCTCCGCGCCGGATGGCTACGCCTTCTTTCCATTGCGCAGCCGAAGCAGTTATTACCGGCGTATCGTCAGCGGTAAGGGTATAAACGCCTTTTTTCAAACCAGCTATTTTTATTACTTGGGCTTTATCGGCGGTTCCTTCAACTAGTGCGGGTAAGGGTAAAGGCAAATATTCCTCCTCCAAGGTGAATTTTACGGTGTTTTTCTGCCGGCCGGCATCTAATATTTTTACAGGATTGGTTTGCTCAGTCGCGTTTTTATCAATATTTATGGAAACCAATTCCTGGCGGGGCGTTAAACCCAATTCTTTTTCTAAGGTGGTAGCCAAGTAATAATAACCGGTTTCGTTCAGGTGTATTCCATTATCCGATAGGTTTACTTTTTTGCTTAGCTCCAGCATTGGCTTATAAATATTAATATATTGCTGGCCGCGCTCCGCAGCCGTTTTGGCAATAGTTGCCGCGTACAATTCCAGCATGGCATTCCGTTGCGCACCATTGGTAGTTGCTTGATTATCCATTGCCGGTATCGGCGACAACAGAATGGCTTTGGCTCCCAGTTGCGCTATTTTATCGAGTAACTTATTTAAACCTTGGTTAAAACGGGCCACCCCTTCTTCCCCTTCCTGCGCCTCAATGGCACCGTATGCAATAAATACAACGGTGGGTTGCGTTTTGGTTAATTGCTCTATTAATAAATCGTAAGCGCTGGGCGAAGAAATATAGCTGCGGGCTTCGCCCCAAACGTTATCTCCCGTCCAAGCAATGTTGCGGAAAGTAATATTTTGGTTGGCCCAGCGGGTGGTTAGGGCAAACTCCAGATAATTGTAGGGCAAGTCATTTTCAAACAAAGAATTTCCCAGAAAAACTACCCGGTCGCCGCTTTTTAGATCAAAGTTGGCGTTGGTCTGCGAAGCCTTCGGGGCAATATTTTGCGCCATTACCTTTCCGTAATACAAGGTAAAAAGCCATAAAATAAGAAAACTAAGTGTGGTGGATAGTTTTTTCATGCAATATTATATTAAGCAATATTTTTCCGGTAGCGGTAACCCGGCTAAACGCGTTTAACTAAGCTGCCGCGCTTGAACGAGAAATATAATCATATTATCTGCTTACCAGATTTAATTAAATAATTTTTTTATAAATATTCAGAAACTTTAACTAAAAAGATAGGAATGTAATAGCTAAATAAGCACAACCTTAACTACCCGGTATAAAGAAGTTTTAAAGTAGAACCTAAGCGTAAAGGTAAATTGGCCAGTTCTGAAGTTACAAATGTAGCCGGTTGGGTTAGTTACCAGTTAGAAGCAGCTTGTAGCTGGTGTGTACCAAGAGAGGAAATTTCCAACTTCCGGCCAGTTGAAAACTGGCCATTATTAATAGGCACAAGTTATGCTTCGCAAAACTTGCGCCAGCTAAGGAGATAAATTCTCCTAGGCCTGAGGGCTATGGTGTTATCACTGCCAATTCTAAAGCTTCTGGCAGATTACTTGCTGGTGCCGCCGCCGCAAGGGCAGCGGGTTTCTCCAATTATCCAAATGCTAAACAGCTTCTTCTAATAATATTTAAGAGCCTGATTCTAAGCACAAGCATATTTGCAGGTAACACTACTCCACCACCATATTGCCGGCAGACCAATAGAGTAAAGTTTTAGCTTTCGCGTACTTTGTCCGGAGGGAATAAAGCTTTTGTTGCGACTCCAACAGTTTGGCTTCCCGGGAATTTACCAGAAACAAAGAACTCTCGCCGTTTTGAAAACGAATAACTTCCCCGTTCCGGAGCTTATTTGCATTTTCTACCATTTGCTCCTGCAATTTTATTTGCGAAGCCAGCGCTTCCCAATCGTTAAAAGCGGCTAATAAACTATTTTCTATTTCACGGGTAGTTTGCTGGAGTTCCAGGTTGTTGGCTTGCTGCTTGGCTTTGGTAAGCTGAAGTTTGCCCCGTTCTTCCCGCAAAAATAATGGCACATTAAAACTCATCCCTAATTTGTAGTTGGCCCCCAGGTACTGCCGCTCGAAGGCATCGGGGCGTAGATAAAAATCTTTTTGGAGTACATTATATTCTACATTCAGTTTTGGCTTTAACTTCTCGGTAGCCAGGCGTTGTTCTACCTGTAATTGCTGGCCTTTCAGGTTAATTTTGCGCAAATCCGGGTGGTTAGTTTTGGCTATTTCCAGCAATTGCTGCATCGAGTCCTGGGGTAGCGTAGTAAGTTCACTGCCGGTTAAAGCCGGTATGGTTCGTTCCTGTAACTCCAAAGGGACCGCGTTTTCTGCCCAGAGGTGCGTGGCTACCGTTAGCCGGGCATTATTATAGGAAAGTTGCGCCTGCTGCACCAGCACCTGCCGGTTTTGTACTTCGGTTAAAGCTTCTATGGTATCAATAGCGGCCAGGTCGCCTTCCCGCACGCGTATCCGGACGGATTTCAGCCGGAAATCGGCTAATTCCAGGGCTTCGCGGTAAAGCTGCATTTCGCGGTAGTACAATAGCCAGTCCCAATAATCTTTCGTAGCCTGCAACAAAAGCTTGTTTATGAGTTTTACCCGCTCGGCTTCGGCAATATCCTGCAGCAAAACAGCTTGCTTAATGGTAGCCCGGCGCTGGTCGATGAACAAGCCCTGGCCCAGTGGTACCGAAACGCCGGCAAAGCTTAAGCCGCCGGCCGGCGTGTTGTTTTCGGGGTTTAAATATTGGCCGCGGGTTTGGTCGTAACCCGCTTTTAAATCGAAGCCGAACCACGTAGGAATTTCCAGGGTATTATTCCAGAGATGATAATATTCTTTCCCGTTGTATTCTTTGCGGTAAATTTTAGAACTGATAACCGGATCGAGCGAGCCGCGGGCCATTCGTAATTCTTGCCGGGCTTGTTCAGTTAGCAAAGCCGCCTGCGAAGCAACCGGGTGGTTTTGCAAAACAAGCCGGTGAAAATCCTGTAAGGTAAGTACCTGCACCGAATCCGGGGTTTGTGCTTTTGCCGAAGATAAACCCAGCACCAGCAAACCAAGGACCAACACAAGTTGTAGCATATAAAGCTGAATATTTTTCATGATGCCTTAATATTCTTCTTTAGCTTGGTCCGTATTGGCTTTAGCGGTTTTCTTATCCTGGGTGCCGGCTTCTTTGCCCCCGGTGTAATCGGCCGGGAAGTTGTTTAACTGTCTCCAGATTTCGTACCACATGGGTACGGTATTGAGCATGGCCCACCCGTAAACCCCTGAACCAACCCGCAAAGCACTGGGCCATGTTTCCTGTTTTGGGTCGGGCACCACCAATAAACGGTACTGGCCGTTGGTGCCGGTGTTATCAATAACCGCTACCTGCCCCCCAAAGGTACCAAAACTAGCACCGGGCCAACCCGAGAATACCAGGGCCGGCCATCCTTCAAACTGCAACCGGACCTTATCGCCGCGCTTAATTAAAGGCAAATCCAAAGCATTAACGTAAAGCTCAGAGGCTAACTGCGGGTTTGCCGGCATAATAGTAGCTACCGGTTCGCCTTCTTTTATGGTTTCTCCTAAGCCGGCTTTCAACGTCCGGACTAAGTAACCATCTTGCGGGGCCAGAATGTGATAATACTGGCTCCGGATCTGGGTATTACTGTATTCATTTTGCAGTTTCGAAAGCTCGGCTTGGGTGCCATAGATGTACGAGCGGGTGGCGTTTAATTCCGCATCAGCCTTAGCTATTTTATCGGCGTATTCGGCCTGCAAAGAGTTTAACTCGGTGCGGACATTCTGCAACTCGGCCCGGGAGGCATCATATTTATTCTTTACCGAAAGTAGTTTGGCCTGGGCTTCCTGCAGTTTCAGGCGACGGGATTCCAGTTCGGTCAGGGATTTTAAACCCTGGTTGTAGAGGCTTTCCTGGCGGGCAAACTGCGATTCGGCAATGGTTAAGTCGGTGCGTTGCGCTACCACGTCCATGCTGTCGCTTTGCAGTTTCAGGCGCGTTTGCTGTACTTTGTTACGGGCTTTCTGCAAACTAAAAGTTAAACCCTGGCGCAGGGCTTGTATTTGCTCCTGCATGGCCTGGGCTTTGGCTTCGGTAGCGTTGGCGGCGCCTTGTTTGGCTTCTACCTGCTCACCCAAGCGAGCCAGTAACTGCGGGTCCAGGTATTTTTCTTTTACTTCGGTAATGCTCACAATGGTATCACCTTTTTTTACCAAAGCGCCTTCCATTACATGCCAGGCCTGAATCCGGCCGGCAATAACGGCTTCTATGGTTTGGGGCCGGTCTTGCGGCGTTAAGGCCGTAAGGCTGCCGGTAGAACGAATATTCTGGGTCCAGGGTAAAAACAGGCAAAGGATTAATACCAAGAAAATCCCGCCCAACCAATAAGTAAGCAGCCGGCCCAAACGCGGGGTTTGCACCTGCTGCATCGATTTCAGGTGCATCAGGTCCGGGCTGTTTATATCTTTAACTATTTTAGGCATACTTTAAGCAGGTATTTCGGTTAACTCTCTTAATAATTCGTGCTGGCTTATTTCGGCATAAGTGCCGGAGGCTACCAGTTTCCCATCCTGCAGCAACAAAGTGCGGTCGCAAAGCGCCATTACATCTGGTTCGTTCGAAACAATAATCATGGTCCAATCGAATTGCTTCCCAGTGAGTACGCGCATCAGGTTCATTTTTTCTTTTCTACTCATGCCCACCCAGAAATCATCAATAATCAGGAGTTTGGGATGCTGCACTAAGCTGCGGGCCATAATTATTTTGCGGGCGATGCTGCTGGGCAAGCGCTGGCTACCACCTACCAGGTAAGATTGCAGTCCGCCGGGTAATTCGTGCACAAACTGGTTCAGGCCTACCAACTCGGTTGCCCAAAGTACGTCCTGCATGGGCAGGTCCCGTCCTAAAGTTAAGTTCTCCAGCAAGGTGCCGTCAAATACTTGTTCTTTCGATAAATTATCGCCAATTAAGCTGCGCAGGCTACCAATGTGCAAATCGCGGAGCGAAACGCCATTGTATACAATGCTGCCTTCATAAGCTGAATACAGCCCCAATAGCAAGCTAACCAAGGTACTCTTACCCGAATTATTGTGCCCGGCCAAACAAATGCGTTCCGAAGGCTTAATAGTGAAGTTAATATTCTCCAGGGAAGCTCTAAAGGTATTCGGATACTTATAGCGCAGGTTATTAACTTGTATACCCAGCCCACCCTGCAAGGGCATATCATCTAGTCTAATCCCTTTTATTTCTTCAATCGGTAAATCGGTAACGTGGCCCAATTTGTCGAGGCTGGTTAAAACATCGTACACGGTATCGAGCTTTACAATAATTTTTTCTACCGCCGTCATTATTAAAATAATTATAATTTCGGAAGCGACAAATTGCCCAATGTTAATTTCCCGTTGCACTACCAAAATACAACCCAGTACCAGCAATCCCCCGGTTATAACCGTTTTAAACCCCACAAAGCTTAAATATTGGGTCATTAATACCCCAAAATGTTCTTTCCTAACTTTCAGGTAGCTGCTTACATAAGAATCGGTGCGCGAAGTAGGCAGGTTGGTATGCTCCACAAATTTAAAGGTACTCATGGAGCGGGCTAACTCTTCTAACCAAGCCACCAGTTTGTACTTATACTTCGACTCCATAATGCTGGTTTCTACACCCTTTCTGCCGGTACTCCAGATAATAAAAATTAAAACCGTTACCAGAATAATGCCCAGGAAAATAAAGTACGGGTGGTACAAGGAAAGCAAAATCAGGCCAAATATTATTTGAATAACCGCTGTGGAAAAATCGAGCAATATTTTAGCGAGGCCTTTCTGCAGCGATACCACATCGAAGAAGCGGTTCATGAGTTCCGGCGGGTAATATTTACTTAAGGCTTCGGCCTGAAAACGCGGTATCCGGTAAGCAAAATCGAAGGCGGTTTTAGCAAAAATGCGTTGCTGCAAATATTCTACCAACCACAACTGCATAACCTGCAGGCCACCCACAATAAGCAAAGCCAGCACAATTACCCCAATCAGTACCACCACCGATACCGGAATTTGCCCGCTCGATACAAAACCAATAATACTCTGGATGCCCAGCGGCAACGCCAAACTAATAATACCGGCTGCTACCGCGTAAATATACAGGTATATAATCTCCTGTTTCTCCGAAGCCAGCAGGCGCATAAACCGCTGCATGGGTGTTATATGTTTTGTATTTACCGTTTTTGCCATTGCTTTCTTCGCTTTTCCATTATTTTGAATTATCAATTGCCGAATAGACCAAATGTTTCAGAAATTGAATAGTTTCTTCAACCGCATGTTGTGAATACTTTATTTCGGTTAGGGATGGAAGGTGGCTGGCAAAATATAATTGCTGGTGGGCGGCTTCCATAGCGGTACTAACGAGCGCATGCGGATAAGGATAATCCGGATTTACCGCTAATACCAATTGAGCCAGGTGCCGGCAGAATTTTTTAATCTCCAGAAAATATCCTTCCTTATTTTCGGCATCTACTTCTTTGGTCAGGTAAACCTTCGAAGATTCGGCCACTACAATCCGGTACAGAATACGCTCATCAATATAGGCTACGTTCGGGTCGTCTTCTTGCCCGGCATTAACCAGCACTTCCAAAGCCTTATTCAGACGTTGCCGCGGATCTGGCAAATTATGCGTTTGAAAAGTAACGGTATAATCTACCCAGGCCCAGTACCACGATATCAGGTAAACCAAAAGCTTATGTTTGTTTTCGAAGTACCGGTAAACAGAGGCTTCCGTAGACCCGATCTCCGCCGCCAGTTTCTTAAAGGTGAACTGCTCAAAGCCTAAAGCATCAATTATTTTAATGCTCTCACTAATAATTTTCCGGCCAAGTTCGGTGCTCTCGGGTTCCCGCAGGTAAGATTTATGCTTTAAACTGATATGGATGCTTGCTGCCATTTTTTATGAAAAGCTTTTTTTATTGCCCAACCCAGACGGGCGGCTAATAGTTAATTACCGCTTTGCTGATGTAGCTTCAGAAACAAAAATAATAAAGCTTTTAATTACAATAGTAATACTATCATAAATGATAACAATTCCTTAACATACAAACCGGGTAATCGCTGTGCTACAGAGTTGGCTTAACCCTAAATTATTTCTGAACGCAACAATGGAAAGCCTCTAAAGAATCCTGAAACTAAATAATTGAAAGAAAAATTATTGGGGAAGGAATAAAAGAGATAATCTTTGTAACAGCTTCTTACTATTTCTTTTTATACTCGAAAATATCAGTTGCTTTCCGCCGGTTCAATTCTAATAACACTTTCGGAATTAATGCAGTAGCGCAGGCCGCTGGGCGCGGGGCCATCGGGAAAAACGTGGCCCAGGTGGCCATCACAAACATTGCATTGCACTTCTATGCGGTGCAGGTGGTGGGTGTCGTCGGAGAGGTATTTAATGGCGGCTTTGGTAATGGGTTGGCTAAAGCTGGGCCAACCCGAAATAGCATGATATTTTGCGGTGGCGTTAAACAGCAAACTACCGCAACCTACGCAAGCATAAACCCCGGGCTCATACGTGCGGCAATAAGCGTTGCGGTAAGGCGGCTCGGTGCCTTTTTGCCGCAAAATATTAAACTGCGCTGGGGTTAGTTGGGCTTGCCATACTGCCTCCGTTTTCTCAACCCGGTGGTAAGGCTCCGGATTGCTGTACTTCGCAAATATTAAAACATCAATCCAGCGTAACATGCAACTCCAACTTTAATATTGCTACTTCTTTGGCAAAAATAGGCAGTAAAATATTAGGTTTTTAATTACCGATAAATCAATAGCAATCTTACTAAATTACTTTCAGCATCTGCACATGGTCAATGCCATCTTCATCGTAAATTGGGCCATCGGGTACAAAACCAAACCTTTGGTAAAAGGCGGTCGCGTATAGTTGCGCACCAATCCGGATGGGACCTTTGCCGAATAATTTATACGTTTGGTCTATAGCGTGCGTCATTAAAATACGGCCAACCCCGGAACCCCTTACTTGCGCGCTGGTAACAATCCGGCCGATGGATATTTCGGAATAGGCCAAACCGGCTGGTACTAACCGGGCATACGCAATTAATGTTTCGGCCTGAAAAAGCATTAAATGATGGCAGCCCTGGTCTTTGTTATCGGCATCCTGAAAAACGCAATTTTGCTCCACCACAAATATTTCGTTGCGCAGGCGTAAAACAGCGTATAGTTCGTACGGCGTTAATTGGCTAAAAGGCTTGGCAACAGCAATTATTTCCATCAGCTTAAAAATTTTTACCTTAAATATTTGGGGTGGCAAGTATACGCGAATACCCGCCGCTACACAACTAACCTGCCTTTGGTTTGGTTAAAATAATTATAGCGGCTTACCTTTGGTGTACTACGTTTTACCTAAACCAAAAATGCGCGCCAATATGTTATGCTGGTTTATCATACTAAAAACTAACTAGCAGCGGCCGCAACAAATACTAAATCAACCTAAATGAATATTACAGGCGACATTCTTCAGATAAAAAACAAACGCGATAGTAAGCACCAGGATATTATTATCCAAATAGACAAAATTGCGTATATAACCCACAAAAAAGACGGCCGGTATTTTCAGCCTTTTGAACTGATTGCAGACCTGGAAAAACCGCTCGTAATTACCGGCGACTTATTGGCGCGCACCGATAATAAATACCTGGATGAAGGCGAACACGAATTTAACGTGTACGATAAAGTAGCTGACAGCTACGTACTTAACCCAGATAAACACCTGCTAATAACACTGGCGTATGATTTTGATATTGCCGAAGCTATTTTAACAGCAATAGAATATTCTGAAACAGTAAGTACCGAAAAGTTTAAGCAGCTACAAAACCGAAAACCGCCTGCAAAAGCATTACCTAAAGGCCGACAGAAAAAGTAAACCGGTTGCGGCCGCCCAAAGCATGAGCCAATATTTACCTAACTGAAGACGTATGGCTGCCTTTACCTTAACACCCGTTTACGAAGACGGCGCTTTCCAAATCCGGCTCGACAAGGCATTGGCGGTATTAGAGTTAACTTTTCTGATACACCCGGATAAGGAGCATTTCCGGAATGGCTACCGCCTGGCTTTTGATGCCGCGGCCAGTAAAAATATTAAATATTGGCTAACCGATGCTACCCAGATAAAAGCCATGGAGCGCGAAAACCAGGTGTGGCTGCTGGAAAGAATGACACCTTTGCTTAAAGCTAATATTATTCGCCGCTTTGCTATTGTAATGGCGCCGGAGTGTTTTGTAATGACTAACCCCAACCAGGTTTACGAAAAAAAAGAAGCGGAACCCCAATCAGCGGGGTTAATAAAAGTACATTTTGATAAAGATGCAGCTTACAACTGGCTTTCCAGCCATATAACAACTACAGTTATTTAGAATTGGCAAAATATTAGGCTTAAATATTAATAACCAACCATTTGCGCCTTTACACTAACTTACACCTTTAACTTTCATTATCTGTATAAAATAAATATTCTTCTTAAAAATGCCTGCGCGCTTTGCAAACGCTATGCATCTTTAAGAAGAATATTTCCTGATTGGTGTATATTATTATATAAGTAACGCTAGCCTTGGTTAAGTTAGGTTCTTACAAATTACCTTTCCGCAATTCTTTCACGGCATGATCAGCGGCGCGGGCCGTAATGGCCATAAAAGTAAGCGAAGGATTTTGGGTAGAGTTGGAAGTCATGCAGGCGCCATCGGTTACAAACACGTTTTTGCAATGGTGCAACTGGTTCCATTTATTCAGGAGCGAGGTTTTCGGGTCTTTTCCCATGCGTACGCCGCCCATTTCGTGAATATCAATACCGGGTGCCTTGTTAGGATCGTCGTGCGTTTGAATATTGGTAAAACCCGCCAGCGTTAGCATTTCGGTTAGTTGTTCATGAAAATCCACAATCATTTTTTCGTCGTTGTCGTCGTAAGCTACGGATGTTTTCAGGAGCGGAACGCCCCAGGCATCGGTTAAACCCGAATCAAGAGCAACGTGATTGGTTTCCTTCGGAATGGTTTCGCCCATCATGTGCGAACTTACCCGCCAGTTGCCGTATTTTTTACCGGTTAAACTTTTCTTTAAGTCTTCGCCAAACCCTGTGGTATCGCGGTCTAGCATGCGGCTGGAGCCAAAGCCGGCAGCGTAGCCCCGTAAGAAGTCGGTTTCCTGTTTGTATAAATTGCGGAAGCGCGGAATGTAGCTACCGTTGGGCCGGTTGCCTTCGGTAATGGTTTCCTGAAAACCTTCGTACTCCGCCGAAATAGTAGTCCGGAAATTATGGAAAGAAATATATTTACCCAGCAAGCCATTGTCGTTCCCCAATCCGTTCGGGAAACGGCTAGACTTAGAGTTTAATAAAATCAGGTTGGTGTTTAAGGTAGCGGCGTTTACAAAAATAATCCGGGCGTAATATTCGGTCATTTCCTTGGTATGCGCATCTACTACCCGTACGCCGGTGGCTTTGCCTTTCTTTTCGTCGTAAATAATCGAATGCACCACCGAATCGGGCTTCAGGGTGAGCTTACCGGTTTTCTGCGCCCAGGGCAAAGTAGAAGAATTACTGCTGAAATAACCACCGTACGGGCAGCCGCGCTGACACAACACCCGGTTCTGACATTGGCCCCGCCCCTGCTGGTGATGAATGGGATTGGGTTTGGTGAGGTGCGCACAACGGCCAATAATTACCGGGCGCGAGTTGTTATAATGCTTCGCCATTTGCTGGCTGAAATACTTTTCTACGCACGATTGCTCATGCGGCGGCAGAAATTCACCGTCGGGTAGTTGCGGCAAGCCATCTTTATTGCCTGATATTCCGGCAAATTTTTCGACGTAGCTGTACCAGGGGGCAATATCTTTATACCCAATGGGCCACTCTACGGCAAAGCCATCGCGGGCCGGGCCCTCAAAATCTAACTGCGACCACCGCTGGGTACCGCGGGCCCACAGCAACGATTTACCACCCACCTGGTAGCCCCGAATCCAGGTAAAAGGCTTTTCCTGTACGTAAGGGTGCTCGGCATCTTTCACAAAAAAATGCGCCGAATCTTCTTTGTAGGCGTAACATTGGCTCGCAATCGGGTTGGCTTCTTTTTCAGCTTTCGATATTTGCCCCAGGTGCGGAAATTCCCACGGGTTTTTCATGGCCGTCGGGTAATCTACGCCGTGTTTCACATCGCGTCCGCGCTCTAAAACCAGGGTGCGCAAACCGTAACCGGTTAGCTCTTTCGCCGACCACCCGCCGCTTATACCGGAGCCAATTACAATGGCATCGAACGTGCGGCTTTTTACTGAATCTATGTTAAAAAATGGCATTCTAAATATTAAGAAATAAAATCAGAAAGAATTACTACCAAATATTGGTCTAAAAATCAGGCTTTAAGAGGCACGCAGCCGTGGTAAAAACCGGGTGCCATTTTGTACTCCATCATATTCAGCAGCACGTACTCAGAATTAAGATAGCCCTGAATGGTTAAATTCTTTACCAGACTAATAAATGCTTTGGTTGCCGGATCGTCGCTTTGTTGCAAATGCGTTAGTACAGCCGTGCGCTGGGTAACATCCAGGTCTATAAATAATTTTTCAAAAGCGCCCTTCGCCACCTGATCGAGGGTTATTAAGCCTTGGTTTAAGTTATTCTGGGCAACTTCGCCGTAGCAATCCTGAACCATGCGGAGCACAAATTGATGCACCTTCAAAGTTTTTGCTCCCGGTGTATCGGTTTCGGGAATAATGGTTTCTACTAACTCGGCCAGCAAGGCTTCTTCGGCGGGCGGTAAAACAGCAACAGGGCCCAGTGTAGCGGGGTTCCAGCCAGAAGCCCAGGCCGGCAGGGCAACCAAACCGGCTACCGCCATCGATAAGTTTTTTAATGCAGTGCGTCTTTTCATCAGAAAAGTAAATCTTGGGCTTGGTAAAGGCAATAGCCTTTGTTTCCCATTTTAAATATTAAACCCTTAAAGCAACTTTGCCTTAATTAAAAGGAAAAATCATATTTTTTAAAATTATAGATTATAACTATCAGATACAAATACACGCCCATAGTTATTAAACTATTTCAATATTTATTAATCAGAACTTTCGCAAATCGGTTTTAAACATCGTAAATCTTTCCCATTGTCCCCTCTCAAAAAGAACTTTGAATAATTCTGCAAAAGACCTTTTTATGCCGATTTATATCTTTTAAAGCCATAAATATTCTCTTTGGTTCCTGATTTTAAAAATGCCACTAAATTTCACTTAAAATATTGGGCTAGTTAAGTTAGCGAAACAATCTGGCCGGTCCGCACCGATTCGTCGCAGGCAAACGCAATCCGAAGGCTGTTTACCGCGTCGGCAATATGGTCGGTTAAATCAATATTTTCCCGGATTGCTTTCAGGAAATAGCTTTGTTCGCGGTTACAAAGCTCCTGGTGATCGGGTTCATCTTCCATGCTAATCCAAGTATCTTCCTGCAAAAATTCTGATTGTTGGTTTATAGCGGCCCGGTGGTACCGCAGCCACTCGGTTTTGGTATGGTCTTCCACCGAATCGGATTTACCGGTGCCGCCAGCATCTTTGGCCACAATAGATACGGCCCCTTTGGGCCCAATAACGTCTTTCACGAAAAAAGCGGTTTCGCTCATCATGGGTCCCCAGCCGGCTTCGTACCAACCCACCGAACCATCTTCGAAACGAATTTGTAATTGCCCGTAGTTGTAATTACCTGCCGGAATTTCTTCGGTTAACCGGGCACCAATGGCACTTACCTGTATAGGCTTTGAGCGTGTCATCTGGCACATGACATCAATATAATGCACGCCGCAATCTACAATCGGGCTCAAACTTTTCATTAGATTGCGGTGTACGGTCCACATATTGCCGTGGCTTTGCTGGTTCAGGTTCATGCGCATGACCAGGGGTTTACCTAGTTCTCCGGCCAGCTCAACAAATTTAATCCAGGACGGATGATGCCGCAAAATATACCCTACTACCAATTTTTTACCGGCTTTGGCGGCGGCTGCAGCTACGCGCTCGGCTCCGGCCACGGTATCGGCGAGCGGCTTTTCTATGAACACGTGGCAATTATTTTCCAGCGCTTTTAGGGCCAGGCTTTCGTGCGTATCGGGGTAAGTAGAAATGCAAACTGCATCGGGTTGGGTGCTACGCAACGCTTCGTCAAAGTCCGAAAACAAAGAGTAGCCGCCGCCCAGTTTTTCGTTTAATATTTCCTTACTTTTTCCGGTCGATACAATTCCACAAATTTCAAAGCCATCTAAATAATGATAGGCTGTAGCATGGGAAGTGCCCATATTGCCGCAACCAACTACCAGCACGCGTATATTTTTTGTTTTTTCCGACATAGAATATTTAAAGGTTTTGCCCCATATGAAACATTAAAAAGAATATTTTGGCAAGCTAAATTTTCGGACGTTTCGCCTCTGCTAAAGCCGAATATTATTAAGCTTACTTTAATTAACAAATATTTTTAGCGTTAATAATTACAACCATTTTTTCAGAAAAGCCATAATATCCTGGCGCATTTCCGGAGTTTCCAGGTGACCTACGTTATAAATTTTCAGTTGCCAGGCTTCCGGCGCATTCTTGGCGGCGTAAGCCTTTTTTAGGTTAGCATCTATAATGGCTAAACCTTTTAAGGGTGTAAGCGGGTCTTGGCTGCCGGCTAAACCAAAATGCGGACGGGGCGCAATTAAGGCATTTATACTGGAGGTGGTAAAATGATTGAGCAAATCGGGCACGTAGTAATAAATGCCGTGCCGCTCCAGCCCTTTTTCTTCCAGCAGCGTCTGAAAATCGGTGAGGCAGTTTAAATCTACGGTAACTTTAATGCGCTCGTCCAGGGCTGCCAGCCACCAGGCCATGGTACTGCCCATCGACATGCCCATAGTGGCGATGCGTTTGGTATCTACATCGGGGCGGGTATGGAGGTAATCGAGGGCGCGCAGGTGATCGTACACCATCATACCCCACATAACCTGACCTTTCCAGAGCATTTCTTTAAAAATATCAATTTCGGGCCGGCCGCTGCGTTCGCCAAAGCCCCAGCTATCTATACACAAACCGGCATAACCGGCCTGGGCCAGCGCTACCGCATACGGCGGACTTTGCATTTCTTTGCGGCCTTTCAGGAATTCGTTTTTACCAACCTGATACTGCCCGAAATGCGAATGATTAAATAATATTACCGGAATTTTGCCGGTTGCCGTTTTGGGTTTGGTAAAATAAGCCGGCACTAATTCCAGCCCGTTCAAATCCAGCAGCAGTTTTTCTATAATTATTTCGTCGGTTTCTTCTCTGGAAACTACTTTAACCGAAATAGGCCGGTGGCGATCGGGTAACTTACCCAATAATTGGTATAAAGCTTTGCGTTGTTTTTGTTCGTTTACTAAGGGGCGGGCAGCAGCGTCATTTTCAGGCATAACCATTTTATTTTCTACGGAAGTCACAGGCACTACCCGAAAAGCCATAAATATTAAAATAACGCTAAGCGCTACAAACAATTTCCCCCATTTAAGGTATCTGGTAATCATCATTCTTAAAAAACAGTAAAAATATATTCTGATTGGGTGAGGCCGCTTTTCTTAACATTCATTTACCAGCCTTGTAAATATTCCTGAATCAGGCACCTTCACCAGCAGATTAAGGGCTTCTAATATTTTATCGCTAAATTAGCAGTAGTCTATTGTTAAGTAAATATATATTTTTACCTTTTTAAAACGAACGGCTGTTATATAATTACGCATAGGGCAGCGAACAGCAGATTTATTTTGGGTAAACCCTTTATCGGTAAGCTTGTAGTACTAAAGAAATTTTAAATTTTAAGTTATTATATATTTAAGCAATGGCTCTTTTCGATGAAAAATATAAATCAACGGTAGTTTCTTATGCTCCCCGGAACGAACAGGAAGCCTGGATTGCCATTATGCATGCCTGTATTGCCGTAGACGAAGTGGTAGCAGACGAAGAACTGGAAGAACTTTCGGAAACCCTGGCTAATAATTCTTTTTTTGAAGAGCACGAGGTGCGGGAATATTACCGGTCGGTGTTGCTGGCACACGCCAAAATTGGCAGCAAGCACCTGATTGATACCAGCGTGGATTTAATATCGTCGGAAAACAAAGCCAATTTATTTGCCCGCACCATTGAGTTGGTATTGGCCGATGGCGTGGTTGCCGACAAAGAAGAAGAGCTAATCCGTTATCTTTTTTCGGCTATGGATTTAGAAGAAGCCGTTGCCCGCAATATTGTAAAAGAAATTCTGGAGCGGCACAAAGGCCGGGTAGATATTTAAATTATCTAAAATTTTTCAGTAGAACCCACGCAAGAATATTCTGCTGGAATTAGCACTAAAGCTTCCAGATTATTTCATGCTCTGGCAATCAATCAAAGGGCTTTTATTGGCTTACCCACGCCATGGCATCGTCGCGGTGCAGTTCGGTAAAATATTTTATTTCGGCGCTGGTAAAAGGCTTAATCATGGTGGCAATCCATTCTTCCCATTTTTTATCGCCCACAATAGCCACTTTCCGGAAATCGTTAACGTGTTTTAAGTCAAATTTCAGGTCTTTCCACAGCCCGTCCAGGTGCCAGCCGGCAAAGCCTAGCATTTCCCAATACAGGTTAATTTTGCCGTGCTGGGCTATTTTCTGTTCCAGTAGCGGAATAATGGTATCGTAATCGTGCTTATCCAGGTGCCCCGAAACCCGGACGGCTACCAGGTCATCTTTTTCGGTTGTTAGTTGGCTAATCATAATAGTTAAATTTATTTTCTTTAAATATTACGTTCCGGCCATCAGGTGTGTTTTACACCTTATTTATTCGGTATTTTTTCTGAAGTATTAAAAACCTTTTCGGAAAGCCGTACAGCCGCTTTCTACCATTATTTAACCCAAAATATATTTACCCCTTGCACAAATATTCAGGCTAAAACTACTTTAACGTGGCTTACTCACCGCAAATAACTACTGCTTAAATATTTATACAACAATTACTTGCAAGAGTGCTCCTATTCTTTCGCCTAATATATTACAGAAAGAAATTTTAATGAGTTAGCGGTATTCAAGGATGTATTTTGGTCATTCAACCGTTGGGGTTCGGCCTTCGGGTACAAAAATTTTCAAGCGCTTTTTTTGTGATACATCTTTGTAATGTAAACAACAAAGCGGCTGGCTTTTAAAGCCGCCAAGTTGTAAATAATTAAATAAAACAAGAATAATAAACCCCCGATCCTAATCTAAAAACACTATGAAAAAGTTAATTTTATTTCTCGCTTTCCTGACCCAAACTGCACTTGTATTTGCCACCGACCATCAGACTACCGGTCGCCAGACCGAAAACCGCAGAACGGTGACTACCCGATACGAAAATACGAAGATGCACCGCCAGCCCGGTACTTCTACCCAAATTCTAAGATCTTTACACAGCAACGATGAAATTCAGTATGTGCGCCAATATAACCAAAGCTGGAGCATTGTATTAGTAGATGGCCAGGTAGGGTATGTGCTGACTTCGGAATTAGGCATAACTAAAAATAAACCTAACGTAACCATCGCCAAGAAATAAACACAACAATAAATTTAAACTTAACCTGATTAGGTCCGCCTGTATTGGGTAACTAACGCCAAACGGTTCTTTGTATAGCAGCTGATGAAATTAATATTATTAACCTTATTAACGCTTTTTGGCTTTATTTTCCGGGTATTCGGGCCGGAAACCCAAACATATAATTATGCTTTAGACGAAAGTAAATCGGTTATAGAGTGGTCTGGTGCGAGCCCCAACACCTCGCATCAGGGCTCTTTTGCGGTAACCAGCCCAGGTATTCAGGTAGAAAACAATATTATTACAGGCGGCATTTTTGTTATTCCTATTGCCTCCATCAAAAATTTTGACTTACCCAAAACCATAAAACCCGTTTTGCTGAAACACCTGAAAAGTAAAGATTTTTTTAACCTAGCGCTTTACCCGGAAGCCAGTTTTGCCCTTACCCAGGTAGCGCCGCTGGCGCAGGCTTCGGCTGAGGGAGTAGCGGGCGCCAATATGCTGGTTACGGGCAGTTTTACTTTGCTTGGCCAAACGCACCCCATAACTTTTCCGGCCCGCATAGCTGTGCAAGACGATGCCGTAGCGGTAGAAGCCATTTTTAAACTGGATCGTACTAAATGGGGCATGACTTATGCCGCCGACCCGGCTTTAAAAAATCGGCATATTTATCCGGAAGTAGCTATTCATTTAAAGCTTGTGGCCAACCGGAACGAAGTTAATTAATTTAAATTTATGGGCGCTTAAGGTAAATACCGATTTGGGCGTTAAGCAATAAACCTAAAAAAAGCAGGCTCCTTTACAGAGCCTGCTTTTGAGTAATTTAGTAATAATTTATACGGTTAACAATTATGGCCGCTTTTAACTTAAATAATTGCGGTACTTAATATATAGGTTAGCTCAAATACTTTTACCCGGAAAAACCCGGCAAGGATAATGCTTTAAATCAAACCAGGATTTGGGCCATAACATACATTAATACAAACCAGGTAGTTACAGCTACCCCAATTGAAATTTCTGAAGATTGTAGAGTTTTTTTCATGGCTTTGAATTTAGATGGTGAATGATAATTATTTAAAATGCTTTAAATTCTAGTGTTTACTTAAGTCTTAATATCAGGTCAGAATAAGTGTATACTAGCTTTTTCTACTACCCAACCCAGCAACTCAGGATTGTATAATATATTATACGTAAATTAAAACAATCTGTTCCTCAAATGCACTATTTTTATTTAATATATTTTTATTTATCAATTAATTACGAATATTTACAACAATATATTTAAATAATTATATAGTAAACTCCTTAACACTTAAACTAAGTTAAGCAAGCTTGGTTGGCTGCCCCAACTTCCAAATCTGCTGAGCGTAAAAAACCAACTTCAACCTTAAACCAAAATTTTTATTGCTAGTTGGCATGAGTAAGGTAATTACCCAGAACTATAACACTATTTTATTGCCTTATTTAAATCCTTCCTTACTTTGTAGCAATCCGGAAATAAAGAGCAGTTTTGGGTTTAAGTTAGTTTAGATGAGCCTTAAATTTGAGAGATATGCAAAGCCTGAGCGCTAAAGAATATAAAAACGAATTTGTAAATAATTTCCCGGGCGATAATTCCGGCGATTTACGTCCGCGCCAAACCCCGGGTGTTTTATATAGTAAAGCTAATCCTACGCCGGTAAAAGCGCCCAAATTATTGGCTTGGTCAGCGGAATTAGCCGCCGAACTGGGCATCAGCAAACCTACGCAACAATCAGATACAGACATACTGGGCGGTAATCTGGTAACCGATTCGATGCAACCTTATGCAGCCTGCTACGCCGGGCATCAGTTTGGCCAGTGGGCCGGTCAGTTAGGCGATGGCCGGGCTATAACTTTAGGCGAATGGCTAACCAATGCCGGCCAGAGTTGGGAACTGCAATTAAAAGGCGCCGGACGTACGCCTTACTCCCGGCGGGCAGATGGCCGGGCAGTATTACGTTCTTCGGTCAGGGAATATTTAATGAGTGAAGCCATGCATTATTTGGGCGTACCAACCACCCGGGCATTGAGTTTGGTAACTACCGGCGACCAGGTTATGCGGGATATGTTTTACAACGGCAACCCCGCCTTTGAGCCGGGCGCAATTGTGATGCGGGTTGCCCCCAGTTTTTTACGCTTCGGAAACTTTGAAATGCTTGCGGCCCGCCAAGAAATTGGTAATTTAAAAAATCTTACCAACTGGACTATTTCGCGTTATTATCCGCACCTGCCGGGCAAAGACGCCATATTGCCTTGGTTTGAAGAGGTGGTGGCCAGAACAGCCAGCTTAATGGTTGAATGGCAACGGGTAGGATTTGTGCACGGCGTAATGAACACCGATAATATGTCTGTTCTGGGATTAACCATAGATTATGGCCCGTTCTCTTTCCTGGACGATTACGATCCTAATTTCACGCCTAACACCACCGATCTACCCGGCCGAAGATATGCTTTTGGTCAGCAACCTTCCATTGCCTACTGGAACCTGGGTTGCCTGGCCAGCGCGCTTGCTCCTTTATTACCCGATACTGATGCTCTGGTAGCTACCCTGAAAACGTATGAAGCTGTTTACAGTAAAAAATACCAGGCTATGATGGGAAATAAATTAGGGCTGGACCAAGTAACTAATGAAGATATTTCCCTGTTGGAAGATCTGGAAAGTGTACTCACCCGTTTAAAGCCCGATATGACTATCTTCTACCAAATACTAATGGAACTGCCCGAGCAGGTAGAAATAACGGAAGAAATCCTTAACCATTTTAAAAGCAGCTTTTACCAAACACCCGAACCTAGTGCCGCAGCAGCTTTTATAAGCTGGCTTAAATTATACCAACAAAGAATTAAACAGAATACAATTCCACCGGCAGAAAAGCTTGCCCGGATGCAAAAAACCAATCCACGGTTTATTTTACGCAATTATTTATTGCACCAGGCTATTGAAGATCTGGAGAATGGCGAAACCAACCTATTTGCCAAGCTACAGGAAGCCATAAAAGATCCTTATTCTAAAAAATGGGATGAATTCTTCTTAAAAAGGCCAAATTGGGCCAGCCAAAAAGCAGGTTGCTCCATGCTTTCCTGCAGTTCCTAAACTTTGCTCCTGCCAAGTTCCCGCGCCAGATGCTGGAAATAAACCCTGCGCGGGAACTTGGTAATAGCTTTGCAGATGGTTGATTTATAATAAATTTAGCCAAATTAATCCAGTACAAACGAAAACTCATCGTAATTAGCGGTACGCCAGGCGTGTTGCTGGGTAGTGGGCGAAATCGCGAAGAAAGGCGAGAACGTTTTAACTTTTACGGTTTTGCCATCGGGCAGAAACTCCAAAATGCGAAGCCAGCCATCGCCGCCGTTGCCGTACCAACCACCGCCCAAAGCTTGCGCATTAAACACCATTTGCTGCACCTTTTTGCCGCCCGCATTGGTATCGGTCCGGAAGGCCACGTGCTCTTTGGGTTTATCCGGTGCGCCAATGTGGCCGGCAAAAACCAACTGAATATTCTTGGACGGCTGCACTAATTTCTGATAGATTCCTGCTCCGTAATTTCCTTCGGCAATGGCATAGTTTTCTTTTACCATATGCTCATTTTTAGCGTTCATATAAGAGTGGGTCAGTACCACTACTTTATGCTGTTTATATTTATCCTGGTTGATGACGCCTTTAGCCCAGGCCAAAGTAGTATCGCGCGGCGCAAATTCCAGCGTAACGAACAAGAACTTCTGACCGTGCGGCGAGGTAAATTCAAACGCGGCATTCTCTAAAGTTGGTATTTTCTCGGCGTTTTGGGCTACTTCGCGCACCAGCTTCTGCGTCTGAAAATTCTTATCGATCGGAAAATATTTATTAAAATTGGTATTGCGCGAGCTGATATTGGAGTAGCCGTAATCGTGGTTACCGGCGGCAGTAATAAAAGGCACAATACCATCGAGCTTACTAAATGAACGGGCAACAGATTCTCATTGTAATTTACTCGGCTGGTTGGCGGCTTTTCCATCCGGGTTAATCATCTCGTTTTGTTCAACCAAATCGCCGGTACAAAGCACCATTTTAATATTCAGCGGCTCTACATTTTCTTTAATCCAGGAAGTCATTAATTCCAGTATCGGCTGGTTCCGCTCAAACTTTACGTAGGTTTGCGGGTCCGGCACCAAAATCATCGACCAGGAATTAGAATTGCTTAAGGCCGGCGTAACATATTTCTTTTGGGCAAATACCTGCCCGGTTAAAAGAAGCGCAATTAACAGGTTCAAAAGAATTTTTGATTTCATTATGCTCTTAGGTTGAATAAAAACGGTCTAAAATATTTATACTAACCTCTTCAGGTTCTCAGGCGGGCGGCGTAGTAAGGCCTGGAGCGCAAAAGTATTATCTTCATTTAATAGTTTTACTCCTAGGCCTTTTCTTTAGCGTTTTACCTGGCTCCCGCCTGGCTTTTGAAAGTACTTAAGCTTCGGACTTTTTTTCGGAATCAAGTCCTGAATGGCGGCGGCGGCCTCAATGGGTAAATCCGACTCCAGCACATCGGCACCAGCCTGGAAGGTTTCGCGGTAAGCTTTGCGGCGCTCGGTCGGGTCTTTTAATTTGTCGTAAGTAGGAGCCGCCGAAATCATGCACTTTACACCCCGGGCATGCAATAAATCGTAGAGTTCCTTGTTTTCCGGTTTATTCGTGGGGCCCACGTAAGCCATTATTTGCGACCAGGGCACCCCGGAATTCTCGAAATCTTCAAATTCTTTTTTCGTCCGGACAAAAGCCGAAAACATGCGGTTCTTGTTTTGGTCGTAGTAATATTTGGCTTGCTGCGCATTGTGTACGGTCAGCATCACGTAGGTATCGGCCTGGTGCTCTTGCAACTTCTTGGCGGTCATGGCCAAAGGCACATCTTTTTTATCGAGGTTGATAATGGTTTTGCCTTTACTCCAATTAATTACCTCGTCTAAAGTAGGAATCCGGTGCTCGGTAATATTACCCTCAACATCTTTTAATTTCAGCTTTTGCAATTCGGCCCAGGTATAATCCGACACTTTACCCTTGCCGGTAGTGGTCCGTTCCAAAGTGGCATCGTGCATCAGCACAATAACGCTGTCTTTCGTCAGGCGTGGGTCAATCTCGAAAAAAGCCGGCGTGTGCCGCAGAGTGTTCTCGAAAGTGGCAATGCAGTTTTCCGGAAAACCTTTGATCATGCCGCCGCGGTGCCCGCTAATTAAAGGCACGTCCTGGCCGGTGTACTTGAAAAAAGCATGTAAATCGGCCGGCGATTTAAGGTTTAGCGTATGGAGGTCTTTGCCTTTCTGCGCCCACAACTGGCCCGCCGAACTACTAAGAATAGCTGCCAGTGCCAACACCCGGATATTACGACGGGCTTTGGTTGGAGTAAACTGTTTTAAATATTTAATCATGTTAGCTGGTAATAAATAGTTGGTATTGATTACAGAAAAATTGGTAGTGACGGTAATTTAATAACCCTAGGTTTTGAGCCCATTTTGTATTTTATGAAATAGCTAAAGCCGCCGCCCTTGCTGTGTGTTTTCACCAGCAAGAAGCATGGCAGAAGCTTTAGAATTAGCGGTGATAACACCACCAATGGCACCATAGCGTTTGATTCATTCCAGATTCAAATGTAAATTATAGACTCAGCTAACTACAACTTACTATTCAGGCGAATCAGCGAAATTTCACCGGTTTCATCCAGACCGAAATGCGTAATGGAAGAATTATCCAGCACCAACCGGCGGTAATATTTCAGAGGCATGCCTAACTTGTAAGCGAGGTAAAAACGGTTTACGCCGTTGTGCGCCACTACCATTACATTGCCGATGGGGTATTGCTGCCTCAAATCCTGGAAAAAATCATCTACCCGGGTTACAATTTCCTGGGCCGATTCGCCGGTTCCGCCCGCGCGGGTATTGGCCGGGTCTTCGCACCAGTTTTGCCACAGTTGTTCGTTTTCCGGAATAAAAACCTCTTTGGCTTTGCTTTCCCACTGGCCAAAATCAGCTTCTATTAAGCGGTCGTCGGTTTTTACATCGGGGCGGCCACTCGCAATTTGCGCGGTACGAAAAGCCCTTTCCAGCGGCGAGGAATAAACCGCATCGAACGGAATATTTTTTAATTGTTCGGCGGCTAACTGCGCTTGCTGCAAACCTGTTTCGGTTAACGGTAAATCGGTGCGGCCGCAGTAGCGATTGCCATCGGCGTTCCAGGCCGTTTGCCCGTGCCGCAGTAAATAGATGTTAAGCATATTGATAGTCTTTTTGAATATAGCCCTTTTCCTGCAAGGTCCGAATAAATTCCTGGTATCCGGCTTCGTAGCTGGTGCTTAAGGCCGGGTTCGGCTGAAATTCTTTCTCGATGTGCGTAAGGGCTTGGGTAGCTTCTATAATAGAATTAAAATGAGTTTTGGAGGCCGCCAGAATGGCCGCGCCTACGGCTCCGGTTACATGCCGCATTTTGTAAATAGGCCGGTTAAGTACATTGCTCCGGATGGTAAGCCAGGTATCGGAATTACTGGCGCCACCAGCCGTATACACCGCTTTTACTTTTTCGCCGGATAATCTCTCGATCAACTCAAAGGCGTAGCGCTCCAGGTAAGCAACTCCTTCCAGATTGGCCACAAAACGTTGGGCCGGGGTTAAACCGGTGGGCTCAAAACCGCGGGCCTGTGGCGAAATAAACGGAAAGCGCTCTCCCTCCTGCCTCAACGGGTAAGCCATATAACCCGACGGCATCAGTTGCGCTGCTTGTTCGTTCAGTTCGTCTAAATCAGCTTTAAATTCCCGGGTTATCCAGTCGGCGCCGGTATTACTGGCGCCACCGGGCATCCAGAATCCTTTGGGGTGACGGTGGCTGTAGAGCCGGTCTGCGGGGTCTTTTATTTCGGTGCGGGTTACGCCTTTTACGACTAAGGTTGTTCCAATGGTGGTATTCCAATCGCCGAGGTTAACGGCTCCGGACGCAATTTGCGAAGCGCAGCCGTCGGTCATGCCGGCTACAATTTGTACCTGCGGGCTTAAACCCCAACCTGCCGCCAAAGCCGGGGCTAAATGCCCAATGGGCGTACCCGAAGGTACCACCTCGGGCAGCCACTCTTTTTTTAAAGGCAGTTGTTCGTAAATATAAGCGGGCCAGTAGCCTTCGTTTACATCATAACCCGATTTTAACGCATTGGTATAATCGGTAATGCCCCAGTTTTCGCTTAGTTTACCAATAATAAAATCGGTGGCATGAATCCATTTGTGCAGCCGTTGGGCTTTATCGGGATATTGCTGACCAAACCACACCATTTTGGATAAACCGCTGGAAGCGTTAAAGCCGGTATAGCCCTGCGGATGATATTGCTGGGCAACTTGTTTACACAACCGTCCTTGTTCCGCCGAGCGGTTATCGGAGTACATAATGGCCGGGTGCAACGGATAATGGGCCGCATCCAGCGGGATAACGGTACCGGAGGTAGATGTAACCGAAATAGCTTTAATACTTGCTAAGGTAATTTGCCCGTCGGCTTCTTTTAATAATGCTTTTACCGACCGTTGGGTAGCGGCCCACCACTCCTGCGGCGATTGTTCTTCGCGCGATTTCTCGTTCAAGGCAAAAGCTTCTTCCTGGCTGCCCACCACGTGGCCGGCTACATCCAGCAAAACCACCCGGGCACCTTGCGTCCCGATGTCGATGCCTAAAAAATAAGGTCCTCTCATGCTACTTCCTCCTTGCACATTTGTTTAAAAGTGGCCCGGTTCTTTTTCCATTCGGCGTACAGCTGCTGATCGCGGGCATTTACCTGGGGTTCTACTACGGTTACCGGCACTTCGGCTTGCCCGGCTACACCCAAGGCTTCGTTGCAAATTATAACGCCCCCAACTACCGACGATTGCTGGTAATTAGCGCGTACCCTAACTTTCTTCTGCAACAGGTTAGAAATAAATTGCCGCAGCATCGGGCTCTGAAAACCACCGCCACAGGCCCATATATAATCTTTTTCGTGCGCTTCTATGTCGCAGAGGGTGCTGTAATTTTCTTTGATGCTACAGGCAATATCCCACAAAGTAGCCCACACAAAATGCGCGCGGGTTAATAAATGCGAAACCGGGGCCGGAAAAATAAAACCACCTTTGGTAATCGGGGCTTTTTCGTCGGCAACCAGCGAACCCAGCGAAG
Source organism: Adhaeribacter rhizoryzae (assembly GCF_008629685.1). GTDB lineage: Bacteria > Bacteroidota > Bacteroidia > Cytophagales > Hymenobacteraceae > Adhaeribacter > Adhaeribacter rhizoryzae. The sequence goes on along the minus strand of NZ_VWSF01000005.1, from coordinate 157,825 downwards.
CCACGCATTGCAGATGCGTCAGCGCCGAAAGCTCCTGTTCAATTACCGCGTAGCTTTCGTTGGGGTAAAATATTTCTTTCAGGCGCTGATAATTCAGGCCGGTTACGCCCGCGTTGGTTTCCAGAATAAAGCTATCCGCATCGGTGTGGCGGTTAGTCCACGACCGTTCCTGCGCATCAATGACGTAATGGTTAGCTAACTTGATAATAGGCGTAGTCGTGCCCGATACGATTACCACATCGTCGAGCTCGGGTTGGGTGCCCAAAACGGCTAGTTGGGTATCGGCCCCGCCGATAATTACCACGGCCGCCGGCGAAATATTCAAAACACTGGCTTGTTCGGGTAAAATATCTCCCAGAATTGTACCGGCGCTTCCTAATTCCGGTAGGTTGGCCGTGTTAATATCAAAAATAAAACCTAATTCCGGCGACCATTGCTTTTGGGCTACATCGTACAGCAAGGTTTCGGAAGCCTGCGAATGTTCATACCGCGCCACGCCGCTCAACAGGTATTGCGCCCAATCGCTGATACTGACAAAAGTGGCAAACTGCTCCCATATTTCGGGACGCCGCTCCCGGACACCAACCAGTTTTAAAGCCGAAAAGAGGGACGTAGGATAGCGGCCGGTTAAAGTATAAATATTGCTTTTATCGGTCATGATACGCTCCCACTCCCGGCCACGGTGGTCAATATTGGGTAAGCCAATCAGCGAGTTGCCGTTTTGGCCGATTAAAACAATTCCTTCGCGCTGGCTGGTAGCGGTTAAGGCTTTTATTTCTACGCCGGGCACCTGTTGTAAAGCGGTTTGGGCCAGGTTGGTAATAATACCCCACAGCTCATTCGGGTCGAAATAAATAGATTCGGGATAGTTTTCATCTTTGTGGTAAGGCATGTTTGCCCGCGCCACGCTCAATATTTCGCCGCTGGTAGCCGCTACCGCCACCCGCACATTACCGGTGCCAATATCAATAATAATGTATGCTTCTTGTGCCGCCATTTCTTACTATTTACAGAGCTATTTAGCTTTTAACCGTTAATATTTCTTTGTTAGCCAATTGTTTAATATTTCGGTTCTGGTCGGTGAACCAGCTTTTTAAAGCATCGTTCATGATAAAAGCATGGTGGTCTTCTACCTCAAAAGTAGCCCCGGCAATATGCGGCGTGGCCAACACATTAGGGCGGTGAATAATTTTGTAATCGGTGGCATCGGGTGGTTCGTGGTCGAATACATCCAGGATAGCCCCCCGAATCTGGTTATTTTCCAAGGCATCGAGTAAATCTTCGCGGTTTACCACCACGGCCCGGGCCGTATTTACAAAAATGGCATCTTTCTTCATCCGCGAAATCAACGTTTTATCAATCATTCCTTTGGTTTGTTCGGTTACCGGCAAATGAATGGAAACTATATCGCTGGTTTCGAAAACAGCTTCGAGCGTGGTTTTCTTATAAGCTGGATCGGCCTGCTTTACATAAGGGTCGTAAAACTGAATAGGGCAAGGGAAATTCTTCACCATTTCGGCAATGCGCTGCCCAATGGCACCAAACCCAACCATACCAATGGTGCGGCCGGCCAGTTCGTTGCCTTTAAATTGCAGGTAAGAGGTATGCGCACCGACTTCCCAGTTTTCGCCGGCCAGCCACTCGCAACCGGCAATGGTGTTGCGTAAAAACGTAATTACATTGGCCACAAACATTTCGGCCACGGCCTGGGCATTACGCGCGGGCGTATGGAAAACCGGAATATCGCATTCGGTTGCTTTTTCTATGGCTACATTAGAGGGCGTGCCGCGGCATACGCCAATAAATTCTAAGTCCGGGAATATTTCTATTACTTCGGCCGTAACGTTATCGTGTTCAGTTATTAAAGCATTGGCCTGGGTTTCTTTTAACAAAGAAATTAATTCTTCGGCGTGGTAAGCCCGTCCGTGGGGTTTCCAGGGGCGGTAAATAATGTCGCCAAACGTTTGGGCCAACACCGCTTGCGCTTTCTCGTGATAAGGCGCCGTAATTAAAATTCTCATGGTAATCTTGTTTAGGTGAGATAAAACACTTGGGAGAGCATAAACGCTACTGGTTTACTTCCCAAGAAAAATTTATGAATATTAGCGGGCACTTAGTTGTCCTACGGGCCGGCTTGCCACGTCGGCTTTTACATGGTGGGCGGTTTTGGCATTATCGGGTAGGGTAATAAATTTGGTGAGGATGGCACTCAGGAAATAAAGGCCGGCTAAAATCCAGACAACGCCTTCGTTGCCGACTAAGCCAATAAATACGCCCACAATGGCCGGGCCCAGGAAAACCGGCAAACCAGCGCCCAGGTTTAAGATAGCCATGGCCGCGCCTTTGTCTTTAGAAACCAAAGACGGTACCAGCGCCGACAACGGTACATAGCCCGCCAGCAAAGCACCCCATAAAACCCCGGCCATTAATACTATCCAGAAATTATCGCCGACGAGTTGCGGGGTGTAAAAAAATAACAACGTAGACAAAGCGCAACCCACGCCGCCAAACCACATCACCGTATTGCGCCAGCCCATCTGGTCGCCGACAAAACCAAATATTAAGTTAAAAGCAATATTGGCGGTAAAAATAGTACCCCAGATTTGCAGCCACTCGGTAGTAGAAAAGCCGTGCGCCGCCATGTAAGTAGGTAAAAAAACCGGGAAAGCAAATTGGGCCGTGGTATTAATAACGCGCACCAGGCCGCCTAACAGTACTTTGGGTTCTTCTTTTACAATGGTTAAACCTTTCATTAATTCCTGGGCTTTAGCTCCCGGATTGGTATTGCTGGATTTAAATTTATCGCGGTTTAAAACCAAGGCAAAAAAGCCGCCCACCAAAACCCAGAAGATAGAGCTCCACATGGTATTGATATAGCCTAAATGCTGAATGGCCCAACTGGAATAATAAGCGCCCAGTACGTTTAAGCCGCCCGTAAACACAAACCAGAACCAGCCCACAGCCCGGCCCAGCTTTTGCTGCGGGCTGCGATAGGTAATCCAAACCAGGAAAGAATAGGCAAATAATGGATAACCAAAGCCCCGCAAAGCATAGGTAAAGAGCATAATCGGGAAGTTCAGGTTGGTCATACCATAGCCAATAAAACTAATGGTACCAATAATATAAAGGAGTAAGCCCATGGCCATTGTTTTCTTGGCCCCGTAGCCTTCGGCCAGTACGCCCGAAAACCAGGAAGAAATAGCGATGGTAATGCCGTAAACGGTAAACAATGAAGCCGATTGCTGCATGGACATGCCGTGCTCTAATAAATACGGGCTCAGCCAGCCTTGTTCCAGGCCATCGCCCATCATAAAAATTAAAATACCTAAATATCCCCAACCCAGCTGTCCCGGAATGCCGGCTTTTTCCAGTAAGGATTCTCCCGAATTTGTTTCTGTACGCATGTAAGTCTTTGGTTATGATTTTAAATTGGTGGTGGTTTTTGGTTCAAGCGCTGTTTTGTGGAATATTGTATTCTTTTTATTTAACCCGAAGGTTGCAAGGGCAGTCAGGCTCTCTTTTATCTCTTTTTAGATTTTAAAGAAGACAAAAGTTGGCTGGTATCAGGTATAAAGGTTTATATTCATATCATTAAGTTTAATAATTATCTTAAATGCAAATAAAATTAAACCTAATTAAACACTTTTAAACTATAATATACTAAAAAAAGCAAAGCTTTATTTTACCAATAGCCCCGGATAAGTCATGCCGTCGGCCGATTTAAATTCCAACCCGAGCAGGCGGGCTATTATCGGAGCCACATCAATCATCTCCATTTCCTGGATAAATCCGCCTTTTTTAAAGCCGGCGCCCATCCCAATAAAACCAGTCTGGATTTTGGGGAAGTTGGGAAAATAACCGTGGTTGCCCCCGGAGTTAGGTCGGAATATTTCGCCGGTGCTGGCCCGGCCAAAAGTAACACCGGGCGCGGCGGCCAAAGCCAAGGCCACATTGGGGTCGGCGCTGGCTTTGGCTAACTCGGCTCCTTCTATTACTTTAAATAATTTCTGCTGACTTTCGGGTAAAGCCGCTAATAATTGCCGGACCCGGTTAAGCGTTTTTTTATCTTTGGCATCTTTTAAATATAAAAACGCCGAACCACCCGCCGGCTGAAACTGCGCCTGCCACTCGTCTTTTTTAATGTCTTTAAGTAAGCCAGCCTGGGCCAGCCAAATATTGGGCTGAATAGCGGTGTGCCCATCTACAAAGCCGTGGTCGCCGGTAACAATAATGGCCGTTTGGTTTTTAATACCGGCTTTATCTACTGCTTCTATAATGTTCCGGATGGCCCGGTCGGCACCCGTTACGGCTCTTCTTACTTGTTCGCCGTCACGACCTTCGGCGTGGTCTACAACCGGTAAATGCACGGTGGTAAAGTTGGGCCGGTACTTCCGGATTAAATAAGCGGCCATGCGGGCCACGTTATCATCCATAACCAGGTAATCTTTATCCATGTTAAAATCATTGGCTTCTAATTTACCGGTGGCATTTAATTCAATTTCCTGCCATAAACCTGCGGGCGTGGCATGTTTGCTCGTTTCTTCGCGTCTGTCGGGCTGCGAACCTACTTTCCAGATGTCCGGAATATTATAGTCGATGGGAGCACCGGCGGTTACCGGCCACAAAACCGAAGCTGATTTTAACCCGGCCTGGCGCACGGCATCATAAATGGTAGGACTCTTAATAGCATTGTAATGCCAGTACCAGCGGCCGGTGGGGCCGGTTGGCTCAAACGGATCGTTGTAGTAAATTCCGTGTTTGGCCGCCTTCACACCGGTTACCAAGGTGGTATGCGACGGGAAAGTTACCGTCGGGAAAATACCGTTTACTCCTTTGGCGTGCACACCGTTTTCCATAAGGTATTGCAGGTTTACGGCGCCCCAGGATTTATCCAGGTAAAAATCGGGCCGGAAGCCGTCGATGGTAATTAAAATAACGTGTTTGGCTGCTTGCGCCCAACTGCTTACAGAAAAAGATATTATGGCTAAAAGCGTTAATAAAAAGTGTTTCATAGCATAACTTTTCAGGATAGAACCAAGCAATATTTAATGGACAAAGCACCCGATTATTGCCGGTAAACCAGCCTCTACTGCCACCCAAACATGCGAGTATCTGGTAAACCCGCATCAACCGGGGCTTTGCACCAATTATTTAAAAGCAATTAACTCTTTTTAAGTTAATCAGAAAACCATTTGGTTATAATTTGCTTTATTTTAATTAAAAATGCTTAAATTTTATTTAAAAATGTTATTATTTTTTTGCACTTGGGCCAAAAATAAAGTTCCGATTCTGGTCTTTGAAACTAAATTTGCAACTTTGGCTATAGTAACTTTAATCCGGCTCCTGGGCTAAATAGGCGTTAAAAACAATTTTGCTGAAAGGCACGCGGTATTAATATTTAAAATATTCATGCTTTTTCAAGCTGTGAATGAACCAGATTAAATTGCCTCTAACACTTTTGGTTAATAGTAAAAATAATTGAAATACCTTTAAAGGTTTGTTAAGTTTGTATTAAGCCTTAGCGCGCTCTTTTATGAAAAATATTACCGACAGACACCAGCTCATTTTGCAGAAATTACAGGAAGACGGGCGGGTAAATATCCAGGAACTCAGCGATTTAATGGAAGTTTCGGGCGTAACTATTCGCAAAGACCTGAAATTATTAGAAGATAAAAACCTGTTATTCCGAACCCGGGGCGGCGGCTCTATTAACAACCCTTACACCAACGAAAGACCCATTGATGAAAAGGAACTGATAAATGCCGACGAAAAGCAAAAAATTGCGAAAGCCGCTTTATCACTAATCGGGCAAAATGACTCTATTATTATTGGGTCTGGTACTACGGTTTTTCAGTTGGCCCGCCACTTGCATCCAACCAAACACCTGACGGTTATCACCCCCGCCGTTAAAGTAACCCTGGAACTCTGCAACCGCCCCAATGTAGAAATATTGCAACTGGGTGGCTTAATCCGGTCGAATTCGTCTTCGGTGGCCGGTGCTTTCGCAGAGCAAATTTTAGGCGGCATTTCCTGCGGCATTTTATTTTTGGGCGTAGATGGCATCGACCTCGATTTTGGTCTTTCCATTACCAACTTAACCGAAGCCACCTTAAACCAGCGCATGATAGAATCGGCGCAGGTAATTGCCGTACTCGCCGATAGTTCTAAATTTGGCCGCCGCGGCCTGGGCCGGGTTTGCAGCCTGGATCAGGTGCAATATATAGTTACGGATAGCGGCGTACCGGATAGCATCGTTGAAATGCTCGAAGAAAGAGGTATAAAAGTAATTATTGCCAGGTAACCGGCCCCAGCCAAACCTGATAATATTAATTTTAAGACAGCAACAAACGCTTAATAATTAAATAAAGCGGTATAACTGAAAAACGCACCTTTCCTTTCTCGTTAGAACTAATTACTTTAAGTAGTTGCCAGATTAATTTGAGGTTGTGGCAGCGCAAGAATGATAAAAAAAAATGAATATTATTCGGTTAGCGATTATAGACGACCACCAAGTGGTAATTAATGGTTTGGTAGCGATGTTTAGCGGCACTAATATCCAAGTAATTTTTACTTCTACCCAAAGCCCGGCGTTGTTAAATTTTCTGGCCCATACCCAACCCGATGTAATACTGATGGATATTCAGATGCCGGACGTAAACGGCATTGACCTGACCAAAACAGTTTTAAAACAATACCCCGGCATAAAAATTATTGCTTTCAGCAGCTTCGACGATACGCATTATGTAAAACAGGTTTTACGCAACGGCGCTACCGGTTACGTTCTTAAAAATGCCGATCAGGCTACTTTGCGGCAGGCCATTACTGCCGTTGCCAACGGTCAGGAATATATTCACGAGCCTATTCGTAATATTTTAATTCAGGAAAGCATAACGGGCCAGCGCCGTTCTATGTTTGAGGTGCCCATAACCAAACGCGAAAAAGAAATATTAAAGCTGATAGCCGAAGAAAACAGCAACCAGGAAATTGCCGACAGGCTTTTTCTGAGCCTGCGCACCGTAGAAACCCATCGGTTTAACCTTACCCAAAAACTCGACGCCAAAAATACTGCCGCACTGGTAAAAGAAGCTTACAAAAGAGGCTTGGTTTAAAAACAGAAAGCCGTTAATAAGGCACCTTAATATTACAAGCTACTTACTTGGTTATAAATAAATTATACGTTTCTGTTTCGCATATATTTTAGCGCTATTGGTGGTGTTAGCAGCACCCATTCTAAAGTTCCTGCCTAACTATTTGCTGGCGCCTCCCTAACAAACGCAATGCTTCATTCAATTTGTAAAATGGTAAACAGCTTCCATATTAATTGGAAAAAACAGGTTAAACAGTGGCAAAGAATTTATGCTTCCATTCTATTTGTTGGGCCAGAAATTTCTCCACGAATACAGTAGTTTTTATCAGCAAATTAGGAATTCTGATTACCTCACCATTCTTAAATATTATTTCAAAAACAGTATTGGATCCCCAAGGATTTCTGGAACCATGATGAGAAAGAATAAGAATGAGTTGGATATCTTCTTTTAAATATTCCCGGGGCTTTGCTTTTGGTCCAAAATAAAAATTAGCGTGGCCTTTAGCGAGTTGTAAACAAAGGTCTTGGCTGTAATAATAGTAATCTAAAAACAGGTATACGTTGGGCCCATTTATAATAGCAAAAAGTCCGCCCGCTATTGCTATTCCTAATATATTGGTAAATACTTCCCAATCAGTAAAGCCCAGGGTAAAAATCAGTAAAATTATAAAGGTGTCAAATATTGTCGGATAAAGTAAAAAGTTTAAAATTCTGGCCTTGGTAACCGTATATTCAAAAGAGTTGGTTACAAAATGCTTTTTGGGGTCTTCGTAAAACGGGGCTTTTTGATGGCTGACAAAAGTATCGGCATTATTATAGATAGCGGTAATGGCTGCAAAACAATCTTTTAAGTCAGGAACAACGCTAACTTGCAGCTTTTCGTTCTCATCGCAATAATACAAGCAAAATGAATTGTTGTAATAAAGCCCAACTTTTAAAAACTTACCGGACGGGTGCTCTATGGTAACAGACGGACCAGTAAGTTTTACAAAAGCTGGTTGGCGATATTCCTGCCACGGAAAATTTGCTACCAGTTCAATGGTTTCGTTAAGCGTACGGCCACCAATGCGGGTAAACTCCCCTGGTTCGTAGTTTTGCAATTGAACTTTAGAAACCAACTTTTCTACTGCAACTGCTTCTAAAAATTCTGGTTGTGGCATTTATTTTTCTTTATTTTCGCTTACCCAATACTTTAGTTTACAGATTATATGAAAATATTCCCCTGCGTTTAAAACCAAATAACCGGATTACGGATTGGTAAATTGCGTACCACTTCTTCTACCTGCGGGTGGTGGTCGAGTTTTTTCCAGGTATTAAACCAGGTATTTTCTGAAAACTGAACAGCGCCAAAAATTAGAAAGGGTTGCGCTACGGGCCAGTTTTCCCAGTACATCACATCCTGCTTAAAAGGCCACTTACTTTTGTCGGCTACAAACGGCTGCAAATACGCTATTCCCTTCTTAATCGAGCGGCCATCCTGGGTTTGGTAAGACCATAAATTATCTTTTTCCGTGGAAAGAATCTGGCAAATCATGGTCATGGCATCGAGGTTAAATAACGAATACCCGTAAGGCTTGGTGCGCTGTATTTCCAACGGAAAAGAACCATCCGGCGCCATTTGGTTGGCCAGCAAAACTGTTTTGTACCGTTCCCGGCAAAACTTCAGCATTTCTTCGTTATTCGTAAGCCGGGCAAAAGCCGCTACCTGCATTACCCAGCAAGTACCGTGGTTATTTTTGGCGTTCATCTCGTCTTGGCCGTATTTATGGGTAGTTAGCCAGGTTAAATATTGCCCAAACCAGTTTTTAATACCGGCCAAATCGGCCGCCGGAAATGCTTTGGCGTTTTGCATAACCATAACGCCTTGGGCTACTTCCATCAGGTGAATGGTATCGATAATGCCAATGCCGCGGCCCGTGTGGCGCCCTTTAATAGCCTGCGCATACAGCAAATTAGGATTCATTAGCGTTGCCGGATTGGTAAACCAGGCTTTCAGGTGTACGAGGGCATGGCGTACGTATTTCTCGTCGTTGGTAATTTTATAGGCTGAGGCCAGGGCACCCACAATGCGGCTGAACCGAATCATGGCCAGGCGGTGCGCCACAAAATTCTCCGGGTTCGTCATGCCGTCTTTCTGAATGTAAGGTCCTTCGGAGTTCTGCGGATCGGGCCACCAATAATCGCCTTCCGAGAAAAAGTCGTGCGGTGTACCGGCGCTGCGCGCCGAAACACTGGCCGTAACGGTAACCGGTTGCTGCTGCAAGGCCCAGGCGGCCTCGGTTAATATTTGTGATTTTAAAACCTGAGTGGCTTGTTTTTGCAGGTTTTTATCTGGCTTAACCGGTACCAACCCGCTAGCCGACAGACATAATAATGAAAAAAGGAAAATAAAAGATAGTTTAAGCAATTTAGTCATGGTAAATATTAAAGATTTTAGGGCGGAATGGCAAAGTTGCCAGTTGGAAATATTTCAATAATTTGATTTGGGTCAGTTTTGCTTTAAGGTTAATATTAACTGATTTTACGCAAAGTTTTATTTTAAAAAGTTAGTTAGTTAGTTAGTTAGTTAGTTAGTTAGTTAGTTAGTTAGTTAGTTAATCTAAGAAGCCCACTTCTGTCATTCAGGAGGAAACTATTTAGCAGATCACCAAATAGGTTCCTCCTGAACTACAAGTGTGGATTGCTTTAACCTAAATTTTTTATTATTGCGTAATATCAGATATTAACCCAAAACCCGGCAGCGGCAATATTATGGTTTAGTCATAAACTTCCAGGTTACCTTCCCAATTGTGTTAGGTTTACCAGCGGGAGCTTTGGAAATATTACCTTTAAATTGTCCGTTTTTCTGGCGGGCTACTTTAATATCGCGCCAGGCATACGCACCCTTTTCATAGTCGAAAGTTTCTCCATCGTCGTCGTACAAGCGGTAAATGCCGTTTTTCTCGCCGTAATGCCGGATTTCCAGGTTTACTTTTTGGTTGGCTTTGGGCGCTTGCAGCAAAGGCGGCATCATTGGGATAATACCGCCATCTTTTACGTACACCGGCATTTTATCTAAGCCGGGCGTTACGGTTAATATTTGGCCATCGCCTACGTATGCGCCGGTATAAAAATCGTACCAGCGGCCTTTGGGCAATATTACTTTGCGGGTAGTCTGGCCGGCAAACATAGGCGCTACCAGCAAATATTCACCGGCCATATACTGGTCTTTTACTTCTTTGGCTACGGCTTCCAGGTATGGATTTTCTTCGAGATTGGTATTCGTAACGGCCGCAATATTTTCATTCTTGGTTGGTAGTTGGTAGCCGTCTTCCAGGTTCATGGCCCGGAAAGGCGGGGTGCCTTCAAAATGATATTTAGCAAATTCGGTGTACCAGTAAGGCAAGAGGCGCATGCGCAGCAGCGCATATTCTTTTACCTGTTTTTCTACTTCGGGGTAAGTCCAGGGTTTGGTGCCGCTGGCCCAGGCATTAATCATAGCCATCGGCGAAAATACATTAGATTGGAACCGGCGCAGCCATTCTTCGCCGGTTTTAGATGCCCGCACTTCCGGCGTCCAGAGCACGCCGGCAAAGCCGCTGTTAATCAAAGCCGTAATAAAATCTTCGTGGTTATAATAATCGTTGTAAATTACATAAGGAAAAGAAGTGCCGCCGCCGTTGGAGGCCCGCACCAAACCAAAGGTTCGCCGGTTCTGCTTCCGGAACATTTCGGCGCTGTAGCGCATGGTTAGCAAACCGTAAGTCTGGCGTATTTGCTCGGCGCTGGTACCGGACGGGAATAAAGCAACATCGGGCCATAACCAATAATCGTAGCCATCTACCTCATCAATTTTATAGCCGCTTACCCCAATATCAACCTGGTCTTGTTCTAGTTGCGAAAAGAAAATATTCCGTGCTTCGGGCATGGTAAAATCCGGCACCAAGCCTAGCCAAACGGTATGCGAAGCGGTGTAAGGTTTAATTTGTTTGTAAAACGGTGCGTCCGGCGACACGTACGGGTTAATCCAAAGGTTCAGGCGAATTCCTTTTTTCAGCATATCCTGGGTAAACTTGGCCGGGTCCGGAAAACGGGTTTTGTCCCAGGCAAAAGTGCCCGGATACGCTTTGCTCTGCCAGCCCGGCTCCAGGCCAATAAAATCTAAGGGGTAACCTCTTTCAGCAAAGTCCTGCACTTCTTTTTCTACATCGGCAGCAGTAGATTTGGTCATCACCCGCTGGGTAAAACCAAGTCCCCAGCGGGGCGGCAAGTAGCCACCGCCGTTAAATAAATTAAAGCGTTTTACGGCATCTAAGGGGCGCGGACCGGCAAACACATATATTTCAACGCCTTCGGCCGGCACCAGCATTTCTACGGCATCGGAATAAGGACGGGCCGCCCAGGTTTTATCGGTGTTGCGGTCTTTGGGCGCAGGAAAATTTTCACTATCGTGGCGTACGCCAGTACCGGCCCACACTTTAATATATCTCGCGGAATTTACAAATATTCCGTAACCTTCCGACGAAACGTAAAAGGGCGTAGGTGCGTGGGTGCGGCCGTTATCTTTGCCGCCGTAATGGTCTACGTGTAACTCCAATATTTTACCCCGCTGGTGTACCATCTGAAAATTTAACCCAAAACCGTAAAGCTGCTCTTTTTCTACCAGCGGAAATCGCAGGTACGTTTTGCCATCTTTTACCACCGCCGATATTTGGGCTTGCGGCAGCGGAAATGCGGCCTTCCCGATATTATTTAAACCTGCTTTATACGGCGTAGCGCCTGCCGCCTTGAGTAAATCATAAGCTTCGGGCTTTCCAACTATTCCCTTCCAAACGCCTGGTTCTACTTCTTGCCAGGTGAGCGCCTGGGCTTGCACCACCAGGGCGACTTTCAGCATAAAAAAAACACTAAATAACAGCTTAAACTTATGCATGGCAGGGCTTACGTAGTACTACTTAATTTTATTTTTACCGATTTCTGCGCAAAAATCCGCTCTCAGCAGATAGTAATTTTGACCTATCAGAAATATAAAAAACAACAGAAAAGCATAACCGGCTCTGGAACCAGGCCCGGTTAAACAATACAAAAAATTAATCCTTAAATATTTACCTAAACTCTTAAAACACCAAAAACTATGAAAACTTTAAAGCATTTATTCCTGCTTTTATTTGCCTTTACTTTTATTTTAACTAGTTGCGACCCGGATAAAGAGAAAACGGACCCGCAACCCCAAACCACTTTAACCGCTAATGCCGGACCCGACCAAAACGTACAAACCGGGCAAACGGTAACCCTTAATGGCAGCGGCTCTAAAGACAGCGAAAACAAAACTTTTACGTACGCCTGGGCCTTTACCCAAAAACCGACCGGCAGCCAGGCAACCTTAACCAATGCCGCTACCACTACGCCTACTTTTGTGCCCGATTTGGCCGGCGACTACGAACTGGAATTAACCATTGGCAACGGTACTGGATCGCATAAAGACAAAGTGCTGGTTAAAGCCACGGCTTCGACCACGGCTTTGGTGCTGGGCAACATAACCGTTAAAACCGTGCTCGAAGACCGGATTGCTGACCCGAACCTGCCCGATTACCTCGTGAATGCCTCTATTGGAGTTGATGCGGAACTGACTGTAAAACCCGGCGTAAATATTGCCTTTGCCGAAGATGCCCATTTTTCGATTGACGAAGACGGAGTAATTATTGCCAAAGGTGAAGCGAATAAAAAAATCCGGTTTACCGGCAAACAAGACCAGAAAGGTTATTGGGCGGGTATTATGATTTACTCCAATAGCAGCGCCAACGAATTTAATTATACCGAAATATTAAACGCCGGCAGCACTGACCTGGTAGATGAAGTAAAAGCAGCCATAACCGTATCGGATGGTGCCCGGATAACTATTAAAAACTCCGAAATTGCGAAAAGCAACGGCTACGGCCTGTACCTGCGCGATGGTGCTATTCTGTACGGTTTTGCCGCTAATAAATTCGATAATAATACCGCCTCTCCTATTAAGCTAACTGCCGAAAATGTACCGATGCTGGATGCCGCTACCTTGTTTACTGCCAACCACGGCATTAAAGCCATCGAAGTAAATCGCTCTTCTATTCAGGAAACCAAGGAGGTGGTATGGCAAGCGCTACAAAACGGATTTCCTTACCGCTTGACCGGTTTAATTACGGCTAATTCCGGCTGGAAACTTAGCCCCGGCTTAAACATAGAAGTAAGTCAGAATAATTACATTGAGGTGGGCGATGGTTACCTGAACGCGGTGGGTACCGCCGATAAATCAATAACCATTACGGGAGTAGATCAAACGGCAGGTTCCTGGAATGGCATTATATTCTACTCCAGAAACTCGCAAAACAAAATGGAACATGTAAATATTAAATACGCCGGCGGTCAGCCCTTAAACGCCAATATTAAATCCAGTATTACGTTATCCAGCGCTTCTTCCCTGCAAATTAAAAATTCAAAAATTAGTTTTAGTGGCGGCTACGGCATTCACGTATACGGCGACGAACCAACCCTTAATGCTGATGCCGGCACAGTTAACCAGTTTAATTCTAACGCCTTAAATCCTATTTTTTACAACAAATAAGTTATTTCGGAAACCAGAACTGTTAAAAAGATAACCCTGTACTTTACTTGTACAGGGTTATCTTTTTATTTTACAGCCGAAATTAATTAAACCATATTAAATATTTAACCTAAGAACCTTATGCACAAAGGCATGTATAATAAAAACAGGTACCCTTAAGCCCGCATGTTTATGGCGGAAGTTTGGTAAAAGTAAAACAAAGTTTAATAAACTCAGAAAATAGCCGGGTACGGGCCAGCCGGTAAAAAGCGTTAAATTCCGAAACAGCTTTAATGTAAACCGGAGAACAGCGCAACAATGGTTATGTAAAAACGGATAGCACTCTTTAAACAATTAAGTAAGATGAGAAAAATAGGTTTTGTATTATTTATTTCTATTCTTTCGGCGGTATTGGCTATAGCAGGTTACCGCTACCTCGATAAACGGGAACCAGCTGGTTTTTATACCGAAGGCGAACAAAGTGTCCGGTTTGTAAATAATGTTACCGATGCCCATGGTGTAACCGCTAACCCCGAATTTGTAAAAGCCTCGGCCATGGTTTCGCCGGCGGTGGTGCATATAAAAACTACTTATGCTAATGTAGCTACCCAACGGAGTGCTTTAGAAGAACTTTTTGGCGCGCCCCAATCGGGCGGGCAAGCCCGGGCTTCCGGTTCCGGCGTGCTTATTACCCCCGATGGCTATATTGTAACGAATAACCACGTAATTGAGAATGCCTCCAATATAGAAGTTATTTTACCCGATAAACGGGCTTTTAAAGCGAAACTAATAGGCCGCGACCCCAGCACCGATTTGGCCCTGGTAAAAGTAGAAGGCCAGAACCTGCCCATTGTAGAAATGGGCAACTCCGATAATGTGCAGGTAGGCGAATGGGTTTTGGCCGTAGGCTATCCCTTATCTTTAAATTCTACGGTTACTGCGGGTATTGTTAGCGCCAAAGGCCGCAGCATTGGTATCCTCGATCGCCCCAGCCAGGAAAATTACGGGCAGCGTACCCAAGCGGCGGGCAGTTCGGCCATTGAGTCTTTTATTCAGACAGATGCGGCCATTAACCCCGGTAACAGCGGTGGCGCACTGGTAAATAGTTCCGGGCTTTTAATTGGAATTAATGCCGCAATTGCTTCCCAAACTGGTAGCTACGCGGGTTATGGGTTTGCCATTCCGGTAAACCTGGTAAAAAAAATAGTAACCGATTTTAGAAAATACGGCGAAGTTAGGCGCGGCTACTTGGGCGTTAATTTTCCGGCCCCCACCGTAGAAGACCAGATTCTGCGGGAACAAGGTATTAATCCGGCCAATATTAAAGGCGTTTATATTACCGGAGTAGTACCGGGCAGTGGTGCCGCTACCGCCGGTTTAAAAGCCGGCGATATTATTCAAAGCATCAACGGTGTACCGGTAACTTCATCGGCCGAGTTTTCAGAACGCATTGCCCGGCAACGGCCCGGCGATAAGGTAGAACTTTCTTACCTGCGGAATAAAAAAACCGATAAGGTTTCCGTTACCCTGCAAGGCGAGGAAGCTACCCGAGTTGCCGCTAATAATGCTTCCGGCCAGGCTTTACACAATAAATTGGGCGCTTCTTTTGCGCCGCTGCCTGCCGAATACAAACAGCGTTACCGGCTCAGATCCGGCGTAGTTATTACGGATGTAGCCGACGGTGGCTTTTTTGATATGGCCGGCGTTCCCCGCGGCACCATTATTACCAGCGTAAACGGCCGTCCGGTAAATACCTTGCAAGAACTGGATAATGCCCTTGGTTCATCTAAATCCGGTATGGCCCGCATCGACGGCATCACCCCCGATGGTACCGGCTTCGTATTTAATTTCCCGCTTGGGGCATAAGCCAGTAAGTCGTAAATAAATTATCTAAATAACACGGGCTTCTTTAATCAGATTAAAGAAGCCCTTGTTATTAATTTCGAAAAGGTAATATTTATCTTCCGGCGCGCTTATATAAAATTATTGCGCCAAGCTGTAATTCCCAATAGTAAATATTGTATTCCGTAGCAGCCCAGCAAACAGCATCTCTTGCCAGTTATTCAGGATAATTCGCAGCATGTAAAAGAATCTTCTGCCTAAGCTAGATAAACAGGTAATAACAAAACCTGGCATTTACCTGTAACGCTTTCTAGGCAGACGAATGACGGGTGGGCAGGAAAGAATATATATTATCAGGGATGGAAGACCTTTAATACTACTTGGTATAACTTGTTTAGAATTAACTTTAAAATTCAATAAAATTAGGCTCAAAGTATATTACAGGTAAATAGTTAAACCTATTTTACTTTATTTAAATCAGCCCATATTAATCTTTAAAGCTACCTTAAATATTGCCGGGCTATTTTGAAATGTATAAATAAATGCCCAAGGCAATAAACAGAAGAAAAATGAAGGTTATGGCTAAATAAGTCAGTAACCTGGATTTGGTATGAGATTCTTTCTGCATAAAACTAAAGCTAATATTTAAATTTAAAGTAATATTTAAGCTTTCAGGGCAACAACAGCATTGTTTTTAGCAGCGCTGCAGGCAGTGTATAATAAGTTTAAAAAATAAAAGAACTGGCAGCTTAACACCACCAGTCCTTCTTCTGAATATAATTTTTCTTTTTTAGAATCAGTAAATTTGCTTTTAGCTCAAAAACTAATCTGCTTTACGAAACTTGGGGAGCAGCAGATGAATATTTAAGGTAAAATATTGCCGCTTTTAACGAGCAGCAGTATTTTTCTGAATAAAACTTTTGCCGCTGGTGGTTAACAAATACGCTTTGCTGCCCGGCATATTATTTATATAAATTAAATTTTGCTTTAAAGCGTAAGCAATTAATTCTCCAAAATCTTCGGCTTTAATTTTCTCGGTAAGCTGTTGGCGTAAGGCCAGATTATTATGCGGCGCTGGTTCTGTTAACAAATGCGATAACAAAATACAGGTAAGATCGAGGTAATTTTCTGGTAACTTCATAAAAGGAATATTTAAGTTAAATTTCAGTTAGGCCTTTATCCCAAACTTTAGCTTTAAAAAAGAAGCAATAAGGGCTTATAACTACTTAAGCTTAACTTAAAACATTCCAGATTAAATGGTTAAAACCAATGCACCCTAACTTTATAAGTGCGGTTTAGCCCGGCGTTTGCAAGGAACAGTTTGCTAATCTAGCAAATTTTATCTTAAAAGGTTAATCTTTTTAGGATTGCTTTCTGCGCAAATCATACTTTGCTTCTTACGGACCCGGCTCTCCAGAATTTTAATCTTAAATATTTACAAAGGAATATTTAAGCAAAAAATTTGGTTTAACGGCTGCTAACTAAATATCAAGGCCCCGTTAAAGCATCATTCCGGCGAGCCGCAAAAGTTTTGAAATAACGCAATCCAATAATTTTAAAAAGCCGTTCTCCGTTACAAGGTGTTTTAAAAATAAAAATTATAAAACTTCAGTAATTATTATTTAGCATCAGAATGAACTGTTACGACTGATTTTCTGTAGAAGGGATATAACAAATTACAAAATGATAAAAGGAACAGTAAAATTCTTTAACGACCTGAAAGGATTCGGTTTTATTAAAGAAACAAATTCAGAAAACGAATACTTTGTGCATGTATCTGGCTTGGTTGACGAAATCAGACAAAATGATGAAGTAACGTTTGATGTAAAACAAGGACAAAAAGGACCAAACGCGATTAATGTTAAACTAGTTTAGTTTTACTATATAAGCAATTCTTTACAAAAAAGCCGTACCTAAGGGTACGGCTTTTTTGTTTTCATATGCCCGCCAACCGGAATACAATAAGGCAAAATTCTGATTTTGGCAACTACTAGTGTTAAAAGTGCATTTTTATCAAGATAAGCATCTCTAAATAAAGTTGGTACCTTCTATTTTTATCCTGTATATTTTAATTTTCGTTTTCAAGTTTTTTATCAATTTCGGTTGGCTTAAAAAATAATTAAGATAATTCTTGTTCGGAATAAGCGTCTTGTTTTATCTTTATAAGTGTAATTTATACATCTATAAACAAAAATTGTATAACTTAATAAGTTAATCCTTTAAACCAGCAGCATCCATTTACCAGAAAAACTGTACTATAATTATTACCAACCCAACCACCCCCATGAAAATAAAACTTTTACTTTCCTTTTTCCTGGTTTGTAGTTTTACCTCGTTTGCCCAAAACTCCGGCGAACTATCGGTACAAACCAGCCCCGACAAAACCATTAACCGTCACATTTACGGGCATTTTGCCGAGCACTTGGGCCGTTGTATTTACGGCGGCTTTTACGTAGGCGAAAACAACAACAAAATACCCAACACCCGCGGCATACGCAACGACGTGGTAGATGCCCTTAAAAAATTAAAAATACCGAACCTGCGCTGGCCGGGCGGTTGCTTTGCCGATACGTACCATTGGAAAGATGGCATTGGCCCCAAAGATCAGCGGCCAACCATTGTAAATAGCTGGTGGGGCGGCGTAACCGAAAACAATAGCTTTGGTACCCACGATTTTTTGAACATGTGCGAACTGCTGGGCACCGAGCCGTACCTGGCCGGTAATATGGGCAGCGGCGCGGTGCAGGAACTGGCCGACTGGGTACAATACGTAAACTTTAGCGGCGAAGGCCCTATGTCTAAACTGCGGCGGCAGCACGGCCGGCAGGAGCCCTGGAAAGTTAAATATTGGGGCATTGGCAACGAAGCCTGGGGCTGCGGCGGCAACATGACCGCTGATTATTATGCCAACGAATACCGCAAATACGCCACTTTTGTATCGGACTGGAATAACTCCGGCGGGCTTTTCCGGATTGCTTCCGGCGCCAACTCCGCCGATTATAACTGGACTGAGGTGCTGATGAAAAATATTCCTAAAAGCTTAATAGAAGGCGTAGCCCTACACCATTATTCGGTAATTGATTGGGATAAAAAAGGCCCTTCTACTACTTTTAACGAGCAGCAATATTTTACCACCATGCAGCGCGCTTTGTTTATGGATGAATTAATTCAGAAGCATACCGCCATTATGGACAAGTACGACCCGCAGAAAAAAGTAGCCCTGATAGTGGACGAATGGGGTGGCTGGTACGAAGTAGAACCAGGTACCAACCCCGGCTTCCTGTACCAGCAAAATACCATGCGCGATGCCATGATCGCCGGCACTACCCTTAATATTTTCCATAAATACTGCGACCGCGTGCGGATGGCAAACCTGGCCCAGGCCGTAAACGTGCTGCAAGCCGTTATTTTAACCGAAGACGAAAAAATGCTTTTGACGCCAACTTACCACGTAATGGAAATGTACAACGTGCACCAGGATGCCTCTTTGCTGCCTTTAACCTTAAAAAGCAACGATTACAGCGTCGGCAATAACAAACTGCCGGCGGTTTCGGCCTCCGCTTCCCGCGACAAAAACGGGCTGGTACACGTATCGTTGGTAAATATTGATGCAAAAAAAGACCAGGAAGTAACCCTGGATATTAAAGACGCTAAATTCAAATCGGTTTCGGGCCGAATTTTATCTTCTAAAACCCTGCAGGACCATAACACCTTCGCTAACCCAAATAAAATAAAACCAGCTACTTTTAAAGGCGCAAACCTGAAAGGCAACTCGCTTAAAGTAAAATTACCGCCGTTCTCAGTGGTAGTACTGGAACTGAAATCGTAATATTTAAAAGTAGTTAAGCCTGATTAAACAAGTAAAAGCCTCTCCGGATATAAATTTGGGGAGGCTTTTTATTTACCCCAAACCAAAGGTTTTAATTTTGCTTTTTTACAGGCTAATGAAAACTTTGTAGATGACCTCAGAAGAAGTAAAATCGGTTAAGTAATAAAGGCCATCGTAAATATTCCTCATGTATTAAAGCAGCTCTAACTAAGCGTAGACAGCGGCTTTATTCTTTAAATATTCAGGTGTTCGGTAATTACTCAACCAGAAATTAGCTGCATCTATTATAAAGTTAAATTTTAATATATTATAGAATATTAATTCTTTGAATATTCAGAAAATTTTAAAATATTTATAAGTAAAATTATATACTTTAAACTTCAGCTATACTTACCTTTGGCAAAACCATTTCGGATTGAAAAGTAGCGTCGCTATAATATTGCTGTTTGTCATGCTGATGCAAATCCTCAGCAGGGTATTTATTGTGTTCGATTACCAGCTAAATAAAGATTTTATTGCGACCTATCTTTGCATTAACAAAAGCAAGCCCGAATTACATTGCGAAGGCCACTGTTACCTGCAAAAGAACTTAAAAAAAGCAGCGGAACCTGAAAGTAAATCTACCCAGCCTACTTTAAAAATTGATTTTCCTCTATTTCTACAACCTGGTTTTACCTGCAACTTTACCTCCATTACACCAGGTAAATCTTTTTTTGCAGACTATGCGGTTGGGCAAACGGCTGGTTATTTATCGGTAATATTTCACCCACCCCTATTACAGTTAAGCTAATTTTTTAACGCCTAAACCCTGAATATTAAGGTGTTTTGAAGGTAGTCTGGCTTAAGCTTAAAGCCGGCTGTCTGGTAAATTATTTAACTGTAATCTAATTTTCATGAAAAAAATATTCATGGGCATTTTCAGCGGGCTGCTATGCTGCTCCGTAACGTGTGCCCAGGTGCCGGTAAAAGGTAAAGTTATAGATGCCTTCACCAAAGAAGCCTTGCCAGGCGTAAATTTACGGCTAATAAATACAACTACTGGTACTAACTCCAACGCCGATGGTAGCTTTGTCTTAACCGCCAATTCGCCAACTGATTCTATTAGCATTTCTTTTGTTGGCTATCGCAACCGAAAAATTCCTATTGGGCAAAAACAGCTTTTAATTCAGCTTTATCCGCAATCCAGTGCGTTAAATCAGGTAATTGTATCGGCGAGCCGCGAGGGGCAAGCCCGCACCGAAGCCCCCATTGCCATAAGCACCATTACCAAACAGGTACTCACCGAAACCAAAGCCGTAACCCTGGACCAGGTATTAAATAAAGTAAGCGGGGTGTATATGGTTAACCTGGGCAACGAGCAGCACACCATGGCTATTCGGCAACCCATTGGTTACCGCAGCCTTTTTCTGTACCTCGAAGATGGCATTCCGATTAGAACTACCGGCGATTTTAACCACAACGCCTTAATCGAGATTAACATGGCCGCTTTAAAAACCATGGAAATAATCCGGGGCCCATCATCGTCGCTTTACGGCAGCGAAGCCATTGGCGGCGCTATAAATTTTATAACGCAGCCGCCTTCGCAAATATTAACCGCCAAGCTACAAGCCGAAACCAGCAACCAAGGCTATAAACGAACCGATTTTGCGGTTTCGAATACGTTTGGCAAATTAGGCCTGTATGCCGGGGGCTACTATGCCACGCAGCGCGACGGGATTATCAGCCACAGCGATTACAATAAACTGGCCTTTACCTTGCGCGGCGATTACGCTATTAATAGTAAAAGTAAATTTATTACCACCGCCAGCTTAATAGATTACCACACCGACCAGACCGGCGGCCTGGACAGCACTAAATTTTACGGTAAAAAATACGAAAGTCTGCAAACGTTTACCTACCGTAAAGTAAATGCGCTGCGAATTAGGAGTACGCTGGAGCACCAGTGGAATGCTGCTAATAACACCACCTTAAATGTATTTTTCCGGCGCAATGCCATTAAACAAAATCCTTTTTACGCTATCCGGAATATTGCCCAGAACCCTTTAAAAGCGGCCGGCGAAATAAATACCGATGCTTTTAAAAGCTACGGATTGATTGCGCAGCATAAAAAAAATTTTCACTTTCTGGATGCCCGATTAATTGGCGGCCTTAGCCTAGACCAAAGTCCGGCCACTTACGAGGCCCATTATATAAACATAGACCGGAACCAGGCCGGCGTTTATACCGGCTATACGCCTACCGATTCGTTACTCACCAATTATGCGGTAAATTTACTAAACACGGCAGCTTACGGCCAGTTAGAAATATCGCCCCTGCCCAAAGCCAAATTAGTAGCAGCCTTGCGTTACGACCGCCTAGATTATAATTTCGATAATCATATTACACCCAATGCCTTTACCGGCGCACCAGACGAGCAAAATAACTTTACCAGTTTATCGCCGAAGCTAGGCGCCACTTATAGCCTCAACAGCCAGTTGGGCACATATGCCAATTACAGCGTGGGTTTTGCGCCACCGCAAATCACAGATTTGTACCGCGGCGTAAAAGTACCCACGCTTAAACCAACTACTTACGCCAATTACGAAGCCGGCGGCTGGCTCAGCTTTAACCAAAGCAAAGGCTATTTAGATGTGAGTATTTACCAACTCAACGGGGTAAACGA
This sequence comes from Adhaeribacter rhizoryzae, assembly GCF_008629685.1. GTDB lineage: Bacteria > Bacteroidota > Bacteroidia > Cytophagales > Hymenobacteraceae > Adhaeribacter > Adhaeribacter rhizoryzae. The sequence continues at coordinate 135,846 of NZ_VWSF01000005.1, read as the reverse complement.
AATTATTTCGGTGCGCCTGCCCGATGGCTCTTACCAAAACCAGAATGCCGGCAAAACCAAACACCAGGGCGTAGAATACACCTTAAAATATGCGCCCCATAAAAGCCTTAACCTGCGGGTTAGCGGTACCAATGCCCGCCACGTATTTACCGACTACATAGAAAGAGGCACGAATTATAATCAAAACGAAATGGCTACCGCGCCCCGGTTTATTTCTAATTCGGAAGTTACTTACAAACCAGCTTTTTTGCCGGGCTTGCGCCTGGGCCTGGAGTGGCAGCACCTGGGCAAATATTACATGGATGCCGCCAATTCTGAATATTACGAAGGATACGATTTATTTAATTTCCGGACCGGCTACACCCTAAAAGGCTTTGAAGTATGGGTGAATGCCTTAAACCTGACCGATAAGTTGTATGCCACCACCGTAGATAAATTTGCTTACGGCAAAAGTTACCGGCAAGGCATACCCCGCACTTTTAACGTAGGCCTGGCTTATAATTTTTCGGCCAAAGCTCCTGAATAATTTCCCTTATTTAAGAAATCCGATTTCGTTTTTAGTAATTCAAGCAACATGCAATATTTACGAACCCTTTTATACATAACTTTTATCGGTCTTATCTTTAATAGTTGCCAACGCCCACTTAAACAAGCAGCGCCGGTAGCAGTAAGAATTTCCAGCCCAAATTTAAAAAGCTCCTGCCCGTACCTTACCCAAGACCACCAAGGCCGCCCGGTGCTTTGCTGGGTGCAGGCCCAGGATACAGCAGGTAATTTTTTAATGGCGTATGCAGTGTCATTGGATGGTGGCCAAACCTTTGGCAATCCTAAATTTATTGCTACTACCCAAGGCGTACACCCGCACGACGAAAATTTATCGAAAATACTTTTCCGGGAAAACGGCGACATCATTGCGATGTTTGCCGTGAACAACCCGAACCCCGAGAATAATTACGCCGGCTTGGTAAAATATACGCAATCGTTTGATGGTGGCAAAACCTGGACTGCGGCTAAACAAATTGCTGAAGATGCCGCTGCCAGCATAGACGAACGTTATTTTGATATGACTTTATTGCCGAACGGCGAAGTAGCAGTTATTTGGCTGGACTCGCGTAAAGAAACGCCCGCCGAAGGTTCCTCGCTGTATTACGCCAGCACACAAGGCCGCGCCGGCTTTAAGCACGAAAAGGTAATAGACCAACAGCTCTGCCAGTGCTGCCGCACCAAATTATTTGTAGATGCAACCGGCAATTTACACGCGGTTTACCGGGGTATCATTAACGGCACCGTGCGCGACATGATGCACCTGGTTTCGCCGGACAACGGCAAAAGCTTTTCGGAACCGGAGCGCATTAGCGCCGATAATTGGGCAATTGACGGATGCCCCCATTCTGGCCCGGCCATGACGGCTACCAACAACAACCTGCATTTTGTTTGGTATACCATGGGCGGTGGCAGCGGCGTTTATTACTGCCGCAAACCCGATAAACAAGGCTTCTCGCAACGCGAAATTGTAAGCAATGTACCCTCGGCCAAACACCCCCAAATTTGCACCTTCAACCAAGAGCAGTTAGCCATTGTTTGGGATGAGCAAACCCAGCAACCAAATAACCTGAATAACCGCATAGGTCTACAAATCCGCGACGGCAAAGGCCAAATAATCCGCAATACCCACCTTACCCCCGACAGCATTTCGGCTACGCACCCGGTTATTTTAAAGGTAGCGGAATCAGCAATAATAGTGGCCTATACAGATAAAACCACCCCAAACAGCCAAGTATGGTATAAGCTGATAACCCTTTAAAATAACCTTCTGCGGATTTATATTTTATAGATCGAAATTATTTAGAATTATTCTTGATAAGTAAGTTTTGGCTTGTAGCTTTGTGCTTATTTACAAATATTCTAAATAATGAAAGGTTTACTACTTGCCACCATTTCTTTTTTCTGGTTCAGTTCTGCTGTATTCGCCCAGCAGAGCAATATTATCAGTGGTCAGGTTTTCGACGAAAAGGGCGCTCCCCTGCAAGGTAGTGTGGTCAGAATTTTAAATTCATTGGTAGTAGTACCGGTTGCTAAAAACGGCGATTACAATATTTTTAACCTGCAAGATGGCACTTATACCTTGCAGGTAAATGCGGTAGGTTACGAAACTGCTACCGCTCAGGTAACGGTTAGCAACAATGCCAGCATCTCCCAAATTTTTAATTTAAAACCCGGTTACAGTCAGTTAAACGAAGTAATTATTTCGTCGAGCCGGGCGAAAGAAACGCTGGGCGAAACGCCGGTATCAGTTACCATTCTGAACTCCCGCGAAATTCAGACGCAAGCCAGTATTAATCCCAATCTAAGCAATATGCTAACTTGGTCGGTGCCGGGCTTGGGCTTTGCGAACAACACCACCTCCAACGTGGGTCAGACTTTAAGAGGCCGCAATCTGCTGGTTTTAATAGATGGCATTCCGCAATCTACGCCACTGCGGGCCGGTAGCCGCGACATCCGGAGCATTGATCCCGCAGTAATAGACCGCATTGAAGTAATAAAAGGCTCTACCTCTATTTTTGGCAACGGCGCCGATGGTGGTTTGATTAATTACATTACCAAGCGGCCCGAAACCGGTAAAAAGTTTAATTCTACTACTACCCTGGGCAGTACGGGCAATCTGGTGGGAATAAAAAATTCATTAGGGGGTAGGTTTTCGCAGCAGTTCTACGGACAGGTAAATAAAGTAGATTACGTAGTTTCGGGTTTGTACGACCAAACCGGCGTGTTTAAAGATGCGGCCGGCGAAGTTATCTCGCCTTATTATGGCCTGGGCGAAACAAAAACCTATAATGGCTTTGCCAAAGTAGGCTACAACATTAACCCGGATCATCGGCTAGAAATAATGTATAATTATTTTGGTTCTCGCCAAAACTCCGATTATGTAGCCCAGGTTGGTAAATACGGCGAAACGCCCACTATTGGGGTAAAAGGCGAAGTGTTGGGCGAAGAACAGGGCACCCGCTACAACCACAACGGCCGACTAGTCTACACCGCTAAAGGTATTTTCGGTAAAACCGACCTGGAGGCCAATGCTTATTTCCAGAAATTTAAAACCATTTACGGCTTCGACAGCTTTTTTTACGGCGGCGGCCAATCCGTTATAGAATCAGATAAAAAAGGCTTACGCGCTAATTTTATTACTCCCTTTACCTTGCCCAACTTAGATGCTACTATTACCTACGGGGTTGATATTTTAAATGATATTACGGCTCAACCACTGGTAGATGGCCGCGTGTGGGCGCCCGAAATGAATATGCAAAACCAGGCGCCTTATGCACAGCTTAATACTACATTGTTCAACAATCTGGTTTTTAAAGGCGGCGTACGTTACGAAAATATTTCGATTGATGTAGACGACTACCAAACCTTAGCCACTGGCCCAAATAATGCCGGCTCGCTTGCGGTAAAAGGTGGCAAACTGAATTACAATGCCCTAACGTTCAACTCCGGTTTGCGCTACATTAAATATAACTTTTTTAAACCTTATGTAAGCTACTCGCAAGGGTTTTCTATTTTTGAACTGGGCCGTATTTTAAGATCAGCTAATGAAAATACCATTCAGCAATTAAACCTGAAACCGGTTATTGTAAACAACTACGAAGCCGGCTTTAATACCGATATACAAAAGCTTAATTTCGAAGCGGTTTACTACCTAAGCACCTCGCGGCTGGGCGCTAATCTGGTAGAGCAAAACGGTATATTTGTAACGCAACGCTTGCCCGAACGCATACAGGGTTATGAACTGGCTTTAAATTACAACGCGCTGTCGTTTTTATCGGTGGGTGGTAGCTACGCCTTTGTAGAAGGCAAAACCGATGGCAACAACGATGGCGATACGCAGGACGGAGAAGACAAATATTTAAATTCTACCCGCATTGCGCCGCCCAAAGTAACCTCGTATATTAAACTAACCCCCATAAAAGCATTAGATTTAAGGGTAGATTATATTTTCTCAGGCGCCCGCGACCGGTTTAACCCTGGAGCTAATGGACGGTACGCTTACGGCGAAGGCAAAATAACCGGCTTCAATTTATTTAACCTGAGTTCGGCTTACCGCTTAAACCAAACTACCCGCCTGAACCTGGGTATTGAGAATTTATTTAACACCCGCTACTACAATCCGGTGGCGCAGTTTTATGGCCGCGACATGGAATATACCCGCGGCAATGGCATCCGGTACAATTTAAGTGTAACTGTTAATTTATAATTACAAAATAGTCGCTGCCGCTAGGTAGTGGCTTTAAATGTATGCGTAACCCCATCGGTAAAAAAGTTTACAAAATACATAAGTGGTGCGGCTTGGTGGCCGGCCTGTTTATTTTTGTAATGGGACTTACGGGCGCGGTGCTGGTTTTTAACCACGAACTAGAAGCTTGGGAACACCATAAATATTGGGAGGTAAACAACCAGGCTCCGGTAAATATCGACAAAGCTTATCGCACCATCACCAGCCAATATAAGAACTGGGAAATTCGGCTGCAGCGATTCTCAGATAATCCGCAGGAAACTTTAATATTTAGTTTACGCCGGCCCCAAGAGCGTTTAATGGTATTTACGCATCCGGCTAATGGCCAAATCTTAGCCACATTAGATTCGCATAAAACCATAACCACTTGGTTGCTAACCCTACATTATTCTTTCCACGCCAACTTACCGGGTAAAATAATGGTTTTTATAACGGGCTTAATTTTCCTGATTTCGCTTGTTACCGGGGTAATTACCTACCGGAAAGTAATTTTAAAAATGCTGCTGTTCCGGGTAGGATTCAGCACCAAAACCAAGCGGTCTTTTGCTTCTTCCCTGCACCGGTTTGTAGGCGTTTGGGCCCTGCTCCTGAATTTATTAATGGTGCTAACAGGCGCGTGGATCAGCTACGGCATTATGGCGAACGGCTTTATAGCGGCTAGTACTCCGGCCAAATCCGCGGCCAGTCCGCCCATTGCTATTTCCATCGATCAGGCGTTAATAAAATTAAAAACGCAGCATCCGGATTTCCGGCCTACCTACATGCGCTTCCCCAAAGCCGAAAACCAACCCTTAACCATTAATGGCTTTGTAAGCGGGCAACCTTTTTACTACAGCCAATTTTACAATGCTGCTACTTTTGATGCAAAAACTGGCGCAATACTAAACCTTAAATTAAACCCTGCTGCCGAAACCAAAACTAAACTTGACAGCATTTCGCATTCCATCCATTTCCTTGAATTTGGTAACTGGCTAATTAAGTTATTATTTTGTTTTATTGGCATTAGTGCGCCCCTGCTATCTATAACTGGGTTCCTGCTCTGGAAGTGGAGAATAAAAAATTTTAAAGAAGGTTTTAAACCCCAACAGAGCCTCCGACCTGGCTCGCGCAGATTGGTAAGTACTAAATAATTTTTAGTACCTAATATTTTACCTTTTTACGTCTGTAAGCCCTTAGATTAGTATTTTTAATTTATTTCCCGAAGCTTCTTTTTTGTTCAGGATGGCAGTTATGTGCACTAGGCTTTTTCGGCAAATTATACCAAATAGTAAATATTACCTTCCATAAAACGCACCTTTATTTTTGTCATCATGGAAGGACCTTTTGGTTAGAAAATCAAGTAGGCAATATACCTTTTAACGCTAGTTGCCTGTAAGAACATCTAAACAATAGATTTTTTCAAAATGACAGAGAGCAAATCTATGCAAGATAGCTGATACTATTTGGTATTATAATGGTAAAAATAATAAAGCTACAGTGGCAATATTAAAGGTAGCCAGCCAGGAATAAGGAATTGTTCTGCTGGGTCATGTTGGGATCATATATTTTTTAGTTTGTTGCGGCACAGGCACGCAGCAGCCTTAATTTTTAGCTACGCACGCAGCCACTAAAACAACCTGGGGTGCCTGGAGCAATATTTTTAATTCCTATTTTCTGAATTGGGTTTAGAGCGGCATTAGCTAACTAGTGCTTCTCCAGATTAATATTTATAAAACTTATCCATTAAATAAGACAATATTGGTCGAGTTGATGATAATTCATAATTCATAATTTTTAATTTGGCGGAGTACTAGGCCGGAAATCATAATCCCGCACCTTCTGCCAGGGGCCACCGTGGTATTCCCATAAACTAAGCCCCGTGCCTGCGGCTGTAAAAGGCTGAAAGTTGGCGGATAGTTGTTCGTACAAAGTCCTGGCCGTTTCTACTGCTACTTTATTTTGCACGGTTATATGGGGCCGAAAGCCTTGCTGGTCCTGGGGAGTTAGCCAGGGTTGCCATTGTTTTTTTAAATATTCCTGTAGTTGCTTTAAAACTTCACTTTCTATTTTATACGCCACCCCCCGGCCTAACTTAATTACTGCTGTAATTTCTAGCGGCATAATATTTTGCTCCCTGGCTACCTTTTCCAGCAGTTCGGGTATTGCACTATTATTGGGCAAATGATGAAACAAAGTTAAATGAGCATCCAGGTAATTAATATTGGCAGGAAAATGCTTTTTACGTAAGGCATTAAAAAAGGCAAAAGCCGGTTCATCTAACTGCAGCGTTAAAATTAAAGGCGGTGGTGCGGGCATGGCTGTTTTTACGAACCTGACCGGATTAGGATAATGCAAAAATTAATATTATATTTTGTATCTTAATTGTTATATTTTCAGTTGTTATAATCACATCAATATTTCAAAATAAATAAAGTTTATGGGTTAAACTAAATCCAGACTTTTCACCTGCTTTTAGGTGTAAAAATAGGTTACCGGTAAAATTAGTTGCCATCAGATTTTTAGGGTTTGAGTAAGCTCCTTTGGGAGAAATCTCCTCCGGGAGAAAAGAGTACGCTTAGCCTTTTAGAATTAACCTGTATCTTCATGAAAATAAACTTCTCTAAAACAATTATAGCGGCTCTAACCGGCGCCATTCTTTTAATTTCGTGTCAGCAGGAAACAATAAATCCGAAAACAGAAAATCCGCCGGATAAAACCGAAAATCCCACGCCGCAACCAGAAGAACCACCTAAAAAACCGCGCCCGCCCATTCAGGAAAGTTCTTTCGTAACGGGTGCCAATAATTTTACTTTCCGGCTTTTTGCGGCGCTTCGTAATAAGCAACCAGACCAGAATCTGTTTATTTCACCGTTAGGCCTTTCTTCGGTACTTACCATGGTTTTTAATGGCGCCGATGGCACTACTAAAGAAGCCATGCGCAAGACCCTGGACTTTGGCCAGCAAACCGATGCGGAAATTAACCAATTATTTAAGGAACTACAGGCTACTTTAGATACCCAGGACAAGACTGTAACCTTTACTTCGGTTAACGCCCTTTGGTACGACCAAATCTGGCAATTACAGCCCGACTTTGTACAACTAAACAAAAATTATTTTGGCGCTACCGTGCAGGCTATGGATTTTAATGCGCCGGAAACTAAAAATACGATGAACAACTGGGCGAAGGAAAAAACCCAGGGCAAAATAGATAAAGTAGTTACAAATATTCCGGAAGATGCCGTTATGCTGCTGATAAATGCTATTTACTTTAAAGCCACCTGGACGTATCCTTTCGAAACCCACGGAACCCGGAAAGGCAATTTCCGCAAAGCAGATGGCAGTACGATGCTAGCCGATTTTATGATTAGGTACGGCGGCAAATTTCTTTACTACCACGATACCGATAAAACCGTGCTTGATATTCCGTACGGCAACACGCAATTTAGCATGACTTTGGTAATGCCGAACGATCTGGTTACGATTACTAACCTGAGCCAAACCCTGAGCAACACCCAGCTAAACGACTGGTTGAACAAATCTGACACGACCCGCATGGTGCTGCGCATGCCAAGGTTTAAGATTGAATACGGGAATAAGCTGAACGATGCCTTAACGCAATTAGGAATGGGCGAAGCTTTCTCGGATAAAGCCAATTTTAGCCGCATGTTAACCGGAGGCCAGGGCTCCAAGCTTAGTGAGCTAGCGCAAAAAACTTTTGTGGTGGTAAATGAAGAAGGCACCGAAGCCGCCGCCGTCACAACCGCTATTACTGTACCAACTTCGGCCCCGCCTACCATCATGATTGACCGGCCGTTTATTTTCCTAATCCGCGAGAAATCTACCAACGCCATTATTTTCATGGGCCAGTTAATGAGTCCCTGATTTTGGAGTTAGGGGAATATTTGCTTTTAAGCGGGCACAACACACGCCGATACTTCCTGTACAATCTGCTCGTAAAGTTGCTTTAAATCGTCCCAGCGGTTATTATTTATTAACTCAGCCGGAAACAACCCGCTCCCGATACCTACGCCTTGCGCACCGGCTTTAAAATATTCCCGGAAGTTTTGCAGGTTAAGGCCTCCTGTAGGCAGTAATTTCAGGTAAGGCAGCGGCGCCAATAATTCTTTTATAAACTCGGGGCCTAGTTTAGTGGCCGGAAAAACTTTAACCATAGTGGCCCCCAGCTTCCAGGCTTTGTATATTTCGGTGGGCGTAAAAGCGCCCGGAAAAACCGGAATATTGGCGGCTACGCAGGCCCGGATTACTTCTTCGTCCAGAATGGGCGTTACAATAAATTGGGCACCGGCGGTTAATGCTTTTTCCAAATCAGTTTGGTCGCATACGGTACCAGCCCCAATATTCAGGCGGTCGCCATAATTTTTTACGAGCCAGGCAATTGTATCGGGTGCGCCCGCCGAGTTCATGGTTATTTCTAAAGTAGTTAAGCCGGCGGTAGCGTAACACGCGGCCAGAGCCTCGGTATGCTCCGGCGGCATATTCCGCATAATGCCTACTACCGGTACTTTATTAAATCTTTCCTGGGAAAAATGCTGGCTCATAATTACTAGTCTGTTAAACGTTGGTATATTTTAAATTGCCCCCGCACCACGGCTTCGTCTACCCATTGGGCCGGAAAAGTCTGCATTTGCTCCGTAAGCCCTAGCGCCTGCAGCGCTAAGCTATAATATTTTTGTAAGGCGTGGCCGGCTACTAAATAAAGCTGGCCATTGCTATTTACTAAATCCTGCAACTCGGTGCCAATTACTAACCCACTTAAATAGCTAAAATTTTGCTGGGGGTTTAATTTACCAAATAAATTATTCGTCCGGACCCGGAAAGCTGCGTGCAGCAAATTAGTGCCCACGGCATCTGTTACCCCTTGTTTAAAGGCAATCGCCAGGGCTGGTTCTTCCGGGTTTTCAGCGGGGGCAACAGTGGCACTCAAAATACTTTTTTGCGCTAGTAAACCAAAAATTTCCCCGGTCATGTAAGTTTTAAAACCGGTAACGCTGTTGTTGTTTACCCAAATGTGTTTGGAGTGCGTACCCGGAAAAATAAAAACCTGCTCCTGCCCTATTGCTGGATCTTCGGTAAGTAATCCAAGTAACTGGGTTTCTTCGCCCCGCATTACATCGTGGGCGCTTTTTACGCCCGAAACCAATACTCCCTGATGCGGAAAATCCGGCGTTGCTTTTAAATATTGCGTTTGCAAGCCGGCCCCATCCAAGCCAAAAGGCAGTTCCTGGTACGGCAACTCCAGCATACCAATTGTAGAAGAGGCCATTCCGGAAATTACAACCGGCACCTGCGTTAAATGCAAGCTTATTTTTTTTTCGAGCTGTTGAATATGTTCCAGGATAATGCCGAGATAAAATATTACCCGATCTGGTTTTTGGGCTTCGCGCCAGCTTTGGTAAGTCGCGGCTATTCCTTTCTCCGAAACTACTTCTGTTATTACTTTTAATTCGGGTACCGAAACCAACCGCAACCGGAAAGCCGAAGTACCCCAGTCACAACTCAGGAAATATTCCATTAATCAAATTTTGAAGCTAAAAATACGTAAGAATCTGTAAGCTGCATGTCAATAATTGATTTATTACCTAAGTTTCAATTTAGATAGGGCCAATCCTCGGTTTGTGCCCCCACAAACCGAAAGAAAGCCATTAACACCAGCAATCCTTCAGGTCTGTGAGGGCACAGACCTGGGTAGGAGCCCCTACTGAAAAACAAGCGTATATCTGGGAATAATTAAAGATAAATCTTGGAGTTCATAACTCTTCTTTATCTCTCTTTCATCCTTACTGCTTTTGCTTGCTGTAACCGGTTAACGTTACTGGCCCCAATAACCCGGATGGCATGGGTTTCCAGACCGAAGCATCAAATGGTTTGTAATTAATATTTACAAAGTTTATTTCGTGGTAACGCCGCCATTCTATTTTTTGCTGGTCCATGTACCGGATGCGGTTGGCCATTAAATTAGCTACTTCAACTTTTAAGGTATTTTTACCGGGCTTTAAATATTGCCCTACCCGGGCCCGGAACGGAATACTCCACAAAATACCAACTTCCTGTTCATTCAGCCAAACCCGTGCACTCTCGTTTACTTTACCTAAATCCAGCAGGTACTCGCCGGCGTTTTTATTGGGCAAATTAAAGGTAATGGTATATGCACCGGTGCCAGAAAATGCTTCGGCTTTTTTATCCGGCAGGGCGGTCCAGGATACGAGTTGCTTTAGTCTTTGGTCGGCAAGTAAATCCGGGCCGCCTTGCGTAAAATGCAGCGCCCACTCGCCTTTTATTTCCTGCACTTGCTTAGGATTATCTAAATATTGCCAGGCCGTTATGTTATTAGCGGGCGTAGTCGTAGCTTTTAATATTAAAGCTTCCCCGGATTGCAATTGCACCCGAACGTTGGTTTTATTTTGAACTTTGTTAGCTATTGCTAAGCCGGCCCGGCCACTCTGCGGGTCTAGTATTACTACCGATGGGGCTTCGGAATTTAAAGGAATGGTTGTATCAATGGGTTTGGCCGTGTGGTTTACCAGGTAGTAATATTTGCCTTCCGGAATTTCGCGCCGGATAAATTTTAGGCCAGCATCGGTTAAAGCTTCGCGGTTTACGCCAACTGTTTCCAGGGCTTTAGGTATATTTTTCGTGAGCAAAATTTGTCCGGAACCAGTTTTAAACGTTTGCAGGCCGTTACCCGCGTTTGTAAACGCCAGCGAATTGATTAATGCTTTTAACTTTTGTCTCCGGTTAGTTAAATCGTGCAGGCCCGGCACATCTTCGGGCATTTGTTCTATTACTATGGTAGCGCCGGCTTTAGCTAGTTTGAGTATATTTTCGAAGGTACTTACCGGCATGTATTTGGCCTGCGGTACCAGCAAAACTTTATGCGTGGGCGCAGTAGCGGCGGTCTGGATATTTCCATTTTTTACCTCAGCGGCGGCCAGCATTTTATCCGAAACAAAATCGAGCGAGTAGCCCGTAGTCATTAAATTTTTAACTTGTTTGTAGAACGGCGTGGGATGCAACCATTCGTCAATAGCGTGTACTGTAATCAGGCGTTCGCGGCCTTCGGGTTGGTTCCAGAAATCGTAAACCGGCCAGTAAATAGCCAGTTCGTTATCGGGTTTGCCTGCCTGCAACACCGATTGGGTACGGGCAATATAATCGTTCAGGCCCCGGAAATGCGGCCACAAACTATTGGCCGGCGTTAAATTAAGCGAGGCATAAAATAACCAGCCCGGCCAGGCCACATCTTCCGGCGAATACGTTACACCGTGGTAAAAAACATGGTTCACGCCGGCCAGAAAAGCTTGCTCTACTTCGGGTTTGCACTGCGAAAACGAATTTTTAAAATGTTCGCCCAGCCAGGTAAAAGTCTCGGAAGAAACCAGGTTTTTACCGGAAGCATGCCCACCCGACGAAGCAAATTTTAACATAATCGGGTCCGGATCTACGTTGCGGACATCGGCGCTGTCGCGGCGCAAACCCGGAATGGGAAAATAGCTGGAGCCAAACGTTTCACCTTCCGGAATATCAACCGCCGCGTATAAATCTAATAAATTGCCCGGCGAGCCGTGGGCCTGGTTTTTAGTAAGGCTGTTACGCTGGTGCGCCCAACCCGTCCAGGTGCGCGTAAAATTCTCCAACACCATTTCGCTCATGGTTTCGCGGTAATCCGCTTTCAGGCGGGCAATATTTTCGGTTTTCTCTTCACTCGTCAGTTCCCGCAAATAAGGCTGTAAATCGTAGCCCCGGCGCTTCCGGAATTCTTCCAGAAACGAAGGTGTCCAGTCAGCACCGTAAACTTCGTAGCTATCGTTGTAAAAGGCCCGTACCCCGTGGTTCTGGTTGCCAAATACCGGGTTAAAGCGTTCCAGGTAAGCCGTAACCGCGTCTTTATTCAGGTGGTCGAGGGTAAAACCAACGCCGCCGGGTGCCGCTCTTTTCACCATTTGCCGGGTTTTACCGTTGAAAGCTGCTTAAATTTGCCAGTTCCCGGTTTTGGGCAACCAGTTCAGTTTTCCGGCGGCGCTAACTTTATCGGTAATATTTAATATTTCGCCTTTGTCGCCGTAGGCCATCACAGCTTGCAATATTGGTCCCAGTTCTTGCTGTTTGGCATCATTTACGCTAATATTTTCCGCTAACGATTGGCCACCTTTTAAGGAATATTTTTGAATAATCAGCTTGGAGGCGGCGTAGGCCGGCTTTACCTGCGGACCGCCAAAAGGCCAGCCGGTGCCTTGTGTCATGTCTACGCCCATGCCCAGGTCGCCGGCTTTCTTAACCGTAAAATCCAGCATTTGCATCCATTGCGGCGATAAAAACTCAATGTAGCGGCTATCGTGGCCCATGGCGCCGTAAATAGGGGCTATCTCTACGCCGCCCAAACCGACCCGCGCATATTCACCTAACAACCGATTGATATTTTTCTCGTCTACGGCGCTGCCCATCCACCACCAGCGGGTCCAGGGGCGGTTTTCTTTTTTAATTTCGGGCCAGGCATTATTCGCGGCTACGGCCGGTTTGGCATTGGTAATATTGCTGTTGTTTTGCGACGGACGGCAGTTGGTTAACAAGGAGCCGCAAAGCGCCAGGGCCAGAAAAATTTTACGATTAGAAATCATCAAAATAAAATATTAAGCAGTAAAGCCAGGTGGCACAAAACAATAGAAAAGCTTACCCGCGAAAGTTACGGTAAATAAAATACTTCTTTTAAAGGCACCGTTACCGGCGAATTATCCGGGTTGGTGTCCATGATATCGGCCATGTAAGCCCACCATTTCTGCACAATGGCGGTGCTGCCCAAATCCTGCGACGATTGACCGGCTTGTTTTTGCACAGCAAAGAGCGTATTAGTTTCTTCATCCAGAAATATTGCATAATCGCTTACGCCGGCTTCTTTTAATAATTGCGCCAGTTCGGGCCAGATTTCGTTGTGTCGTTTCTGGTATTCTGCCTCAAAACCAGGTTTCAATTTCATTTTAAAAGCAAATCGCTGCATCTGAGTTGTATGTTTTGTATTATTTATGAAATCATTAATTTTTATTTATCCTGTTGTATCCTGTAAAATAAAACCGGCCGTTCCTATTTTGTGATATAAAAATTAAGTTTTAAACCGAAATATGCTAAGGTTGATACAAAACTTTTACTTTTTAAAGCAGCATATAATATTAGCATTCCATTTTAAGATTAGGATGGCCTTTTTACAAATATTTCTTACTTTATGGTTTTACAAATAGGTGGGTTCAGATTTAATGAAAATTAAAAGAAATATACTGCTTCTTGTGTTGGTATTAATGGGCTTTGCTTCGTGTCAGCAGGAAGTAAAGCATTTAAAGGGCCGCAGCTATAAAATTACCGGCGAGGTGGCTAACTGCGAAGGTTGTGAGGTAAAACTACAACTCTACGACTTTAACCAATACAAATTTGCGGAACAAACCCCTATCCGGCTCGATTCAGTTAAAAATAACCGGTTTACGCTGAAGGGGCGTACCACGCAGGCCGGCTTTTACGAGGTACACATTAAGGATAAAGTAACCGGCAAACCCATGGTAGCTATTGTTTATTTGCCCGCCGAATTAATACACCTAACGGCTGATGCAAATGGTTTAGCGCCCGGCAAACTTCAGCGGTTCCAAAGCAATTTACTCCCAGCCGGGCGAACTGGTGCTTTCGACAAAATCAGCGTAACTTCTTCTTCGCCAGTGCAAGCCGACATAACCAAATTTCTTTTATTACAAGATAGCTTAACGGTAGCTTATTTAAAAAAGGAAAAAGAAACGTACACGGCTTTCCGGTCTACTTACGACTCGGGTAACCCCAAATTAATAAATGCCTGGGCCGATTCGGTGCAACAGGTGCCTTATAAATATTCGCTGTACAAGGCTTATGCTGCCGATTTATTTATCCGGCAACACCCGCAGTCCGAAGTGACTATTCTGGCCATGCTGGAAAACCACCACGAAAAAACCACTAATTACCGTTTTTACCGCTATTTTAAAGCTTTGCCTTTGAGCAAGCAAATTACTTTCTACGGGCAAGCTTTAGCCCGCAAACTTAACCTGCCCGACAAACCGGCCAAATATAAACAGCACTGGGTGGGCAGCAGCATTACTTACTTAAAAGGAAAAACGCCCGATCAGGAAGAACTGGATGTAAAAAAAATATTCAACCAGAATAAATATACGTTGCTTACTTTTTGGGCTTCCTGGAATGTGCCATCCCGCTCGCAAATGACGGAATACCAGAAAATTTATCAGCAACACCAAAAACAAGGCTTCGAAATAATTGCGGTTTCCTTCGACCAGGATTACCGCGCCTGGACGCAGGCCATTGCGGACGAAGCCCTAACTTTCCGGCAGGTATCAGAGTTGAAAGGCAAATATGCGGACGAATATAGAAGATTCCGTATCCGGGATATTCCGTTTAATATTTTGTTCGATAACCGGGGCACCATGGTAGCCGTGGATCTGACACCGCAGGAAGTAGCCCAAAAGCTAAAACAAAACTTATAAAATATTGGAGATCAATATTAGGAGCTAGGTAAACAAGTACCCCGACAAACTAAATATTAAGAGATAGCCGCTTTAATCAACAGAAAACAAAAGCCCCGCTGTAGAGGTACGGCAGGGCTGGTGATTTTAAAATAAATATTCGCTCTATAAAATAAACTAAAGCGAATTGCGGCGGATAAGGGTAAATGGGTTGCGAATTTTTCCTTTTCTTTTATTAATAATCATGTAAGCGGCCGTTTCACCCATTTTCTCGTGGTCGGTGGAAATAACGGTAATGCCGTTGGCTAATATTTCTTTTAAAGGGGTATCGTTGTACGAAATAATGCCCAAGTCCTGGCCAAGTTCCAGATTATTAACCCGCGCGTATTTTATTAAATCTACCAGATCCGATTCTTCCAGCACAATAAAGGCCGTTTTTTCGGTAATGGCTTCTTCATCAATGCCATCTACTACGCTGCAAGCAAAAGAAGTTTCCTGGCAAAACCGCTGAAATCCTTTTACAATTTCAATGGGATACGGAATATCTTTGGGGTAAACCATTACCAGTTTTTCGTATTTGTATAATAAATCAATGCCCGAATGTAAAGCATTATTTATATCCCGTTCAAAGTCCTGGTAAATGGCCGCACACTCACCGGCATACCTATCCAGGTTTTTATCGAGCAAAAGCAATTTATTAGACGGTATCTTGCTAATGGTTTGCATAATGGTATCGGCGTGCTCGTAGAAATGCGGCATAATAACGTAATAGTTATACTTGCCCAGGTTTTCCTGAATCAAAGCTTCGCAAACTTTACCATCGTTGTGGTGCACGTGCAAATCTACTATGGCATCTTCGCCGAGGGTGCGCAGCAGCGAATAATACATGTTTTTTTTGTAAGTGCTTAACTTGTTAAAAAGCAAAAGCACCCGGGTTTTATTTACCGAAAACTTCTGACAAATATAATTGCCCTTACCCCTAACCGAATTAATAATTCCGCGTTCGCGCAGTTCTTTATAAGCCTTCTCAACCGTGTCGCGCGATAAATAATACATTTCGCTGGTTTCGTTGATGGAAGGAATGCGCTGCCCGTGTTTTAAAATGCCTTCTTCTATGTCCGAAATAATGGCGTTTACAACCTGTAAATATTTAGGTATGGTAGACGATTCATCTATACGATCCAGAAGTTCCATAAATAATTTAATTGGGGGTTTGCCAACGCTTATTGCAATCTAAAATAAGCTATTTTTTGATAAATTCTAACTTTATAAATAAATATGATGCTGAAATTTGAAAAATGCGAGCTAAAATTGCGCTATAAATATTTAAATTTTAAAACCTTATAGCCACTTTATTATAAGTAATTCTAACAAAACAGAATATTGTTAGACTATTTACAAGAAAGTTCTCGTCAGTTTAAAGAGGAATAAATTATTAAAACCGGTAAAAAAGCAGGTTGAATTTTATCCTGAACCTCCGAAATAATTATTAGCAGGACTTGCGCAAATTAGTTTTTAACACTGAAGTTGTTTAGCATTTCCGTTTCAAACAGATTCTGGTGCCATTGGTGGTGTTATCACCGCCAATTCTAAAACTTCTGCCAAACTACTTGCTGGTGAAAACACACAGCAAGGGCAAAGGTTCATCCAACTTAAAAATGCTAAACAACTTCACTGTAAACCATCCCCCTTGCTCCCTCCGCAGGTGGACTATAAATAATCTTGCGAAAGTCCTAATTAAGATTAATTATTCCGGTTTCTGTTAAACCAAATAGTTTAGCCCTGTTGCCGATTATAAATATGGCATTAAGGCGGCTACCGGTACATGCGGGCATAAGCCTGCGGCGTTAAGTTGGTAATGGCTTTAAAGTAGCGGTTAAAGTTCGAAAAATTAGCAAAGCCGCTTTCAAGGCAAATCTGGCCAATGCTTAACCGGTCTTCCATTAGTAATTTGCAGGCGTGGCCAATCCGGATTTCTAACAAAAACTGGGAGTAGGTTTTGCGGGTGTGGGTTTTAAAATAACGACAAAAAGCATTGGGACTTAGGTGCACCGTGGCGGCCACTTCTTCCAATTTAATTTTTTGACTAAAGTTAGCCAGGGTAAAAGCGTGTATTTTGGCAATCCGGCGGGTGTCCTGATCGTTTAGCGGAATATTAAAGCCATCGCTGGAAAGAAAAGTAGTTTCGGACGACAGGGCAATTAATTGCAAAATGTGCAGCAGCGCCGTTAGGCGGTCTAAGCCTTTTGCGCCAACCATGGCCTGCATTTGTTCTGCAACCCTTTGGCGGGTTTCACCTTTTATATGAATGCCGCGCCGGGCTTTCCGGAATAACTCTTTTATAATACTTAGTTCGGGCAAATCCAGGAAGGTATCGCCCCAAAAGTTAGCTGTAAATTGTACCACCATGGCCTGGCACTCCGTAGACTCATTAGCCGCCGTTTGGTTTTCGCCCCGCCAGAAATGCGGCAAATTAGACCCGAGTAAAATTAAATCGCCGGCCTGAAAATTCTGAATACTATCACCCACAAACCGGATGCCGGAGCCTTCCTGCACATAAGTAAGTTCGAGTTCTTCGTGGTAATGCCACTGGTTGTAAAACAACGGATTTACCTGTTGCCGTACGGCAAACGACTGCTCCGGCACTACCTCTACTTTCAGTAAATGTGGCTTCATTACCTATATTCTACCAAGTTAAAAGGCCAATTTAATTTAATAAGGTTAAAATAGTATCAAACCTGGCCAATATTTAACATTTTACTTTAGTAGCAAATGTATTTATTTGTAAATATTAGCCTATTGTAAATTGTCTTGAATATTTCAGAAGGATTAGAAATGGAGAAGATAAAAAGGATAAAGCACTTCACCATTGTTATTCAGGAGGAACCTATTTAGTAGGTAACAAAATAGTTTCCTCCTGAATGACAACTGTGGGGTCAGGTACCAAGATTAATTAAGTTTATGTTGCTGCGAAAACCGTAGCTTTTTAGGTATGTCGTTCGATACCAAAGATTTCAAATGGCTAAGTATTCCACCACCGTATTAATTAAAAATCTATGAAAGTCGGATTATTTATTCCGTGTTATGTGGACCAGTTTTACCCCCAGGTAGCTATTGCCACTTTGCAACTACTCGAAAAACTCGGCCTGGATGTAGATTACCCGCTTAACCAAACCTGCTGCGGGCAACCTATGGCAAATTCGGGCTTCGAAAAATACGCGAAAGGTTGTGATGCGTTGTTTACGAAAAACTTTGCCCAGTACGATTACATTGTGTCGCCTTCCGGAAGTTGCGTACTGCACGTAAAAGAACATTTACACGACGATAAAAATCCGGCCGAAGCCAAACACATTCAAAGCCGCATTTATGAGTTGTGCGAGTTTTTAACCGATATTCTGCAAATAAAGGATTTGGATGCCCGCTTCCCGCATAAAGTTGGTTTTCATATTAGTTGCCACGGGCAGCGCGGTTTGCACCTAAGCCAGATGTCGGAGTTAGTAGCCGAAGACTTTTCGAAACCCGGTTATCTGCTGAATATGGTTAAAGATTTGGAACTGATTCCGCTGAACCGGAAAGATGAGTGCTGCGGTTTTGGCGGTACGTTTTGCGTGTCGGAAGAAGCCGTTTCGGTGAAGATGGGGAAAGACCGGGTGCAGGACCATTTGCAGCACCAGGCAGAATATATTACCGGCGGCGATATGTCGTGTTTAATGCACCTGGAAGGCATTTTAAGACGCCAGAAAAGCCCGGTTAAAGTAGTTCATATTGCCGAAATATTAAACGGAAGTTATGCATAACGAACACATCATACCTACGGACCACGCTACCGCTGCTGAGGTATTTTTGCAAGACGAAGAACGCGCCAACTGGCACGACAAAGCTTTGTGGTTTATCCGGGAAAAACGCGACGTAGCTACCAAGCAAATACCCGACTGGGAACTGCTCCGCGAAACGGCTTCGCAAATAAAACAAAACGTGTTGGGCAACCTGGATAATTACCTGGAACAGTTTGAGCAGAACGCCCTGCAAAACGGTATTAAGGTACACTGGGCTGCCGATGCCGCCGAACACAACCAGATTGTACTGAATATTATTCAGCAGCACGGCATTCAGAAGCTGGTAAAAAGCAAATCGATGCTGACGGAAGAATGCCACCTGAATGATTATTTACTGGAGAACGGCATTGATGTAATTGATACGGATTTAGGCGAGCGCGTGGTACAACTGGCCAAAGAACCGCCCAGTCACATTGTGCTGCCTTGCATTCACAAGCGCAAAGAAGAAGTTGGCGAATTATTTCATATCCATTTGGGTACCGAAAAAGGTGCCAGCGACCCCGCTTACCTCACCGAAGCGGCCCGACAGCATTTACGCGAAAAATTCCTGACCTCTGATTTAGCTATAACCGGGGTAAATTTTGCCATTGCTGAAACCGGCGGTTTTGTGGTATGCACCAACGAAGGCAACGCCGATATGGGTGCGCATTTAGCCAAAGTACATATTGCCTGCATGGGCATCGAAAAAATAATACCCAAAGCCGAAAACCTGGGCGTGTTTTTACGCTTATTAGCTCGCAGTGCTACCGGTCAGCCAATTACTACTTACTCCAGCCATTTTCACCGGCCGGCCAAAGGTCAGGAAATGCACCTGGTGCTGGTAGATAATGGCCGTAGCGTGCAGTTGGGCCGCAAAGATTTCTATAATTCGCTTAAATGTATTCGCTGCGGAGCCTGTATCAATACTTGTCCGGTTTATCGCCGGAGCGGCGGGCACAGCTACCATTATGCTATTTCGGGACCGATTGGTGCTATTCTGGCCCCTAATATGGATATGCGTAAAAACGCCGATTTACCTTTTGCCTCTACTCTTTGCGGCTCCTGCACCAATGTATGTCCGGTTAAAATAGATATTCATAACCAGTTGTACAAATGGCGGCAGGTATTGGGCGAAGAAGGTTATGTGCCTGCCACCAAAAAGCAAAGCATGAAAGCCATGGGTTCTTTACTCGCCAACCCAACACTTTACCGCATAGCCGGCAAATCGGGCCGCACCATGATGCGCCTGCTACCTGGCTTGGCCAACAACAAAGCCATGAACCCTTGGGCCAAACAACGCGACATGCCCGCACCGCCGAAAGAAAGTTTCCGGGATTGGTACCTTAAAAACAAAAAACAACATGACTAGCCGCGAAAAAATATTAAATCAGGTCCGCCAGAACAAACCGGTAGCAATACCTTTACCCCAAAATATTACGTTTGCTACCGTTACCGAACCCGAACGACTACCGGCTTTTGTAAAAAGCTTTACCAGCGCTGGCGGTGTAGTTTCAATAGTACCGGATTTTACCACTATCGGGCAAGAACTGCAAGTTCTTTTCGACCAGCCCGAACGGGTAATGAACACAATTCCGGCTGTAGGTTACGGCCTGGCACCCACCGATGCCATTGCGCAGGGGCACATTTTAGCCAACCTGGAAGTAGCCGTCGTAACTGGTTCGTTAGGCGTAGCCGAGAACGGAGCCATTTGGGTTTCGGTCGAAAATATTCCAACGCGTGTATTGCCTTTTATTTGTGAGCACCTGGTTCTGGTATTGCCCCAAAGCAAAATAGTAGGCACCATGCACGAAGCTTACGCAATACTGCCTAAATCTTTTCCGGATTACGGGGTGTTTATTGCCGGCCCAAGCCGCACCGCCGATATTGAACAGTCGTTGGTAATTGGCGCCCACGGGCCCAAAAGAGCCCACGTGTTCATTTTGGAGAATGAATAATTTACCTGCCTTTAGGTATTTATCTACAAACCTTAAGACTAATATAATTTTGGCTGTTTCTATCGCGGGCGCCTCGCCCGTGATAGTCCTGTCCGGCCTCTGGCAGAAATTAAAACCTTATAATCTTTGGCCGCTCAAAACTTTGTCGATGGTAATATTAATTCGCTCGGCTTTGGTGTCTTCTGTTTTAGCTGCATAAATCCAGTCCAGAAACTCTTTTTGCCAGCCTTCCGGCAGGCTGATAAATTTTTCGTAAGCTTCCGACTCAGTGTTTAAGCAATCTATTATTTCCTTCGGAATTTCTAAAACAGATTCATCCGGGTATAACAAAATCTGAACGGTATCGCCGGCCTGTTTTGTAATTTTTTTCCGAATTTCGGCTTTTACCGGCAAAAACACCCGACCAAGACCCATAGGCGCTAGTTTCAGGCCGCTAAATTCATAATCGTCGATTTTGCCCTTAACCTTTATCCAACCAAAGTTAGTTTTCTTAGTTGGCAGCACATCCGGAATTTCGGCATACGTCCAACCACCTTTTCCCGGAAACTTCTGCAGCAAATATTCATTCTGGACTAAAGGTTTTTTCATTTCAATTTTGTTTTCTGGGGATTAGTCAAGAAAGTCTAAAGTCAGCAGGTATTGTAAAGTTAATTAATTTATGATTTGTATCTTTATACAAAAGCTAACGGTTTCCGGCTTAGCGATGTGGCGGATTTTTAGCTCAAAATTCAATAGAATTTCTAATGCTGAACCTTGTACAAATGTTTCATAGAAGCACTTCTTCCGTCACATTACCAAACCGATGTTAGCGGCGCGCTGTTTTTTTCTTACTTCGTCCACGATATAGAATCAGTAATTTGTTTAAACTTCTTTGGTCTGTATCGTAGTCATCAATTTGCAAATGTTCTGCTCCGTCTGGATGGTCGTAGGTTAAATAATAATGAGTATGTTTTCCTGAACCTTCGTTAATTACTTCTTCGTTTTCAATGTCATTCCAATCGTAAAAGTCTGTCGAGATAGTTTTAATCCCTTTGTCGTTTAATATAATTTGAGGTTCAGTATTTGTTGCTTCTTTATACTCTTTGAAACCAAAATATGCACCAACAATTGAAAGTATAGAACCCAGAATATAACTGTCTGTTTCTAGAAGTAGATAAATACCAACGCCTAAACAGCCTAACATGGCTGCCATTTCTACAAAATTTTTACCTTTTGAATAGTAAATTACAGTTTCATTAGTCACTCTTAAGTCGTCTTGAAATAAGTCGTCCTGCCTGAATTTATTTTGAAGCAAACTTAATTTTTCTTTGTCAGTTGCAGTGCGAATTTCGGTTTTTTCAAAAATGCTATTGTCTGCCCAAACTAGTTTTTCTTGAATTGCTCGTTTTTTAAGTTCGTGAACATTTCGAACATTATCGAAAGCCCAAAGTCGCCACTTTGTTATCATAAAACTCCACCAAAGCCAAGCAAGTATAAATGCAAGAACAAACCCAACCGGAAAACACCAAGTTGGAATAAGTTTTTGTACGCCCAAATAAAGTGTAAGTCCAATAATCCCGAACATAATTACCATTACAGGATAGTTAACCATTCTATGACCTTTTGAAATTGCTTCGTCAACAGTTACTGTTTTGTTCATAAATTTTGTCTTTTTTACGGGGTCACTCTACAATGACCGCTAACGTGTTACCTAAATGACGGGTGGGGACTTAAATTAAATTTCCCTGCCCACAACTGGAACGGTTGTAGCAATCTATTCTTTCCCAATTTAATAAAACCTAGCTACCATTTAGGTTTTGTTATGTGCAAGCATTTTTTCATCACACGGATTTGACGATGAAGTCGTAAGAGTGTTCTGTATAATACAAAGGCAAGTTTGCCCAATTCATTTTTTGGCTCTTTGCCTCAAGATGAGCAGCTCGCATCAACTCCATGAACCTTGCGATGACGATTTGCTCGCACCAGTCTCTCGCGTCCTGTAATTCGTCTGTGTCGGGCTCTATGTTCTCAAATGCATCCTGTAGGATTTCATACCCGCCTATTACATATTCTTCCGTGGTTATTGTTTCAAGGCTTACCTCGGAAAGCCAATCCATATCCTCTGGATCAAGCCCACCATCCTCGCTAAACGCGAATCCGTCTATGTACCACATGTCAGTGTTGATATCGAATTCGTTCATTTCAAAATAGAGAGCCTTTACTTCCAATCCTTCAGAAACCGATTCGTGGAAGTTACCTATCCAATTTGCCAGGCCAACTGCGTGGTGCATAAGAGACTTACCAAGAATTGAGTGGAATTTTGTAGTCGGGATATTTTGCAGTGCTTCTTCTGCTATACTTATTGCTGTTGGGTGATCGTGTTTCTCTAGGTAGGGATTTATTTGCTCTGCAAAATCAAAATTCATGTTCTTTTATTTTATCAAGGATTGTTTCTGCTGCCTGCACATAACTAAAGTATAAACGGAGTTATTCCGGTTATCTGCACTATGTGTGGATGACTGGCTATCCTGTTTTTATATGATTTTTAAAATTTTCAGAAGCCAAAGCTAGTCTTTTAGTATCAGGAGCAATATAATAAAATTCTAATATTAATAGAATTAGTTCTTCATTTATATCAAAATAGTGGCTGTACTTTATTATGAATTTACTTTTTTTAGTTTCCCCAGTAACACACCGCCATAACTCCTTGATAAAGCAGGTTCATTAATATTTATAAATTTAAATTTACCCGCGTAAAAACCCGGGTATTAACCATCACCAATGCTTTAACCTTTTAGATCTGGTAAAACAAATTAGTGGTTGGTTCAGAAGTGGTGGGTACTGGTTACAAAACATTAAAAACTGATAGAACAAAAAAGCCGGCTAAATCAATGGCCGGCTTCTTTGTTCTATTCTGCTTTACCTTCTTTATTCTGCTTTATCTTCTTTATTCTGCTTTATCTTCTTTATTCTGCTTTATCTTCGTTTTTACTTTCGTCGTGAGCTGTTGCATTTTGAGAACCAAATTTGCCACCGAAGAAATCGCCTTTGTTCCAGGTGGGCCGTTTGGTGTCGTTGGCGGTGAGATAGCCAATCAGGAAGTTGGTTTTTACGTGCATGGCCGCGGCATTAAAATCAAATGGCTGGTTCATGTCGTCTTGGGGTTTGTGGTAAATGGTTTTGCGCCACTCCGCAATAATTTTTGCGCCATCTTTGTTTGGGTCGCCGGTAATAATGCCGCCTTTAATAAACAGGGCCGGAATACCTTTTTTTATAAAGCTGTAATGGTCGCTGCGGGTAAATACCACTTCTTCGGGGGCTGGGTCCGGGGTAATTTTCAGGTCTAAATATTGGGCAGTGGCTTCTACGGGGCCGCGTAAGCTGGAGTGCTGAATGCCGTGCGGAATAATATCGCGGAGCGGGTAAAAGAAAAACGGCATATCAATGGCCAGATTAGCCACCAAACTACCATTGGGTACGGTAGGGTTACTGGCAAAATAATCGGAGCCTTGCAAACCCAACTCTTCGCCGGTGCACGACAAAAATATTACCGATCGCTTAGGTGCTTTGGACAAGCTCTTAAAAGCGCGGGCCGTTTCAATTAAAAATGCCGAACCCGAAGCATTGTCGTGGGCGCCGTTGTTAATGGAGTCGCCGTTTACCGGTGCCGATAGCCCTAAATGGTCGAGGTGGGCGGCGTAAACCACGTATTCGTTTTTCAGAACTGGGTCGCTGCCGGGCAAAATACCTACTACATTGTAACTCGGAATATTGGAATATTTGGTGGTAGTGGTTAAGCTAACTGTAACCGGCAGCGTACGGGAAGCCGGCTTACCATCTCTTAAAGCAGCTGCCGCCTGCAATAAATTAGTGCCGGAACCAGTAAAAAAGCTATCGCCTACGCCTTGGGCTACCGCCGCTAATCCTTTTAACGCGGGCAAATACGTATTAGGGGTGCCATTGGGGCCGGCCCACCAGGTGCTGCCTGCGCGTACGCGTTTGGCATAAGCATTCCAGGTGGCGTTGTTTTCGCCGGCGGCTATTACGGTAATTACGCCTACGGCTCCTTTTTGCGCGGCTATACTGTTTTTAGTTGCGGCCGAGGAGAAATAAGCTTTTTCGTTGTTCGGAAATTTGGCCGGTGCGCCGGAGATAAACATAACAATTTTACCGCGCACGTCCTGGTTGGCGTAATCATCGTAGTTTAATTCAGGAGCCGAAACCCCGTAACCTACAAATACCACCGGCGCACTTACCTGGCTTTGCGGCAGGCCCATATTCGGCTGCAAAACAAAATCCGTAGCAAAGGTTAAAATTTGCTCCTGCCCGTTCCGGGTTACTTTAAAAGCGCTCTGGGCTTCGGTTACTACACCGGAGCGCAAAGGTACGGCCTGCAAATAGGTATTTTTATCGCCGCCGGGTTGTAATCCAAGGCTGGCAAATTGAGTAGCCATATAGCTTGCCGCAATACCAAAACCAGGTTTACCAGGCCGGCGGCCAGCTAATAAATCATCCGACAAAAAAGTCATGTGGGCTTTAATGGCTTCCGGATTTACGTTGTTTACGACTTGCTTTACTTCTTTGGCTTTTAGTTGCTTCTGGTATTGGGCCCGGCTGCTAAAAGGCACGAGTAAACTAATCAGAAATATTATTGGTAACAATTGGGTCTTTGTAAATAGCCCCTTATTAGCTGGTTTAAGCGAAAGTTCTGAAAATAATTGCATCTATTATTTATTTAAACATCAAGAGTTACCGGCTTAGCCTTTTTACTCCTACAAAATTTTACAAAATAAGTTTAAAACACCGGCTTTCCATAATCAAATTAAGCTGTTCTTACAAAACCACCAAGCTTGGTAAAACAAACAATCGTGTATTTTCCTGTTTAACCTTATTTATTATTTACTAAATTACCGCGGCCGGTTAGTCCGGCAAACTTACTAACGGCGCTGCCACCGGCCCTAACGCATTATTTTACCTTTTCTGGCTGGCAGCACAGGTTAATTCTTAATTACAATATTTATTTTTCAACTATATAAAGGCTTCGGCCGGCTTAAAAAGTTCTTTTGATGGAAAATTCTGAAAAAAAACTCCGCAGCACCGAGTGGTTTGGCAAACGCGACAAAATGGGTTTTATTTACCGTAGCTGGATGAAAAACCAGGGCTTGCCCGACCACGAATTTGACGGACGCCCGGTAATCGGTATTTGTAACACCTGGTCGGAGCTTACCCCTTGCAACGCCCACTTCCGCGAAATTGCCGAACGTGTAAAGCGCGGTGTATTCGAAGCTGGTGGTTTCCCATTAGAATTCCCAGTAACCTCACTCGGCGAAACATTAATGCGCCCCACCGCCATGCTGTACCGCAACCTGGCCAGTATGGATGTAGAAGAATCGCTCCGGGCCAACCCGCTGGATGGCGTAATATTACTCGCCGGCTGTGACAAGACCACCCCCTCTACCTTAATGGGTGCCGTAAGTGTAGATATTCCGACGCTGGTAGTTTCGGGTGGGCCAATGCTGAACGGGAAATACCAGGGCCGCGATATTGGTTCGGGTACCGATGTTTGGAAATTCAGCGATGATTTGCGTACCGGTAAAATTACCCTGAAAGATTTTATGTTAGCCGAAAACTGTATGTCCAGGAGCAGTGGCCACTGTATGACCATGGGCACGGCCTCTACCATGGCTTGTATGGTAGAAGCGCTGGGTATGACGTTGCCGGGCGGCGCCGCTATTCCGGCCGTAGATGCCCGTCGTAAAATATTGGCCCACATGGCCGGTATGCGCATCGTGGAAATGGTACGGGAAGATTTACGGCCATCTCAAATATTAACCCGCGAGGCTTTCGAAAATGCCATTATGGTAAATGCCGCCGTGGGTGGTTCTACTAATTTTATCATTCACCTACTGGCCATTGCGGGCCGCGTGGGCATAGAACTGGAACTCGAAGATTTTGACCGCATTGGCAGCCACATTCCGTTTTTGGTAAACCTGATGCCCTCAGGTAAATTTTTGATGGAAGACTTTTACTATGCCGGTGGCGTACCCGTGGTTATGAAAGAACTAGGCGAGCGTTTGCACCTGGATGTTAAAACCATTAATGGCTTAACGCACCGCCAAAATATTGAAGATGCCGTTTGCTACAACCGCGAGGTAATATTCCCAATTGAAAAACCAATTCTGGAACACGGCGGCACCGCCGTGGTAAAAGGTAATTTATGCTCGAATGGGGCCGTCATTAAACCATCGGCCGCTACACCCGCGCTTATGCAGCACCGGGGCCGCGCCGTTGTTTTCGAAAGCATCGAAGATTACCACGCCCGCATCGACGATCCGGATTTAGATATTGACGAAACCTGCATCATGGTGTTAAAAGGCGTTGGTCCGCGGGGTTATCCGGGTATGCCCGAAGTAGGTAATATGGCCCTGCCGAAGAAATTATTGGCTAAAGGCGTTACAGATATGATCCGGATTTCGGATGGTCGCATGAGCGGTACGGCTTTTGGTACCGTATTCCTGCACGTTTCGCCGGAGTCGGCGATTGGTGGAACGTTGGCCTTGGTGCAAAACGGCGATTTTATAGAAGTAGATGTGGCTAACCGCCGTTTACACCTCGATATTCCGGACGACGAATTAGCGGCTCGCCGCGATTTGTGGGTAGCGCCGCTGCCGCATACCGACCGTGGTTACGTTGGTTTATATTGCCGCCACGTACAACAAGCCCACCAGGGTGCCGATATGGATTACCTGGTTGGCAACTCCGGTTCGGCCGTGCCCCGCGATTCACATTAATATGAAACTATTGTTCCCTTTATCTCGGAACTAGTTTTAGTAATTAAATTATAATGAAATTAAATTTAAGTAATTCACTCCTGTCATTCAGAAAGAAACTTTTTGGCTGTCTGCTACATAATTTCCTCCTGAATGACATGAGTAAAAACCAGGTATCGAAAAAATATTAACCAGTTATTAGGTCACATCCGGTACTTATAATAGCAGCTAGAATTTTAACAATTAATAACCCCAAGAAGCCTTAAACTATGAAATTATATCGTTTAAAAAGTGGTATCCTGCTGGAGCACGAAAACAATTATTATTTAACCCTGGAGGTAGATTGGGACCGGTTGCTGAACCAGGAAAATTTGTACAAAGAACTTCAATCCGAAATAAACGGCAACAAACCTATTACCAATGCCGAAAAATTATTGCGCGAAGAAATATTGCCTCCTATTTTAAGACAGGAAGTATGGGCTTCGGGGGTTACGTATTACCGCAGCCGCGATGCCCGCATGGAAGAATCGAAAGATAGTGGCGGCGGCGATTTTTACGATAAAGTTTATGATGCCGAGCGGCCCGAATTATTTTTTAAAGCTACCGCTGCCCGTACCGTTGGTTCCGGCGATTTGGTAAACATCCGCAAAGATTCTACCTGGAATGTGCCGGAGCCGGAACTAACCTTGTTTATAAATTCCAGAGGCGCCATCAGTGGCTATACCATTGGCAACGACATGAGTTCGCGCAGCATCGAAGGCGAGAACCCGCTTTATTTGCCGCAGGCCAAAACCTACGACCGCAGCGCGGCGCTGGGCCCTTGCATTTACGTGCCTTCTACCCGTATTTCGCCGGATACTAACATTACCCTGGAAATAATCCGGAAAGACACAACCGTTTTTACCGACAGCATCCGGATAGACCAGATAAAGCGCTCCCACGACGAACTGGTAGAATATTTATACCGCGAGTGTTCTTTCCCGTACGGCTGTTTCCTGATGACTGGCACCGGCATTATTCCGCCTTCCAAGTTTACCTTAGCCAGCGGCGACGAAATCCGGATTTCCATTGATGAGATTGGCACCCTGATAAATAAAGTTGCTTAATACTGAATATTATTCTTCTAATAGCTCAAGTTTAGCAAAACGCAACCGGGGGCTAAGGATGCCAGAAGAAAGCCCCGGCTTTTAATATTATTTTGAAATATTACTTCAAACCGAAGTATTATACTTAAGCTTAAATTTATGACTGTAACCCAAAATATTAAACCCAAAACCTTTTTCGGCATTAACCCCAGAACCGGCCAAACCTTAACGCAGGAGTTTACCGAATCTACTACCGAGGAAATAAATAATGCGGTGGAACAGGCCGAAGCAGCGTTTGATGCTTACCGCGCTAAAACGCCGCAGGAAAGAGCTGCTTTCCTGGAAAAAATAGGGGAAGAAATTATGGGTATTGGCGAAACATTAATTAAAACCTGTGCAGAAGAAACTGGCTTACCCGAAGCCCGCCTGACCGGTGAACGGGGCCGGACGGTAAACCAGTTAAAATTATTTGCCGAGTTGTTACGGGAAGGCTCCTGGGTACAAGCTATTATAGAAACTGCCCAACCCGACCGGCAGCCATTGCCCAGACCCGATACACGTAGTATGCAAATTCCGCTGGGGCCAATAGGTGTTTTTGGGGCCAGTAATTTTCCGTTGGCATTTTCGGTAGCCGGCGGCGATACGGCCTCGGCGCTGGCAGCCGGTTGCCCGGTGGTTGCGAAAGCGCATCCGGCGCATCCGGCCACTTCGCAGTTGGTTGCCGAAGCCATTTTGCGGGCAGTGGCCGCTACCAATATGCCGACCGGGGTATTTTCTGTAATACAAGGTCCATCGGTAGAAGTAGGCATAACGCTGGTGCAGCACCCATTAATTAAGGCCATTGGTTTTACGGGTTCTTTCCGGGGCGGCAAAGCAATTTACGATGCAGCCGTACGGAGGCCGGAGCCTATTCCGGTGTACGCCGAAATGGGCAGCACCAACCCGGTATTTGTTTTACCCGGTGCCCTGCAAGAACGTAAAGAAGCGCTGGCTCAAGGTTTAGTTAATTCTATTACCATGGGCGTGGGGCAGTTTTGTACCAATCCGGGTTTGGTTATTTCGCTTGCTTCCGACGACACAAACACCTTTGTAACAAAAGCCGGCGAAATATTAACGGCGGTACAGCCGGGCACCATGTTAACGCCAACTATTAAAAATGCTTACGACCAGGGCGTGCAAAAATTAAGCAGTGTAAGCAATGTGCAGGTAATCGCCCGCGGCCCAGCTACTGAGGATAGTTGCGCCGGTTCGGCCCATCTCTTAAAAACCGATGCCGCTACTTTTGTGGCCAACCCCGAATTAGCCGAAGAGGTTTTTGGTCCGTCGTCGGTGGTAATTACCGCCGATACCAAAGAACAACTCCTGGAAATTGCGCGTAACCTGCACGGCCATTTAACAGCCACTATTCATGGCACACCCAACGATTTAGAAGAATATCGGGAGTTAATTAGTGTGCTGGAACGCAAAGTGGGCCGCTTACTTTTAAATGGCTACCCAACCGGTGTGGAAGTTGGCCACGCCATGGTACACGGCGGTCCTTACCCTGCTACTACCGATGCCCGTAGCACCTCAGTAGGAACCGCAGCCATTAACCGCTATGTGCGGCCGGTTTGCTACCAGGATTTTCCGGAAAACCTATTACCCGCCGCGCTGCAAAATGCTAACCCTTTAAACATCTGGCGAAAAGTAAACGGAGCTTTTTCACAAAAACCGGTTAGCTGATGCAGGAAGGATGCACTAATATTTAACATGTAATTTAATGTATTTTGAATGGGTAGTAGCCGGCGTGTTGCTACCCATTTTTTTTGCTCTAATAATTAAAGTAGGGGTAACTTATTTTCGAAATCCAGAAAACAGGTTTCCTTTTAACTGCTGCTATTGCTTAAGTTATCGCTTGTTCCTCTAAAATATTAATTAAAGCTATTATAGATAGTACCACAACCTATCGGAATTAATTATTTGGGAAAAGGCATCTTAGTTCCTTGCCTAAGTTCAGGAAGGGTCAGAAGTAATTGATTTTCTTAGATTAATCTCTGGCAAGTTCTCTCCCCGGCTACATCCGGAATAAGCATAATCTTGATATGTTTCTATACAACTATGCTCCTCAACGCCAGTACAAATAAACAATGTTTAAGAATAATAACTTACAGCTATAATATTTTCAAAGCCTAATAGCAATTATTGAAATATAATTAAAGTTACAAAAAATAATTGTTTTTTCTTATATTAATCTTTAAAATTGAAGAAACAATAATTTTAAATTAGCACAAATCGTATAGATGATAAATAATACAAATCTCACCTGATTTATACTTATTTAATTTATTACTATTAGAGCACGTGTAAACAAATGCTTTTAGCGCGTTAACACTGGTTTTAATAAGCAATTTTGTGTACATCATATATAACTTATTTATTATTTTTTCTAATAAATTTTAAATTTATTTAATCTAAAATATAACTTAATCTTTTTAAATAATTAAAGCACCTTACATAGAATTATGAGCAAAATTTACACTTAGAATAATCTCATTTTTACCTTCCTGACCTTTAATCTACCAAGCTTATCCAACCACTAAATATGTTAACTTCATGAAAAGACAATTTCTAAAAATTGCCTGGCTGATAGGGCCTTTGGGTTTAAGTACCCTGGTCTTTAAGCCGGCTGCTTACGCCAAAGATCATACTGCTGATCTTTACAACAAACTGCACTACCTTAACAGGTCGCCCTATGCTCCGGGCGATGTTCAAGGTGAAAACTTAAAAAATTACCCGTATTTTATTAATAATTCAGCCAACGAAAAAAATACGGCGGTTGGCAAAAGCACCAAGCAAGTGCAGCTTACGGTTACGGGTAAAGTTACCTCCCCTACCGGCGAAGGTTTGCCCGGCGTAACAGTAGTTCTAAAAGGTACCACCATTGGTGCCACTACAGATGTTGAGGGAAAATATTCGCTTAACGTGCCGGATGCCAGCAGCCAGGGCACGCTGGTTTTCTCCTACATTGGCTTTGTAACCCAGGAAGTACCGCTTAATGGCCGCACAACCGTAAACGTATCTTTGAAAGATGATGCAAAGGCTTTGGAAGAAGTGGTGGTGATTGGTTATGGTACCCAAACCAAACGCGATTTAACCGGTGCGGTATCGCAGGTAAAAGCCACGCAACTCGAAAATGAAAACCCCAACTCGGTACAGGATGTGCTGCGGGGAAATATTGCGGGCTTAAACGTTGGGTTAGATGCATCGGCTAAAGGCGGTGGCAGCTTACAGGTTAGGGGCCAAAACTCGCTTAATGCGGGTTCCAGCCCTTTAATTGTACTCGATGGTATTATTTATTACGGTGCTTTATCGGATATTAACCCCAACGACATTGAAACCATAGATGTGTTAAAAGATGCCAGCTCGGCCGCCGTATACGGGGCAAAGTCAGCGTCGGGGGTAGTATTAATTACCACCAAAAAAGGCAAAGAAGGCAAGCCCGTCGTTAATTTTGATGCCAGCGTGGGTACTGCCACTATGAGCGCAAACGAAAAGGTTTACGACCCGAATGGCTTTATTTCGTGGCGCGAAGATGTGCAGAACAGCCGCGACGTTAAAGCAGCCCCGTATCATTATGCCAACCCTAACTCCCTGCCTTCGGATATTTCCTTAGCTACCTGGCTGGCCGGCGCCACCGGCGACCCGAACGATGTGTGGCTGCAGCGCTTAGGCTTTAACCCGATTGAAATTCAGAATTACAAAGACGGCAAAACCGTAAACTGGTACGACATGGTATTTCAGAACGGCAAGCGCCAGGATTATAATGTAAGCCTATCGGGTAAAAAAGAAGGGGTTTCGTATTACATGTCGTTGGGCTACCAGGATAACGAAGGTATTGTGGTAGGCGACCGTTTTGAAACCATCCGGAGCCGCATTAACCTGGAAGGAAAAGTAAATAAATTTTTAACGGTGGGTTTAAACACCCAGTTTGCCGATCGCGACGAAAGTCAGGTTACCGCCGACTGGGGTAGAATTGTAAATAATTCGCCTTGGGGTTCTGAATACGATGCCGACGGCAAATACCGGTTAAGCCCGGTAGATGAGCCCGGCGGCGGCTCCCGCCATCCGTTTCTGGATATGTCGTACACCGACCGTACGCGTAAATTTACCACCCTTATTTCGAGTATTTACGGCAAAGTAGCTTTACCATTTGGGGCCACTTACCAAATAAACTTCTCGCCGCGTTTTGAGTGGTTCCGTTACTATAATCACCAGTCGGCACAGCATCCGGAGTGGAAACTTCGGGGTGGTATGGCCAGCCGGCAGCAAAGCCAGGTATACAACTGGCAAGTAGATAACCTGATAAAATGGAATAGAAAGTTTGGCTCCCACGATGTTGATATAACCTTACTGGCCAATGCCGAAAAATTCCAGAGTTGGGATAACAGTATGAACAACGAAGGTTTTAACCCTGGCGATCAGTTGGGCTACCATAATATTGGCGCCGGTATTAAACCAACCATTAGCAGCAACGATGAGTACAGCACCGCCGACGCTTTAATGGCGCGGGTATTTTATTCGTTTAAACAACGTTACCTGCTTACCTTATCTACCCGCCGCGACGGCTACTCGGCTTTTGGCCAGGCCAACCCACGGGCTACTTTCCCATCGGCGGCCTTTGGCTGGATATTCACCGACGAAAACTTTTTAAAATCGGCTCCGGCGCTAAGCTGGCTTAATTACGGTAAACTGCGGCTTTCGTGGGGCGTAAACGGTAACCGCGATATAGGCCGCTACGTGGCTATTTCGGATTTAACCAGTGGCAAATATTTATTAGTACGGCCCGATGGCACAGTTTACCCGGTTTCGCAATTATACGTAAACCGCATGGCCAACCCTGGTCTGCAATGGGAAAGAACCGAATCGGTGAACGCCGGTTTAGACTTTGGCTTGTTTAACAACGTAATAGACGGCAGCATAGAGGCTTACAAGACTTCTACCACCAACCTGTTAGTAGAACGCACCTTACCCGATATTCTGGGGTTTAACTGGGTTTACGACAACTTAGGCGAGGTACAAAACAAGGGTATTGAATTAACGCTGAACTCCCGCAATTTTAATCGCGATAATTTCTCGTGGAACTCTTCGGTTAATTTCTCGCTGAACCGCAATAAAATTGTGCATTTGTACGGCGATATGGTTGATGTTACTGATGCCAACGGCAATGTAATTGGCCAGAAAGAACGCGACGATGTTTCGAACAGTTGGTTTATTGGCCATGCCATTGACGAAATTTGGGGCCAGCGGATATTAGGCGTATGGCAGGAAGAAGAAGCCGAAGAAGCGGCGAAGTACGGCGTATTCCCCGGCGACTTTAAAATTAAAGACGTAAACGGCGACTACAAATTTACCGATGCTGATAAAGAATTCCTGGGCTTCCGTAACCCCCGGTTCAGATGGACGCTGCGCAATGAGTTTACCTTCTTTAAAAATATTAACTTCTCTTTTATGATGTACTCCTACTGGGGGCACATGAATACTTTTAATCAGGCTAAAAACAACAGTGGCTTCCTAGATCGGTCCAGCTCTTACGTAGTACCTTACTGGACACCTGAAAACCGCAAAAATGATTACGCCCGGCTTTATTCCAGCAACGGCGGCGCCAGCTTTGATGTATTCCGGAAAAAATCCTTAATCCGGTTAGATAATATTTCCCTGGCCTATACCCTGCCCCAGACTCTTATCCAGCGAGCCAGTATTCAGAACATGCGCGTGTATTTCTCTACCCGTAACGTTGGATTTTACGCGCCGGAATGGAACTTTTGGGATCCGGAAAACAGCGGCCCCACCCCCAGAACGTACACCCTGGGCCTTAACCTGACTTTATAGTATTTGCAATTAATTAGCGTTACAAAATGAGAAGAATATATATAAAATCAATTTCCTTTTTGCTCCTTACGGGCTTAGCCGCTTTTGGCATAAGCAGTTGTAAAGAAGATTTTCTGGAGCCCAAGCCACTTTCTTTTTATGCTCCCGAAAATACTTATACCAATGCGGCCGGTATGAAAGCGGCCTTGGTAGCCGGCTTGCGCAACATGCGCTACGAGTGGTACGGCGATAACCCGCCTATTGTAACCGAGCATATATTTTCGGAAGTGGCCGTAGAAGGTACCACCGATAAATCGGGCCCGGCCCAGGATTTGAATTTGCTCATTACTCCGGATGCTCAGCTTAACCACATCGATTATAATAAAATTGGCTGGTACTGGTACGAAGGTTTTAAAGGTATAAAATACGCCAACGTGGTAGTAAGCCGGATAGACCAGGCAAAATATACCTCAGAAGCCGAAAGAAATGCGGTGTTGGGCATGGCCTACTTCCACCGTGCCTACCGGTATTACCGGTTAACCCAGCAGTTTGGCGATGTACCTTTAATATTAACCGAAATTCAGGAGCCCAAACTCGATTTTTACTCCACCAAGCGCGAGGTAATTCTTAAAAAAATGAAAGAAGACCTGGAGTTTGCCGAGCAATGGGTACCCGATAACGTAGATAAAGGCGAAGTTACCAAAGGCGCGGTTAGTCATTTATTAACCAAAATAAACCTGGCTTTAGGTTTATTCGATGATGCCATTAAATCGGCGAGCAACGTTATTAACGGACCTTATAGATTAATGACTGAGCGCTTTGGTATTAATAAAAGTGATGCTACTAAAAACGTAATCTGGGATTTGCACCGGCCCGAAAACAAAGCTTTAGCCGAAAACAAAGAAGCTTTAATGCTGGTAATAGACCGGATTGCCCTGGAAGGTAACTTCGATGGCGGTATTCAAAGCATGCGTAATGCCGTACCTTACTGGCATAGCAACCGGGTTTTAACGCCTACTGGTATTAAAGGCACCAGCGATAATGCCGCCGCCGAAATTAATCAGATTAATAAATATGGCCGGGGAATTGGCCGTTTACGCGGCACCTGGTATTCTACTCATTCTATCTGGAAAGGCGATGACACGGATCTGCGGCACGCCGAAGGGAACTGGATGGATATGGAAGATTTGGTTTACAACAATCCGGATTTAAAAAAGGTAAACGACCCATATTACGGCAAAAACCTGGAAATGTACCGCAGCAATGGCACGCCAACTGTAACCGATACCATCCGGAACTGGTTTTCCTGGCCGCATTATAAATTATACGTTGCCGATCCGGAACGCGTACAATATACAGGTGGTCATACCGACTGGTACGTATTCCGGTTAGCCGAAACTTATTTATTACGCGCCGAAGCGCATTTCTGGAAAGGCGATTTGGCCAGTGCTGCCGCCGATATTAATGCCGTTAGAACCCGGGCGCAAGCTGCCCCTATTAACCCCGATCAGATAAATATTGGTACAATTCTGGATGAACGGGCCCGTGAGCTTTATTACGAAGAACCACGCAAAACCGAACTTACCCGCATTGCCTATATTTTTGCCATGACCGGAAAACCAGCTTACAACGGCAAAACCTATAACCTGTCCAATTTCTCCGATGATAATTTCTTCTACGACCGGATTATGGAGAAAAATGATTTTTACAATAGAAATGTAGTAACCATTCACGGAGACCGGTACACCATGAGCCCATACCACGTGCTGTGGCCAATTCCCCGGAACGCTATTGTTTCTAACAGCAAAGGCCAGTTGAATCAGAACAAAGGCTACGCCGGTTACGAAAAAAATGTACCACCACTTACCGAAATAACTGAGTAAGCAGGAATATGCGCGTAATATTCTGATTTAGTTTTTTCGACTTTAAAGCCTTAATACCGATAAATTAGACCTTATCGGTATTAAGGCTTTTTTATGTTCGAACCCCACTGAAAAAATATTGCTTATCTACGGCTAGAATAAAAAGCCGCTTTTAACAGCATAACCTGATTACACTTATTTTCTGGCCTTTTCAACAAGTACATCTGTTAACCCTAAGGGCCATAAGTATGCAGCAAGCTAGTTTTAAACCTGCCAGCATCCGTTTTCTACCTGGGGTATAAGAATAATTTAGGCCAACTATTTGCAGGAGAAATGTGTTATGTAAAAATACCGAAAGCTTTTATGTTGTTAAAAAATATAAACCGGGTAATTCGCCCAACCTTTTACTTTTTATTCTTAACATTATTTTTAGCCAGTTGCGGAGGCAAAGAGGCCGTCAAAACTATTTTTCAGAAACGAACCCCGTACGAAGCCTACGCACACGGCTTGCGGGAAGCTAAATTGCACCGTACAACTTTAGGGCAAGCCTGGCTGCTGGCCGGTCAGCAAGCTTTGCGCGACTCGGTGCGGGTAAACTTGCCTTTCCAGGAAACGGCTTACTTCCGGGCCGATAAACCTACGGCAGGGAGTTACAGTTTTCTGGCCAAGCACGGCGAGTTAATAGATATAAAAGTTACTACCCGCACCCAGCAGGATATTAAATTATTCATTGATTTATTCGAGCTAAGCCAAACTTCGCCTTACGAAACCAAGCACGTAGCCGCCGCCGATACCACCACCTTGAGCCTGGAATACCGGGTAGACGAAAATTTACCGCATCTGGTGCGGGTACAACCGGAATTGCTGCACAGCGGCAGTTATACCATTACCATTATAACTAGGCCTTCGCTTTCTTTCCCGGTAAAAGGTAAAAACGGTAAGGCAATCCAAAGTTATTGGGGCGCCGAACGCGATGCCGGTGCGCGCCGGCACGAAGGCGTGGATATTTTTGCGTCGCGCGGGACGCCCGTACTAGCTGCCGCCAAGGGCATCGTGAGCCGGGTAAGCAACACACCTATTGGGGGGAAAGTGGTTTGGCTATCAGATATAAATAACCGGCAAAGTTTGTATTACGCCCACCTGGATTCGCAACTGGTACAAGCCGGCCAGCAGGTAAATATTGGCGACACATTGGGTTTGGTGGGCAATACCGGCAATGCCAGAGGTACCGTGCCGCACCTGCACTTTGGCGTTTATGCTTTTGGGCAAGGGGCAGTAGATCCTTTTCCGTTTATTAACGATAACCGGCAACAACCCACGCCAGTACGTGTACCCGAAGAACAACTAGGCAAATGGGGGCGAACAGCCAAAAATAATATTACCGTTCGGTTAGCGCCAACTGCCAAAGCCACGGCGGTAACCACACTGCCTAAAAATACAGCGCTGCAAATAACAGGTGGCGCAGGCAACTGGTTCCGGGTGCAACTACCAAACGGGCTATCTGGCTACTTACCCCAAAATAGCCTCGAAAGCCTAACCAAACCATTGCGTACCGAAAAGCTAAAAACCGATGTAGAATTGGTTGAGTTACCCAATATGCAGGCA
The DNA here is from genome assembly GCF_008629685.1 of Adhaeribacter rhizoryzae. GTDB lineage: Bacteria > Bacteroidota > Bacteroidia > Cytophagales > Hymenobacteraceae > Adhaeribacter > Adhaeribacter rhizoryzae. The sequence goes on along the minus strand of NZ_VWSF01000005.1, from coordinate 98,153 downwards.
CCGCCCATTGCTTTAATAAAAAAAGATTCAACCTTAGCCGTAGTGGCAATTTATGCTGCTTACCAATTAGTTAAACTTACCGATGGCAGTTATGGCTGGTTGCTGACTACGCAATCTTAAACCATTTCGGGCTACTCTTTATATATCTGCGCTTGGTTATACCATATAATCAGTGGGTATATATTATTTTTGCCCTGTTTATTTTGAAGGCAAACCCATATGGCCATTAACCCAAAGGCATTAAAGATTAAAGATTTCGCATATCCACTACCCGAGGAGCGCATTGCAAAGTTTCCACTTGCGGATCGGGCTGCTTCTAAGCTGCTTTTTTACCAGAGAGGCAATATTCAGGATAAGTCTTTTACGGCGCTGCCGGAATTATTACCTTCTGATGCTCTACTGGTTTTTAATAACACCAAAGTAGTACAAGCCCGCTTGTTTTTTAAACGGCCATCGGGTGCTACCATCGAAATATTTTGCCTGGAGCCGGTAGCACCGGCAACCGATATGCAACTGGCCATGCAGCAAACCGCCGGCTGCACCTGGAAATGCCTCGTAGGAAATGCCAAACGTTGGAAAGAGGAAACGCTGGAACTTGCCATTACTTTACCCGACCAAACTATAGGCCATTTAAAAGTTACCAAGAACGATAGATTAGCAGATAGCTACTTAATTAATTTTACCTGGGAGCCCACGAGCCTCACTTTTGCTGATATTCTGGCTACGGCTGGCAATCTGCCCTTGCCGCCTTACCTTAACCGCACGGCTACCGAACAAGATAAACAAACGTACCAAACCGTTTATGCCCAGCAAGAAGGTGCAGTTGCCGCTCCTACTGCCGGTTTGCATTTTAGCCAGGATATTTTTGCTGCTTTAACGGCTCGCAATATTAAAAGCTTACAGGTAACCCTGCACGTAGGAGCCGGCACGTTTAAGCCGGTAAAAGCCGAGGAAATGGCCCAGCACAACATGCACGGCGAAGAAATATTTGTATCGGCGGCAGCCATTAACCAGCTCCTAAACCATTTGCCGCAACCCATTATTCCGGTGGGCACCACTTCGCTGCGTACTTTAGAAAGTTTATATTGGTTGGGGGTAATGCTTCTGCAACAGCCGGCATTATCGCCAGAATATTTGCAGGTGCCCCAATGGCTGCCTTACGAAACTTCGCTTACCCCGGCGCCGGCCGAAGCCTTGACAGCTTTATTAAATTATTTGCAAAAACAGCAACTGGAACACCTGCGCGCTACCACCCAAATAATTATTGCGCCGGGTTATGCTTTTAAACTGGTTAGGGGCCTGGTTACTAATTTTCACCAGCCCGAAAGTACTTTATTATTATTGGTATCGGCGTTAATTGGGGAAGATTGGCGGCGGGTTTATGAACACGCCCTAGCCAATAACTACCGGTTTTTAAGTTACGGCGATTCTTCGCTCCTGCTGCCTTAAGCTGTTTAATATTCTTTAGCGCTTTTCTGTTCTTTTGCCTTCGCTGGTACAGTTTTCTTCTGGAGCAGATTAACCCTTCCGCCCTCCGGGCACCTTCTCTAAATTAGGGAAGGAGTTCGGCCGAACCGGAATATTATGGCATAACTTTGTTGCGGAGGCTTATTAATTGATAATTGAACCTAGAATGGCAGTAACTACAGGCAACTGACAGCAGTTTGGACAGCGAGGGCCTTTCAGGTTTCCGGTGCGCAGCATTGCGAGGTACGAGCAAAGGAAAGATGAGCAGCCCGAGTGGCCAAACGGGGCCCGCCGGCCAGGAGGCTACTTAGGCTGCTGAAAACAGTTAGCACCCCACCATTGAAAGATGGAATCTTTCAAAAGATAAGCAGCTAAACTATTAAGCCAATTAGCACCGTTAGTCCAATATTTTTAAAACCAAATCATCAGATTAAAATTATTGCGCTGTTTGGCTGGTTATATTAAAATCGAATTGGAGACTTAGTTTACCGTCGGTTTCGGCAATGTAACTGAACGTGGTTCTATCGTTGTTAAAAGCCAGCGACCACACATAACTCATTTCGGAGCCCATTAATTGTTTGGTATAGCCATCGGCCGGAAACACCAGCAAGTAACCCGTATCCGGTTCGGTGGTATGGCCGCCGTACAACGAGAAATCGGCCTGCGCGCCATTTGGTCGTTTATTTTCGTGGCGCAGGGTGTAGCCGGTTTGGTCCTGGCCTAATATTAAGGTGCGGTAAATTTTATTATCAATGTAAATCGGCATTCTGATTTCCCGGTCGCTGCACTGGGTTACTTCCAGCCAAATGTCCATTCCCCGGAAAGGCGCTTCGGCCCCTGCCGGGTACAACACCTCGCCGTTAATTCTTTTCCCGCAGAGCAACCGGAGCTGTTTATAAAAACTAAGCGTATTGCCCGCTGCCGCTACCGATTTTCCCGGATTACAACCTGGTAGTATTACCAGCAAAAAACAACATACCAACAAACCCCAATAATATTGTTTCAGGAAAAGGAATTGGTAAAACAGCTTTTGCTTACACCTCGCAGCACTCCCCCTTAAAAAGCCTTGGTTCAAGAAATATGTTTTCAGAATTAAGAAAATTAAACCTGCTCCAAAAATATAAAATTTACTTCAACTAACCCCTACAACAAAGCTAAAAACTAATTAAATAATAAGATTATTTAAAGAAGTAAAAATCCGAAACTGGGTATAATTTTACTGTTTACCAAAAAAGATTAAAATTTTTATACCCAATAACTAGATTTTAAAAATATTCTTCCTTATAATTGCCCTCACAAACACAAATTATGAAAACCAGACAGAACGCTGCTTTTTATTACTACTTCTTTTTTAGTACCTCATCGGGGTGTTAAGGAAAAGTATTGCGTTCAAAAACAAGATATAAAACCTAAAGCCCCGAAATTCGGGGCTTTTTTTTTAACTATGAATCCAAAACCAGTAATCGCTATTCAGGGCGGACCCGCTTCTTTCCACGATGTAGTGGCGCAGCAATATTTTGCGCCTACCGAAATTCAGTCTTTGCCGTGCATGACTTTTCAAAGAGTTTTTGCCAGCGTTAAAAACGGCGAGTCGGATTTTGGCGTGCTGGCCATCGAGAATTCGCTGGCCGGCAGCATTTTGGGTAATTATTCGCTGCTGCACGATTATCCGGTTTCAATTATTGGCGAAGCTTATTTACCGATAGAACAAAATTTACTGGCTTTGCCGGGGCAATCGGTGAAAGATATCCGGGTGGTGCGCTCCCACCCCATGGCTTTGCTGCAGTGCAGCAATTTCCTGGAAGAGCATCCGCACCTGCAGGCCCTGGAAGCCGCCGACACCGCCGAAAGCGCCCGCGAAATCCGGGAAAATAATTTAACCGGCGTTGCCGCTGTAGCCAGCCGGGCCGCGGCCGCCCGCTACGGACTGGATATTCTGGAAGAATGCATTCAGAATTACAAAGATAATTACACCCGGTTTTTAATTATTTCGCGCCAGGCGGCTAAAGATTTGAGCACGGCTAATAAAGCTTCGGTTAATTTCCGGTTGCACCACCGGTCCGGTGAGTTGGCTAAAATATTAGATGTGTTCCGCGATTTAAATATTAACCTGTCGCTGATTCAGTCTATTCCCATTATGAGCAAGCCCAGCGAGTTTACCATTCTGCTGGATTTGGAGTGGGACAATTACGAAGATTTTAAAGCCGCCATTGCCAAAGTAGAACCCATGACGGTAGAAATAAAAATATTAGGCATCTATAAAAGAGGAGTTAAATAAAATGATTATTCCGAAGGCAAACCGCTTAGAGCACGTACAGGAATATTATTTCGCCCGCAAGTTGGCGGAAGTACGGAACCTGATGGCGCAGGGCCACGATATTATTAACCTGGGCATCGGCGACCCGGATATGCCCGCTTCCGACGAAACTGTAGCAGCCCTGACCGAATCGGCACAGAACAAGAAAAATCACGGCTACCAGGCTTACCGCTCTATTCCGGCTTTGCGCACAGCCATGGCTAAGTGGTACCAGCAGGTTTACAGTGTTTCGCTTAACCCCGAAACCGAAATATTGCCGTTGCTGGGCTCCAAAGAAGGGATTTTTCATATTGCCATGGCCTTCCTGAACCCCGGCGACCAGGTGTTGGTGCCCAATCCGGGTTACCCGGCCTATGCCGCCGTTACCAAACTGGTTAACGCCGAGCCGGTTTTCTTTGATTTGACCGAAGAAAATAATTGGTTACCGGATCTGGATGCGCTCCGGAAACTAGATACCTCTAAAGTTAAGCTGATGTGGCTGAACTACCCGAACATGCCCACGGGTGCTTTGGCTTCGGAAACGGACTTTGAAAAAATAATTCAGTTTGCGCAGGAACGGCAGATCTTGATCGTGCACGACAATCCTTACAGCCTGGTTTTGAACGAAAAAGCGCCGATTAGCATTTTACACGCTAAGGGAGCCCTGGATTGTTGCCTGGAACTGAACTCTTTAAGTAAATCTTTTAACATGGCGGGTTGGCGCGTGGGTATGGTTGCCGGAAAGCAGGAATATATAGATGCCATTATTGCGATTAAAAGCAACCTGGATTCTGGTATGTTCTTACCTATTCAGCATGCGGCCATTCAGGCTTTGGCCAACCCCGAAAGCTGGCACGAAGAGCGCAATAATGTATACCGCCAGCGCCGCGAACTGATTTACGAGTTGCTGGATGTACTGAACTGCAAATATTCGAAAGAAGCGACCGGTATGTTTGTGTGGGGCCGCGTACCCGATGCGGTAGAAGATGTGGAAGCTTACCTGAACCAGATATTATACGAAGCCCACGTTTTCCTGACGCCGGGTAAAATATTCGGCAGCAACGGCGAACGCTACGTCCGGGTTTCGGTTTGTGCCACGGAAGAAAATATTCAAAAAGCAATTAACAACATCAAGAAATTACTAATAAATGCTTGATATCAGCTAATTAGCTTTAACAGAATAGAAATATTAAAAATATTATACCTTAAATTTGTAACCTATAACTTTTAACCATATTTATTGCCATGAGTAAACCAACCATCGACCTGCTGCCTACTTCAGCCTTGATTAATGAGGACAGGTCACCCCTAATTATTGCCGGCCCTTGCAGCGCGGAATCCGAAGAGCAAGTAATGGAAACGGCTCGCCTGATTAAAGAAGTACCAGGTGTAACCGTTTACCGGGCTGGTATCTGGAAACCCCGCACGCGTCCGAATAGCTTCGAAGGTATTGGTGTACCCGGCCTGAAATGGTTAAAGCGGGTAAAACAGGAAACTGGCTTAAAAGTAGCCTGCGAAGTTGCCAACACCGCTCAGGTTTTCGAAGCTTTAAAAGCTGGCATTGATATTTTGTGGATTGGCGCCCGTACCACGGTAAACCCTTTCACCGTTCAGGAAATTGCCGATGCCCTGCGCGGCGTAGATATTCCGGTATTGGTGAAAAACCCAGTAAACCCGGATTTACAATTGTGGTTAGGAGCTATTGAGCGTTTAAACCAGGCGGGTTTAAAACAATTAGGTGGTATTCACAGAGGTTTCTCTACTTTCGATAATGCCCCTTACCGGAACATGCCGAAATGGAACAGTGCTATTGAATTCAAACGTTTGGTACCCGAATTGCCTTTAATTTGCGACCCCAGCCACATTGCCGGTAACCGCGAATTATTGCAACCAATTGCCCAGCGCGCCATGGACTTAGCCATGGAAGGTTTAATGATCGAAACCCACGTAAACCCAGCCGTAGCGCTGAGCGATGCTTCACAGCAAGTTACGCCAGCCGATTTGAAAAAATTATTAGCCAGCCTGCGTTTCAGCAAGGTAGATCCCGAAACCGAAGACGATCATTATCAACTGGAAGAAATGCGCCGCAACATCGACCAGTTAGATAAAGAGTTAATGGAAGTGTTTGCACGTCGGGCCCGGTTATCGCGTAAAATTGGCGAATACAAGAAAGAGCACAACATGGCTATTCTGCAGGTAAAACGTTGGGACCAAATTCTGGAAGATATCCTGGAAAAAGCCAACAAAGAAGGTTTAGACGAAAAGTTTGTACGTTCCATTTTCCAGACCGTACACCACTATTCTATCAATATCCAGACTGAAATTGTAAACGGTAAAGCCGACGCTTAATCCTATTTTATAGCTGCTTTCTGGAGCAGTTTTACTGAGTGCCATTCTGAAAAATTGGAGTTCTGCTGTTAAAAGCAGGAGCCAATCTATCAGGATGGCATTTTTTTTTGCGCAATCCAATAAAATGTGGATAACTTTTATTTGTATTAAATGCAATTAAATATAAAATTTTAAAGAATTTTAATTTTAGCAATTTGTTAAGTACAACTGTTAAATAATTTAAGTACAATAATTAAAAAAGCAATTTATTAGCTAATATATTATAAATCAATTACATATAATAAATTTGATTATTTAATCAGCCATATTCCATAGAATACGCAAACATTTCCATTTTATGGATTTTTCCTATCTTTGATACCGAATTACAAACAGCACAAAGGTTTATTATACTCTTATTTCAAATATAAGTTTCTTAAGAAAGCCTTTTTGCAAAAAAAATTTTGGTAGGTATTATATGATAAGAATTTTACGCCGGGTTTTCATTTTAAGTCAATTAGTATTTTTATCAGGATTAAGTCAGGCGCAGCAACTTCGCCCCTTAGTTCCGGCCAAAACAGATTTAAATAAGCTACAGAAGATTGCTACTGACCAGAATCAGAGTTATAAGCTGAAACAAGATAAAATTCTGAAGCTCGCTCAAAAACACAAGTGGGTAATAAACCACACGCTGCCTAACGGTTCTTATATTTCGTTACAAGATGTAGCCGAAAACGGTCGGCCCATTTATTACGAAACCTTATTTAACTTAACGTCTGCCATTACAACCAATACCAATAAAGTTTGGCAAGGCGGCACCTCCGGGCTTAACTTAAGCGGCGCTAACCCGCTTTTAGCCGGCAAATTAGGTATCTGGGATGGCGGCGCTGTCCGGAAAACCCACCAGGAATTAGCTGGCCGCATTGTGCAGCGCGACGGGGCCACCGCTTTGAACGACCACGCTACGCACGTAGCCGGCACCATGATTGCCAAGGGTGTAAGCGCTAATATTAAAGGGATGGCTCACGGCGCCCTGGATTTACAAGCCTGGAACTTTAATAACGATAACTCCGAAATTGCGGCTGCAGCCAGCGGTTTATTAGTTTCTAACCACTCTTACGGCAACGTAGCCGGCTGGCGGTTAATTGGTACAAACTGGTATTGGTACGGCGACATAACCGTAAACGAAAAAGACGACGTAAACTTTGGCTACTACAGCAGCACCTCGCAGCTTTGGGATAATATTGCTTTTAACGCCCCTTATTACTTAATGGTGAAAGCCGCCGGTAATAGCCGGAACATGGCCGAACCAGCCGTAGGGCAACCTTACTACCGCTACAACCCAGCCATTGGTAATTACGAATTAATGCCCGGCCGTACTGCCGATATGCGTTTTTACAACGGTTACGATGTAATTCCGGACCATAGCGTAGCCAAAAATATATTAACAGTTGGCGCTATCCAGGGCATTCCTAATGGCTATAAACAACCTTCGGATGCGGTTGCGTACGTTGCCAGTAGCTGGGGCCCAACCGATGATGGCCGGATTAAACCTGACTTAGTAGGCAATGGTATAGCTGTTACCTCTTCCATGGCAGCCTCCGATAATAATTATAACTATGCATCGGGCACTTCTATGGCCGCGCCCAATATAACTGGTTCTTTATTTTTATTACAAGAACATTTTGCTAATCGGAATAACGGCCGTTTTATGCTGGCTGCAACCCTGAAAGGTTTAGCTATTCATACGGCCAACGAAGCTGGCAGCACTCCAGGTCCGGATTATATTTACGGTTGGGGCGTTATGAATACCGAAGGCGCTGCCAAAGTTATTTCTAATATCCAGCAAAAATATTCTTTAACCGAACGTACTTTAATTCAGGGGCAAACCTACACCCAATCAGTAGTAGCCGCGGGTACAGAGCCGCTGCGCGTTACTATTTCCTGGACCGACCCCGCCGGTACTGTTTTACCCATGATTCCTTCTACCCTAAACAACCGGACACCCCGTTTGGTAAACGATTTGGATGTACGGGTAAGCAATAGCCGCGGCGTTGCGCAGCCCTGGATTTTAGACCCCAGCAACCCTTCGGCCGCCGCTACCACTGGCGATAATATTCGCGACAACGTTGAACAGGTTTTAATCACGAATGCTACTCCCGGCGAAACCTATACCGTTACTGTTTCGCATAAAGGCGCCTTAAAAAACAGCATTCAGAATTATTCTTTAATTATGAGTGGCTTACAAGGCCTGCCGTACTGCGTTTCTAAACCAGTTTCGGCTACCGGTGCCCGCATCGAAAATGTAACCCTTGGCACTATTAACAACAGTACTACTACTTGTGGCACTTATGCTGATTATACTTCTTTAACAGCTAATGCCGAAGTAGGCCAGGTAATGCCTTTATCGGTAAAAATTGGCACCTGCGATGCGGCCGCCAACACCATTTTAAAAGTATTTGCCGATTGGAACGAAGACGGAGACTTTACCGATAACAACGAATTAGTAGCCACCTCCGGCGTATTAACTACTTCTACCACTTATACCACTTCGGTTACTGTTCCTACCACAGTACAAAGCGGCAACAGCGCCCGTTTGCGGTTGGTACTGGTAGAAACCGATATTGCCGAAACCGTAAGCAGTTGCGGAACCTATGACAAAGGCGAAACCGAAGATTACGCTTTAAATTTCACTACGCCTTTAAACGATATTGGTATATCAGCATTAAATATTCCAACGGCCAGCAATTTGTATGCTAATCCGGACCAAAGCGTAACTGTTAGCATTAAAAATTTCGGGTTAGCTGCTCAAACGAATATTCCGGTTTCGGTTAAAATTACCCAGGGCACCCAGCAAATAGCTATTCTAACTGGTACTTACACCGGCACCATTGCCAGTGGCAAGGAAAAAACCTTTACGTTACCGGGCAGCTTTCCGGTAGTAGCAGGCGCTGCCTACACCATTACCGCCACTACCGCGCTGGCCACCGACCCGGTAGTACCTAACAACGAATACCAGACAATTATTACGGCCCAAACAGTAGCGCAGATGCCGGTTATTGCGGCTGCCAGTTGCGATGCCAATGCCAACGTAACCTTAACCGGGTCGGGCAACGGTATTTTATACTGGTATGATGCCTTAGTAGGCGGTAACCTGATTGCTGCCGGCAACAATACCACTACCGGCTTTAAGCCTCAAGATAAGACTTATTATGCGGCCCTGAACGAATTTACCGGCACTACTGCTGCCTTAAACAACGCTACTGCCGGCACATTCGCCAACTCCACTCAGGATACTGTTTATTTTAATGCTACTGTACCTTTTGTGCTTGATAGGCTAACCATTAATGCCAAAACTGCCGGTACCGCCACCTTAAACCTGTACAATACGGTAAATACGTTAATTGGCTCTTCCGAAATAAACCTGATTCCGGGCGTAAACCAATATTCTGTAAACTTAAATATTCCGGCTGCGGGCAATAAATACCGGCTTTTACTCAATGCTTTTACGGGTGGCGCTACGGCCAACCGCAACGAAGCCGCCGGTACCCTGGCATTTCCGTACGCTATTCCTAATATTTTAACTATTACAAAATCTACTACCAACAGCTTGTATTTTTACAACTGGAAAATTAAAGCTGTCGGCGCTCCAAGTGCCCGCGCCAAGGCTATCTTAAACGGCACTATTACGGCCACCGAAACCAATGTGTGCGCCAATAATAATTCCGGTACCATAACCTTTAACGGCGGCGGTAATATTTTGCGCTGGGAACAATCGGCCGATGGTTTAACTTGGACCAGTCTGGCGTATACCCAGAACAGCTATACCTACACAAACCTGAGCAGTACCACCGTATACCGGGTAATATTTGGCAATGCCACGTGTGCGGAGATTGCATCGGAAGCCATAACCGTTACCGTAAATCCTGTGCCTGCGGCTACTATTACCGCCAATGGCGCTACCAAGCTTTGCGCGGGCAGCAGCCTGATGTTAGTGGCCAGCCCCGGATTTGAATATTTGTGGTCTACCGGCGAAACCACCCAGAGCATTACCGTAACGCAGCCCGGCAACTACAGCGTAGAAGTTAAAAATGCGAGTGGTTGTACAACCAAATCAACTGTGCTGGCGGTTACCAATTGCTTAACCACCTGGACCGGCACAACCGATACCAACTGGAACAATACAGCAAACTGGTCGAATGGCATACCCGATGCGGATATGGATGTGAACGTACCGACCAATGTAAAATATTCGCCGGCGGTAAGCGCGGGAACAGCCACCTGCAAAAGCATTGTTATTGCGGGTAGCTTAACCATAAACGGCGGCACGGTAAAAGTAAACGAAAACTTTACCAATAATGGTACTTTTAACCAAACCAGCGGCACCCTGGAACTAACCGGCAAAGGCGCTCAGAAAATTAAAGGCAACAGCTTTTTAAATTTACGGATGGGCGGCGCCAGCACCAAAACCCTGACTTCGGATATTACGGTTACCGGCAGCTTAACAGTTACCGAGGGCGTGGTAAACACCGGCGCTTACAAAATTATCCTGGACCAGGCCGCTACGCTTTCCGAAACCAGCAGCAATTATGTAGTGGGTAAAGTAATAGCGACGCGCACTTTCAGCAAAACGAATGCGAAGCACACTTTTGGAGATATGGGACTAGCCCTTACCACTAACGCCAGCCCGTCACCCACCATTGAAGTAACCCGCGTAACCGGCAATCCTGGTAATTCTATCTGGTCGGTAAAACGGCAATTTGAGATACACGTAACCGCCGGTAAAAACACCGATTTAAATGCTACCATGGAATTCTCTTACTTGCCCGGCGAACTGAACGGATTGGTAAAAGAACACCTGGCGCTCTACCGCTCTACCGATGATGGCCTGACCTGGACCGTACAATCAAAATCGTTAGTAGACTTAAACGCCGATGCTAATAAAGTTACCCTGAACAATATTAGCGCATTCTCTACCTGGACCCTGGCCGACCGCGACCCGAGCATGGTTTTACCAGTATCATTATCAGCTTTTAAAGCTACAAAACAAAAAAATGATGTGGTAGTAACCTGGGAAACAGCTATGGAAAAGAATGCGGCCGGTATGGAAGTAGAAGTTTCTACCGACACTAAAAATTACCGCACCCTGGGTTTTGTAGCGGCCACCGGCATTAACACCAATACCAGCCAGCAATACCAGTTTACCGATACTGAAAATAATAAAGTTGGCACCCGTTATTACCGGTTAAAACAACTGGATCAGGATGGTAAATTTACGTACTACGGCCCGAAAGCCGTTACCTTTAACGACCCGGTAACTTCTACCCTGGCTGCTTATCCAAACCCGTCTAATGGCACGTTTGCTTTAACGGTGCAAGCCGCCGAAACAGCACAAACGCACCTGGACATAAAAAATATTGCTGGTCAATCTGTTTACAACGCGCAAAAGCAGCTTTCTAAAGGCAACAACAACGTAACGGTTAATTTACCGGCCGGCACAAAACCAGGGGTTTACGTGGTATTAGCCCGCTACAACAATACCCTGCAAACTTTAAAAATAGTGGTGGAGTAAAAGCCAACAAAGTAAGTATTGTAAAAAAGCAAACCCGGTAATTTTTAATAATGCCGGATTTGCTTTTTTTTTGCCGGTTTAATGTAATTTATAGCCTTATGCAAGTATTTACTTTAGAAATCAGAACCACTTTCCTTAATCAGGAAATTGTATTAAACCCTTCGGTTATCCAAGACAAGGAAGCAATATTTTTAGTTGATTGTGGTTATGCAGGCTCGCTGGAATTAATTTCAAACTGTTTAGAAAAATACAACCTCAGTCTTAAAGATTTCACCGGCATTATTATTTCGCACGATGATATTGATCACTTGGGCGGATTATGCGAAATAAAAACTACCTATCCCCATATTAAAGTTTTCGCATCTCAAATTGAAGCACCTTATGTAGCCGGAGAACAAAAATCATTAAGATTAATACAAGCAGAAAACGCTTTTACTACCCTGCCGGAAGCGTATAAAAGCTGGGCAGTAGCGTTCCAGAAAAGTTTAAATGGTATTAAGCGAGTTCCGGTTGACAGCACCTTTAGCTTTGATACTTCTTTTTCGGAAAACATAAAAATTATTAATACGCCGGGCCATACCCTAGGTCATATATCTATTTACTTACCGCATAATAAAATATTAATAGCCAATGATGCCGTAGTTCTGGAGCAGGGCGAATTGGCCATCGCCAACCCGCAATTTACCTTAAATTTAGAACAGGCTGTTGCCTCAGTTAATAAACTTTTAAACTATCAGATTGATAAACTTATTTGTTATCATGGCGGCGAAGTAGTTGGTAATATTTCAGAAAAATTAACGACCGTGCTGCAAAAGTATAAACCCGAACTGGTGTAAGCCTGATTGACTATTTCTAAAATCGGAACACAAAAGCAAAACAAAGCAGCACCATAAGTCCACCCCGGTAATAGCTGAATAGCATTAATATTAATTTACCTTTTGCCTTACCCCCATACAACAGGTTCCTGAATATTTAACTAAACTGAATATTATAAGCCGTATTTATCAATTAGATAAATTAAAGCAGCCATAGAAGCGCCACCTAATTCCAGTTCGCGTTGGTTTACGCGGTCGAAAGTATCAGAGGCGGCATGGTGCACTTCAAAATAACGTTGTGAATCGGGCCGGAAACCAATCAGGGCAATTTTATCATTTTTTAGCGGGCCAATATCTGCGCCGCCACCGCCAGCAGCAATATTGTTTAATCCGTAAGGTACCAGCAATTCTTTCCATTTGGCAATATCGGCCACTTTGTTAGGCGAAGCGTCGATGCTAAAACCCCGCGGCGTAAAACCACCGGCATCCGATTCCAGGGCCGCAATATGGTTTTCTTTGTTGGCCAAAGCTACTTCGGCGTATTTGCGGCCACCGCGTAAGCCGTTTTCTTCGTTCATGTACATTACCGCCCGAATAGTTCTTTTGGGTTTAATATTTAAAACTTTCAGCAAACGTAAAACTTCAATGGCCTGCATACAACCGGTACCATCGTCGTGGGCACCTTGCGCCAAATCCCAGGAATCCAGGTGGCCGCCTACCACAATTATTTCTTCCGGATGTTCGCTTCCTTTTATTTCGCCAATTACATTATGCGAAGGCGCATCGGGTAAGGTTTGGGGGTTCATCTTAAAATTAAATTCCAGGTTCGGGCCGGCTTTTAGCTGACGGCTTAATAATTCGGCCCCGTTGGTACTAATAGCGGCAGCCGGTATTTTGGTTACGCCTTCTTCGTAGCGCGTAGAACCGGTATGCGGAAAATCATCTAAGGCCAGGTTCATGGAACGCACAATAGCGCCCACGGCACCCAGTTTAGCGGCCTCAATGGCACCGGAACTCCGCTGATTCACTGCATCGCGGTAAGCCAGGAAAGCTTCGATATAAGCCGGATTCATGGGCCGGTTAAAAAACACAACTTTGCCCTGCACTTTTTCGCGACCCAGTTGCTGCAGTTCTTCAAAAGATTGCACCTCTACTACCTGGGCCTTAATACCTTTTTTACCCGTACCCACCGAGCCGCCCAACGCACAGATTGGCACCTCTTGTTTGCCGACGCTTGATTTAAAAAATGCTTTTTCTTTTTCGCCGCGCACCCAATGCGGCACCATTACATCTTGTAAGTATACCCGATCGAAGCCATAGCTTTCCATTAATTTTTGCGTGTAGGTAACGGCTTTAGCCGCCCCTTCGGAGCCACTCAGTCGCGGACCAATTTGGGTACACAGGTAGCGTAGGTTCTCGTAGCTTTTACCCTGGGTTAAAGCCTCCCGGTAAATATTCCGGATAACAGCAGAATCGGGTTGCTGGCCTTGCGCCTGACTAGAAAATAAGGAAAAGCTGAAAGCAGCGGCTAGTATTAGCTTGTGGAATTTATAGAACATGCTAGAAGGATTTCACCAAAAATAAGTTTTCTCCGCAAATATTCTAAGCAAAAAGCTTCGGCTTTATCTAAAGTGAAAATATTTCGTTTTAAACAATAATAACTAAACTTTTAGTTTAACAACTAAGTAATTAGTTATATATTTAATAAATTAATTAATCCACTACAAATGAAAGAATTAACCAAAGCCGAAGAACAAGTAATGCAAGTTCTTTGGGAATTACAAAAAGGGTTTGTGAAAGATATTCTGGAAAAATTGCCCGAACCGAAACCGGCTTATAACACTGTTTCTACGATTGTGCGGATTCTGGAGAAAAAAGGCTTTGTAGGCTATCAGGCTTACGGTAAAACCCACGAATATTTCCCGCTCATCGAGAAAGAAAAATACACCAGGCAATTCCTGAAAAATTTTGTGAGCAGCTATTTTGGGGGCTCCTACCAGCAATTAGTTAGCTTTTTTGCCAAAGAAGAAAACATGAACCTGCAGGAACTGGATGAGCTGATGAAACACGTAAAAAAGGATTTGGACCAGCCCGCTGATGAATAACCTGCTGCAATATTTGGCCGAGTCGAGCCTGGCGCTCCTGTTATTTTATGCGGTATACGTTTTGCTTTTAAGTCGCCAGACCTGTTTTACGTTTAACCGGTTTTATTTACTGGCGGCCTTGGCATTCTCCCTGGTTATTCCTTTCCTGGAGTTGCCCGCCTGGCCGACCGAACCCACTTTGCCGGCAAATGCCATGCTGGTACAGGTGCAACCCGCAGGAACTGTATACCAGGCCCCCATCATGACGATAACCCCAACCGAAGCAAAAACCTTAAATTTAGGCCCCTGGCTTTATGGCATTTATGCGATTGGGGTATTGGCAGCCATTATTTTTTTCTGTTGCCAGTTTCTAAAGCTTTACACGTTTATTTACAGCCACGCCGCCGAAGGGTACTACTGGCAACGCATTAAAATAATTCCCACGCACGGCGAAATGGCTACCTTTTCTTTCCTGCACTATATTTTATTCGACAACAGCCAGCCGCACACCCCCACCGAAAAAAGACTAATCTTACAACACGAGCAGGCCCATTTAGCGCAAAAGCATACTTTCGATATTCTTTATTTAAAAATATTAACCATTATTTTCTGGTTTAACCCCCTTCTCTATTTCTATAAAAAAGCCTTAGAAAGTACCCACGAATATTTAGCCGACGCCGCCGTGCTGAAAGAAGAAGCTATTGATACCTACGCAACCTTGCTGGTAAATCAGGTTTTCCATAGAACCAGTTCTTCTTTTGGTAATTTCTTTCATCTCCATCAATCCTTGTTATTAAAACGACTAACCATGATGAAAAAATTTAATAGCCCTTTCTCCTTAATCCGGCCATTATTGGCCATTCCGGTGATATGCATAATTGCCGGAGCCTTAGCCGCTAACCGGCCGGTTTCCATCCCGGATTTAATGCCTGTGAGTGAAATAAACGAAAGCTCAGCTTTTCCCAACCCGGCAGATAAAAGAAACATTTTTACGCAATCTGCAGCTAATGCGGGAACATCTGACGATGAAATTTCCGAGCCTTCCTTCCCGAACGGGAAAGAGCAGTTGTACCGTTTTTTATTACAGCACCTAAAGTTTAAGCCGGAAGCTTTCGGGAAAGATGCTGTCAGAGGAACTGTAGTTTCTATAAAAATAGATAAGGAAGGTAATCCGGAAAATACATTTGCCGAAAACGAAGATTTAATTAACCAGGAAATTAACCGGGTAATTCGCCTGATGCCCCGCTGGATTCCGGCCTATCAGGATGGGAAAGCATTGAATTCTAAATACGAGCTACAATTATTAATTGATAGAAAGGCTAAGCATTCTGTTATTACGCCTAACAAGTTAGCCAAGAATGGCTCTCTAAATGCTGAGGGAATCCCAACATTCGTTTCCGATATTATTCACCTGGGTTTAAACCCCGTTACCGGTACGCCAAAAAACTTTTTGAATCAAGAGGCCATAGTAGTAGGAGAAATAACCGAGCCCACTTTTCCTGGTGGCCAGGCAGCAATGGAGCGATATTTTAAGGAAAATTTGAATCTGGGAAAAGTTGTGGGTAATGAATTAGCTAAAGCAAAAGAGTTTGGCTTTGGTAGCGCAGGGGCACAATAAAGTAGCGCTGCTTATAAATATTGCCTGCCTTAAAATATAAAACGCCAGCAGAACAGATTATGTTAATTGTTCTGGCTGGCGTTTAAAATTATTACGTAGAGCTTCTGAACTTATACCGTTACTATTTGGGTATTGCGCTTAAAAATATTGCGGTCATAGGTAGCTTGCCGAGAAAGCTGAATCTACTTTTTCATAATGGTATTAATTCCTTCGGCAAGCTCAGGATGACCCAGTAGTATACACCTAAGCGTAAGTATTGTTTTATTAGGGTAATATTATACCCTTATCAGATTGAAAATGGTATTACTTACCTAACTCCCACTCATTATTTAATCGCGCCATAGCAAAGTGGGCGGTCATGTCGTACTGGCAAGGCACAATAGAAACATAGTTATGCGCCAGCGCCCATTCGTCGGTATCTTCGCCTTTATCGGGGTTTATAAAATTACCGGTGAGCCAGAAATAACGGCGGCCATTCGGATCTAAACGTTCGTCAAATTCTTCTTCCCAGCGCGCCTGGGCCTGGCGGCACACTTTTACGCCAGCAATTTTCTTGTTCGATTTTTTCGGGAAATTCACGTTTAGGGCAACACCTTCGGGAATGCCATTCTTCAGCGCTTGGCGGGCTATCAGTTCTACAAATTCTTCGGTGTGCGAAAAATCGGCATCGTGGCCAAACTCGCAAAGCGAAAAACCAATAGCCGGTAAACCCTCAATAGCCGCTTCTATGGCTGCCGACATGGTACCGGAATAAAGCACGCTCACGCTGGAGTTAGAGCCATGGTTAATGCCACTAACCACCAAATCGGGTTGCCGTTCTTTTAACACGTGGTGCTTGGCTAATTTCACGCAATCGGCGGGCGTACCCGAACATTCCCAGGCTTCCACATCGTCGAAAGCTAGTGATTTATCTAGCCGCAGGGTGTTGCCAACCGTTATGGCGTGCCCCATACCCGATTGCGGGCTATCCGGCGCTACTACTACCACATCGCCAATTTTCTTCATTACATTTACGAGCGTCCGGATACCGGGTGCGGTAATGCCGTCGTCGTTCGATACTAATATTAGTGGTTTAGACATTTTCAGAACTTGATTAAAGGTGCCAAATTAGGCCGAACTTACCTGATTAACAAACCAGGTTTGTTATTGCTTTTAACTTAATTAGAGGAGGTGGGGTTTAGGAGAAATATTATAAACCACCAGGTAATAAATATTACCCATAGGTACCTGGCTCTCGGCAAAACCGGAATATTTGCGATATTAATAAGCAAAATATTCCTTTCGTGCTGGCTATTAGCAAACTGCCGCTTCGGCAAGGGCTAAATTAAACTTAAAATATTTGCCTGATGCTTTACCGGTAAAAACAATATTAATATTTTAAGCGCATGAACATAACTTCAACTAGTTATCCGCATTTTTATTTGGGCGTGTTATTGTTGCGCCTGGGTATTGGAATTTCATTTATATGCCACGGCTGGCCCAAATTACAAGCCGGCCCAGAACTTTGGGAGTCTTTAGGCGGCGCAATGAGCTTTTGGGGAATAAATTTTGCGCCTACTTTGTGGGGTTTCATCGGCTCGTTGGCTGAATTTGCCGGTGGGCTGCTGCTGGCGTTGGGGTTTCTGTTTCGGCCTACCTGTGTAATATTGGTTATTCAAATGATAGTGGCTACCTCTTCGCACCTAAGTCAGGGGCAATCTTTTTCGGAATATTCCCATGCGCTGGAAATGGCTATTCTATTTTTCTGCTGGCTGTTTATCGGACCCGGAAAGTACAGTCTGGATGCCCGGTTGCAAAAGCCCACGGAACGGCTGGGGTTAAATGCTTAGATTTTAAGGCTGCTTACCCGCCGGCTTTTTTGGCTTTGTAACCGGCCTGTACCAATATTTGTAATATTTTATCCCGGAAATCGCCTTGAATAATTATTTCGCCATCCTTAATGGCTCCGCCTACCCCGCATTTATTTTTTAGTAGCTTACCCAGTTCTTTTAAATCATCTTCCTGGCCCACAAAACCGGTAACCAACGTTACCTGTTTGCCGCCCCGCGCTTTTTTGTCCAGCATTACTTTCAGGTTTTGTTGCTGTGGTGGCAGCGTATGGGTTTGCTCCTCCCCTTGGTACTGGTATTCAAAATCCGGATTAGTAGAATATACCACCCCTTCCCGGCCCTTTTTATTTTTATCTGCCATATTCAATTCAAATTCTATCGTAATACCAAAATAAAATGATTGTTGCGCTTATAAACAAAGCAAAGGCCGTGCTTCCCAACGCTGTCATTCCGGAGGAATCTTATCGGTTACCTGCTAATAAGATTCTTTCAGAATGACTGGGTTGAGTGGGCATGCTTTAGAAAATATTGAAAAGAAACTAAGGTGCATTTTCAATTTGATAATGGTATAATTCACTTCCCAATTCCCAAACACTCAACAATCAAACAATCAAACAATTCAATAACCCAACAATTCATCAATTCAACCCTTCCTCCCGCGGCACTATTACGTGCAACGTTAAGGGCATTATTTGCACTTTAAACGAAGTTGCTTCGCCCATGTATTCACCATCGGCATGAAATTTAAAAGCGTGCTCGCTTTTTACCAATATTTCCTGCGTTTTAAAATATTCGGCATCCGGCGAGGTAGCAATTTGCTTTGTAATTAAGCCGTAACTAATGCCTATTGCTTTTGCCAGGTTCAGGTGCCTTATCAGGCAAACATCCACTAAACCATCCCGAATATCGGCCATAGGGGCAATATAGGCGTTGTTGCCGTATTGCGAGGCATTGGCAAAAGCCACTACAAAGCAAGAAGTTTTAAGTTTTTGTCCGTTCAGCGCCAGTTCTGCCACCTGGGGTTTAAAGTTAAAAAATTCGCGCAGCACCATTTGCACGTAGGTTTGCAATCCGCGCCGCGTAGAGGCCGCAAAAACCGAACTTACGTGGGCATCGAAACCAATACCGGCGGTGCAGAAAAACGGATGATTATTAATGGTGCAGGTATCGATGGCGCTGGGCTGCCCCTGGTTTAAAATATTAATGGCATGGCTTACATTCATGGGGATACCCAGGTGGCGGGCCAAGCCATTGCCCGAACCTTTTGGCAAAATAGCCAAAGCCGTTTGGGTACCCATTAATCCCCGGGCAACTTCGTTTACGGTACCATCGCCGCCCACCGCGCAAACAATTGGTATTTTTTCGGCGGCGGCTTCCCGGGCTATTTCGGTGGCATGCCCCGCGTACTGCGTAAAAACTATTTCGGGCTCAAACCGCTCTTTATCCAGCAATTGATTTAAAAGGCCAGGCACATCTACGCCGCCTTTGGTACGGCCCGAAACCGGGTTGATGATAAATTTTATCTGGGTACGCACAAATAAACCTGCAAATGAATAAAAAGTAAATTAAAACAAAACAGCCCATACAAGATGGGCTGTTTTATTCTTTTTTGTAATACTAAAATTAACCGATTCTGGCGATTAAATCAGCAGCCCGGGCAGAGTAACCAGACTCGTTGTCGTACCAGCCTACTACTTTAACCAAGGTATCGCTCACCGAAGTTAATTTAGAATCGAAGATACAAGAGTGGGTATTACCAACAATATCAACCGAAACAATTGGGTCGGCGGTATATTCCAGAATACCTTTCAGTTCACTCTCGGCAGCCGCTTTTACCGCAGCATTAATTTCTTCTTTGGTTGCTGGTTTCTTTAAAATAGCGGTTAAGTCGGTTAAAGAACCGGTTGGAACCGGTACGCGCATGGCAATACCATCCAGTTTACCGTTTAAGTGTGGCAATACCAAACCTACAGCTTTAGCAGCACCAGTAGAGGTTGGCACAATGTTTAAGGCCGCAGCACGGGCTCTTCTTAAATCGCTGTGCGGACCATCGTGTAAGTTCTGGTCAGAAGTATACGCGTGAACGGTAGTAATAAAACCTTTTTCAATACCAAAAGCATCGTCCAGTACTTTAGCCATTGGGGCCAAGCAGTTGGTAGTACAAGAAGCGTTAGAAACAATGGTTTCTTCGCCGGTTAACACGTTTTCGTTAACACCTAATACTACGGTAGGAATATTACCTTTAGCCGGAGCCGAAATAACAACTTTACGCGCGCCTGCTTCCAGGTGGCCGCCGGCACCTTTTTCATCTACGAAACGACCGGTAGATTCCAATACCACATCTACACCTAATTTACCCCAAGGCAAATTCTTAGGCTCTCTTTCAGCGAAAATTTCAATACGCTGGCCATTAACCGTAATGCTGCTTTCGTCGGCAGACACTGTACCGTTAAATTTACCGTGCACCGAGTCGTACTTTAACAAGTGCGCCAGGGTATTATTATCTGTTAAATCGTTGATACCAACTATCTCGATATTATCTTTACGAAGCAGTTCCCGGAAGGTAAGTCTGCCGATGCGGCCAAAGCCATTAATTGCAACTTTAATTTTTGCCATTTTTACCAATATTTGAGTAGTTTATTAAACGGGGCGAAGTTATTAATCTAAAAACTTAAATCAAATTAAATTTTTTCTTTCTAATAACCAGCCACTTCTGAATTGTACGTAACTTTTTATAAAAAATGTTTTGCAGATATAAAATCACCCTCTATATTTGCACCATCAAAACGGAACAAGGACGTCAGATAAACTAAACGGCCCGTTCGTCTAGGGGTTAGGACACCAGATTTTCATTCTGGTAACAGGGGTTCGATTCCCCTACGGGCTACTAAAGCCGCTCTGCAATATGTAGAGCGGCTTTTTTATTGATATTTCCCCAATCCTATCACTCACCTAAAAAGAAAACCAGACCTATTGCTAAGCCTGGTTTAAATTTTCT
This sequence comes from Adhaeribacter rhizoryzae, assembly GCF_008629685.1. Lineage (GTDB taxonomy): Bacteria > Bacteroidota > Bacteroidia > Cytophagales > Hymenobacteraceae > Adhaeribacter > Adhaeribacter rhizoryzae. Next base: position 77,146 of record NZ_VWSF01000005.1, on the reverse strand, counting down.
TATTCTCCTCTGAATATTCTGCTTGGTGCTTAAACTCTCAAAGAGCAACAAATATTTGCTAAAGCTTTAGCAGCATATAGACTTTAAAAACATGATGCTATTGCCGGTATTTTCGCTTCCATACCAGGTACCATTTTTTATTAAGCGGGTATTTCCGGCGGGGAGTTATATTATTAAATACCAGTGCTACCAGCAGCAAAATAACCGCGCCGGATAAAACCGGACTTAACACATAATAATAACCCAGCGTCGTAATCTTATTGGAGCCAATATTGGCAATGAGGGCGGTAGCGCCGCCGGGCGGATGCAGGGTTTTGGTTATTTGCATCAGCACAATAGACAGCGACACCGAAAGTGCCGCAGCAAGCCAGGCTTCCTGCGGAATTAGCTGGTGAACGGTTACGCCTACCAATGCACTAATCAGGTGCCCGCCAATCAGGTTACGGGGTTGAGCCAAAGGACTGTTGATGATGCCATAAACTAATACCGAAGAAGCCCCAAAAGAACCAATCAGAAATAAATTGTCAGATGCAGAAAAGTAAGAACTGTGCAATAATCCTATCAGGCCAATGCCGGTAAAAGACCCAATAAAAGTCCATAAATGCTCGGTTGAATCAACTAAGGTTTCTTTATAAAAAATGTACCGGGCCAGGCGAAGATGCTTTTTCACCTTTTTCTTAATTTTATTACCGGTAGGATGTTCTCGGGTTTCCAGGTTATCGAGCATCTGTAATATTTAAAATATTGCTGTTTAGCACAGCGCTAATTCTCTTGCTTTAATAAAAATTGCTTTGGCAAATATTATTTGCCATTCCGTTTTACTGTTGTAATCAGTTTCTGGCCTTGTTGTAATATTCTGAGGCTGTATTTTTTAAGCGAAAGATTGGGTGTTTGTTTTTCGTGTTCGTCAATACTTTTCTTGTAAGCCGCAATAATATCTTTATAAGTTAACACTCCAATCATATGTTTATCCTGCGATACCACCGGCAAAACATCTACGTTTTCTTTAGCCATCATTTCTACCGCGGTGCGCAAACTGTTGGTAATCGAAATAGAAACTGGATTTCTTTTTATCAGCGAGCCAATTAAGGTATCTGGGTTATGATGGTTGCTGAATAAGTTAGATGAGCTTATAATGCCTTTAAAAGTTTGCTCCTGATCTACAATTACAAAGAAGTTGCTGTTATAATCCTGCTCTTTTTCCAGCCATTCCCGTACTTCGCCAATGCGATTCTCGGCGCTTAACACCAACCGGTTTTCTTCTATTACTTGCCCGATGGCAACTTTCTCTAAAATATCGGGCTCGTAAGAATGCGGTGTTTTTACGCCCCGGCGGGCAATTTTTTCGGTCATAATCGTATTCTCCATCAGAAAGAACGAAACGAAATACGAAGCGGTGCAGGAAGCCAGCAGCGGCAGCAAAGCATTAGACTGCGCGGTAGTTTCGATGGCAAAGATAATAGAAGTAATTAAGGCCCGTGAGGCACCGGCAAACATAGCCGACATACCAACCAAAGCTGCCAGCGTAAGCGTAACGCCGGCCCCCGGAAACAAATAAATAATAACACTGCCCAATAAAGCGCCGGTAGCAGCACCAATGGTTAACAAAGGTGCCAGGGTTCCGCCCGAAGTTCCGCTGCCTAAAGCAATTACCCAGGAAAGAAATTTAAACACGCACAACGTTAGTACAATTTGCAGCGGCATGTTACCCGAAAGAATATCGGTAATATTTTCGTAGCCTACGCCCAGGGTACGCGGCGCAAAATAACCAATTAACCCAACGCCCAAGCCGCCAATGGCCGGCCACCACATCCAATGGATTGGTAATTTTTCAAATGCATCTTCGGTTAAATATACCAGCTTGGTTACCACCACCGATAGTAACCCCACCACAATGCCTATAACGCTGTAAGCGAGCAACGCCGTGTTAGAAGGCACCGCAATCAGGTTGGCAATAGGAAAAACCGGGCCTTCTTCGAATAAAAAATAATGCCCGGCGGCCCCGGTGATACAAGCCAAAGCAACCGGAATAATTGAGCGCGGCGAAAATTCGAATAACAGCAATTCAATGGCTAAAAATATAGCGGCAATGGGGCTACCAAATATTGCCGACATACCAGCAGTGGCGCCAGCGGCCAGTAATATTTTGCGCTCGATGTGGGTAATATTTAATAATTGCCCAAACGTAGAACCTAACGCGCCGCCGGTGGCAATAATGGGTCCTTCGGCACCGAACGGCCCACCCGTACCAATAGAAATAGCCGAAGAAATAGGTTTTAAATAAGTAATAGAAGGTTTTATTCTGCTTTGATTGGTTAAAACCTGTTCCATGGCTTCGGGAATACCATGCCCCCGGATGGCTTTACTACCGTATAAAGCCATTAAACCAATAATAACGCCCCCAATCGCCGGTACCACAATTACAAACCAACCCAAGGCATGATGTGCCGGACTGGTTGGTTCTACGGATAAGGTGCCGTAAAAAGAAATATTCGTAACCAAATCTATCAGGTAAACCAATAATTTGGCAATAAAGCTGATACAAACCGCCACCAGAACCGCCAATGCCGAGATAAACAAAAGCCTTTTTTTATCGGGTGCTATCTGCGGCCGCATGTTTTCGGCTTCTAAAGTAGGGGCCAGCGAAACTGAAATAGGAACTCCCTCATTCGATATATTTTTTTCCATCGGCTACTTTTATCGTTACTCTTCCCGCAACTATGTACGTATCTATCTCTTTTGGGCTGCAAAGATAGGCAGCACAATATAAAAACCGGCACAAAGCTTCATTCATGATTATTAGAGAAAAACATAATTGGCTGCGCATGCTCTTTGTTTGGCGCGGCTCTATCCTGAAAGATATTCTGCCCCGTTTAGTAGTTTTGTTCTTGTTTTCGCTGTTAGTCGTGTTTTTTCGCGAGGAATTATCGGCTTACCGCGTTTCTTTTAATCCGGTGCCGTTTACGTTTATTGGTATTGCGCTGGCTATATTTTTGGGATTCCGGAACAATGCCAGCTACGACCGTTTTTGGGAAGCCCGTAAGCTCTGGGGCGCTTTGTTAAATACCACCCGGTCTTTGGCCCGCCAGGCCATTACCATGGGCGGTTTACCAGAAAATTCAAAACAGGTTACTTCTTTTGTGCACCTGCTTATTGCGTTTACCTACGCCTTAAAACACCAGCTCCGGCAAACAAATGCTACCCCAGATCTGGAACGGCTCTTACCCAACCCTTTGGCGGCCGCTGTTGGGCAGCATCAATATAAACCTATCCGGCTGTTAAAAGAATTAGGCTTTTGGGTTAGGCAAGCAAAAGAAGAAGGGCGAATAGATGCCATTACCCAAACTGCTTTCGACCATAATTTTAATGTACTTTCCGATATCGTAGGCGGCTGCGAAAGAATTCTGGGTACGCCCATTCCCTACCCTTACAGCTTGCTTTTGCACCGCACCGTTTATGCGTACTGTTATTTATTACCTTTTGGCCTGGTACAAAACAGCGGCTGGATAACGCCCTTATTTGTTGTATTGGTGGGTTATGCTTTTATGGGTTTAGATGTAATTATAAACGAAATTGAAGAACCCTTTGGCCTGGAACCCAACGACCTTGCCCTGAACAACATGAGCCGAATGATTGAATCGACGCTGCTGGAAATGATAAATATGCCGGCTCCTACCTATCCGAAGAATGAGAATTTATATTTAGTTGATTGATTTATGAAATACTTCGGGCAATTAGTTTTACCCACAAGGTTAAAGCTAACTTTTCAAACAAATCTATTATTTAATAGCCCCGATGAATATTTTATTTGTAACAAGCAAATGATTGCATCCGCAATACTGCCCTCTTTCACAATCATAGGTCAATAAAAATATATCCCGGTTTGGCTTGCTGCCGTTACAGCAATTAGACTTTAAAGATTAAGCAGATGAAAATTAAAAACGAACCGCAAAGCTGGGTAACTTTTTGCTTATTAATTGTTGTTTTACTAACTGCTTGCCAAACCAGTAACGCCCCCGCTGGCACCACCAATGCCACAACTACTAATAAGCGGAACGCAGCCCCTCAAAGAGTAGATATAAAAGGCAGCATTATAATGCGGCAGTATAGCCAGGGGCAGGTTGTGCTAGAAGTAGAAGGCTTTCCTTCGCAGGATTCGCGCTATAACCGGGCTTACGTACTCGTTTTGCCAACTACCCAAATTATAGGCCCTGAAGGAAAATCGATTAGTTTAAGAGAGTTACAGCAAGGGCAAAATGTAGCCGTTTTGTTAAGAAGTGGCGGCAAAGGAAATTTAGTTGGCATGGGCATTGCCCGCAAAATGTGGGTAGAATAAAACCAATCATAATTACCTTAAAACGCAGCTTATTTTGATGGTTTAGTTAGGCTAATATTCCAGATTGTCTTATCAATCAATCCAGAAATCTAATTTACCGCCGGCGGCATTATTGCTAATTTTGTAAAGAACAATAGCTTTAAAAACGCGCCTTGCCTTTAATTAGTTAAGCCAGATTTACAAATATTAAATAATTTATTAAAATTGTAAACCCCAGTTATTCAACCTTATAATAAATATTGGATAAAATAAAAAGCGAATCTTTTACCCGAAGCTGGTTTGTAATTTATTTATCAGCAATTATCTGACTTTATTTATTCTCTAGCCAAAATGCTGTAATATATCTACTGAAAGGACTTACTCTTCTAAATTCTGAATAGCCCCAAGCGCAGGTTCTCTAAAATACAAGTCATGTTATAAAATTTTTTCGGATCTATTTCCGGATTTTCCGCCATTGCTACTACTATATTAGTAAGTGCCTGAGCATAACTATTATCAAATTCCTCTTTTGTCATTTTCATCTTGCTTTTAGATTTATCTGCCAACAAACAATATTATTGATTAATATTCCAACTTCAAAAGCTTTGAAATAAACCGGCGCGATACATTACAGATTAATTTAAAACTTTTTCTAATGTACTTGCTTTGGCTCAATAATGAAGCCCGCACTTAAACCATAACTCCCATTCTGATACATAGGTGCAATTCCCATTAAGTTTTTTCTGACGAGCTTTAGTTTAATCTGCTCTTGTAACCACGGGTAAATTATATAGGCCAAATGGGTAGATAATATACCAACTCCTGCTCCGGCTACAACATCTGATATCCAATGCCGGTTATTAAGCATCCGCAAAGAACCCGTAGCCACGGCAAAAGAGTAACCAGCTACACTGCCCAAGGCACTTTGGTCTTTATATTCCTGGTGCATGATTTCGGCATTAGCAAAAGCAATACTGGTATGCTGCGATGGAAACGCATCTAAACTCATTGCATCCGGGCGACGCTCTTTAACGACTTGCTTGATTTTCTTAGTAAGCGTATTATTTATAAAACCCGACAGGGCAACAATCATGGATAGGTTTACTAAATTATTCCGCCCTTTTTCCCCCACTAGGTTTAAACCATAAACCGCCGCTAGCGGAACGTACCGAGTATAATCATCCAGCTTAGTATGAAAACCCGCATATTTTCTCGTTAACTCTTCTTGTACAGCTTCATTAGCTTCAAAATATTCGGGGTTGTTTTGGGTTAACATTCCTGCTCCTATTAACAAAGCTGGCGCAATTACAGCCGCATTAAAACGAAGTTGTTCTGAAATACTTATTGGTGATAATATAGGACTGAGCTTTTGAGAAGGTTGGCGTAAAAGAACTATTATATTTAACAATAAACTATTCTGTTCCGATTGCTGCCAATATGGAAATTGGTAAACTTCCAACCGCACATCCTTCATTAATAAGGAATCTGAACCAGATGTGCTTTGGGCATAACTCTCTTGGCAAACCCAAAGTAGACCAAGCAAAAAATACTTTAACATGTTTGATAAAGTTTAAAAGGACTGGTAGCTAAATGATTAGTTAAGCAGGAGAATTAATAAGAAGACCTAGCTTATAATCTATAAGTTCCCCAAAAGCAGGAGACCTAAATACTTAAATGTTACAATAATATTTAAACGTTAACATAAGCTAATACCAGTATTTAAAATAGCTTTTTCTTTCTTCGGAATATAGCTTTTTACCCCTTAAGGGTTTTATGATTTAATACTTAATAATTTAGGGTAAGCAGTTATAAACGAAAGCAACTAATTAATTATCCAGTTCACCTTTTTAGGCAATCTTATTTTCCAAGCTTTTTTCAGTTCTAAGTTCAGCCAAAAACAAAATTTTTCGTAAATCCCAAATTCATCCTTAATACTATTCTTTTATGCAGCAAATTAAACAGTATTACCTTTTTGTAGTGTTCTATATAGGTATGTTTAGCCCTGGCATTTTAGTAGCCCAGGAAACCGATACCTTAAAAAAATACCAGGATTCCGTATTAGTTCCCTCGCAAAAAGCGCCGTTTTTTAAATCTAAAATTTTTAAAGCTACGGTGGTGCCCGCCGTTTTAATTGGTTATGGTTTAACCACTATCAAAGACAATGGCCTTTATAGCAGTTACGATGCCCAGAAAGATCTTCAGCGGCATTTTCCTAACTTTCATACCCGGGTAGATGATATTTTGGTGTTTGCTCCTTTTGCCGAACTGGCGCTGGCAAATTTGCTCAATGTTAAATCTAATAACGATTTTTTAAATACCGGTTTGGTAATATTAAAGGCTGAAGCTATTAACGGCATTTTGGTATTGGGATTAAAAAACACCACGAATCAGTTGCGGCCAAATGGCGAAAATCGTTATTCTTTTCCATCGGGCCATACTGCCCACGCCTTTCTGGCGGCCTCTATTCTGCACACCGAATTGCGCCACAAAAGTCCGTGGTACGGCATTGGGGCCTACACCATTGCGGCCAGTGTTGGCGGCCTTCGCATGTTAAACAACGCCCATTGGCAATCTGATGTATTAGCCGGCGCCGGTATTGGTATTTTGTCTTCGCACCTGGCTTACTTGTCGCACCGCAACCGCTGGGGCCGGAAGCCTTCGGTCGTATTTATGCCTACTTACATTTACGGTACACCTGGAGTAGGTATGGTGTTAGATTTAACTAAAGTTAAAACCAAAATGTCGTTGCCAAACCCTTTGTAAGTAAAAAGCTGTTTAGTTTAGCTGTTTTGAGCAGAATACAACGCCATTGGTGGTGTTATCATCGCCAATTTTAAAGCGGCTGTAAAACTGTTTGCTGGTGAAAACACCCAGCAAAGGCAGCGCTTTGTTTATGACATTTTGATAACTGCTATTACGGAAGAGTTAAAAATAGAAATTTAAGCAATCCACACCTGTCATTCTGGAAATCCAAGGATTCGGGGAGGAAACTATGTAGCAGGCTGCCAAATAGGTTCTTCCTGAACGACTTAAGCTTGCAATATTTTTAGCTGCTTCGGCACAGCAAATATTGCCGTATATTGCTTTGCTCTAAATTGTGGCTTCTAAATTGTAGCAATAGTTTTCATTTTATAGCGTGCTCCGTTCTTTGTTAATCAAAACGGCCTTTTCTTTAAAAAAAACCCTACAAATTTTGCCATATTTCAAAGCTGGCATATAAATTCCGGATAAGTTTTTTTATAATCAAAAATAATTTATAGGTTTATCAAAATTTTCTATTTCACTCTTAAACACAAGCCTCTATGAGCAAATATGAAGAAGTAATCGAAACATTAAAATCGGCAGAAAAAAACAAAGAGCAGATTAGTGCAATCACTTCAACTTTAACCCGCGTAATTAACGAGCAGAAAAAAAGCGTTGAAGCTTTAGAAAAACTGTTATCAGAAATTGAATCGGGTAATGTAACGCCCGCTAAAAAACGCGGCGGTTACCGTGGACGTAGAAAAAAAGAAGCCAGTCAGGAATCTCAATAATAAAGAAAAGGAAGCCTCAAAAGCTTCCTTTTTAATTTATAAACATTTTCATTTTAAAATTACAAAGCGACCAAACAGGTAATATATTTATTAATTTTTCTCTTTTCATTTTCAGGAACTACTAAATAAAGCAATTAAATTTTAGCCAACTTCGGCCACTTTACCTGAATAATTTTATACATACTTTTTTGATTACATTAATACCGGGTTTATTTGCTTTGGTTAAATAAATTAAAAAATAAACACCAACGGCTTTGTTGCGTTTAAAACAACACCAACTATAAATCAGGCTCAATATTATATTTATTGCTGTGATGCATATAAACTAAGCGCTTGTATAGCAGACTATTATTTGTAAATAGTAAAAGAACCAAATGGAAGACAAGATGCAATCTGAAACGCCTTACCAGTTGGCTACCTTTGCCGGTGGCTGTTTTTGGTGTATGGTAAAGCCTTTTGATAAATGGCCGGGGGTTATTAAAGTAATTTCGGGTTATACGGGCGGCCACGTAGAAAACCCAACTTACGAGCAAGTATGCTCCGATACTACCGGGCACTACGAAGCCGTGCAAATAACTTTCGACCCAAACATAATTTCGTACGATGAAATATTATCGGTTTTCTGGCAGCAAATAGACCCAACAGATGCCAGCGGCCAGTTTGCGGATCGGGGTTCTTCTTACCAAACGGCCATTTTTTACCACAACCCGGAGCAGAAAGAATTGGCCGAAAAATCTAAAATAGCATTAGCCCAAAGCGGTGCTTTTAATCGCCCGATTGTAACGCCAATTTTATCCGCTAAACCTTTTTATCCGGCCGAAGAGTACCACCAGGATTATTATAAAAAGAACCCGTTGCACTACCAGCGCTATAGCGTAGGTTCCGGACGAGCCGGTTTTCTGGAGCGGCACTGGTCAGGTAAATAATACATTTATCAATAACTGATATTGCGCAAAATTAAACTGTATAGTTCTCATTTGTCTTTGCAACCCATTTCAGTTATTCTGGGTATACTTGTATTCCCAGAATAACTGAAATGGATTAGTCAAACTTCTAATTGTTTGGCTTTTGCGTACTATCAATTAATTAATTTTATTCCTTCTCTTAATAAAAAAATATTATTCTGCTTCTACATTTGCTGGGAGCGGGTAATATTTTTTAATCCAGCTTATTAAAAATTGTTGGTTTGAAAATAAATTATTTGAACTGGCAGTTTTTGGCTTAATTCAATTAATTCTCTTCCTGTTTTTAGGGTGAATTCAATCTAATTTAATTTTCTTTTTTGATATTTAATTTTACCTTTTCTGTCAGCTTTTTCAAAGCTGTTTTGCTCAAATAATATATTTATTATGCCTTCAGCATTATTGGTCAAAAGCGCTATTGAGCCAATACTGCTCTTAAATCACTAATCCAGTCTCCTTTCATAAATACAATTATTTTTAAAAAATCTCCAGATTACTATTATCAAAAGCTGCTATATATAACTAATTTATTAAGCTATTTTTCAATATTTTACTTTACTTATATACACCTTTTGGCATTTTAATCGCACAGCAGCCCTAAACGAAAGTACAATTTTTTATTTTCAAAAGAAGTAAACTTAATCTGGGGCAGGGCCGTAAATTAAGGCCTACTTAACCGCTAATACCCGATGATAAATATTGCAATAGAATCTGAAGCTGAGGAATCAAAGAATGATAAAAAGACTGCTGCTCAGGCAGGTTCTTCATTCGTGATTCCGGTGGTAGAGGAACAAGCGCAAATTGGCAAGCAGGTAGTAGAATCGGGACGTTTACGCATTACCAAAAGTGTGCAGGAACAAGAAGAACTTGTGAACGTGGCGTTAACCCACGAAGAACACCAAGTAGAAAGGGTGCCGGTAAACGAATACGTGGATACCCCTCCGCCCCCGATTCGCTACGAAGGCGAAACCATGATTATTCCGGTTTTGCGGGAAGTAGTGCAAGTACGTTTGCTGGTAGTAGAAGAGCTCCGTATTACCAAAAAGCAAGTACAAACGCAGGTGAACCAACCGGTTACCCTGCTAAAAGAAGCAGTAAACGTGGAGCATCAAACCATTGAGCCGACAGATAGTGAACCGGCTTAAAATTTAGACCACCTTTTTCAACCTTTAAAAACTAAGTAAAACTATGACACAGACCGTAATAGGAATTTTCGACAATAGTAGCCAAGCCCAAACTGCTGTAACGCAGCTTACCAGCAACGGCATAGCCCGCGACCGTATTGATGTTTCGGACCGCAGTAGTTATAATAATAATACTACAACATCTGACCGGTATGATGATGACCGCGACGATGACAGCATTGGTGGCTTTTTCCGCTCTTTATTCGGAGGCGATAACGACGACGATGCCCGCAAATATTCTACTGCTGCCCGGCATGGTTGCGTAGTAACCGTACATGCCCAAAACGATGAAGAAGCCCGTCGGGCCGCTGAATTATTAGATGATTATGGTGCCGTAGATGTAGATGAGCAGGCTGCCCGTTATGGCTATTCCGGTACTTCTGATAGGTTAAGTACTGCCGGCAGTTCGCTGGCTTCCGGAGCCGGTATTACCGGTATGCCCAATACCGCTGGTACCACCAATTCCGATACTGATTTTAATCGCACTAACTTAAACGATGATTTTAATCGTACGAACTTAGACGCTGATTATAACCGGAATAATTTAGACACCGACTATAACCGTACTAATTTAGATACTGATTTTAACCGCACCAATCTGGATTCGGACCGCTTAGATGCTGACCGCTCTATTCCGATTATTGAAGAAAACCTGCAGGTAGGCAAACGGGAAGTTGAAACCGGTGGCGTACGCCTGCGGAGCCGGATTATTGAACGTCCGGTAGAAGAGCATTTGCGCCTGCGCGAAGAACACGTAAACGTAACCCGCAACCCGGTTAACCGGCCGGTTGGCGATAACGAACTAAATACTTTCCGGGAAGGAACTATTGAAATGACGGAACATGCCGAAGTGCCGGTAGTGAACAAAGAAGCCCGGGTGGTAGAAGAAGTTTCTTTAAACAAAGAAGTACAGGAGCGCGACGAAGTAGTGCGCGATACCGTGCGCAAAACCGAAGTAGACGTAGAGAACCTAAACCGGAACAACCTGGATACGGATGTGCGCAATACCCTGGATACAGACTTAGACGACCGGAACCGTTTAGATTTAGATAACGATCGCAGAAGAACTGACTTGGACGGAGACCGTTCAACTGCTTTATAATAACAGCATAATATTTTTTTAAAAGGTGACGGCTTTACAAAGGTCGTCACCTTTTTTTTGCCTGAGTTTTATTAAAGCAATTTCCTGAGCCCGATATACCCAATATTTAACCGACGCTACTTTTATTCCAGAATGGTGCTCCGCTTCTTTTTACCTAAACTGTTTGGAGCCAATTATTAATTATTCAGCGTTAATTCGTAATAATTAAATAAATTCGGGCTTAAGAATATATTACACTTTAATCGGCGGCTTACCTTTAGTTGCTGCTTAAAGTTTACCTTTTAATGTTTATGCTACTTTCTAACGTTCAAAAGCATTTCTGCTCTTCACAACTAATTAAAAGTAACCTTTTACTTTCCCTGCTGTTTTTATTTACAACTCAGGTTTTAGCCCAGAAACAAACCATTATTCCAATAGAAACCCAGCACCATGCCCTGGCTTTACAGGTAGGCGCCGATCAGCGGGTAGGCATTACGTACTTCGGTAAAAAATTAAAAACGCCCGCCGAATACCAGCACGTACCCACCATGTACCGCCGTGGCGATGATTATTCCGGCATCCTGAATTCAGCTTATACCCCGGCGGGATCCCGCAACCTGGTAGAACCGGCCATTCAGGTTACCCACTCCGATGGCAATACTTCTTTGGATTTGCAGTACGTGAGCCATAAAGTGCAGAAAACCGATAAAAACGTAAGCACCACTAGTCTGGTGCTCCGCGATCCGCAACACCCCTTAGAAGTAACTTTATTTTACAAAGTTTACCACGATGAAGATGTCATTGAGCAATGGTCGGTAATAAAAAATAACCAGCAAGGCCCGGTTACGCTGCACAAATACGCTTCGGCTAACCTGTACCTTTCCGCCGATCGTTATTACCTGAAACACTACCACGGCGATTGGGCCAAAGAAATGCAAACCCAGGAAACCCAACTAACCGCCGGCATTAAAGTGCTCGATTCTAAACTGGGTACCCGCGCCAACCTGTACCAGCCGCCTACTTTTATGGTTTCTTTAGATAAACCAGCTACCGAAGACGAAGGCCGGGTATTGTACGGGTCGGTAGAATGGTCTGGTAATTTCAGGGTAGATTTGGAAGTAGATCCTTTAAATAATTTGCGCATTATTGGCGGTATTAATCCGTTTGCCTCGGCTTATACTTTAGCTCCTGGCCAGGAATTTACTACCGCTTTGTTCCTCTATACTTACTCCGAAAAAGGCAAAGGCGAGGCCAGTCGTAACCTGCACCGCTGGGCCCGCAAATACCGCATTCTGGACGGACAAGGCGATCGCCTTACGCTCCTGAACAATTGGGAAGCCACTTATTTCGACTTTAACGAACCCAAACTCGCCGAACTGATTAAAGATACCAAAAAATTAGGCGTAGATATGTTCTTGCTCGACGACGGTTGGTTTGCGAATAAATACCCGCGCAACAACGATAAAGCCGGCCTCGGCGATTGGCAGGAAAACGTACAAAAACTGCCGCACGGCATTGGTTATTTGGTAAAAGAAGCCAAGAATAACGACGTAAAATTTGGTATTTGGGTAGAGCCCGAAATGGTAAACCCCAAAAGCGAACTCTACGAACAACATCCCGAATGGGTAATCCGGCAGCCGGGCCGCGAAGAGCACTTATACCGCAACCAGTTGGTGCTGGATTTGAGCAACCCGCAGGTACAGGATTTTGTGTTTAACGTGCTGGACAACATCATGACCAAAAACCCCGGAGTAGCCTTTTTTAAATGGGATTGCAATGCCGTAATCTACAACGCCCACTCTACTTACTTAAGAAACCAGTCGCATTTGTACGTCGATTATGTAAAAGGCTTGTATAAAGTGCTGGATCGGTTTCGGGCCCAATACCCCAAACTGCCCATGATGCTTTGCTCCGGCGGCGGCGGTCGGGTAGATTATGCGGCTCTTAAATATTTTACCGAATTCTGGCTTAGCGATAACACTGATCCTTTGGAACGCATTTTTATGCAGTGGGAGTATTCTTACTTTTTCCCGGCCATTTCGCACGACAATCACGTAACCGACTGGGGCAAACAACCTATAAAATTCCGCACCGATGTAGCCATGATGGGCAAGCTGGGTTTTGATATTGTGGTAAGCAAGTTAGAACCGAAAGAACTCCAATTTTGCCAGCAAGCCGTAAAAAACTACAACTCCATTAAAGAAGTAGTATGGCACGGCAATTTATTCCGGTTGGCCAACCCGCACGAAAATGATTTTGCTTCTTTAATGTATGTAAACGAAGCTCAAAACCGGTCCGTAATGTTTAATTACATGGTCGGTAACCGTTACGGCGCTGGCACCGGCTCCCCAATTAAATTAAAAGGCTTAAACCCAGACAAAAAGTACAAAGTAAAAGAGCTTAATCTTTATCCCGAAACCCGGACGCCCATAAAAGAAGACGCAATTTATTCCGGCGACTACCTCATGACCGTAGGTTTTAACCCGCAGTTAAGTACCCGCCGCACCAGCGTAATATTAGAACTAACGCAGCAAAAGTAATTCTAATAAGAACTGCAAAAAGAAAAGGCCGGTTTTAGTTTAAGACCGGCCTTTCTTTTTTGGGTAATTTTTAATTTATACCAAATTTAAATGATTGCTGCGCTTTAAATAAAGCTAAGGCCGTACCACCCAATGCTGTCATTCTGAAAGAATCTTGCCAGCAGGCAGCCAATAAGATTCTTTCAGAATGACAGCATTGGGTAGGTATTCTTTAGAAAATATTAATAAGAAAGTTAATGCGCTATTTCAATTTAATATACATTAAATATAGCATTTGCTTAACCAAAGTCGAGCTGAAAAATTCTTACGCCACATCACCTTTCCGTTTAGTCTTCGTTCCTCTTCTTCATCTCTTTCCATTATTACCAGCACCAAGTTCAAACTAATTTTCTTTTAGGATTATTCAATAAATGCGTTTAAACTCAATAGGGCCATATTATTAATTAGTATTAAAATAATTATAAATACTGTTGAACTTTTGAAACAAGAATTTTATTTAATCTGAATAACAGCAGACCTATAAGCTTACTACTAAGCAGTTTAAAAAAATTTATATTAAAAAGGTCAGCTTCGGGCAAGCAAACGCTAACCAATATATATTTTAAATGAAAACTGGTTCATTACTTTCTAACTTAACCCTGTACACATTTTTAATTTTTATCTTTTTTGCTTTTTCTTCCTCAAATGCTTTTGCTCAATTAATTGGTAAATACGAGTTCACCGGAGTTTCTACACTTCAAACCCAAAATGATTTTTCTGCCGTAACAGCCCAACCTTATTATGCAACTTTTAGCCCATTTAGAAGAGAAGTGGTGCAATGGTGGCGCGGCGATAACGTGTATAACTCGCGCGAATGGGCCAAAACACCCGAAGATGAGCGTTTTATAGAGTTTACCGTTACGGCTAAGCCTGATTACGCTTTGCTACTAACCTCGCTTAGTTTCGATAATTACCGCACCGATGCCGGCCCTACTAATGTTAGAATTACGCACAATGGGAGCGGCAACTTCAATACCGAATCGTTTGACTTTTCGCCACTGGAAAGCAAATTAAGTAAAGCCACCTGGGATTTTACCGATATAATTATTCCTGAAGGCAGGTCTGTTACATTCCGGATTTACGGGTATGGTGCCAGCAGTTATTTAGGTGCCTTTCGGGTAGACAACCTAAGTTTATTCGGCACCCCTATTCCGCGCATTAAATTAAACGAATTACACTACGCCAACACAACGGTTACTAAAACCGGTTTTATAGAACTTGCCGTTCCTAAAGATTTTACCAATCTTAATTCAGTGCAAATAAACCTATATAACAGCACTGGCGAAGTTTATAGTACTTTTAGCTTAAGCAACTTTAAAACACCACCAATGGGTATTGTGGAAGATGATAAAATATATTACCTCGATATACCAGCGGGCCTGGTTGATGGACAAGGAGGTATTGCTATCTCTTCTGGCAAACATATTATTCAGTTTTTATCTTACGGCGGCGAAATTACAGGTATATCAGGGCCGGCAAGCGGCCTGAAAAGCCAGGATATTGGTACAACCGAGAACGCTGCCGATGGCCCTGACAACTCGCTTTACCTGGCGCTAAAAAATAATGCGAATTTTGCACCGGGTACCTGGGGCCACAGTTTTGATAACAGCAACACCAAAGGCTTTCCGAATATTGATAACTCGGTGCTGCCCGTTGAATTAATATTCTTCAAGGCGCTTGTATCTGCTAAAGAAATAATACTGAGTTGGGCCACGGCTATGGAGAAAAATAATGAGCAGTTTGTCCTGGAAAGAAGTCAGGAGGGAATTTCAGATTTTAACCAAATTGGAGTTGTTAAAGGCAACGGCGATTCTAACTCCGAAAAACAATATAGATTTGCTGATAAAAAGCCCCTGCCCGGTACCAGTTATTACCGCCTAAAACAAGTTGATTTAGACGGCACCATTACGTACTCGCCCGTAATAGCAGTAGAAGTTAAGCTTTCACAACCATTAATAAATCTCTATCCAAATCCAGCTACAGATATTTTGAACGTAGATTTAGGAAATTCGCAGGCTTACAAAGAAATAAATGTACGCATTGTAAATGCACTGGGGAAGGTTATTTACCAGCAATCCGCTACTAACCCAAACACCCACGCTATGGCGGTTCCGGTCGCTGCTTTGCCAGCTGGCACTTACTATCTGGTAGTTATAAAAGATAATACCCAGGAAAGTAAAACCTTCGTAAAACGATAAATATTCTTTTACAACTAAAATTTTACTCTTTAACTTAACAGGATAAACCACCTAGTTGTAGTTTATCCTGTTAGTTTTTTTATACTTAGTAACGGGTGTTAGGCAAAGGTTTCTTGTAAATAGTTTAATAGGCCTAAACATTCCACTTTTGTCATTCAGGAGGAAACTTTTTGGCTATCTACTAAATAGTTTCCTCCTGAATGACAGGTGTGAATTCGAAATACCGAAAGTTAATATTTCACTACTGTTGGGTACCATCCGTTATTAAGCTGTAACCTGCGCCTCTAATTATTTCTCACGTTATTTCTCACGAATTGCTATTACTCCCGGTTCTTGACTATTAAATTAGCCCGTAATATTTAGAGTTATCCAGCATGAAGCTTAATTTTTTTCCTATTCTTTTTTTATCGCTGCTTCCGGTACTTGGTTTTAGCCAGCAGCTTACCGTGCAAAGCTTTCCTTTAAACGCGGTTAAACTGCACGAGAGTGCTTTTAAAAAAGCCCAACAAACCGACCTCAACTATATTTTGGCCCTTAATCCGGATAGGTTGCTGGCGCCTTACCTTATTGAAGCGGGCATTAAACCAAAAGCTGAACAATACGGCAACTGGGAAAATACGGGACTGGATGGGCACATTGGCGGCCATTATTTATCGGCGTTGTCTTTGATGTACGCGGCTACGGGCAACCAGGAAGTAAAGCAACGGCTCGATTATATGATTGACCAACTGGCCGCCTGCCAGGAAAAGAACGGCAACGGCTACCTGGGCGGTGTGCCCGGCGGAAAAGCCATGTGGCAAGATATTGCCCAAGGGAAAATTGATGCCGGTACTTTTTCCTTAAATAAAAAATGGGTGCCCTTGTACAATATTCATAAAATTTACGCCGGTTTATACGATGCTTATCAGTTTGGAGCTAATGCCAAAGCCAAAGATATGCTGGTGAAGCTTACCGATTGGTGTTTGAACCTAACGGCCAACTTATCGGAAACGCAAATACAGGAAATGCTGAAAAGCGAACACGGCGGCCTGAACGAAGCCTTTGCCGATGTAGCGGCTTTAACCGGCGACAAAAAATACCTGGAACTGGCCCGCAAATTTTCGCACCAAAATATTCTCAACCCCTTACTAGCCAAAAAAGATGCTTTAAACGGTATTCATGCTAATACGCAAATTCCGAAAGTTATTGGGTATATGCGGGTTGCCGAAGTTGCCGGCGGCGAGGCCTGGGCCGATGCCGCAGATTTTTTCTGGCAAACGGTTGTGCAGCACCGGACTGTTTCGATTGGTGGGAACAGCGTGCGGGAGCATTTTCATCCGGCCAATAATTTTTCTTCGATGCTGGAATCGGTAGAAGGGCCGGAAACCTGCAATACCTACAACATGCTGAAACTTACGAAGCACTTATTTCAGTCTAAACCCAATGCTGATTATTTAGATTATTACGAACGAGCCCTGTACAACCATATATTATCGTCGCAGCACCCTGAGAAAGGCGGCTTTGTATATTTTACGCCCATGCGGCCCCAGCATTACCGGGTATATTCCCAACCCCAGGAAAGTTTCTGGTGCTGCGTAGGTTCCGGACTGGAAAATCATGGCAAATACGGCGAACTGATTTATGCCCACAACACCAAATCGCTTTTTGTAAACTTGTTTATTCCGTCGGAGCTTACCTGGCAGGAAAAAGGACTTACGCTCACCCAGGAAACTAAATTCCCCTACGAAGAAGCAACGGCGCTAAAATTAAAGCTGAAAAAATCGCAGAAGTTTGCTTTGCAAATCCGCTATCCGTCGTGGGTAGAAGCCGGTAAATTAAAAATACAGGTAAATAATAAAGCAATAAATATTACCCCTGGGGCAAACGGCTACGTTGCCGTAGAGCGCAAATGGAAAACCGGCGATGTGGTTACAGTTACTTTGCCCATGCAAACCAAAGTAGAAGCAATGCCGGATAACTCACCCTGGGTTTCGTTTGTGCATGGCCCAATAGTACTTGCGGCAAAAACGGATACTACAAATCTTAAAGGGCTGTGGTCCGATGCTAGCCGGATGGGGCATATTGCCAGCGGGCAGCAGTACCCCATTGAAGAAGCGCCGATGCTCGTTTCTAACAATACCGATTTAGCCGCGGCGGTGCAGCTAGTGGCGGGCAAACCTTTAACCTTCCGGGTTTCTAATTTGCTTTACCCCGCTAAATACAAAAGTTTGGAATTGGTGCCTTTTTACCAGATACACGAAGCCCGCTATATGCTTTACTGGCCCGTAACTACCCCCGAAAAACTGGAAAGCAACCGGAAAGCCATCCGGGAAAAGGAAGCGATCCGGCTAGCTCTGGAGGAGCGCACCGTCGATCAGGTAGCCCCTGGCGAACAACAACCCGAGTCGGACCATAACTTTCAGGGCGAAAAAACCGAATCGGGGGTATTTAACAACCGCCATTGGCGTCATGCTACCGGTTGGTTTAGTTACGATTTAAAGAACCCGAAGAAAGAAGCGCGTACTTTACAAATAACTTATTTCGGCGGCGATAAAAACCGCAGTTTTGATATTTTCGTGAATAATACACTCCTGCAAACAGTAAAACTAGATGGCTCGGCCGGAGACAAATTTTATGAAGTTGATTACCAACTGCCACCCGCAATAATAACCAAGGCCGGCAGCACGAATTTAAATGTAAAATTTGTAGCGCACCAAAACTCAACGGCCGGCGGTATTTATTATGTGCGGTTGCTTAAGTAAGTTTATGTAGCGCCTTCTGGGTATATGTTAAACCTAATTCGCTTTAAATAAAAACACCCGCTAAATATTATATTTAGCGGGTGTTTTTATTTATGATATTCTCAAAAAACGAGATTAAAAATTTAAGCTCTTACTTCTTTTCCGGCTAAAACAGTGGTTAAGGTTGCCGGATTTAAATATTGTTGGGCAAGTTCGATTAAACGTTCGGCGCTAACCTCCGAAATTCTTTGCAGGTAATCGGAGTAATAGGTAACCGGCAGGTTATGCAGAATTAACGATTTGTACTTATCTACCTGATCAAAAATATTATTGGTGTCGTTGATGAATTTGCCAATGGTATAGTTCCGGACCGCATCCAGTTCTTCATCCGGCACCAAATCGTTCTGCAGCAAATTTATTTCTTTTAAAATTTCTTCTACTGTCCGGCCGGAGTTCTCATAATTTACATCGGTGCCAATGTAAAACAAAGTGGCGTTTTCTTTAGCCGAAACCGTCGAGAAAATGCCGTACGTAAAACCTTTATCTTCCCGAATATTTTTCATGAGCCGGGAGCCAAAGTAGCCGCCTAATATTTTATTCAGCAATAACAATTCTGAAAAATCGGCTTCGTGCATCAAAGGCCAGATGCTGCCCATCCGGACGGTAGTCTGAATTTGATCCAGTCTTTCTAAATAATGCGCCTGGGGTTTATAGCTTAAAGAATGGTTAACAACTGGCACCAAGAGGTTATTTAGCGCAATTTGGTTAAACATAGCCACTAAACCGGCGGTAGCTTCGGGTTCAACTGCGCCGGAAAAGAATATTTCGGTGCCCGCCAGCGAAAAATTGGTCTGAAAAAAATGCTGCACCTGATCCAACGAAACATTTTCAATTACGGCTTCGTCCAGACCGGCCACGTACGGATGGCTGCCCCCAAAAATACTTTCGGTTAACAATTTAGTAGCCAGGTAAGTATTTTTTTGCTTTTCGATGGAAATATTCTGCAGCGTTCTTTTCTTTAAAAGCAGAAATTCATTTTCCGGAAAAGTGGGCTGTGTAATAACATCCTGCAACAAAGGCAATAAATTTAACAGGTGTTTTGCCAGGCAATAAAGCGTAAGTGTTGCCCTGTCAAAGCCGTGGTTACACTCCAAGGAAGCCCCGTAATAAGCAATCATATCGGCAATTTGCTTGGCCGTGTAGTTACGGGTGCCCTCTAAAAGCAACTTAGATGTAAAATAAGAAACACCCGGTGATTGTTCGTACCATTTGCCGGCTTTAAAAACAATTTCGAGTTTTAAAACCGGCTGGTTGTAATTATATAAACAATGCAGCCTTGCCCCATTGGGCAAGGCTGTAATATCGGCAACCGGTAACTGTATAGATGATATTTTTTGTATAGCAGGGGCTACGGTTCTGTCCAGCATAGTTAGTTTTAAATCCCAGAATTATTCTTCTTCTTTGTCGATGTTTAATACCAGGGTAAAACGCAGGGTATTAGCTAATGGGTTGTTACGCGAATTAGGTACCAGGTAAGCTACGTCGATGCCAAATTTCTGGTAACGCATACCTAAACCCATACTCAGGTAATGACGGTCGCCTTTGTTGGGGCTCTCGTAAAAATAGCCGGCACGGGCCGCAAAAACATCGTTATACCAATATTCTAATCCGGTAGAAAGGCTTATTTCCTGCATTTCTTCGCTAAAGCCGTTACGGGCATCGCCGAAAGAACTAAAAATAGCCCGCGGTACACTAATATTTCCGGTGTTAGTAGAGTCCGGTGAAGGCACCAGTAATTTATTGCCATCGATGGCCAAAGTAATTTTATTGTAAGGGTCCAGGTTCATGGTAAAAGCCGTACCCAGGCGTAAATTGGTGGGTAAAAAATCTTTCTGGTCGGCGTTGGTGTAAGCTATTTTGGCCCCAATGTTCGAAATATTACCGCCAAACGATAAATTGTAATCGCGCGCGCCAATGGTCAGGTCGTTGGTATAGTAAACGCCAATATCTACGGCCGCCGAGTTGCCGGGCCGGGAATCGCTAATACCCGCCGATAAGTTGGAATGAATAAAACGGGCCCCCACGCCAACACTTAAATTATTGCTTAACTGCTGACCATAAGCCAAGTCAAAAGTATATTCTTTGGGGTTATGAATATTTAAGGGGTTTCCTAAATCATCGGTAAACTGAATATCGCCTAAATCGAAATAAAGCATGGAGGCCGAAAAAGCGCCCCGCTGGCTTACCCGCTTGTACCCCGACAAATAAGTAAGCGACATATCGTTAATAATATTGCGCAACCACGGCGAATACGACAGGCCTACACTCATGTCGTTTGTAACAAAACCAAGTTTTGCCGGATTCCAGTGAGCGGTATTCGCATCGGGGCTAATGGCTACACCGGCATCGCCCATACCTGCCGAACGGGCATCGGGCGAAACGGTTAAAATAGGTACCGCAGTAGTTATAGTCGTAACATCAGAGCCCGTAGCGCTTTGATTTTGTGCCACAGCACCCGTAAAAATTAATGATAAAAAAACTAAAAATGGCAGGCTTTTTTTAATGCCGGAGTTGTATTTCATAGAATATTACTTTTCTGGGGTAAATATAACTATATTAATTTAATATCATCAATTTTTTCGCCTGTTCGGTCCAAATTCCTTTTGTTAAGGACCTAATTTTAACTTTATATAGATAAACACCATTTACCAGCTTATTACCGGCATCGTCTTTCCCATTCCAGGTAATATCGGCAATACGGTTTTTGCTTTTATCCCGTTTCTCCCGAATGGTTTTCACCAATTGCCCCATCAGGTTAAAAACCTGAATTTGAATTTCTACTTCATCGCCCGCCTGGTTATGGTTTATGCCAAAGGTAGTTTGGTTAGCAAACGGATTCGGATAATTCTGAATATTTTCGATTACAAAATTCTGGTTCCCGGCAACAACAAAGGGTAAACGTGCTTCCGACGAATTATTATATATATCCCACGCTTTTATCTTTAATTCGTGCGGACCCGGCGCTAAATTAGGTAATAAATAATTAATACGGCCAGCTTTAAAATTATCCTTTTCGGTGGTATAGAATTCGTTCAGGATAATGGCTTGGGCATTATTGTTATCCAGGGTTAGGGTAATTTCGTGGCCAATGCCGGTTGTGGTGGTATTGATGCCGCTTTCGTCGGAAAGTTTAACCAGCAATTGGGGCGTATTACTGGTTAAGCCGCCGGCTACAAAAGATTCATCATCGAGGTAAAGCTTAATGGTGGGCGGCGTAGTATCTGCGGCCGGATTGGGATGAGAACCGCCTACCGCCACCGTGGTGTTGGCACCCAGCGCATCCGTAACATTATTAAAAGCATACAAACTTATTTTGCCTTTACCAATTGGGTAGGCAATATCTTTGGGTATTTTAAAATTTACCGTAAATACACCGTTTTTTACGGTAGCCAAACCATTATATAAAATATTCTCCTGCACCGCCACTGCCTGAATATTGCCGGCACCCGGCGTGCCTTCGTCGCCGAAGGTTTTAAGCACAGCGGGCTTATCAAAAATTTTAATGCTAACCTGGCCGTTAAAGCTAGTTATTAAATTTTCGTCCGCATCGGTAATAGCCCCACTAATAATTACATCCGAAAGGGCTTTTAAGGTATCGGTTATGCCGGTGCTTACAGGTTTTTTATTAATTTGGGTAATAATGGCTTTTAAAGCGGGGTAAGCTAACTTTTGGCTGGGATCGCCGAGCAAAGTAAAATTGCGATTGTTTATCTGGTTCTGGCTTTTATTTTTGGTAATGCGGTAAAGGTCGCCGAGGCGGGGCATCCGGCCGTTAATAGGCGTAAATAAATTCTCGAAAAAATGCCGGTTTAACAGGCGATTATCTCTGGCGTATACCGGCCGGGTGGTTGATAGCAAACCCATCGCGCCGCCCTGGTTGTTTAGCAAAGCTACTTCGGCACCCGAACTGCGCCGGGGATCGTCGTAGCGGCCAAACTCGCAGGTAGCCGTAAGCATAAAAGTAAGCTGGTCGTAATTTTTCCAGTTTTGCAGTTGCGGCATGGTTAATATTTGCTCGTGGGCCAAACTAATTTCGTTGCCGTGCCCGGTATAATTCAGCAACAGCGTGCCTTTTTCTATAGTTTTATCTAAAGTGGTGTTAGTTTCGGGCGAACGTTGGCCGTTGGGTACGGTGGTTTGTTTAAATAAATCGAGGTAAACTTTTTTGGCGTGGTAAGCGGGTTGGTTTTCTTCGAGGTAGTTAGCCAGGTTTTCGGCATCGCGCAAGTGTTCGGCCCCATCTCCGTCATCGGCTAAAAAAGTAATTTGGTTGCGCCAGTTTCCGAAACCCGCGGGGCTGTCGTAATGAATTAATTTATTTACCAAAGTTTGCGCTTCGGTTAAGGTTTTTGCGGGCAAGCGGCCAATGCCAATATCTATTAGTTCGGAGGTGTTAAAATTTTCTTCCAGCCACAAACCTTCGTGCGGGTCCAGGAGGCCAAAATAATCTTCGGAAGAATAACTGCGCAGCGGGTTCAGGGATTGGCGCGATTCGTAAACCGGGACAAAATTAGTATTAAAGGGCGTGCGGGTTTGAGCCTGGCCCGGCGGTGATTTATAATCGTAAGAAGCATCGCCGAATAAAAGCAAATAAATTACTTCGCCGGCCGGTTTTTTACTGCGGTTGTACAGCATTTTCATAAAATCCCGAATGGCGGTTACATCGGTTGCCCCCGAAGAAAATTCGTTATAAACCTGATTTACCGTTACTACTGCTACGTTTAAATTATCGCGGGTGCGGCGGTGATTGGCCAGTTTTTCGGCGGCGGCTACAAAAGCTGGATGCGTTAGAATAACTAGGTCGAGGGTACCGGTTACGTTTAAAGCGTGTAAATTTTGGTTCGCTACTTTGCCGGCTAAAGCTGGTTTAGGAAAATCGCTGCCCCTAAAAGAGATAAATTCCCGTAATGTATCGGTTTTTACGTTGAAAGTGGCGGTATTATTTTGCTTTTGCAAAACCATAACCTGCGGATTAGTAGCTTGCGTAACATCCCAAATAATGGTTTCGGGGGTAATATTTTCTATTTTAAAAGTAGATACGGCACTGGGCAGAATATTTTGCAGGGAGCGGAATGCTATTTGATTTCCTGAGAATTTCAGGTAACGCTCTGAAGTAACTTCCAGGTAATTTAAATAACCGATAGCATCGGTTACGCCTTTGTTGTTGAAAGCTATATTTAGCGTGAGTTCGGCACCACTCTGCAGGCTATTGCTGTTCAGGGTAAAATGCGTAAGGTTATCTTCACCAACCGGGTGATAATTATGCGTACCCTGCCCGTTAATAGACTGGTTGCCTACGGCAATATTATTGGCTTTCAAAACAAACTCACTCCCCGCCCGGGAACTACCCATTACCGCCGATGTAATTTGGATGGGGCTGCCGGGTACTAAGTTAGTAATCGGAAATGTAAAATTGCGCGTGGGCGTAAAGGCTGTAAAATCTTCGCCGTACCACTCCCGGCCCGATTGCAACGGACTAATTAAATCTTTTTCGTAAAACTGATGCTCCAGGTAGGTATCGATGGTAACGGTAGAATTGGTTACGGCTGTTTGTTCCGATACGCGCCGGCCGGGCGTAGTTCCTACGGTAATAAAATAATAAGCGGTATCGGCATAAATATTAAACGCATGCCGAAAGCGTTTGCTGTTGGGGTCGTAAGTCCAGCGGTGCGGGCCTTGGCCGTAGAAAAGAATATAATCGTTCGCGTCAAATTTGCCATCGGCTTCGCCCGACACCAAAATAGCATTTTCTACCAGGTCGTCCGGGCGGGGCGTGCTGTTTAATTGGGGCAGCATACCGCCACCGTTGCCGTAAACTTTAATATTTTTTGGATTAATGGCATCGGCTGCTATGCCAGCGGCTTGCAATAAATTTCTATCAATTTTGTAAATGCCCGTGCTGGTAATACCCAGTTTAAACCATTGGCCATTATTTAAAACTGAAGTTTCTTTTGGCAGCGTAGTTTGCGCGTAGTTTACCCCTGTCAGCAGTAAGCTTAAGATAAGAATCAGGCCGCCGGTAAACTTCTTGAGCATACAGCAATATACAAAAAAAACCTTGCTACTTATTCAGTTACAAGGTTTTGAGCTTATAGGTAAGTCTTAAATAATATTTTACTAGGCAGGAGTGAGTTCAAAAGTGTAAGATTCCATAATTAAGTTAGCCAATAGTTTTTTGCAGGCTTGCTCTACTTTTTCCTGGGCCGCTTGTTCATTTTCAGCTTCCAGATTCAGGCGTATGTGCTTGCCAATCCGCACATCGGCTACCTGGTTTAACCCCAGGTGTTCCAGGCCCAGCATCACGGCTTTCCCTTGGGGGTCTAATAATTCGGGGCGCGGCATAATATCAATTTCGGCGGTAAATTTCATAATTATAGGTATCTATATATTTTGTTTCGGTTGCGCAAAAAACGATAAAAGTACATACAGTACAATTATTACGGGTACGGCGGCAAATTTAAGGAGAAACAATAAGGGAATTGCAATTAATAGAAAAATAAAGCGCGTAGCATTATCTTTCCAGGCCAGGTTTTTAAATTTTAAGGCAAACAACGGAATCTCGGCTACTAATAAATAACTGAGGAATAGTGTTAAACCTAATAATATATATTGGTTCATGAAATATTGACTCAAATTATATTGGTCGGAGGCTAATATTAAAGGCAGCGAGGCCACAAACAAAGTATTGGCCGGCGTTGGTAAGCCAATAAATAAAGTAGTTTGCCGGGTATCGATGTTAAATTTTGCGAGGCGCAAAGCCGAAAATATGATGATAATAAATGCTAGGAAAGGAAACAGTTCGGCTTCGTACAAAGAGGTGTTAGGATTGGCCATGGCGCTTTTGCGCATCAACTGAAACATAATGACGCCCGGCAGCACGCCAAACGATACCATATCGGCCAAAGAATCGAGTTGTTTACCTATTTCGGAATAAGCGTGCAGCAGCCGGGCTATCATGCCATCTAAAAAATCGAAAACGGCGGCAATACCCACCAGGTAAGCTGCGAATTCCAGGTTACCCTGAAACGCAATATATACCGCCACGCAACCAGTAAATAAATTAAGGCAGGTAATAAAATTAGGAATATGTTTCTTCATAGTTTTTGGTAGCTACCGCACAGAAATCACCTAATTAGGCTAGCGCAAAAAAGGATTGTATTTTTTTTCTGCGCCAATGGTAGTGCTGGGGCCATGACCCGGATATACGGTAACTTCGTCGGGCAAGGTAAATAATTTGGTGCGAATACTCTGGAGTAAAGTTTGGTGATTGCCGCCGGGTAAATCGGTGCGGCCAATGCTGCGCTGAAACAAAACATCGCCGCCAATACAGGTTTTAGTTGGTTCGTGGTAAAAAACTACGTGCCCCGGCGCATGTCCCGGCGTAAAAAATACGTTTAACTCGGTGTTGCCAAATCTGATAATATCGCTTTCGTTTATAAAACCAGTAGGTGTAGCGGGGTTATATTGCGGAAAACCGTAAGATGGGGCATAAACCGGCACGGCTTGCAAGGTAGCTAAATCGGCCTGGTGAATCAGGAACGGTACTTTATAGGTATCAATAATAAATTGGTTGCCAAAAACATGATCGATGTGGCAGTGGGTATTCAGCAATTGCACCACTTTTAATTTATTATCCCGGATAAAGTCCGTTAACTCGGCCTGTTCATTTTTCTCGTAACAACCTGGATCTACAATTACGCACTCCCGGGTTTCGTCGTGCAGCACGTAAGTATTTTCTTCGAAAGGGTTAAAGGTAAAACCACTTATCGTCATAAGCTGTAGGTAAATAAGGTTTAGGAATAAGAATATCCTATTGTACGTTACAAATTTAGAATATAGTTCTGTTAAATTGCCCGAATGATTTACGATTTTATCCTGGTAGGCCACGGACTGGCGGGCAGTATTCTGGCTCAAACCCTGGTAGCGCATAATTTTACGGTATTGGTAATCGACGAACCCAAAGCTAATTCGGCTTCTAATGTGGCAGCGGGTTTAATGAACCCCCTGGCGGGTAAGCGCTTTGCCAAATCGTGGTTGGCCGATGTGCTGGTACCCTTTGCTACAAATTTTTACCAAGCCTTAGAACAAGACCGGCAAATAAAATTATTTCACGCCAAACCTATACTTAAATTATTTTCATCGGTAGAAGAGCAAAATAACTGGATGGGCAAAAGCGCCGGCCAACCGTACGGCGATTTTATTAAAGCCGTTTATACTTCCCTACCCTCTTCCAAAATTATTAAACAAGAGCAAGGCGGCATTCTAATCGACAAAGGCGGCTACGTGCACGTGTCTTTGTTACTAGAAAATCTCCAGCAAATCAGAATTGAACAAAAAGAGTTGGTAACCGATCGGTTTGATTTTAATTATTTAACCTTAACCGATAGTGGCGTGCAGTATAAAGAATGGCAAGCCCAGAATATTATTTTTTGCGAAGGATTTCAGGCTGCCTTAAACCCTTATTTTAGCTGGCTGCCTTTCTCGTTAAACAAAGGCGAAGTACTTATTATTAAAACCACCGAACAACTTGCCACCGAACAGGTTTACAACAAAGGAGTTTATGTGGTACCGCAACCAGATGGGGCATTTAAAGTGGGCGCTACCTACAACTGGCGTACCGTAGATGAAATGCCTACGGAGGCTGGCAAAGAAGAACTTTTTAATAAAATAAAGGATATACTAAAAGTGCCATTTACCGTAGTGGATCATAAAGCGGGTATCAGACCGGCTGTGCGCGACCGACGGCCCTTAATTGGTATTCATCCTAAGCACGAAAGAATAAAAATATTTAACGGCATGGGTTCGAAGGGCGTGATGATGGCACCTTACCTGGCCCACCATTTTGTACAGGTTTTAAAAGGAGCCGAAGAATTGCTTCCGGAAATAAATATTTTAAGGTATATTACGTTGTATAGAGAGCATTATTAACGCAACAATGGTAAAGTTTTACAAGTCTCTTCTGGCTGTACCGGTTATTGCTGCTACCCTGCTGTTTTTAGGGGGCCATAACCCCGTACAAGCGCAGGTCGCGCCCGAAACTTTCGGCATGAACCGCATTCAGTATAAGCAATTTAAATGGCAATATTTAAGTACGCAAAATTTTAATGTGTACTACTACGGCAGCGGCCGCGAAAACGCCCGCCTTACCGCCGAATACGCCGAGAAAGAATTAAAACGGATTACCAGCCTCATTGGCTATTTTCCGTATTCCAAAACCACCCTTATTTTGTATGCTTCGGTGGCCGATTTGCGCCAAAGTAATATTGGCCTGAACGACGACCAATTCCAAACCGGCGGCGAAACCCTTTTTCTGAAAAATAAAATAGAGCTGGCTTTTGAAGGTTCGCAAACCGAATTTAAGAAAACCTTAAGCCTGAATGTAGCCCAATTGTTGCTGCACGATATGATGTACGGCGGCAGTTTAAAAGAAGTGTTGCAAAGCAGTTATATGCTGCGCCTGCCCGAATGGTTTCTGAACGGTGGCGCTTCTTACATTGCCGAAGGCTGGAACGTGGAAATGGATAACTACATGCGCGACATGGTTATTAAAAACGTAAACAAAAAGCCCGATGTATTATTTGTGCGTAACCAGCGGCTGGCCGGGCAATCGGTCTGGAATTATATTTCGGAGCGCTACGGCTATACCTCTATTCAGAATATTTTAAACTTAACGCGCATTACCCGCGACATTGAAGTGGGCATTGCCAGCAGCCTGAACGTGCCTTACAAAAAGTTTATGCGCGACTGGCAAAAATATTATACCCAAATGAACCCGTATCCGGGTACGCAACTTACCTCCTTAGACCGGAAAAATTTATTAACCACCCGCAACCGCCGGAACGAAATATTTAGCCAGCCTACGTTTAGCCCCAATGGCAGCAAGTTAGCTTTTGTGCAAAACGACCGCGGCCGGTACGAGATTAAGGTAATAGATGTAAACCGCAAAAGAACCTTTAAAGTACGGAAAGGCGGGCACAGAACCCCCGACCAGAAAGTAGATTTTAAAGCCCCTTTACTCACCTGGAAATCGGATAGGCAACTAAATATTGTGGAAGTGAAACGGGCGCAACCCGTGGTAAATACCCATTATTTCGACCGGAAAAATCATGCCTTTTTTAATAATTTAAAAGAATCGGTGTTTGGCGGTAAAACCCGGAGTATTTTAGCGCAGTTTACCCAAATCCTGAATATTGAATATTCCGAAGATGGCCGCCAAATGATTATGACGGCGGTTAAAAACGGCCAAAGCGATATTTTTCTTTTTAGTGGCAACAGCCGGCAAGCCCAGCAACTCACCAACGATATTTACGACGACAAAAATGCCAGCTTCCTGAAAGGCCGGAACGCCATTGTTTTTAGCTCTAACCGTTGGCAAGATACCCTGGGCACAGAAAAGCCTGCCCTCGACAAAATTGTTGATAATTTTGATTTGTATTTACTGGACCTCGACCGGAACGGTGCCCGGCCGAAACAACTGGTTTCTTCTATTTCTAACGAGTTAGCGCCTGTAGCCGAAGACAACGAGAATATTCTTTACTTAAGCGAGCAAACCGGTATCCGCAGCTTGCACCGGTATAATTTAACTACCGGCGAGCGGCAACGGGTAAGCAATTTTGTGCAGAATATTAAAATGTTCGATTACGATCCGGTAGCTAAAAAGCTGGCTTTTATTGCCGCTGACCGCAACAAAGAATACGTTTATTATTTCCCGAACTACGCTTTAAACGCCGTTGCTGCTGATTTTAAAACCGTACGGCAAAAAACCTTAGAAGACCGAACCTTACGGCCCAACCGGCCGGCAACTACGCCGCAGAATAAAGCACCGGAACCAACCACGCCAACTCCTGACTCAACCGCGCAAACGCCCGAAACCATAACCAAACAAGGCGAAACCACGCAGGATAAAACCGTTAACCCCGAAAATTACCAGTTCGATACCGAGCCTAAACAGCCTGTTGCCACCACGCCGCAAAAGCCAATTGTGGCTAGGCCGGCCGCACCTGGCCCCGAATCGGTACCCATAGCGGGCCCTTTAAAATACGATTTACGGTTCAGCATCAACAATGTGGTGTCTTCGGTTTACCAGGATGCGCTCATGGGGTTTGGTTTAATTGCCGAAGTAGGCATGTCAGATATGTTTGAAGACCACCGCATTAACGGCGGCGCTTTTATTGTGACAGATTTGCGCACCAGTAATTTTTACGCCGAATACACCAACTTTAAGAAGCGCTACGATTGGCGGATATCTTACTTGAAACAAACAATTTTTCAGAACTTTACGACTAATTCGTTGCGGTACAGCCGCCAGGAATTTACCCCATCTATCAGCTATCCGCTAACCCATACTATTAGCGTGCGGGCTTTACCTAAAATATTGCATACCCGTTACAGCATTACTAATTTCTTATCGGAGCCCGATAGTGTAGATATGTTTGCGAGTTTAGGCGGCGAATTTGTTTTTGATAACTCTATTTCAACGGGCATAAATATGATGGAAGGTACCCGCATGAAAGTAGGCATTACCTCCTTTAAAGAGCTGAATGAGAAAACCAAAAACTTTAACCGCATTTACGTTGACCTGCGCCACTACCAGAAAATACACCGGCAAATAATCTGGGCCAACCGGGTTAGCTACGGTCAATACGCTGGGAACGCACCCAAACGGTATTTATTGGGCGGGGTAGATAACTGGCTCTTTAACGAAGAAGACGAGGATACGCAATCAGCCGACCGGATTTTTCACGGACAATCGCCGGCCGATTTGTTTTACCAGCAATTTGCCACCCCTATGCGCGGCTTTGATTACAATGCCCGTCGCGGCAATAAATTATTGTTATTTAACTCCGAACTGCGGATGCCCATTGTGCAATATTTATTCCAGAACTCTACCTTGGGCTCAGGCTTCTTCCGGAATTTACAGTTAACGGCTTTCAGCGATGTGGGTACGGCTTACAACGGCAGCAATCCGTTTAGCCGGCGCAATTCCTTTAACACCCAGGTACTGGGTGGCCGGAGCGGCGATGCGACCAATACCAATCCATTTCAGGCTATTGTTATTAACTACCGCAACCCATTCTTGTTTGGCTACGGCGTAGGCGCCCGCACTACCCTGCTGGGCATGTACGGCAAAGTTGATGTAGCCTGGGGCGAAGAAAACTTTGAGCGCAACGGCCCTAAAATATATGTATCGTTGGGTTATGATTTTTAATTCTAAAGAAACTGCAACAAAAAAGGTCACCCAAATGGGTGACCTTTTTTGTTGTTCAAATTAGCTGGATTTGCTTATAATTCTAAATATTTCATATCTGGAACTTGCTTTAAAACCAACCAGAAAATATTAATAAGCCCTTACTTCTTTCCGTTCCATAAAGTTCATGAAGGCGCGGTTTACCACTTTGTTGCCGCCCGGCGTTGGGTAATTGCCGGTAAAATACCAGTCGCCGGTATGGTTGGGGCAAGCTTTGTGCAGGTTATCGATGGTTTGGTAAATAACTTCTACCTCGGCATTTACTTCCGGCGCTTTTACAATTTCGCTTATCTTGGCTGAAATCTGCTCCGGCGTAAATAAATCGAATAATTCTTTTACAAAGTTGGTACGCTTAAATATGTCGCGGTCGGCATTGGCCCGGCACTTATCATAAACTTCATCTAGTTTATAATCCCAGCCGTTATCTTCCAGCAAATGCAGCATGGCCCGGAAAGCTACAAATTCTTTCAACCTAGACATATCAATACCATAGCAATCGGGATAGCGGATTTGCGGGGCACAGGAAACCACAATAATTTTCTTCGGTTCCAGGCGGTCGAGCATCCGGATAATGCTTTTCTCCAGGGTAGTGCCGCGGACAATAGAATCATCTATCATCACAATGGTATCTACGCCTTTTTTAATTACCTCGTACGTGGTATCATATACGTGCGCCACCAGGTCATCGCGGTTATCATTATCGGTAATAAAGGTGCGCATCTTTGCATCTTTAATTACCAGTTTTTCGGCCCGGGGCTTTAAAGCCAATATGCGTTCCAGTTCTTCTTCCGATTCTATTCCGGCCTGAATGGCTTCACGCCGGTATTCGCGGAGATGGTCTTCAATACCTTTCATTAAACCTAACCAAGCGGTTTCGGCGGTATTGGGAATATAAGAGAAAATGGTATTTTTTAAGTCGTAATCAACGGCTTTCAGAATTTGGTCGCAGAGGAGGCGGCCCATGTTTTTCCGCTCGTTGTATATTTCGGGATCATTGCCGCGCGAGAAATAAATGCGTTCGAAACTGCAGGATGTTTTCTCGGCTTCGGGTAATATTTCGAGTTCGCGCGAACCGCCGTTTTTATTAATAATCAGCGCGTGGCCCGGCGTAATTTCTTTAATCTGGTCGTACTCTACACCAAAAGCAGTTTTAATGGCCGGCTTCTCAGAAGCTACTACCACCACTTCTTCATCAATATAATAATAAGCTGGACGAATGCCGTGCGGGTCGCGGACCACGAAAGAAGCGCCGTAACCCGTTAATCCTACCATGGCATAACCACCGTCAAAATCTTTACAGGCGCGCCGCAGAACGCGTTGCAGATTCAGGTTATCTTCTATTAATTGGGTTATCTGAATGTTGGTGTAGTAAGATTTTTTGTAATGCTCAAATAAATCCTGATTTTCTTCGTCAAGGAAGTGACCTATTTTTTCGAGTACGGTTACCGTATCACTGGTGTGGCGCGGGTGCTGCCCGATTTCCATTAGCGCCTGAAATAATTCATCGGCGTTGGTCATGTTAAAGTTACCAGCTACCGCCAGGCTCCGGCTCCGCCAGTTATTTTCGCGCACAAACGGGTGGCAATTATCGATGCTGTTAATGCCGTGGGTGCCGTAGCGCAGATGGCCCAGGTATACATCACCCAGAAAAGGCATATTCCGCTGCAGCCAATCCAGGTCCTGCACTTGCTCCGGATATTTTTTTCTTAGTTTATTATAAGTATCGGATACTTGCCCGAAAATATCGTTAATAGCCCGGTTTTTAACCGATCGGTACCTTGAAATATATTCGGTGCCGGGCTGGGCATGAATTTTTATACTGGCTACCCCCGCACCGTCCTGGCCGCGGTTGTGTTGTTTCTCCATTAACAGGTACAGCTTGTTAATGCCGTACATGGCGGTGCCGTATTTTTCGGCGTAATACTGAATGGGCTTCCGGAGCCGGACCAAGGCAATGCCGCATTCATGTTTTATCTCATCACTCATAATATTATTTAGAATAAAGAACAACCTGCCGTATCAGTTCTGTCAGCCAAGCCGGCTGAAAGAAAAATAAAAGCAAGGGAAAAGAAATAAAGGCTAATACAATATCTTCTCTTCCCAGCACAACCTTTTTTTCCGGGTTTAAATTCCTTTTGAAAAACAAGAAGTAAGGAATCCGGATATAATAGAAAAAAGCTACCCCGGTAAGGAGCAAACCAACCAGTAAAAGGGTAAGTAAGAGTTGGTTACCAGTGGCACTATAGTTTTGCCAGATGTTGGTAAACAGCAATAATTTACTTGTAAATCCGGCCGTAGGTGGCAAACCGGTAAGGGAAATCAGAATAATAATGGCCAGCACGCCTAACAACGGATACGTTTTACCTTGTCCAGCCAAACCCTTGATGTCGAATATTTGCAGCCGCTCTTCAAAAACCTGCACGAGTAAGAATATGCCGAAGTTCATAAAGAGCAGCACCGAAAGGTAAAACAAAACAGCCTCGATGGAATTAGTTGCCAGCGCGGCCAAAGCGGCCAGTAAAAAACCGGCATGCGCCACCGAAGAGTAAGCCAGCAGGCGCCGGGCCCTGGATTGCCAGAGCGCAGTAAAATTGCCGATTACCAGGCTTAGTAAGGAAATACCCCCTACCAATAGCATTACGTCATCTTGCAGGGTAGTGGCTAAATTATTTTTTATTTGCAGTAAAAACCTGATAATCACCACAAACCCGGCAATTTTAGGAGCCGTAGCAAAAAAAGCGACAATGGGCGTGGGTGCGCCTTCGTACACATCGGGTGCCCAAAAATGAAAAGGGGCGGCCGCAATTTTAAACAGAAAACCGGCAAAGGTTAAGAGGAAAATAACGAGAAAAAAAGGACTATCTAAGCGGCTGAGATTAGCCCAGAAAGCAGTATCCAAAAAACTGAGCGACCCGCCAAAACCGTACAGGAAAGACATGCCATAAAGCATTACCCCAGACGCCAGGGTGCCGTACAAGATATATTTCAGGCCGGACTCCATGGCATCCTGCTGCCTTTTAATAGCCGTGGTTAACAAATACGAACCAATCGAAACCAGCTCCAACGCTACAAACAACATTAGCAGGTTCACCGATTTTGCCATTAAATTTAAGCCTGCCAGTAAAACCAGGATGTAGGCATAATATTCGCCGCGGCCGGAAAACTTTAGTTGCAACTGCTTGCTTAACACCGACAACACAATGGTGAGAATACCCGCTACCGAAAACAAAAGGCCGGCGTAAAGTGCCAGCCCATCGGTAATTAACAATCCGGAAAAAAATAGCTTCGCCTGCTTTGCCTGATTATTATTCAGAAAATAAATCTGGCTAATTAGGGAAATAAGGATACCCGATAAGGCCACCCAAGGCAAAGCAGCTTTAATTAATTTGGATTTAAATAAATCCAGAGCCACGATAAGCAGGAAAAATAACGCCAGCATTAACTCTGGCCCTAAAAAGGCAAAGCTGCCAAGAATTTCGGTTAAGGAAGTTATTAACGATTGCGCCGTAATATTCACGGGTGCAAAGTTACAATATTACTCTTAAATCCGAGCGACTTTATTATTACCGGTTTTGTAAAACCGACTGCAAAAAATAGTTGATATCGGGGCTAATTTTATTTAACAGCAACGATGGGAATAAGCCAAATATTAATACCAATATAGCCAGCGGCACCAGCATTAAATATTCCCGTTTAGTCAGGTCGGTCATTACGGGTTCTCCTTTTAATTCGGGATGTACCCAATGCTTGCCAAAAAACATGCGCTGCAAAGCCCACAAATAATAAGCAGCGCCTAACAACAAACCCCCGGTGGCCACAATAGCCAGCCAGCGAGGCAGCATACCCGAAACCGCCGACGAGGAGAAAGCGCCCAGTAATACCAGCAATTCAGCAATAAATCCGGAAAATCCCGGCAAACCTAACGAAGCAAAAAACGCGACCACCACCAAAGCCGTGAAAGCCGGCATTGAAAAAGCCAAACCCCGGAAATTATCAATCATGCGGCTGCCCGAGCGGTCGTAAATTACACCCGTAATAATAAAGAGCATGGCCGAAATTAACCCGTGGCTAAACATCTGGTACATGGCGCCGTTGGTACCCTCCGACGTAAGCGAAGCCAAACCCAGCAACACAAAACCCATGTGTGATACCGAAGAATAAGCAATCAGCTTTTTTAAATCGGCCATAGCCAGCGCACACATAGCGCCGTAAATAATAGAAAGTACGCCTACTAATCCCACAAAGTAAGCATAATAGGCCGCCGCTTCTGGAAAGACAGGGTACACAATCCGGAATAAACCGTAGCCCCCTACTTTCAACAGCAAACTCGCCAGCAGCACCGAAATAGGCGTAGGTGCTTCTACGTGCGCATCGGGTAGCCAGGTATGCACGGGCACCACGGGTAACTTAATGGCAAAACCAATAAATAACAATAAGAAAGCTAAATACCGCACCGGAATGTCCCACAATTGCTTCTCCGATAAAATATTTAAAATACTGCCCGGAATAAAATTAGCGGCTTGCTGCATATCCGGAATAGAAAAAGTATGAACTATGCTGGCACCAGTCAGGGTACCCGCGGCCACTTGCCGCTGCACCTCAGCCACAACTTCTGCCGAAACAACTTGGCCAGCCGGAGCCAAATTAGCTCTTACGGCGGTAGCAGCCGGATCAAACGCAGAGGTATACAAGCCAATCATCACAATCAGGATGAGCAAAGAACCGATCAGCGTGTAGATAAAAAATTTAATGGCGGCATATTCGCGGCGCGGACCTCCCCAGATACCAATCAGGAAATACATGGGCAGGAGCATGAACTCGAAAAACAAATAAAACAGGAAAAAATCGAGGGCCAGAAA
The DNA here is from genome assembly GCF_008629685.1 of Adhaeribacter rhizoryzae. Lineage (GTDB taxonomy): Bacteria > Bacteroidota > Bacteroidia > Cytophagales > Hymenobacteraceae > Adhaeribacter > Adhaeribacter rhizoryzae. The sequence continues at coordinate 41,408 of NZ_VWSF01000005.1, read as the reverse complement.
ACAGCCCATCACGCTGCCAACCAACAGCAAATACAGGGCAAAGTAGCCTTTTATGTTTTTCGAAATAGTCCAGGAAGAGATTATCCCAATTACGCTAATCAGCCCGGTTAACAATACCATACTCAGGCTGATACCATCTACCCCTACAAAATATTGAATTTGGAGCAGGCCCAGGCTTTGCAGGTTCAGGCTAATCCAGTTAAGTTGTTGCACAAACTGGTAACCTTGTACTGTGGCGGATGCATCGAAAGCAGAATATAACCAAACCGATAATATTAATTGCAGGCTGGTCGCCAGTAAGGCCACTAGCTTAATACCTTGCGTAAAATGTTTTGGTAAGCACAGGATAATGAGTACCGCCAGTAAAGGAATAAAAATAAGGCTGCTTAAAATATAATCCATTTCTCCAGTTGCGCACGCCGGAATTTAATCCGGTATTTAGAATGCAAGTATATATAAAAACAATAATATCAGGCCTAAAAGCGAAAAGATATAGTAAGATTGTACCTTTCCGTTTTGCATAAAACGCCCCAATCTTCCGATTAGACCGGCTACTTTAACCAACAGGTGCACCGTACCATCTACCAACCACCGATCTACCCAGCCAATTAGCTTAGCCAGCACTACCATTATTTTGGCAAAAGTATTCAGGCTATAATCAATAAAATTCTTATCGAAAGCAGCTGCTCCGCCCGAAAGCCGCATAAACGGATTAATAATTACTTTCTCGTAAAAAGCGTCTAGGTAAAAATGATAATACGCTAAGCGGCTAAACCCGGAAGTTGGAGCCGTAATGGTACTTAAACTGCCCGCCGTAACTGCTTTTTTATAACTAAGCCACCCCAACCAAATACCGACTACAGCCAATAAAACCGAAAGAATAGCCGTAACCAAAGAAATATAAGAAGCATCGTGTAAATACGTAGTTATGGCCGGCAACAAACCACCCGACAAGCCGGGCTGCCCGGTTAAAAGTTTTTGCCAGCTTACGCCTTGCATTACCCAGCTACCAGCATAGCTAAAAGGATTTAAAGAAAAGAAAAAGGCCAGCGATAAGACCGCTAAAATAGCAACTGGTACCAGCAACAGCCCGGAAGCTTCGGCCGTTTTGTTTTCCCGCAATAATTCCGGTTCCTTATATAATTTGCTTTCGCCGAAGAAAATATAAAAGCAATGTTTCGCCATGTAAAACCCGGTGAGCAGCACCGAACCAAAACCAAAAACCGGAATTAAATAATATAGCAGATTGCCGTTCTGGCTCATCAAGCCTGCCCAGGCCCAAGCCCCTGTCAGGATAGCATCTTTCGATAAAAAACCGGAAAACAAGGGCAAACCCACCAATGCGGCGGCGGCCGGAATATAGGCGTAAAACGTAAAGGGCAATATTTTGCGGAAGCCCCCCATGTTGCGAATATCCTGCACATCGGAGTGCTCATCCGAAAATTCGTGCGCCGCGTGGTGCATGGCATGAATAACAATACCCGCATTCAAAAATAAGGAAGCTTTAAAAAAGGCATGGGTTACCAGGTGCAGCAAAGAAGCATCGTGCGCCCCAACGCCCATGCCCATTACCATATAACCGAGTTGCGAAATAGTAGAAAATGCCAATATTTTTTTAATATCGTACTGCGCAGTAGCTGCCAATGCCCCGAGTAAAGCCGTTAATGCGCCAATTATGGCAATTACCAGTAAAGCATCTTCGGTGAAAAACGGGAAGCACCTTGACAATAAATATACCCCGGCGGCCACCATAGTAGCGGCATGAATGAGCGAAGAAACGGGTGTTGGGCCTTCCATGGCATCGGGCAACCAAACTTGCAACGGAAACTGGGCCGATTTACCCACACAACCGCAGAAAATACCTAATCCGGCTAAAGTGAGCAAAGTGTAACTTAAAGTAACTGAATCAGCCTGGCCGGTCAAAACCGGAAAAATAAATGTACCACCTTGGTTTACGCCGGTAGCAATAGCATTTTTTAATAGGGTTAAATCGAAAGTCTGCAAGTAAGTATAAAGCAGAAATATACCGAACAAAAAACCAATATCGCCCACCCGGTTAAACAGGAAAGCTTTTTTGCCGGCTAGCACGGCGGCATCTTTTTCGTACCAGAAACCAATGAGCAAGTACGACGAAAAACCCACCAATTCCCAAAATATAAACAGCAGCAGCAGATTATCCGACAAAACAATACCCAGCATACTAAAGGTAAAAATGCCCAAGTACCCGAAATAATGATGATAACGCCATTCGCCGTGCATGTAAATAACCGAAAACACCTGCACCAGCAGCGAGATAAACGTAACAATAACCAGCATCAGCACCGCCAAATTATCAAGGTATACGCCGGCAGTAAAGGAAATAATGCTGGTTTTGCCGGTCGCCAGTTGGAACCAGGACCAGCTTACGTGTACGGTTTTATTTTCCCAAACCTGAAAAAATAAATACAACGCTAAAAAGAAAGCTAAACCAGTAGTTGCAATAGCTAACCAATCGCCTTGCCGGGGTAATTTTTTACCGAATATTAATACCAGCCCGCCCGCAATAAGTGGCAACACCAAAACCAGCAACGCCCATAAGGCCAGGCTATTTTGTTCGGGTGTTAATAATGGAGCAGCTACTTGGTTCAAAATTATTTAAGTGGTTAAACGTCGGATTCGTGCCGGATCTGGTCCAGGTTAACGGTTTTAAAATAACTGTATACTTTTAAAATAATAGCCAGCGCCACCGCCGATTCCGCAGCCGCAATTACCATAACAAATACTGAAAAAACCTGGCCTTGCATCAGGTCGGGTTGGTGCCGGTTAAAAGCCACCAGGTTTAAATTGGCCGCATTAAATATTAGTTCGATGCCCATTAATACCACAATGGCGTGCCGCTTGGTAATAACCGCCAGAATGCCCAGGCAGAAAAGCACGGCTCCGAGTAATAAAACAGGTATTAACGGAATATTATTCATGTTTATCTTCGGTACTGATATAAGCAGCTCCCATTAAAGCAATAAGTAAAATCAGGGAAGCTACTTCAAACGGCAGGGCAAAGTTAGTAATCAACCGGATACCAATGGCAATAATGCTGCTTTTTGTATTTACCGGGGCAGCATCCGCCACGTTAATGCCTTCGAGGTATAAATAATCAGCGGATAATATTAAATAAGCTAAACCGCCAAAAAGAATGCCCGCTACCAAAGCACCGCTTATGCCGTTCACGGACTCGGACTGCACGGCCCGGCCCTGTACCTGGTTACTCAGCATAACCCCGAATAAAATGAGCACCAGCACTCCGCCTACGTAAACCATGAGTTGGGTAATAGCTACAAAATCGGCAAAAAGCAGAACAAAAATAGCGGCCAGTGAAAGCAAGGTTACCAGCAAACCAAAAGCCGCGTACAACACGTTTTTTGTGGCGAGCATAAAGGCTGCTGAGGCGATGGCGAGAAAACCGAAAACATAAAAAAATATGAGAACTAGGCTCATTTATATCTGTAAATTTTTATAATAATTAATTCAAATCTAATTAGCCATTCAAACTTAATTGCTAATAGCAAATTTTAATCCGGTTGCTTTCGCCTTGCCGACTATTACTTTTCTCCTTGCTGAAATTAACCCTTCCGCCCGCCGGGCACCTGCCCTAAATTATAGAAGGAGTTTTGAAAGTCTCCAGACAAACGTAATATTAAATATTGCCTTTCGCGGCTTCTTGCTTGGCCCGGAGGGCGGCGGCTTTGGCTTCGGCGATTTCGGCTTGCTGCTGTTCGTATTTTTGTCTTTTTTCCTGGGCTTGCTCCGGCGATAAATCCGTATAATGGTAAATCATATTTTTTATATCAACTTCCGGAAAATCGTACACCTTCGTCATGGTTAAGCAATCGGTGGGGCAAACCGTGGTACACAAACCGCAATAACAGCACTTAGCTAAATCAATATTAAATACGGCAGCGTGTAAGCGTTTTTTGGTACCATCCGAAGTAATGCCAATATCTTCGGTGGCTTTGATGGATTCTATTTCGATGCAGTTAACCGGGCAAATTTTGGCGCACAGGTCGCACACAATGCAGTCGTCAATTTCGTTGTGCAAGCGGTAGCGGCCCACTTCGGGCACCGGCAAAGATTCGTACGGATAGGTTAAGGTTACCAGTCCTTCGGGTTGCTTAAAATAATTCGGGTCGCTTACGAAGGTGGGCTCCCGGCGTTTGTTGGCCCGGAAGAAATGCTGCAAGGTTAGTTGCATACCTTTCAGGAGGGCGCCCACCACCGAAAAAAAGCTGTTATTATATTTGTTTGAAATATATTCTTTCATAAACTAAATCATCCATAAACGCCACAATCCGGCTAGCAGTACCAAGGCCAGCATGATCGGCGTAAAAACCTTCCAGCACAGGTGCATCAGTTGGTCTACGCGCAAACGCGGATAAGTCCACCTGATCCAGATTTGGGTGTAAAGCAATAGAACCGTTTTAGACAGTAACCAGAAAGCGCCCCATAAATGGCCGGTCAGCGCACCCGGCGTGCCAGTCGTCCAGGAAGCCAGTTGTACGCTGCCAATATTCGGAAGCGGCGTGTTCCAACTGCCTAAAAACAAAACTACGGCCACCAAACTTACCAGCACCATCATCGAATATTCGGCCAGGAACAAAGCCGCAAACCGGAAACCCGAATATTCTACGTGGAAACCCGCTACCAGCTCCGACTCCGCTTCCGGAATATCGAAAGGCGCGCGGTTGCATTCGGCCAGCGACGAAATAAAGTAAATAATAAAGGCAATAAATAAAAACGGCATCCGAACGATATTCCAGGTAGTTATGCCGCCCACGTTGGTTACATCCAGGTTCAAAGCTTTCAGGCCGAATAAATAATTAACTTCCTGCTCCAGACCGGCAAACTGGTTCATTAAAATGCCCTGCTGAAAGCTTATTTCCTGCAAATCCAGACTCTGGCAAATCATGACTACACTCAGCACCGCTAAACCCGCCGGAATTTCGTACGACACAATCTGCCCCACCGAACGCATAGCGCCCAACACTGCGTATTTATTATTGGAGCCCCAACCCGCCATCAGCAAACCAATTACATCGAGCGAAATAATAGCCAACAGGTAAAAAACACCTAAGTAAGCACCCGAAGCAATAGCCGAAGGCGTAATTGGAATAACCGCAAAACCCGCCAGCACCGCCGCAAACATTACAATCGGGGCCAGTGCAAAAAGCCGTTTATCAGCCGCCGACGGAATAATGTCTTCTTTCTGCAGCAATTTTACCACATCCATCACCGATTGCAGAATGCCATGCGGGCCGGTCTCCGTTGGCCCCACCCGGTCCTGGATAAAGGCCGCCACCTTGCGTTCGGCGTAAGCCGTTACAATTACTAGTAGCAGTAAGAATACAATGCAAAGGATTAATGCCAGCATAATAATCCGAAATGGTGGGGCAAAGTTATTTCATTTGGATGAATAAAATAGAATAAGTCTTAATAATCTTACCCAAATGATGGCTTTGTTTAAAAGCAAAGGAATATTTATTGTTATTCTTCCAACAAATGCGCTAAAAACTGGGAGGTATTGTTGATGATACCGGGTGCGCGTCGGTACCCAATGGCACATCCTTCACCGGCCCAAAACACCCCGGTTTGGTAAAGATTACCGGCTTCGTCTTGCGGAAACTGGCAATAGCGCTGGTAAATTTTGGGCTGGTCGGCAAATTCGCCTTCGGTCCGAATAACAGATTCGCCGCTTTGAATTACTTCTACGTTCTGGCCTTCGCGGCCGTAAAAAGGTTTGGTTACGTAATGACCGCCCAGCCGACCAAAAGAAGTTTCTAACAGCAAGGGGTGGTACGGAAAGTTTTGCCACAAATAAGCCAGCATGCCCTTGCTTTGTAATATTAAGGTATAAGCCGGGTTGGCAATTACGACGTTGCGGGTGCGGAGTAAAATATCTAAATCTTTAATCAGTTCCGGTTCTTCCCAGGCCAGTTGCTCCCAGGGCAATAATTTATATACAAACGAAAAACGCTGCCATTCGTCGGTGCTGGTTTGGGCCCAAATGCCGCGGTCTTCGCCAAAGGCTGTAAAAGTTACTTCTTCTATCGCACAAAGATGCGTATCGAAACCTGCCTCCTGGGCAACCTGTGCCAAAACTTCGCAATTGGTATAATCTTCGGCGCTGGCGCCTATGTAGGTTATCAGCAAGGCCGGTTCCAAATCATTATTTTTCTCTAACCACCGACTAAATTGCGCTACCAAAGCCTCGTACAAACCAGAGGCCTGGGAAGCATCATTTTTACCGGCGGCGGCTAAGCTGGCCCATTGTACCACAGCTGTTTCGGGAATACCAGTGGCGGTATCAGCGTTAAATTCTATTAGTTTAGGACCATCGGTAGTCTGGGCCAGGTCGAAGCGGCCGTACAAATGCCAGTGCCGGTCATCGTTCCAGGAATGCCGCACCAAGCCCCACAAGTTTTCTGGTATTGCCAATTGGCGTAGGAAATCGTCGGGTAAATCATCGGGCACAACGCCCACCATCATTTCGTAAAGCTCGTCGGCCGCGCGTAATAAATCATCAGCCTGGGCCTGGGGCAACACTACGGCTTCGCCGGGCAAATAATTGCTGCATTCATCTTCGAGTACCCAATTCCAACCCAACCCGTGCAAAGCCGAAGCAATATCGCCGCCGTGGCTTACCAGTTTTATTTTATTACTCCAGTTGGTTGAACCAATATTTTTATCTGCAGAATAGATGGCCACTTTTTTTGTTTTTAGGTTTAAAATGCCAGACGGTATGAAGGCTTTAAGTTGAAGCTAAAAGCTGTTTCGGAAAATTATTAAATGGTGTTACGCAAAAGTTCGGCAAATATTAAATTTTGGCATTTTGAACCCACTCGTGTCATTCCGTAGGAAACTATTGAGCATGCAGCCAAATAGTTTCCTCCTGAATGACAGAGATGGATTGCTTAAATCCATATTATTTAAAATTTTATTATTTAAACTTTTGCCTAACAGCAGTTAAATAAAACAGCTATAAAAAACCCGGCAAATTTCTAAACTGCCGGGTTTGCTGGTAAAAGTATTTTCTGGTTGAAATTTAGATCATCGAAAAATATTCAGGTGAAGACAACAACAACCAAATAATCATTACGAATAAAAACCACCACTGCGGCCGGAGAAAACACCGGAGCGGCCGGCTGGAGCTGCCGTACGGCGGCTGGTATTGGTACCCGTACCGTAAGTAGCGCCCCGGCCCCGTTGCTGCGAAATATCGTTGCGCCAGGCGCTGGTGCGGTTCATTACGTTGGGGTTGGCATAATACCGAGGGTTCGGCGACATCATCCGGCCGGCCATGTACCCAATACTGCTCCACATAAGTACATCCATCATGCCAAAACCGTTGGTGTTAGTAGGGTGCACCGAAGCATATTGTTGCATTTGCTGTTGCAGGGCTTCGCCTTTCAGGGTATCTATCTGGCCATCGTAATGCCGCACAATGGCGGCCACTTCACCAACACCAGCCGGACGCTCATCGGTTATCTGCCATTTATCGGGGCTTACCTCGGTTAGTTCGGTAATTACGCCTTTGGTATTAGTTTGTCCACCCGACCAATCGGCTGTGGCGCCCTGCTCCGTTTGGTTACCATTATCACAAGCGGTCAGGCCCAAACAGGAAGCAGTGGCTACTATCAGCACATTGCGTTTCCAGTCGCCAATCCGTAAATATCTTCTTTTCATAAATTCAGTCGGTTATGTGCAGCCCGAAAGCTGCAGTCTTGTATTAAATAGAACGTTTATATCACCGTAATATTTAGGTTTTTGATGGATTTTACAGTTTTAACAGGTAATATATTACAACCCATTTACACGGGAAGCCAAAAATATTGTTTCTATAGCTAAAAATCGCCTACTCCCACAGCGGATAATGTTCCAGTTGTACTTCGCGCCCGAAGAAAATGCGGGTAGAAGCTTCAAAGGACCGGGTAAAATCGGATACGTAAAAAGTATGGTCCTTTGTTAAGGCTTCGGCCGCTAAGTTTTCTTTTTCCAGAAAAGTTTTCACGTGCTGCGCCACAATCTGCGAAGCATCCACAATCTCTACCCGGCCCTGGTAATAATTACTTATCTGATTTTTGATCAGCGGATAATGTGTACAGCCCAATATAAGCGCTTCTATATCCTGCAGCGATGCATCGGACAAATAAGCCTGAATAATGCTCTCGCTAATATTATTATTAAAAAACCCTTCTTCAATCATAGCAGCCAGCAAGGGCGTAGCCACCGAGTGCAAAGTAATATTTTGGTTAAGGTCGTCTATTTTTTTGCGGTAAACATTAGAGTTTACCGTTTGCTTGGTGCCAATCAGGCCAATGGTTTGGTTGGGGTAATGTTCGCCCACGTACGCAATTACCGGGTCAATTACATTTAAGGCTTTGGCTTTGCTGCCTACGTATTCGCGCACCAAATCGTAAGCCGCTGCCGAAGCTGAGTTGCAGGCAATTAAGATAACCTTACATTTTTGCCGCACCAGCAAATCGCAGATTTTAACCGCGTAAGCCTGGATGGCCGCCGTGGATTTATCGCCGTAGGGTAAATGCGCGGTATCACCAAAGTATAATATTTGTTCATGGGGCAATAATTCGGTAATAGCATGGGCTACCGTAAGGCCGCCTATGCCGCTGTCGAATATGCCAATAGGTTGTTTTTTGCGTTCTGTTTCTGCCATTTTCTGCACTGCTGAAGGGCAAAGTTAAGAGAATAAATTATGGTTTTTAGCTTATCCGTAGTTTTACTAACGGTATTTTTACTGATTGTTTTTTATAATTAATCCAATAACAATATTCGTTATTTAAGTATTTATCAGCTAGTTAATTATAATAAATTTTATAATTAAACTCTAACTATTTGAACAACGAGGGCGTATAAGCCCATACAGTGAGTTTATTACTGTTAACTAAAAAAGGAGATAATAATATATGAGATTTATTTCAACAAGGGTCCATGGGATAATGGATTATCTGATGGGCGTTTTATTAATAGCTTCCCCTTGGATTTTTAATTTTGATGCCGGTGGTGCCGAAACCTGGGTACCTGTTATAATTGGTATCGTCATGCTGTTGCAAGCCATCATGACCGATTACGAAATGGGTATGATTAAAACTATTTCGATGCGTACCCACTTAACCATGGATTTATTGGCTGGTCTTTTCTTAGCCGCTTCACCCTGGATTTTTGGTTTTAGTGATACCGTTTGGGCGCCGCACGTAATTTTAGGTCTGATGGAAGTTGCTGCTTCTTTAATGACCCGTACCGTGCCAACTTATGCACACTCTAGAAACCCGGTTAGCAATGCCGTTAACGACATTACTGGTAACCATCATAACCGTTTGTAATAAAACGGTAATACAAACAGACAAACAACTTTAATTAAATAAAAAAGGCCGGCTAATCCGGCCTTTTTTATTTTCCTGTTTTCAAGTAATTAACTTAGCCTAATGCACGTAAATAATTTATTTTTGTGCGTCTTAGACTCATCTTCAACAATAATAAGTAAATTATTGCTAGCCTATTTGGTTAAGCTCTGATTGAAATTCATCTTCTTCTTTTGCTTCAACCAGTTCTATTTTTATTCCGTTGTCATTCTCTTTTCTTTTATTTGGTGATACAGGAACTGGTCCGGCCAAACTCATTCCAATGGAGGCCAGCACCATCAGCAACACCACCGCCGACAACTTCAATATTCTTTTGAAGTTTTTCATGATTGTACAAATAGGGATAAGTTGCCACCGTATCAGCAGCAACTAATATTTAAATTATTTAAAATAGAATAAGCGAGGAAAGTGGTTATCCCAAAAGGGAATGGGGCACGTCTTCAGCTAATCTTGGCGGGATAGCTTTTAAGTATAAAAATTTAACAGGTGGGCTGAGCGAAAAAGCTTGCTTAATCAGCAGGGCTATTTTAGTTTTTACAAGATTACTATAAATAATTAAGGCTTTCCTGAATTCGGTTCTGCTGAAAACTACGGTAGTGTTTGCAGTATGAAATTGAGAAGCACTCTTGTAAGAAACCGTTCGTTTAGCAGTAGACCTAGTTGCAGAAACCCACTCTATTGTTGTTTTCGGTTGGTGGTTTATTTCGGAACCACTTGTATAACCCGAAAAAGCAAAAACATTCAGAAACAGAACTATATACAATAGTCCTGTTTTAAATTTCTTTTCCTGCATAACCTTTTCCGTTTTCATGCAATAATTTTCAGCAGTACAGGCCTTCATTTTGTAGCTGATATTACGAAATATTTTTGAATTATAAGCAGGCTACTCCAATATTCCAGCAGAATACAGCCTAGCAGTCAACTTATTAGCATTCGCCGGCAGCAAAACCTCTAATTACTTAAACTCTATTTCTAATCAATATTTCCAACGAATCTTTTCTGTATTACTTAATCAATAACCCAACCTATAGTGCTTTTATTTAGACTTAATGCTTGCTTCGAACGGCGAGGCCGGCAATTGCGCTGTATTATACAGGTTAGCTCCTTCAGGGTTATCGGCCCAGGCATACCTTACGGTTACCGGATTAGCAATGCCCTCCTGCCACACAAATACCTGATTGCCTTTTATTTCGGCTTTGGCCCACACAAACTTTTTATCCTCCCCGGAAATCGCAAAATACTTTAGTTCTTTATTACCCAAGGCTACTAAACCGCTGCCGGTATGCGCAAACGATATAATGAGTTTATTATCCTCTCGTTTTACCGATTTAAAAATTGGACCTGATGGTATTACTTTTTTGTCGTTATAGGCGAGGTTCATGGCTTGGAGAGCCAGGCGTTTGCCTATGGTTTGTTTATTTAACGGGTGAATATCGTTCCATTCGCCGGCATCTATGGCTACGGCCAAACCGGTGTTCGGAACAGCCAGGGTATTTAATTGCGCTTGGCGTAAAGTTGCCCAATTACTTTCGGTTGGCTTATCGCTCGTTTCCATAAAATTAGCTAGCTGTACCATAATAAAAGGGAAATTTCCTTGGTTCCATCGCGTCCGCCAATCCTGAATAAGGGTTTTCATTAGGTTGGTGTAATTGCCCGGATTGTCGGTGTTAGATTCACCCTGGTACCAAACCACTCCTTTTATGCTATAATTTAGGAGGGGAGCAATCATGGCATTAAATAATCCGGTAGGTTTCCACCGCACGGTTGTTTGCCCCGGCACTGGCTCCATTTTAGCCCCGAGTTTATATTTCCACAGTCCGGTTAAATCAAGCGAGTCCTGGCCTAGCACCAGTTTATAAGGTTTATCCGGTACAAACCCGCCCTTCCCCGATTGGCTAATAACCCGAACTGCAATTATATTTTTACCCTCTTTTATAATATTGTTTTGCAATGGATATTTCCGGGGCGGATATTGGTAACTGGTTGTACCCACGAAAACCCCGTTTATAAAAACTGAATCGGCATCTACAATTCTGCCGAGCAATAGTTTAGCCGGTTTACCCATTAACGTTTTAGGTACATTTACTTCTTTCCGGAACCAAACCGAGCCATTTACCGCTCCTAATTTATCATCGGCCCAATACCCCGGAATATTCATCTGGCTCCAGTCTGCATCATTCAAAACCGCCCCAGACCACTTTTGCTTTACACCTGCATCGGTTTGGTTTAAAAGCGTATGCCAACTATTATTTACCTGGCGGTTACTTTCTTCTATTTGGGCAATCAGGTTATCGTCTTTAAACTTTTGAGCTTCCTGGTATTGCGCCGGGAAACTTTTCAGGGCGGTTTTGCTAATCCAGGCTTCGGCAGGCGAACCACCCAAAGCCGAATTAATTAAACCAATCGGAATTTTGTATTTGGTATACAAATCATTGGCAAAAAAATAAGCTACCGCCGAAAACTTATAAATATCTTTTGCATTTACGCTTATCCACTGGCCGGCTTGTAAATCTTTATTCGGACCTTTAAAATTATATTTATCCTGCACCTCAAACTGTCGAATATGAGGGTTATCTGCTTTGGCTATAATTTCAGCGTATTTGTCGCTAACCCTGGCCATGGGCAGTTCCATGTTCGATTGGCCGCTACAAATCCAGACATCGCCAAAAAGAATATCTTTTACGGTAACAGCATTGCTGGCCGAGAAGACCATTTCGTGAGGTCCGCCCGCTACTTGGGGCGGCAATAATATGGTCCAATTGCCTGCTTTATCGGCGGTGGTACTGTACTGTTTATTATTGAATTTTAAACTAACTTTTTCGCTAGGTGCAGCCCAACCCCAAACTTTGGTTTTGGCATCTCTTTGTAAAACCATGCCGTCGCTTATCAGGCGTGGTAACTTAATTTGGGCTATAGTCTTTGTACTTGTAAAAAGAAGTATTAAAAGTATTAATGACTGGATTTTATTCATTTATAATGAAGGATGTTATTGCTGATTCTGTCGGACAATAAGAAAAATAAAGGCCTGAAATGTACAACTATTTAGAGGAGAAATTTAAAGGAAAGTCAGGCCGATTTTCTTGTTAAGATCCTTTTCAAATATTCTAATTAAGGTTGAAAGTTGTATATCACCTCTTGCATTTTCGATTCTGGAAATGTAGCTCTTTTTAGTCCCTGCTTTCTGAGCCAACTGCTCTTGCGTCATCTTTGCTTCTTTGCGGGCTTGCTTCAGCATCTCACTTAAAATAAACATCTGAGCGCCTTCTTCATATTTATTGAGGCTGTCTGTACCAATTTTTCCGTGTTCCCTTTCGATCAGTTCGTCGAACGTTTTAACTCCTTTATAATCTGTCATGGCTCTTTCCTCTTAAGTGTAAAATATTCATTTTTAGTCGCATCGTATTAAGTTAGGCAACGTTTCCTATCTTTTTTCTAACTTTTCTATAGCTTTTAAAATAGCCTCCCTATTCTTTGCTTCCTTTATGAAATTTGGTAACCGCTCAACCATTGTTGTATGGGTGGTGGTTTGCCTTTCCCTCAATTTGGAACTCACATAATTTTTTATTTCTTGGAGATGGCGTCTATTATAAGCCCAGAACAGATTTCCTCTAACATTCTCCTGAAACCATAAAGCCAATTTAAATATAGGGTCAATTGCCTTTCCTGAATTTTTATAAGCCAATTTGACTGCATCATTCCTGGCTGTGAATGTCCGCATAACACCACAATGAGGGCATGCAAGAGAAACTTCGTTAACTTTTTCTTTTAAATTAGGAATGACTTTCTCAAAATGCTTTCCACAATTGTCGCAGTTTCGGATAATTGTCACATTATACCTTATTAAATCCTTTGCAAATTCTAAATGGCTACAATTTGAACAATACAGTTTACCATTATTCTGAAAACAGGAATCATCAACTGTAATCTCTGCTGCATTTGCACACTTAGGACATCTAACTAAAAAGTCAGTCATGTACCATTGATGAGCGGCTGGTAGTCCTGAATATCTTAATTGTTCGTTTATCATTATGAATGCTACCTAATTTGCTTATAAACAAAAGTATTACGTTTAACCCTCCAATTTAGAGAAATATAAGCAAAAGTTTATATTAGAATTTATACTTATCTCTTGTTCGAGAAATATCAAATACTTAGAAATCTCCTTACATCTCTGCTCTAGTTTTACTTTCTCTTTTCCAGCATTAAGCTATTTTAGGTAACTTTGTAGTATGAATTACCTTTCGGCTGAATCTATTTCTAAATCTTACGGCGAAAAACCGCTTTTTCAGGATCTTAACTTTGGCATTAGCCAAGGCCAGAAAATTGCTTTGGTGGGCATAAACGGCTCCGGCAAATCTACTTTACTAAACGTACTGGCGGGTAATATTCCGCCCGATAGCGGCTCGGTGAGTGTGCGCAAAGGCGTTAAAGTAGGCTTTTTGGGGCAGCAACCGGTTTTTAACGAGAGCTTTACCGTGCAGCAAACCATTTTTGCTTCGGGTAACCAAATATTAGATACCATTCAGGAATACGAACGCTGCCTGGAAAACCCAAATACCAGCGCGGCTAAAATGCAGGAATTAATTGAGCGCATGGATGCCCTGCAAGCCTGGGAATACGAGTTAAAAATAAAGCAAATATTATCGCAGTTAGGTATTCATAACCTCGATAGCCAGATAAGTACTTTGTCGGGGGGCCAACGGAAGCGGGTAGCGATGGCGCGGGTATTAATTGATGAGCCTGACTTGCTTATTCTGGATGAACCAACCAACCACCTGGACCTGGATACCATTGAGTGGCTAGAAGGCCTATTAGCCTCTTCGCAGCAAACCTTGTTAATGGTAACCCACGACCGGTATTTTCTGGACCGGGTGGCTACCGAAATTGCTGAACTGGAACGGGGCAATATTTACACCTACAAAGGCAATTACAGCTATTTTGTTCAGAAAAAAGACGAGCGCGAGCAGCAGCAGGACGCCGAAATTGAAAAAGCCCGGAACCTGATGCGCAAAGAACTGGAATGGATGCGCCGGCAACCACAGGCCCGCGGCACCAAATCCAAATCCAGGATTGAAGCTTTTTACGATTTAAAAGATAAGGCGAATTCTAAAGTAACAAAAGCCAACTTAGAATTATCGGTAAAAACGACGCGGCAGGGCGGCAAAATTATCGAAGTAGAACACATCAGCAAGGCTTTTGGTGAGAAGAAAATATTAGAAGATTTTTCTTACACTTTTAAAAAGAAAGATCGCATTGGTATTATTGGCAAGAACGGGGCGGGAAAAACCACTTTCCTGAATATGCTAACGGGCAAAATTAAACCCGACAGTGGCGTAGTTGAAACTGGCGAAACAACCGTTTTTGGCTACTATACGCAGCAGGAACTTACTTTTAAAGAAGACCAGCGCGTAATAGATATTGTGAAAGATATTGCCGAAGTAGTAGAAACCGGCAACGGCGAAACCATAACGGCGGCGCAGTTTTTACAGCATTTTCAGTTTAGCCCGGCCATGCAATATACGTTTGTGAGCAAACTTAGCGGCGGCGAAAAACGGCGGCTTCAGTTGCTGCGGGTACTTATTAAAAATCCCAACTTCCTGATTCTGGATGAGCCGACCAACGACCTGGATATTATTACCCTTAATATTCTGGAAGACTTTTTACTAAACTTTGGCGGTTGTTTATTAATTGTATCGCACGACCGGTATTTTATGGACCGGCTGGTAGAACACGTATTTGTATTTGAAGGCGATGGTGAAGTTAAAACCTTCCCCGGCAATTACACCGATTACCGCGAATATTTAGCGGAACAGGAAACAGAAAAAAACCAAATCAAACCCGCTCCTGCCCCAACCACCCAAGCGAACAACCAGCCCGAAGCTAATAAAAAGAAAAAAGCTTCTTTTAGCGAAAAACGGGAATTTGAGCAGCTAGATTCCGAAATTGCCGAACTGGAAAATCAGAAAGCAGCCTTGCTCCAGGAGATGAACAGCGGAAACGCAGATCATCGTAAAATTACTGAAGCAGCGGCTTTACTAAAGAAAGTAGAATCAGAACTAGATGCTAAAACCGAGCGTTGGCTGGAGTTATCGGAATTAATGGACTAATCCCAGACTATCATGCTTTCGGCCCAACTAAAAGCAATGGCTGTTTAGAAATATTTAATATTAAACAGAAAATCCCCTCCTGAGAGGGGATTTTCTGTTTATAGCTTATTTTAAAGGTGTAACTTTTTGTAAAATATTCTTTTGTAAAAGTACGGGTCTTACATCTGGCTTTGCTGTTCGTAGCTAAAACTGAAACCCAGCTTTTGGCCGCGGCTTACCTGCTGGTTTTCCATCTTCTGCTTCACGGTTATACGCTTAATATCATCCAGGTCGGGGGCCATTAAGTCGTTGTTTACCGAAGCAATCATGGTGCTTTCTATAAAAAGCCGCAGCGCCTTGTCGTCAATAATACTGTTAGCAATATCGGTATATTCCAAATCCAGTTGCGTAACGCCTTCCAGGTGAAAATGACTTTCGAAGTTTACCAGGAAACGGGCCAGCAAATAACCCGGATCGGTCATGCGGCCGTATTTTATAGAATCGGCCATAAAATTATAAGCCATTATGTGCCCAAAAAACCGCCGCCGAAAATCTTCTTCTACATAAGGGTTGCTCATTAATTCATGATCTTCCGGAAAAGTAATTACGTTAGAATGCATTACAAAAATCAGCAGATCGCCCGAAAACTTTATCTGAAACTCAAAATCATTAATATTCCGGTATTCAATAATAACACTCGAATCAACCTCGGTAATTTTTTGGCTGAGCTGGTCCACAATTTCGGACGCAACTACCCGCAGTTGATCAAAGGTTTCTTTGGTGTTACGATATATAATTTGCTTAGTAGATGATTTCTG
The DNA here is from genome assembly GCF_008629685.1 of Adhaeribacter rhizoryzae. Lineage (GTDB taxonomy): Bacteria > Bacteroidota > Bacteroidia > Cytophagales > Hymenobacteraceae > Adhaeribacter > Adhaeribacter rhizoryzae. Next base: position 25,094 of record NZ_VWSF01000005.1, on the reverse strand, counting down.
TTTTAAACCCTCAAAAATAACTTCAAGTCTATCGTCCATTATAAATCCTTTATTTTACTACAGAAATCACAATTATTTCTGAAATACGTTATACGTTAAAAAATTTCTAATTTATTAAGAGTGAAGTTAAATAATTTTTTAAAAAGATAAAATTTTGTTAATCCAAAGCTGCTAAGGCTTCTTCGTTCAATTCTATGTTATGATATACTTTTTGTACATCATCGTCATCTTCCAGAACATCAATCAGTTTCATTACTTTCTTTAATCCTTCAGCATCCAGAGCCACGGTAGTTTTGGGTATGCGTTGCAATTCTGCGTTCTCCACTTCCAGTTTTAGCGCCTCGGTTTTCTTTTGCAAAGTGCCAAAATCTTCCATCGAGCAGTATACGGTTACATATTCTTCTTCAAACTCTATGTCCTCGGCGCCGGCATCTATCATTTCCAACGTAAAATCATCTTCGTTTAAGGTTACATTATCGCTCAGTTTAATGGTAAATACGCCTTTCCGGTCGAATATAAACTCCAGCGAGCCTTTGGTACCCAGGTTGCCACCGTGCTTGTTAAAAGCCGATCTAACATTTTGTATGGTCCGGTTTAAGTTATCGGTAAGGCATTCTACAAAAACAGCTACGCCGTGGCTGGCATAACCTTCGTAAAAAACTTCGTGGTATGCATCACTATCGGCGCCGCTGCCCTTTTTAATGGCCCGTTCTACGTTGTCTTTGGGCATGTTGGCCGCTTTGCTGTTCTGGATAGCTAACCGTAACCGGGGATTGCCATCCGGGTCTGGGCCGCCTTCGCGAACCGCTACCGTTATTTCTTTTATTATTTTGGTGAACACCTTAGACCTTTTCGCATCTAAGGCTCCTTTTTTGCGCTTAATCGTCGACCACTTACTATGCCCTGACATAAAACTTAATTCTGGTTGGTTGTAAAAAAGTGGTTCAATTTACTAAAATTTACCAGCAAAAATACAGGCTAAGTTGTCTAAAAGTCAGCGGCAGCCGCCCGGTTGTTTAACCAGACGGCTGCCGCCTTTGTAAAATATTCAAAAACAGTTTTACCGCACAATCATTTTGGCATGGCTTACATTGGCCCCATCTATAATTTTAATTATATAATTACCAGCGCGTAATTGCAGATTTTGGGTCGAGAAACTTGCTTCCGTAACCCCAGCTTCCAGGTTTTGAGTGGCCATTAATCGGCCATTTAAATCCAGAATCTGTAACTGGGCGTTGGTTGCTGCTTCGGGTAAGCGCAAGGTAAACTGGCCGCTGCTTACCGGGTTAGGTGCCACTACCAGGTTGGCTCTGCCCAGGCCGAAGCCATGTTTTACCGCTATTACATTGCTGTAGGTAAATGTTCCGTCTAAATCAACTTGTTTCAGGCGATAATAATAGGTACCCTGGCTGGCGCGGTTGTCGCGTAACGTATACATCTGGCGGCTGTTGGTGGTACCTTTTCCTTTTTCCTGACCTATTTTAGCGTAGGTTTTACCATCGGCGCTCCGCTCCAGCTCAAAATAATCGTTGTTTTTCTCAGAAGCCGTACTCCACGTCAGCAATATTCCTTCTTTTGTAGATTCACCGGCAAAACTGATTAATTCAACCGGCAGCGGCTCCAGCGGCGTACAATTTTCATCTACCAGTGGGCTTACCGCATCGGTAGCTTCGTTGCAGCGGTTTGTAACGGTTACAATTACCGGCCCGGATGAGAAACCAACGCTCACAACTAAAGTAGGCCCGGTTTGCGAAAGAATAAACCAATCTTCCGGTACTTCCCAGTTATAAGTAATATCAGAAGTAGTATTTGTAACCTTAGCCGTAAATGTTACCGGTTCGTCCTGGAAAGCACAGATACTGGCTGGGCCCTCAATCGTTACCGTTGGTGCCTGACATGTTGGCGGCGTATCGCAGTCCGTTCTGAGTTCCACATTGCGGGAAGCCGTAGCCTTACTACCACAATCGTTATCCAGGGTTAATGCTACTTCGCCGGTTGTACTACCTACCTTAACTTCAATTTCGTTGGTACCGTGGCCGCTTACAATTTGCCAGCCCGGCGATACCGTCCAGTTATAGGTAACGGCTGCCATGCCCTGATTAGTTACCGAAGCCGTATATTTAACTAACTGGGCTTGGTTGGCGCATACAGAACCCGGACCATTAATAACTACTGTTGGATTAGGGCACTCCGAGGTAGGAACCGGACAGTTGTTGCCAAAAGCAATCAGACGCGAAGCCGAAGCTGACCCCGAACAATTATTGGTAACCTTAACACTAACCTGCCCCGGCATGTTGCCTACGCGTACCTGCACCCTATCTGAACTAGCGCCGGCAATAATTTGCCAACCGGCCGGTACATCCCAGTCGTAAACCAGGTCGGAAGTACCATTGGTAACTTCGGCCACATACGTTACTAAATCATCCCGCGAAAAATCTTCGGGTGCCGGGCAAACCATACCCGGACCGGTTATAGCTACCGTAGTAGCCGGACATTCTGAAGTAGGAACCGGACAGTTGTTACTAAAAATTATGGCCTGAGTAGCGGTAGCTGGTGACGTTGCACAATTATTATTTACGCTAACTTTTACCGAGCCGGGAGTTGTACCAACCCGCACCCGAATGGTGTTAGAACCGGTTCCCGAAACTATTTGCCAGCCGGTGGGTACCTCCCAACCATAAGTTAAACTAGCGTTGCCATTGGTTACCTGCGCAGTATAGACTGGTAAATCGTCCAGTTCATAATCAGTTGGTGTTGGGCAAACGCTGGTAGGCCCGGCAATAGAAACCGTAGTAGCCGGACAAGGCGGTACACAATTATTACCTAAACCAACCTGCAAACTAGCATTAACAGTGCCGCCGCAAAAACCAGTTATAGGACCTACACCTCTGCCATTATTGCCGGGTCCGCTGTTCTGGCCCGGTACATTTACCGATACGCTTACGGTACCACCTGTAAAGCCAGGTGCAGCACTAACGGTTAAGGTACCGGAATTTTGGCCACTAACTACTGTAAATCCGGTTACGTTCCAGGTAATATCCAGGTCATCAAGGCTAATATTTTTCCCTCCTTTATTTCCGTTGCCCAGGTTATTTACTACTAATTTATAAACCTGTTGGGTGCTAGCACAAACAGCATTCGACCCATTAATTGATATTTGTAACTCGCGTCCCGGATGCACCGGCAAGGTTTCGACATTAATTGTTCCTGGGATTGGTGTGGCTTTTACTGTACCTGGTTTATCACCAACCCGGAAAGTAGCTTTTGTTTTGTCGTCAGATAGTGATTCCAGTACCCAAGGAATATCACCGTCTGCCCGAGGAGGTTCCCATTTCCAATCAATGGCATTGTTGCCAGGGTGAGGTGTAATAGTATATGTTTCTAAAGAGCCGATACACGGTTGCTGATTTCCAAGTATTTGGTACTTATTACCGCCATTATTACCACCGCCCTTGCCTTGGGCTAACAAAGAGAAAGATAAAAATACTGAGAAGAGAAAAGTAAATATGGGAAGTAGGTATTTATTCATAATAAAAAAGCATTAATTGTTCTACAATCTGTTCGTTCTGCACAAGTTTCCACGTTAAAGATTTGGTCGTTACATTTGATGTTAGAGCTGTTTTGGTTATAATTACTTTAACGATTGCGCTATTTAACAGTTGCACTTTTTTATATATTTAAAATTTAATTTACATATTTAATCAACCCAAAATCACACTCTATTATGTATATACAGCAATATTTTACTTATAAATAGTAAAAATCATATATTTAGGTTACATATAATAATAGGATTTAACTAACAAATTAGTAGTAATATATATTTATTTTACCAATTCTGTAAAGCGCCTTAAACTGCTTTGGCAAGTTGATGTTATCTTATTGGTAAGTTCTGGAATAAGAACTTGTAGAACTGGTCAGAATAAAATAGATTAATAGAAAAAAGTTATATTTTTACAGATTAATAAATAATTAACTTTAATGAGTGTAGAAACATTTGAAGCTTTTAATCTCCACGAAGATTTATTAGCCGGCATCCAGGCCATGGGTTACAAAAGTCCAACGCCTATTCAGCAGCAGGCCATTCCCGAGATATTAGCGAATAAAGATATGATTGCCTGTGCCCAGACCGGTACTGGTAAAACGGCAGCTTATTTACTACCGCTGCTCGATAAAATATCGCACGCCAACCACGACCATACCAGCACGCTAATTTTAGTACCTACCCGCGAACTGGCCAAACAGATAGATGAACAGATAGAAGGCTTTGCCTATTTTGTACCGGCGCAGAGCATAGCCATTTACGGCGGCAATAAAGGCGATAGCTGGGATGCCCAGAAAAAAGCCATAACCAGTGGTGCTGATATTATTGTGGCCACTCCGGGCCGTTTTATAGCCCACATGAACATGGGTTATGTAAAGCTGGAGAAGCTAGAGTACCTAATATTAGATGAAGCCGACAAAATGCTGGACATGGGCTTTATGGACGATATTATGCGCATTGTACGCCACCTACCCCAACAAAGACAAACACTATTATTTTCGGCTACCATGCCGGGTAAAATAAGGGAACTGGCCCGCAAAATATTAAAAGACCCCACCGAAATAAGCTTAGCGGTTTCGAAGCCCGCCGAAGGCATTGATCAGCGCAGCTACGTAGTGCACGATAAGCAAAAATTGCCTTTGCTGCAGCACCTGATAAAGGAACTGGAAGTGCAAAGCATGATTATTTTTACCTCGCGTAAATCGGCGGTAAACGAAATTGTGAAAGCGCTACGGAAAATGGGCCACACGGCCGAAGGCATTATGTCGGACCGGACTCAGGAAGAGCGCGAAGCGGCCATGCAGGGTTTCCGAAACAAGCAATTTAAAATATTGGTGGCTACCGATATTTTGTCGCGCGGCATAGACGTAGATAATATTAGCCACATTATAAACTTTGATGTACCGCACGATGCCGAAGATTATGTGCACCGCATTGGCCGGACGGCGCGAGCTGCTACCACCGGCACGGCTATTACTTTTATTAATGAAAAAGAGCAATACCGGATAAGCCGTATCGAGAAATTAATCGAAAAGGAATTACCCAAACTACCGGTTCCCGAAGAATTTGGCCCGGCTCCGGAATATAAATCTGGTGGCGCGAAACCGGCCTCCGGCGAAAACCGCAACCGTAATCGGAACCGGAATAATAAAAGCAGCAGTAATCGTAAAAGTAGCAACGGTACTAAAAGTAGCAGTACGCCCAGTAATGCTGCTGAGCGACCAAAAAAACCTTTTCAGCCCCGGAACAATAAACCGCAGGCCAAAGACAGCGCCGCCCCCACACCGCCCGTTACTGAAAGCTAAGCTAAAAGATTAAGAAATTTATTAGAGCAATAATCCGATCCCGAAAGAAACGACGAATACCAAAGTGGTAAGCGCCATTTGTTTTAAGTAGGGGTCTAAAGCTTTTGATTGCCGAATACGCCAGACCTGCCAACCGTTAAACCCCAGCAAGGGCAAGGCCAACAAAAATAAAAATTGCCAATTATTGTGGGAAGTAAGCAGCACAAAAAACAGGGAAGCTAAAAAACCCGCCGTTAAAAGCACTAAATGGTAAATCCGGGCTTTTATAGGCCCCAACCGAACAGGTAGGGAATATTTCCCCGCTAATCGGTCCGATTCAATATCGCGGATATTATTTACGTTGAGTACCGCCGTGGAAAAAAAACCCAGACTTGCTGCCGGCAACAAAATACGATAGTTCAGGCTTTGAGTCTGTAAAAAGTAAGTACCGCCTACTCCTACCAAACCAAAAAATAAAAATACCGAAATATCGCCTAAGCCGGCGTAACCGTAAGGTTTTGCCCCGGCGGTGTAATTAATAGCTGCCCAAATAGCGGCTAAGCCCAACCCTAAAAAGAGAAGAAAAAGGTATAAGCCTTCGTGCCCGAAAGCCGTCCAGAGCAGCATTAAGCCCGAAAAAAGCGATAATAAGGTAAATATTACCATGGCTCTTTTCATTTGGCCTGGTGTAATCAGTCCAGCTTGTACCGCTCGCTGGGGACCCTGGCGGTGAATACTGTCAGCGCCGTGCTTGGTATCCCCGTAGTCGTTGGCTAAGTTCGATAATATTTGTAAGAGCAGCGTAGTGAGCATACACCAACCTACCACTGCCAGGTTAAACTTACCTTCAGCCGCAGCTAAAAAACTACCCATACCAATACTGGCCAGGGCCAAAGGCAAGGTGCGCAACCGAAAGGCCGATATCCAAGCTTTAACCTTACTACCCGAACTACTCACAGAAAATATTTAAGCAAAAAGCAATCATTTAATTTACAATAGCATCCACAATCTCGGGACTAAGCGGAGCCACCTTGGAAGGAAAAAACTTTACTACATTACCATTTTCATCGATCAGGTATTTGCAAAAATTCCAGTTGGGTGCTTCGTCTGTTACCCCGTTTAATGATTTATTCGAAAGGTATTTATACAAAGGATGCATCTCAGAGCCGGTAACCGATATTTTTTGGAACACCGGAAACTGCACGCCGTAATTGCGCTCACAAAAAGTGGCTATTTCTTCATTAGAACCGGGCTCCTGGCCACCAAAATCGTTAGCCGGAAAACCAAGTACTACTACTCTATCGCCGTATTTTTCGTAAAGTGCCTGCAGTTCTTTATACTGCGGGGTATAACCGCATTCCGAAGCTACATTTACCAGCAGCATTTTGCGGCCTTTAAACTCGTTTAGCGCGATTAATTCTCCTTGCAGGGTCTTAAATTCAAAATCATAAACCGAAGGATGCTGGGCATTTTCGCTGGCCTGAATAGTGGTATTATCTTCCATTGTAGTTATGTTTTTAGTTTCAGAAGTTTGCTGCCCGCAGGCAGCCAGTTCCATACATACTACTAAAACCCAAAATTGTTTATACCAGCTTTTGCCCAGCATTATTTGCCACCAATATTTCATGCCAGATAATATTCAGTTACATCCGATCGGGCACGTTAATCCCCAGCAACCGCATCGCGTTTTTAATCTTTTCGGCTACTTTGCCCGAAAGCGCTACCCGGAAAGCCAAAGCCGCCGGATTAATTTCCTGGAAAATAGAGACTTCGGTATAAAAACGGTTGTAAGCTTTGGCTAAATCGTACGCATACTGCCCAATAACCGATGGCGCAAATAAATTAGCCGCCTCGGCTACTACTTTGGGGTAAGAGGCTAACAAAGCCACTACTTCGGCTTCGGTTTCGTGCAGGTTAGTTAAATTTTCAAACCTGTTTACCTCGGCGGTTATACCCAGTTCGGCAGCTTTACGCATAATAGCCGCAATCCGGGCGTGGGTATATTGAATAAACGGCCCGGTATTCCCTTGGAAATTAATAGATTCTTCGGGGTTGAACAGCATCCGTTTTTTCGGATCGACCTTCAGCAGGAAATATTTGAGCGCCCCCATAGCCAAAGTTAAATAAAGTTGCTGCGCTTCCAGTTCAGATAAGCCTTCAATTTTACCTAATTCATCGGTGCGCTGGCGGGCAGTTTCCACCATTTCGGCTACCAGTTCATCGGCGTCTACCACGGTACCTTCGCGCGATTTCATTTTACCCGATGGCAAATCTACCATGCCGTAAGATAAATGCAGAATACCTTGGGCGTAAGGCTTGCCCATTTTTTGCAGAATAGATTTTAATACCTGCATGTGGTAATTCTGCTCGTCGGCAATTACGTAAATAGAGGTATCGTATTTAAAATCGTCGTACTTCAGTTGGGCGGTGCCTAAATCCTGGGTAATATACACCGACGTACCGTCGGCGCGGAGCACCAGTTTTTCGTCGAGGCCTTCTTCTTTTAAATCTACCCAAACTGAACCATCGGGTTTCTTAAAAAATATTCCTTGCGCCAGTCCTTCGGCCACAAAGTCTTTACCTAATAAATAGGTTTCGGATTCGTAATAAAATTTATCAAAGTCTACGCCAATGGTACGGTACGTTTCGTCGAAGCCGGCGTACACCCAGCCGTTCATGGTGCGCCAGAGGTTCATCACTTCTTCATCGCCTTGCTCCCACTGTACCAGCATTTGCTGGGCCTGCTGCATTATAGGCGCCTCTTTTTTGGCTTTATCAGGCTCTATGCCCTGCACCACCATTTCCCCTATCTGTTCTTTGTATATTTTATCGAAAGCCACGTAATATTTACCGGCCAGGTGGTCGCCTTTGATGCCCGCCAATTCCGGCGTTTCGCCGTTACCTAATAATTGGTAAGCCACCATCGATTTACAAATATGAATACCGCGGTCGTTTACCAGATTTACTTTTACTACATCCTTGCCGTTTTCTTTTAATATTTCGGCTACGGAATAACCCAAAAAATTATTGCGCAAATGGCCCAGGTGCAGCGGCTTGTTCGTATTCGGCGAAGAATATTCCACTACCACCTTCTCCCGCTTACCGGTCTCAGCAGTTTGTTCGTTAAATAAATTTCCGAAAACGCCCACCCAGGTTTCATCGCTGATTACCAGGTTCAGGAAACCTTTTACCACATTGTAATCGGCTACTTCGGGTACATTCGTTTTTAAATATTCTCCCAGAGCATTGCCAATTTGTTCGGGGCCTTTACCCAGCGTTTTGGTATAGGGGAAAGTTACAAACGTAAAGGTGCCGGCAAAATCTTTACGGGTAGGCTGCAAGTTAACTTCTTCGGCCGCCAGGCTTACCGAAAACAAGGTTTGTAAGGCACCACTAACCGCTTCGGCTATTTTCTTTTCTAAGGCTATCATATCTGCTTTAAACCGCTGCGTTTAAATTAACCGCGGCAAATATTTAATATTTAAGTTCCGGGTAATAAAAAAATTATTACCCCGTTTATTCGTTTATTTGTTTGGCTTAGTATAAGTAAGGTATAACTAACTTAGCTTTATTAAGTACAATAATTACCCGTTTTAAAAGGTAAATACAGTTGTTATTTTAATTACCGCCGAACAAAGTTTTTGCAAAGATGGTAAAATACAAACAATTTTACACGACCAGTTAGGACTAAACACAAAAGATGGATAAATACATAGATCTGATAAATCAGACGTTTGATTTCCCGACCGAAGAATTTCATGTGGAAGATGACCAAATGATTTTCAACGGTATTCCGTTAATGGAAATTATTAAAGAATACGGTACTCCTTTAAAACTTACTTACTTACCTAAAATCAGCTCCCAAATTCAGAAAGCTAAAAAGCTTTTCCGGGAGTCGATGGAGAAGCTGAATTACCAAGGCAAATATACTTATGCGTACTGCACCAAGTCGTCGCACTTTTCTTTTGTGCTGGAAGAAGCTTTAAAAAACGATATTCACATTGAAACTTCATCCGGTTACGATATTCCGATTATTCGGTCGCTTTACGAAAAAGGTAAGCTGCGCAAAGATACTTACGTGATTTGCAATGGCTACAAACGCGAAGCTTACCGCCGCAATATTTCGGATTTGCTGAACGATGGCTTTTACAACTGCACGCCCATACTGGATAACCTGGACGAGATAGATTATTACAAAGAACACGTAAACCAAAAGTGCCGCCTGGGTATACGGGTAGCTTCGGATGAAGAACCCAAATTCGAATTTTATACTTCGCGGCTGGGTATCCGCTACAACGATGTGGTAGATTTATACCTGAACAAAATAAAAGACGACGCTAAGTTTGAGCTGAAAATGCTCCATTATTTTATTAACAGCGGCATAAAAGATACCAGTTATTACTGGAGCGAACTCAGCCGGTTTGTGCATAAATATTGCGAACTGAAAAAGGTTTGTCCCGAATTAGATTCGATTGATATTGGGGGTGGCTTTCCGATAAAAACTTCTATCCAGTTTGAGTACAATTACCGGTACATGATAGAAGAAATATTGCGCACCATTCAACGGATTTGTAAAGAAGAAGGTGTGCCGGAACCCAATATTTTTACCGAGTTCGGTATTTTTACCGTAGGCGAAAGCGGGGCCAATATTTATTCTATTCTGGATTTAAAACTCCAGAACGATAAAGAGCTTTGGTACATGATAGATGGTTCGTTTATTACCAACCTACCCGATTCCTGGGCCCTGAGCCAGCGCTATATATTATTGGCTATTAACCATTTGCGTAAAGAATACCAGCGCATTCAGATTGGCGGTTTAACCTGCGACAGCCAGGATTATTATAACTCCGAAATACATTCGTTCCAGGTTTTTTTACCCAAGATAACAAAACAGGAACCTGAACCGTTATATATCGGGTTCTTCCATACAGGCGCTTACCAGGAATCGTTGAGCGGTTACGGCGGCATTAAGCATTGCCTTATTCCGGCGCCCAAACACGTTATCATCGACCGGGACGAAACGGGTAATTTAAAAAGCTGGCTGTTTGCCGAAGAACAAAGCAGTGAATCGATGCTGAAAATACTTGGTTATAAGTAAAATATTTATTTAACTATATTTTGCTTATTATAAAATAAATTATATTTTTGGCTTTATAATACAACCAGATACATGAAACTATTAACTTTAATTGCGGCGGTTTGCCTAATGGGTACGGCCTCTTGCTCTCAAAAAACCTGTCCGGCTTATTCTAAGAGTAAGGAGCAGGCTCCAACCCACTTCGCTAAAGATATATCTGGCGTAAAAGCCGATGCTAACCGTAGCTAAGCATTTGCCTTTTAGCCATTAACACATAAAACCGGTAATTATTTGCCGGTTTTATTGTTTTGGGTAATTAGTTTAGCCGCTGCTAATAAATCCGGCGCTACTAAAACGTCTGTTAAAGGCGCTGTTGGTTCGTTTTTTATCCAGATTGGTTTTACCCCTACTTTCTGGGCCGCTAAAATATCGCGGTGCTGGTCGCCTACCAACCACGATTGCGTTATATCCAGGTTAAAGCGGGCAATAGCTTTTTCCAGCATTAAACTATCGGGTTTGCGGGCCAAAGACGCCGATACCGATGGGTGCGCCGGCGCATAATAAATAGCATCAATTAAATAATTACAAGCCTGCTGCAATTTCTGGTGACAAGCCAGCATATTGGTTTTAGTGTACAAGCCTTTGGCAATGCCGCCCTGGTTTGTAACTATTACCAACCGGTAACCGGCTGCTTTTAATATTTGCAAGGCTTCCGGCACCCCGGTAATAATATTAAAATCTTCTACCCGGTAGGTATAATCGCCCCGCTCTTCGTTCAGCACGCCGTCCCGGTCCAGAAATACACATTTATTTAATTGCATTAAATTCTCTAGCCTGTTGTTAAATTTTAAAACAGCGGTGCCAAGATACAAAAAGCAATATTATTTTAAGGTATGGTGGGCAACCAGCCAAATTATCAATTTTGCTAAACCCAATTAATTAGAACAAACTTCAGGAAAGGTTACGGCCGCTTAACAAGCATTTTGTAAGATAAAATTTAACCGATAAAAAAGGAATCAGGTTGTTTTGCTATATTTGGGCGTATGAATGATTCCCTTGTTGTAATTCCCACCTACAACGAAAAAGAAAACGCGCCTGATATTATCCGAAAGGTATTTTCGCTGGCTGTACCTTTCGATATTTTAGTAATCGACGATAACTCACCCGACGGAACGGCCAACATTATTCGGGAGCTTCAACAAGAATTTCCGGACCGGTTGTTTTTGGAGGAACGCAAAGGCAAAATGGGCTTGGGAACGGCCTACATTCACGGTTTTAAATACGCGTTACGCCGCGGTTATGCCTATATTTTCGAGATGGACGCGGACTTTTCACATAACCCCGAGGACTTAATTAAGTTGCGGGCGGCTTGTGCCGAAAACGGTTACGATTTGGCCATTGGGAGCCGCTACATTGAGGGCGTAAACGTGGTAAACTGGCCCATGAACCGCGTGCTAATGTCTTATTTTGCCAGCTTTTACGTGCGGTTAATCACCGGAATGCCCATTCAGGACGCTACCGCCGGGTTTATCTGCTACACCCGCCAGGTACTCGAAACCATTCCTTTAGACGAAATCCGGTTTATTGGTTATGCCTTCCAGATCGAGATGAAATTCCTGACTTTTAAATTTGGCTTCAAAATAAAAGAAGTGCCCATTATTTTTACCGAGCGGGCCAAAGGTCAATCTAAAATGACAAAAGGCATTATTAAAGAAGCCTTCTACGGGGTGCTTAAAATGAAGATAAACAGCTACTTTCGCCATTTTACGCGGTAAGCAACGTGCCCCACTTTTCTCCTTTAACTGGTTTGGCAAAGCATATTTGCAGACTTGCCTTTGGTTCTTGCACTTACCAGCCTGGTTTGTGTTAGTAATTTATTTATTATAATTAGCGTTCAAACGTAAGAACTACTTAACCGGTTGGTTATAATTTACTAATCCGGACCGGACTTACTGCAAACCAATGAACGAAAACATATATTTCTGGATTATTTTCAACCTCTTTGTACTGGGTTTACTGGCCCTGGACCTGCTGGTATTTCACCGGAAAGCCCACGAAGTAAAAATAAAGGAAGCTATTTTTTGGACGTTGTTCTGGATTGCCCTATCGCTAGGCTTTAACCTGTATATTTATTACCAGTACGGCACCGAACCAGCCCTGGAATTTTTAACGGCCTATCTCATTGAGAAATCATTAAGCGTAGATAACCTTTTTGTTTTCCTGATGATTTTTAATTATTTCCGGGTGCCGCTGCAATACCAGCACAAAATATTGTTTTGGGGTATATTAGGTGCCTTGGTTTTGCGGGCAGCTTTTATCTTGGTAGGCGTAGCCCTTCTAGAAAAATTTCATTTTATTACCTATATTCTGGGAGCTTTTCTGGTGTTTACAGGTATTAAAATGGCTACCACCCAGCAAGAAGAAATTGACCCCAAAGCGAACCCTGTTGTTAAATTTTTTAGCCGGTTTTTCCCGGTAACTAATACGCTGGTTGAAGATAAATTCTTTGTCCGGAAAGATAAGACTTTATTTATAACGCCGCTTTTCCTGGTTTTGGTAATGGTAGAAACCACCGACGTAGTTTTTGCCGCCGACTCCATTCCGGCCATTCTGGCAGTATCTACCGATTCTTTTATTGTGTATACCTCTAATGTGTTCGCCTTGCTGGGCTTACGGGCCTTATACTTTGCCTTAGCGGGCATCATGAAATTATTTCATTACTTGCATTACGGGCTATCGCTTATATTGGTATTTATTGGGGCTAAACTACTGGTGGCCGGCTTCTATAAAATAGATATGGTTTATGCTTTGCTGGTAGTAGCTTTTATTTTAATAGCTTCCGTTGTACTCTCCCTGTTATTTCCCCGGAAAGATGCAGCAGAATTAAAACCGCCCGCCAAGGAAGATAAATAATTAAATAAAAAGAGCAGGCCGGTTTAAAACAGCCTGCTCTTTTTATTTATTTGATTCTACTTTTCTAATCCAGTAAATCAATGGGTGCATCAAAATCCAAATCAATATCAATGGGTACGTTATCTACTACGGTGGTATCTATTGGTGTAGCTGTTACAATTAAATCACGGGCGCGGCCCTGCAAATTAACCGCCGGATATAAACTGTTGTAATCGTAGTCAGAGATTAAACCTTTGCGCCGCATAATACCTGAGATTAACCGGAAATAATAACGCGGCCGGCTCCTCAAATTACCGTAGGCATCAAAAGAATACCGGTACAACTTCGGGCTCGGAATAATACTGGCTAAATACAAGCTTTCGGCTAAGTTTAACTGACTTGGTTGTTTGCTAAAGAAAAACCGGCTGGCTTCTTTTACGCCATAAATATTAGGCCCCCATTCAATAATATTCAAGTACACTTCGTACATGCGCTGCTTGGTGGTAATCCGGTTATTTTCAATTAACCACACAATCAATATTTCTTCGGCTTTGCGGGCAATTGTTTTTTTACGGGTTAAGAAAACGTTTTTTACCAGCTGCATCGAAATAGTACTGCCACCTCTTACAAATTCGTTCTTTTTAATATTAGCAATCATCGAGTGCCGGAAAGCACCCTGGTGAAAGCCTTTGTGCGTAAAGAAACGGGGATCTTCCGAAGTTAAAATCGCATTTTTCAGGTACGATGAAATCTGGTTGTACGGCGTAAAATTAGGGTTGGCTGGGCCAACTGTAAACGTGCGCAAAGGCTTACCGTATTCGTAAACTGTATGTTCAAAGGGCTGGTTTAATTTCCGGAAATCGGTTTTACCGTATTGCAGAATATTAAAATATTGGGCATCCAGGTTAGAATCAAACTTCAGGCTATCTACCTGCGCCATATCTACAAACAAATTCATATTGTAGGTCAGGAAACCTTGTGCTTGCAGGCCTTCAAACGATTCGAACATGCCTTCGGGCAGCGACTGAAAAAAGTCATTAGCCTCAGTTTTAGCCGAACGCATTTTAAGCGAAATTTTCTTGGAGGGTTTGGTTACCAGCGAAGCCTGCGGATAAACCACCATTTTATTTACCGTAACTTTGGTTAAAGAATCGAGCGAATAATAATTTTCGCCTAAAGTTATTACATAATCAATGGCACCATTATTTACGCGCACATCGGTATCGGCCACTTTGGGGTGGTTGAGTTCCAGATTATTTACCCGAGCGGTGCCTCTTACGGTCAGGCGGTCTTTCCGGAAAACTTTATCCTGTAAGCTTAAATGCAGGGTATCAAAAGATATTTTGGCATCAAACCTTTCTTTAATGTAAGGCAACCGGATACCGGCCGGATCTTCGGTGTATAAACTGGCTTTAATAAAGTACTCATCCGGATCAATAAATCCGTTAACGCGTAATTTATTTACCAAAGAATCGGTTTGTACCGAAATAGCCGTTTTAATCTCGCCATCTTCAATCGAGAGCTCCGGCATGGCAATATTTATCTGGCGGCGGTTACTTTCGTAAGTTCCTTTAAAATTGCGGAAATTAACTTTATCGGGTACGTTCTCAAAAGCCGTTTCAATTAAACGGTTCAGCAGGTCGCCGTAATTCCGCGATTTTGTAGTATCGCGCGGAGCAGCGGTAGCCTTTTTCTTCATCAGAAAGCTGTAGTTATCGGTGCCGTTGTCTTTTTTAGCCGTCAGGAAAGCATTTTCGATGGTAAGCTCGCTAAACACCGGCCGGAAAAATAACATTGATTTCACACTAATTTCTACATCTATGTTGCTGGTTTTCATCAAGGTATCGCGCCCAATTGGCACCAGCGCAATTTTTTCCATCCGAACGGTATTGTAATCGCTGAAATCGGCTTTGCCAATGGTAAACTTAACCGGATATTTGCCTTCTACCCGACTAATTACTTCTTTAACAACCAGTTTTAAAATGCGGGCCCTGAAAGAAAACAGTACAACCAGGGTAATAAATATTAAAGAAAAGATACCAATGGCCCAATACTTCCAGGTTCTTTTAATATATGCTTTCCAGTTCAAATCTTATAAAATTGAATAACAGTGCGAAATAACAGAATATGTGGTTAATATTTAGCAATTACTTACAAAAACACCAACTCCCATATATTCTGTTTAACCAATTACGTATTTCGCGTAAAATTTGCTACAGCACATTAGCAAATACAATGCCTTAATATTCAACCTTTTCTAAAACTGTTTTCTACAACAACGCCAAAACCGGCCAAAGGCTTATTTATTTTGATATAATTGCTAATTTTGGATAAAAATACCCGCTATGGATTTAAATACCCTCACGGCCATTTCACCGGTTGATGGCCGTTACCGGAACCAGTTAAAAGAATTAGCCCCATATTTTTCGGAGTTCGCCCTGATTCATTACCGGGTCCGGATAGAGATTGAATATTTTATCTCCCTTTGTCAGTTGCCTTTGCCGCAGCTAAAAGATATTCCGCATACGTATTTTTCAGAGTTGCGGTCTATTTACCTCAACTTTAGCCAGCAAGATGCTTTGTATATTAAAGAGCTGGAAAAAACCACCAACCACGATGTTAAGGCCGTTGAATATTTTATTAAAGAAAAGTTTAATGCGCTGGAGTTGGCAGGCTACAAAGAATTTATTCATTTTGGGCTTACCTCCCAGGATATAAATAATACGGCTATTCCTTTGTCGTTGAAAGAAGCGGCTCAGGAAATAATTATTCCGGGTTACGAGGCCTTGTTGCAACGCATTAAAGCCTTAGCCAACAATTGGGCTACTATTCCCATGCTGGCCCGTACGCACGGTCAGCCAGCTTCGCCTACCCGGTTAGGTAAAGAATTGCAGGTTTTTGCCGAACGCCTGGAGGCACAACTAGTATTGTTAAACCAGGTGCCGTACTCGGCTAAATTTGGTGGTGCCACCGGCAACTTTAACGCCCACGCTGTAGCTTACCCCAGCACCGACTGGAATGCCTTCGGAAAAAACTTTGTAGAAGAAATATTGGGCTTAAAGCGCAGTGTATATACCACGCAAATTGAACATTACGATAACCTGGCCGCTTTTTTTGATGGCTTAAAGCGCTTAAACACCATCTTAATTGATTTTGCCCGTGATGTTTGGCAATATATTTCGATGGGCTATTTCAAGCAAAAAATTAAAGCCGGCGAAATTGGTTCTTCGGCCATGCCCCACAAAGTAAATCCCATTGATTTTGAAAATGCCGAAGGTAACCTGGGTTATGCCAATGCGCTCTTCGAGTTTTTTGCGGCTAAATTACCTATTTCGAGGCTGCAACGCGACCTAACCGATTCTACGGTGCTCCGCAATGTGGGCGTGCCGCTGGCGCACACCCTGGTAGCTTTAAAATCGTTGCAGAAAGGGATTAACAAACTAGAATTGAACCAGCAGGCGCTGGAACAGGATTTAGAAGATAATTGGGCGGTAGTAGCCGAAGGCATCCAGACAGTATTGCGCCGCGAAGGCTATCCGCAGCCTTATGAAGCGCTAAAGGAACTTACGCGCACCAACAAAAAAATTACCGCTGCCAGCATCGCTAATTTTATTGATACGCTTAATGTAAACGATGCAATTAAAGCAGAACTAAAAACCATTACCCCAGCTACTTACACCGGAATCTCTTTTTAATTATGCATCAGAAATTATGATTTTTTATAAAAGTTGTGCATAGCTCCAATTCATAATTTCTAATACATAATTCATAATTTTTGCATCATGCCAGAAGTTAATAATATAGTAGTTAATACCGATTGTATTTATTTCCGGGGCGATATTCCGTGCAAACCCAACAAGGAAGAAGGGTACCATTGCGGCAGTTGTCCGGTTTATACGCCTGTTCAGAAACGGATTTTAATTATTAAACTGGGCGCTATTGGTGATGTAATTCGCACCACCCCGCTTATCCGGAAAATCAGAAGCGAATACCCCAATGCAAAAATTACCTGGCTCACGCATACCCCGGCTATTTTACCCAAAGGCGCTATTGACGAAATATTAAAACTGGATTTGGCGGCGGTTTTGTACCTGCAAAATACCAGTTTCGATTTACTCTTTAATCTGGATAAAGACAAAGAAGCCTGCGCCCTGCACGATACCATCCGGGCAACTGAAAAATACGGTTACCGCCTTGAAAACGGCGTGGCTTTCCCCTCTAACCATTTAGCTAACCATAAATATTTAACCGGTATTTTCGACGACATCAGCCTGGCCAATAAAAAATCGTACGTCGCAGAAATATTCGAAATCTGCGGCTGGCAGTTTAACGGCGAAGAATATATTTTTGACAACCACGAAGACAAAGGCTATCAATGGCCTTTGGATCGTACAAAACCTTTAATCGGCCTGAACACGGGTTGCGGCGACCGTTGGACGACCCGGCTGTGGTCGGATGAGAAGTGGGTTGACTTAATACAGTTGCTGCAACAGGAAAATTATACGGTAGTGTTACTGGGCGGTGAACAGGAAGATGCCCGTAACCGCCTACTGCAGGAGAAAACCGGGGCTACTTATTTCGGGTACTTTAAACTGGAGCAATTTATTAACCTGATGCACCAAATGGATGTAATTGTGACGCAGGTAACCATGGCGATGCATATTTCCATTGCGCTCCGGAAAAAAATTGTGCTGATGAATAATATTTTTAATGCGCACGAATTTGAACTGTACGGCCGCGGCTTTATTGTACAGCCTAATAAAGAATGTGCCTGTTTTTACCGGGGCACCTGTAAATATGGGGTGTCGTGCATGGAAGATTTACCGGCCGCCAAAGTATTTAGCTACGTGCAGAATTGCCTGAATGCGGCGCAAGAGACTGCGCCAATTGTTTCATAGTGCTCACCATACTTTCCCAGGAAAACTGTTTTTTGAGTTCCGGAATATTAGCAACCAGTTTGGCTTCGCGGTTACGGGTATAAAAATCTAGGAGTGCGTCGGCAATGGCTTGGGGTTGAGCCGCCGTAACGTAGCCAGCTTTACCATCTGGAATCAATTCGGCTAGCCCGCCAACATCGGTTACCAACATGGGTTTGTTAAAATGGTAAGCAATTTGGGAAACGCCGCTTTGGGTAGCGTGTTTGTAAGGCTGCACAACCAAATCGGCGGCGCAAAAATAATGTACTACCTGGCTGTTCGGAATAAATTCGGTGGCCCGCACCAGCCGGTGCTCTAGGTTATATTTTTTTATAATTTGTTCGTACGGTTGGGCATCTTCGTAAAATTCGCCGGCAATAATCAGCTTTACCGGCAAGGCCTGTAAACGTTCATCGGCAAAAGCTTCCAGTAATAAATCTAGCCCTTTGTACGCCCGAATAAACCCGAAAAACAGCAAATATTGGTAGGCGGGGTCTAAGCCTAAAGCTTTAATGGCTTCGGCTTTGGGCTCGGGCTCACCAAAATTATCGTAAAGCGGATGCGGGTGGTAAACTTTGGGCTTGTTTGGTTGTAGTTTTTCCAAATCCTGCAACACCGCTCTTGACATGGTGATAAAACCCTGGCAAGCCGATAAGAAATATTTGGTAAAGGGCACATCTCCGATTCGTTTCTCGTGCGGAATGGCATTATCGGTAAGGGCCAAGATGCGGGTATAATTATTTTGAGCGGCCAAGCGGGCAATGGTGCCAAAAGCCGGGCCCATAAAAGGCAACCAGAACCGGAATATAATAAAATCGGGCCGGCTCTTTTTGAGGTACAAACCAGTACTTACCCAGCTAAGCGGGTTAACCGAATTAATCAGGGCTTTTATCTGCAGATTAACGGGCGGTGCTTCGGTAGAATATTGGGTCTGGCCCGGAAACAAAAAACTTGGGTATTGCAGGCTGAAGGTAATTATTTCTACCGTATCGCCCTGCTCCTGAAAAGCCTTGGCCAGTCGCTCGTTGTAGGTAGCCAAACCACCGCGCAACGGATAAACCGGACCAATAATTACAATATTCGCCATAACGTTACAAGCCTACCCGATCGCGGACCAGATAATCGTTGCGCCGGGCCCCGGATAAAGAAACCATTTCGGCCAGAAAACCAGCTAAAAACAATTGTACTCCAATAACTAAGGCTACTAGGGCTAAGAAGAACAAAGGCTGATCTACCACGTTGCGCACCCGCTGGTGCAGGAAAAAAGAATAATATACTTTCTCGCCGATTAACCAGAGTGTAATTAAAAAGCCCGCCAGGAATGACAAGGTACCCATGGTGCCAAAAAAGTGCATGGGCCGCTTTTTAAACCTGGAAACAAACGTAATAGAAAGTAAATCGAGGAAGCCGTACACAAAGCGCTCCAGCCCGAATTTGGTAGTCCCGTATTTCCGTTCCTGGTGTTGCACTACTTTTTCGCCAATTTTGCCAAAGCCGTTCCACTTGGCAATAACGGGTATGTAGCGGTGCATTTCGCCGTAAACTTCTATGCTTTTTACCACGCGTTGGTCGTAAGCTTTTAAGCCACAGTTAAAATCGTGCAGGTTTATGCGCGAAATTTTACGGGTAACCGCATTAAATAATTTAGTCGGAATGGTTTTGGACAGCGGGTCGAAGCGTTTCTTTTTCCAGCCCGATATTAAATCAAAGCCTTCGTACTTAATTAATTGGTACAAATCCGGAATTTCGTCGGGCGAGTCCTGCAAATCGGCATCCATGGTAATAACCACTTCGCCGTTACTTTCGCTAAACCCCACGTTTAAGGCTGCCGATTTACCGTAATTGCGGTTAAACCGGATGCCTTTAATATTGCCGTTGATAATGGCTAGTTCCTGAATCACCTTCCAGGAGGTATCGGTACTGCCATCGTCTACTAAAATTATTTCGTAAGTAAAGCCGTTTTCCTGCATTACCCGGCTTATCCATTGCGTTAATTCCGGCAACGATTCGGCTTCGTTTAACAAAGGAATAACAACCGAAATATTAAGCGTATGGTGAATCATGTAAATTATTCAAACTCCGGCCGGGTTCTTTTAGTAAAGGCCGATACAATTAGCGATAAGATTAATCCGCCAATTAAGCCACTAAATAATCCGCCGGTTAATTGCTTAGAAGCGGTATTTTCTGCTTCCATTTTAGTTATAGCCTCTTCCATTTGTTCTTCCGGAAAATTCATTTTCTCCAACATCTGAATCTGCAATTCGGCCATTTTATCCAGAATGGTAGGATCTACAAACTGGATGTATAAAAAAGAAATAGTACCGCTAATTAAGCCGGCAATAACCGACATAACAATGCCACTGATTAAACCTTGCCCGTAAGACATATAGCCGCCGTTATTACTTTTATATTCCCGGTGCATCAACACAATACCTGTTATTGAAACCAACAAACCAACTATCATCCCCAGCCAAATATTACCAAAGTTTTCGGTCAGGAAAATAACTACGGTTACCAAACCCGATATAAGCCCAAAAATAACCCCATATTTAATTGCTGTGGGATACCAGGGAGCTTTAGGCTGCGCTACGGTTAAGTCATTGTCGTTCATGGTTGTGCTGGTTATAGGTTAGATATTTATTTCCGGAAATAAACTGCTGCTACAATAGAAATAATAAACCCCGTAAACAATTTCTTCATAAAATCATCCGCTGCCAAATTATAGGGCGTCGTCTTACTTAATTGTTCGAGCGTTTGGTTGTAATTGGCTTCACCTATTAGCTTAACGGTTTCGATTTTGGTAGCCTCTAATACTACTTTCATTTCGTTAATGTGCCGCTGAATGGCATCAAAACCCGCAAAAACCGAAAATATATACAAAAACATAGCCGAAGCCAAGGCGGCGTAAAAAGTAATTGCTAAAGCTACCCGTAAGGCTTTTAGAAAGCCAATATTCTGATCGTCGTACTTCTTAAAGTAAGCGCAACCCATAAATATAAAAGCGGGCATGGCCACTAAACTAAACAAACTGGTTTGCCCATAAGGATTATAACCGGCCAGATAAATAACTAAAGTAACTGCGAAACTCACCAGGGCACACATAACGCCGTACCTGATGCCGGTTCGCACTACTGCTTGGTCAAACATTAATGCGTAATTTTAAATTTATTGTACGAATATAGGCTAATATTCTGGATTAAGCACCAGATTGCTTTTGTGCACAATTCCAAATACCTGCCCTTGTAGTTCGGTACCGAAAAACGGACTATTATCGGATTTTGAGGCGGTGCTTGCTTTTTGCGGAACCCATTTTTTGGTTGGGTTAAACAAGGTTAAGTTAGCCGGCTCACCTTCGTTTAAGTTAGGAATTGGTAAATTCAAAATCTGGCGTGGGGCAGTTGTAAATTTCTGAATAATATTTTCCAAATTTAAGGCTTCCTTTAAACAGGTATTAGCTACCGCAAAAGCAGTTTCTAAGTTTATAATGCCAAACTCCGCCAAATCAAATTCCAGCTTTTTAGATTCGGTATCTTGGGGTTTATGCGCCGAAACCAAAGCATCAATGGTACCATCCTGTAAGCCTTCAATCAGAGCGGCTTTATCGGCCGGGGAGCGGAAAGGAGGGTCTACCTTATAGTTGGTGTCGAAGTCTATCATATCTTCGTCGGTGAAA
This sequence comes from Adhaeribacter rhizoryzae, assembly GCF_008629685.1. Taxonomy (GTDB): domain Bacteria; phylum Bacteroidota; class Bacteroidia; order Cytophagales; family Hymenobacteraceae; genus Adhaeribacter; species Adhaeribacter rhizoryzae. The sequence goes on along the minus strand of NZ_VWSF01000005.1, from coordinate 3,208 downwards.
GCTACCTGATAACTGGCAATATCGCAGGTAACGGCTAAGCCCTTTGCTTTGGCCTGGCGTATTTTTTCTACCGAACCAGCACTGGATAACAAAGAGAAATGCAGCTTGCCACCCGAATATTCCAGCAGTTGCAAATCGCGGCTAACAATTACTTCCTCGGCCAAAGCCGGAATTCCTTTTAAACCTAAGCGGGTACTTACAATGCCTTCGTGCATTAAGCCTAGTTGGCTCAGGTATTTATCGCGGGGCCGCTGCATTACTAAGCCATTAAAATATTGCACGTAGTGGAGGGCTTTCACCAGTACATCGGCTTGCTGTATGGTCGCTTCACCATCGGTAAAAGCTATGGCGCCCGCCTGGTTTAAATCAATCATTTCGGTTAAGTCCTTGCCTTGTACATCTACTGTAACCGCGCCGGCTGCATGCAGGGTAACTGGTAAGCCGACAGCACGTTGCTGCACATAACCAACAGCGTTTTTAGATTGAATTACCGGCTGCAAATCGGGCATTAGCATTATTTCGGTAAAGCCGCCTTTAGCCGCTGCTTGTGCCGCCGACCAGAAGTCTTCTTTGTACTCCAAACCGGGTTCGCCAACCCAGGTGCGCATATCCAGCCACCCTATAGAAACACACAAACCCGGTTCTGTTATTACCTGATCCGCTGTTTTCTCTTCGGGGCCAATATAGGTAATATGCCCGTTTTGGATTAAGATATTAGTAATTTGATTATGATAGCTTGATGCCGGATGGATAATCTGGATTCCTTTAAGCAGAATAGTCATGTTACATGAACCTGATTAACAGGATTTCGGTTAGTGCAAAAATTAAGCACAATATTAGGCAATATTTCCATAGCTGCGTGCCTAAGTTGTCTTGCGCCACCAAATTTTTTATTCCAATCTCGTCTGAAGCATCTAATATTTTAATATTTTTTGCATCGCCCACCATATTTTTTAAGTCGGTTAAGCTATAAGCATCCAGGTCAGATTCTTTTTTATTGTAGTTGAGCGCTACGGTAGTTAAATCATTGTTACCTATTTGCAGCTTGTAAAAACCGGCTTCGTTTAAATCGTCCGGTACAACTAAGTTGGCCATCCCATCTTTTACTTGTTGTTCCGGAATAAAAGTCAGGCTATCCTTCACCAACTTTATCACTTCTTTTAAATTATTGCTGGCCACCGGGTACTGAATGGTCGTGCCGCCTAAGGTGTAAGCCACTTCTTGTTTTTGCTTAAAACTTTGCATCGCCATTTTATACATAATGGGTACAAAAAGTGCGTGGTTAGCAAAATCTGTAAACTCTTCTTGTAGCGGCGACGCGAAAAGATAAATTTTACCTGTTCCTTTTCTGAATTCAGATAAGAAGTTATTGCCATTTCTGAATTTTAAAATATCGTCAGAAGAACGGTTCCAGGTTAACACCGGGGCAGCAGCCGGCATTTTCATCTTAGCAGAGTTAGCTTCGAATATATTTTTAAAGAATGGATTATTAACATCTAAAGCAGCTAACTCTACTTGTGCCGAAGCGTTATTATTTGCTATTGGTTGATAGCGAATATTATTTAAGCCAAGCTTTTGAAAGAATGTAGCATAAGTATTAGCCTCGCTTTTATTTGCCGGAACAAAAGCTACATTGCCACCACCTCTCACATATTCTTCTAAATTTTCGGCGAAAGCAGGTGTTAATTGTGTTACCGAATTTAAAATTACTAAATCGGTTTCTTTAAGCAGGGTATAATTAAACTGCTGCGGAGAAATTATCTGGTACCGGAATAGTGGTTCATTGGTAAACATCCGTGCAGTAGGGGCATTCTTATCATCGGCAACATCTACTACATTAATCTGGGCCGAAGCCTGCAAGGTAAAATAATAGGTATTATCAAAATCAATAGGATAATCTTGTAACACAATTCTACAAGATTTCAAATTAGTATCGGTTAAGCGATAAACTAAATCTACAGTTTTGGTTTGATTAGCCGGTACCGAAACACTTAAAGCTGATACCTGCTGTTGCCCGATAAAAAATTTAACATTACAGCCTTCAACATTTTCGCTCCCACTGTTTCTGATTCTTACTTTTATTTTATTGTTCGCATTCAATCGCACAAATTCATCTTCCAGGAAAATACTATCTACAAAAGCATTGTAAGTAGCGTTGCCTTTTAAATGAATCAGGTAATAATCGTTAGGCGTTTGGGGCAGATCAGTCAGGTAATCGGGATTAAAAGCATTTCGTTGAAAATCGGAATATATAAACGCATTGTAAGGCTGCGGACTGCCCATAGAAAAACCCGAAAGAAGCGCCGGAAAATTTTTAGTATTAGCTGATAGCTTTAACTCCGCTAAATAGTTCTTTGCCTTAACAGCAGTATAATCTGTATAACTATTAGTGCGTCTAAAGTTATCCTGGATATTTATGCGGTTAGAAGCTGGTAAATTGCCTAAAATTTTTTGACTATGACCAACCGCCTGATCCAATAAATTTCTATCTGCTTCTTTCGATTCGTTTTGCAAGCTCAGCGAATTATCAATATAAATTTTGTAATCGCGGGCATTATCTATGGTTGAATTTGCAGGTAAATACGGTTGCGCAAATACGAGTACCAGAAATATTATAAAACTTATTCGGGCAAGTAATATTAATAGTTGTTTAAGCCGCCGATGCCTTGAGGTAATATTTTTAACCTCTTTAATAAAAGAAACATTGGTAAATAATATTCTTTTGGCTCTTCTTAGCTCTACCAAGTGCAAAATTATTGGTATTGCTACTGCTGAAAGTGCATATAGAAATAGCGGTGCTACAAAATTCATAGAAAGAAGAGGTTGGTTAGGTTAGTACCTTATGTAAAAACGACATAATTACTAAATATTGTTAATTTAAACTTATTAGTAAAATTTTCGCTGGGCAATTTTATTCTTCCCAAAGAATTTTTAAGATTTGAAGATAGGGATAGTAGACACAGCAACGGCTACTTGCTTGAAATGTTTCTTTAAGTTAAAAATTTGCTTATGCAAGATTGGGTCTATTTAGAAAGGTATTTTGTAAAATTATAATATTAGCAAAGAGCTAAATTACAGAACCCCTTATAAAGCAAAAAGCCCCGTTACATTGCTGTACCGGGGCTTGAGGTTCTTACTTCTTACAACTACTACTTATTACTAATCAGTAGTCAAGCAGCAAAGAGGAAATAAATAAGGTTGGCGGCTA
>NZ_VWSF01000049.1 GCF_008629685.1 Adhaeribacter rhizoryzae | reverse complement strand
GTTCCCGTTGAAAAGCCCGTAAGGCCGCCTCCGTTTTTGGCCCAAAGTTGCCGTCTGCTTCTACCCTTATTTTTACTTGAAACAGCTTCACCAACTCCCCGGAGGCTCCCCGACGAAGGGTAGGCCGGCCCGTAGTAGTGCCGCCAGGTGGTGCGGGCTCTTCGGGCGGAATCAGGACCGGTCCTGGCGCTGTACCATTCAAAATAGCCGCTACAGAATCTCGAAAGGCGTGCATGTTAAAGATAGGGTCCGGTTTGCGCCCTGCTGGCAAAGCATACTCCCGATGACCCGCACAGAATTCCGCACTCTGCCCAACGTGTTTCAAAATAGCCGCTACTCCCCGGTGGTAGGCTTCCATTTGTATTGTAGGCCAGGGAAAATCATTAGCCCGGCCGGTATTCTCGGCTTCTATGCCGATGAAATTGGCATTACCGTTCGTCAGGCCTTTCCAAATGCCTTCTCCCGCGTGGTTGCTTCTGCCGGCGGCAATGACATAATAAGTGCCATCCCGTCCCAGACCTAGCTGCGCCAGCGGGCCGCGCAAATCCGAACGGCCATGAATGAGCGTATGAAGCGTAGGCATGTTTCCCCGCTTCTCATTAGTTCCGGTATGATGGCAAATAACACCCCGGATGGTTCTAACGTCACCCCGGCCGCGGTCTTCCCAGCCATCCACCAAGGCAACTTTCAAGCCGGCTTCTTTGAGCACGTGCGGCAACCATATTAAAGAATGTGGCATATCAGGCAACCCCTCCTTCCGCTGCTGGTAAATCTTCATCCAAGGTTAACACTTCGGCCACTACATGGCAACCATCTAAGCTGCTCTCGGCATCGCGGGGCGTAGGAATAAGCCCACCGGTTGGTGGCGGAATGTTACCCGGGGGACCACCACTCGGCACTGCTGCTGCCGGTGGAATGCCCGCCGGAGCCACCGGCGGCCGTGGCATTTGCCTGTCTTCCGAAGCTTCTTCCGGGCTTTTTTCATGCGGCTTAACGGTTGAGCGGATAACCATTACTTTATTTAAAATATCAAACCAAAATGGAGCGCCCATGGTAGCCGCTAAGGCTGTTATCAGCCAGCCAAGCAGCGGCGCTAAGACATGATTCCAGACTTTGAAGTTACTCGCATCCACCTTATAATCCGGTCGGGGTGCTCCCCAGCCATTTGACCAGCCCAAAGGTAAAACCAAGGAGTCGAGTTCACTGCGGGCAGCACTGTAATTGCGGCTGAGAAAAGCAGTATCCTGGGCAGCGGTTTCTGCCCGGGCTACTATCACCGCCCGCGCTACATCATTGTGGTATAAGTAATCGGCAATGGTGATGGTATTTATGTTTAAAGCCACCGCGGCGAAAAGGCCTATCCAAAATATTACCCACTGGGTCGAACGCTTATACCAGCCAGATACCCGGTCCATGCCGCTGTCGTACCACGCTTCAATATTTGCTTGGGCTTTGTTCAGGTCGCCTTGTGCGGCGTCGATAGCGGTCAGCAAGACCCGCTGAACGGCGGGATTCTGAATATTTTCAATGTTCAGGCGGATGGAAGCCAGCGAAATTACCGGTGCGTTAGGGTCGCTGCTGACAAAATCAGTTGCCGGCCCCCGCGTCGCAATGTCCATCAGGGCTAGGGCGAAGTTTTTGGCCGGAATGTAGGAGGGAAGATGAGAACCATCCGTCCAGGCATTTGGCCGCTTGTTGGCATTGCCGGGTTTATAATCGGCGGCAAACAGACTATAAATTAGCGGGTGCTCATAGAAGCTTTTGGCCAGTCCTTCGGCATTCTTGTCGTGTAATAATTCCCGGATTCCATGTTCCAGGAAAGCTGCCCGCGTTTTCAGCCAGGCTTCAATGCTCTCCCGAATAGCCGAACAGATAATGCTCACCAGGAGAAAAACAAAGATAACGCCAATAGCAACTTCAAGAATTTGGGAGCCGAACATAATGCGCTTCTTTAGTATTAAAAAACACTGGTACCCATGGACAAAGGGAAAGAACTTGCTTTACTTGACTAGGTAGTTTAGGCCTTCCCTTTGGATAAATCAATTGATGAAAAGTAGGAAAGCAAAACGCCTAAAGCAATACTGATTTTTCAGTATTTTCAGGTAAAAGAAAGTACTATAATAATCCAGGATAGAATTAGTTAATATAGCTTTTACTTAAAAGACTTTGGCCATAGGTCCGCAATTTGACTAAAAGCATAAAATCTGGAAGAGGGCTCCGTTTAGACTTGATTTATGCAGCAACTCTCCCTGAATGACTACCTCCTTAATGTAGGCATTGCTGTACTAGCAGTTAAACGCTTTAGCTGGTTTGCTAAATTCCGGGGGTGGGAATAATAAAGCTTGCCGAAGTAAGACTGCAATATTCTAACCTATATTAAATCATTAAAAGTGCCTGAACCCTTTTGTGCTGAGCAAGATTATTTACCAAGAGAGGTAGAAAGCTAAACAATAATTATTTTTAGATTATATTGCATTTTTCTTGGTTTAATCAGATAAAAACGCTTAATTTAACAGTATTTTGTTTGTGAGAGTTAGCATCTTTTTAACCAACTAAAAAGATTTGACCAAAATTTTAAAGAGGTAGCTTATGGCTGCCTCTTTTATGGTCTACCGTACTTTATCATCTACCTATAAATAGGAAAATTTAAAAGGGAGCGTTTGGAAGTTCTTCCGTGATGTTAATTATTAACCAACTAGAAAAAAGGGTACCTAAGGTGCCCTTTTACTAGCCTAGATAAGGCTTAAACTCTTTACCGATAAATCTTCTATAAGTTTTTGCCTAGCTTAAAATCATCTCCTAAAGGTATACAGATGAATTTTCTAATAATGCTCCTACTAGTAGCAACCATTGCTGCCTGGACATTGGAAGACTACTGGCGTAAGCGCAAAAAGAAAAATGAGGAGTAGTAAGGATGGTGTATGTTCAACCTGGCCTTAGATTTGGGGTAAAGCCGTAGTTTGAGCTAACCTTTATGCTCTTACCATAGTCCATAATGGTTAGCTACTGCTGCTAAACTGATATTCCCCAATGAAAACACTTCTTTGAAGGTCGCAATTTCTTGCTTGGCAAAAGCTAAATACAATCAAGTTTCCTTAGCTAATATGTACTTTTATGAAATGCAGGCTTAGCAACGTTTAACCCTGCTTCTCCTTTTAATAGTTAAAATTCTCAAGCATATAAGGTAGATTTTGTACAAACAAATATTGAATAATTCTTAAATTGGATAGACAATTTAAGTATAAATCTTTTAACCGCTGCA
>NZ_VWSF01000048.1 GCF_008629685.1 Adhaeribacter rhizoryzae | reverse complement strand
GCCAAGCAGCGGAATCCTTACCCCCAAGACTCTTTACAATGGTGCTACTGGATAATAGCCCGATTAGGCGGGTGGAAACCCCACGAAAAGCAGGCGGGGGTGATTACCCTTTTGCGCGGTTGGAATTACTTCCAGCATATCTTGCACGGGTGGACCCTGGCCCAAAAATTTGTGTCCTAATCGTAGCCCTAATTTAGGGAAGGTGCCCGGAGGGCGGAAGGGTTAATTTACTCCAGAGGAAAAGGCGTACGGCGAAATACTAAACAACTTCAAAAATAAAAAAGGACATATTAGGTATGTCCTTTTTTATTTTTGACTTCAATAAATGGGTGCTTAAACCCGAACCGGTAATAATTCTGCAATAAAAGGATTGTTGTAATCCTGTACAAACCGCAAAATGTTAAAATATTGGCTAAACTCCTCCTGGGTATGGGCGGTGGTTAACACCACACTGGCCATGCCGGCGTTTTGCGCTGCTTCTACGCCTTTCGGCGCATCTTCAAATACAACACAGTTTGCTGGTTCTACGCCCAGCAATTGTGCTGCTTTCAGAAAAGTTTCCGGGTCGGGCTTGCTGTCGGTTACGTCATCGGCACTCACAATTGCCTCGAAGTAATGCCGGATATTTAGGTTATCCAGTACAAAATCAATGTTAAACGGAATGGCCGCCGAACCAATTGCCATTTTTATATTGGCTTGCCGGGCGTTTTCCAGGAAATTAGCTAAACCAGCTATTAATTGCAGGTGCGGGAAATATTCTTGCTGGTAACGGCGCTCTTTTTCTACGGAAAGCTTCTGCACTTGCTCTACGGTAAATTTTCCTTTCCCAAAAATCCGGTCCAGCACCTCACTGTTTTTACCGTACATCTGTACTTTAACTTCGTCCCAGGTTAAGGCGGCACCTAAATCGTTGTTCAAAATCTGGAACCAGGCCTTCGCATGAAAATGCATGTCGTCGATCATGGTTCCGTTTAAATCAAATATTAAAGCTTGGGGAGTAATATTCATAAAATTAAAATTGGCCGCATTAAATAACAAGGCGCAAAATTAACTTATTTATTTAAATCAACCGCTTGCCGCAAGAGTAGCTTTACACAAGAGAGCCAGTTATTAGAAAAGTCCGTTTGGGGAGCAAGGTCCACCACCCATTGCCCTGCCCCCGCGCAAACGGTTATTAAATGTTAAATTATGCGGTTGCTAATGGCATATTGCACCAGGCCGCTGGTATTTTTACTATGGGTTTTGCCAATAATATTTTTGCGGTGGGTATTTACTGTATGAAAGCTTATAAATAATTGGTCGGCAATAACTTTGCTGCTTAAACCTTCGGCTACTAAGCGCACAATTTCTTTTTCGCGTTCGCTTAATATATTCCGAGCCGCAACCGGTGCGTTTTCGGGAGTTAGGCGCATAGGTGCTTTTGTGAACTTGCCTTGTACACACGCTTCAAAAGTTAGTTCATTAATAAGGTCGGTAATGTCGGTGCAGGTTCCTAACACATGGGTAATATTGCCACCAGAATCGGTTTGGGTAATTTTATTTTGCTCTAGCAAACATACCGAAGTGCCATCGGGTTTGCGGATGCGGTACTTGCGACTGAAAGTGTAGCCCAACCGTTTTTCTTTCGGTAAGGCCAATATATTTTCCCAGAGCTGTACGGTTAGTTCCAGAATATTCTTTTTATCGGCCGGATGCAAAAGCTTACTTAGTGTTAAAAAGCCATCTTGCCTGAATAATTGGGGTTCGTAGCCAATTAAAGACCGGGTATTTTCGCTTAGGTAAACAAATTGCTGGGTCCGGAGGTCTAACACCCAAGTAAGGCACGGACCATGGCTTAAAACCATTTCTAAACCTGTAGTTTGGGTACGCAGGCTGGCATAATCTATTAAATTGGTATCGGATGCGTAAGGCTGGGCTTGCCAAATAGCAATTAGCTTATCTAGGGTAGTGGTTTGTGCAAATGCAGTTTCTAAAATATTGGTAGTTTTCATGGTTCAGCTCGGTAAATAACTAGTCTGCTAAAAGGTCAAGTATTTTGCTGCTGGTAGCAGCCCCGGAGTGTAGAAAAACTTTATAATTACTGGTGACATCCCCAACAAAGAAACTATGAGCTAACTACCTTGATGTCGCTACAAATTTGCACTTAAATAATAAAAAATAGCAATGGATAAATACCGTATTTAGAGCGGGGTTTTAACGTTTAGTAATACCGTATTTTCCCCGTTTTTTATTTCTTTTTTACGCATTATCTTTTATTAATTCAGAACAATGCATTTATTTACCTGCCCATAACGGTTAAGCTGGTTTTGTCTTGGTTAGCTATTTTTCATACTTTTCCGCCATATTCACCTTTATTCATCCTAATAATCTCACCATTTAACCATTTAACTATGCAGGAATATTTATTTAACAAAGAAGACCTCAGAAGATTAATTGAGGAATCGTCTGATGAACAAAACCGGATTGCGGTTAGAATTGACTTAAAGCGCCCGCAGGATAAAATCTGGGCCCGGGCCACCCGCTACGAACCTGGTACTACTATCCAAAGTTCAACCGACAGCACAAGTACCCTTAACGTAGCAGCTAAAGCTGCCGGCGATGGCGATGTACCGGGCTGTCCTAACCCTCCTGGTTGCTAAGCTGCGGCTGGTCCAGGTTCTGGATTAAATACAATGTGGATTGAAATTTCAAAATATTTAGATGTAGTTCCTCCTTTTCTGTTAATCTTGTTTGCGCTGGCCAACCCACAGATAAGCGTCCGGAGAGACTACATCTTTTGGTATTTAGTGGTACAAACCCTGCTAAATACCATTTCTATGATTATTTACCAGGTGTTTGACGGCTCCAATCTGATTATTTATAATACCAACTGTGTTATAGTTTTCTTAATCTTATCGGGTTATTTTGCCAACCTGCTACAGTTTAAAGACACTAAAAAAGTAATTATTGGTGTTGCGGTGCTTTTTCTGGTAGTGCTAATATTTAACGCGCTTAAATTCGAGCATATTGTCGATCAGTTCAACAGCAATATGTATGGTTTAGCGGCCTTTATTGTGGTTGTTTACTGCTTTTTATATTACCTTCAAAACCTTTTAAACCCCACCAAAGACATTGTCAAAACCGTTGATTTCTGGTACGTTACCGGACTTTTAACGTATTATGCGAGCAGCTTTTTTATTTTTATTACCTTTAACTACTTAATGCAAAGTAACAGCCAGTACAATACCGGCATAAAAATTTTGTGGCCCATTCATAACGTGTTGTTTTTGGTTATGTGCGGGTACTTATTTAAAGGAATGCTATGCAAGCGCTCGCAGATGAAATATTTATAGTTATTGGAATTACCCTCCTAATGCTGCTGATTACCTCGTTTGTGGTAGTTTTTATTTTTATTCACCGGAGCCAGTACAACAAACATTTGAAAGAAAAAGAAGAAATAAAAAATGCCTTTCAGCAGGAGATTCTGAAGGCGCAGCTCGAAATGCAGGAACAAACCTTGCACACCATTTCGCAGGAAATTCATGATAATATTGGGCAGGTTCTTTCGCTGGCCAAGCTTAACCTCAACACCATTCTGCTCGCCGACGACAACCCCTCGGCTCCTAAAATTAATAACACCAAAGAACTGGTGGGCAAAGCTATACAAGACTTACGTAACCTTTCCAAGTCTTTAAACACCGACCATATCAGCCAGAAAAAATTATCGGAATCGTTGCAGTTTGAATTGGATATGATTGGCAAAACGGGCATTTTTAAAACCGACTTAACCGTGGAAGGCACCGAAGAACCCGTAGATCCGCAAAAGCAATTAATTATTTACCGCATTGTGCAGGAAGCGTTGCAAAATATTATTAAACATGCCAAAGCCGGCTATATTTCTATTGTATTAAAATATTTGCCCGACCAGTTAATTATGTGTATCCAAGACGATGGTACTGGTTTTGACCTGGCTAGTGTGCAAAATTCAGATTTAAAAGAAAAGGGAACCGGCATTGGCAATATGTACCACCGGGCCAAACTGATGGGCGCCAATATTTCTATTGAAAGTCAATTGGGAAAAGGAACATTAACCCAGCTATCTTTGCCAACCAAACTCTGATTATTCCATGGAACCTAACCCCAAAATAAAAGTAGCTTTAGTAGACGATCACAAATTATTCCGGAAAGGAATGGTGGAATTGGTAAACAATTTTTCGGGCTACGGAGTAATTTGGGAAGCGAATAATGGCCGGGAACTCACCCAAAAATTTACCACCGAAGAGGCGCCCGACATTGTATTGCTGGATATAAATATGCCCGAAATGGACGGTTACGAAACGGCTGCCTGGCTAAAGCAACACCACCCCAAAGTAATGGTTTTAACCTTATCGATGTACGACCACGAAGAAGCCATTATTAAAATGCTGCGGGCCGGTGCTAAAGGGCATATCTTAAAAGATGCCGACCCGCAGGAACTGCAAACCGCGCTCCAGGCGCTGGTAAAAAAAGGATTTTATTATTCCGAACTGGTAAGCGGTACGCTGCTAAACTCGCTTAACCGCGACCCGGAAAACAACAAAAAAGCCGCTGCCTTAGTAAAGTTAAACGACCGCGAAAGTGAGTTTCTGAAACTGGCCTGCACCGAATTTACTTACAAAGAAATTGCCGATAAAATGTGCCTGGCTCCCCGCACGATTGATGGTTACCGAGAAGCATTATTTGAAAAACTCCAGGTAAAGAGTAGAATTGGTTTGGTTTTGTATGCCATTAAAACCGGCCATGTGGTTATAAATTAAAACCGCTGCAAAAGATTTTTTTTCCTATTATACCACATCTTCTAAAAGGTATTCCTTAAATAACCTGGTCTTTCTGTTTATCTTTTGAAAGATTCCATCTTTCAATGTATAGGTGCTAATAAATATTTAGAGGCCTAAGTTTGCTCCCGGCCGCGGGGCCCCGTTTGGTCATTCGGGCTGTCTTAGCTTGTTTTCCTCGTACCTCGGAATGCTAAAGCACCACAACCTTAGAAGGCCCTCATCGCCCAAACTGCTGTAGTCTGCTTCGTAGCTACGGTCTTCTAGGTTCTATAATCATTATTAAAAATTAATTAACAGCCAGCTCAACAAAGCTAATCCGCAACTTTCCGGTTCGGCCGAACTCCTTCCCTAATTTAGGGCTACGATTAGGACACAAAATGGAGCGGGGAGCTGTTGGGGGTAAATGGCAGATGCAATATTTAGCAATATTCGGATAGAGCGACGGGTCAAGCAAGTAGTAGAAAAGATAATAGAAAAGCAAAGTGTGGTGATACATCAGCTAAGTGCGAGCGAAGCCGAGCAGCGGAGTTACTACCGTCTGCTGCATAAC
>NZ_VWSF01000047.1 GCF_008629685.1 Adhaeribacter rhizoryzae | reverse complement strand
TATAAAGCAAAAAGCCCCGTTACATTGCTGTACCGGGGCTTGAGGTTCTTACTTCTTACAACTACTACTTATTACTAATCAGTAGTCAAGCAGCAAAGAGGAAATAAATAAGGTTGGCGGCTACCTACTCTCCCGCTTGTGACAGCAGTACCATTGGCGCTACGGGGCTTAACTACTCTGTTCGGAAAGGGAAGAGGTGAACACCCGCGCTATAACCACCATTATTGTGCTTGGTTGTTGCCAACCGTTGAAGCTGACGATTTCAGCTTTGTTATTTTAAGTTCTTTGTCTAGTATCTAGTATCTAATTACTAATATCTAGCTACTAACGTCTAATAAATTGACACAAGATAAGAGGGAATAAACTGGTTTGTAGAAGCTAAGTAAAGGGTAGACTAAGGTTATCAGGAAAGTTTACGGGTAATTAGTACGGCTCAGCTATGGTATTTCTACCTTTACACCTGCCGCCTATCAACGTTATCATCTTTAACGACCCTTCAAAGAAATCTCATCTTCAGGTGAGTTTCGCACTTAGATGCTTTCAGCGCTTATCTCTTCCAAGCGTAGCTACCCTGCGCTGCAACTGGCGTCACAACAGGTCCACTAGCGGCTTGTCCAACCCGGTCCTCTCGTACTAAGGTCAGGTCCTGTCAAATTTCTTACGCCCACAACAGATAGGGACCGAACTGTCTCACGACGTTCTGAACCCAGCTCGCGTGCCACTTTAATCGGCGAACAGCCGAACCCTTGGGACCTTCTCCAGCCCCAGGACGTGACGAGCCGACATCGAGGTGCCAAACCTCCCCGTCGATATGAGCTCTTGGGGGAGATCAGCCTGTTATCCCCGGCGTACCTTTTATCCTTTGAGCGATGGCCCTTCCATGCGGAACCACCGGATCACTATATCCGTCTTTCGACCCTGCTCGGCTTGTCGGCCTCACAGTCAAGCACCCTTCTGCTATTGCACTCTACGCACGGTTACCAAGCGTGCTGAGGGTACCTTTGAAAGCCTCCGTTACTCTTTTGGAGGCGACCACCCCAGTCAAACTACCCACCAAACACTGTCTCCGTTTTCCAGATTAGGCGCCAAGCAACTCAAGGGCCGTATTTCAACGTTGGCTCCACGATGCCTAGCGACACCGCTTCATAGCCTCCGGCCTATCCTACACATGAGTTACCCAGCGTCAATGTTAAGCTATAGTAAAGGTGCACGGGGTCTTTCCGTCCCGTTGCGGGTACTCGGCATCTTCACCGAGACTACAATTTCACCGAGCTCACGGCTGAGACAGCGCCCAGATCGTTACACCATTCGTGCAGGTCGGAACTTACCCGACAAGGAATTTCGCTACCTTAGGACCGTTATAGTTACGGCCGCCGTTTACTGGGGCTTCGATTCAATGCTTCGCCTTGCGACTAACATCCCCTCTTAACCTTCCAGCACCGGGCAGGTGTCAGACCTTATACTTCATCTTTCGATTTCGCAAAGTCATGTGTTTTTGTTAAACAGTCGCCTGGGCCTTTTCACTGCGGCTTCTCTTATTGCTAAGAGGAAGCGCCCCTTCTCCCGAAGTTACAGGGCCATTTTGCCGAGTTCCTTGGCCGTGATTCACTCGAGCGCCTGAGGATGCTCTCCTCGACTACCTGTGTCGGTTTGCGGTACGGGTTGTCTTATCTTTAAACGTTTAGCGGGTTTTCTTGGAAGTCGGATTAGGACCATTATCCCGTTGGCCGAAGCCGCTGGGTACTATCACCTTTCATCATCTCCGGCGGATTTGCCTACCAGAAATATAACTACGGGCTTCAACGTACTATTCCGTCAGTACGCAGGTCTTTCACTCCTCCGTCACCACATCACTAGATAAAACAAGTACGGGATTATTAACCCGTTAGCCATCGACTTAACCTTTCGGTGTTGCCTTAGGACCCGACTAACCCTGAACCGATTAGCGTTGTTCAGGAAACCTTAGTCTTGCGGCGGGCAGGTTTCTCACCTGCCTTATCGTTACTTATGCCTACATTTGCTTTTCTTATCACTCCAGCATCCATTACCAGACACCTTCTTCGTAATAAGAATGCTCCCCTACCACAGAATAAATTCTATCCATAGCTTCGGTAATATGCTTGATGCCCGATTATTATCGATGCCCTGTCACTCGACCAGTGAGCTGTTACGCACTCTTTAAATGAATGGCTGCTTCCAAGCCAACATCCTGGCTGTCAAAGTAACTGAACCTCCTTTGTTCAACTTAGCATATATTTAGGGACCTTAGCTGATGGTCTGGGTTCTTTCCCTCTCGGCCCTGGACCTTAGCACCCAGAGCCTCACTGCCGTGTATATTTTATAGCATTCGGAGTTCGTCAGGATTCGGTAGGATGTGACTCCCCCTAGTCCTATCGGTAGCTCTACCTCTATAAAACTCCACCACGACGCTGTTCCTAAAAACATTTCGGGGAGTACGAGCTATTTCTCAGTTTGATTGGCCTTTCACCCCTACCCTCAACTCATCCAAATCCTTTTCAACGGAAACTGGTTCGGTCCTCCATGTGGTGTTACCCACACTTCAACCTGGTCAAGGGTAGATCACAAAGTTTCGCGTCTACCCCCTCTGACTATGCGCCCTGTTCAGACTCGCTTTCGCTGCGGCTCCGAGCTTTAAAACTCTTAACCTTGCCAGAGAGGCGTAACTCGTAGGCTCATTATGCAAAAGGCACGCCGTCAATCCACTTAGGACCTCCGACCGCTTGTAAGCGTATGGTTTCAGGTTCTATTGCACTCCTTTATGCAAGGTTCTTTTCACCTTTCCCTCACGGTACTGGTTCACTATCGGTCTCTCAAAAGTATTTAGCCTTACCGGATGGTACCGGCAGATTCAGACGGAATTTCTCTGGTTCCGCCCTACTCAGGATACCACTAGAGCTAAAAAGCTTACGCTGACAGGGCTATCACCTTCTCTGGCCTACCTTCCCAGGTAGTTTAGCTTCATTTTTTAGTCTCATCACGTGGTCCTACAACCCCAGCTTTGCCGTAACAAAACTGGTTTGGGCTCTTCCCCGTTCGCTCGCCACTACTTAGGGAATCATTCTTATTTTCTCTTCCTCCGGGTACTTAGATGTTTCAGTTCCCCGGGTTTGCCTCCTTTACAGGATACTTGAGCTTCACTCAAGTGGGTTGCCCCATTCGGAAATCTGCGGATTAATTCGTATGTGCCAATCCCCGCAGCTTATCGCAGCTTATCACGTCCTTCCTCGCCTTTGAGAGCCTAGGCATCCCCCATACGCCCTTACTAACTTTCTTGATTGTTAGTCTACTCTTTACGTATAGTCTATTACTAGACTGAACAGCTTGCGCTGTCCTTCTTCTTTACTTGTTTATTCTCTCTTCTCTCTATGTCAAAGAACTTATTTAGACGTTAGATATTAGACACTGGATGTTAGACATCTGCGCGCTAATAAATCCCGCTAAGTTGTAGTAAAAGCCTGCTGCTCTTACTGGTTTGTTTTCTCTAGTGGAGAATAACGGAGTCGAACCGTTGACCTCCTGCGTGCAAAGCAGGCGCTCTAGCCAGCTGAGCTAATCCCCCTTTTCTTGGTTGTCGGTTGGCAGTTGCTGGTTGTCACTAATACTGACAACTGATAACTGGCAACTGATAACTGTTGGTGGGCCTGCCTGGACTCGAACCAGGGACCTCTACATTATCAGTGTAGCGCTCTAACCACCTGAGCTACAAGCCCGCTTTTAACACGTGTCTTGTACTCCTGTGCCCTCCTAATCCCGCATCACAAGCTTACACGCTTTGTTATTACCACTAAATCTTACTTGTAAAGCTAAACCTGCTGTTTAACCATGTAGCTATTGCCTATAGCAATAACTTTGATGACTTGAATAAAAGAATAAGAATAACAAACACTTTATAGCTAATAATAACTAATCCCTCAGGACTAACTACTCATAACTACCTTAAAGGCGTCTATAACACTATTGCCGTAGCAATAGTCTAAGGTTTGCGGTTCAGCTCCAGAAAGGAGGTGATCCAGCCGCACCTTCCGGTACGGCTACCTTGTTACGACTTAGCCCCAGTTACCAGTTTTACCCTAAACGGCTCCTTAGCGGGTACCGTCTTCAGGTCTCCCTGACTTCCATGGCTTGACGGGCGGTGTGTACAAGGCCCGGGAACGTATTCACCGCGCCATTGCTGATGCGCGATTACTAGCGATTCCAGCTTCATGAGGTCGAGTTGCAGACCTCAATCCGAACTGAGAACGGTTTTTTGAGATTGGCATCCTGTTACCAGGTAGCAACCCTTTGTACCGCCCATTGTAGCACGTGTGTAGCCCTAGGCGTAAGGGCCATGATGACTTGACGTCATCCCCACCTTCCTCACTGCTTGCGCAGGCAGTCTCTTTAGAGTCCCCACCATTACGTGCTGGCAACTAAAGATAGGGGTTGCGCTCGTTGCGGGACTTAACCCAACACCTCACGGCACGAGCTGACGACAGCCATGCAGCACCTTGCTTTGTGCCCCGAAGGGAAGGCCCATCTCTGAGCCGGTCACGCGCATTCTAGCCTAGGTAAGGTTCCTCGCGTATCATCGAATTAAACCACATGCTCCACCGCTTGTGCGGGCCCCCGTCAATTCCTTTGAGTTTCACCCTTGCGGGCGTACTCCCCAGGTGGATGACTTAACGCTTTCGCTAAGACGCGGACTGTGTATCGCCCACATCGAGTCATCATCGTTTACAGCGTGGACTACCAGGGTATCTAATCCTGTTCGCTCCCCACGCTTTCGTGCCTCAGCGTCAGTTACAGCCTAGTAAGCTGCCTTCGCAATCGGTGTTCTTGATGGTATCTATGCATTTCACCGCTACACCATCAATTCCGCCTACCTCGTCTGTACTCAAGCCTAACAGTATCCATGGCAGTTCAACAGTTGAGCTGTTGGCTTTCACCACGGACTTATCAAGCCGCCTACGCACCCTTTAAACCCAATAAATCCGGACAACGCTTGCACCCTCCGTATTACCGCGGCTGCTGGCACGGAGTTAGCCGGTGCTTATTCACCTAGTACCGTCAGTTCCTCTCGCAAGAGTTTTTTCTTCCTAGATAAAAGCAGTTTACAACCCAGAAGGCCTTCTTCCTGCACGCGGCATGGCTGGGTCAGCGTTTCCGCCATTGCCCAATATTCCCTACTGCTGCCTCCCGTAGGAGTCTGGTCCGTATCTCAGTACCAGTGTGGGGGATCATCCTCTCAGAACCCCTAGCCATCGTCGCCTTGGTGGGCCGTTACCCTCACCAACTAGCTAATGGCACGCATGCCCATCTTAAACCAATAAATCTTTAACTATCTTCAGATGCCCTCTAATAGTATCATGCGGTATTAATCCGGGTTTCCCCGGGCTATCCCCCAGTTTAAGGTAGGTTGCATACGCGTTACGCACCCGTGCGCCACTAAATAAGGTATTGCTACCTCATTCCGTTCGACTTGCATGTATTAGGCCTGCCGCTAGCGTTCATCCTGAGCCAGGATCAAACTCTCCATTGTAGTATAATAGATTTCAAAGCTCCGAAAAGCTTCAATTTGTGTAGTCTGACCGCAACGCTCTTTTTAACATAAGACCCCGCTTCAATTGTTGAAGGACTTAATGGTTGAATTGCCTTAACAACAATTTAAACCTTTAACCATCTAACAATCTCGCTTAAAGCACTTATGCGGTTTGCTATTCTTATTTCCTTCTATTCAAAGAACTTTCTTAAACCAA
>NZ_VWSF01000046.1 GCF_008629685.1 Adhaeribacter rhizoryzae | reverse complement strand
GCTAAGAACCAATGGTGTGGCTCCCACCGGTAAAAGGTACTATGCCTTAGGCAACGGGGCTATTTCCAAAACAGGCCTAACCGCCAGTAAGACTTATATCATTTCCTACTGGAGCCAGAATGCGACGGCCTTGAGTATTGCGGGTACCATCGCTGGCTCGGCAGTTAAAATCCGGACCATCAATGGCTGGAATCTGTACGAGCATCGGGTTACTGGTGTGAGCACAGTTACGGTTTCCGGTACGGGAAATCTGGATGAGTTGCGGCTTTACCCGGTGGAGGCGCAGATGACGACTTACACCTATGACCCGCTGGTTGGGCAGACTGCTAGCTGTGACGCCAATAACCTGATTACTTATTACACCTACGATGCCTACGGCCGCCTATCGGTGATAAAGGACCAAAATGGGCTTATTCGCAAAAAGTACACCTACCAGTATGCTAATCAATAATAGATTCCAGTTTATGAAAGATTTATACCGCTCCCTGTCTTTTCCTTCTTTTGGTAAGCTATTGGTGATTGGACTAGTGTTACTATTAAGCCAACGGCCACTCTATGGGCAGACTCAGACCTTTAATCAAGTGCCGGATGAGATTGAATTCCAGGCCTTGAAAGATTTATATAATTATACCAATGGCTCTAATTGGGTGAATGAGTGGCCGGATAGCATCAACAGCATGACAAATGTTACCAGTGCTCAATTTGGAACTTGGTATGGGGTATTCATGAAAGATGGAGACGTAACCGGACTTGGTCTAAAGGACAATAATTTAGTTGGTGAATTGCCGGTTTCCATTGGGAATTTAGCGAAAGTTAATTATCTGATGTTTTGGGGTAATAACCTAACTGGTCCTATTCCCCTATCTTTAGGTAAGATGAAGGCTTTAGAGATAGTTTATTTTATTGGAAATAAATTAACTGGAAATATTCCCGATACACTCGGTACACTACCAAAATTAAAAGAGTTAACTTTTTATAATAATAAGTTGGTTGGTCCTATTCCCGAGTCATTAGGAAAACTTACCAACCTAATTCATCTAGACCTTGCTTATAATGAATTACAAGGGACCATTCCCACTTCATTTGGAAATTTAAACAAGCTTATCACCCTATCCTTGACAAGGAATAAACTAACGGGAGACATTCCTCCTGCCATTGGTAACTTTGCTTCTTTACAGAACGCTCTTTTTTCTATTAATAACTTTACCTCTATTCCTAATTTTAGTAGTAAACCGAATAAGCAATTTTTAACGCTTTCTGCTCATAGTAATCATTTAGGTTTTGCTGCTATAAGGCCTAATATGTCGAATGTTAACGGCGCGCATCCGTTCAAATCGTTTATATATAGTTTCCAGAGCGATATCGGTATCAATAATAAAGAGAAAGGCAAGGATACCCTGTATTATTTCAACGGACAACCTATCCAGATGTGGGTAAGGGATGAAGCTCTTAACAACCGTTACCAGTGGCAGAAGCTTCTAGGTGGGGTATGGCAATTTTTGCCTGGAGATACCGCACGTATTTATACGATTAATTCCCCGGTAGATGCTTCTGCCGGGACTTACCGTTGTTTAGTTACTAATAGATGGGCCACGGGTGTATCTCTTACCAGCCACGAGGTTGTACTTATTAAAACACCGACCACTAAACTACCGGTTAACTTACCCAATACAGCCTCCCTGGCTCCAACAATGGGTGGCAGTTTGCCGGCTGCCGGCGCAACTACGGCTCCTATCAACTATGTACGTACCTTTACGCCGTACCTGGGGACCGTTGATGAGAACAATGTGGCGAGTTGGGGGGCTAACTTCGTGCAGAGAAGCACCACCTACTTTGATGGCCTAGGCCGCCCCATCCAGACGGTTACCCGGCAGGAATCACCGGGTACCCGCGACCTGGTGCAACCTATTGCCTATGATGCCTACGGGCGACAAAGTAAAGATTACCTGCCCTATACGATTGCGGCGGCCAGTGGCACCACGGCCGGAGAATACCGGCCCAATGCCTTGCAGGAGCAATACGGATTTTATACCACTACGACCGATTCTTACAGTAACAAACTGCCCCGGACGGGCATTGCCTACGCCGAGAAGCAGTTTGAGGCTTCCCCTTTGAACCGGGTGCTCCAGCAGGCCGCGCCTGGGAAAAACTGGGATCTGGCTTCCGGTCACACGCAACGGTTCCAGGAGCAGACTAATACGAGCACGGATGCCGTTCGAATTTGGCAGATTGAGGCGGGCCTGAGTACCAACCTGATTTCCCCCGGAACCTATGCCGCCGGTCAGCTTTATGTAAACCAGGTGACCGATGAGCAAGATGCGAAAACCCAGGAGTTTAAAGACAAAGAAGGGCAGGTGGTGCTGAAGAGAGTCGAGAAAGCTGCTGGGCAGTATTTATCTACGTATTACGTGTACGACGACTTGGGCAACTTACGCTATGTGTTGCCGCCGAAAGCCGTGGAGCAAATGAGCCAGAATAACTGGATATTCTCCGCAGCCGTTAGTGCCTTGGTGTTCCGCTACCACTACGATGCGCGGCAGCGCCTTATCATCAAGCAAGTGCCGGGCGCGGAGCCGGTGTACCTGGTGTATAACCAGCGCGACCAGTTGGTGATGAGCCAGGATGGTAATCAGCGAGCCAATAATGGCAATAAGTGGAGCTTTACCAAGTACGATGCGCTGAACCGGCCTATTTTCACCGGTATTATCACCGATACCCGTACCCATGCCCAACTCCAAGCCGATGCCAAAAATTCAACGGCCGCGCAGTTTGAAACCCGCACCACCGCCTCGACCGGTCCGGGCTATACCTTAATCAACTCTTTCCCCACCAATGTCTTAGAGGCGGATGTGCTGACCTATACCTACTATGACGACTACAATTACCCCTATATGCAGAACAAGCCTTTTGTGCCGGAGGCCGGGGTAAAAGCCACCAAGCAAAATAAACGCGTGGTAGGGCAGGTTACCGGCCAGTGGTCCAAAGTGCTCGGCCTGAGTTATACTTACTGGATATGGTCAATAAACTACTACGATGAGGAGTACCGGGTGATTCAGCGGCTTTCCAATGCTTTTAATGAGTTTGGGGAGACCAAAGACCGGTTCACCACCAAGTACGAAAGCTTTAATAATCGAATAGAGAAAACCTTGCTAACCCACACCAAAGGCTCCAGCCAGCACGTGATTCAAAACCGGATGGTTTATGACGTGCCCGGCCGCTTGCTGAAAAATTACCAGCGGATGAGTACCGATACGGTGCAGCTGGCCAATGTAGCAGAAGTTATGCTGGTGGGTAATACTTACAACGAGTTAGGTCAGCTCCACGACAAAGGGCTGCACAGTACCAACGATGGCTTTCAGTACATGCAGTCGGTGGATTACCGCTATAACATCCGGGGCTGGCTCACCAGTATTAATAACAGCGCCTTGTCCAACGACAACAACGTCACCAACAATGATACGGGTGACTTGTTCGGCCTGGAGTTGAGCTATGACTATGGCTTTAACAAAAATTACTTTAACGGCAATATTGCGGGGGTGAAATGGCAGAGTGCTACTGATGGTATCAAGCGCACTTACGGTTACCAGTACGATAAGCTCAACCGGCTCTTACAAGCCGACTTCCGGGCGTATACCGGTACGGCCTGGGCCGGCGAGCAGCTGGATGCCACCAACGGGCACTACGATATGTGGGGGATGCGCTACGATGGTAACGGCAACATTCTTAATCTAAACCGCAACGGCTTACGGGCGCAGTCGGGTACCACGAAGACCTACGGTCTGTTGGACCAGCTCAGCTATAAGTACGAGCTGGACAAAGGCAACCAGCTGGTGGGCGTGGATGATACCGAAAGCACGACGCTGCTGCATGACTTTGACGATAAGAACATTAACAATGTCGTCAACAAGTACAGTGTGACCGTACCCGAATACACGTATGATGCCAATGGTAACCTGAAGAAAGACACGAACAAAGGCATTGTCAATATCAATTACAATCACCTGAATCTGCCTACCCTGATTGATTATAACAGTGGCCGCCGGCTACTGTACACCTACGCGGCGGATGGCACCAAACTGCGCAAGCGGGCGGAGATACCCGGGGTAGGAACCCCGGAAACCGATTACGTGGGCAGCTTAGTGTATCAAGGTGGGGTGCTTCAGTTTGCTCATACGCCGGAAGGACGGGCCTTGTACCAGCCTAATGCGACCAATAAGTGGCAGTACGAGTACCACTTAAAAGACCACCTGGGGAATTTACGCGTTGCTTTTGCCGAAGGCACCACTACCACCATGATAGCCACCATGGAAGCCTCGCGGGCCGCGGAAGAAGATACGGTATTTACCAACGTGGCCCAAACCCGCAAACAGGACCAGGTGCGGGCTCGCACCGGTAGCTACGCGGCCCGGTTGAACGCCAAAGAAAAACGGCTGTTAGGACCAGGTAAGCGGTTGACCGTGTTCAAAGGTGATACCATCCGGGCGGAAGTGTTTGGCCACTACGAAGTGGAAAATAAAGCCAGCGTGCTGACCAGCTTAGCGGCCTGGGTGTTGAGCAATGGCGCGGTGCAGGTAGCGCAGCCACCAGCGCGGGAGGGCAGCATGCCGGGCAGGGGTAAGCCAATGTTCCCTTATCTGAGTGTGGGTCTGGCTTTATCGCCGCAGGTGGTGCAAAAAGAAAAGAATGTACCGCAGGCTTATTTAAAATATATGGTATATGACAGCACGGGTAGTTATATTAGCAGTCACTACCAGGTGCTCTCGCAACAGGCGAAAGACAGCTGGGAAAAGCTGGAGCTGGCGTATATTGCCGAGCAGGACGGCTACGTAGAGGTGTTTACGGCGACCGAGAGCGGGGAAGAGGTATTCTTTGATGACCTGATGCTGACTACCGCCACGCCTTTGACCATTCAGGAGAACCATTATGACCCTTGGGGCATGAACCTGGTAGGCATCGAAAAGCTGGGCTTACCGGACCATAAGTTCCAGTACAACGGCAAGGAAAAACAGGATGAGTTCAACCTGAACTGGAGTGACTACGGAGCTCGGATGTATGACCCGCAACTGGGGAGATGGAATAGCGTGGACCCAATGGCCGAATTAGGAAGAAGGTGGTCTCCTTATACATATGCCTTAAACAACCCCATTCGATTTATTGACCCGGATGGAATGTGGTCTTATGATGCTAATGGAAATGCCTCAACGAGTAATCAGGATGAGATCCAGACATTCATGCAGCAGTTGCAAAGCCAGGACGGTGAAGAAAACGGAGATGGAAACAAGGAGAAAAAAGATCAAGGGAAAAATAGTAATCGTGCATCAGCTTTAAAATCTGGTCAAATTGTTAATATAAATGGTCAATTATTTAACTATCAGGGCAATAGTAACTTTAAACTGCGCTCAGATGCAATACAACCAGATTATACTTTTGAGACATTTTACATTGGAGGAAAAGTAGTTGGGCCTATTGTAGGGGCAATGGGAGGTTTATTGGGACGCCTGTTAGGAAGGAGTACTGTTACTGAAGGGGCTGTTTTAGTGGGCGCATTGTCAGGAAGAGGTTATACTGCCAGTGCAATTGCTAATTTGTTTAAAGGATCTGGTGATGATGTATATAAAATTATTTTCAGAGGAATGACAGGTTCAGAAGGAGGGTCAGGGGCTTTGTTCTTAGCAGAGGATGCTGCATATGCAGCAAGCTATGCTAAAAATGGTTTTAATGGGGCTACTGCTTTCAAAATACCTGCTAATAATTTTCATCTTATGGTTCAAGAAGGACTTATTGAAACCAGAATGGGAATAAACGCAGTAACTGGACAAAAGGGATTAGAATATGTTATAACCAATCCCGTTGTAAAGCGGGAGTTACTAAAGGTAATTGTTGGCGTAAAATAATGGCTTATGAAATACTGTTGTGAAAAATTTGAATTTGATGTTTCTCAACCTTCTACAACATCACCTAATATTAGGATTGTTAGATATTTGCCAAGCCCATTATGGGAGAACAAGAATGTCTATGCATATTATATTACAAATGGCTATGACCGCTTCAGCGTTCTAACCCCCAAATTGACTATAAACTACTGTCCATATTGCGGTGTAAGACTGAAGTTATTTTACTCAACACCAGAAATAGTAAATGAAGAAGAGGGCGTTACTTTTTAGCCAGGGTATAGCTTCAGGTCGGGAGCTATATCACCTATATTTTAATTCCGGTATGCATAGAGTGTTTTGTTCTGAAATAGGTTGATAAACTTGTCTCAAAAAACGACGGGAAAAAGATACTAAAAAGGACCTGGCAGCACCAGGTCTTTTTAGTTGAATTTCTATCTTAAAAATCCATCTCAAAAATCATCCTATATTATTGAATGCTGAGATGAGTAGGGGAGACTTAACATAAACTTACTTATAAGCCTAACGGGCCGCGTGCATGAGGAGCCCATAGCGTAAGCAAGGGTTACTTATGCATTGTGTTGGCTGCTGCCATTTTTATTTTATTATCCAATCCCCTAAAACTTCTAGCTTTGGTTTAAATCCTTTTTGATTCCACTTCTTTCTGTCAAAATTAAAGTGGTTTTCTATATAGGTGAGAATACCAACTACAGCGATTAAACTAAAAATGGAACTAAGTGTAAATAGAAAAAGAACTTTATCTTCTATCAAAATTTCAGATAGGGATTTTTCTTTTATACTTCCATTGAGGACTTTTATTCCACTTAATAGGAATACCAAAGCCCCGAAAGAGCAAATCCAAATTGCTACTCTAACCCTAAAATATTTCGTGCTTAATCGTATTTTCAATATTTCCTTTTATGGTTACAGCCAACTAGCAGATAAACGTAATGACATACGGTTATCTGCACTATGTATAAAGATAAAAGCGCCTATTTTTGCCTAGTTCTGGCCACTCGTTGCTATTGAACTTGCTTTACCATTACATATATTTCTGCTAATATAATAGATAAGTTACTAATCGTGCTAACCCCTTCTTAAAATATAACAAAAGCCAGAAACACCTTCTATTTAACATAACATTTGTTATTGGCTTTCGCTAAGCAGGCCCATTGTTACTCCAGATTAAAAATATTATGATGAACAAAGGGGAAATGCGGAAGTTTTTCAAAATACATTCTGAAAAATACTGATTTTTCAGTATTGTTTTTGTATAAAGACCCATTTACCTTGCCTATATAGGTATATATAAATTCTTTAGCAGAATCCTTTACCCGCGTACTTTGGAACGAACCCTTTACTAACCATTTCTTATGCTTCCAGCTTATAATGACAGAAAAGCCGCGGCTTTTCGGGTGGCCTTGCTTTGCCTATTGATAATTGAATGTGCCGGTATTACTGTAAGTAAAAGCTGGGCTCAAACAGCACTCCCTAAAATAATTCCACCCTCGCCCGAAACAGCGGCTTTATTTAAGC
>NZ_VWSF01000045.1 GCF_008629685.1 Adhaeribacter rhizoryzae | reverse complement strand
CTACCCTTCGTCGGGGAGCCTCCGGGGAGTTGGTGAAGCTGTTTCAAGTAAAAATAAGGGTAGAAGCAGACGGCAACTTTGGGCCAAAAACGGAGGCGGCCTTACGGGCTTTTCAACGGGAACATAATCTGGTAGCCGATGGCATTGTGGGCCCCAAAACCTGGCTAGTTATAGATACGGTGGTTATTGCCTGAAGAAGGCTTCTCTTTACATAAACTTACTTATTGGCCAGAACGAACAAGGCTAAAAAGGAAAAAAATAACTCCTAAGCAATAAAACTTGTATTCGCGGGAAATCCTTATTCTTGCTCCGCTGCAGGAATGGAAAAAGTAAAACGGCTTCCCTTGCCTACCTCACTGTTAATTTGTAGGTCACCTCCGTGTTGCTCGATGTATTGCAGACAAAGATTAAGGCCCAGCCCGGTCCCCTTCTCTCCCTTCGTGCCATAGGAGGTAAAGCCTTCCCTATTGTTGTTGAGAAGCTTCGCTATGTTCCGCTCGCTTATCCCGACTCCTTTATCCGTAACCGTGACATAAACAAAGGACGAATCCTGTATGGCCGTTACGGTTATTGTTTTCCCTGAATAGGAAAATTTAATAGCATTTGATAGAAGGTTTCTCAGGATAACATGTAACATCTGCTCATCGGCACAAACTTCTAAATTAGCAGAAATCAGCACCTGGATGCTATTATTCTTGAGTTTGGCTTGTTGCTGTAGCTGCTCACTTACTTTTATTATTGCTTGGGATAGGGACAAGATAGCCGGTTCAAATCTTTTTTCCTTAAACTGGGACTGCGACCAGGCCAGTAAGTTATCCAACATCTCTAAGGTCTGGGAACCATTAGCATTCAGTAGTGATATATACTTTACGATTTCCTCCTTGGACAAGGAAGCATGGTTGTTCTCTATAAAACTGAGTAGGCTAGCATTTGAGCCAATAGAGCCTCTAAGGTCGTGGGCAATCAGGGAAAACAACTTATCTTTATAGGCGTTATGCTCCAAGAGAAGTTTTTCGCTTTTGAGCAGTTCGGCCTCAGCGCATTTCCGGGCATCAATGTCCTGTACCATCCCTATAAGGGTCACAGCGCCTTCTTTCGGTGGTGCCATGGATACGGTCAGCAGCCCCCAGAATACCTGACCGTTCTTTTTGATATAACGTTTTTCAATTTCATAGACCTCAATTTCACCCAAAAGTAAGCTTTTAAATAAATCAAGGTCTTTCTCGATATCCTCCGGATGTGTATACTTTTCAAAAGAAGTTTCAACTAACTCCTGTTCAGAATAACCCAGCAGTGCACAAAGCTTTGCATTAACTCTAAAGGGGATGCCTTCTTTGGCCACTAACGCCAGCCCAACGCCGGCATTCTCAAACAATGATTCAAAAAGAAGACGTCTTTTGTACTTGGGATGTGGCATCTAAAACAATTGCACTACAAATTAGCTAATCGCCAGCAAAGATATTATTTATTTCGCTCGCATTTAATACAAGAGAATTCAGCCGAAAATTTACTATATAAATTTCTCCTTCCCTTCTCTCAAATATAAAGAAAGTCAGAATGCACCCTTTGTTTAACATATCGTATGTTATAAGAGAAAACCCCTTTCCAGTGAATTGAGCGGGGCTTTATTTAAGGGGTTTTCTGGTACTTTCCTTGGATTCCATTTCTTAAAATTACTTTCCGCACATTATTTTATATTAAATTAAATATATATTATATTAGTTCGTCCAGTTCCGGTTATCCGTTGATGTTGGATGGCTAAACGGAATAAACTCCGTTTAGCCAATAGTTGCTCCGATCTAAACTCTTAAATATTTCACAAAAATGAATTTACTATTGACATTACCTCACAAGAACGACTATTCCGAATTCTTTGAAATGAATAAAGACCCACAATTTCAAAAGGAATTCCCAAATCTACGTGGACAAACAATCCAAGATGCAAGAAACATCATGGACAGTTGGATAAAAAAGAATCAAGAATCTGGGCCATCTGACTTTGTTTTTATAAAAATTGCCAAACAACCCAGCCCAATAGACTACTATGATAGTAGCAATAGTAAGATGATTGGATTTATTACAGTTGGCGAAGCAGGCTTAGCGGATTATTCTAATACAGGTTTTAAAACTCTCCTTAATTATGGAATAATTGAGAAGTACCGAAATAAAGGACTAATGACATTAGCTTTAAATATGCGCCTTCAGGCATATTTAGATTTAGAATATACTATACTCCCAGCATATATAAAAGGAGATAATCCAGCAAGTGAAAGTGTATTAAAAAAATGTGGTTTTATAAGGATTGACGATAATAATTTTGGTAGCACTTATGTAAAGAGGCTACACATAGATGCTGAAACATTCAATGATGCATTTACAGAAGTATAAAAAAGTGAGATAATATTGTGTAAACGTCACCTTCGGTCGAAGGCCTCTGCCAGCCCTTACACGAGAGCGTTATCGGCAAAGGTAATCGACCGCACTGCCAAAAAACAAGCGACAGAATATTGAATGAAAAAATACACGGCAAACTACACGTACACAAATCCGAATTTTGTAATTCAGAACCTTGTAACAAATCAGACCAACGCTGACTTGATACCGATCTTGTATGTGACTAAAAATATTTTGCAACGTGGTTTTCCGACAACTCTTTCAAAATATTTACAATCTGAATTAGGCGAAATTCATAAACTTGACAACTTTGAAGAACGGTTTTTGTTTGCTACAAATCAAACACCAAATTGGAACGATACTATAAAAGGCGACAAAGACAACAACTATTATCCGGCAAAATACTTTTTTGAGAAAATAATATCCAATGAATTTGGGGAATATTCTTTTATTCAATCGTTGATAATTCCAGAAATTCAAATCAACGAAATTATTGGAGAAGAAAATAAAAATTTCATAAACCAACAAGTTGATTTTTATTTACCACAAGCCAAACTTGTGATTGAAATTGATGGCCAACAACACAAACTTGATGAAGTCACAAGAGTTTCTGACAGCATAAGAGATACCTTTTTATCAAGCAAAGGAATTACAACTGTAAGAATTAACACAGTAGAATTTCAAAACGGAACTTATATATTAAAAGTTGAAACAATTTTAACGCATCTTAAAAGATTTGAGAAACTTCTATCCTACTACAAAAATGCTTGCGAGAAAATAGAAAGAAATCAAATGAGTGGAGATGAAATTAAAACAAAATTATTACCTACGGCAATAATCCGTTTCCAAGTTTTACTTCTCGAATTGCTTACTTATAATTACTTGACATTTGAAGAAGATTGGAATTTCAACATTTTAGCCCACGAAAATTTACCTGATTTTGCAGATTTAGCTATAAAAGATTTATTAATTTGGATTAATAAACTTTGGCAACTTAAAAGCAAACATGAGCTCAAAAAGCCAAATTTCAACATTGAAATAACAAACTATAAAAACCAGTTTCAGCCAATATCAAAGGCAATAAACATAGACTTTTCTTTATTTAAACGATACACAGACGAAAATAAGATCAGCGAAGATGTAATTTTTGTACGGACTGATTATTTTGACGTTGTGAAAGACAAAAACTATTTTAGAGTAAGCACAACCGAACCAATCAATTACAACGTAACTGACGAGGACAAACCTATTATAGAGTTTTTTCTTGACAACATTTTTGACAAGTCAAATTTCAGAGAAGGACAATTTCCAATAATTTCCAATGTGCTGAATAGAAAAGACACTATAGGACTTTTACCAACAGGTGGTGGAAAATCATTATGTTATCAGCTTCCTTGTTTACTTCAACCAAGTATTAATTTTGTCGTTTGCCCTATTAAATCGTTGATGTACGACCAAAACGACAATTTAATAAAAACTCTTATAACTAATGTAAGTTTCATTACAAGTGATTTGGAGGTTGAAGACAGAAGAGAAATTGAAAGAAATTTTGAGCAAGGCAGATATTTATTTGTTTGGATTTCACCCGAAAAATTTCAAATTCCAACTTTCCGAGAAAAAATTAGTGCTATTGTTGCAAATTTTTCAATTGCTTACGCGGTTGTAGATGAAGTGCATTGCCTTTCAGAATGGGGACACGATTTTAGAACTTCGTATCTTAATTTAGCCAAGACAATTGACAAATTAAGTCCAAAAGATGAAAACGGAGAAGGAAAAATAAAATTCATCGGTTTAACTGCAACCGCTTCCGTTAATGTTTTGAAAGATATTAAGATTGAGTTTTCAAGACAAAAACAACGATTGGAGGATGAAAACATCAAATCTCTTTTAGATTACAGCCGAAAGGAACTACAATTTGAAGTAATCAATGATAACGGAAATAAAAACCAAAAAATCAGAGAAATTCTTGAAGATTTAAAAGACACAGAAAGTTTTATTGAAACGACAGAAAAGGCAGGTTTGGTATTTACTCCAAATGTAAATGGTGCTTATGGTTGTTATCAAGTTTCAAATACTTTAAACGCGATTTATCAAAATAAAGTGAGTTGGTTTTCGGGCGACATTCCAAAGCGTGATGTTATTGACGAAAATACAGGTCGAAGGATTGGAACAGAGCCAGTAATGGAAAGAGATGAATTCAACAAATTCAAACAGCGTGTTCAAAAAGATTTCAAGGAAAACAAATATCAGCTTTTAGTTGCTACTAAAGCATTTGGAATGGGTATCGATAAACAGAATATTCATTACACTTTCCATTACGGTTTACCAAGTTCGGTTGAAGCATTATATCAAGAAGCTGGAAGAGCAGGCCGTTGGGACAAACGAAAAGAAGAAAATAAAAATAAAATAGGTAAATGTTTTGTGCTTTATTCGCCCGAAACACACGATTATGAAAGAGTGCAACGATTGTTTCACAAAGACACAACTTTTGCTGAAATTAAAGAAATATGCGAAGAAGTAAAATGGAACGGCAGGGATATTTTCAAACAAGTTTTTCTTTTCACACAAGGACAGAACGACATTGAGAAGGACTTTGAAATTATTTTAGGTGTAATCAGAAATTATTTTAAAGAAAATTCAAAATCGCGAATTTTTTGGAGTGATGCTTATTCAAAATTGAAAATTAATAATGACGCTTTACAAAAAGCAATCTATCGTTTAAGTCTTTTGGGCGTTGTTAACGATTGGACAACAAATTTTATTGACCATTTTGAAGTTCATTTTAACTCGCTTGAAGAAAGGCATATTATAAAAAGTGTTTCGGACTACATTACGAAATATGAACCCAACGTAGATATAAAAACGGAAGTTCAGAGATTTGAACAAAATTCAATTTTTGAAAAGTCAGTTTTGTATTTACTCAATTGGACTTTTGAAAATATTGCATACGGTCGTAAACAATCTTTAAAAACGCTTTCTGATTGGTGTTCTGAATTTGAGGATAGCGAAAGCTTTAAGCAACGAATTGACAGCTATTTCATTTTTTCAGAAACAACTTTCGTTCTTCAGCATATAGCTGAAAACCCTGAAGAATTCGAGAAATGGTTTGAAGTTTTATTAACTAAGAACCAATTTCCTAATAAGGCCGAATTCGATAAACTAAAAGATAGCATTAGCCGGTTTTTGGAAAGTTATCGAAATAATGTCGGTCTTAACTTTTTGAGTGGTTTTGTTCGTCTAGCGTTGAAAGAATTTGATGATAGTGATGGAAAAGAACGTTTTGAAAGTTCATTATCAAGTATTAAGGAAACTTTTACGAAAGACCAACAAAGCGTCTTTTTATATCGCTTAAAAGTTTTAGGAAAAAACTTAACCGAAGAACAAAAAGTTAACCTAAGCCAATCTATTTCAAAATTTTATCCTGAAATATTGGAAGAACTTGCTGAGTATTACGATTTGGCATATTTACTAAATGATGTTTATTCTCAAAAATTACAAGAACTTAAAAAACTTAATAAGAGATTATATGAGCAACTTGCAAAAATTTAATACAACCCTTGAAGAGTTCAACCAAGAAGTTGGACAACTCAAAGAAGTGTCGGGTGCTTACAAAAAGTTACAGCAGCTAACAGAAACATATAACAAAATAAGCAAGCAGTTTGAAGAAAATAGCAAAACGCTTGATAAAATTAATGAGCTTCAAAAAGCGCAGCAGGATAAAGTTGCTAAAAGTCTGATTGAACTGGAAAATTCAAACAAGCAGAATAAAATTGAACTTGCAAAACTTGTTGAAGAAAAGACAGACCTGATACGAAAAGATAACAAGGAGTTTTACAAAGAATTTGAAAGCACACTTAGGATTAAACTTGACGAAAACAAATCTCAAATCAAGCAACTTATTGAAAATGAAAGGAACCAAATAAAACAGATTTTTGAAATTGAGTTTGCTAAGAATACAAAAGAATTAAGTCAAGTAATCAAAGCTGAAATGGACAAACAAACCCAAATACTTGGTGACAGCCAAAAAACAATAAAAATATCACTTTGGGTAATTGGTGGATTAACTCTAGTATTAAGTGCATTAGCATTATTTAAACTATGGACTACATAATGACCGACAGAACGCCAGCCGATAACAAGGTATTGCCAAAAGCGGGCAGACGTTCATTAATGAAACATTTATGTGTCGTGGTTCAATAGATCCGCTGCACCTATACAGTCATAAATTGACAGTGTCCATAAAAATGTTTAAAGGAAGGTTCGGGTTAAAAGTTCGGACCTGTTTTATTAACTTAAACGTAGTCAAGGACACTAGAATGATTAGTGAAGACGACTTTCACAACGCAGAGTTCCTGAAGCTGTTCAAGGGCTCAAAAGAATTTGCCTACTTCATGTAGGAATTATTCGTACGCGGCACCGAAATAATGCTCGGAGCCGAGCTGGACCAGCATCTGGGTTATGAAAAACATGCTCCCGAAGGCCGCAATACTGATAACTCCCGCCAAGGCAAGACTAGCAAGAAACTCAAAAGTAAATAGGGGGCGGTAGGGATAAAAGTACCCCGAAACCGAGCCTCCACTTTTGAGCCGGTAGTGGTGCCTAAGCGCAGCAGCCTGGCCGAAAGCATTGAAGTGCTGGTAATTTCGCTCTATGACAAAGGGATGAGCACGCGTGATATGGAAGAACAGCTACGGGAAATCTACCAGTTTAACCTCTCCGAATCGGCCAGGCTGCTACGCTTAGGCACTAAGTAAGTTTTATTAAAATATAATTTTGTGCAAGAAAATACTTATAAATCAGAAATGGAATGGTCGCGTCATTTTCATCGATAAGTTGTTTGTTCTCTTTAATCATGAAATCTCTTGGAATGATAATGCCATAGTATTCTGAAGGTAGTTTGCCGCCGGAATATTTGAAGTGCTTTGGATTTTTTGCTATTGTATAATCTTCGGCAAATATGCCATGTACGTTAAATCCGTGGAAAATAAAATCTTCTTTGACTTCAACAAAACCCTCACAATAATCCTTATCCTTTTTGTATGCCATAACCTGAGAATTCCCGAAGCACCGGCTTGGAATAATTCCTTCTTTTAGTTTATTAACTTGGAGTTTATCTTTAGGCTCATACTTAATCGCGTTCTTTTTAAACCAATACCAAAAAAGCTCTTCTTGCCCCTGGTTATAAAATAACAAGGTTTGATTATCTGAACCTCTATAAAAGTCTACCTTAATTTTACTTAATATTTCGTTAGAGATTGCCATATAGCAATTAATTTCATGAGTTTTTATACAATACCTTCTTTAATTGTTGAAAAATCAGCGAATCTAAACTTCCGATTTTATGATTAGTTATATCAATATTCTGAGCTTCAATTTGTATTGGCTTACCTAGGGTAAACGGACTCTCTATGGTAAATTTACTTTCAGGGCCAACATTGTTTGGCCTTTCCGGATACAGAAGTAACACATCGTAGTAACCCCGCTTCACTGCATAAGCCATCATTTGGTATAAATCAGTTTGGCAAACGCCATCCTTCCCATCCTTAGCATCATGTCTGATTTTATATTTAGTATCCAGAATAAGCTTCCTTTTTTCTATTAAAACATCATTTTTAATTTTAAACACATTCTTACCTTCTCTTTTGGCTAGGAAACCTCCTGTTTGTTCTTTTGCATTAAGCTCAGGAAAATGCTCCTGGATAAATGAGAAAATAAAATCTTCAAACACATATTCCATTGGCAATAAAAAACAGAAGTTGCTTTCGGAAGGAGCATCGTTGTTAATGGTTAGATTAGAGAGGAATACCTTGCATAGTTTTAAAATATCTGCTAAATCTGAATAGAGCGGATTAAGTTTTACCTTATCACAATCCGAGGAAACACAAACGCAATCGGTAACCTCATCCAATAAGAATTGTATCTGTAGAAGTTTACCCTTGTTTATTTCGTTGCTACTAAGTTCTGTCAGGATTCGGGCTGTATATTTTACAATTCGGTTGAACAAGTTATCGTAAACCAATGGCTCGTATTCTGATTGAAAATATTGCCAGCAGCCTGTGGTTATATTCTGCTGGAAGTATTCTGCCATGGCCAGCCTTCCGCGTAAAAAAGGAGTTTCTTCCAGTACCTCTTCAAACGCCTGAAAAGGCTGGTTAGTCAGTAGCTCTTCTGTATAATGCTACGATTAGGACACAAATTTTTGGGCCAGGGTCCACCCGTGCAAGATATGCTGGAAGTAATTCCAACCGCGCAAAAGGGTAATCACCCCCGCCTGCTTTTCGTGGGGTTTCCACCCGCCTA